>NZ_JAEULZ010000006.1 GCF_016793485.1 Mesorhizobium sp. | reverse complement strand
CGGATCGGTCAGCGCTGCGGTCGCGCTGGCTGGGTGATGAACCCCCAGGTCCGGGCCCCGGCGGAGACCAGCGGCAACGGCCGTGTCCTCCGTCGGGGCAAGAACACCGGCGGGGCGCGGGAGACCGGCCACGTAAAATTTATATGAGAGGCAAGGCCCCGTGCCCCGCTTCCCGACTTCTCTTCCCGGCGGCGAAGAGCGTTCTTTGACAGAAGCCAGACTGCGAAAGCAGGGCGTGGCAACGATGAGGTGCGAACCTATGCTACTAGGGTTCCTCGCCCCTGCGAAGCGGGGGAGAGGTGGATCGGGCGAAGCCCGAGACGGAGTGGGGGAGCAACCTGTCCAGAGAGCCTGCAACGGCCGATGCCGCCCCGCCAAAGCCCCTGCTCCGTCCGCTTCCGCTCCAAACCTCTCCCCCGCTTCGCAGGGGCGAGGAAAACTCGCCCTCACTTCGTCTGCAAGTAGCTCTCCAGCGAGTCGTCCATCGCCTCCATCCATTTCGTATGGTGCTTGGGCGCCATGGTGCCGGTCATCAGCGATTTGTAGGCGTTGTCGCGGAAGCCCATGATGTTCTCCATCTTGTGGTGCTCCCACTCCATGAAGGTCTGGTTGGTTGCCTCGATGTCGAAGCTCGGATAGTCCGTCGCGTCGACCAGCTCCTGCGTGTAATCGCCCTGGAACCAGATCATCTGTTCGGCGTCCGCCAGCGTCTCCTCGCGGTCGCGCCATTTCTGGCTGTCGGCCGCCATCTCGGCGGGCGAAGGCAGTTCGATGCGGCCGAGCATCACGTCGCGCGCGTACCAGGCTTGTGCGTCGAACATGTTGAAGGTGTAGAACTGGTCCTGCATGCCGATGTAGAACAGCGCCGGATTCTTCTCCCACACCACGCCCTTGTAGATGCCGAGCGGCCACATGCGATTGTTGGTCTTCAGCCTGAGGTCGTCGGTCAGGAAGGGGAAGTGGTGCAGGTAGCCGGTGCACAGGATGATCGCGTCGATCTCCTTGGTCGTACCGTCCTTGAAGTGCGCGGTCTTGCCGACGACCTTGGTCATCAGCGGCTTCTGTTCCCAGCCTTCCGGGAAGTTGAAGCCCATCGGCGCGGAGCGGTAGCAGACGGTGACCGTCCTGGCGCCGTACTTGTAGCACTGCGAGCCGATGTCCTCGGCCGAGTAGGAGCGCCCGACCACCATCACGTTCTTGCCCTTGAACTCGGTGGCGTCGCGGAAATCGTGGCTGTGCAGCACACGGCCCTGGAAGGTCTCGAAGCCGTCGAAATAGGGAACGTTCGGCGTCGAGAAGTGGCCGCTCGCCACGACCACGTAGTCGAACTCCTCCGAGTAGGTACGGTCGTTGGTGCGATCATGCGCGGTGACGGTGAATTTCTTCGTCTCGTCCGACCAGGTCACCATGCGGACCGGGGAATTGAAGCGGACCCACGGCCGCACACCCGACTTCTCGACGCGGCCCTTGATGTAGTCCCACAACACGGCGCGGGGCGGGTAGGAGCCGATCGGCCGGCCGAAATGCTCTTCGAACGTGTAGTCGGCGAACTCCAGGCACTCCTTCGGCCCGTTGGACCAGAGGTAGCGATACATCGATCCGTGCACCGGATCGCCATGCTCGTCGAGGCCGGTGCGCCAGGTGTAATTCCAGAGCCCGCCCCAATCGGACTGCTTCTCGAAGCAGACCACCTCGGGAATGTCTGCGCCCTTGTCAGCCGCCGACTTGAAGGCGCGAAGCTGCGCCAGTCCGGATGGACCCGCGCCGATGACAGCCACACGCTTTTTCGCAATTCCCATCCCAGAATTCCCCATTGTCATTATTGGAAAGAATTTTCACTGTGAGGACAATAAATTCTCCTGTAAGCCTGTCAATCGTCGCTTCGGGACTGCGGATGACATCGCCGCGCCGTTGCGAGGCAATTACTGTCAGTGCATATGAGGGGTAGAAAAAATTCATCGGAGTGAAGTGGCGCCAGCGACTTGAATGAGGGGAAGATGACGGGCAAGGGCAGCACGATCAAGACGGCGAAGAACAAGACAGACGAGGTAAAGCCCTTCAGGCAGGCCGTCGCCGAAGTTCATGCGATCCGTCCTCCGCTGACCCAAAATCCGCATGCTGTGCGCGATCCCAAGGAAAAAGTGCTGGAGGTCGCCATCGGCCGCGAGGTGCGTGCTTTCCGCAAGAAGCTTGGCATCACCGTCGCCGACCTCGCACAGGCGACGAACCTTTCGCTCGGCATGCTTTCGAAGATCGAGAATGGCATCACGTCACCCTCGCTCACAACGCTGCAGGCGCTGAGCAGGGCGCTCGGAGTGCCGGTGACGGCCTTCTTCCGTCGCTTTGAAGAGGAACGCAGCGCCGTCTTCGTCAAGGCCGGAGAAGGCGTCGAGATCGAGCGTCGCGGCACGCGAGCCGGTCACCAGTACAGCCTGCTCGGCCATGTCGACGCCAACAACAGCGGCGTGGTTGTCGAACCCTATCTCATCACGCTTTCGGGAACGTCCGACATCTTCCCGACCTTCCAGCACGAGGGCATGGAGTTCATCTACATGCTGGAGGGCGAGGTGATCTACCGTCACGGTTCGCACCTCTTCCACATGCAGCCGGGCGACAGCCTGTTTTTCGACGCCGACGCCCCGCACGGACCGGAAGAACTGACGAAGCTGCCGATGAAATACCTGTCGATCATCTCCTATCCGCAGCGCGGCCAGGGCGACTAGCCGAAACGACTTCCGCGCTCGCGATTGAGTTTTTCATGCAGTCGCGACAGAATAAGGCAAAGACCGGCACAACGGTCGCAGACGCCAGGAAACGTCCCAGGTAGATCATGTCCGAGATCGCCTCGATCGCCGCCGCCATCTTCAGGCGCGCCGGAAAATCGCAACGCTTCGTCGTCGCGATTGCCGGGCCTCCCGGCTCGGGCAAGTCCACGCTTGCCGAGCAGTTGCTTGAAGTGCTGCCGGAACATGCTTCGGCGGTCGTCCCCATGGACGGATTCCATTTCGACGATGTGGTGCTCAACCAACGCGGCATGCGGCAGCGCAAGGGCGCGCCGGAGACCTTCGACTACGCCGGGTTCGCGACTCTCCTGAAACGCATACGGGCCGGCGAGCCCGACGTCGCCATACCCGTCTTCGACCGCTCAATGGAATTGTCGCGCGCCGGCGCCGCCATCGTCGGTCCGGAACTCAAATTCATCCTGGTCGAAGGCAACTATCTGCTGCTCGACGAGGAACCATGGTCCAGTCTGGGCTCGCTCTTCGATTTCACGATCTTCGTGGATGTGCCCCGCGCCGAACTCGAACGCCGCCTGATGGAACGCTGGCGCGGACACGGCAAGTCCGACGAGGATGCGCGCACATGGATCGCGTCCAACGATATGCCCAACATAGAGCGCGTGCTCGGCCGCCGCCGTCCTGCCGATCTCGTCATTGGAGGCTGAGCGCAAGCGGCGCGCGGGGAACAAAAGCGTAGCATCTGCCGTTGTAGGCGTTGCTATCCGGAGCGCGCCGACATTCGTGGGCATAGCCGGGTAGAACGCGGCGCTCATGCCGCAGGCCAAAGGAAGAGGGCAATGGCTACAAAAGCGAAGACGGTAAAGGCTCCATCGAAATCCGCCGCAGCGAAGAAAACCGCAAAGCCGGCTTCCGCCAAGCCGGCTGCGGCCAAGGACAGCAAGACGTTTGGCAAGGCAGCGCCCAAAACAGTCAAGCCTGCAGCCAAGACCTCCGCTGCCCCTTCGAAGGCCGCAAAGTCGGCTGCTGCGAAACCGAAGGCCGAGAAGCCTTCCATCGCGAAGCGCGTTATCCGCAAGGTCGCAAGCACCGCGACGGGCGCGGCGGCTGGCGTGGTCGCGGCCGCCACCTCCGTAGTTGGCAAGCGAGGCTCGACCGCGAAGGCTAAAGGCAAGTAAGGCGATCGCCGAAGGCGGTCACGGTCGTGCCGGTATATTCAAGCCTCGCTGCACGGCCGGCCGCTCCACCGCACGGTTGAGCCAGGCATCGACATTCGGAAAACTGTCGTATCCGACAATCTCGCGTGCCCCGTAGAAGCCGATGAGATTGCGAACCCATCCAACGTGGGCGATGTCGGCAATCGAGTACTCGTCGCCCATAAACCATTTGCGGCCGGTGAGGCGGGTCTCCATCACGCCGAGCAGACGCTTCGATTCATCGGCATAGCGGTTCAGCGGGCGCTTGTCCGTTATGTCCTTGCCGGCAAATTTGTAGAAGAAGCCCAACTGCCCGAACATCGGACCAATGCTCGCCATCTGGAAGAAAACCCACTGAATCGCTTCGTAGCGGGCTGCCTTGTCGGTCGGTAACAGACGACCAGTCTTTTCCGCGAGATAAAGGAGGATAGCGCCGGATTCGAACAGGCCTATCGGCTTGCCGCCAGGACCGTCCGGATCGATGATCGCCGGGATCTTGCCGTTGGGGTTGAGCGACAGAAACTCCGGCGTCCAGCTCTCGTTCTTCATGATATCGACAAGATGGGGTTCGTAGTCGAGCCCGAGTTCCTCCAGCGCGATCGACACTTTCACGCCGTTCGGCGTCGGTATCGAATAGAGCTGGATGCGGTCCGGATTAGCGGGCTTCCAGCGCGTGGCGATCGGGAATGCAGAGAGATCGGTCATGTTGGCTCCGGGATGTAGCGTGTAGGCCATCTGCAAGTAGGCAAGTATATCGGCCGTTCAATAGAGGCGCGTTCAGGCGCGCAACATCAGGACACGGCCTTGAACGCGACCACGGCATTGGTGCCACCGAAGGCGAAGCCGTTGCTGACGGCCGCGCGTACCTTGCGTTCACGGGCCACATTTGGCGTCACGTCGAGATCGCAGTCCGGATCGGGCTCGCGGTAGTTGGCGGTTGGTGGGACGAGGCCGTCGCGGATCGCCATGACGCAAGCGATCATCTCGATCGCGCCGGATGCACCGAGGCAATGCGCATGCATGGATTTTGTCGAAGACACCGAGAGCTTGCGCGCGTGTTCGCCAAATACCCGCTTGATCGCCATTGTCTCGATCTGGTCGTTGGCCTTGGTGCCGGTACCATGCGCGTTCAGATAATCGACGTCTTCCGGATTGAGTCCGGCATCGGCAAGGCATGCGCTCATGGCGGCGGCCGGCCCTTCGACGGTCGGCGCCACGATGTCGGAAGCGTCGGCCGACATGCCGACACCGGCAAGCTCGGCCAGAATTGTCGCGCCCCGAGCCTTCGCGTGTTCGTAAGTCTCCAAGACGACCATTCCCGCCCCCTCGCCCATGACGACGCCTTGGCGATCAGCAGAGAACGGCCGGCAGGTATCGGGAGAGACGATGCGAAGCGCCTCCCAGCCTTTCAGCACACCCCAGACCAGCGGCGCATCAGTGCCGCCAGCAACCATCACGTCGGCTCGACCAAGAAGAAGCTGGTCCATGGCGGAGGCAAAAGCGTGATTGGATGACGAGCAGGCAGAGGTGACGCCGAACGTTGGCCCTCGCAGGCCAAGGTTCATGCTGACCTGCCCAGCCGCGGCGCCCGGCATGATCTTCGGTACCGTAAAGATTTCGGCACGGGCTTTTTGATCCACCAGCAGCTTGCGATAGTTTTCGTCGGCTGTCGCCGATCCCATGACCCCCACGCCGACCACGGCCCCGACCCGTGTGTCATTTTTCTCATCGACGACCAATCCGGACTGGGCGATCGCCTCGCGCGCCGCAATCACGGCAAGAAGACTGAACCGGTCCATCGAAATGGTTCGCCTGCGCTCAATGCCGTGCTCCGGCAGCTGCTTGATCTGGCAGCCGGTTTGTATCTTCATGTTCTGGATCGTATCGCCGTCCAGCAGTCCGATCGCCGAGCGGCCATTTTTCATGGCTTGCCAGATCGACGCGACGTCGTTGCCGAGCCCGCAGAGCCCGCCCATTCCGGTGACGACGATGCGCTTGCGCATTGGGGGGCTTTTCGCAGTCAGGCTTTCTTGTCGATCAGGGCCCGGACAGCCTCGACCATGTCCTGCACGGTCTTCAGGTTGCTCCAGGCTTCGACGGTATTCATCTGAATCTCGATGTCGTGTTCCTCTTCGAGATCGAAGATGATCTCGGTCAGCTCCAGCGAGTGAATTCCAAGCGCGGTAAGCTCGGTGTCCGGTCCGATGTCGCCGACCGATGGGTCGGCATGGGCCTTGACCTTGGCGATGATGTCTTCGGCTAGCTTGTCGGCCATTGCGTCCTTCCAGTTATTCGGATCGGTCCAACATATTCGACGGCGTTGAACCGACCTGCTTCCCTTCCGACGCGCCCCTCCGCGCCCACCCCTCATAGCCAAGGGCCTGTTCAACTCTATAGAAAGCCGGGCGACCGGAAGCAATAAGGGAAGTTCTCGACAAATCCGCCTCGGCGGCAGACCATGCCGGCAAAGGATTATCCATGTTAATGTCGACGCTAGGTCTCGGCGCTTTCCACAGCGCCTGAGCTATCCGGCCGGTTTCGCCGCGGCAAATATCACGACGCCGTTGGAGTCGTCGAATTCCACCGCCAGCACGTCGCGCATGAGAATCTGGCGCGAGTCGACCGCGTGGAAGAGCATGGCATTGCCTTCGACCTCCTTGCGCAACTCAGCGATCTCGACCTCGTATTCCTTGACCTTCTCCGCGATCTCGGCAGGCGGACCGCCTTCGGCCTCAACGGAATCCGCAAGGAAGACGATATCCACCTTGTCAAGGCTGGAGGCCTTGCGGACGAGGGAAATGGACTCCCCAGTCTTCTCGATCGCGGCGATAACCCTGCCGGGATCGGTGGCTGCCTCGACTTCCTCTTCCTGAACCTCGGTTCCGATGATCGTATCCAGCGCCTCCTGAGTCGCAGGGGATTGCTGGGCATATCCCGAACCCGCCGCCAAAATCATCACCGCCACGAGCGGCGCAATCACTACTCGTCTTCCGTTCAACATCACTTCATCCGGTCTCCAGTTCGTCCACACACAGTGCATGTCGAATGTGGCAACGGCGTTACCGCGAAATCGGTTCCAACACACGACGCCTCGGTGTTGCGGATGGCGCTGCGCTATTCCTGCACCCAAGCCCGGTCCGTTGGTGCGACCTCAAAGGCATTTGCCCGAAGTGGTCATTCTGGCGCATGATGGGGCCGCAACCAACGAATGATCGCATCATGAAACTCTCGCTCAACACCGACTTCACCAAATTTCCGCGCGCCGTGTCGGTCGCATCCGCCGGCGTATCGGGCACGATATCAGGCCGAGCCGTTCTGGCGCATGACGAGAGGCACCTGCGACGCCGCGCCATCGAACTCGTCGACGGCGGCAAGGTGCTGGTCGACCTGCTGGAACCGGCGACCCTCGCCGATGGCGACCTTCTGGTGCTGGAGGACGGGCGCCAGATCGAGATTGGGGCGGCGCCAGAAGAACTCTATGACGTCCGAGCGCGCGATGCGGTTCATCTGTCCGAGCTTGCCTGGCATATCGGCAACAGACACCTGGCAGCCGCCATCTCGGCAGAGCGCATCCTTATCCTGCGCGACCATGTCATCAAGGACATGCTTGAGGGGCTGGGGGCAACTGTGACGGACATCGTCGAACCCTTCTCGCCGGCACACAGCACTTATTCCGGGCACGCCCATGGCCATGATCATCACGATGAGCATGATCATGGCCATCATCATGGGCACGGTGCCGGACACGATCATCACCATGATCATAGTCACGGACATGACGACGACCATCGCCATGGCAAGCGCGACGCCTATGGCCGACTGCCGGGCGACCCGCACTATGGCCACAACCATGGCTGATGTTGCCGCGTAGCAGCTTAGGCTGCCGGACGAGCTCATCGACTTCATCGTCGAGACGGGCGGCCTGCCAGTCCGTCAGGTGGCCGCAGAATAGGCGCCGACCTCAGTAGCTCAACTTCGGATACCAGTCCGGGGCGCGTCCTTCGGGAGTCAGGTCGAGAATCGACCACAGCGAGGCGATATCGGGCGCGTTACGCGGATCCTGTCCGGGATCGGCCATTTCACGCGTCATGACTGACGCCCAGAACAGCCGCACCTTGTCGCCGTCACGCCGGTAAACAACGAGAGCCGGGTTTTCGCTGCCGTCATCGTTGATCAGGTCGAGATCGTTGGCGTAGTCGTCGCCGACCGTCTGGATAAAATCCAGGTGCTTCCAGCCGCGCTCAGCGGCGAAGGCACGCTGGCGTTCGACAGGACTGCGCCCCAGGATCTTCAACGATACACGCTGCGCGATATCCGCGCCGTTGCCGTTCACCGATCCCAGCCAGTTGGTGCACATCGGGCATGGACGCGCGCGCTGCGGTCCGTACATCCAGAAATAGGCGACCAACGTGTCCTTGTCGCCGAACAGATCGATGAGACCGAGTTCATCGCCTTTGGCATCCCGGAACCGATAGTCCTTCTCGATCACCGGGCCGGGTGGAAGCGAGCGTCTTTGCTCCACGAGTCGGGTCATATGGCGGCGGAACTCGATCTCTTCGGCCAGCAGCGCGCGACGTGCTTCCTGGTACGCGGCGCTCTCGCCGGGAAAGTGAGGATATGGAAGGCGGGCCAGTTCGCCGGCGGGCGTGAGAACGGATTTTTCCATGCTCTTTCTCCTTTCGGTTTCTCCTCAAGGACGAAAGGGCCAGAGCGGTTCCGACATTCTGACTCGAAAGAAGCGGCTAAAGCAGCCCGAGCAGACGTCTCACATCTTCGGCTGTAGCGGCGACAAGCGCGCCCTCGGGACCCTTCATCGGCCGTTCCGGCCAGAAGATGGTGCGCATGCCGGCAGCAAGCCCGGCCTGGGAGCCGGTGAAACTGTCCTCCATCACGAACGTATCGGCCGGATCGATACCCGTAAGCCAGGCCGCACGAAGGAACGGCTCGGCATGCGGCTTGCCCTCGGCAACGTCGTTGCGCGACACCGTCTTGAAGCCTGGCTCCACGATGCCGACTGCGCGCAGGTTGGCATCGACGATCAGACGGTCGGAGTTCGATACGATCGCCTGCGCCACGCCGAGACGCTGCAAATCGCGGAAAATCTCCAATGCACCGGGACGCGGCTTCAGCCTCGGCGCATGTTCGAGGTAGTAGCTGTATTTCCGCCTGATCCAATCATCGTATGGGAGTTTCAGGCCGAACTCGTCGCGCATCATCTCGTAGACGGGCCATGCTGCAATGCCGAGCACGCGCTCGTGCAGGTCGGCAGGCGGGGCAATGCCAACGCTCTTCATAGCCGACACAAGCGCTTCGTCATGCAGCGGCTCGCTGTCGATCAGCGTGCCGTCCATGTCCCAGTAAACCGCCTTTGGCGTCATCGTGCTTTCCTTCTTCCCCCCTCCTTCTGCACATTTCGCGACGCAAATCGACGCCGAAGTGCCCATTACCTGAAGAAATTCGTGTGTCCGCCTTGTCCCGACGTCAGGCGGCGGACTGCGCCACCGACGCCGTGGCGAAACCTTCCGACAATATCGCGCTCTGCGGCACGACCCGGACGTGGAGCGGTCGGGCACTGCCGCGGATGGCGACCTCCTGTTCCTCGTATTGCGAGAGATCGAGGCCGGAGAGCCTGACGACCGTATCCGAAACCACGATGGCGGCGTTGAATTCCTTGGCCGTCGTCTCCAGCCTGCTAGCGACATTGACGGTGTCGCCGATGGCCGTGACGTTCATGACACCCCCGTAGCCCATTGCCCCGACGATCGCAGGCCCGGCATGAATGCCGATAGCGACCCGGAGCGGCGCGGGAATCTCGCCGGCAAGTTCTTCACTCAGCCGGTCCAACTCGTTGAGGATGGAAACCGAGGCTACAAGAGCCTGACGGCAGGCGTCCGCCGTCGACCCCTCAAGCCCGAACAACGCCATCGCGCCGTCGCCGATGAACTTGTCGAGCCGCCCGCCCGATTCCTCGACCGCCTTGCCGACGATGGCGAAATACCGGTTCAACAGGAACACGATGTCGTAAGGCAGCCGCCTGTCGGCCAGCGCGGTGAAACTCCTGATGTCGCAGAACAGGACCGCGATTTCGCGCTCGCGCCCAGGGGTCGCGGTCCTGACACCTAATGGCAGCGCGCGCTCGTGGTCGGCTGCAAGGAGCGGCAGCACGGTGAGACTGCCGGTGGGTCGCAACTGGCAGGCCAACCGCACGTCCGGCCCGGCGTGGATTCGCGTGAGGGTGGCGCTCTCGACCGGCCCAGGATCGGGAAGTTCCTCACTGCCCGCCGTAACCCGAACCCGGCAGGTGGAACAACGGCCCCTGCCACCGCAGACCGAATAATGCGGGATACCGCCTATGCGGCTGGCCTCGAGGACACTGGTGCCCTTGGGGACCCTGACGAACTGCCCGCTTTCGTAGCGAACCTCGATCCTGTTTCTGCGGGCCAATGTCTGGCGTAGCCCGCGCAGCAAAAGCGTAGACAGGACGGCCGCAACCGCAACCACATAGGCAAGATGCAGAAGCATATCCTTTGTCGCGAGCGCTTCGACAATACGATCCCGCGTAAGACCCTCCGGCAAGGGTGGACGGGCAAGTTGCTCAACAGCCTTGCCTGCGTCGGCGAACCCCAGGAGCCCGAGCACTGGCAGAAGGACGGCGCCGATCAGCAGATATGGCGCAGCGGTGGGGTACCAGTCCCGATAGCGCAGCCAGAAATGCAGGCCGAGGCAGCCATGCGCCCAGATCACGAGCAGCGCCACGACCTGCTTCAGCCCGACAAGCGGCGTGTCGATCCACAAGGAGCGGACGACGAACTCGTAGTTGATCTCGGTTCCTGTCATCGTGCCGTAGACGCGAGTTCCGATGACGTGTTCGGCAATCAGCAGCGGGATAAGAAGCCCGAGCATGGTCTGTGCCGCTTCCTTGAACGGCATGCGCAGCGTGCGCCGGAGGTAGAGCGTGCGCAGGACCAGCACGACGTGCACCGCCGCGGCGCCGTAAAGCAGGATGGCCCCGGGAACGCTGCGCCACGGGTTCATCAGCCATCGAAGCCCGGCGTCGGCCGTCTCGATGGAGAAAAGGTTCAGCGCCAGATTCGTGATGTGCATGGTCACGAAGACCATCAGGACAAGGCCCGACACGAGCCGTGCCGTGCGCAGAAATTGCTCGCCGGACTTGGTGCTCTTTCCTGGCGTAGGAGTCGTGGTCATGCAGCCAGCCGGTTTTTCATACCCCCAAACTGGCAGGGTCGAGGCACGGCTTCAATGGCCTGCCGGAAGACGCATTGTGCCGGTTTGAGCAACGGCACGGAGTCTTAACGAGTCCAATCTCGCATTTTCGAATGCGACCGGGGCTCTCGCGGTAGTGAATGCACCGGCAGGGAGCCTGTCGGGGGACACGCTCGAAAAAAGATCAGGTCGTGCCCGCCTCTGCGGTTACCGGCTCCGCTTTCTCGGCAGCAGCCTCTTCCGCTTCCTTGCGCTCTCGCGCGAGACGTTCGGCCTCGCGCTTGCGCTCCACCCAGCGAGCCGCCCAGATCGAAACCTCGTAGAGAATGATCGTCGGCACCGCCAATCCGATCTGGCTGACCGGATCAGGCGGCGTGAGGACGGCCGCGACGATGAAGGCGATGACGATCGCCCATTTGCGCTTGTCCACCAGCGCCTGCGAGGAAAGCATGCCGACTCGCGCCATCAGCGTCGTCACCACGGGAAGCTGGAACACCAGGCCAAACGAAAAGATCAGCGTCATGATGAGGCTGAGATATTCCGAAACTTTTGGCAGCAGCGAGATCTGAACCTCGCCTTCGCCGCCGCTCTGCTGCATGGCGAGGAAGAACCACATCACCATCGGTGTGAAGAAGAAATAGACGAGCGCCGCGCCCATGAGGAAAAGGATCGGCGAGGCGATAAGGAATGGCAGGAACGCGTTGCGTTCGTTCTTGTAGAGGCCTGGCGCGATGAACTTGTAGATCTGCGTGGCGATCAGCGGGAAGGCGATCACCAAGCCGCCGAACATGGCGAGCTTGATCTGGGTGAAGAAGAATTCCTGCGGCGCGGTGTAGATCAGCTCGACCTTCTGGTTATCAAGGCCAGCCCAGGAAACCGCCCACTGGAAGGGGACGACCAGCAGGTTGAAAAGCTGCTTGGCAAAAAAGAAGCAGACCAGGAAGGCGACGAAGAAGCCGCCGATCGACCATATCAGCCGGCGACGCAGTTCGATCAGATGCTCGATGAGTGGCGCCGACGACTTGTCGACCTCGTCCTGATCGGTGTTGGTCACGGCGCGCTGCTTTCGGTTTTTTTCTTGCGTGGCGCAGCCTTCGGCTTCGTCTCTTCGTCGGGAGTCACAGCCGGCTTGTCCGCCTTCGGTTTGGCTTCAGACTTCGGCCTGGCTTTCCGGGGTGCGGGCTTGGCGACAGCTTCTTGTGGCGCGGTCGCAGGGGCCGGCGCGGAAGGATCGGGCACGCCCACCGCAGCTGCAACAGACGCGGAGGCAGCAGGAATCGCCGACGAAGATCCCTCGGTCGTAGGCCCAGCCTTCAGCGGCTCTGCCGCATGGGTAACGGGCGACGCGGGTTCGGGAGGCTTGGGCTTCAGCGTGTCCAGGCCTGACCGCACATCGGCCGCAGCCTTCTCGAACGGATTGAGCTGCTTCTTGATCTCGTTGGCCGGATTGAGGCTCTTGAGCGAATCCACCGACTTCTTGACGTCGTCGAGCTCGGCTTCCTTCAGCGCGTCGTTGAACTGGCGCTGGAAATCACCTGCCATGGAGCGCAGCTTGGCCGTGGTGCGGCCAAAGGTACGCAGCATTTTCGGCAAATCCTTCGGGCCAACGACCACGATCATCACGACCGCGATCACCAGCATCTCGGTCCAGCCGATCTCAAACATGGCTTTCGTTCCGGCTTTCAGGCAGGCCGATCATTCCGCAAACGGAATCAGCTCTTCGTGGCCTTTTCCTTGCCCGCGGTCACCGATTCGTCCACACGGTGTTCGACCGTCTTGGGCTCGTCGGCCGTATCGTCGTCGGCCATGCCTTTCTTGAAGCTCTTGATGCCCTTGGCCATGTCGCCCATCAATTCGGGAATCTTGCCGCGGCCGAAAACGAGGAGCACGACGACCAGCACGATCAGCCAGTGCCAAATTGAAAAGGAACCCATTGTTACATTCTTCCTGTTTTTTCCCTGGCTACGATCTATGCGTTTTCGTCGCCAGTTTCAAACACAAGTACGTCAGACTTGCGCAATGAAAGCCAGATATCTCTTGCACCCGAGGACAAAGCGCCGCAGCGGATACGCGCCCTGACGGGTTTTTCCGCGCCGGAAACCACGAATTCAAGCAGTTCGACGACGCCCAGATAGCGCCTGGACAGTATCCGCGCCTGGAAATCCCGACCTTCATCCCCGATTTCGAAGCCGGAAAGCCTGACGGCCACCGTCACTTTCGTTCCATCCGCCACGCCGGGAACCTCGATCATGCCGACCGGCGTATCAGCAAAACCGCCGGAAACCCTGGCATCGAACAGGTTCAGTTCAGAGAAAAAGCCTGCAACAAAGAGATCGGCCGGATTGAGGTACAGATCCTCGGCGCGGCCGGCCTGCACCAGACGGCCGGACTTCAGAAGTGCGATCCGGTCGCCCAGGCGCATCGCTTCCTCTGCGTCATGCGTAACGACGATGGCCGTGGCGCGGCTTTCGCGCAGGATCGCAAGCGTTTCGGCCCTTACGCTATCCTTCAGCCGTGAATCGAGGCCCGAGAAGGGTTCGTCCATCAAGAGAACAGCCGGGCGAGGCGCCAGCGCCCTGGCGAGAGCCACGCGCTGCTGTTCGCCGCCGGATAGCAGATGCGGAAGTGAGCCAGCGCGATGCTCCAGTCCGACCCGTGCCAGCGCGATCAGCGCCTCGCGGCGTGCATCCTCCCGCGCCATCGCCGTCAGGCCGAAGCGAACATTGTCGAGGATGGTGAGGTGCGGAAACAGCGCATAATCCTGGAAAACAAGGCCGATTGAACGCTGTTCCGGCGGCAGGAAAGTCGAGGGGCCGGCGATCTCGCGGTCATTGAGCAGCACGCGGCCGGATGACTGCGATTCTATGCCGGCGGCAATGCGCAGGAGTGTCGTCTTGCCCGAGCCCGAGGGTCCGAGAAGGCAGAGAACCTCGCCTGGCTCAGCGGAGAACGAGACGTCCGAGAGGGTATCGCGTCCGGCGCTGAAGGCGTGGCTGATGTGCTCGAATGCCAGCCGCGCGGCAAACGTAACGCCTGCCGTCACCCGTGAGGGCGCGGGCACTGCCTCCGAATCGCTACGCTGGACTTTCAAACCACGCTCCGGGGGACCTCAGGCAACACAGCCGGCCCCGGTCGTGGGTCAATCATCTGTAACCTTGGGTGTCAACAGACCGAGTTCCTCGAGGTCGACGTCAGTCATCGGATCCTCGTCGTCGGTGAGGAGGTCCGGATCGCTTGGCGGCACCGGTATAGAGAAGTTCGCCGGCATGCGGGTCGAGAGCAGACCGGCCCCCTTCAGCTCGTCAATACCTGGCAGGTCGCGAAGTTCCTCAAGCGCGAAGTGATCGAGGAAGCTGTCGGTGGTGCCATAGGTCACCGGCCGGCCCGGGGTGCGGCGGCGGCCGCGCATGCGGATCCAACCGGTTTCCATCAGAGTGTCGAGCGTGCCCTTGGACGTCTCTACGCCGCGGATATCCTCGATCTCGGCGCGGGTGACCGGCTGGTGGTAGGCGATAATGGCCAGGACTTCGAGCGCGGCGCGCGACAGCTTCTTCTGCTGGACACTGTCGCGGCTCATCAGGAAGGCGAGGTCGCCTGCCGTGCGGAACGCCCAGCCGTCGCCGACATGCACAAGATTGACGCCGCGACGCTCATAAGTCTGCTGAAGCTCGGCCATGACAGCCGGAACGTCGATGCCGTCGGGCAGGCGCTGGCCGATCTGCTTTTCGCTCACAGGTTCCGCGCTGGCAAAGACGATGGCCTCCGCCATGCGCACGGCCTCGGCCATGTGCAGCCGCTCGGCCGGGTTGCGAACCATGGTTTCATCCGCCACATCAGCCTCGACAGCGGTGTCGGAGAGCGGAAACGGGACGATAGAGCCGCCTTCGGTCATGCTACCACCTCGATGGTTTTTCTGGCCTCTTGCTGCCGCCCGCGAAGATAGAGCGGAGCGAAGGCCTCATCCTGGCGCGCCTCAAGCATGCCTTCCCGGATGAGCTCAAGGCTTGCGGCAAAGGAACTGGCGATCGCGGTGGCGCGATCTTCCGGGCTTGCCAGATAGTCGATGAGGAACTTGTCGAGCGCCGTCCAGTCCTTCAGTTCTCCCACCATGCGGGTGAGGATGTCGCGCGCGTCCTTGAGCGACCAGACGCCGCGCTTGGCGATGCGCACATGATCAACCGCCTGGCGCTGACGCTGCGAAGCGTAGGCGGTGAGCAGGTCGTAGAGCGTCGCCGACCATTCGTTGCGCTTCTCGATGATCACGAGTTCGGGCATGCCGCGCGCAAAGACGTCGCGTCCAAGCCTGTTGCGGTTGACGAGCCGAGCGGCAGCGTCGCGCATCGCTTCCAGACGCTTCAGACGGAACTGCAGGACGGCAGCCATTTCCTCGCCGCTCTCGCCCTCCTCGCCCGGTTGCTTGGGAATGAGCAGCTTGGATTTGAGGAAAGCCAGCCAGGCGGCCATGACGAGATAGTCGGCGGCGAGTTCGAGCCGCAGCTTGCGGGCGGTTTCGATGAAGACGAGATATTGTTCCGCGAGCGCGAGCACGGAAATCCGGGCAAGATCGACCTTCTGGCTGCGCGCCAAATGCAGCAACAGGTCCAGCGGGCCTTCGAAGCCGGCGACATCCACCACCAGCGACGGATCGTCGGTGGCCCGCGACTCATCGTTGTCCGCCCAGAGGCGGTCCATCGGTGCGGCCTTGCCCGCCTTGATCTCCGTGGCTTCCGCCAAGGTCGTATCCTTCTGCTACGCCACAGCCGTTTCGCGGAAATAGGTCGCGAACTCGGCACGGACTTCCGCTTCGTCGGCGTTGTCGCGATCCTTGATGAAGGACAGCGCGCGCTTCGCTCTCTCAAGTGAGAGTCCCTGGAGGCCCTTGGTCCGGGACGCGATGCCCGCCATTTCCTCCATTTCCCCGTTGCAGTGAAGGACGATATCGCAGCCCGCCGCAAGGATCGCGGCGGCTTTCGACGGGAAATCCCCAGAAAGCGCCTTCATCGAGGTGTCATCGCTCATCAGCAAGCCATCGAAGCCGATTTCGCCGCGGACCACTTGCTCGATGACCTTGCCGGAGGTGGTCGCCGGATTGTCGGGGTCGATTGCGCTGAAGATCACATGGGCTGTCATGGCCATCGGCAGATAGGCAAGTTCGCGGAACGGAACAAAGTCATGGCGCTGCAGGTCACCGAGCTTCGTATCCACTACCGGCAGCTCGAAATGGGTGTCGGAGAAAGCCCGGCCGTGTCCGGGGATATGCTTCATGACAGGCAGCACGCCGCCCGACATCAGACCTTCGGCGGCGGCGCGACCGAGAGCGGTCACCGCCTCCGGCTTCTTGCCATAGGCGCGCGCGCCGATGACATCGCTGGCGCCTTCAATGGGGACGTCCAGAACCGGCAGGCAATCCGCCGTGATGCCGTAACGCAGCAGGTCGAAGGCATGGAGCCGGGCGAGCAGCCAAGTGGCGCGTTCGCCGGCCTCGTGGTCGTCCTGCCAGATCGCGCCAAGCGCTGCGCCAGCGGGATAGTTCGGCGCGAGCGGCGGCCTGATGCGTTGGACGCGCCCGCCTTCCTGATCGATGAAAACCGGCGCATCCGGCCGGTTCACGCAATCGCGCATCTCGGCGACCAGATCGCGGATCTGTTCGGGTTCTCCGATATTGCGGGCGAACAGGATGAAGCCCCATGGGACTTCGCCTCGGTAGAAACGGACTTCTTCGCGGCTGAGCGACTTGCCGTGGCAGCCGAGGATCATGGCTTTTGATTCGGTCATGTGCGGATTTTAGCCGGAAGCAAGAGCCGCCGCACCCCCGAAATCAGAGAGTACCCAGACGTGGAAACGGCGCGGCTGGTGCCGCGCCGTTTGGATTTCGACCGATTCTTCCGGCGCTATCGCGAAACGAAGCAGTTGCCGCCGGCGGCCTTATAGGTCTCGCAGAGGTTTATCGCCTCATTGCGGGTTGGCGCCGGCACGCGCACGCGCCAGAACGTACCCTTGCCGGCGATCTCGGCCTTGACGATGTTGACCTCGCGACCCTGCAGTACGCTGCCGTAGCGACGGACAAGGTCCTGGTAGGATGACTGCGCCGCGGCCTCGCTCGGCTGCGATGCAATCTGCATGGCCCAGCTTGCGCCGGCCGTCGCGGCCGCTGTGGTCGCGGCAGCCACCTGGGTGGGCGCGACTTCCCCGACCACATCGACCGGTTGATCGGCAGGCCGAAGCGGGGCAACCGGGGCAGTAGCAGGCGTTGCGCCGGATTCTGCGGCATCGGGGATGCCGGCCGTCTGCACCGGGGCGGGAACCGTGGCAGTTTGCTCTGGAACAGGAGCAAGGGCCGGCGCCGATTCCGGAAGGCTTCCTGTCGCCCCGGTAGCTGTCTCGGATGAGGCGACCGCCGCGATCGCTTCCGTCTGCTCGTTGGACGGGGCCATCTCGACATCGTCCTCGCGCGGCACCAGCGTTCCGTCCGGCTTCACCACCATGGTGCGGACCTTGCGCGGAGCGACCGCCGTCAGTTCAGCGTCCGTCTGGCCCTCTGCGTCCTGCACGATCTGCTCGATACGGTCCTCGCTCTTGCCGGATGCCGTGGCCGGATCCTCCTCAACCGGCGGAGGAGTGACGTCCATCGGCTCCTCTGCCGTGGTGACGAGTTTTTCTTGCGGTGCAACGCCATTGCCGGTTTCGCCCGACACGGTGTCGTACACCTTGTTCTCCTGGTTCGGCACTGTCGCGCCGCCTGGATTTTCCGGCCGGACCTTCACAGGACCTTCATCGGCCTTGACGATGGTCGGAGCGTCGCCGCTCGCGCCACCGCCGAAGGACAGCGCAAACGCGCCGATAGCGCCGACCAGCACAACGCCGCCGAGGATGCCCGCGATCAGCAGACCGCGCGAAGGCGACTTGCGGGTTGACCTCTCAGCGAATTGCTGCGGTGCGATCTCCTGTTCGAATTCAGGATCGTAATCATAGGCATCAGCGTACTGCGCCCCAGAAGACGGACGACCATAGATGTCGTCGGCATCGAGGGAGAATGCACCCTGACCGAGGTTTTCATCCATGGGGCGAGCAGGAGCCGGACGAGTTCCGGCAGCCGTTGCTATGACGCCGGCGTTCTCATAGGGGCGGGCCTGATAGGCGCGGGCGCTGAACCCGCCGGCCAGGGGATCCTGATAGCCGGCAGGCGCCTGTTGCGCAGCGGCTGGTTCGGTGCTGATGTCGTTGAGCAGGCTAGAGAATTCTGCATCAAGGTCGTCGTAGGCAGCCGCAGGCGGAAGATCTTCTTCCTCCGGCAACTCCGGAATATCGAGATCATCGGCCAGCGCGATCGCGCGGTCGACTACCTCGACAGTTTCGACGTCGGGCTGTTCTTCGAAAACATCGGAGATATCGATGTCGCCATCGACCTCGTCCTCGGGCAAATATCCATAGCTTGCGCCAGTCGCCGCACGGACAGTATCCTTGCGTGAGTATTTCTCCGCAAGCTGGGTGATGATATCCAGCGGATCCTCGGTCAGCGGATTGCCGCGCACAACGGGATCGCGATGCGGGCTGAAACGCTCTTGTTCAACCCCGGTGCGCGCGACTTGCGGCGAGCCGAGGCGCGTGGCGGCCACCCCAACGGCGGCGCCTGCGACAGCGTCACGGTAGGAAATCGCCGCCTCCGGACGAACTGGTTCATCGACGAATTCATCAAGCATGAGATCTAGATCGACCGGCTCTGGTCTCCGATCATCATAGCGGGCGTCATAGGCAGGCTCGTAGTCGCGACCGGCCTCGGATGCCAGACCGGCGTTCTCAGCATAGGGCCTGGAATAGTCGTCAGAATAGTTGGGGGCGTAGACAATATCCTGATCGACTGCTGCCGCGTGCGTTTCCGAAGCAAAAGCCTCGTCCAGCTCCCACTTCAGATTGTCGTCGATATCTGCCGGGTGCGCCGGCGCATCGAACGCAACCGGCTCTGGCTTAGGGGCCTCGATCGGCTGATAGGCCGTCGCGCCGGACGTTCCAAATATATCGGATGTCGAAGACCGATATGTCTCTGGGGGCGAGTAGGAAGGCGCAGCGTAGGACGGCGCGAACGAAGGCGCGTCAAAAACCGGTGCAGGCTGCGCAACGACCGGAACCTCGACCGGCGCCGCCTTCTTGTTGCCGAGCAGGGCGTTGAGTTCGTCCTCAAGGTTGAATTCAGGCTCGGCAGGCGCGGCAATAGCCTCGCGCTGGCGGAAAGCTTCGGCTGCCACATCCATTGGCGATGTCGGCAGTTTGCGCGGTACATAGGCAGGCACGGAAAGCTCGAAATTGGAGGCAGTGACCGGTTGGACGACTTCAACCGTCGTGGAGGCGGATGCGACCGGTGCGGTATCCTGTTCGTATTGTGTCGCGCCGAAATCGATGTCGTCGAAGAAAGTCTCGTCTTGCGGCTGCGGCGCGGCTTCCGCCGCAGGCGCCTGATCATCCAGACGCAATTCATCAAGGCCAAAATCGAACGCCTCCGCGCCGATCTCGGGAAATGTCTCGCTCTCCGGAACGAATTCCTGCGCCGCGGGAGCATTTGCCTCCTCGGCAAGCCGGAAATCAGCCTCGTCGAACAGATTGATGTCGAAATCCGAAGACTCGGCTGCCGGCGCCGCATGCGTCTCTGCCTCAGTCTCCGTCGGCTGCTCCGTCGCGCGGGCCTCAGCTGGCGTATCCAGGAAGCTCATGTCGATGTCGGCGAGTGCGGCATAGAAATTGGCATCAAAGTCGTCGAGGGCAACGGATTCAGGGGTGACCGGCAATGCGGGCTGTGGCGCAGGGGCAACCGCGACGGCATCCAGCGCACGGATATCTTCGTCGGTCAAACCGAAATCGAGGTCGATGCCGTTCTGATCCTGCCAGCGTTCCTGTCTGACCTCGTTGTCCGGAAGCGCCGCGGCGAAGGCCGCGTCAAGGTCGCCGTCGAAGGAAAAGTCCGGTTCCGCGATAGCCACAGGCTCGTGCGAAACGGGAGCGTTCGTGGGCTCGAATGCGTCGCCGAAATCGAAATCAACGTCTGCAAAAGCCGGTGCGGAAGCGTCGTCGGACGGGAAGCCCTGGGGCTGAGCGTATTGCTCCTCCTCCAGATCAAATCCGCCGAGCAATTCCTTCTCGAGGTCGAGGCTGAAATCTTGCTCGTCCGCCGCCTGCGCAGCCGGGGCAGGCTGGGAAACAGGTGCAAGTCTCGAAAGCGGCTGGACCGAAGCCGGCTCCGGACGCTTTGCCGGCTGGCGCGGGTCGAAGCCCATGATACGGGTCAGCTCCGCAAAAGGATCGTCGTCCGCTAGGTCGACCTGATCGGCGATTTTCAGCTGGTTCTTATCTGCCATGTCTTCCCGAACTCGCACACATTCGGACGCCTTGGCGTCGCGCAGGTTTTGGTCCCTACCAGCGCAATGTGGGCAAATGGTGACAGGTTTTTGTCCGGTTTCGGCCTAGCGCATCTCGGTTGGCGCATCCGCTCCGATCAACGCCAGACCGGATGTCAAGACATCCGAAACAGCCTGCACCAGCCCGAGTCTGGCATTGGTCAATTCTGGTTCGTTAACCTTAACAAAACGTAAGTCCACGTTATCCGTGCCACGATTCCACTGGCTGTGGAACGCGCTGGCGAGATCATAGAGGTAAAAAGCCATGCGGTGCGGCTCGAGCGCCAGCGCCGCCGATTCGATCATGCGCGGGTACTCCGCGAGCTTGCGGATCAGCCCCAACTCCCCTTCGTCTGCCAACAGGCCGCTCGCGGATTGAAGCGTTTTGCGGGCAAATTCCTGGCCGGGAAGCTGCTCCTTTGCCTGCCGGAACACCGAATGGCAGCGCGCCGAGGCATACTGCACGTAGAAGACCGGGTTGTCCTTCGACTGCTCGGTGACCTTGGCGAAGTCGAAGTCAAGCGGCGCGTCGTTCTTGCGATAGAGCATCATGAAGCGGATCGGGTCGCGCCCGACTTCGTCCACCACATCGCGCAAAGTGATGAAATCGCCTGAACGCTTGGACATGCGGACGGGCTCGCCGTCGCGGAAGAGCTTTACGAGCTGGCACAACAGCACCGTCAGCTCCACCTTGCCATCGGTGACCGCCTTGGCGAGCGCCTCCATGCGCTTGACGTAGCCGCCGTGATCGGCGCCCAGCACGAAGATCAGCTTCTCGAAGCCGCGATCCACCTTGTCTTTAAGATAGGCCACATCGGCGGCGAAATAGGTGTAGGAGCCGTCCGACTTGACCAGAGGACGGTCCATGTCGTCGCCGACCTCGGTCGACCGGAACAGCGTCTGCTCGCGATCTTCCCAGTCGTCGGGCTTTTCGCCCTTGGGGGGCGGCAGCTTGCCCTTGTATATGTGGCCCTTGAGGGTGAGGTCGCTGATCGCCTCGCGGATCGCCTTCGCATTGTCCGCGTGTAGCGTGCGCTCCGAGAAGAACACCTCGTGGTGGACGTTGAGCAAAGCCAGATCCTCGCGGATCATGACCATCATGGCGGCAACGGTGCGGTCCTTGACGATTGCCAGCGCCTCGTCTTCCGGCATCTGCAGCAGGTCGCGCCCGAAATCGGCGGCAAGGTCCTCGCCGACCAGCACAAGGTAGTCGCCGGGGTAAAGGCCCGCCGGGATCTCGCCGATGTCATCGCCGAGCGCCTGCCGGTAGCGCAGGAATGCGGAGCGGCCCAGCACGTCGATCTGCGAGCCGGCGTCGTTGATCAGGTATTCCTTGGTGACGTCGTAGCCGGCAAAAGCCAGCAGGTTCGCCAGCGCATCGCCGACGACCGCGCCGCGGCAGTGGCCGACATGCATGGGACCAGTCGGATTGGCCGAGACGTATTCGACGTTGGTCTTCCTGCCGCCGCCGATGGTGGAGCGGCCGTAACTCTTACCATCCGCGAGGATCGATGCGAGGTGAACCTGCCAGAAAGCGTCGGAAAGCTTGAGGTTGACGAAGCCCGGACCGGCCACATCCACCTTGACGACATCCTTGTCCTGCCGAAGGACGGCCGCGATGGTTTCGGCCAGCGCGCGGGGATTCTGTCCCGTGGGCTTCGCCAGTACCATTGCAGCGTTGGTCGCCAGGTCGCCATGGCTGGCATCTCGAGGCGGCTCGACGGCGATGCGCGACAGGTCGAGGTCGGCCCCGTCCTTGTCCTTTAGCCCCAGTCCCTGAACGACCTTTACGACCCGCTCATTGAAATCGGCGAAGATATTCATTGTCATCTCTGGAAATCGGCACGGCGGCGCGAATGCCGCATTCTTGCGGCGCCCTAGCTTAAATCGGGCGTATGGTCAAACAAGCGGCGATGCTCCTTGAGCGCGTAGGTGTCTGTCATGCCGGCCAGGAAATCCGCGACATCGCGCGCCTTGACGCGGTCGCCGGCGCGGTCCAGGCCCTCGCGCCAGCCTTCCGGCATGAGGCGCGGGTCTGCAAAATAGGCGTCGAAGAGATCGAGCACGACGCGTTCGGCATCCGCCCGGACACGCATGACATCCGGCGCCCGGTAGAGGTGCTTGTAGAGGAACGCCTTGAGCTCCTTCTCCTGTGCGCCAAGGCCGTCGGAAAAGGTCACCATCGTCTTGCCGGCATTGCGCACGTCGTCGGCGCTTTCCGGCCTCAGGCGCGCCAGACGGGCGGTCGTTGTGGCAATGACATCCTCGACCATGACCGTAATCTGGCGACGCATCAGTTCGTGGCCGACACGGACGGGGTCGAGATGTGGGTAGCGTTCGCGCACGGCCCTGAGGATGCCGGCTGGCAGGCTGACGCTCTCCAGCATATCGAGTGAAAGCAATCCCGCCCGCAGGCCGTCATCGATGTCATGCGTGTTGTAGGCGATGTCGTCGGCGATGGCCGCGCATTGGGCCTCCAGGCTCGCATGTTTGTCGAGGCAGAGGTCGAAAAGCTCGGAAAAGTCGCGGATGGCCTGCGGCACCGGTCCTTTCAGCCCTTTTCCCGAGGAATTCGTCAGCGGGCCGTTGTGCTTGACCAAGCCTTCCAGCGTCTCCCAACTCAGATTGAGGCCGTCGAATTCGGCATAGCGGCGTTCCAGCCGTGTCACGATGCGCAGCGACTGGGCGTTGTGGTCGAAACCGCCCCACTGCGCCATTTTCAGGTTGAGCGCATCCTCGCCCGTGTGGCCGAAAGGCGTGTGGCCGAAGTCGTGCACCAGCGCGATGGCCTCGGCGAGATCCTCGTCGCAGCGCAATGCCCGGGCGAGCGCGCGGGCGATCTGGGCGACCTCGATCGTGTGGGTCAGGCGCGTACGATAGTGGTCGCCCTCGTGAGCGATGAAGACCTGCGTCTTGTGCTTGAGACGCCGGAAGGCGGTCGAATGGATGATGCGGTCGCGGTCGCGCTGGAAAGGGGTACGGGTCGGGCTTTCCGGCTCCGGCTGCAGGCGTCCGCGCGTCTGGGCGGGGTCGCAGGCATAGGGCGCGCGGGGGCGGTAGCCAAAGCCTATGTCGCCAAGCTCCGTCGTCATGGCTCTGCCCGTTGACTTGTCCCGCCTCCGTTCATAGCTATGATGCAAACAGAAACGCAAGGTGACGCCGAGGGCGATACCATGGGCGCAGACGCCAAGACCACGATGAAAGTCGATGTGACCGACGCTGCGGCGAAGCGCGTGGCCAAGATCGTCGCGGGCGAACCGGGCAAGATCGCGCTGCGTGTGTCGGTCGAGGGCGGCGGCTGTTCAGGCTTCTCCTACAAGTTCGACCTTGTGGAATCCAGGAATGAAGACGACGTCGCCATCGAGAAGCATGGCGCGACCGTCCTGATCGACGACCTGTCGTTGGTCTATATGGGTGGCTCCGTCATCGACTTCGTCGATGACCTGATGGGCCAGTCCTTCCAGATCAAGAATCCCAATGCAGTTGCGTCGTGCGGCTGCGGAACCAGCTTCTCAATCTGAGACAATCTGAAATGTCTTCCGCGAGACGCAATCGCGCGTCCGGCGCGTGCACGTCACTTTCCGCGTAGGCATATATCACTGATATATCTAAGGCATATCAATGATATCCAGAATCCTTTCAGCAGGTTAGGTAGGCGGCGTTCCGTTCTCTGCCAGCACCTCGCCCGCCAGGTACAGTGACCCGCCGATCAGGATACGCGGCGCTATCTCACGCCCGTCCCACGTGTCACGAAGCAACATGAGCGCGTTGGGGACCGACGCGACCGGTTCTGCCGAAAGGCCGGCTTCCTGCGCCCTCAGCGCCAGCTCCGCATTGGGAACGCCGGCATCCGACATGCCGACAGGAACCGTGTAGACATGCCGAGCCATGCCGTGGAAGGCGCGGAAGTAGCCGGCCTGATCCTTGGTGTTGATCATGCCCGCGATGAGGAAGAGCGGCCGGGGTTGCTTCTCCTCCTGCTCGACCAGCGCTTCGGCGACGACCATGCCCGCGCCGGGATTGTGTCCGCCATCGAGCCAGAGTTCAGCGCCCTTCGGCGCAAGATCAACCAGATGCCCGGACTGGAGCCGCTGCATGCGTCCCGGCCATGAAGCGCTGCGCATGGCGCGCTCGGCTGCGGCATGATCGATATCGAAGCCTGCCGCGCGGACCGCAGCGATGGCAGCGGCGGCGTTGGCATATTGGTGACGGCCAGGCAGGATCGGTGACGGCAGATCCATCAGGCCATCGCTGTCCTGATAAACCATGCGGCCGTTCTCCTCGTAGGCGAGGAAGTCCTGACCGTAGACCTGAACCGGGCAGTCCAGCCGCTCGGCCGTCTCCTCCAGCACGATCCTGGCCGCATCGGTCTCCTGCGCGCCGATGACAACAGGGCAGCCGCGCTTGATGATGCCGGCCTTTTCGGCCGCGATGAGCTCTACCCGGTCACCGAGATAGGCCTCATGGTCGAGCGAGACCGGCATGATGAGCGATACGGCGGGGCTCTTGATCACATTGGTCGCGTCGAAGCGACCACCAAGTCCGACTTCGAGGATCACCGCGTCTGCAGGATTTTCCGCAAAGAGCAGGAAGCCAACCGCAGTCAGGATTTCGAAGACGGTGATGGTTTCGCCCCGATTGGCCTCGGCGACGCGGGCTATTGTTTTCGCCAGCAGTTCGTCGTCCACCAGCCTGCCGCCCCCCTCGGCGGCGAGCCGGTAGCGCTCGTGCCAGTTGACCAAATGCGGCGAGGTGTGGACGTGGACGCGGTAGCCGGCCTCTTCCAGCAACGCCCGCGAAAACGCGGCGGCGGAGCCCTTGCCGTTCGTGCCGGCGATGTGGATGACCGGCGGCAGCTTGTGCTGCGGATTGCCGAGACGATCCAGCAGCCGCGATACCCGATCCAGCGAAAGATCATAGCCTTTCGGGTGCAGCGCCATGAGGCGCTCGATTTCCAGATCGGCGAGAAGGCTGGTCATCGAAGGTTCCAGGGCCGAGATGCCGGCCGATTGCTAGACGCCGGGACGCGCCTCCGCGGCAACGAGCGCCGGCGGCAGGATTTCCGGCTCGATCGGAGCAACCGGCATCGGTGTCTTCATCAGGATTTTCAGCAGCCGAGCAATCGTCGAACGCAATTCGAGGCGGGAGACGACCATGTCGACCATGCCGTGCTCCATCAGATATTCGGCGCGCTGGAACCCTTCCGGCAGCTTTTCGCGGATGGTCTGCTCGATGACGCGCGGGCCGGCAAAGCCGATCAGGGCGCCCGGCTCGGCGATGTGAACGTCGCCAAGCATTGCATAGGAGGCGGTTACGCCGCCGGTCGTCGGATTGGTCAGCACGACGATGTAGGGCAGCCCGGCTTCCTTCAGCCGATCGACGCCCACCGTCGTGCGCGGAAGCTGCATGAGCGACAGGATGCCTTCCTGCATGCGCGCGCCGCCAGACGCGGCAAACAACACCAGCGGACGCTTCATCGCAAAGGCGGTCTCGAAGCCGTGGACGATCGCGTCGCCGGCAGCCATGCCGAGCGAGCCGCCCATGAAGGCGAAATCCTGCACGGTGGCGACAACGGGCAAACCTTCAACGGAACCTGTCGCGTTCAGGATCGCGTCCTCGAGCTGCGTCTTGGACTTGGCGTCCCTGAGGCGGTCGGTATAGCGCTTCTCGTCGCGGAACTTCAGCGGGTCGAGAACGACCTTCGGATTTTCGAGAAGGTCGTATTCGCCATTGTCGAAGAAGAATTTCAGCCGCTCCTTGGCCGAAATCTTCATGTGGTGGCCAGACGAGGGGATAACGTACTGGTTTTCCTCGAGGTCCTTGTGGAACACCATCTCGCCGCTCTCCGGATCCTTGATCCAGAGGTTTTCCGGTATGTCGCGGCGGCCGAGCATCGAGTTGATGCGGGGGCGGACAAAATTGGTGATCCAGTTCATCGTGAAACAATCCCGTTTCGGGAGAAGATGGGAAGACTATTCGGCGGCAGCAAGGCGGGCGGAGCGAACGCCCTGCGCGAGGCTGCTGACCAGTGTGGTGACGGCTTCCGCCGGATCGGTCGCGGCGGCACCCGCCTCCGCAACGGCGTTGACGATGGCGGTACCGACCACGACGCCGTCAGCGGATGCGCCGATGGCTCGCGCCTGCTCGGCGGTCTTGACGCCGAAGCCGACGCAGATCGGAAGCACCGTATGCGCCTTGATGCGCTTGACGGCGGCGCCAACCTTCGCGGTGTCGGCAAGCGCCGAGCCGGTGATGCCGGTCATCGAGACGTAGTAGACGAAGCCGGACGTGTTCTGCAGCACCTTGGGCAGGCGCTTGTCGTCGGTCGTTGGCGTGGCGAGGCGGATGAAGTTGATGCCGGCCTTCAGTGCCGGAATGCACAGTTCCTCGTCCATCTCCGGCGGCAGGTCGACCACGATCAGCCCGTCGATGCCGGCGGCTTTCGCGTCGGTGAGGAAGCGGTCGACGCCGTAGATATAGATCGGGTTGTAGTAGCCCATCAGGACGATCGGGGTCTCGTCGTCCGACTTGCGGAAATCCGCGGCCATGGCGAGCGTCTTGGCGAGCGTCTGGCCGGCCTTCAGCGCGCGCAGGCCGGCGGCCTGGATCGCCGGGCCGTCGGCCATCGGGTCGGAGAAGGGCATGCCAAGCTCGATGACATCGCTGCCTGACTTCGGCAGCGCCTTCATGATCTTGAGCGAGGTCGCGTAGTCGGGGTCGCCGCCCATGAAATAGGTGACGAGCGCCGGGCGACCCTCGGCTTTCAGATTCGCCATGCGGCGGTCGATGCGGGTGTCGGCCATGATCAGATCTCCATGCCCATCATGCCGGCGACGGTGTGGACGTCCTTGTCGCCGCGTCCCGAAAGGTTGACGATGACGATCTGGTCCTTGCCCATGGACGGCGTGATCTTCATCGCGTGGGCGATGGCATGCGCGGATTCGAGCGCCGGGATGATGCCTTCGAGCTTGGTGGTCACCTGGAAGGCCTCCAGCGCCTCGTCGTCGAGGATCGGCACGTATTCGACGCGGCCGGTGTCGCGCAACCAGGAATGCTCGGGGCCGACGCCGGGATAGTCGAGGCCGGCCGAGATGGAGTGGCCGTCGAGGATCTGGCCGTCGGCGTTCTGCAGCAGATAGGTGCGGTTGCCGTGGAGCACACCGGGCTTGCCGGCGTTCATCGAAGCGCAATGCTCGATGCCATCGAGGCCACGCCCGCCGGCCTCGATGCCGATGATCCTCACCGACCGGTCGTCGAGGAAGGGGTGGAACAGGCCGATGGCGTTCGACCCGCCGCCGACCGCCGCGATGATGGCGTCGGGCAGGCGGCCCTCCTGTTCGAGGATCTGTGCGCGGGCTTCGGTGCCGATGACCGACTGGAAGTCGCGCACGAGTTCCGGATAGGGATGCGGGCCGGCGGCCGTGCCGATCAGGTAGTAGGTGTCCTCGACATTGGTGACCCAGTCGCGCAAGGCCTCGTTCATCGCGTCCTTCAGCGTGCCGTGGCCGGCGCTGACGGGGCGCACCTCCGCGCCCAGCAGCTTCATGCGGAAGACGTTGGGTTTCTGCCGCTCGACGTCGGTCGCGCCCATGTAGACGACGCAGGGGTAGCCGAAGCGGGCCGAGACGGTGGCGGACGCCACGCCGTGCTGGCCGGCGCCGGTCTCGGCGATGATGCGCTTCTTGCCCATGCGCTTGGCGAGCAGGATCTGGCCGAGGCAGTTGTTGATCTTGTGCGAGCCGGTGTGGTTCAGGTCCTCGCGCTTGAAATAGATTTTTGCGCCGCCGAGATGCCTGGTCAGGCCCTCGGCGAAATAGAGTTTCGAGGGCCGCCCGGCATAGTGGGTGGAAAGCGCCGCCAGCTCCGCCTTGAAGGCCGGATCGTTCTTGGCCTTTTCCCACTCCTGCTCGAGGTCGAGGATCAGCGGCATCAGCGTCTCGGCGACGAAGCGGCCGCCGAAAATGCCGAACATGCCCTGTTCGTCGGGGCCGGTGCGGAAGGAATTGGGCTCTACAGGCTTGTTCATGGCGTTTCCCGGATGGGCGGCCCGTCTCCGGCCGCCGCTCGGTTTCGCTTAGCCTTTTCCGGGGCCGGGACGCAAGTTATGCGGCGTTTTTCTCTCTCGCGGCGCGCACGGCTCGGAAGAAGGCCTCGATCAGCGCAGGGTCCTTGACGCCCGCCGCGCTCTCGACGCCCGACGAAATGTCGATGCCGGCGGGGCTGACGAGGCGCAGCGCCTCGCCGATATTGGCGGCGTTCAGCCCGCCCGACAGCATGTAGTCGATATCGGGATCGAGTGCGGCCAGCACCGTCCAGTCGAACGGCACGCCGTTGCCGCCGGGAAGCTCGGCCCCCTTGGGCGGCTTGGCGTCGAACAGGAAGCGGTCGGCGATGCCGCGATATGCGTCCAGCCCGGCGAGGTCGGCCGCGTCGCGCACCGAAAACGCCTTCATGACCGGCAGGCCGTAGCGCGCCTTCACTTCGGCGACGTGCGCGGGCGTCTCGTGGCCGTGAAGCTGCAGCATGTCGGGCGCCATCGCGGCGACGATCTCATCCAGGAAGGCATCATCCGCATCGACCGTGACCGCCACAGCTTTTGCGCGACCGGCGGCCGCCTTTCGCAACTGGCCGGCCTCGACGGGCGCGATGTTGCGCGGGCTTTTGGGGAAAAAAATGAAGCCGACATGCGTCGCGCCGCCCGCCAGCGCTGCGTCCAGCGCCTCGGCCGTGCTGAGGCCGCATATCTTGATGTCGAATGCCATGGCGCGGGAAGTGGCATGAAACGGCGGGAAAGTCGAGATTTCCGCTCACGGGCGGTTTGTTCGCTTGGCGCTATTTCCTCGCCCCTGCGAAGCGGGGGAGAGGTGTCCGCGAAGCGGACGGAGAGGGGGTCTTAGCGCCTTCATGTCCCGGTCGGGCTCGAACGGCGACTGTTGCTCCCCCCTCACCGTCTCGGTCCTGCGGACCGATCCACCTCTCCCCCGCTTCGCAGGGGCGAGGAACCGCCAATCGCCAAAGTCGACGCACCTATCCGTTGCCACGTCGGTTTCTTTCGCTCACGGCCGCGCGCTCGCCTTGCTCGCTGGCCTCCGCGAGGGCGCGCCATAGGGCGCGACGCCCGTTTGGGCTTGCGGCACGCGTGGTCGTTGCCACGCCTGCCGAAGCATCTGGCCATTCAAAGAGCGCTCCCGGTGCCGGGAGGTGGGAAGACGGGCGGCCGTTCGATCGCTCATCTTGTAGTTTTTATGCGACCTTGCGGCCGCCCGTCCGGCGTTCTTGCCCCGGCGGAGGACACGGCCGTTGCCGCTGGTCTCCGTTGAGGCCCGGATCTGGGGGTTCATCACCCAGCCGCGCCGCCGTAAGGGCATGATGTCAGGCAAACGGTTGCCCGCCTGCCCGCTATCAGCCCGGCGCGACCGATCCGGCGCCGTCGCCCTCCCTGATCCCCGGTCCGGACCCGGTTCCCGCGAGAGCGATGCGAAGGATTATGCAGGAGGTTTTGGGGGCGTGGATAAAACGGGGCGGATTTTTTGGTGGGGTGAATGAAATCAAGGGATTGGGTGGAAGGGGTGTCCATGCTGGAAGCGCTGACGCGTCAACCCACGAATTCGTCATCCTATGGCGGAGCAGGCCAAAGGCCGTCGCGTAGACCATAGGATCCATGCCGTGCCATTCGCGAAGCGCGCGACACAGCAGACCTTGCTGCCTCTGGGCTCTCCTCATACCGTCAATGCATGACCGGCTACGTCTACATGACCGCCAGCCAGAAGCGTGGCACCATCTATATCGGCGTGACCAACTGGCTCGGCCGGCGCATGCCCGAGCACAAGCAAGGCAAGGGCTCGCAGTTTACCGCGCGCTACGGTGTGCAGAGGCTCGTCTGGTACGAGGAGCATTTCGACATTCGTGATGCCATCCAGCGCGAGAAGCCGCTGAAGCGATGGCCACGACAATAAGATCGAGCTTATCGAAAAGACCAACCCGGTTACCGAAGTTTATAAAAAAAGAATGCAAATAACGCGATCAGAGGAAGCACTAAGCCCAATATGTTCGATATCAGTCCAATCCAAAACTGAACTGGGTCCATATCTTGAAGATAAACCCTATGTCGCGCTTTCTGGATTCCATGCTTTAACGCCATACGAATCTGAGGTACGCCATGCTTCACATACCAGATAAAACATAGAATAAGCCAAGCGCAAAGCAGGATTTCGGGTATTGTTACACTGCTAAATTTCGCGCCGCCCAAATTCGCTCTCCACAAGGCTATATTTGTTCTACTTATCTCATTGTATGCTCGGCGTGTGCAAGGATGACGAAGAGCGGGCGGGGGGCGCATCCTTCGCCCGTCCTATCCCCATCTTGCCATCCGCCTTGTGTTTTGCCATCGGTCAACCTCCCCGCCTTCCGCTGACAACGCGCGCACCGGCCGGGCGGGGCGCGGAGGAAAAAGCATGTCGTGGACATCAGACTGGGAATACGGGCTGCCGCTGGCGGTGGCGGTGATGGTGTTCCATGTCGCGGCGTTCATGCTGATTACGCGGGCGCTGGTGCCGGAGGTGGCGTCGATGCGGAACACGCATTTCCGCTTCATCGCCGGGGTCGGGCTTCTGGCGATCGCGGCCGCGACGCTGCACGGGCTGGAGGGGCTTGCCTGGGCGTGGCTCTATGTGTGGCTCGGCGCGCTGCCGGATTTCAACTCGGCCGTGCTCTATTCCTTCGGCGCGATGACCAGCTACGGCCACGCCGACGTCTACCTGGAAAAGCAGTGGATGCTGCTCGGCACGATCGAGGCGGTCAACGGGCTGATCGTGTTCGGTCTGACGACGGCGTTCTTCTTCGCCGCCATCCAGAAGGCATGGCCGGGGCGGGGTGGGTAGGGGAGCGGCTGCAAGCGCGGTTCGCCATCAAACAACGGCGGTTAGACCGCCACGACCCCCACCCGGATCGGCTTCGCCGATCCACCCTCCCCGCAGGGGGGAGGGTTAAGGGAATCAGTCCGGGCCGAAGCCGGGGGAGGTGACGCCGCCGTCGTCGTATTTCGACAGCCACTCGACCAGCGTCGGGCGGTAGCGGGTGAGGCCCTTGTAGGTGGCGAGTTCCTCGGGCAGGTCGCGGATAACGCGGTGGAGGCGCTTGGCCCATTTCGGGGACGTGGCCAGCTCGTCCATCTTGATGAGATAGCAGCGGATCGGGAAGACCAGCGCGTTGGAGCGCGGCAGCCGCCAGAAGGTCTGCAGCTCGACGCGCAGGTGCACCTTGTCGCCGACGTTCTCAGGCGTGACCGTAGTGCGGTCCGGACCCCATTTGTGATAGTTCTCCGGGCTGGTGTCGAGGCGCGGGTTGATGGTCATCGTCCAGTTGAGGCGGCGCGCCGGCTGTCCCTGCTGCACGTTGAGCAGGAATTTCAGCGCGCGGGTGAAGATGCCCTTCTCATGCGCCAGCGGCACGGGCGCGTGCCACTCGAAGAAATTCATGCCGATGTCGAAATCGAGCGACCAGTCGGCCTGCGTGGTGACGATGCCGGCGTCCATCCAGAGGTTGCCGTCGCGCTGGTCGAGGATGCAGTAGTCGCCCTGGCTCTGGCGCGTGATGTATTCCATCGGGCCATAGGGCAGCGTGGAGGTGTCGCCGAAGACGAAGGTGTCGTCGATGCCGAGCGGCCGGTTGATCCAGTGCCAGGTGTCGCCGTCGCGCGTCAGCGTGAAATGCTCGGGGTAGCTTTCCGCCATCGAGACCATGAGCAGCTCGAGCAGGTCCCAGCCGGCGAGCGTCATGTGCGGCAGCGACTGGCAGCGCAGCGGATCCTCCGCCAGCACCAGCGCGCGGTCCTCCATCTCCGAGACGTAGTGTTCGTCCACGTCGAACGGGAACTCGAGCACGCTGCCTTTCGGTCCCGGCTTATGCGGCTCGATGTTGACCGCATACATGTAGCTGTCCTCGTGGAACGGGAACGGGAAGCGCCTGACATGCTCCGGCGAGTTCTTGAACGAGAAGTCGTCGCGGAAGGTTTCCTTCCTGAACTGGATGCCCATCTGTAAGCTTCCTCTTATTTTTGAGCATGACCTTGTCCGAAAAGTCTGCAACTTTTCGGGATCATGCTCCCTTACCGTTCAAGTACGAGTGACTTGCCCTCGAAGCGCGACACGCAGGGCATGATCTTGCAGCCCGAGCGGTGCTCTTCCTCCGAAAGCCAGTGGTCGTTGTGCAGGAATTTTCCGTCATAGGAGATGACGTTGGTTTCGCACTGGCCGCAGACGCCGCCGCGGCAGAGATAGGGCGGGTCGACGCCGGCGGCCTCGATGGCCTCCAGCAGGCTCTGCTGTTCGCCGACATGGATGGTCTTGCCGGAGACGGCGAGCGTCGCGTCGAAGGGCAGGCCGGGCTGCGGCGCGGAGAAATGCTCGAAATGCACATTCTCCGACGGCCAGCCGAGCTCGGCGGCGCGGCCGACGACCCAGTTAATCATCGGCGCCGGGCCGCAGACATAGAGATGCGTGCCGAGCGGCTGCGAGGTCAGCAGGCGGTCGAGCATGATCTTCTCGCCGCGATCGTCGTGATAGAGGTGGATGCGCTTGCCGTAGCGCTCCTGCAGCAGGTCGCCATAGGTGAAGAGCGAGGCGGTGCGGCAGGCATAGTGCAGCTCGAAATTGCCGCCCTCGGCGGCGAGCTGCGCGGTCTGCGCGACGAAGGGCGTGATGCCGATGCCGCCCGCGATCATCAGGTGCTTCTTGGCGCGCAGGTCGAGCGAGAAGAGGTTGACCGGATAGGACACGACCATGCGGTCGCCCGGCCTGACGTTGCGATGCATGAAGAGCGAGCCGCCGCGGCCGACATCGTCGCGGCGCACGGAGATAGTGTATTCCGAGGTGTCGAGCGGCGAGGACATCAGCGAATAGGGGTTGAGGCGCGGAGGGCGGCCCGCCTCGCGCATCTCGACCACGACATGCGCGCCGCCCGAAAAGGTCGGCAGCAGGCCGCCGGCAGTGGGGCGGAAATGGAAGCGCGTGACGAGGTCGTTGACGGGGACGACATCGGCCACGGTGACGTCGAGCTTGGTGGTCCCGGCGCTCATGGGAAAACCTCCTCGACCGGCACCTGCTCGCTGCGGTCCTCCGCGTTGATGCAGACGCCCTGGAAGGCGGCGAGGCGGCGCGAATAGTGATCGCGCACGAAAAGCGTCAGCCCACAATGCGCGCAGGTGACGGGCTGCGTGGTGACGTCCTCGGTGACGCCCTTGCAGTGGACGCACTGGACGCGGCGCGCCAGCGAGCCGCGATGCTCGGTCTGGATGGAGGAGTAGTCGATGCCGGCCTCGGTGGCGGCGAGCATGGCCTGGCCGATCAGCCCTTCCGTGCCGGCGAGATAGACGCGCAGGCCCATATGCGCGGTGGCGAAGGTCTGGCGCAGGCGCGGCAGCGCGGCGGCGATGGATGGACCGTCATAGAAACGCGCGGGCTTCAGCGCCTTCAACGCGGCGACGTGGCCCTCACCGGAGGCGCGCGGGATGTAGACAATCTCGGCGGCGGCGAAGAAGCCCTCCGGCGCGGACTTCGCGAGGTCGAGGATCGCCTGTGCCCCTTCGGCGTCGGCGATCAGCAGGTGTTCGGTGCCCTTCTGGGGCGAGAGCGTGCCGTAGATGGGCCTGCTCTTGATCGTCGGTTCAATCGGCAATTCCAGCCTTTCCCTATTATCCTGAAACCTGTTCCTCCCGGTGTACTGGCGTTAGCCTTTCGCGGTGCGCTTGGCCTTCTTCGGATCGTCGAAGGGAAGCGGCTGGGCGGTGGCCTTTATGATGCCGCTGCGGTTGTGGATTTCAAGGGGAGTGCCCTGCACCGCCGTGTCGACGCTGAGGCGGGCGATGCCCATCGATTTCTTGACCAGCGGCGAATACATGGCGCAGGTGACGACGCCGACCTGCGTGCCGCCCGCATGGACAGGCGCGCCCTCGTCCGCCGGCTCGGTGCCGTCAAGCAGGACGCCGTAGATCCTGAAGCGCTCCTTGCCCTTGAGGCGGTAGTGCTCCTCGGCGCCGCGGAAGCCGGTCTTGCCGGGGCTGACGGTGAAGTCGAGCCCGAGCTCCCACAGCGTGTCGCCGGGGCCTTCGTCCTCGAACGGATACTTCTGCGAATTGTCGTAGGGATAGAAGAGCAGGTAGCTCTCGACGCGCAACATGTCGAGCGTGGTGAAGCGGCAGGGGATGATGCCCATCGGCTTGCCCTCTTCCAGGATGCGGTCCCAGATGGCGACGGCGTCCTGTCCGCGGCAGAAGATTTCGTAGCCGCGCTCGCCGGTATAGCCGGTGCGCGAGATCATGACCGGGAAGCCGAAGAGCTGCGTCTGCATGTGGTGGAAGTAAGGCAGGTCGCGGATGCCCGGCACGTGCTTGGCGAGGTAGTCAACGGCGAGCGGACCCTGCAGCGAGAGGTCGTGCAAATTGTCGTCGAAGCGCAGCGACACGTCCTTGCCCTGCGCGGCGCGGGTGAGTTCCTCGTGGCCGGTGCCGGAGCCGTGCACAACCATCCACGAGTTCGGGCTGAGGCGGTAGATGATGCAGTCGTCGGTGAACTTGCCGGCCTCGTTCAGCATGCAGGCGTAGGCCGACTTGCCGGGGTAAATCTTCTCTGGATCGCGCGTGGTGGTGATGTCGATCAGGTGCTGCGCGTGCGCGCCCGTGATGTGGACCTTCTTCAGGCCCGACACATCCATCAGGCCAGCCTTGGTGCGGATGGCCTCGTATTCCGCGTTCGGGTCGCCGGAATAGCTCCAAGCGGTCCCCATGCCGCTCCAGTCCTCGAGGTTTGAGCCGAGCGCCTTATGGCGGTCGATCAGCGTCGAAAATCTCCAGGAACGGGTCATGAGGCTCTCCCAGTGGCTTTATTACATTCGTGCGGCGGAGCCGTTCCCATGGCTCTCGTCGCTTGGCGAAATACTGACTCGATTTTTTGAGCCAGTGCAATACTGACGTTCAAAATGTTTTCCTGACAGGCAAATGTTTTTGCTTGCCGGTTTCCACTTAAGACGGAGACAGGATAGCAGGCCACGTCGCGGAAGCGAAATTCGCTCTGACGAGTCGAAAAGCATGCCCCTGCTTGAATTCTGTGCAATTGCATCGAATTGATGCAATGCAGCATGCGCGACAGCTTGACGCAGGCCTAGAACAGGCGGACATTCCTCGCAGGCAAGTTGTTTTCATAACAATCAAATGCCCTGGGGAGGGATCATGGAAGCGAGACTCGGAGAGGGGGTCGATACGCGTTCGCTCGAAACGCGCATCGACCAGATGCATGGACGTGACCGCAAGGGTGCACTGGCCTTCGTGATAGGCCTCTGGGTCACCATCCTGTTCACGTTGTTCACAGTCTGGCCGCTGATCAGCGAAGGCGGCATCAGGATCGTGCTCGGCATCGCCGCGCTGTTGGTCCTGGCGTTCAATACTGCGGCCATCGTGGCCATGCTGCGCCACTACGGCGACGACAAATCTTTCATCTACGGCCTCGACATCATGCATCTCGACGAGATGCGTCGTCGCAAGCGCCTTTAGGGGGATTCGGACAATGGCCTACAAACCTCCTAAACAAAGTCTCGCGGGGCAGATCATCGACGTGGTCGTGCTGCTCGTCCTGACAGTGGGCGCGCTTTATCTGCCGCTTTACATGGGGCTCGCCGGTGCGGCGAAGACCCCCGCCCCGATCGAAAACCCGACCTGGGAAGCGCTTGGCCAGAACGCGGCCGAACAGCAGCAATGGGCCGCGCTCGGTTTTCCCGACGCGGCCTCCGCCAACGAAATCATCACCGCCCGCTTCGACTACACGTTCAGCTGGACTGCACTGATCGTGATGGTGGTCGCCGTCGTCGGCTACTTCATCCTCGTCGTCAGGCTCTCCGACAAGGAGTACCGCGAGGTGATCGACGAGCGCTTCGGCAAAGATGGCAACCGGTAGGAGCGGGTCATGGATATCTGGAACTATCTGGAATACGCGGCCTGGGCGCTGTCAGCGGTGATCGCCGCGATCATGATCATGGACATGATCAAGATCGACACGACCTACGACAACGAACTTCTCACTTCATCTCGAGAGGGTGAGCTCGAGCTGACGCAAGAACGTCACGAGCTGGACGATGTCCTGTGAACTGTCGTCCACCGGACATCGTCCAGCTCTTTTTCTTTACGCAATTCCGGACGCAAAACCGCTGCACACTTTTGCTGGAATTGCCTCAGCTCTGAGGGGACTTTCATGAGCAATGTTTCTGCAACTGCGGCGCCGGAGAGGCTTGGCCTTCTGCGCGTGCTCGGCCCGGCCCATGTGTGGGCACTCGGCGTCGGTATCGTGCTTGTCGGCGAATATATGGGATGGAACTTCTCGGTCGGCAAAGGCGGGATGATAGCCGGCCTCGTCGCCTGCTGGGTGGCGGGGCTCCTCTACACCTGCGTCGCGATGATTGATTCCGAAGTGACGTCGACGGTGGCTGCCGCCGGCGGCCAATATGCGCAGGCCAAGCACATCGTCGGGCCGCTGATGGCCTTCAATGTCGGCCTCTTCCTCGTCATGGCCTACACGATGCTGGAGGCAGCGAACGCCATCACCATCGGCTTCCTGCTCGACACGGTGGCCGGCATGCTCGGCCATTCGGGGCTGAACCAGAAGCCGTTCATCATCCTGACCATCCTGGCGCTCGCCTGGCTGAACTATCGCGGCGTGCTGGCATCGCTGTCGTTCAACCTCGTGATCACGGCCTTTGCCTTCGCTGCGATCATCGTCCTGTTCCTTTCGGTGCAGTTCGGCGCATCGGCGGTTCCGCTCGACTTCTCCGCAGTGACCAACGAACCGCTGCCCTATGGCTGGCTCGGCATCGTCGCGGCGCTGCATTTCGGCCTCTGGTACTATCTCGGCATCGAGGGCACCTGTCAGGCGGCCGAAGAGGTCCGTTCGCCGGCGCGTTCGCTGCCTTTCGGCACGATGGCCGGCATCATGACGCTGGTGATCGCGGCGACGTTGACCTGGTATGTCTGCTCGGGCCTGATCCCGTGGGAATATCTCGGCAGCGCAGGCACGCCGCTTTTTGACGCGGCGCGCGTGACGGGCAATTCGGGGCTGATGGTGCTGCTGTTCATCGGCACGGTCTTCGCCACGACGGCCTCGGCCAACGGCTGCATCAACGATGCGTCCCGCGCATGGTTCTCGATGGGACGCGACCACTATCTGCCGGAGTGGTTCGGTGCGGTGCATCCGCGCTTCAGGACGCCATACCGCTCGATCGTGTTCCTGGTGCCGATCGCCCTGATCTTCGCGCTCGGCGCACCGCTCGATCAGGTGATCACCTTCTCGATCCTGTCCGGCCTTCTCGGCTACACCTTCATGACCTTCAACATGGTGATGTTCCGCAAGAAGTGGCCGCTGGGCACGATCAAGCGTGGCTATGTGCACCCGTGGCATCCGTTGCCGGCGCTCATTCTGCTCGTTCTGTGCGCGGCAACCTACTTCGCCGTGTTCCTCGGCTACGGAACGCAGCTCATCGCGATGCTCTGCTTCTACATCATCGCGTCGCTGTGGTTCCATTTCTGGCGCTACCGCTTCGTCAAGCGTGGCGACCAATTCACCATGCCCTGGCCACGGCCGCAGGGCTACTGAGGCGGGACGCGAGGGACCCCCATGCAGACGGCGTTCGGACTGGCCGGTTTGCCGCTCTCCGCCGGAGGCATGGCTCTCCTGTTGTTCTGCATCGCGGGCGTCGCGACGATCGCGGCGCTCGCCCGCAAGGAAATGCGCGAAGACCTCAAACGGCGCGCCGTTCTGCTCGACGAGGCAAGCGCGCTGTTTGACAATCCAAGCATAAAGGTCGGCAGCGACGGCTATCCAAGGCTGGAGGGCACGAGCAACGGCAATCGCGTCAGCCTGGAGATCGTGCCGGACAGTCTCGTGCCCCGCCGCCTGCCGCAACTCTGGCTCAAACTGACCATGCTGACCAACGGGGATGCGTCGCGCCCTTCGATCGGCGTGCTGGCGCGGCCCGTCGGCACCGAATTCTACTCGCGCGTCCTTGGCCTGCCGGATACCGTCACACCATCGTTCAAGGCCGACTTTCCGCTACTGATGCGCGGAAAGGGCGTTAGCGAAGCAGCGCTGCGGCGAACCAGCGCCCTGTTCCACACCCTCTTTGCCGATCCTGCGCTGAAGGAGGCCGTCATCACGCCGCGCGGGACGGGTCTCGTGCGGCAGATCGCAGAGGGCGATCGCGGCGCGCATATCCTTTACAGGCAGATGCGCTTTCCGATGGCTCAGGTATCGTCCGACATCGTGCGCAACGCGCTGGCGGAACTGCGCCTGCTCGACGAAGCTCTCGAACCGGCACAGTCGGGGACCATCGCATGAACCAGCAGTCGACCACGATTGCGCAGCAACCGCTCAACCCGCGCCTCGTCCTTCTGCTGGCCATCCTGCTGCCGGGTGCCGGTCATGTGGCGATAGGACAGGTCCAGCGCGGGCTCTGCTTCGTGCTCTTCGCCATCCTTCTGATGGTCGTCACTTACACGACGACAACGCCGGACCAGTCGTTCATCGGACGGCATGCCGGCGGGCTGTTCGTATGGGCGCTTTCCATCACCGACGCCTATCGCCTTGCCAGGATCAGGCAGGAGGCGTTTCGCCGCGCGGCTTCCGGAACACAAGCGTCCAGCGCCTGATACCGTGCCTCGCTCGATTAAACAGCAGGAATATTTTTTTCATACCAGTTGAAATCGTTCAGCCTATTCGGTAGACAAACCGAAGAGGATATCTCCCACCTAGAAAGGGCAAGTCCATGTGCGGAATTGTCGGTCTGTTTCTGAAGGACAAGTCTCTCGAGCCAAAGCTCGGCGCGATGCTGTCCGAGATGCTCATCACCATGACGGATCGCGGGCCTGACAGCGCCGGCATCGCCATCTACGGCTCCGGTGAAACCAAGAAGAGCAAGATCACCATCCAGTCGGCCGATCCGGAGACGGATTTCGCCGGGCTGGGCAAGGCGCTGGCCGAGAAGATCGGCGGCAAGCCTGAAGTCGTTCTGAAGTCGACCCATGCCGTGATCGAGGTGCCGACCGACAAGGTGACGGAAGCCCGCGAGGCGATCCTTGAGCTGCGACCGGCCGTTCGCATCATGGGCGTCGGCGAGGTCATCGAGATCTTCAAGGAAGTCGGCCTGCCGGCGGATGTCGTGAAGCGGTTCGACCTGACGAAGATGTCCGGTACGCACGGCATCGGCCATACCCGCATGGCGACCGAAAGCGCCGTCACGACGATGGGCGCGCATCCCTTCTCGACCGGCCCGGACGAGTGCCTCGTCCACAACGGCTCGCTGTCGAACCACAACAACATGCGCCGCGAACTGAAGCATGACGGCATGAGCTTCGAGACCGAGAACGACACCGAGGTCGCGGCTGCCTTCATCTCCAACACGATGGCGCATGGCGCCAATCTCGGCGAGGCGCTGGAAAAGACGCTGACCGACCTCGACGGCTTCTTCACCTTCGTCGTCGGCACCAAGAACGGCTTCGGCGTCGTGCGCGACCCGATCGCCTGCAAACCCGCCGTCATGGCCGAGACCGACCAGTACGTCGCTTTCGGTTCCGAATATCGTGCGCTCGCCAACCTGCCCGGCATCGAGAATGCCAAGGTCTGGGAACCCGAGCCCGCAAAAGTCTATTTCTGGGAGCATTGATGCCAACCGTCGATCTGTCCAAGTCTTCGCTGCGCGAACTGAACCAAGCGCTTCACGATATCCCGCCCGGTTCGAATGAAACCTCCTGGGAAGTGGTCAACCCGAAAGGCAGCCATGCGGTTGCCGTCGGCGTCGACAAGCCGGTCGCGGTCGATGTGCGCGGCTCGGTCGGTTATTACTGCGGCGGCATGAACGATGGCGGCGCGATCACGGTGCACGGCTCCGCCGGCCCCGGCGTCGGCGAAAACATGATGTCCGGCTCAATCGTGGTGAAGGGCGACGCCAGCCAGTATGCCGGCGCGACGGCGCGCGGCGGGCTGCTGGTGATCGAGGGCAACGCGTCGTCGCGCTGCGGCATCTCGATGAAGGGCGTCGACATCGTGGTGCATGGCAGCATCGGCCACATGTCGGCCTTCATGGCGCAGTCGGGCAACCTCGTGGTGCTCGGCGACGCCGGCGATGCGCTGGGCGACTCCATCTATGAGGCAAAGCTTTACGTGCGCGGCAAGGTGAAGAGCCTCGGCGCCGATTGCGTGAAGAAGAAGATGCACCCGAAGCATATCGAGCGGCTGCAGAAACTTCTCGATGCCGCAGGCGTCAAGGGCGTGAAGCCGGAAGAGTTCACGCGCTACGGCTCGGCACGGACGCTCTACAATTTCAACATCGACAACGCCGACGCATACTAAGCGGACGAGGGGCAAGCATGACGTACAAGAACCCGCCGACCACGCCGCGCAAGTCCGCGACTTTCGACGATTACACGCTGTCGGAAATCCGCCGCGCCGCGGCGACCGGAATCTATGACATCCGTGGCGGCGGCGCGAAGCGCAAGCTGCCGCATTTCGACGACCTGCTGTTCCTCGGCGCGTCGATCTCGCGCTATCCGCTGGAAGGCTACCGTGAACGCTGCGACACATCCGTCGTTCTCGGCACGCGCTTCGCCAAGAAGCCGATCGAGCTGAAGATCCCGATCACGATCGCCGGCATGAGCTTCGGCTCGCTGTCGGGCCCGGCCAAGGAAGCGTTGGGGCGCGGCGCCACTCTCGCCGGCACCTCGACCACCACCGGCGACGGCGGCATGACCGAGGAAGAGCGCGGCCATTCCAAGACGCTGGTCTACCAGTATCTGCCGTCGCGCTACGGCATGAACCCGCGCGACCTGCGCCGCGCCGACGCGATCGAGATCGTCGTCGGACAGGGCGCCAAGCCCGGCGGTGGCGGCATGCTGCTCGGCCAGAAGATCTCCGACCGCGTCGCCAACATGCGCAACCTGCCGAAGGGCATCGACCAGCGCTCGGCCTGCCGCCATCCCGACTGGACCGGTCCTGACGATCTGGAGATCAAGATCCTCGAGGTTCGCGAGATCACCAACTGGGAAAAGCCTATCTACATCAAGGTCGGCGGCGCGCGGCCCTATTATGACACCGCCCTTGCCGTGAAGGCGGGCGCAGATGTCGTCGTGCTCGACGGCATGCAGGGCGGCACGGCCGCGACGCAGGAAGTGTTCATCGAGAATGTCGGCCAGCCGACGCTCGCCTGTATCCGCCCCGCGGTTCAGGCGCTGCAGGACCTCGGCATGCACCGCAAGGTGCAGTTGATCGTCTCGGGCGGCATCCGCAACGGCGCGGACGTTGCCAAGGCGCTGGCGCTCGGCGCCGATGCCGTGTCGATCGGCACTGCGGCCCTGGTTGCTCTCGGCGACCAGGACCCGCACTGGGAAGAGGAATACAACAAGCTCGGCACCACGGCCGGCGCCTACGACGACTGGCACGAGGGCAAGGACCCGGCCGGCATCACCACGCAGGATCCGGAGCTGATGAAGCGCGTCGATCCTGCCGCTGCAGGTCGTCGCCTTGCCAACTACCTCAAGGTCATGACGCTGGAGACGCAGACCATCGCGCGTTCCTGCGGCAAGAACGACGTGCACAACCTCGAACCGGAGGACCTGTGCGCGCTGACCGTCGAGGCGGCGGCTATGGCGCAGGTGCCGCTTGCCGGCACGAGCTGGATACCTGGAAAAGGCGGCTTCTAACGGAGCCGCTTTTCTGCATAAGAATAGCCACGGGAACGGCTTTTCAAAACACGTAATGGGGAACTCCATTGGCAACTGATCTCGCAGCCTTCGCCAAGAAGAACGGCGTCAAATATTTCCTGATCTCCTACACCGACCTGTTCGGCGGCCAGCGCGCCAAGCTGGTGCCGGCGCAGGCGATATCAGACATGCAGAAGGATGGCGCGGGCTTCGCCGGCTTCGCGACCTGGCTCGACCTGACCCCGGCGCATCCCGACATGCTGGCCGTGCCGGACCCGGATTCGGTGATCCAGCTTCCCTGGAAGCCGGAGGTCGCCTGGGTGGCGGCCAATTGCGTGATGGAAGACCAGCCCGTCAGCCAGGCGCCGCGCGACACGCTGCGCCGCCTCGTGGCCGAGGCCGCCGCCGAAGGCATGCGCGTCAAGACCGGTGTCGAGGCAGAATTCTTCCTCATCACGCCCGACGGCACCGCGATCTCCGACCCGGCCGACACGGCGTCCAAGTCCTGCTACGACCAGCAGGCGGTTATGCGCCGCTATGACGTGATCGCCGAAATCTGCGACCACATGCTGGCGCTCGGCTGGGGCCCGTACCAGAACGACCACGAGGACGCCAACGGCCAGTTCGAGATGAACTGGGCCTTCGACGACGTGATCCCGACCGCCGACAAGCACTCCTTCTTCAAGTTCATGGTGAAGTCGATCGCCGAGAAGCACGGCTTGCGCGCGACTTTCATGCCGAAGCCCTTCCCCGGCCTGACCGGCAATGGCTGCCATGCGCATATCTCGGTGTGGGACAAGGCCGGCAAGGTCAACGTCTTCGCCGACCCCAAGATGGAACTCGGCCTCTCGGCCAAGGGCAAGAACTTCCTCGGTGGCATCATGAAGCATGCCTCCGCGCTTGCCGCCATCACCAACCCGACCGTCAATTCCTACAAGCGCATCAATGCGCCGCGTACGATCTCGGGCGCGACCTGGGCGCCGAACTCGGTGACATGGACCGGCAACAACCGCACGCACATGGTTCGCGTGCCGGGCCCCGGCCGTTTCGAACTGCGCCTGCCCGACGGCGCGGCGAACCCCTATCTGATGCAGGCGGTGATCATCGCGGCCGGCCTCGACGGCATCCGTTCCAAGGCCGATCCGGGCAAGCGCTACGACATCGACATGTACAAGGACGGCCACACGGTTAAGGGTGCGCCGAAGCTGCCGCTGAACCTGCTCGACGCGCTGCGCGAGTTCGACAAGGACAAGTCGCTGAAGGCGGCGCTTGGCGATGAATTCTCGGCGGCTTATCTAAAGCTGAAGCAGCAGGAATGGAATTCCTATGCTTCCCACTTTACCCAGTGGGAGCGGGACCACACGCTCGACATCTGACGGGCGAATAGGCATGGTCCCCAAAAGTGGGAACCGGTTTTCGGACCAGACCATGCCAGGCAACAGGGCGAGTTTGAAGCAGGACTATGAAATACTCGATCTTCTCGCTCGCCCGCGCGGCCCTTTCCGGCCACAAGAACTGGCCGCGCACATGGCGCGACCCAGAACCGCAGAAACAGTATGACGTCGTGATCGTCGGCGGCGGCGGCCACGGGCTCGCCACCGCCTATCACCTCGCCCACGAGCACGGCATTCGCAATGTGGCCGTGCTGGAGAAGGGCTGGATCGGCTCCGGCAATGCCGGCCGCAACACCACGATCATCCGCTCCAACTACCTCCTTCCCGGCAATATCGGCTTCTACGAGATGTCGATGAAGCTGTGGGAGACGATGGAGAGCGACCTCAACTACAACGCGATGGTGAGCCAGCGCGGCGTGCTGAATCTCTACCATTCGGACGCGCAGCGGGACGCCTATGCGCGGCGCGGCAACGCCATGCGCATCAACGGCATCGACTCCGAACTGCTCGACCAGGCCGGCGTCAGGAAACTTGCGCCGTTCCTCAACTTCGACAATGCGCGCTTCCCGATCCAGGGCGGGCTCCTGCAGCCGCGCGGCGGCACGGCACGGCACGACGCGGTCGTGTGGGGCTATGCGCATGCCGCCGACAAGCTCGGCGTCGATATCATTCAGAACTGCGAGGTCACCGGCTTCACCCGCGACGCCAACGGGAAGGTTACGGGCGTGGAGACATCCCGCGGTACGATCGGCGCGGGCAAGGTGGGCATCGCCGTCGCCGGCAATTCCTCGCGCGTCGCTGCGATGGCCGGTTTGCGCCTGCCGATCGAGAGCCATGTGCTGCAGGCCTTTGTGTCGGAAGGCATCAAGCCGCTGATCCCGGGCGTCATCACCTTCGGCGCGGGTCATTTCTACGTCAGCCAATCCGACAAGGGCGGCCTGGTATTCGGCGGCGACATCGACGGCTATAATTCCTATGCCCAGCGCGGCAACCTGCCTGTCGTGGAAGATGTCTGCGAGGGCGGCATGGCGCTGATGCCGGTCATCGGCCGCGTGCGCCTGCTGCGCCAGTGGGGCGGCATCATGGACATGTCGATGGACGGCTCGCCGATCATCGACAAGACACCGGTCGACGGGCTCTATCTGAATGCTGGCTGGTGCTATGGCGGCTTCAAGGCAACGCCCGGCTCGGGCTTCGTCTTCGCCCATTTGATCGCGCGCGACGAACTGCACAGGGAGGGCGCACGCTTCCGGCTCGACCGCTTCCAGCGCGGCGCGATGATCGACGAAAAGGGCCAGGGCGCCCAACCGAACCTGCACTGAGGGCGGTGAAAGAACGATGCGTATTGCCTGTCCCTTCTGTGGCCCGCGCGAGAACGGCGAGTTCTCCTATCTGGGCGACGCCAAGCCGAAGCGACCCGCGCCGGACGCCGGCCAGGATGCGTTCTACGACTACGTCTACCTTCGCGACAACGTCGCCGGGGAGATGGAGGAGCTTTGGTATCACGGTGGCGGTTGCCGCTCCTGGCTCAAGGTCCGGCGGAACACGGTGACGCACGAGATCTTCTCCGTCGAGCCGGTCGCCGGCGCGGGTGCCCAGAAGGTGGCGTCATGAGCGCGGCCGGGCAGACGCACCGCCTCGCGGCAGGCGGCCTCATCGATCGTGACAACCGCCTTTCGTTCAGCTTCGACGGCAAGTCGATGGACGGTTTCGCAGGCGACACGCTGGCTTCGGCGCTCGTCGCCAACGGCGTCAAGCTGGTCGGCCGTTCGTTCAAGTATCACCGCCCGCGCGGCATCCTGACGGCCGGTTCCGAGGAGCCGAACGCGCTGGTGGAGCTTCGCACCGGCGCGCGGCGCGAACCCAACACGCGCGCGACGACGATCGAACTTTATGACGGGCTGGTTTCGGCGAGCCAGAACCGGTGGCCGTCGCTCAGCTTCGACTTCCTGTCGATCAACCAGCTGGCGTCGCCCATCTTCGTTGCCGGCTTCTACTACAAGACATTCATGTGGCCTTCGGCGCTGTGGGAAAAGTTCTACGAGCCGCTGATCCGCCGCGCGGCGGGTCTCGGACGCGCCGCCGACAAGAGCGACCCCGACCACTACGAGAAGGCGTGGGCGCATTGCGACGTGCTGATCGCCGGCAGCGGACCGACGGGCCTTGCGGCCGCGCTTGCAGCGGGCCGCGCAGGCGCACGCGTCATCCTGTGCGAGGAAGACAATCGTCTTGGTGGCCGCCTTCTGTCTGACGGCGGCACAATCGACGGCATCGACGCCGCGGCCTGGGTCGCCAAGGCCGAGGCTGAACTGCGCTCGATGCCCGAAGTGCGCATCATGACACACACGACGCTGACCGGCGCGTTCGACCACGGAGTTCATGCAGCGCTGGAGCGGGTCAACGATCACGTGCCCGTGCCACCCGAGCACCAGCCACGCCAGCGCGTCTGGCGCATCGTGGCACGACGTACGGTGGTTGCGGCCGGCGCGCTGGAACGGCCGATCGTTTTCGGCGGCAACGACATGCCGGGTGTCATGCTCTCCTCGGCGGTGCGCACCTACATCAACCGCTACGCCGCGACGCCGGCGAAGCGGCTGGCGCTCTTCACCAACAATGACGATGGCTGGAAGACGGTCGAGGCAGCGCTTGCGGCTGGCGTCACTGTGGCCGGCGTGGTCGACGCGCGCGCTGAGGTTTCCGCCGAACAACGCGCGCTTGCGGCCAAACATGGCTTTGCGGTGCTGAATGGCGTGGTCGATCATGTCGAAGGAGGCAAGGCGGGCGTGGCGAAGATCGTCGCGGCGCTGGCCGGTGGCGCAAGGGCGACGCTGGAAGCCGACGGTCTCGCCGTCTCTGGCGGCTGGAATCCGTCCGTCGGGCTAACCTCGCAGCATCGCGGACGGCCGAAATGGCGCGATGACATCGCCGCCTTCGTGCCGGATGGCGCGCCTCCCGGCATGATCGCGGCGGGCTCCGCAAATGGCGAATTTTCATTGGCGGCATGCCTGATGGAAGGGCATTCGTCCGGCGCTGCGGCAGCGGGCGATCTCGGTTTCAGCAAGAGCGCCGGCAACACGCCCGTGTCCGACGAGGATGCAGCCTATTCGCTGAAGCCGGTCTGGACGGTGAACAGCAAGCACAAGGCCTTCGTCGATTTCCAGAACGACGTGACGGCCTCCGACATCGCGCTTGCCGCACGCGAGGGCTTCCAGTCGGTCGAGCACCTGAAGCGCTACACCACGCTCGGCATGGCGACCGACCAGGGCAAGAACTCGAATGTGCAGGGCCTCGCCATCATGGCGGAGCTGACCGGCCGTTCGATCCCGGAGACGGGCACCACTATCTATCGTCCGCCTTATGTGCCGATCGCCATCGGCGCGCTGGCCGGCCACCATCGCGACGAGAACTTCCACTCGACCCGGCTGACACCCTCGCATCACTGGGCCGCCGAGCGTGGGGCGGTGTTTGTCGACACCGGCCTCTGGAAGCGCGCGCAGTGGTATCCGATCAAGCGCGAGAAGGACTGGCTGGTATCGGTGACCCGCGAGGTGAAGGCCGTGCGCTCGGGCGTCGGCTTCTGCGATGTGTCGACGCTCGGCAAGATCGACGTGCATGGGCCGGACGCCGGAACCTTCCTCGACCGCGTCTACATCAACACTTTCTCCAACCTCGCGGTCGGCAAGGCGCGTTACGGCATCATGCTGCGCGAGGACGGCATCGTCTATGACGACGGCACGACGTCGCGGCTGGCCGAGGACCACTACTTCCTGACCACCACCACAGCCAAGGCGGGGCAGGTGATGCAGCATCTCGAATTCTGTCGGCAGGTGCTGTTCCCGGAACTCGACGTGCAGCTCACGTCCGTGTCGGACCAGTGGGCGCAGTTCTCGATTGCCGGGCCGAAGACGCGCGACCTGCTGCGGGACATCGTCGACCCTTCCGAAGACCTGTCGAACGAGGGCTTCCCCTTCATGGGCGCACGCGAGGTGATGTTGCGCGGTGGCGTAAAGGCGCGGCTGTTCCGCATCTCGTTCTCGGGTGAGATGGCTTTTGAGATTTCGGTGCCGACGCGCTTCGGCGATGCGCTGGTGCGCAACCTGATGATTGCAGGCGAAAAGTACGGCGTAACGCCTTACGGTACCGAGGCTCTTGGCGTCATGCGCATCGAGAAGGGCCATGTCGCCGGCCCTGAACTGAACGGGACGACGACTGCCGCCGATCTTGGGCTTGGCAAGATGATGTCGACCAAGAAGGATTTCATCGGCCGATCGATGGCAGGACGCGAGGCGCTGGTCGCCGACGACCGACAGGTTGTCGTCGGCATCAAGCCGGTCGACAAGGCGCGCCGCCTGCGTTCTGGCGCGCACATCATTCCAAAGGGTGCGACGCCCGGTCCGGAAACCGACGACGGCTATGTCACCTCCGTCTGCTTCTCGCCTTTCATGGACCAGTGGATTGGGCTCGGCCTCGTAAAGCACGGCCGCGAGCGGCACGGCGAGATCGCCATGGCGCACGATCCGGTGCGCCGAGAGGACTACGAAGTCGAACTCTGCAACCCAGTCTTCTACGATCCGGAGGGAGGACGCCAGCGTGGTTGAACTGTCGGTTGAACTGTCCTGGGCCGAGACGACGCCCCTGTCGCGCATCTATGCGGCGGGTCGTCAAGGCGCGAAAGAGCACGATGCCGGCCTGACGATGGCCGAGCAGACGGGCTTCGAACTTGTGCAGGTGATGGCGCGGCGCGGCCAGTGGAGCGCGACCGACCAGGCCTGCAAGGAAGCGTATGGAGCATCGGCGCCGGCGAAGCCGCATGCTGTCGTGGCGCAGGGTGCGCTTCTGGTCTGGTCGGGCCCCGACCAGTTCCTCGTGCTGTCGCCGCGCGGCGATGGTCTTGAGCGCGCGCGTCTCGCCTTTGCCGGAATGGCTTCCTTGTCCGAGCAATCCGACGGCCGTTCACTGCTGCGTATTTCCGGCGCGCGTTCCCGCGACCTGCTTGCGAAAGTCTGTTCGCTCGACCTGCATCCGGCGGTCTTCCCGCAATGGGCAGCGGCGGCGACTTCGATCGATCACACCTCGGTCAATCTCTGGCGCAGCACGGATCGCGATGGCGAGGCTGTCTTCCATCTGCTTGTTTTCGCGACCTTCGCCGAAAGCCTCTGGCATACGCTGCTCGATTCCGGCGCGGAGTACGGCGTGGCGATCGATGCGCCGGGGGCATGGCAGGCTTGACCGGGCGGTCCTTCCCCTGAGTGCGCGGATAGCGTAGAGAAGCGTTCGAGGACGGCCTCGGGCGTTTTGCCCATCAACGAAGGGACGACCCTTCCGCACAGAGGAGTCTTCTTCCATGAGCTGGGTCTATCTTTTCATCGCCGGTCTGTTCGAGATCGGCTGGGCAATCGGCCTGAAATACACCGAAGGTTTCACGAAGCTCGTCCCGACCATCTGGACGGCTGCCGCTTTTCTGGCCAGCATCGGCCTACTCGGCGTCGCCTTGAAGACCCTGCCGGTCGGCACGGCCTACGCCGTCTGGACAGGCATAGGCGCGGTGGGCACGGCGATCCTCGGAGTCTATCTGCTCGGCGAGCCGGCCACGGCTGCGCGGCTCGCCTGCATCAGCCTGATCGTAGCCGGGATCGTCGGCCTTAAACTCGTCTCCTGAGCGACTCGAACGCGGCTAATCCTCGTAGCGGCTTGTCTCGTCACGGTCGCGCTCGTAATGGCGCTTCAGGGGGAACGGCGGCAACCAGGATTCTCGCCTGACGGTCCAGAGTTCATAGGTCGGCTGTAACCGGTTTGGAGCGTCGAGCGAGCCGAGGTTGACCTCGACCTCTTCGGCGCTGCGCGAGAAGACGGATGAACCGCAGCCTAGGCAGAAATGTCGACCCTTATAGGCACCCGTCTCTCCTTTGATCGTCACTGCATCCTGCGGGAAGATCGCGGAGGCGTGGAAGAGCGCGCCGTGATGCTTGCGGCAATCGAGGCAGTGGCAGATGCCAACCCGACAAGGCCGTCCGGAGGCTTCGATCCGGACATTGCCGCACAGGCAACCGCCAGTGAATGTCTCCATGCCACATCCTCCCTGCGCAGGCGTCAGCGGTAGCCAGCCGCCTGCAATTCGAACAGTTCCGCATAGACGCCGCGCCGCGCGATGAGGTCCTCGTGCGAACCGGCCTCTATGATCGCGCCGCCCGAGAGCACGAGAATACGGTCGGCCATGCGCACGGTCGAGAAACGGTGCGAGATCAGCACGGCCGTCTTGCCCTTCGCCAGCCGCTTGAAGCGCTCGAAAACTTCGGCTTCGGCCTTTGCGTCGAGCGCGGCGGTCGGCTCGTCGAGTATGATGAGTTCGGCATCGCGCATATAGGCGCGGGCGATCGCCACCTTCTGCCACTCACCTCCAGAGAGATCGCGGCCGTTGGCGAAGAGTTTTCCGAGCGGCTGGTCGTAGCCGAGCGGCAGCCTCTCTATGACGGGGGCGGCCAGGCTCTGCTCGGCGGACGACTCGATGCGCGGCCGGTCTGGCCCTGCCTCGATGCGGCCGACGCCGATGTTCTCGGCAGCGGTAAAGGAATAGCGGATGAAATCCTGGAAGATAACGCCAATATGGGTGCGCAGATCCTCGATGTCGAAGTCGCGCAGGTCGACGCCGTCGATCAGGATGCGTCCCTCGTCCGGGTCGTACAGGCGGGTGAGCAGCTTGACGATGGTAGTCTTGCCTGCGCCGTTCTCGCCGACCAGCGCGACAGCCTCGCCGGCCTTCATCTCGAAGCTCAGGCCGCGTACCGCCCAACGCTCGGTATCGGGATAACGGAAGCCGACATTCTCGAAGACGATGCCCTCGCGGATCGGCAGCGGGAAAGGTTTGGGGTTCGGCGACAGCGCAATCGTCGGCCTTATGTCGAAGAAGGAAAACAGGTCGTCGAGATAGAGCGACTGGCCGGCGATCTGGGGAACGCCGATGAGAAGCTGGCTAAAGAGGCCGTTCAGCCGCAGGAAGGAGCCCGAGAGAAAAGCCAGGTCGCCGAGCGTGAACTGGCCGTCGATCGTGCGCCAGACGATGTAGGCGTAAGCGCCGTAGTAGGCGACGGTGGACAGCGCCGCGAACAGGCCGCCCCAGATGGCGCGCTGCGTCGCCAGCCGCCGGTTGTCGCGCATGATGGTGTCGGCAAGCCGCTTGAAACGACCGACGAGAAAGGAGCCGAGGCCGAAAAGCTTGATCTCCTTGGCCGTCTCGGCGCTCGCACCGATATAGCGCAGATATTCCAGTTCGCGCCGCTCGGGCGAGCGCAGGCGGTTGAGCAGGTAGGAGCGGGTGTTGAACTTCACCTCGCTGAGGACAGCAGGGATGAGCGAGACGAAGAGCAGCAGGATCAGCCACGGCGCATAGAAGAAGAGGCCGGCAGCCAACGTAACGATCGTGACCATCGACTGCCCCTGCCCGAATATCTGCGCCAGCAGCGTGTTGCGGCCGGCGGCCTGGCGGCGGGCGCGTTCGAGGCGGTCCTGATATTCGCTGGATTCGAAATGCCTGAGGTCGAGGTCCGCGGCATGGCGCATCAGCTCCATGCTGACCGTGTTGGAGTGCAGTTCGGAGAGGATGCCATCGACCAGCGAGACGGCGCGCGACAGCAGGTCGCCCGCAACGACGAGTGCGAACTCCAGCAGCAGAAGCTCGCCCACGAGCGTGAGCCGGCCGCTGGCGATCCAATCCGAAAAGGCCGGGCCGGGCCCGGGTTGGCCCGTCTGCAGCACCACCTCGTCGATGATCAGCTTGCCGACATAAAGCAGAAGCAGCGGCTGGATGGCGGACAGCAACCTAAGCGCGATGCTTGCTACCGTAAGCTGTGGACTCGTCCGCCAGACCTGCGCGAAAAAGCGTTTTAGGTGACGCAGCGTCGCAAGCTGCTGGCCGAGCGGCGGCTGGTCGGCGGTGGAGCTACGAAACGCCAGCCTCGCGGCAAAATTTTCACTGGAACTCATCTCAGCCGGAAAATGGTGCCTCGTTTGATCCTGCGCAATGCCTCAATCCATCTCTTAGTATTAGCTGATTAACGTCAGCCGTGCTGTAATGGCGCGGGAGGGCCGGAGACTATCGGCCACAGGAACGACCGGGACCGGAATGACGACTGCCGCAATAATTCTTTTCGCCCTTCTGCTGCTGAAGCACTTCGTGTGCGATTTCGTGCTGCAGACTCCCTGGCAGATCGGCCAGAAGGGCATTTACGGCGCGCGCGGCGGGCTGGTTCATTCTGGGATACACGTGGCCGGTACGCTGGTCGCGCTGCTGGCGGTCAGGCCGCCGCTTTCGGTCATCGTGACCGTGCTGGTGGTCGAGTTCATCGTCCACTACCACATCGACTGGGGCAAGGAGCAGACGGTAAAGCGCCTCGACTGGCGCGTCGGTGCGCGCTTCTGGAACGCGATCGGATTTGACCAGTTCCTGCACGGCCTGACCTATCTGGCCATCGTCATCTATGTGACGGGCTGGGTGCGGTAAGGGACGTCGAAGCGCCCTTACCGCCAATCGTCCGCTACTTCGCGAGCAGCGCGCGCGCTTCTTTAGGGCCGAGCGCGGCGGGACGCTCGCAGGTTGTGCGCATCGGGACGAACTTGCCGGTCTCGCCGGATTTCAAGATCGCGGTCATGACCTCGACCGTGTGGAGCGCAAGTTCAAGCGAGCAGCGGTGCGGAGCGCCCGACTGGATGGCGAGCGCCATATCGGACAGGCCGGCGGTGCGGTAGTTGGCCATCATGCCAACGGAGTGCTTCTGGTTGCGCACGCCGAAGGGATGCTTCCAGGCCGGCATCTTCTTCGCCTCCTTGGCCCCTTGCGTGTAACGCACCTCGCCGCCGAAGAAGTTGGGATCGGGTATGTAGACCGTCCCGGCCTCGCCGTAGAGCTCCATCGGCGCGTGACCATGATCCCACACATCCCAACTCGTACCGAGTGTTACAATCGCCCCGTTTTCGAAATGAAGAAGCGCGTGGATGGTTGTCGGGGTGTCGACCGGAACCTTCTCGCCGTTGCGCGGGCCGTTGGCGATGACGCGCTGCTTGCGCGGGATCGAAGTCAGCGCGGCCACGCTTTTCACCGGGCCGATGAGCTGGATGAGGTTGGTTATGTAGTACGGGCCGAGATCTAGGATCGGGCCCGCGCCGGGCTGGAAGAAAAAGTCCGGGTTGGGATGCCAGTGCTCCATGCCCCTGCTCATGACGTGGCATGTGCCGCCGGTAATCGGGCCGAGCTTGCCCTCGTCGATCAGGTGGCGGACGAGCTGGTGAGCGCCGCCAAGGAAGGTGTCCGGAGCGGAACCGATGCGGACGCCCTTCTTCGCTGCACGCTTTTTCAGGTCGAGGCCTTCCGCGACCGACAGCACGAAGGGCTTTTCCGAATAGACGTGTTTGCCAGCGTCGAGCGCCTGCCGCGACACGTCGTAGTGCACGGCCGGGATCGTCAGGTTGACGACGATGTCGACCTCTTCGTCGGCGAACAGTTCATCGACGCTTTCGGCGCGAACGCCGTATTCCTTCGCTCTCGCCTTTGCCGCCGCCGGGTTGATGTCGGCGCAGGCCATGACCTCGATGCCTCTAAAAAGAGGTGCGAACTTGAAATAGGTGGTGGAGATGTTGCCGCATCCGACGATGCCGACACCAAGCTTGCGTGCCATATCCGTTAGCTCCTGAAAATGGCGATTAGTAGGATTTGACGGACGCGATCGAACGGCGGGCGAAGCGCTCGAAGTCGTTCGGATTGTCCTGCTCCATGACGTAGTGCTTCGCGGAAGTTTTCGCGCGCAGCGTTTTCAGGAGCGAAGCCCAGTCGATGGTGCCGTGGCCGACATCCGACCAGCCATCCTCGTCAAGCCCCTGGCCTGCCTTCGCGATGTCCTTGACGTGGACGGCGACGATGCGGCTGCCGTGACGATCAATCCAGGGCAGCGGGTCCGCGCCGCCGCGCACCACCCAGGCCACGTCCATCTCCCAGCCGATTTCGGGCGCAGCGGCGAGGACATGCTCCTGCGGGACCGAACCGTCGTCGAGCGCCTTGAACTCGAAGTCGTGGTTGTGCCAGCCGAAACCGTAGCCATCCTTCTTTGCGCGCGCGCCGACCTTCGCCAGCCGCTCGCCGAAACCGCGCCAGCCGGCGGCGGTCGCCTCAGGCCTCGCCTCGGCATTGAGATAGGGACAGATCATCGTGCGGATGCCGAGCGCATCGGCGATCTTGCGCGCGCCGTCGAAATCCGTCTCCAGCATGTCGATGGAGAAATGGCCGGTCGGCATGGTGAGGCCGTTCTTGTCGAGCTCAGCCTTTATGCCGGCCAGATCGTCATAGACGCCGCCATAACCCTCGACCTCCTTGTAGCCGGCGTCGCCGAGGATCTTCAGCACCTTGTTCCAGGGCTGGAAGTTGCGGGCGCTGTAGAGTTGCATGGACCAGTTCACGGGCATTTTCCTTTCTGACATCCGGGCCTTGGGATTACCCGGCAATTCTAGAGTCGGTCACCCGAAGCCGCGTCGAACAGGGACGCGTTCATCGGGTCGAATCCGATGGCGATGGTATCGCCGACACCCGGGGAGCGTTCGGACGAAACACGTATCGTCAGCGCCTGGCTGCCGAGCTTGCTCCAGACAAGCGTATCCGAACCCATGGGGTCGACAATCTCGACCGGCAGGCTGGCGGAGAAGGGCCAGTCCTCGCCGGAATTGATCATCACATGCTCTGGCCGGATGCCTAAGACGGCAGGCCCCTGACGAAGATTCTGGAATGTGTAGCGGGCGAGCGGGATGTCGATACCGTTCGCGAGGAAGCGGGGCTCGCCATCCCGAGTGACGATCTCGCCGTCGAGGAAATTCATGCCGGGAGAACCTATGAAGCCGGCAACATAACGGTTGACCGGGCGCTTGTAGATTTCCTGCGGCCGGTCGAGCTGCTGGATGAGGCCACCACGCATCACGGCGATGCGGTCGGCGAGCGTCATCGCCTCGATCTGGTCGTGCGTAACGTAGATCATGGTGTTGGCGAGCTTCTGGTGCAGCCGCTTGATCTCGACACGCAGTTCAGAGCGTAGTTTGGCGTCGAGATTGGACAGCGGCTCGTCGAAGAGGAAGACATCGACGTCGCGGACGAGCGCCCGACCGATGGCGACGCGCTGGCGCTGGCCGCCGGAAAGCTGCGAGGGCTTGCGGTCAAGCAGCGGCTCGATCTGCAGGATTTCCGCCGTGCGGGCGATGCGCCGCTCGATCTCGTCCTTCGGCACGCCCGCGTTCTTCAGGCCGAAGGAGAGATTTCCCTTCACCGACATCTGCGGATAGAGCGCATAGGACTGGAACACCATGCCGATGCCGCGGTCCTTGGGTTCTTCCCAGGTGACGTTCTTGCCCTTGATGAAGATCTGGCCGTCGGAGACGTCGAGCAGGCCGGCGATGCAGTTGAGCAGCGTGGACTTGCCGCAGCCGGACGGGCCGAGCAGGACGAGGAACTCGCCTTCCTTGATGTCGAGATCGAGATCCTTCAGCACCGGGACGGCGCCGAAATTCAGCGACAGGTTCTTGATCGCGACGCTCGGCATGTATCGTTGCCCTAACCCTTGACCGCGCCGGCGGCGATGCCGCGCACGAACAGTTTTCCGGAGACGAAGTAGATGACCAGCGGCACGAGGCCGGTGATGAGGGTCGCCGCCATGTTGACGTTGTATTCCTTCACGCCCTGCACGGAATTGACGATGTTGTTGAGCTGGACGGTCATCGGATAGGTGTCGGGCTTGGTGTAGACGACACCGAACAGGAAGTCGTTCCAGATGCCGGTCACCTGCAGGATGATCGCGACGACGAAGATCGGCAGGCTCATCGGAAGCATGATGCGGAAGTAGATGCCCCAGAAGCCGGCGCCGTCGACGCGCGCCGCCTTGAACAGTTCCTCCGGCAGTGACGCGAAGTAGTTGCGGAACAGCAGCGTCAGGATCGGCATGCCGAAGATGGAGTGCACGATGACGAGGCCGGTGAGCGAGCCGTAAAGACCCATCTCGCGCAGCACGATGACGATTGGATAGATCATCACCTGATACGGGATGAAGGCACCAACGATGAGGATGGTGAAGAATATCTCGGCACCTTTGAACCGCCAGTTGGCAAGGGCATAGCCGTTGATCGATGCGATCGCGATCGAGACGACCACGGACGGAATTGTGATGCGCACCGAGTTCCAGAAGCCTCTGGAGAGGCCGTCGCAATTCAGCCCCGTGCAGGCTGTCGCCCAAGCCTTCACCCATGGCTCGAAGGTGATCTCGACCGGCGGCGAGAAGATGTTGCCGAGCCGGATCTCCGGCATGCCCTTAAGCGAGGTGACGATCATCACGTAGAGAGGGATGAGATAGTAGATCGCGGCGAAGATCAGCGTGCCGTAGATGAAGATGTTGCGCCGCGAGAAGGCGACGCGCGGTTTCGGCCCACGAGGCCCCGAAAGTTCGTCGGCAATCGCGCTGGTGCCTGCGACCGTGATTGCAATGGTGGCGGGATTGGACATCGGCGTCAGCGCCTCCGCCCGAATTCGAGATAGGCCCAAGGCACGATGATGATCGCTACGGTGAGCAGCATCATGGTCGACGCGGCGAAGCCCTGGCCGAGATTCTGCGCGGCGAACATGTAGTCGTAGACGTATTTAGCCGGCACCTCCGAGGCTAGTGCCGGGCCGCCGCTGGTCTGCGCCACGACGAGGTCGTACACGCGCACGACGCCGCTGGCGATGATGACGAGCGTCGTGACGAAGACCGGGCGCATCATCGGGATGACGATGAACAGATAGGTCTTCCACATGGGAATGCCGTCGACGCGCGCCGCTTTCCAGACGTCCTCGTCGATGCCGCGCAGACCCGCCAGCATCAGGCACATGACGAGGCCCGTGCCCTGCCAGAGACCGGCAAAGAGGATGCCGTAGATGACGAGGTCCTTGTCGTAGAGCGGATTGAACGTGAACGACTCCCAACCCATCGAGCGGACGACACTCTGGACGCCGAAATCAGGATTGAGCAGCCATTGCCAGACGAGGCCGGTGACGACGAAGGAGAGCGCGAAGGGATAGAGGAATATGGTGCGGAAGGTGTCCTCGAAGCGGATCTTCTGGTCGAGGAGGGCTGCGAGAATGAAGCCTACCAGGAGCGAGAAGATAAGCGACAGGCTGCCGTAGATCAGCAGGTTCTCGATGGAGATGAGCCAGCGCGGCGTCGTCCACAGCCGTTCATACTGGGCCAACCCGATGAAGTTGAGCCGCGGCAGGAGCCGCGAGTTGGTGAACGAGTGGACGACCGTCCATGCCGTTCCACCGACAAAAATGACGACCGCCGTCAGGATCATCGGGATCGACGCGATCTTCGCATTCAAATTGCGGAAGAGCTGTTTCGGACGGGACATGGACGACTACCAGATGCGCGGGAAAAAAGACCCAGACGCCGGCCGTTGGGGATATGCCAGACGTCTGGGGGCGCTTTGCCAGAAAGTCAGTCCGCTGCTGCGATGATCGCGGCGAAGCGCTTCTGGGCTTCTTCCGGGGTCAACGTCGGCGTCTTGAAGAACTCGACGAACAGGTCGTTGAGCTGGTTGTTTGTGTCTTCGGTGTTCAACTGGTTGGTATCGGGAATAATATTCCCCGAAGCAAGGATTTCCAAGCCCTTCTTCATGCAGTCGTTGGCCGCAGCCAGATCCACGTCGCCACGGACCGGCACGGAGCCCTTCTTGAGATTGAATGCAACCTGCGTGGTCGGGCTGAGCATGGTCGAGGCGAGGACGTCCTGAGCCGCGGTCTTTTCTGGATCGTCGAGCTTGGGGAAGTAGAAGGAGTCGCCGCCCGTGGAGATCAACTCGTTGACGCCGAGACCCGGCAGGCAGGTGTAGTCCTTGCCGGCTACCTGGCCGGCAACCTGGAACTCGCCCTGCGCCCAGTCGCCCATGATCTGGCCGCCGGCCTGGCCGGTGATGACCAGATTGGTCGCCTGGTTCCAATCCTGCACGTTCGACTTCGCCGACATGCGGCGCGCGTCATCGGCGGCCTTGAACACCTTGGCGATCTCGGGGCCGGCCGCCGCCTCGGCATCATGGTCCTTATAGACTTTCAGGAAGACATCCTTGCCGGCGATGGCCGGGATCAGCACGTTGAAGGCGCCCGTTGTCTGCCAGGGCTGACCGCCAATGGCGAGCGGGATTTTTCCAGCCGCCTCAAGCGCCGGAGCGGCGGCGACGAACTCATCCCAGTTGGTGGGAACGGGCACGCCTGCGTCCGCAAACGCCTTGTTCGACAGCCATAGCCACTGCCACGAATGGATGTTGACCACGACGCAATAAATCTTGCCGTCGACCGTGCAGCCCTCGAGCAGGCTGGCCGGACGGATGACCTGGGCCCAATTCTCCTTGGTGGCGACGTCGGTCAGGTCGCGCAGCAGGCCGGCCTCGATAAGTTCCTCGGCCTGGCGCCCCGTGTTGAACTGGAAGGCAGCCATGGGATCGCCGCCGGTGATGCGGCTGACCATGATCGGACGCGCCGTGTTGCCGGCTCCGGCGATGGCTGCGTCGACCCACTTGTTCCCCGTGGCGTCGAAAGCCTTGGCCAACTCGGCGACCGCGGCCGCCTCGCCGCCCGACGTCCACCAGTGGGCGACCTCCAGGTCAGCAGCGCTGGCCGGAGCCGCGAACGGCGAGGAGACGGCAGCGGCGAACGCGGCGGTCAAAATCTTATAACGCATGAAGTTCCTCCCGAAATCTGAAACGTTACAGATTGGCAGGATATGAAAGCGGAGTGGATCGCGCAATGCCTCTTTGGGATGAGATCTGCAATTTTTCGACCTCGGAATTTATTCTGAGGGCCAATCCAGATGTCGCAGACCCAGTGCATGTCTTTGATGCAGCGCAGCAATCTTACTCTTTTATCGGACTAACCGACTGATTCCAAACATCCCGCGCTGCAAAAGAGGAAGCTCGACCCTGGCACCCTCTGGGCGTCAGGCCGCGCCGGTCATGTCAGGAATTGCATTCACTCTGTAACGTTTCAGATTGAAATCTGCATGGTTTCGACCCAGAATACTCCGGTTGCCGTTGCGTCCGAAACGCGCAATCTGTAGGGCGGGGACCATGGACGAGCAGCACGACACGGGCGACGAAGACAGAGGCAGCGCTCAGCCGGGCGCGGCTGGACGCCCTACGCTTAAAACCATCGCCTTCATGACCGGGCTTGGCGTCACGACGGTGTCGCGCGCGCTGAAGGATGCGCCGGAAATCGGCGAGGAGACGCGCAGGCGCGTGCAGCTTGTCGCACGGCAGGTGGGCTACCGTCCGAACCGCGCCGGCGTGCGCCTGAGGACCGGCAAGACCAACGTCATAAGCCTTGTCCTCAACACCGAGGAGCAGATCGGCGGCTTCGTATCGGACATGATCTATGGCATCTCCGAGCAGCTTGCGCAGACACCTTACCACCTCATCGTCACGCCTTACTCGCGAAACAATGACCCGCTGGAGCCGGTGCGTTACGTGGTCGAGACGGGGTCTGCCGACGGCGTTATCATTTCGCGCACCGAGCCCGACGACAAGCGCGTGCGCTACCTGCTCGAGCACGGATTTCCCTTCGTGACGCATGGCCGCACCGAAATCGGCGTCGAACACGCATTCCACGATTTCGACAATTACGCCTTCGCGCGCGACGCGGTCAGGAAACTGGCAGAACTCGGCCGCAAACGGCTGGCCCTGCTCGCACCACCCTCTTCGCTCTCCTACTATCACCACATGCGAAACGGATTCCTCGACACGATGGCTGAGATCGGTTTCGCGGAAGTCCCGTTCAATACGGTGACGGTCGATCACTCGATCGACCAGATCCGCGCCCGGTCCCTGCAGCTGATGCAGAGACCGAACCCACCGGACGGCATCGTCAGCGGCGCAGGCGGAGCGACCTTTGCGCTGGTGGCTGGGATCGAGGATGCCGGGCTGAAGGTCGGCCGAGACATCGACATCGTGTCAAAGCAGTCGGCGCGCCTGCTGCACCTGTTCCGGCCGGAGCTCTATGTCGTCAACGAAAACGTCCGGCTCGCGGGGCGCGAGCTGGCACGCTCGCTTGTCGCCCTCATCGGCGGCGCGCCCGCCGCGAGCCGGCAAAGCCTCGCCCAGCCCGGACCCGTGCTGGCGCTTGGAGAGTGAGGCAAGCGCGACTTACGCCGGGCCGACTATGCCCCATGTCACACCGAAGGGATCCTTGAGCTGGCCGTATTTGTCGCCCCAGAAAGCGACTTCCAGCGGCATCGTGACCTCTCCGCCGGCGGCTACCGCGCGCTTCCACAAGGCGTCGGCATCGTCCACCACGATGTGCAATGTTACGTTCTTTGCCGGCTCTGCGACCACGCCATGTTCGGGAAACGGGTCGTTGAAGAACATCGCCCCACCATTGATCTCGACATGCACATGCATCGAGCGGCCGTCCTCGCCTTCGCGACGATCGATCAGCTTCGCGCCGAATGCCTTTTCGTAGAAGGCGGTCGCGGCCTTGCTGTCGCTGACGGTGAAATAGGCGATGACGCCAGGTATCTTGGTGGCCTCGGCCATTTGTGAGTTCTCCTCTCAGATCGTTTTCAGAAGTTCGCCGAGCTGGTCGGCGCACTGCCCCCAGCCCTCGTGAAAGCCCATCTTTTCGTGCGCCTCGCGATCCTCGGCAGACCAGTGGCGAACGCGCGCCGTATAGTGTGTGCCGCCGCTGCCATCCTTGCCTACATCCTCGAAGGTTACGATCGCCAGCATGAAGGGTTTCTGGGATGGCGCCCATGCATCGGTGAAGGCGTCGGTGAAAACCAGTCTACGGTTCGGCACGACCTCCAGATAGATGCCCTCGTTGGGATGATCATTGCCGTCGGGGTCACGCATGACGATCTGGCTCTGGCCACCGGGCCGCACATCGAGCGCCGCTCCCGAAATGGTCCACGGACGCGGCACAAACCACTGCTTCACCAGCTTTGGCTCCGTCCATGCGCGATACACCTTTTCGCGCGGGGCGTCGAAAACGCGCTCGATGACAAGCTCGCGCTCGGTCGGGAAGCTGCTGTCGATTGTGGCGTGTACGTTCATTCATCCCTCCTGATGTTCATGTCGATGGACCTAGGACGGCGCAGCATCTGCGGATGCTACATCGCACGGGCGCATTTTCGAAAAAACCGTCGGGAGCTTTCAGGAGGCCGATTGTCTGCCGGGCGCCGCTTCACCGGAGAGACGGTCCAGATGGAGGCGTATGTGAGCCGCCTCGGCGGGCGAATTGGCGAGCGAGATCGCCTTGCAGAAGGCATCGCGCGCCTCGTCGTTACGGCCAAGCTGCAGCAGCAGCGATCCCCTGACGCCGAAATAGTGAAAGTAGCCGGATAGCTTGTCGCCAAGAGGCTCGATCATCGCGAGCGCGGCTTCCGGCCCATCGGCCTTGGAGACGGCAACGGCACGGTTCAGCGTGATGACGGGCGAGGGCTGCATGGCTTCCAGCGCACCATAGAGCAGCTCGATCTGCTTCCAGTCGGTATCCTCGGCGCGCGTCGCGCGTGCATGCAGCGCAGCAATGGCGGCCTGGACCTGATAGGCGCCCGGCTGCCGATGTCGTATCGCCTTGTCGACAAGCGCCAGGCCCTCGGCGATCATCTTGGCGCTCCACTTCGAGCGATCCTGGTCCTCAAGGAGGATGACCGAGCCGTCCGCTTCGAAACGCGCCTGCGAGCGCGCGTGCTGGAGCAGAAGAAGAGCGGTCAGGCCCATGATCTCCGGCTCGGCCGGGAACAGGCGGAGCAGAAGCCGCGCCAGCCTGATCGCCTCATCGCACAGCGGAACGCGTATCGAGGCATCGCCGCCGCTTGCCGAATAGCCCTCGTTGAAGACGAGATAGACCATCGCCGCGACGGAACCCAGGCGCTCGGCGCGCTCGACGGGACCGGGAGCCTCGAATGGGACAGCGGCGGCGGCAACCTTCGCCTTGGCGCGGGTGATGCGCTGCTCCATGGCGCTTTCGCCCACGAGGAAGGCGCGCGCGATCTGCCTGACGGAGAGACCGGACACGATGCGCAGCGCCAGCGCGATCTGCTGCGTCGCCGGCAGGTCGGTATGGCAGCAGATGAACAGCAGGCGCAGGATGTCATCGCGGTAGTCGGCGCCATCGAGGCGTTCGGCGATTGCGGCTTCAGCATCGCTGAGATCGGACAGATGCTCCTCATCAGGCAGAGGCTGCTGCTTCGAGCGCTTTCGCACCGCGTCGATGGCGGCGTTGCGGCCGACGAAGATCAGCCATGCGGTCGGGTCGCGCGGCGGGCCGTTCTTCGGCCAGTTGGTCAGCGCGCGCAGGCAGGCATCCTGGAAAGCCTCCTCGGCCATGTCGAGATCGCGGAAATAGCGCAGCAGCGCCGCCACCGCCTGTGGGCGCGCGGCGGCCAGAAGGGGATCTATCCAGGCGATGTCGGTCATGTGGCCTGTTTGATCGTCGCCGGGACGGGGTTGAGCACGCCGACTGGCCTGATCTCGTAACTGCCGCCTGCCGGATTGGCATCGGAAATCTCGCGTGCGAAGCCGACCGCTTCCTCGAGATCGTTGCACTCGACCGTATAGAAGCCGAGCAACTGTTCCTTGGTCTCCGCGAAGGGTCCATCAAGAATCACGGATTCTCCGCGCACCTTGCGCACGGTGGTCGCGGCCGTCGTCGGCAGCAGACGCGCCACGGGACCAAGCCGGCCGGCTTCGGCATATTTCTGCTGGATGACCGCCAGTTTGCCCATCACGGCCTCGTCCTGCTCCTTGCTCCAGGAGGTGACGGCGTCTTCGGCGGCATAGCACAGTACGGCGTAAAGCATTCCAATTCTCCTCGGGATAATGACGACTGAGGTAGGCCAAGCCCGACATGGCGTCGACAAGAATTATGGCAAGACCGTCGTCTTCGGATTCCACAATGAACCTTTTCCCTTTCCGCCGCGACTGACGACACGGCGCCGCAATCCAGCGGCCCGAAGGAAAGGAAACGATCCATGACCGGACATCGATTGTCGGGGTCTGGGAGATCATCCGGCATCCGGCGAACGGACCAATCTGGTCCGGGCGCGGCGGATGCCGTGATCCGATTGACCCAAGGTAAGGCGCGACATATTCTCGAAACAAGGGACCGCGAAAAGACTATTGGGGGAGAACGTGCCGGAACGACGCATTCGGCTCCCCGCCGTGTGTCTCGTTTGGCTGTTTCTCCCCACTCGAACCGGAGGAGAGGCCCGATGCTGCGCAGCCATGGTGTCCTGCGTTCGCTTGCCTGCAATCTCGAAATCGGAGGACGACGCGGCCGGCTTGCTACCGGTGCGGCGCTTGTCGCCCTAGCACTCGCGGCCGGCCTTTCGGGGCCAGCATCCGCGCAGCAAACGCAGATCATCAATCCAGGCTCGATGGCCGTCACCGGCTTTTCCGGAACGATCATCCCCGGCTTCGACGAAGGATTGCCGCCCGGTGTCGACCCGGTCGACGAGACGTTCATCGACACCGAACGCGCCACGCTGCGCATCTTCGACGTGTCGGCGCTCGGCGGCCCGCCATCCGGCCAGCTCGTCAACACGCCGCTGCCCTTCGAGGTGCTGGCCGGGCAGATCGGCCAGGTCTTCGCGCTGACCTATGATGACGGCGTGCGCGACGGGACACCGTCCGGCGTGCCCAACCTGTATGCCGGCGCGACCTCGCTGCACGGCATCCGCATCGTTACCCCGGACGCCGACGACGATGGCCGGCCGGAGCGCGAACGCCGCGGCAAGGCAGGCGCGACCTTCATGGACGGCCAGTTCGCCGAGGACAATGGCGGCTCACCCGGCGCAATCTGGAAGATCGACGGGCTGACCGGCGAAGTCTCGCTGTTCACCACGATAGAAGACAATTCCGGGCCTGGTGTCGCCGACGTCGCCTTCGACAAGGCGACCCGGCAGTTCTTCGCCTCCGACCTCGACAGCGGCCTCGTCCACCGCATTTCGGCGGATGGCGCGCTGATCGACACGTTCGACCACGGCGTAACCGGCCGGCCCGCGCGCGGACTGGAGGCGGTCGCGGACGACGGCGCGGTGATGGACATCCAGGGCGCCGCCTTCGACAGCGAAGATCCCGACAGCTGGGGCTACACGCAGGACGAGCGCCGCGTCTGGGCAGTTCAGGTCCACGGCGGCCGCCTCTACTACGCCGTCGGCGACGAAGCCGAGATCTGGTCGGTCGGCATCGCGCGGGACGGCTCTTTTGCGGGCGATCCTAGGTGGGAGCTGACGGTCGATGCAGAAGAGGACCTGCCCGTCACCGACATCGCGTTCGACAACCAGGGATTCATGTATCTCGCCCAGCGCGGCGAGATCGAAAACCGTTACGACTATTCGCAGTTCGCCGACAGCGGCGACGGCGAGGTCTTGCGCTACTGGCGCGAGAGCCCGGACGACCCGGCGACGGAATCGATCTGGGTGCCGGTGCCGCAGGAATATGCCATCGGCTTTCCGGCGGGACACCGCCAGTCGGCTGGCGGAATCGACCTGCAATACGGTTATGACGCGCAGGGGTACTTCAACACGAACGCCTGCGCCGCGACGCTGGTCGCCACCGGCGACAAGCTGCGCGACAACCCGGCGCTGGCGGAACAGCTCGCCGCCGGCGGGCCGCTTGCCGTCCACGGGGTTCAGATCAATTCCACGATGCTGGTCAGGCCGCAGAACGAGCCGCCTTTCGGCTCGTGGTTCGTCGATTTCGACGGCTTCTTCGAGGACGCCGAGGTCGAGGGGCATGTCGGCGACGTCGAGGTCTGGCGTCCCTGCGAGGGCCGCGCCGGCTACTACGACCGCATCCCCTATCCGGGCGGATTCCTGCCGCCATTCTGGCCGCCGGAGTTTCCTCCTCCCGGCAACCTGCCACCCTGTCTCGACGTCGAGGCGGTGAACTACTTCTGTACGCCGGCTGGCCTCGAGGCGTACATCTATGTGCGTGACGTGGCGGGCATCGGCGGCGACAGCGTCAAGGCCGATTCCCGTACACCGGGCGTGAGCGTTTCCCCGCTGCAGCAGAGCAAGGCTCCGGGCGCTCCCTTCACGATCGGCATGAGCGGTTATTTCCCCGGCGATCGTGTCGATGTCGGCCTCTGCTTCTACAGGCAGTCCGACGCCGACGCGGGCGGCTACTACCCCTGCTGCAAGGTGGTGGTACCGCTCGCTACGCCGCCCTTAAGCTGCGAACCGTGAGGGAGGGAGAGATGACACACACTTCTTCCCCGCTCGCCACCGGCAGCAAACCCACGCTCATGGAGACGATCATGCAACCCCTGTCATATGCCGGGCGCACCGCGCGCTGGCTGATGGCGGCCGGGCTCGCGCTCGCCGCCATGCAATCCGCTCCAGCTTCGGCGCAAACCGTCGAAGGCCTGACTCTGGAACGCCGCCCGACGCATCCCGGTCGCGGTGAGGCCGAACCGTTCTTCACCAAAGTCGGCCGCCAACTGAACTGCGACTATGTGCAGTACACCTTGCGTTTCGGCGCACAGGGCGATCCGGCGAAGTTCCTCGATCCTGCATTCATCGCCGAGATGCCGAATGTCAGGATGGACTTCCGAGACACGCTGCCCGCAGGTCTTGAGATCGTCGACGTGCAGGTGACCGGCGACGGCACCGGCCCGGGCGGCGGCGCGCTCCCCGCGCCAGTCGTCTCGACCACGACCAACCCCAACGACACCGTGAAGCTTGAGGACTTCCGTCTGTCGACCAGCGATCTCGACGGGTCGGGCGAACCCGATCGTCGCTACATCGACATCGTCATCACGGCGAAGATCGATCATGCGGCGTTCCCGGCTCCGGCGCAGGTCTCCAATCAGGGCTTCGTCAACATAACCCTGGTGGGCGGCGCATCCGTCGAAATTCCGTCGCACGACCCGGCCTTGCCTGATGACCTCGACTTCAAGACTGGCGAACCGACGAAGATCACGATCGACGTTTCCCGTTGCGACCGTCCGCCACCACCTCCCCCTCCCGGCGAAGCCTGCTTCAAGACGGAGACCGGCACGGTCGACTGCGTGCCCGGCGGTGGCGCCTTCATCTACAACATGCCGGTCGGGGCCGAGCTCGGCGGCAAGTGGGTGCAACTGCGCACGACGACGCCCGGCGTGACGGTGGCTCCGGCGATGCAACTCGCGCCTGTTGGCGGCGGGGTGCTCAACTGGACCATCACCGGCGCGCTGCCCGGTGACACCGTGCATCTGATCGTCACCGGCATCGAAACCTATGCCGGGCCTGAAGAGGGTGTCGGCCTCTGCTGCTCGCAGGTCATCGACATCGAGATTCCGGAAGATCTCAGGTGCCCGCCGGAGGACAAGGAACCGGATATCCAGGTCGAGAAGCGCGCGGACGTGGCTCGCTGCACGCCGGAAGGCGGCTGCGACTTCACCATCCGTGTCACCAATGTCGGCGACGCGCCCTACACCGGGCCGATCGTGCTGGAGGAGGTGACCGCGCCGGGAAGTGCTGCCGTGGTGTCGGGACCGAACGCGCCATGGACCTGCGTGCCGATGGCAAGCCCTATGATGTGCTCGCATCCGGCAACCACGCTGGACCCCGGCGAATGGGTCGAGCTGAAGCTCGGCTTCGCACCCGGGCCCGGCTGGAACCACCGCAACATCCGCAACTGCGCCGAGTATGACTATACGGCCAGCGACCAGCCGGAAGTCTTCGGCTCGACCGGCAACGACAGGGCCTGCGCCACCATCCCGATCTGCCGTCGCGGCGACCCCCGCTGCGAGCCGCCGGTCGAGAAGCGCACCGACCTGCGCATCACCAAGGATCCGCGTTCGCGGGTGTGTAGCGCCGACGGCGTCTGCACGTTCAACATCCGGGTCTTCAACAACGGCACCGAGCCCTATGTCGGTCCGCTGACGGTGATCGACGAATATCCGACGGGCGTGCCGGCAAGCTCGACCTTCGGACCGACCCCGCCCTGGACCTGTGCGCCGATATCAGGCGGGCGGTTCCAGTGCGACCATCCCGGCGTCAACCTTGTGCCGGGTGCGTTCATCCCGATCGGGGTGCGCGCAGTCGTGGGACCGGACTATCAGGGCGACCTGATCCGCAACTGCGCCGAGGTGAACGGCATCGAGGGCGAAACCAACCTCGAGAACAACCGGGCCTGCGCGGAAATGCGCATTCCGGGCCGTGAGCCGCAGAGGCCGGACATCCGCGTCGAGAAGACCGGCGACAAGGAATGCCGGGCAGGCCAGCCCTGCACGTTCGAGATCACGATCACCAATGCGGGCACGACGGCCTTCAACGGTCCGATGCGCATCGGCGACGCGATCGGCGTGGACGGCATCGGCCGGCTGGACGGCGTCGCGATCACCGACATCTCGCCGCCCTTCGGCTGCACGCCGGTGCCGACGACGCTGCCGATGTCCTGCATCGCCAACCTGTCGCTCGGCGCTGGCGAATCGCGTGTCCATCAGGTGACCGTGGTCATTCCCGACGACGGGCCGCTCGCAAACATCCGCGAACCGCTGTCGGGCAGGAACTGCGTCGGCGTCATTCCGCCGGACGTTCCGGTGGCGAACGACCCTACCGGCAGGCTGGAAGGACCGGAAACGACCGGTCGCCCAGGCACGGGTCCTTATGCTTGCCACACCTTCTCCATCTCGCAAGAGGTAAGGGAACAGTGCTCGCAGGGCCTTGTGATGAACGCCGACGGCCGCTGCGTCTGCCCGGAAGGTACACGCTTCCGCAACGGACAGTGCAGGCAGGTCGGTGGCGAACCGCCTCCTCCGCCTCCGCCTCCGCCCCCGCCACCCCCACCGCCGCCGGTGGACCGGTGCATCCTGAAGCCTGGCCAGATCCGTACCCAAGCGGGTGAATGCGTCTGCCCGCGCGGCACCAGCCTGATCCGCGGTGAATGCCGGAAGAACCCGCCCCAGCAGTGCGAATTGCTGCCGGGCCAGATCCGGACCCAGGCCGGCGAATGCGTCTGCCCACGCGGCACCAGTCTGGTGCGGGGAGCGTGCCGGAAGAACCCGCCGCCGCAGTGCGAACTGCTGCCGGGCCAGATCCGGACGAAGGACGGCAAGTGCGTCTGTCCTCGCGGCACCAGCCTCGTACGGGGTCAGTGCCGCAAGGATCCTCCGCCGCAGTGCAAGCTGCTGCCAGGTCAGATCCGCACGGAAGACGGCAAGTGCGTCTGCCCGCGCGGGACGCGGCTGGTCGATGGCGAATGCCGCCGCCGGCAGGTCGAGTGCCCGAGAGGGACGGAACTGCGCAATGGGCGCTGTGTCGTCATCGAGGTGGAATGCCCACGCGGGACGGCGATGCGTAACGGACGCTGCGTAGCGATCGAGCGCGAGTGCCCGCGCGGGACGGTTCCCCGCAACGGGCGTTGTGTGAAGATCCGGCAGGAGACATGCCCACCCGGCTTCATCGGCTCGCCGCCGAATTGCCGCAGGCTGCAGATCAACCGTGACCTGCAACTGATCGACCCGCAAAGGCAGCAGCAACAGAAGCTGCAGATCCAGTAGGATCGCCTCGGATGAAGAAAACCCCGCCCGCGAAAGCCGGCGGGGTTTTTTCTGGTCAGGAAATCGGAGAAACCTTGCGGCCGCCTATCCACACGCCGGTCACGTTCAGCTTGTGAGAGAGCGCGACGATGTCGGCGGCCGAACCCTTGGCGAAATGGCCAAGTCGGCCTGCGCGGCCGATTGCCTGCGCCGGATAGAGCGAGGCCATGCGCAAGGCCTCGTCAAGTTCCAGCCCAATGCGCTCGTACATGAAACGCACCCCAGAGATCATGTCGAGGTCAGCGCCGGCCAACGTGCCGTCGGCGAGCGTCAGGCGTCCGTCCTTGCGATAGATCGTGCGGCCGTTGAGGGTGAACTCAGTCATGGTCGTGCCGATGGTGGACATGGCGTCGGTGACCAGAGCAATCCTGCCGGGCCCTCGCTTGGCGCGCATCGCGACGCCGATGCTCGCGGGATTGACGTGAAGGCCGTCGGCGATCAAGCCAGCGAAGAGCCGGCCATCATCGAGCGCGGCGCCGACGAGGCCCGGCTCGCGATTGGTCAACTGGCTCATGGCATTGAAGATATGCGTCGCAAGGGTCGCGCCGGCATCGACATAGGCGATGGCCGTGGCGTAGCTCGTGTCGGTGTGGCCAAGGCTGACGGAAATGCCGCCGGCAGCAAGTGCAGTAACCTGCTGCGGGGTGACCGATTCCGGCGCGACGGTGCAGATCAGCGTCGGCAGTTCCCGCTTTGCGTCGATCAAAGCGGAAAGATCGGTCTCCGTCATCGCGCGGATAAGCTGAGGGTCGTGCGCGCCCTTCCTGGCGAGCGACAGATGCGGGCCTTCGAGATGCAAGCCGGCAAAGCCCGGGACTTTCTGTTTGCCAGCTGCGACGCCTGCGGCAATGGCTGCGGCCGTGACGTCCGGCAGGTCGGTGATCAGCGTTGGCAGCAGCGCCGTGGTGCCGAAACGCGCATGCGCCCGACAGATCGTCTCGATCCCCTCGACTGTCGGGTGATCGTTCAGCAGCACGCCACCGCCGCCATTGACCTGGAGATCGACGAAGCCCGGCGCGAGGACTTCCGCCCCGGTGTCGACAAGTTGCGCACCCGGCGGCAGGCGGTCGCGCGCGACGATGCTTTCCACCGTATCGCCACGGAAAAGAAGGGCGGCGTTGTCGTGCCATCCTTCTCCGTCGAAAATGCGGTTGGCGGCGAGGGCGAGAAGGTCGCTCATACGGTCTCCGTCACCTTGCGCAGGTTTCTTGGCTGGTCGGGATCGAGGCCTTGCTTTCGCGCAGAAGCCTCGACGAATGCATAGAAGGATACGATCAGCGGCAACGGATCGGTGATCGGATGGCCAGTCGGGGCGAAGGGCAGCGCACGCGCCGTCTTCGCCTGCGAGGACGTGACGAAGACCGATGCGCCCTTCCCTGCGAGCAGGTCGGCGGCCTGCGCGGTCGCCGGCTCGGAGGCGTCGCGCGCGGCGAGCGCCACGACCGGGAAGCCTGGCCCGACCAGCGCCATCGGGCCGTGCATTACCTCCGCAGCGCTATAGGCCTCCGCATGCATGCCGCAGGTTTCCTTGAACTTCAGCGCGGCCTCGTTGGCGATCGCGGCGGAGGGGCCGCGTCCCAGGATGAAGAGGGAGGTCTCGCCGGTCAGTGCATCGGCGATACTCATCCAGTCGTAGTCGACGGCCTTGCGCAAATGTTCGGGCAGGCCGCGCAGCGCGGCGAGCAGTGTTGCGTCGCCCGTCCAGTGCGCCAGCAGCAGCAAGCCGGCGACGGCGGAGTTGACGAAGCTTTTGGTCGCCGCGACACTCTTCTCGACGCCGGCCAGGATGTCGATGGCGTGGTCGGAAGCGTTGGCGAGCGGCGAGCCTGCCGTGTTGGTGAGAGCGATGGTGAGCGCGCCTCCGGCCTTCGCCGTCTCCGCCATGGCGACGATATCAGGGCTCTTGCCGGACTGAGAAATCGTCAGGCAGGCTGCGCCGTCGAGCCTGAGTTTCGCGCCGTAGATCGAGGCGATCGACGGGCCGAGCGAGGCGACGGGTACGCCCGTCGTCAGTTCGGTCGCGTATTTCAAGAAGGACGCGGCATGATCCGACGAACCGCGCGCCACAGTGGCGATGACCTTCGGCGACAGGTCGCGAAGCTGCCTGCCAGCGACGGCGAGCGCGCCGTCGGACGCGTCGATCAGGCGCGCCGCCGCAGCGGGAATCTCGAGGATCTCGTTGCGCATATGCGTGGGCGTCCGGGGCATGTCACTACTCCATTATGCCGAATGTCCGGACAGCCATCGACACCGCGCCCCCCAGCGCATCGGTGCGTGGCCGCCTGATGAGTGTCCGGAAAGGTTCGGAGAGATTTTCGGCGTAGAATTGCGAGAGACCGCCCAGCAGGCTGAGCGGCGTATCCTGATCAACGCCGAGCGCGGAGAGCGATGCTTCTATCGCGGCGACGGCGCGGGCGAGGATTTCGCCTGCGATCACGTCGCCTTTGGCCGCGTATTCGAGAACCTTCGGCGCAAAATTTCCGAAATCCCCGGGCTTCGCACCAAGCGAGAATTCGACGATGGCATTTGGGTCGTTCCCGAAGGATGCAAGGATCGCATCGCTGAGCGGCGAGGCCGGGCGCACCCTGTCATACGCCAGCAGCGCCTCTTCAAGGGCCTCGCGGCCAACACGACTGCCTGCACCCTGGTCGCCGACCTGGAAGCCCCAGCCTCCAAGCGGGTGTTCCACGCCGCCACGGCGAATGAGATAGGCAGTGCCGGTGCCGACAATGGCGATGGCGCCATCGCCGCCGTCGCCGACGGCCCCTTCCAGCGCGATCAGCGCGTCGCTGACGACGCGGCTTTTGGCGAAAGGCAGGATGTTTTCAAGCTGGCGTCCGTAGTCGCCGACATTCGCGCCGGCGAGTCCTAGGATCGCGCGCAATCGGTCGATGACGCCGGGATCGAGGCCTGCCGCCGCGGCGGCTTGTCGCGCGGCCGCCACGATGTTGTCGCGCGCACCGGTCAGGTCGGTGCGGATGTTGGCGGGACCGCTCTTGCCGCGGCCGACAATCTCGCCCGAAGCAGTCGCAATCGCTGCCCTGCATCCGGTTCCGCCACCATCGACGCCCAGCAGAAAATCCAAGGACCAATCTCCGTATTCCGGCGCAGGTGATGCCAACAAGACGCCAATTTGCCAAGCTTTATTTGGCGCGATCGCGAATCGCAGGTTATGTCGTCGTTGCGATCGAATGAGGAATGGAGAGGACTGCCCGATTTGCCGACCATACGCGTGACACTCGCCATCCTGCTGCTCGGCACAAGCGTGGCGATCTCCCAAGAGAAAACGATCGTCATCGAAAGCTGGCGCGAGGACGACCTGCCGGTCTGGCAGGACAAGATCATCCCCGCCTTCGAGGCACGCAACGCCGGCACCAAAGTCGTTTTCTCGCCTACCGACGGGGAAACCTACGACACTCAGGTGGCGGCACGGCTTGCTGCAGGCAAGGCCGGCGACCTGATCGCCTGCCGGCCCTTCGACGCCTCGCTGGACCTGTTCAACAAGGGTTATCTGGCGCCGTTGAACGACCTGACGGGAATCGAAAAGTTTTCCACCTTCGCCAGATCGGCATGGTCCACCGACGACGGGAAGACGACCTTCTGCGTCCCGATCGCCTCGGTGATCCAGGGCTTCATCTACAATGCGGATGCGTTCGAGAAACTGGGCATCCAAGCACCGGCAACGGAGGAGGAGTTCTTCGCCGCGCTAGAAAAATTCAAGGCAGACGGGACCTATGTGCCGCTGGCCATGGGAACGAAGGATGGGTGGGAGGCCGGCATCCTCGGCTATCAGAACATCGGCCCTGCCTACTGGAAGGGGGAGGAAGGGCGCAGGGCGCTCATTGCCGGCATGCAGAAGCTCACCGACCCGAAATGGGCAGAGCCATTGGCGACGCTTGCACGGTGGAGGGACTATCTCGGTACGGATTTCGACAAGCGATCCTATGCCGATAGCCAGAGACTTTTCGCGTCAGGCCGCGCCGCGATCTATCCTGCAGGATCATGGGAAATTTCCGGCTTCCAGGCGCAGGCGCGGTTCACGCTTGGCGCATTCCCGCCGCCCGTCCCGAAGCCTAGCGACCCCTGCTACATCTCCGACCAACCCGACATCGGGATCGGATTGAACGCGAAAAGCGCGAATGTCGAGGCGGCAAGAACATTCCTCGCCTGGGTGGCGTCGCCGGAGTTCGCGGCACTCTATGCGGATGCCCTGCCCGGTTTCTTCGGCCTGATCCAGACGCCGAAAGCCATCGATCAGCCGCTGGCCGCGCAGTTTGCGTCCTGGCGCAGCCGTTGCAAGTCGACATTGCGCTCGACAGACGCAGTCCTGTCGCGCGGAACGCCTGACCTCGCGGGCGAGACCAGGCTGAAGGCGACCGCTGTCGTCAACGGCGCCGAAACGCCTCAAGAGGCTGCGACGGAACTCCAGAACGGTCTCGATAGTTGGTACCGGCCGGGCCGGTGAGACGGCGATTTCTTTCGACATCGCGACGCTCTCGGCTGTCTTGAACACTACTGCCGTGCATCGCATTGTGGCTGCCAAGCAGTAAGAGGAATCATGGTCGACGCCGAAATCGCCACCATCGCGGACTGGACAGTGAAGCGGGGGCTGGCCGGCGATGACGAGATCAGCCTGCTGCACGGTTTCTGCGATCGCTGCGTCGCCGCGGGCATCTCCATCACACGCGGGCTTGCGATCATGGACACGCTGCATCCCGTCTATGAGGGACGCGTGTTCTTCTGGAATGGAGACAAACCTCTGGAAACACCGATGGCCCAGTATGGGCCTAGCAATGTTGACGGAGACGACGCGACGAACTGGGTGAACAGCCCCTTCTACCATCTGCTGCAAAGCGGCGAGGACGAAATGCATCGGCGGCTCGATACGATCGAGAAAGCCGAGTTCACGGTGATGGAGGAATTGCGGCTGGAAGGCCAGACGGACTGGTTCGCAATGGTTCAGCGTTTCGACAAGGAAGCGGCGATCGGCGAGATGGACTGCTTCATGTCGCGCTGGACGACCAACCGCAAGGGAGGCTTTTCAGACTCTGACCTCGCAGGGCTGCGCCGATTGGTTCCGGTTCTTGGCCTCGCCATCAAGTCGGCCTCGCTGATGCGCGTGGCGCAGTCGCTTGCCGAAGCCTATCTCGGCCGCGATCCCGGCCGGCGGGTTCTGGAGGGGCGGGTGTCGCGTGGTGCGGCCGAGCGCATCAACGCGGTCATCTGGTTCTCCGACATGCAGGGCTATACGAAACTGTCGGAAAGCATCGAGAGCGACCAGCTCATACCGTTCCTGAACGACTACGCAGAGATCGTCATCACATCGGTACACGGCGCGGGCGGCGACGTGCTGAAACTCATGGGCGATGGTGTGCTCGCTATCTTCACCGCCGACGGTTCGGCCGAAGCCTGTGCCGCAGCGCTGCGTGCAGAGGCCGACATGCGCAGGAAGCACGCCGAGCTAAACCTGCGCCGTGTCGCCTCTGGTCTGCCCGTATCGTCGGTCTATCTCGGGCTGCACACCGGCGACGTGTTCTACGGCAACATCGGCAGCAAGGACAGGCTCGACTTCACTGTCGTCGGGCAGGCGGTCAACGAGACCAGCCGCATCGCCTCAATGTGCCGGTCTGCCGATCGCGACGTGCTTTTCTCATCGGACTTTCGCGACGCCCTGCCGTCACAAGATCGCGAACGACTCGTCTCCGTCGGGCGCTACGCGCTTCGCGGCGTCGGCCGCGCGCAGGAGCTGTTCACGCTCGATCCGGAGGCCGACAAATGACAAGGCCGCCGACCTCGGGAGATCGGCGGCCTCGATAAGTCTCGCGACAGACTACTTGTCCTGGACGAAGGTCTGCTTCTGCGTGCCGAGTCCTTCGATGCCGAGCTCGACCACGTCGCCGTTCTTCAGGAACTTCGGCGGCTTCATGCCCATGCCGACGCCGGGCGGCGTGCCGGTGGAGATGATGTCGCCGGGCAGCAGCGACATGAACTGCGACAGGTAGGACACGAGATGGGCGACGCCATAGACCATGGTCTTGGTCGAGCCATCCTGCCTGGTCTTGCCGTTGACCTTCAACCACATCCTCAGGTTCTGCGGATCTGCGACCTCGTCCTTCGTGACCATCCACGGGCCGATCGGACCGAAGGTGTCGCAGCTCTTGCCCTTGGTCCACTGGCCCTGGCGCTCGGTCTGGAAGGCGCGCTCCGAAACGTCGTGAGAAACGCAATAACCGGCGACATAGTCGAGCGCCTCGGCCTCGGAGACGTACTTCGCCTTCTTGCCGATGACGACACCGAGCTCGACTTCCCAGTCGGTCTTCTTCGAGCCGCGCGGGATGAGCACGTCGTCATCGGGGCCGACGATCGCCGAAGAGGCCTTCATGAAGATGACCGGCTCGGAAGGAACCGGCAGGTTGGACTCGGCCGCGTGGTCCGCATAGTTCAGTCCGATGCAGATGAACTTGCCGGTGCCGGCGACGCAGGGGCCCAGGCGCGGATTGCCGCGAACCAGCGGTAACGTCTTGGGATCGATCTTCGACAACTTCTTCAGCGCGGCGGGCGCGAGCGCGGCGCCGGCGACATCAGACACATGCTCCGACAGGTCGCGGATCTTGCCATCCGCATCGAGCACGCCCGGACGCTCCTTGCCCGGCTTTCCATAACGCAGCAGTTTCAAGGACATTCCCTCCTGAGGGCCGGCCGGTTTTCAGGTGCGCGGCAGGCATGGTCACATTCGGCGGAGGACAGGTCGGAAACGTCCGACAAATGGATTCGACCGCCAGAGTCTACCGTACCAGCGGGTACGGCATATCCGCGCATCTTTTTGCAGGTGTGGGGCTGTACGACAAGTGGGAATCGCCCGCCGACCGATGTCGCCGGGCGAAAAAATCAGCCGACGAAGGCGCGCTCGACGACAAAATCGGCAGGATGAGCGAGAGAGCCTTCCTTGAAGCCGAGGCCTTCGACCAGTTCCTTGACGTCCTTGAGCATGTGCATGGAGCCGCAGATCATGACGCGGTCGGTCTCGGGCGAGAGCGGCGCGATGCCAAGATCCTCGTAGAAGCGGCCCGTCTCGATCAGCCGCGTGATGCGGCCCATGCGCGGGGTGATCTCGCGTGTCGTCGTCGAATACAGCGTCACCCGGTCCTGCACCACCTCGCCGATCAGTGGATCTGCGGCAAGCGCCTCAAACAGCTCGACGCCATAGGCGAGCTCTGCGTGATCGCGGCAGGTATGGGTGAGGATGATCTGGTCGAACTTCTCGTAGGTATCGGGATCGCGCACGAGGCTGGCGAAGGGCGCAATGCCTGTGCCGGTCGAGATCATGAACAGGCGCTTGGCCGGCGTCAGCGCATCGACGACAAGCGTGCCGGTCGTCTTGTGGCGCAACAGCACGGTGTCGCCCGGCTGCACCTTCTGCAGATGCGAGGTCAGCGGACCATCCGGCACCTTTATCGAGAAGAACTCGATCTCCTCGTCCCAAGCGGGGCTGGCGATCGAATAGGCGCGGAACACCGGCTTCTCGGCATTGGGCAGGCCGATCATGACAAACTCGCCGGAGCGGAAGCGGAAGGCCTGCGGCCGCGTCACGCGGAAGGAGAAAAGACGGTCGGTATAGTGCTTCACCGACACGACTTTTTCGGCGAAGACGTTTGCCGGAATCGGAAAGGCGACGCGCTCGGCGTCGTCCTTCACGGCGGTTGCGGTTTGCTGCATTCTCGACCCTTTCAACGGCACGATGCCCACCGCACCCCGGAGCAGGAGACATCCGGTGCGTCGGGCGAAAGGCTGGAACGGTGATGCCTTGTTTGGGAAATTTATTAGTATACAAATGAATATCTGGTCAAGATTGCAGCGTGGAACAGGCTTCCAACATGCCGGCGGTTTCGAGATTCGACGTTTCGGATTTCGTGAATGACTGAGAAAAATCCGGCAGGACGCGCAGGAACCGTAGTCGCAGGCATCGATGTCGGCGGCACATTCACCGACCTCATCATGATCGACGGACGCACTTCCGCTGGTGTGCGTATCGCCAAGGTACCGACCACGGTCGACAACCAGTCGTTCGGTGTCGTCAACGCGCTTGACGTCGCCAAAGTCGATGCTGCCGATATCGACCTGATCGTGCATGGTACGACCACGACCACCAACGCCGTCCTCGAGCGCCGCCTGGCGCGTACGGGTATGATCACCACGCGGGGCTTTCGCGACATCATCGAACTCGGGCGACGCACGCGACCGCAGCCCTATGGGATGACCGGAACCTTCGTGCCGGTCATCCCGCGCAATCTTCGCCTCGAGGTTTCCGAACGCGTAGAGGCCGGCGGCGCTGTCCGCACACCGCTCGACGAGGATGAGGTCGAGACTGCCGTCCGTCAGTTGCTCGACGCCGGTTGCGAGGCGCTGGTGATCCATTTCCTGCATTCCTACGCCAACCCGTCGCACGAACGTCGTGCCGCCGAGATCGCCGCCTCGCTCTGGCCGAACGGCTACATCACGACGGGGCATTCGCTGCTCTCGGAGGCGCGCGAATTCGAGCGCGGCGTCACGGCGTCGGTCAACGCGTCGGTCCAGCCGATCCTCGAGCGCTATGTCGAGCGGTTGCGCAACGAGCTGGCGAAGATGGGTTATGCCCGCGACTTCCTGATCATGAACGGCAATGGCGGCATGATCTCGGCGCGTTTCGTCGCCCGTGAAGCGGCGAAGACCGTGATGTCCGGTCCGGCCTCCGGCGTCATCGCCGCCGCCTACACCGGTAGGCGCGCCGGCCACAAGAACCTCGTGACCTACGACATGGGCGGCACTTCGACCGACGTCGCCTTGATCCTCAATGCTGAACCCGCGGTCTCGAACGAGACCGAGATCGAATACGCCATGCCGATCCATGTGCCTATGGTGGCGGTGCATACGGTCGGCGCGGGCGGCGGCTCCATTGCGCGCGTCGATGCCTCCGGGCTGATCCAGGTCGGGCCGGAAAGTGCGGGCGCGACGCCGGGGCCGGTCTGCTACGGGCGCGGCGGCACGGAGCCAACCATCACCGACGCGAACCTGCTGCTCGGCCGGCTGGACCCGAAACGCCTGCTGGCCGTCGATGCGCCGGTGACAGTCGAACAGGTGCGGGACATCTTCGAGGCGAAGATCGGCCGCGCGGCGGGGCTCGACGCGATCGCGGCGGCGGGCGCGGTGCTGAGGCTAGGCAATTTGAAGATGGCCGGCGCGATCCGCATGGTGTCGGTGAGCCGGGGCTACGACCCGCGCGATTTCGCACTGTTCGCCTTCGGCGGCGCGGGACCGCTGCACGCCTCGGCGCTGGCGCGCGAACTCGGCCTGCCCACCGTTCTGGTTCCAGCGCGGCCGGGGATCACCAATGCGCTCGGCTGCGTCGTCGCGGACCTGCGGCACGACTTCGTCAACACGATCAACCAGCCGGTGTCGTTGGTGGACGAAGCGCGGCTGCGCCAGGTGCTGGAGCGGCATCGCGAGGAGGGGCAAGCGCTGATTGCCAAGGAAGCAGCTGAGCCTGAGACCATCCGCACCATCCACTCGGCCGACATGCAGTTCGTCGGACAGACGCATATCCTGAATGTACCGCTGCCCTCGGTAGAGGTATCGCGCGCGCAATTGCAGGACTTGTTCGAGAAAGCCTATTTCGCGCGTTTCCGGGTGGAGCTTCCGGAAATCCGCGCCAACCTCGTCAACCTCAACACTTCCGTCATCGGTGTGCGTCCTGCGGTGGACCTTAGCCGGCTGATCGACCCGGCCGGCCGTGCCTCCACTCTCGATGAAGCGCGCCGCGAGGTACGGCCCGTCTGGTTCGACGGCGACTGGGTCGACACGCCGGTCTATCTCCGCGAAAAGCTGCCGCTTGATGCGATCGTCCATGGGCCGGCGATCATCGAGCAGATGGACGCGACGACGGTGCTGGAGCCGGGCGATGTGGCGAAGAGCGATGCGGACGGAAATATTCTGATCGAGGTGGGAAGATGAGCGCGTCGGTGGCGACATTCCCCTCCCCCTTGTGGGGAGGGGTTAGGGGTGGGGGTCCATCCACCGCGCCGGCTGATCGCCAAGTATCCATGCCCCCGAGTCCTACGGCCTCGACCCCCACCCCGATCCGCTGCGCGGATCGACCCTCCCCGCAAGGGGGAGGGTTGGCGCCATGACCCTCGACCCCATCACCCTCTCCGTCATCCAGGCAGCGCTACAGCAGACCTGCGACGAGATGGACCTCACCTTTTCGCGCGCCGCGTTCTCGCCCGTGATCGCCGAGGCCAACGACCGTTCGGACGGCATTTATTCGGCAGTCGACGGCTCGCTGATCGCGCAAGGGAGCCAGGGCCTGCCCGTGTTCGTCGGCGTGATGCAGTATTCCACGAAGACCATCATCGAAATGATCGCCGACGGCCGCTGCCTGCCGCCGGAGGACCGCGACATCTACATCGTCAACGACCCGTATCTGGGCGGCACGCATTTGATGGACGTGCGTTTCGCCATGCCGGTCTGGCGCGCCGGCAAAATATTCTGCTGGCTCTCCAACACCGGCCACTGGCCTGATATCGGCGGTGCGGTGCCGGGTGGCTTCTCGGCGTCGGCGACGGCGGTGGAGCAGGAAGGATTGCGCCTGCCGCCGGTGAAGCTTTTCAAGAAGGGAAAGCTGGACCCGGAAATCTACGCCATCATCACGTCAAACATCCGTGTCGCCGACCAGCGCATCGGCGATATCCGCGCGCAGGCGGCGGCACTGCTGGTCGGGCAGGAGCGGCTGTTCACGATCCTCGACCGCTATGGCGACGAGACGGTGACCGAGGCGATCGCCGAATTGCGCAAGCGCGCTGCAGAGCAGATGCGCGCCGGGATCGCCGCCATTCCCGATGGCGTCTATCGCTCGAAGGCCTTCGTCGATTCCGACGGTGTCGTCGACGAGCCGCTGACGATCGCGCTTGCGGTCGAGAAGAAGGGCGACGGACTGACTTTCGACTTTGCCGGCTCATCGAAGCCTTGCGCGGGGCCGATGAACAGCGTTCTCGCGACCACGCTGTCGTCGGTCTATCTCGCCATGCGTCATATTTTTCCCGATGTTCCGATCAGCGCCGGCGCCTTCGAGCCGTTGACTGTTATCAAGCCCGAAGGCACGTTCCTCGACGCACACTACCCGCGCCCGGTGTCAGGGTGCGCAGCGGAGGTCTCGCAGCGCATCGCCGAGGCCGTATTTGCGGCGATGGTTCAGTCGCTGCCGGACAAGGTGACGGCAGCGCCTGCCGGCTCCAGCGGCAATTTCGCGCTCGGCGGGCACGACCCCGCGCGCAAGCGCGATTTCGTCATGTACCAGATTTCCGGCGGCGGCTATGGCGGCAACGCGCGCGAGGACGGCCTGACCAATGGCTGCTCGACAATCGGCATCTCGAAGTCGCCGCCGGTCGAGATCATGGAGCAGGCCTTTCCTGTCCTCTACCGGCACTACGCGTTGCGCGAGGGCTCGGGCGGCGCGGGAAAACATCGGGGCGGCTTCGGGCTGGCTTATGAAGTCGAGCTGCTGCGTGGCGAGGCGCGCGCCTCCTTCGTCATGGATCACGGACGTTTCGGGCCGCAGGGCGTGCTCGGCGGTGCTGACGGCGCAGTCAACGAGGTCACCGTCTTCCGCGACGGCGAACCCCATGTGCCCGGGCATCTCTCGAAGGAACAGGACATTCCGCTGAAGGCCGGAGACCGTGTGCGTGTCGCCACGCCGGGTGGTGGCGGCTACGGGAACCCGGCTGAGCGGGATCCCGCACTTGTCCGCCACGACCTGGAGATGGGGTATTACGCGGCAGAAGATGTCGAGAAGATGCTCAGCGCGTCTTCGAGATCATCCTCGTCCAGCAGCTCCCCCGCGAGATCCTCTACCTCCTCCATCGACCACAGCGACGGATAGTCGCGTACGAAGCCGGTGACGGGATCGATCTCGAGTTCCGCTTCGTAACCCGTCGTCGGCGACTGGTATGCATAGCGGTTGGCGTCGATGCGTTCGTATACCTGCGGCAGCTCAACCAGCGCATGCTTGCCGATGTCGAACCATGCCACCGAAAATTCGGCGCGCTCGCCGACTTCCAGATTCAGGCGCTGCAATTGCAGGACGTTTGTGGCCGGCGTGAAACCGAGGTCGAGGTCAACCAGCTCGCTGAGGCCCTGCGGCTTGCCGTCCAGCTTCCAGCCTTCCGGCTTGCGATCCATCGAGTGGTAGAAGCGTCGTCTTCCCACGAAACCGCGTACGCTGCCGCGACGGGTGACAAAAGCTTCGTCGACTTCGACGGTGTAGTTGACGGCCACCGGTCCGGACCTGTGCCAGAACGAGGCCATGCCGGTCAGATTCCAGCCAAGCGCCGGCGATAGCAGCGCGGAATCGTGACCCTGTGTATAGAGCGTGCGCCAGAACGCGTTATGGGGTTTGCTTTCGATCATTATTTTCGGGCCTCATTGGCGTGATGAAGCCCCCCGCGCAAACAACTGACGGCCGGATGAGAGTTTTTTGAGGCAAGATTCCGGCTATTTCGGCACGCTGACCCGACGCACCGTCAGGCGATGCGTGAGAGAAGCCGCAGCAATGTCGCTGCTTCCTTCGGGGAAAGCGGCCGCAGCGTCTCGGCGGTAATGTCTTCGGCCAGCGGCACCAGCCGCTCGACGGTCTCGCGCCCCTCCGCCGTCAGGCTGACCATCAGCCTCCGTCGGTCCACGTCGTGCCGCGTCAGCGTGACCAGGCCGCGCGACTTTAGACGGTCGATGACGCCCTTGACCGTCGCCGCATCCATGGCGATCAGGCTCCCGAGTTGGTTCTGCGATGTCTCACCGACATCGGCGAGTTTCGCCAGCGCGGCGAATTGTGGCGGCGTCAGGTCACCGATCTTTTCGGCGAAGATGGCGACGTGGCGCTGGTGGGCCTTGCGCAACACGAAGCCGACCTGCTCCTGCAGGCGATAGCCTTCGGGCGGGTCGTCCTCGACAAGTCTCAGATTGCGCTCGCCGGTCGTCCCCGTCATCGCAGCCCGTCCTCCCCCTTCACCTGCCACACTTCCAGTCCGCCCATGCGCGAATGCACGCGGCCGCCGATTGACATGGCGAGCACGAACAGGATTTCGTCCGGGCGCGGCCCCTGCGGGTCGGCGACGGTGATGGCGTCGAAATGGCTGCGCACATAGGCCGCGTTGGCGTGGCCAAGCGGCACGTCGAGGCTGGCGCTAAATGCGCCGAGCTTCATCGCCGACGGCACGATGGCCTTCGAGGCACCCAGCCGCTCGCGCATGGCGTAGCCGCCCGGCACATGCCAGAGAGCGCCATGCTCCAGTTCGCCCGCCGTGCCGACGATGGCCCCCTTGCCATAGCCGTCGATCAGTGCGGTGTCGCCGCCAAGCATGGCGATCAACCGCTCGGTCAACAGTCGGCCGAGCGGCTTCAAATCGTCCATCGCGGACTGCAGTTCGGCCGAATAGCCGCCGGCAAAGGGATTTTGCACGATGGCCCAGGCCGCCGCCCGCCGGCGCGGCTGTTCCGGCGCGGGACCGCCATCATGCAGGCTCTCTTCGTTGAGAAGCGCGATCTTGCGGATCGGAAATTCAGGCATATGGCCTCCCATGGTTTGGCGATCGGCCGAGAAGCCTGCGCTCTACGTTGCCCCCCTCTGGCCTGCCGGCCATCTCCCCCACATGGGGGGAGATTGGCTGTGACGCTGTAGGCGCGTCGTGCGCAGCGTCAGAGTTGAAGATTGGCGAAAGTCGGCTTGCAGGCTGTTCTCCCCCCGTGTGGGGGAGATGGCCGGCAGGCCAGAGGGGGGCGCGAAGGGATGCCGGCTCATACCGAAGTACGCCACTCACGCGGCTCACGCCGTTCAGAAACAAAGCCGCCGCCTCGATCAGGCCTTGTTGTAGAAGGGAATCCGCCGAGGCAAGACCGGCCTCCAATGCTTCCGCTGCCTCATCCTCCGACAACGCACCAACGCCCGTCGTCACCAGCCTCTCACCCAAGTCGCTGTCGGGCGCAAGCTTGTTGGCCTTCTCACGACGGATCGCTGCGTGTCCCGGCAAATCGACAGCGTTGGCGATGATCGTCGCAGCGGCGTCAGCCTGCGCCGCGGTTCGTGCGAGAACGGTCACCGCGTCGGCGATGCCGAGCGAGAAGGACCGCCCGCGCCAGCCGCTGGTGGCGACACCGCGCACGGCATCCTTCGCGTGGATGGCAATCCGGTCGGCAAAGCCATTGCTCGTTCCGCCGATCGCCAGCCGCAACGACTGGCCGGACGCGAGGAAAAGCGCGCTGTCGCCACCATTGTTCACGTACGCCCAGTAGAGAGTCCGGCCTTTCACAAGCGCAGCCAGAATTTCGTCGGCTACGGACCCCGCTACCGCGGCCATCGGCGTGATGAAGTTTTCCGCCGCCAAAGGCGACACCGCGGCCTCCATGCGCCGCGCGGTTACCCCGGCAAAACGGCGTGGGCGCGAAGACGCTGCACGGCGTAACGCCGGCAATTCCTCGACAAGTTCCGGCAGGATCGTCTGGAACCGCGCGGTCGCCTGTTGGTATGCAGCCTTGACCTCGTGCGCCGCACCGAACGCCTCGATGATCAGGTCAATCGGACCGTGATTGAGATGCAGCCGCCGTCCATCCGGCAGCATGTTCGTCTGCGGGCCGGTCATGCCGTTCCGTCCAGCAGATGAAGCTGCGCCAACGGCGGCCAGGGGTTACCTGACGAAGCGTCGATCTCCCGGCGAGGGTTGAAAAACTCGCCGCCATTGGCGAGTACGTCGTCCACGCTCCGGATGTGGTCGAGATGGCCGCCGAGCGAGACATAATCATCGCGACGCAGCGTGAACTCGATCGGCGCGACCAGCGCTGGCGTCGGCACGTAGCCGAAGGCGTTGTCCGGTACGCGCGTCACGTCGACCATCAGCGTGATGCCGCCGCCCGGCCAGACATAGACCGGCGCGCCACCGACGGTGACATAGGTCTGCAGGTCCTGCACCGAGCGCGTCAGGCGGACGGGATTCTCAACCACGCCGGCTCTCAGAGAGCCCCCGGCTCCGCCGACGAACAGCACGGTGCAAAGCGCCGGTTCGCAATTCTCCTCGATCAGCTCCACGGATTTCCTGAGACGTTCGGGGAACGGCCTTTCGACAGGTTTCAGGTCGTCGTCCAATTCGTAATAGGCGAACTGCTCGCCTGTGGTCGAAACCATCAGCAGCGACAGGCCGGGCAGTGCGCCCTTCTTCGCATTCCATTCGCCGAGGATGGAAAGCGGATCGGAAATCGTTGTGCCGCCCCAGCCAAGGCCGGGCTCCGAGACCTTGAAGTAGCGACCCGGTGTCGAGCGCCGCCCCACGATCTTGATGCCGGTGTCTTCCCAGCCCAGTACCTTGCCAGCCTGATGCTCCGACACGACGCCGGTGATGTGGTCATCCACCACCACCACCTCGTCAACCAGTCCGCGCCACTGCGCGGCAAACATGCCGATGGTGGCCGAGCCGCAGCCTACGCGCATGCGGTTCTCGAGCTTGCCGTCGATGACCGGCGGTTTACCCGCCTGCACGACGACAGTCGCGCCACCGTCGATGGCGAGTTCCACAGGTTGCTTGTTGCAGAGGTTGAGCAGCGCGTCGCAGGTGACGCGTCCCTCGGATTTCGAGCCGCCGGTCAGATGGTGGACGCCGCCGAGCGACAGCATCTGCGAGCCGTATTCGCCCGTCGTCACATGGCCGATCGCCTCGCCCTGCGCCCTGACCGTCGCGGCCTCCGGGCCGATGTGGCGGTCAGTGTCGATCTTCACCTTGACGCCGCAGTAGGAGAAGATGCCCTCGGTGACGACCGTCACGAGGTCTACGCCTTCGACCTCCTGGCTGACAATGAAGGGGGCGGGCTTGTAGTCGGGATAGGTGGTGCCGGCGCCGATGGCGGTGACGAAACGCTGGCTCGTGTTGACGAGTTGCCCGTCGCCCGCCTGACCCGCATCAAAAGCCACGGCAGCGCCGCCCTGCTCCAGTATGGTCAGCGGGTCCAGCCGCACGATGCGACCGCCGGAATTGCCGTAGCGGTCGCAGGCGCCAGACCGGCCGTCGGCGATGTAGCACATGACCGGACAGGCATCGCAGCGGATCTTTTCGGCGACCTGCTTCTCGCCCGCGTCATGCGTCTCGAAACGTTCGGCGAGTTCGCTCATCGTATCGCCTCCCGCGCTCTGACCGCCTCAAGCACGCGTGTCGGTGTCGCCGGCACCTTCGTCACCAACACACCCGTTGCATGGCGGATCGCGTTCAGGATCGCGGGCGCGGTGGGGATCAACACGTGCTCGCCTAATCCCTTCGCCCCGAAGGGTCCCTCCGGATCCGGCACCTCGATGATGATCGACTCTATTTCGGGGACATCGCCGATGGTCGGGATGAGATAGTCGTGCAGGTTTTCGGTGCGGCCGGTGATGTATTCCTCCATCAGCGCAAGCCCGATGCCCTGCGCGATGCCGCCTTCGATCTGGCCTTCGACCAGCAGCGGGTTGATGGCGCGGCCGACATCGTGCGCGGCGGTGATCTTGATGAGCTTCACCGTGCCGAGCTTCCTGTCGACCTCGAGCTCGGCGATCTGTGCTCCGTAGCCATAGACCGCGTATGGCTTGCCCTGCCCCTTTTCATCCAGCGCCTCAGTCGGCGGGTCGTAGCTTTCGCGGGCTGAAAACACGTAGCCTTCGCCATTGGCCTTCAGCCGCGCAAGGTCGATACGTCGTGCCGCCTCGCCTTCGCGCACGACCGCCGCACCAGCCTCGAACGACAGGCTTGCGCCGGGCGAGACGTTGGCGAAACGCAGGATCTGTTCGCGCAGCGCCCGCGCCGCTTTCTCTGCAGCCTTGCCGGAGATGTAGGTCTGGCGCGAGGCGGACGTCTTGCCGGCGTCGGGAGTCACCGCCGTGTCCGCGCCGACCAGACTTATATCGGCGAGCGGCACGCCGAGCGTATCGGCGAAGATCTGGGCGATGACGGTGTTTGCGCCCTGCCCGATGTCGACCGCGCCCTGATGCAGCACGACATGGCCATCGCCGGTAATGCCCGCCTTGATGGTCGAGGGATTGGCGATGGAGGTGTTGCCGCAGCCATACCAGCAGGACGCGACGCCGATGCCGCGCTTGAAATTTGCATGCATCGCGTTGAACGCCTCGGCGTCGGCCAGAGCGCGCGACCAATGCGGACGCAGGGCTTCCAGGCAGGCGACGATGCCGACGCCGCTCTCCAGTTTCTGGCCGGTCACGGTAGCGTCGCCGTCGCGCAATGCATTCTTCAGACGGAATTCCAGACGGTCCATGCCAAGCTTTGCGGCGAGCTCGTCGTAAAGCGTTTCCTGCATGATCGTCGCCTGCGGCACGCCGAAACCGCGAAAGGCGCCGCCGTTCGGACCATTGGTGTGGATGGCGCGGCCCTTGGCGCTATAGTTCGGCGTGCGATAGGGGCCCGAGGCGTGAACCGGCACGCGGTTGGCGACCGTCGGCCCAAAACTGGCGTAGGGGCCGGTGTTGAATTCGCCATCGAAGACCATGCCGACGATGCTACCATCGACATCCGCGCCGATAGTCGCCTGCATGGCGGCCGGATGGCGCTTGGTGGTCGATGTCATCGATTCCATGCGCGTATAGGCGAGCGCCGCGGGCCTGCCGGTCTTGAGCGCCACCAGCCCGATCAGCGGCTGCAGCGATACGTCGATCTTGGAGCCGAAGCCGCCGCCAGTCGCCGTCGGCACGATCCGCACCTTCTCCAGCGGCAGCCCGAGAACAAGCGCAGTGTCCTCGCGGTCCATGTGCGGCGCCTGCGTGCAGGCGGAGACGACAAGCGTGTCCCCGTCCATACGAGCGAAGCCGGCTTCCGGCTCGATATAAGCATGCTCGACGCAGGAGGTCTCGAACGCACCAGACACGACGTGCGCCGCGTCGCGCAGCGCCCTATCCGCATCACCGTGTTCAACGATACCGCTGGCGAGAAGATTGCCGGGCCGGTGCGCGTGGAGCAACACGGCATCCGGTCCTTGTGCTTCGCGTGGCAACAGGGCATGCGGCTGTTCTGTCCACGTTACCGGAAATGTCGCCATGTCTAGTGTGGGGACGGCTATTCGCTCGGCCGCAATCAGCGCCACCGCCTCGCCCCGGAAACGCACCATGCCCTCCGCAAGCGCCGGCTGGTCGGCAAAGGACGGAATGGCGCCGAAGCGGTTGCGGCCCGGGATGTCGGCGGCTGTGAAAACGGCAACCACGCCGGGATTCCCGCGCCGCCATTCCTCAACATCGCCGAAGCTGAACCGGGCACGATGATGCGGCGAGCGCAGGACGAGCACAGACAGCGCATCAACGGGGAAACTGTCCGCGCCGAATTTTTCCTCGCCCGTCACTTTCGGCACGCCATCCAGCCGGACAGGTGAGGCGCCAACGGCCTTGCCGGTTTCAGGCAATTTCGAAGCGAGGTCGCCATCATGCTTCCACGCCTCGGCGACCGCCGTGATGATCTTGCGATAGCCGGTGCAGCGGCAGAGCACGCCGCCCAACGCATCCTTCACCTCGGCCTCGGACGGGCGCGGGCAGCGCTCCAGCAACGCGGTCGCCGTCACAAGGAGGCCGGGCGTGCAGATGCCGCATTGCGCCGCGCCATGTTCGAGGAAGGACGCCTGCAGCGCCGACAGCCGACCATTGGCCAATCCTTCGACCGTTTGCACGGAACGCCCCTCGATCGAGGCCACGGGCAAAAGGCACGCGCAGGCCGGTTCGCCGTCGAGCAGGACGGTGCAAGCGCCGCAGTCACCGGCGTCGCAGCCGACCTTCGTTCCCGTCAGCCGGAGTTCGTCGCGCAGGACCGACGACAGCCGCGTCACCGGATGCACCGAGACGGTTGCCGGCGCGCCGTTGACTTCGAAGGTGATGGCGTGGCCGTGCACGTTCATGCGGCAGCCTCCGCCTCGCTCAAGCCGAGCGCGCCGAGGATCGCGCGCGCCACGATTTCGCGGGCGGCCGCGTGACGATAGGTGGCGGTGCCGCGCACGTCGTCTATCGGCGAAAGTTCGTCGAGCGATGCAGCCATGACCGCGTGCTCGATCTCCGCAGCACTTCGCAATCCGATGAGGGAAGACTCAAGATTTGAAAGCCGCCGCGCGACCGCCGAACATGCCCCGACCGCGATCGCAGCCGTCTCGATCTTTCCCTGCGCGTCTGTGACCATGCGGGCGGCAGCCATAGCGATCGAGATGACGAGATAGCGACGCGCGCCGAGCTTCCGGAAAGACGAGGTGCCGCGCAGTGACGCCTTGGGAACAAGGACAGCCGTGACCATCTCGTCTGGCCGGCAGGCAATCCGCCTGTTGCCGAGGATAAAGTCGGACAGTCGAAGAACACGGCTACCGGCGAGTGAACGCAATTCGACTTCCACGTCGAGCGCCATCAGAGGCGGAACGCCGTCGGCGGCGGGCGAGGCGTTGCAGAGGTTTCCTGATATCGTGGCGACGTTCTGGATCTGCGGCGAGCCGATCTCACGCGCGGCTTGCTTCAGCATGTCGAATGCAGGCGGCAGCTCATGCTTCGCGATATCCGTCCATGTCGTGCGCGCGCCGATGACAAGATGAGTCTCCGTTTCCGAGATGCCGCGCAAAGCGTCGAGTGCATTGATGTCGAGTACATTTTCGGACAGGGGCCGATTGCCAAGCGCGGGGTAGAAATCGGTGCCGCCGGCGAGGATTTTCCACCGCGCCTCGCCAAGCAGCGCAAGCGCCTCATCGACATCCCTGGGTTTCGCGTAACGGATCACGCAATGCCTCGCGGCTTCTCATGGCCGGCATGGCGGCCCGAGAAATTCATTCGTATGCAAATGATATCAGCGAGCGGTCCAATGTCAAAGCGAAGCTGGAGAAAACCGTTGACGTCGGCCCGCCGACAGTCGAATTTCGGCATCTGGTTTGGTTGCGGGCAAGGAGAATTTGATGGGTTCCGAGGCATTGATCGTCGTCGATCTGCAGAACGATTTCTGTCCCGGTGGCGCGCTGGCGGTCGAAGGCGGCCACGAGATCGTGCCGATCATAAACAAGCTTGTCCACGACTTCGAGCACGTCATCCTGACGCAAGACTGGCACCCGGCACATCATTCGAGTTTCGCGTCCAGCCACCCCGGCCGGAATCCGTTCGAGACGATGCAGATGCCCTACGGGCCGCAGACGCTGTGGCCGGATCATTGTATCCAGGGAACGCACGGCGCGGCATTCCATCCGGATTTCGTGCACGACAAGGCGGAACTCATCATCCGCAAGGGTTTTCGCCCGGCGATCGACAGCTATTCGGCCTTCTTCGAGAACGACCACAAGACGCAGACCGGGTTGGCCGGCTATCTGCGCGAGCGCGGCATCCGCACGGTCACTATCGCCGGCCTCGCGACCGACTTCTGCGTCGCTTACTCAGCGCTTGATTCGGTGGGGCGTGGGTTCGTCACCAAGATCAGGCTCGACGCCTGTCGGGGCATCGACCTCGGCGGGTCGATCGCGACGATGACATCGGAGATGAAGGCGGCCGGCGTCACGCTTGTCGATGGTTGAGGAAGGTCAGCTCACACCGACGTAACGCTTCACGATATCCGGATCCTCGCGCAACCGGTCCACGCCGACCGTCTCGCGCACGCGACCGTTCTCGATAAAGGAAACACGGTCGGCAACCGACAGAACCGCTTCGACCCGCTGCTCCACGAGAATGGTCGATACGCCGCGCTCGCGCAGCGACGCGACCGACTGGCGGATCTTTGCGATCATCGACGGCATCAGGCCTTCCGTCGGTTCGTCCAGCAGGAGAACGCGCGGCTCAAGGCAAAGCGCGCGCGCCATCGCAAGCTGCTGCTGCTCGCCGCCCGACAAGGTACCCGAGCGCTGCCTAAGCCGCTCGCGCAGCACCGGAAAAATGTCGAGCACGGCTTCGCGGACGTCCTTGCCCCTCTGGCGTGTCATCAGGCCAATCTCGATGTTTTCGGCAACCGTCATCTCGGCGAAGAGCCTCCGGCCCTGGGGCACATAAGCGACGCCGGCTTTGGGCACTTCGTGCGGTGGAAGACCGGTCAGTTCAATGTCGCCCAGCCGGACCGACCCGGTGCGGGCCGACACAAGTCCCATGATGGCCTTCAGCGTCGTCGTCTTGCCCGCGCCGTTGCGGCCGAGCAGGCAGTGCACCTCGCCCTGCCTTAGGGTCAGGCCGAGCCCGAAGAGGACCTGCGTCTCGCCATAGAAGCAGTCGAGGCCGGAAATGGTCAGCGCGTCAGCCATCCGCACCCTCCTCTTCCGGCGTGCCTAGATAGGCGTGCTGGACATCTGCGTTGGCGCGGATCTGTTCCGGCGTCCCCTCGGCCAGGATGCGCCCTGCGTTCAGCACCGTGACGCGGTCGGCAAGCTCCATGACGACCGGCATGTTGTGCTCGATCAGCAGCACCGTCGCGTCGCGCGCGATCTCGCGGACAAGCCCGATGAAATTCTCGATCTCGCCATCCGACAGGCCCTGCGTCGGTTCGTCGAGGATCAGAAGCCGCGGCTTCAGCGCCAGTCCCATCGCAACCTCCAGCAGGCGCTGGTGGCCATAGGACAAAGTGCCGGCAATCGCGTTCTCGCGGCCCGCCAGCCCGACGCGCTCCAGCGCGGACATGACGCCCGCATGCACCGCGCCATGCCTGCGGCCGTCCGCCAGCGTGCGCTGGACCGGCAGGGCTACATTGTCATAGGCGGTCAGGTTGGAGAAGACGCTCGTGATCTGGAACGTATAGGCGATGCCGCGCCGGACGCGCTCGTGCGGCGGGAGGTTGGTGATGTCATTGCCGTCGAACACGATCATGCCAGAAGTCGGCTCGATCCTGCCGCAGATGAGGCTGACAAAGGTGGTCTTGCCTGCGCCGTTGGGGCCGATGATGGCGCGGATCTCGCCCTGCATCACCGCGAAGTCGACATTGTCGACGGCCTTCAGCCCGCCGAAGTGACGGCTCAACCCCTTGACGGTCAGAAGCGGCGTCATGGCAGCCACCTCGCCCAGCGGTCGCGGATGGTTCCGAGAATGCCTTTCGGGAAGAACAGCACGAGCAGGATCAGCGCCACGCCGACGATGCCGAGATAGCTAATGTTCCAGCCGGGCGCATAGATCTTCAGGAGGTCGCCGGAACCATCGATGAGATAGAACATGAGGACCGTGCCGACCAACGGACCAAGCGTCGTGGCGGCACCGCCGAGCAGCACCCAGAGCAGCGGCAGGATGGAATACTGGATGGAGGCGAAGGTCGAGCCGACATAGCCGAACAGGATGACATAGGCAGCACCAGCCGCCGCGCAGATCGCGCCGGACGCGACCATCGCAGCGAGCTTGTTGGCGAAGGTGTCATAGCCGAGCATCCGCGTGCGCTCCTCGTTTTCGCGGATGGCGACAAGCACGCGCCCGAAGGACGAGCGCACCATGATGAGGGTAGCGATTAGGACGATTGCGAACAGCGCGAGCGCCGCCATGTAGCGCGTGACGGGGTTGGTGAGGTCGAGGCGGGTCGCGCCGAACTGAATGGCGCGCGCCTGCTGCTGGATGACGAGGCCTTCGTCGCCCCGCGTCCACGAGCCGAAATAGTAGACGAGCAGGTAACCGACCTGCGCGAACATCATGGTGACGATCATGAAGGCAACGCCCTTGGTGCGCAGGGCAAGAAGGCCGATGACCGCCGACAGAAGAACGCCAGCCAGAAGCCCGGCCGCGAAGGCTCCAGGTACGCCCCAGCCGAAATGGACCATCGGCAGGCCGGCGCCGTAGAGCCCGGCAGCGAAGAACATGGCATGGCCGAGGCTGAGCAGGCCGGCATAGCCGAACAGAAGGTTGTAGCCCATGGCGAAGACAGCCAGCACCATCACGCGCGCCAGCACGCCGTGATGGTAGGGGGGCAGGACGAAGTTCAGCGCGAACAGCGCCGCGATGACGATGACATGCAACGCGATCGCCTTGCACGCGTCCCCCTTCATCGCGCGGATGTCCCGAACAGGCCCTGCGGCCGGAAGACCAGCACCATGGCGACGACGAGGGTGGCGATGATCTTGGCCAGCGTCGGCGAGAAGAACATGGATATGATGCCGTCCGACACGCCGATCAGCAGCGCGGCCACCACGGTGCCGCGCAGGCTGCCCAGCCCGCCGATGATGACGACGATGAAGGAAAGCAGCAGCGGGTCGCGCCCCATGAGATAGTGCGCCTGGCTGGTCGGGACGATCAGCACCGCCGCGATCGCCGCCAGCATGGCGCCTACCGCGAAGACGCCGGCATAGACGCGTCCGACGGGGATACCGAAGGCCTGTGCTGTCTCGCTGTCATACTGCGTCGCGCGCATCATCAGGCCGACCCTGGTGCGCGACAGCACCAACCATGTGGTAAGCAGCAGCGCCACCGACGCGCCGATCACCGCCAGCTTGTAGCCGGAATAGCCGAACCACGGCAGCGAAATGCGGTAGTTGAACGGCGCCTGCACAGGTCGCGCATCGGCACCGTAGAAGGTCAGCGCCGCCTGCTGGATAATGTAGAGCAGGCCGATCGTCGCAACGATGGTGGCTTCCGGATTGTAGTCGAGGCGTTTCAGCACCAGACGGTCGGCGACCAGCGCCACGGCGCCGACCACAAGAGGCGCGATCACGAGAGCGGCGAGGAATCCGATTGCCGGATGCCCGCCAAAGGCCGAGGCAACCGCCCAGGCAAGTACCGCGCCCAACATATAGAACTCGCCATGCGCGACGTTCACCACGCGCATCACGCCGAAAACGAGCGACAGTCCGAGCGCCATGAGGGCCAGCACCGCGGAAGTGACAAGCCCTTCAAGCGTCGCGAGAAGAAGATGCGGACCGAACGCCATTCAGCTTTCGTCCTCGACGGGTGGCCACTGGCGAGAGGTGTGAAACAAGGCTGCAACCCAGATCGTGTCTTCTCGGATCTCGTAGACGATACGATAGCTGGGATGAGGGATCAGCTCACGCGAGTTAGGGATCATGCCTTGCCTAGCCGACAGAGGAAATCTGGCAATGCGATCGAGGCCCTTGTCGAACAGCCGGCTCATCTTCTCTGCGGCGGCGGGATTCTCTTCGGCTATATAGTCAGTGATCTCCCACCTGTCCCTTTCGGCTTCAGGCGACCATCTGATTTTCACGCAGATTTCCTGCCAAGTTTGCGGTACCCGGCGATCCTCTTGGCAGCGTCCGCCCGTACCTCTTCATCTGAACGTCCGATGCCGGCATCGATTGAGCGGCGCGCCTTTTCTACCTTGCGCCGGTAGAAATCGGCGTAGCTGCGCTCCTCGGCCTGTTTCTTGACAAAGTCACGCATCAGTTCCCGAACGACCTGGGAAGCAGGGCGATCGAGCGCCGCCGCTTCAGCTGCGAACGCGTCCCTGAGTTCAGGCTCGAGCTTCATCGTGAAAACGGCTTCCTTGGCCATGGCACACTCCTGGAAAGGTACTGAAAACGTATATACGTTTTCAGTACCTGCCATCAAGCGATCTTCACAGCGGCTGGGTCGTGTAGTCGCCCTCGGGCTCGTAGAGGCCATCTTCGATGGAGGTCTTGTGCACGACCTTGAGCTTGCCGTCCTCTACCTTGGAAATATTCTGGATGCCGAAAACCTGGTGGATCTTTCCATTAAAGACTTTCGGCCCCTGCGGATGCTCAGGTCCCTCGGCGAACTCGGTCAGCGCCTCTGTCGCCTCGACGAGCTTTGCCTTGTCTGCCGGCCCTTGGTAACCGGCATCCTCCATTGCCTTCTTGATGACGTAGAGCGTTTCCCAGCAGCCGAACATGTGGGCTGCCGTGGAGACGTCCTTCGGATCGTCCACAGACGCACCGTTGTCGTCGATGCCGACGGCGGCGCGATAGGCCTTCTGCGCATCGGTGTCGTCGGGCTGGGCGTAGCGCGGCGAACCCTCCCAGAAGTGCGTCCCGTCGAGGAATTCCAGGCCGGGGCTGTTGATGTCCACTGCCTCCAGGCTGTCGATAAACCCGAAGAGCTGCGGCTTGCTGGAACCGTAGAACTCACCCAGTTCCTTGACGAAGGTCAGCACGGCCGGCCCAACCATGACGTGGTAGATCACGTCGGTGTCGGACGGAATCTGCGGGAAGTATTTGGTGAAGCTGCTTTCCGTCGGCGGGATGGCGATCTGCGCGACCACGTCCGCACCCTGCGCCTTCAGCGCCGGCGGCAGGAAGTCGCGGTGATCGTAGCCGAAGGCGAAGTCGGGGAATATCTGCGTGACCTTCCTGCCTGCATTGGCCGCGATCCACGGCGCCATCGACTGGATCTCGCTCTTCACGTCGGTGATGCCGGGCTGGAAGACCCAGCGGTTCAGCGTCGTCGAGGCGACATGGTGGCCTTCGGAGACGACGAAGTAGGGCAGCTTGTGTTCGCCGGCTGCCGGCGCCGAGCCGATGACGACGTGCGAGAACAGCGTGCCGTAGGCGACGTCGCAGCCATACTGGGTGGCGAACTTGGCCACGATTTCCGCGCCCCGGCCGGGGTCGGTGCCGTCATCCTCGATGATGATCTCGACAGGGCGGCCGTTGATGCCACCGGCATCGTTGATCGCCTTGATGGCCGCGTTGGTCGTCTTCTCATACCAGCGACCGTAGGAGGCGCCGATGCCGGTCTTGTGCGCCTGGAAGCCGATCTTGATCGGCGCGGAACTCTGCGCCTGCGCGTAGCGGACGAAGCCGGGGCCAGCCGCCAGACCGGCGGCCGTCGCGCCGAGACCCTTGAGCGTGTTGCGGCGTGAAATCTTCCTGCCGAATATAGAGCTGGAATCGGTCATGCGGGTTCCCCTGTTTGTTGTCGGTTGATGCCGGAAACTGCCGTCCGCCAACCCCTGGCGGCGGCGAGAAATCGTTGGTGTAAAAACTAAATCACCAATCCGAAATGCTGGCAACAGAGATGCTGCATCGCACCCTAGGCGGCCGTCGGCGTGGACAGGAGCCAGAGGCCGAACACCGTGTAGGCAATCATCAGGAATGTAAGCGGAAGCTGACTGAGCGTGGCGGCGCGCGCCGTTCCGTGCAACCGGTACGCCAGCAGATGCGCCACCAGCACGGCCAGCACGTGCCCGCCGACAATGGCGGCTGCCTGCGCATTCCAGATCACCCAGGCGGATTCCGAGCCAGCGGCCACCGCGGCCCTCACCGGCATATGCGCGGTGCCGAACAGGTTCCAGCCCAGCGACAAAGGATCGGAGAAGGCGACCAGCGCGTACTGGCTGTTGACCAGCAGGACGGTGAGATAGTGGGAGAAATGATAGGCGAGCGCGATCGGCACGATCGACCAGACCAGCGTGCCCGCAGCTATGGTGAATTCGTGTCGGCTCTGCGACAGTCTCTCACCAAGAAAGACACACGCAAAGAAGACCGACGGCAAAAGCGCACAGGCGATGGCAAGGCCCGCGCCGTTGATCGCCATCAGCGCGGTCCGTCCCGGAAATTCCAGCGGGTTCAACCCGTTCATCGCGAACCAGAAAAAGGTTCTCGACAGGCCGTCGAACGATACCGACGCCAATGTAAAAAGCAGGAAGACCGTGCCGCTCAGCGCCAACGCCGACGTTTCCAACAATCTCGCCCCCGGCAGGCCGAGCGAGATTTTTCCATCGCTTCCCCTGCCAAATACGCCGAACCGCGCCACCATGCCGAAGAAGACGGAAAGGAATTCGCCCCGTCGCGTCCATTCCTCGAACCCGAAGACCAGCATCATCGCCAAGCTGAACAGCCAGTAGATTCCCACGGCCCAAGCCAGCCGTAAAGGATCGTCGGGCGCGGGATCGATCAGTTCGAACCAAGCGAAGCCCAGAAACAGCAACACCGCCGGCCAGCGGCCGACCCATTCAGGCAGGTGAGGGCGCAGCGCATCGTCAGACCTTCCCAGCAAGGCCGAAGCGATACGGTATGGGCCGTACCACGGGTTGATCCAGGACCAGAGATTGCCGAGCAGCCCCTGCAGCAGCGTCAGTCCGACCCAGAGCAGCGTCCAGATCGTCAGCGGCAGCGGATTGGAAAGCGGATCGCGGCCGCCGAAAACGCCCGCGAGGACGAAGGTCGCAAGAACGAAAAAGGAGAAAAGGCTCACCGGCAGGCGCAGGCTTTCCGGTGCACGTCCGACGACCAGCCTCGCTGCGGCCAGCCGCTCCAGCGCCTCCGGACGGACGGCTAGCAGGACGAGGAAGCTCGCGGCCACCGCAAGCGCCCCACCGACGATGTAGTGGCCTGTCGGCAGGAGCAGGACATGGCCGCGATCGGATGCGTGGGCGAAGGCGGTTGTGGGAATGAGCGTTACAAGCAGGCTGGCAAAAAGTATGGGGAACCAGCGCCTTACGTTGCCCCCCTCTGGCCTGCCGGCCATCTCCCCCACAAGGGGGGAGATCAATCGCTTCGGTGTTTCGCCCAGACTTGAGAGGTCGAAAATTGGCGGGGGCATTGATGACGAGATGATCTCCCCCCTTGTGGGGGAGATGGCCGGCAGGCCAGAGGGGGGTGCTGCAGCGCCCGGACGATCAACCATCTATCCGAGCCGCGATCGCCTCAAACCTTCACAAGCTGCTCGACGCGATCTTCCTCGCCGAAGACGCGCAGGTAGCGCTTGATTTCCTTGCGATCACCGGTCGCCTTGGCTGGGTTGTCCGAGAGTTTGACGGCGGGTTTTCCGTTAGCCTCTGTCACCTTGCAGACCAGCGAGATGGCTTTTAGGCCATCGGTCTGCTCGGGCGCACAGTCCTCGAAATCATTGGTGAGGTTGGTGCCCCAGCCGAAGGACATCCGCACCTTGCCCTTGAAATGTTCGTAGGTGTTGATGATCGTGTCGACGTCGAGACCGTCCGAGAAGATGAGAAGTTTCTTGCGGGGATCGACGCCCTTCTCGCGCCACCATGCCAGGATCCGTTCGCCGCCCTCGATAGGCGGCGCGCTGTCGGGGCGGAAGCCGGTCCAGCCCGCCACCCAGTCCGGCGCATCGCGCAGGAAGGCTGCGGTGCCGAAGGCGTCCGGCAGAACGATAAGAAGATTTCCGCCATAGTAGCGCTGCCAGTCCTGCAGCACCTTGTAGGGGGCGGCGCGCAGTTCCTTCTCGTTGCTGGCGAGTGCTGCCAGAACCATGGGCAGTTCGTGCGCGTTGGTGCCGAGCGCCTCCAGGTCGGTGTCCATGGCGAGCAGGACGTTCGAGGTGCCTGTGAAGGCGTCGCCGATTCCTTCCTTCAACGCCTCGACGCACCAGCGCTGCCACAGGAAGGAATGACGCCGCCTCGTGCCGAAGTCGGATATCCTGATGCCGGGCAGCGCACGCAGGCGCTCGGTCTTGTCCCACATTTTCGCCTTCGCGCGGGCATAAAGGACATCGAGCCCGAACGGCCCGAAACTCTTCATCGCCGCGCGCGAGCGCAGTTCGTTGATGATGGCGAGCGCCGGGATTTCCCAGAGCGTCGTGTACATCCAGGGGCCCGGGAATTCGAGTTCGTACTGGCCGTCGCGTTTCCTGAGTTCATATTCCGGCAATTGGAAATTCTCGAGCCAGGCCAGGAACTCCGGCTCGAATATCTGCTTGCGGCCGTAGAAATTGTTGCCACCCAGCCAGATCATCTCTTTCTTCGAGAAGCGCAAGGTGCGCGCGTGGTCGAGCTGGTCTCGCAGTTCGTGTTCGTCGATCTCGTCGGCGAGCCTCACCGATGTCTTGCGGTTGATCAGGGAGAAGGTCGCGTTGACCTTCGGGTACATGCCCCAGATCATCTGCAGCATGAGCAGCTTGTAGAAATCCGTATCGAGCAGGCTGCGCACGATCGGATCCAGCTTCCAGGTGTGGTTGTACACACGCTGCGCTAAGTCGGTTCTCGTCATCGGCGCGCTTCCTCTTCCGCCTGCATGCGGGCAGCCTCGTCCGAAAACGCCTATAGCATCGATTTTTGGCCGGTGCGCGTCCGTTTGTCGGCTGGCATGACGGAAGAACCGCGCGCCTGAGCCAGCCGACGCCCGAGACTAAAGGCGGCCGATCCGTTCGACGAGAAGATCGAAGACACCCTGGTCATCAACCTCGAGCAGGTAGGTGGCGTTCTTCGGCCTGTTGGTGACGCCCCACCAGTCGGCAACGGTCATGCCGAGCGTCAGTTCGGACACGGTTTCGACTTCCACGTTGATGTGCCGGCCAGAAAAAAGCTCAGGCTTGAGCAGGTAGGCGATGACGCAAGGATCATGAAGCGGGCCGCCGTCGGTGCCGTATTTGGCCTCGTCGAAGCGTTCGAAGAATTCGAGCATTTCCGCCACCGCGATGCCCGGGGCGGTACCAAGGTCACGGAACGCCGCTATGCGCTTCGCGGTGGTCAGCACCTTGTGCGTGCAGTCCAGCGGAACGATCACGATCGGCACGCCAGACCTCAGCACCAGGTCGGCAGCGTGCGGGTCGACACAGATGTTGAACTCGGCGGCAGGCGTCAGGTTGCCGCCCTCGAAGAGACCGCCGCCCATCAGCACGATTTCACGAATGCGCGGCGCTATCCTAGGCTCGCGTACCAGCGCCAGGCCAATATTGGTCAGCGGCCCGAGAGCGCAGATCGTCACCGAACCGCTCTTCTCCCGCATCAGCGTCTCGACGATGAAGTCTACAGCATACTGGTCCTGAAGCGGCATCGTGGGGTCAGGAAGGACAGGGCCGTTGAGGCCGGTCTTGCCGTGTACGTTCTCTGCCGTGACCAGGTCGCGCACCATCGGGCGAATGGCGCCGGCAAAAACCTTTGTCTTTGGCCGCCCGGAGAGCTCGCAGATCTTGCGCGCATTCTTCTCCGTCAGTGCCAGCGGCACGTTGCCTGCAACGACTGTCAGGCCAAGCACGTCTAGCTCAGGGCTGGCCAGCGCCGCCATGATAGCGACCGCATCGTCCTGGCCGGGATCCGTGTCGATGATTATCTTTCTTATTTCAGGCATTTCTGTCCCCAGACGAAGCAAATCGCCACACTTGAACTCGGTGGCGGCGCGGACCATATCAGCACCAGCGGGAAAAATGCCATCCGGGTTTTTCTCCATTATGTCGCTCGTAGAGGACACGGTTACATGAGTCGAATGACGCCGTTTTCGAGCCCGCTGTTGCTTGGGTTCGACGCCATGGAAAAGACGCTGGAGCGTCTGGCAAAATCAGGTGATTCCTATCCGCCCTACAATATCGAGCGTCTCCGGGGTGCTGATGGCGCGGCGGAGAAGCTGCGTATCACGCTTGCCGTGGCAGGCTTCGCGGAGAGCGATCTTGATGTGACCACCGAGGAAAACCAGCTCGTGGTGCGTGGTCGCCAGACCGACGAAACGGAGCGGGAATACCTGCATCGTGGCATCGCCGCGCGACAGTTTCAGCGTTGTTTCGTCCTTGCCGAAGGCATGCGCGTGACAGGCGCGGAACTCAGGAACGGCCTGCTCTCGATCGACCTCGACCGGCCCGAGCCCGAGAAGCTCGTCCGGAAAATTGATATCGCGGTTAAGGATTAAAGAAGAATCCTCCGTGACACTACCGGTGATGAACCGGAACTTTTGGCTCTAGAGCGGGTTGGTCCGGCAGGACGCCCCGCAACAAGGAGGCTGACATGACCAGCAGAAACGAGATTTCCACGTTCAGCGAAAACGACCTGGCCCATCTGGGCGAAGGCACCGTGGCCTATTTGCGCGAAATGGGCGGCGAGGAGTTGAACGGTAAGTTCCCCGGATTGCCGCAGATCGCTCCGGACACGAGGCTGTGGGCGCTTTTCGCCGCGAACGGTCAGCCCATCCTGATTTCCGACGCCAAGGATCGCGCGATAGCCGGTGCGTTCGAGAACGACCTGACTCCGGTCAGCATTCACTGATCGAAAAAGAAAAGGCGGCTCCGAGCCGCCTTTTTCACGCAATCGACAGTTGCTCTCAGGCGGCCTTGTACCCAGGCGTTTCCGACAGCAGGGCATGGATCGCGGAAGCGTCGCGCGTGCCGCGCACCTTGGACACCGTGTCGCCGTCGCGCAGGACGCGCGCGATACGCGACAGCGCCTTGAGATGGTCTGCTCCCGCACCCTCCGGCGCCAGAAGCAGGAACACCAGGTCGACAGGCTCGTCATCCAGGGACTCGAAATCCACGGGGGTCTCAAGCCTGGCGAACACACCCGTGATATTCTTCACCCCGGACAGCTTGCCATGAGGAATGGCTATGCCGTTGCCGACGCCGGTCGAGCCAAGCCGCTCACGTTGGAATACCGTGTCGAAGATTTCGCGCTCGGGAATTCCGGTGATGGAGGCGGCGCGTTCCGACAGAAGCTGCAAAAGCTGCTTCTTTGAGTTTGCCTTCACCGCCGGCATGACCGCCGGCACTTCGATGAGATCGCTAAGATCCATTCCAACAAATCCTTGTGCTTCGCCCCGGCGCCGACGCACTCGCGCGGACCGGGCGATGCCTCTGTCTAGGCCGTCATGGCTTTGGACGGGTCGATCCAGCCGATGTTGCCGTCGGCGCGGCGATACACGATGTTGACCTGGTCATTGCCGGCGTTTCGGAACACGAAAACCGGGCTGTCCTTGACATCGAGTTCGACGATCGCGTTGGCGACCGACATCGTCTTTAGAGCGACGGTCGATTCAGCAACGATCGCCGGGGCGAAATCCTCCGGAATTTCCTCCACCTCTTCAGCCGCAGGCGCCATGATGCGGTAGGAGATATCGTCCTCCCGGCTGGACTGTGCGGCGTCATAGGAGCGCAGCTTGCGCTTGTAGCGTCGCAACCGCGTCTCGATCCGGTCCGAGGCAGTCTCGAACGCGGCCTGCGGGTCATATGCCTGGCCGGTCGCCTGGAGGCCCATGCCGGTATCGAGGAAGATGACGCAGTCGGCGGAGAAGCGCGGACCAGATTTTTCGACCGTGACGTGTCCCGAAAAACCGCCGTCGAAATACTTCTCGACCATCTCGTCGATCCGACCCTGTATGCGGGAGCGGAACGCCTCGCCGATCTCCATATGTTTTCCTGATATCCGCAGGCTCATCTTGTCATAGACCTTCCCTGTTCAGACTCTGGATGCCCGGAGTTTATACCCGTCACATTTGGGTACAAGCTCCGCGGCGGCCTCAGGGCCGTTTTCCAGTCCGAACTTTGTGGTTGATCACAAGCCGTCTCCAGACGGTAACTCAACGGCCCAGACCAGCGGCCGTTCCATGCGGGCGGGCTTCTAGTGACTTCGATAATGAATGTCAATCAACCGGCGCGCAGCACGGTGGACGGTATCCGTTCAGCGGCCCGCTGAAACCCTCGCGCGCTTTTCGCGACGACGCTGCACGGACGAGGGAATGTTCATGCTTTCCCGGTACTTGGCGACGGTCCGTCGGGCGATTTCGACGCCGTTCTCCTTCAACATATCCACAATCGTGTCGTCCGACAGGACATCTGCGGGTTGTTCGCTTTCGATCATCTCGCGGATGCGGTCGCGCACGGCCTCGGAAGAATGCGCCTCGCCCCCACCGGCCGCGGCGATCGAGACCGTGAAGAAATAACGCAGTTCGAACACGCCCCGGGGCGTTAACATATATTTGTTCGCGGTCACCCGGCTGACCGTGGACTCATGCATGCCGATCGCGTCGGCGACGGTGCGCAGGTTGAGCGGCCGCAGATGCCTTACGCCGTGGGCAAGGAACGCGTCCTGCTGCCGGACGATCTCCGACGCGACCTTCAGGATGGTCTTGGCGCGCTGGTCGAGGCTTCGCGTCAGCCAGTTGGCGTTCTGCAGGCACTCGGAGAGAAAGTCCTTCTCGGCCTGATCCTTGGCGCGGCCGACTACCTGGGAAAAGTAGATGTTGTCGACCAGAACCCTTGGCAGGGTCTCGGGATTGAGTTCGACGGCCCAGCTGCCGTCGCCGGCAGGGCGGACCTCGACATCCGCCACCACCGCATCGGTGTTTCCGCCCACGAAGCGCGTTCCCGGACGGGGGTCGAGCGACCGAATCTCGGCAAGCATGTCGAGCAGGTCGTCCTCCTCCACGCCGCATATGCGCTTCAGCGACACAAAGTCGCGGCGAGCGAGAAGGTCGAGGTTGTCGAGCAGCGCGCGCATCGCCGGATCGAGCCGGTTCAATTGCGCCAGTTGCAGCGCCAGGCACTCCGCGAGGTCGCGGGCGAACAGGCCGACAGGCTCGAAGGACTGGCAGACGCGCAGCACATCGGAGACATCATTCTTGCCGGCGCCGAGTCTGTCAGCGATTTCGGCGAGGTCGGCCCGCATATAGCCGTCGTCGTCGAGATGCTCGGCGAGTTCCCGCGCGATCAGGCGCTCGGCGGGGTCGGGAAAGGCGAAGGCTATCTGTTCGGCGACATGGTCGCGCAGGTTGACCGGCGCCGCCGCCATGTCGTCCATGTCGAAGCCCTCGAACGAGCCTCCCATTGCGCCGCCCGCCGACTTCCACTGCGCGGACAGACCCGGACCCAGTCTTTCAGCCCGGCCGGGATCGTCGGGGAAGATGTTTTCCAGCGAACTGTCGAGCTTTGCCGACATTGCTTCGGCCGACCAGTTCTGCTCGGTCTCGAACCAGTCACCTTCCGAGGCTGCCTCGGCCAATCCCTCCTGCTTCTGGATCTGGTCCGAAGCCGCGTCTTCGCGCGGCTCGGCGCGGTCCAACAGCGGGTTGCGTTCGATTTCCTCGTCGACGAAGCGTTCGAGCTCCATGTGCGTGAGCTGCAGCAGCCTGATCGACTGCATCAGCTGCGGCGTCATCACCAGCGACTGCGACTGCCTCAGCTGAAGTTTGGCGCTCAATCCCATCGACGATACTCGATACTCCGCTACGCGCCCCGCCGCCCTCTGATCCCGCATAGGGTAAGGATGCCATAAAAAGTGGCCCGGCTTTTGCTTGTCAAGCGCCACGAGGTAGCATGCCGCGCCTGCCGGAGAGGTTAACGCGGCCGTGAACTCAAGGAAAAAGCCAGCTAAAGGGTAAAGCTTTCCCCCAGATAAAGCCGCCGAACGTCGGGATTCGCGACGATTTCGTCAGGCTGGCCGTGAGTCAGAACCTCACCGCCGTGAAGGATATAGGCGCGGTCTATGAGGCCTAGGGTCTCACGCACATTGTGATCAGTCACCAGCACGCCGATGCCACGCGCCGTCAGGTGCCGGACCAGTTGCTGGATGTCGGACACCGCGATGGGGTCAATGCCCGCGAATGGTTCGTCGAGCAGCATGTAGCTCGGCCGGCTCGCAAGCGCGCGGGCAATCTCCAGTCGCCGCCGCTCGCCACCGGAAAGCGCAAGCGATGGCGACTTGCGCAGATGCGAGATGTGGAACTCGTCCAGAAGCGCATCGATGTCGTGCTCGCGCTGCTTGCGGCTTTTTTCGACGACCTCGACGATGGCGCGGATGTTCTGCTCGACGGTCAGGCCGCGGAAGATGGAGGATTCCTGCGGCAGGTAGCCGATACCGAGCCTGGCACGCCGATACATCGGCATCGAGGTCACGTCGAAACCGTCGATCTCGATCGTACCCTGGTCGACGGGCACCAGTCCGGTGACCATGTAGAAACATGTCGTCTTGCCCGCGCCGTTCGGCCCAAGCAGGCCCACTGCCTCACCGGCCCTGACGCCCAGCGAGACACCGTTGACCACGCGCCGGCTCTTGTAGCTCTTGGTGAGGCCCTTGGCGATCAGCGTGCCCTTGAAAACCATGGACTCGCTGCGCTTGACGGCGGGCGCAGCCACCTGGCGCCCTCCGAACAGACGCGACATAAACGAGGGCTGTTCGGCCATTACTGCCTGGACGACGGATCGAGCTTCATCTGCACGCGGCCACCCTTCGAGCAGCCATCGACCTGCGCGCGGCCCGTCTTCATCTGCACCGTCAGCTTGCAGCCGCGCAGCACGTTGTTGCCCTCCGACAGAACCACTTCCTTGCCCGAGAGCGTCAGCACCTCGGACTTCATGTCGAAGACGCCGCTGTCGCCTGTCGCGATCTGCTTGTCCGACTTCACATAGACCTTTCCGTCCACTTCCAGGCGATCGATGTTTGAGGAGCCGGTGGCGGCTGAGCCGCCATCCTTGGCGTAGAACACGGTCATCACGCCAGCGTTGAGGACCGTGGGGCCCTGCGTGACGGCGACATTGCCGGTAAATATCGCCTTGTTCTCGGTCTCGCGAACCTCCAGCTTGTCGCTTTCGATCTCGATCGGCTCGTTGCCGTTGAGGCGCAGGCCGGTGAGCCGGCTCTCGACGGAACTCTGCGCCGACGCTTGAACGCATGCCATGACAAGTGCGGCGAACGAAAGCGCCGCAACGGACTTAATTCGACGCATTCGCTTCTCCTCTAGCGGCCCGAGCTTCCTTAAGCCGGCCCAGATCGATATGAACCTTGACGCGGTTCTCGAAGATGGCCCGCTTGCCATTGTCCAGAACCTGCATGGAGTCGGCCGTTATCCGCGATCCGTAGGACTGGATATCGATCGGTGTGGTGGTTTTCAAGGTTCCGTTGTTGATGTCCAGGAAGGCGGACTTCAGCCTTGCGACCAGCCCATCCGTGGTGGTCACGACGATGTCGGTCGGCACGTCCAGCGTGTTGGCGATCCTGTCATAGGTGCCGTTCGACGTCTCGACGCGCGCCCAGTTGTTCTTCTCTATCGGCATCTTCGCATCGATGCCCTCAAGGTCGACGATATCCTGCTGGTCGTAGTCCTGGGTGGCGCGGGCGGCGTCGACCGAATAGGCGCGTCCGTCCCCGGTAAACCCTTCCAGCCGCGGCGCATCCATGACCAACTTGCCCTCGGCAGGGCTCGGGCCGGCCGTCGCGATGGTCGCCTGATCGGGAATGGTCAGTATGGAATAGGCGATCAGCCCGCCGGTCATCAGCGCAGCCAGACCCGGCAGCATCACTTTCAGCCACCGGACGAGACGCGAATGCCTTTCGGCGCGACGAAACGCCTCGGCGCGCGAGCCCGCACCCCAGTCGGGGAGTTCAAACCCTAACTTGTCGTATGTCGCTTCGCCTGCCTGCGCCAACGCGCCGCCTTTCAGTCCAGTGAATGCAATATCAGCCGGCGATATGGCCGGATAACCCCAAAGAAATCGTTGAACCCGCCAATGCCGACCCGCTCGGCCGTGCTGATGCTTCCGCACATGTAGGAAGCCTTCATCACGAAATCTTACACGAACGCGATTTGCACCCCAATATGGTTATTTTGGGAAGTTTGACCAGAAGCAATCTGGCCGCGCAATGCTGTTTGCGCGCCTTGTCGCAACCCGTTGACGAGAAACCGGGTAGCGACGGAACCGGCCTTGTTCTAAAACGCGACATCCACCGGTTCAGGAGAACTCATCCATGGCGACGCGCGCCGACGACCTGATCGACCGACGCCGGCTGCGGCGCAAGCTGACGTTCTGGCGCATCGCCACGCTGGCGGTGGCGGCGATCGCGCTGGTCGCCACTTCCGTCTGGCTGGCGCGCGGCGACCTCGCCGGAACCGGCGCCGCGCACATCGCCAAGGTCCGCATCGAGGGCACCATCACCGAGGATGATGAACTGCTCGAAAGGCTGGAGAAAGTCCGCAAATCTGCTTCGGTCAAGGGCGTCATTCTGTCGATCGATTCACCCGGTGGCACGACAGCGGGCGGCGAGGCGATCTTCGACGCGGTGCGCAAGCTCGCCGCCGACAAGCCGGTGGTGGCGCAGGTCGGCACGCTCGCTGCGTCGGCCGGCTACATGATCGCCAGCGCAGCCGACCACATCGTCGCGCGCCAGTCGTCCATCGTCGGATCGATCGGCGTGCTCGTGCAGTTCCCTGACGTGACCGGGCTGATGGACAAGATCGGCGTCAAGCTGGAAGAGGTGAAGTCGTCGCCGCTCAAGGCCGAGCCGTCGCCCTTCAACCCAACGACCGACGAGGAGCGCGCCATGATCCGCTCGATGATCATGGACAGCTACGAATGGTTCGTCGGACTGGTCGACGAGCGCCGGCCGATGACACGCGCGGAAGTGAACGCGGTGGCCGACGGATCGGTCTTCACCGGACGCCAGGCGCTGCAAAAAAAGCTCGTCGACGAACTGGGGGGAGAGGAACAGGCCGTCGGCTGGCTGGAGACCAAAGGCGTTGACGGCAAGCTCGAAGTGATCGAATGGAAGGCCAAGGGTTCGAGCTGGTTCATGACGTCGGAAGCTGCGTCCGCGATGCTCGGCCGACTGGTGGGATTGCCCGATGCCGGGGTTGCGCTGCTCAAGGAATTCGGTGGCGAACGCTTGTTCCTTGACGGTCTGCTGTCAGTCTGGCAACCTGATCGTGCTGGTTTAAGTGACTGAAAAAAACAATAAAATCATCCGCATACTGTATTGCAACGGATAGTGGCGGGGACGCGCTCATGATTAAATCCGAACTTGTGCAGATTATCGCTACACGCAATCCGCATCTCTTTCTGCGGGACGTCGAAAATATCGTCAGCTCGATTTTCGATGAGATCACGGACGCCCTGGCTGAGGGAAACCGGGTCGAGTTGCGCGGCTTCGGCGCGTTCTCGGTCAAGAACCGGCCCGCCCGGACGGGCCGCAATCCGCGCACCGGCGAGTCGGTCGAGGTCGAGGAAAAGTGGGTACCCTTCTTCAAGACCGGCAAGGAATTGCGCGAAAGGCTTAATGGCGGCAAATGACGTCGCCGGATGATCGCAGGATGCTCAACCGTTTCGTTCTGATCGTGGTCCTCGTGCCCATTGCCATCGTGTTGGTGGCGCTGGCGGTAGCCAACCGCGCCACGGTGCCGTTCACGCTCGATCCCTTCAATCCGGGCAACCCTGCCCTGACGTGGCAGATGCCGCTCTTCGCGCTTCTGTTTGCTGCAACCGCCATCGGCCTGATCCTCGGCAGCCTTGCGACATGGTTCCGGCAGGGCCACTATCGCAAGCTGGCGCGCCAGCGTGGACAGGAGGCCGAGGCTCTGAAGCAGGCCGCGTTGAGCCGCACGCCGCCGCCAGCCGCGCCGCTTCTGCCGCGCCCCTGATGCGAAACATCTCAGCCGCCGACGTCGATCGCGCCCTCTCTTTCGGCAACCTCGTCGAGACCCTGCGGGAAGCCTTCCGAGCGGGCGCAGTGCAGCCCGTGCGTCACCACCATTCCGTTGAGCGTGCGCAAGGTGCGGCGTCAACGCTTCTGCTGATGCCGGCCTGGACGGATTTTTCGAAGGCCACATCCAGCGAGGGCTATATCGGCGTCAAGATCGTCACCGTTTCGCCTGACAACAACGCGGTCGGCAAACCGGCAGTCATGGGCGTCTACCTCCTCCTCAACGGCATCACCGGCGAACCGATGGCGCTGATAGACGGCCAGCGGCTGACACAATGGCGCACGGCATCTGCGTCGGCGCTTGCGGCGGACTATCTCGCCCGCAAGGATGCGTCGAAGCTTCTGATTGTCGGCGCGGGCGCGTTGTCTCCCTTTCTGGCGCGAGCGCATGCGGCAGTCCGGCCGATCAGCGAAATACGCATCTGGAATCGCACCAGGGCCAATGCCGAGAAGATCGTCGCGGACCTTGCCGCTGAGGGCAGGCGCGCGACGGTAGCCGACAACCTGGATGCGGCGCTGGGCTGGGCCGACATCGTCTCCTGCGCTACGATTACCACGACGCCGCTGGTAAAGGGCGCATTGCTGAGGCCGGGGGCGCATGTCGATCTCGTCGGGGCGTTCACGCCTACCATGCGGGAAAGCGACGATGACGCGATCACCCGCGCCCGCGTCTATGTCGATACGCGCGCAGGCGCTACCAAGGAAGCCGGCGACATCGTGCAGCCCATCGCATCCGGTGTCCTGAAGCCGGACGCAATCATCGCCGACCTGCATGAACTTGCGCGAGGCGAGAAAAGCGGACGCGAGGGCGACGCCGAAATCACGCTTTTCAAGTCGGTCGGCGCGGCGCTCGAAGACCTCGCCGCCGCCGTCGCCGTATTTGGCGCGCGGGCGTCCTGACCCGAACGTGATCCCCGGGCTGCCTTGCCCGTGCAGACCTGCTATGGCAGAAGCGCGACAGTCCGATCCGGAGCCGACAGGTTGAAACATTCGCGCGACAAGCGCCGCGACGACCGCCCGCGCACAAGCGCCCAGCCGACGCACGCCCGTTCCGGGCCACGCTCCATGGAACCGCCGGCAAAAGCTTTGCGAGAGCCAGCGCAAGTCGCCGCGACCGAGCACCTCCCTCGCCTCTCCGGCACGTTGCCGGCGGAGAGGCTGCCGCTCATCCTCGAGGTCGCCCCGAATGCGGACTATGCCCTGCTCGACAGCGGGGATGGCGAGAAGCTTGAGCAGTACGGGCCCTATCGTATCGTTCGCCCCGAGGGACAGGCGATCTGGCGGCGCGCCTTGCCGCAGAGCGACTGGAACAGCGTCGACGCCATCTTCACCGGCGATACCGACGAGGAGGGCATGGGTCGCTGGCGCTTTCCGAAAGCGCCGCTCGGCGAGACCTGGCCTATGAAGCATGACGGCATCCACTATCTCGGCCGCTTCACGTCCTTTCGCCATGTCGGTGTCTTTCCCGAGCAAGCCTCGCACTGGGATCACATGGCAGGCCTGATCGAGCGGGCCAGGCGGCCGGTGAAGGTGCTGAACCTCTTCGGCTATACCGGGCTCGCCTCCCTGGTCGCCGCACGCGCCGGCGCGGAGGTCACACATGTCGACGCGTCGAAGAAGGCGATCGGCTGGGCGCGCGAGAACCAGGAGATGGCCGGCCTGTCGCAGAAGCCGATCCGCTGGATCTGCGAGGACGCCATGAAGTTCGCCGAACGCGAGGCGCGGCGCGGTAGCCACTACGACATCATCCTGTTCGACCCCCCGGCCTATGGCAGGGGGCCCAAGGGGGAGGTCTGGCAATTGTTCGAGGACCTGCCGAAACTAACGGACCTTTGCCGGCAAATATTGACGCCGAAACCGCTGGCGGTCGTGCTCACGGCCTATTCGATCCGCTCTTCCTTCTTCGCCATCCACGCGCTGATGCGCGACAGTTTTGCCGGCATGGGCGGAACGGTGGAATCGGGCGAACTCATCATTCGCGAGAAGGCCGCCGGTCGCGCGCTCTCCACGTCGCTGTTTTCCCGGTGGATCTCTGCATGATCCCGAAAAGTGGAAACCGGTTTTCGGCCAAGATCATGCAGGCCAAAAAGGAAGTCCCATGACCGGGCAACGCGCAGGGGGCGCGCCGGGACAGGTCAAGGAAGTCACCAGCCTCGCCAACCCGATCGTCAAGGACATCAAGGCGCTGTCGCTGAAGAAGTTCCGTGACGAACAGCATGCCTTCATGGCCGAGGGCCTGAAGCTCGTCATCGACGCGCTCGATCTCGGCTGGTCGATCAAGACGCTGGTCTTCGCCAAGAACGCGCGTGGCAATGCGGCCGTCGAGAGGGTCGCGGCCCGCACCGTCGCAGCGGGCGGCACCGTCCTCGAAGTTACGGATAAGGTCCTCACCGCCATCACCCGCCGTGATAATCCTCAGGCGGTCGTCGGCATCTTTGTGCAACGTCTTGCGCAGCTGAAAGACATCCGCCCCGCAGCCGGCGACGTCTGGGTGGCGCTCGACCGCGTACGCGACCCCGGCAATCTCGGCACGGTCATCCGCACGGCCGACGCCGTTGGTGCGAAAGGCGTCATCCTGATCGGCGACACGACCGATCCGTTTTCGCTCGAAACCGTGCGCGCGACCATGGGCTCCATCTTCGCCGTGCCCGTCGCGAAAGCTTCGCAGGATGCGTTCCTCGCCTGGCGGAAGAGCTTTCAGGGGATCGTTGCCGGCACGCATCTCAAGGGCGCGGTCGATTATCGTTCGGTCGATTTTCGCGGCAAGCCGGTCGTTCTCCTGATGGGAAATGAACAGCAGGGTCTCACCGACGAACTCGCGACGGCCTGCGACAGGCTGCTGCGCATCCCGCAGGCGGGACGCGCGGATTCGCTCAACCTTGCGGTTGCGACCGGCGTCATGCTCTTCGAGGTGCGCCGCCATGCCCTGACACTCGACGACGAGGCGCATTCTTGAAAAAACTCCCCTTCTACATCGCGATTGTTGTCGGGCTCGTCGCGCTCGACCAGTGGATCAAGTATCTCGTCGAGACCCGTCTCATCTTGCAGGAGATGGTGGACATCCTGCCCTTCCTGGCGCTCTATCGCACCTACAACACCGGCGTCGCCTTCTCGATGTTTTCTTCGTTCAGCGACACGATCCTCATCGTCGTCTCGCTCGCCGTCATCGCCTTCATCCTCTACCTGGCCAGCCGGTCGACGCCGGAACAATGGCTCGCGAGGCTTGGCTTCGCGCTGATCATAGGCGGGGCGATCGGCAACCTGATCGACCGGGTCGTCAACGGTTACGTCATCGACTACATCTACTTCCACACGCCGGTCTGGTCGTTCGCGGTCTTCAATATCGCCGACGTCTTCATCACGATCGGCGCGATCACTATCCTCCTGGAGGAGTTCTTCGGTTGGCGGCGACAGCGGGCCAGCAGTGAACCCGGCGCAGATCACTAAAATGCAAACAATCGGTCCAAAGCTTCCCTAATCTGTATCTGCCATAGACTGCGGCATGATCGCAGGTGCAGGACAGGTTGAGAAGACAGCCGTGAAGGGCGTATCAGCGACCGCGCCGGGACGCATGCATGTCAGCGCTCCGCCGCTGGCGCCCGACCTGCCCGAACGGACGCCGCGGCCGCTGTCCTTCGCCACCGTTGTCGCCATCATCCTGATGGCGGGGGTCGCGCGGCTGACCGGCGCTCCGGATTTTCTTGTCGTCTCGCTCGCCGTCATCGGGCTCGCCTGTCTGTTCGTCGTGGCCCGCGCTATCAGGATGGAACGCAGGGCAAGGGCCGTCCTTGCCGAAAACGCCGCCCGCAGCCGTGCCGAGGTCGAAACGCTTGCCGACCGCATGTGGGAGCTGCAGGAAAGCGAGGAACGCTTCCGCGGCCTGATCGACGCGCTGGGCGACCTTGTCGTGCATCGCGACCGCGAAGGCGGCATCGTCTACGCCAACAAGGTCTTCGCCGAACTCGTCGGGATCGACCAGAGGGACCTTGTCGGACAGACGCTCGCCCAACTCGGCGTCGATGTCGGCATCGTGCCCGACGCCGCCTTCGCCAATGGCGAATGCCTTAGCTCGACCGACGTCGCCGTCCGCTCGTCCAACGGTACACGCTGGTTCTCCTGGATCGAGCTTTCGGTGCGCGACGAAACCATCGACCACGTCTCGCACCGCGCGATCGCGCGCGACATCACCTCGCGCAAGCGCGCCGAGACGGCGCTGATCAATGCACGCGAGCGCGCCGAATATGCGAGCCAGGCAAAGTCGCGCTTCCTTGCCACCGTCAGCCATGAGATTCGCACGCCGATGAACGGCATCATGGGCATGGCGAAGCTGCTGGCCGATACGGAACTGTCGCCGGAGCAGCGGACATATGTCGGAGCCGTTTCGACCTCGGCCTCCGCCCTGCTGGCGCTGATCGAGGATCTGCTCGACTTCACCAAGATCGAGGCAGGCCGGTTCGACGCCGAGCCGCAGCCGATGTCTCCGCGCGAGATCGCCGACAACGTGATCGAACTGCTCGCCGCGAAGGCCTTCGCCAAGGACATCGGGCTTGGATGCCACGTGGCGCCCAACGTGCCGCAGATGATCACGTCCGATCCCGGACGCATCCGCCAGGTGCTGCTCAACCTGCTCGGCAACGCGATCAAGTTCACCGATGCCGGCGGCGTTCTTCTGACGATAACGATGACCGGCGACCAGGGTGCGGCCAAGATCCGCTTCTCCGTCGCGGATACCGGGCCGGGTCTGCGGCCAGAAGATACCGAACGCATCTTCGAAGAGTTCGAGCAGGGCGACGGTTCTTCTACCAGGACGCACAGTGGCGCTGGCCTCGGGCTGGCGATATCGAAACGCCTCGTCGGCTCGATGGGGGGCACGATCTCGCTGACCAGCCAGCCCGGAAAAGGATCGGATTTCTTCTTCGAAATCCCGGCCGCGGAAGCGACGGATGGCCCGCAGATGCACGGCCCTGTCCTTGCCGGGCGAAAGGTGGTCATCCTTTCCATGAATGCAGTCGAGGCCGAGGCCATAGCGATGACTGTGCGCGCCCATGGCGGCACCGTGGAGATCGCCTCGACCGTCGCTCAGGCGGCGGCGCACGCCGATGGTTGCACGTCGCTTCTGGTCGACGCGGCCGTCGAAAAGAGTGACGGTCGCGTGCTTGGCCGGTTGCGGCAGGCCGGCTTCTCGAACGCCGATGCGGTCACGATGATCGCCCCGACCGACCGCGGCCTGCTGGGAGAATTCCGCGCCAACGGGTACTCGACTTTCCTGGCGCGCCCGGTTCGCGGCGAAACGCTGCTCAAGGTTCTCCTGGCCGCGCTGAACTCACCACAACCCGTGATCCGGCCAGTCGCCGGGCAGCCCCTGGTCGTCGGTGTGCCGCGCGCCAACAACCGGTTGCCGGGGCTCGCCATCCTGGTGGCGGAGGACAACGACATCAACGCGATGCTGGCGCGGGCAACGCTTCTCAAGGCGGGCCACCGGGTCGATATCGTGGGCAACGGCAAGGCGGCGGTCGAAGCAGTGACGGGCAGCGGGCGCAAGCGGCGCTACGACGTCGTGCTCATGGACCTCCATATGCCTGTCATGGACGGGCTCGACGCCATCGCCGCTATCCGCCGCTACGAGGAGGAGGTCGGGCTGCCGCCGGTGCCGATCATGGTGCTGTCGGCAGACAGCCAGGAGAAGACGCGTCACGCGGTGCTGGCCCATGGCGCAAGCGGTTTTGTCACCAAGCCGCTCGACCCCGAGACGCTGGTGCGCACCGTGGAAGAGCGCGCGGCGGCGTAAGCAATCCCACGCAAAGTTCTGTCCATTCTCAGCCGGCTCAGCATCTTTGGAACCGGCGAAGCATTGCCCGGTTCGGGAGATCACGCTACTGTCACAAGCCTGTTGCAGTTCGTGCGTATCCCGCCGAGAGGAATGGCTCGAAGGAGAATCACCGTGCAGGCAACTTTGCCGGATCCTGCCGCTCATCCCGCCACGCTGCCCATGCCCAATCTGGGCTTAGCGAGTAAATCCAGACTGAGTGCCACGCTCGGCCGCATCGGGTCGCTCGAGGTCCGCCTGGCCCGCAATACCGCCGAGATCGCCGCCGCCCAGGAAGTCCGGTACCGGGTGTTCTACGATGAACTCGGAGCCCGGCATGAAGGGTTCGACGGCATAAAGGGCCGCGATGCCGATCGCTTCGACGAGGTCTGCGACCATCTGCTCGTCTTCGACAGCGCGTTGCCCGGCCCCGAGCATCGACGTATCGTCGGGACGTACCGCATCCTGAGGCAGGAAGTCGCCGCCGACACAGGCGGCTTCTACTCACAGGACGAGTTTGACCTGACGAAGCTTATCGCACGTCACCCCGACCTGCGCTTTGTCGAGCTCGGCCGGTCCTGCGTCCTTCCCGAATATCGCGCCAAGAGGACGATCGAGGTGCTCTGGCAGGGCATCTGGTCCTATGTCAGCCATCATCGCATCGACGTGATGACGGGATGCGCATCCTTCCAGGGCGCCGATCCGGCCCTTCATGCCCAGTCGTTGTCCTTCCTTGCCTACAATTGCCGCGCGGACTCGGAATGGGACGCGCGTGCAGTGCCGGAGCGCTATCACCGCATGGACCTGGTCGCACGGGACCAGCTCGACTTGCGATCGGCGCTCCATTCGGTGCCGCCTCTGATCAAAGGTTATATGCGGGTCGGCGCAAGGGTCGGCGATGGCTGTGTGGTCGACTATCAGTTCGACACGGTCGATGTGCTGATCGTCTTGCCTGTCCGGGCGATCGATGCGCGCTACATCAACTATTATTCCGGTGATGTGGAACGGGCCGCGGCCTGATCCGGAAACCGCCTGGGCCAGTCACGGGATGTCTTCCGGGCGGCGGCCCGGACGCCCCTTGTAGGTTGGGAACGACCAGCCGAATCGCAGCGCCCCGCCGCGAACGGCAAAGGCGATCGAAAACGCCAGGACCGAGGACACCGCCTCATGCATGCCGGCGAGGTCGGCTGCCGTAAAGACCGCGGCTCCCGCCAGCGCTGCCGTTACATAGATCTCCGGTCGCAGCAGCACCGACGGTTCGCCGGCCAGCAGGTCGCGCAGGATGCCGCCGAATGTCGCCGTCAGCATACCCATGACGATGGCGGCGACGGGCGAGCCGGTGGCGGCAAGGCCTTTGTAGGCGCCCAGCGCAGCGTAGGCGGACATGCCGATTGCATCGAGCCAAAGGAGTACCCGGTAGCGCGACTCCAGCCTGTGCGCCGTGAAGAAGACGAGGACGCCAACCGCCGCGCAAACCAATACATAAGTATGGTCCAAGACCCAGAAGACGGGAACATTGAGGATTACATCGCGGACCGTACCGCCGCCGACGCCGGTGACGCCAGCGAGAAACAGGAACCCGATGATATCGAGTTGCTTGCGCGAGGCGGCCAGCGCGCCGGTGGCCGCGAACACGGCCACGCCGGCATAGTCCAGCAACGCGATGGCGTTCATCCGACGGATTGCCGGCGGTTCGATTTCGCTTTTTCGGTCATGACGGCCTCCCGGCCGTCAGCTTAACGACGATTCGTGATTTCGCCAGCCGGTGCCGGCAATCAGGCGTCGGTTTCGGCCTGGCCGTCGACCGGTCCCGGTTCGGCGGGCGCTTCGCTCGCCTGCTTCGGGCCGCCCTTGGCGACGCCTACCATGGCCGGGCGCAGGACGCGATCGCCGATCGAGTAGCCGGGCTGCACCACCTGCACGACCGTGTTGGCAGGGATATCGGGGTTGGGAACCTCGAACATCGCCTGATGGAAATTCGGGTCGAATTTCTCGCCTTCGGGCTGCAGCTTCTTGACGCCATGGCGTTCCAGCGCGGCCAGCATTGCCCGCTCGGTGATCTCGACGCCTTCGATCAGCGCCTTGAAACCGGCATCGCCGCCCGCCGCCACATCGGCCGGAATGGCGTCAAGCGCACGACGAAGATTATCGGAGACCGACAGCATGTCGCGAGCAAAGTTGGCAATGGCGTAGGAACGGGCGTCGTGCACGTCGCGAGCGGTGCGACGGCGCAGGTTCTCCATCTCGGCCGCGGCCCGGAGAGCTCGGTCCTTCAAGTCCTCGTTTTCCTTGAGCAGGCGGACGACAGCCTCGTAATCGCCATCGACCGAGCCCTCGGCTCGCTCAGTCGCCTCGGACTGGTTCTCGTCGGGCGCGCGTTCGTCTTTTGCGTGATCGCTCATAACGGGATCCATCAATTTCGGAAGTTTCGCCGCATATCGATGTTCGGAGCGCAAAAATCAAGGCCGAAGCACGAATGCGGCCGGCACGCATGGGGGACGGGCGTGAAGGCCATAAAACTTTAATTCAAACTTTACCTTGTATGCACCGCCGGGGTCGACGTTTTCATTTGCCGGGAACCATTCGAATGCAGGAGGAGTTTGGGTGCCGAAAGGTAGTAGAACGATGTCAGGCAACGAATACGATGATGTAAATTCCCTGCGGCAGGAGATCCGGAAGCAGTTCGGATCGGCCGCTACGACACGCTTTGTCAGGAGCATTCCGGCCTTCCACGTCGAGAATGCGATGCCCGAGCGATTTACCGATCTCCTCGCGCAACTGGACCGCGCAGAAACAGGCCCATCGCGCCGCAACGATTAAACGACAGATGCCCGATCAGGGTGCCGGCAACCACGCCTGCGCAACCAAACCTTCAACCGCACGGACAAGAAGCTTCAAATCCTCGGGGCGTGAGAGCCGATGGTCCCCGTCGGGAATGAGCGACAGGGTCACATCGTCGGCAGGCAGCATGGAGACGAGCTTCAGCGCGTGGGTATGGGGCACGTCGGGATCCGCCATGCCCTGCAGCACGTGGACCGGGCAATGCGTGTCGATAGGGCCTGTCATGACGCGGTTCGCGCGGCCGTCCTCGATAAGAGCTCGCGTATAGATGTTGGGCTCGGGCGAATATTCCGATTTTTCCGCAAAGTATCCCTTTTCCGCCAGTTCACGTTTCTGCCTCTTGTTAAGAGACGGCTCTACCAGTTCATAGGTGAAGTCCGGCGCGGGAGCGAGCAGCACAAGGCCCAACACCCGTCCGCCCTCCCCCGCCTTGCGCAGTTCCTGGACCAGGCGCAGGGCGATCCAGCCGCCCATCGAAGATCCCACAAGGATCTGCGGTCCCTTGGTCAGGGCCCGGAAGACTGCCAGGCTCTCGCCCAGCCATTTCGAGATCGTGCCCTCGGCGAAAACGCCGCCCGACTCGCCGTGGCCCGAGTAGTCGAAGCGAAGGAAGGCGTGACCCTTGGCTATCGCCCAGTCCGACAGCGTCTCGGCCTTGGTGCCCAGCATGTCCGAACGGTAACCGCCAAGCCAGACGATGCCGGGCTCGACGCCCTCAATCCGGCGAAAGGCGACGGGTGTTCCCGATACGTCCATGAACCCGGGAGGACCGGTGCGTTCCAAGGCTGTCATGCTTCCATCCAATTTTGAGCGTGGCTCTTGCCACAGGCGCGGACCGCCGCAAAGCGACGATTCATTTGGAAGGGGCCGGAAAAGGCCGACAAACCCGGCGATATAGGTGATTTATTCTCCGTGACATGCTATTGACTTGAACAGCGGGGGCACGACATAGGCGTGGCCCGCACGGACTGACACGTCAACTATTCGAGGAGAAGACTACCATTCGCAGACCTTTCAAGGCAGCGGCCCCGACCAAGGACGGCCCGCGCTCGAACCGCGACATCCGGGTTCCCCGGGTCCAGCTCATAGATGCCGACGGCACCAACCGCGGCGAAGTCTCCATCAACGACGCACTGCTCGCCGCCGAGGAAGCGGGGCTCGATCTTGTCGAGATTTCCCCCAACGCCAACCCGCCGGTCACCAAGATTCTCGATCTCGGCAAGCTGAAATACGCCAACCAGAAGAAGGCAGCCGAGGCGCGCAAGCACCAGAAGGTCATCGAGATCAAAGAGATCAAGATGCGCCCCAACATCGACACGCATGACTACGAAACCAAGATGAAGGCCGTGCGCCGGTTCTTCGACGAGGGCGACAAGGTCAAGCTCACGCTGCGCTTCCGCGGCCGCGAGATGGCGCATATGGAACTCGGCATGGAACTCCTGAACAAGGTCCGGGAGGAAACCGCCACGATCGCCAAAGTCGAGGCCGAGCCGAAGCTCGAAGGCCGCCAGATGATGATGGTGTTGGCCCCAAAGTAATTCTGTGTCCTTGCCGATCCGCTGAGCGATCCGGCAAGAATCTGCGAAACGGCGTTTCGTCCGCCGTTTCGACGTGGCGGGCAGCCATAGGGGGCGTTTGCAGGCATGCGGGATGGGTCGTGGCGAGCGTTGGCCCGATATCAGCGTCTGCGCCGCTTTTTCCTCATGCCGGTCATAGTTCTCCTGCTTGCCGGGTGCCTCTTCGGGCAGTCGTTGATGCCGCCCGGCTCGGCTTCCCACGATTTTTTCGTGATGTTCGGACAGACCTTGATCGTGGTGGGCGTCATCGGCCGCCTTTGGTCAACGCTCTATATAGGTGGGCGCAAGCGATCCGGCCTCGCGACGACAGGGCCGTATTCCGTATCACGCAATCCTCTGTATCTGTTTTCGACAATTGCAGCGGCTGGCATAGGGGCCTTGACGGGATCGGTTGTCGCGATGCTGTTGTTCGGCCTTGTCTGCGCAGGCGCCTTTCATGTCGTTATCCTCAGGGAAGAAAAATATCTGTCGGCCAATCTCGGCGGGGCTTATGACCGCTACAAAGTCAGCGTTCCCCGCTTCATTCCTGCCCTGTCGCTCTACCAGGAGGAAAAGAACCCGACTTTCGAACCAAACATCTTGACAAAGGCGCTGTTCGACAGCCTGGCATTTCTCGCCGCCGTTCCGGCATTCAAAACGATCGAAATCGCCCAGCAGGCTGGTCTGCTGCCGATTCTGTTTCGTTTGCCTTGAGCGCGTGGCCCCGAAATAGCCACGGTTCGAGCGTCCAGCGTGACCCGCTTTTGCGAAAAAGGGCTTGCGAGGGGAACATGACAGGACGCGAAGACGGCGAGGCCATGGCTGCCTATCAGACAGGACGCCGCATGGTCTTGGCTTTGATCATAGCCATCGTCGGCGCACTTCTTGTGTTCGGTGGCTCCGAGCAGAATGAACACAACCATGAAGCCATCGAGTCGATTGGGCTGGCCCTGATCCTCGTCGGCATCGGCGGACGGCTTTGGTCGATCCTCTACATAGGCGATCGAAAGTCGGCCGAGGTGGTCCAGACCGGCCCCTACTCGATCATGCGCAACCCACTCTATTTCTTCTCGACGGTGGCCGCTGCCGGCGTCGGCGCACAGACCGGAAGCATCATCATCGCGGTCGCCACAATGGTGCTCTGCGCAATCGCCTTCCACGTCGTGGCGCTCCGGGAAGAGCGATACCTCAAGGCCAATCTCGGCGCGGCCTATGTCGACTATGCGCAGCGCGTGCCCCGTTTTTTCCCAAATCCGTTCCTGTTTCGTGACGAGACATCCGTCACCTTCGCACCGCGCACCTTCCGCATCACCTTCCTCGACGGGCTGGTCTTTCTTCTCGCCATTCCCTTCTTCGAGGCAATCGAGCTCGGCCAGAACTCCGGCGCGATTCCCGTCCTGTTCCGGCTCTACTGACCAAGCCAGCCTGTTGCACTTTGGCGCGCTTGCTGCTATTGGCCCGCGTCCATAACCGTCCGGCAGGGCATGCCGTGGCGGTTTTCATGCTTCCGGGCTCTGGTCGCCTGGAAAGAACAACAGGGGCGAACAGCCCCGGCAAGGAGTAGCAAAATGCCCAAGATGAAGACCAAATCGGCCGCCAAGAAGCGGTTCAAGATCACCGGAACGGGCAAAGTCCTGTCGGCTGCCGCCGGCAAGCGCCACGGCATGATCAAGCGTTCCAACAAGTTCATTCGCGATGCGCGCGGGACCATGGTCCTCGCCAAGCCCGACGGCGTGAAGGTCGTCAAGAACTTCCTGCCTAACGGCGGCGGCATCTGAGCCGGCTGGACGAAATTTAAGGAGATCATGACATGGCACGCGTAAAAAGAGGCGTTACCGCACACGCCAAGCACAAGAAGGTCCTGAAAGCCGCCAAGGGTTTCTACGGTCGTCGCAAGAACACCATCCGCACAGCGAAGGCGGCGGTCGACAAGTCGCTGCAGTATGCCTATCGCGATCGCAAGGCACGCAAGCGCAACTTCCGCGCCCTCTGGGTCCAGCGCATCAATGCTGCCGTTCGCGAGCACGGCCTGACCTATGGCCGCTTCATCGACGGTCTGAACAAGGCCGGCATCGAGATCGACCGCAAGGTGCTGTCCGATCTTGCAATCCACGAGCCGCAGGCTTTCGCCGCACTCGTCGGCAAGGCCAAGGGCGCGCTGGAATATCTGAAGAACACTACCCCGAACGCCTTTGAAGCCGCAGTAGCCTAGTGCATGTTCCAGCGGCCCGCAGAGCGGGACCGCGTTGGAAAATGCGGCTAGGAAGTAAGTGACCGCATGATCCTATCCGAAAAGTCTGCAACTTTTCGGGATCATGCGGGAGCCGCCGCGCTTCCCAAGCTTTCGATTTACTGATTTGGGAAACCCGCGCCGGCAGGGCTGGCGCGGGTTTTTTCATGAGGACCATGGCGGGGACCAACGACGATAGTGGCGATGTCCTGTCGCCCCAGGCAACGGAAAAGCTGATCCGGCTCCTCGCCGGTTCGGAGCGTTACCGCCTGTCTTCGGCACAGATTGACGATCGGGCTGTCTGGATCAAGCGACTGGATGCCGAGAGATCACCTATCGCCAAGCGGATACATGCGTGGATATCGCCTCTGATTCCGTTTGTGTCCCTTCGCTCTTCGGCCCGGGGCACGGCCTCCGCCATGGCGCAGCGCGAAGCGCGCAAGGCGGCGGCTTTCCGGGCTGCTGGATTTGCAACCCCTACGATCCTTTATCAGGGCGATGCCGTCTTGGTTCTGTCAGAGGTGAGCGAAATCGCCGAACACATGCTTTGGCGCTTGCGCGAAACCGATCCCGAGCAATACGAGGAATTGCTGGTCAGCATGGCTGCGGCTCTGGGTAGAGTCCATGCTGCGGGGTTGTGCCACGGCAGGCCGCACCCGAGCGACTTTTTCTACCAGAACGAAAGCTGGGGATTCCTGGATTTCGAGGAAGAGCCCGAAGCTGTCATGCCGCTGGCCGCAGCCCATGCGCGCGATGTCTGGTTGCTGTTCCTGCGGATATCGACCTTTGCGATGCGCCAGGAGACCGTCGGCCGCGCCTTCGCGGCCTATCGAGCCGAGGCGCCCGTAGCCACCATACCGGAATTGCGTCGGGTCGTGTCGCTGTTCTCGATCCTCATTCCAGGCTTGACCATGCTGAAGCCGTTCGGTCTCGGCAGGAACGGCCGCGAGATTCTTGCAATGACCCGTTTCATGCGCGCGGCATTGCGTGAGCCAGAAGCAAGGACGCCGGCGCGCGACATCGCCAAGTCCGTCCCAAAAGAACCAGGATATAGAGATGAGCGACCTTGAAGCACTCGAACGGTCGATAACAAGCGAAATCGCCACCGCTTCCGACGAGCAGGCGATCGAGGCCGTGCGCGTTTCGGCGCTGGGCAAGAAGGGTTCGGTGTCAGAACTGCTGAAGACGCTTGGCGCGATGTCGGCGGAGGAACGGCAGACCAAGGGGCCTGCGATCAACGGGCTCAAGAACCGCGTCACCGAGGCACTCGCCGGTCGCAAGGCCGAGCTGAAGGATGCGGCGATCACGGCGCGCCTCGTGGCCGAGAAGGTCGACGTGACGCTCCCCGTTCGCCAATCCCCCGCCGAGCGCGGTCGCATTCACCCCATCAGCCAGGTGATCGACGAGATCGCGGCGATCTTCGGCGATCTCGGCTTCGCCATCGCCGAAGGCCCGGACATCGAGACGGACTACTACAACTTCACCGCCCTGAATTTCCCGGAAGGGCATCCGGCGCGCGAGATGCACGACACCTTCTTCTTCCAGCCGGACGCCAAGGGCGAGCGCAAGGTGCTGCGCACGCACACCTCGCCCGTGCAGATCCGCACCATGGAGACGCAGAAGCCGCCGATCCGCATCGTCATCCCCGGCAAGACCTACCGACAGGACTCCGACGCCACGCACTCGCCGATGTTCCATCAGGTCGAGGGGCTGGTGATCGACAAGTCGGCCAACGTCGCCAACATGAAGTGGGTGCTGGAGGAATTCTGCAAGGCGTTCTTCGAGGTGCCCCAGGTGAAGATGCGCTTCCGGCCGAGCTTCTTCCCCTTCACCGAGCCGAGCCTGGAGGTCGACATCCAGTGCGATCGTTCGCGGCCGGGCGAGGTACGCTTCGGCGAGGGCAGCGACTGGATGGAGATCCTCGGCTGCGGCATGGTTCACCCGAACGTGCTGCGCCATGGCGGGCTCGACCCCGACGAGTACCAGGGCTTTGCCTGGGGCATGGGCATCGACCGCATCGCCATGCTGAAATACGGCATGCCTGATTTGCGCGCCTTCTTCGACGCCGACGTGCGCTGGCTGCAGCACTACGGCTTCCGCCCGCTCGACATTCCGACGCTGTTCGGCGGCCTTTCAAGCTGATCCTCCAAGGAAAGAACTGATGAAACTCACCCTTTCCTGGCTCAAGGATCACCTCGAGACCGACGCATCGCTCGACGAGATCGTCGAGCGGCTGACGTCGATCGGGCTGGAGGTCGAGCATGTCGACGACAAGGCAGGCCTAAGGCCGTTCGTTATCGCGAAGGTGTTGACGGCCGTGCAGCATCCCGACGCAGACCGGTTGCGCGTGCTGTCGGTCGATACCGGCGACGGCAAGCCGATCCAGGTGGTCTGCGGCGCGCCGAATGCGCGGGCGGGCCTCGTCGGCGCCTTTGCCGCGCCCGGCACCTATGTGCCCGGCATCGACGTAACGCTTTCCGTCGGCAAGATCCGCGGCGTCGAGAGCCATGGAATGATGTGCTCCGAGCGCGAGCTGGAACTTTCCGAAGAGCACAACGGCATCATCGACCTGCCGGAAGACGCGCCTGTCGGCACGAGTTTCGCGACATGGGCGAAGCTCGACGATCCCGTCATCGACATCAACCTGACGCCGAACCGGCCCGACGCGACCAGCATCTATGGCATCGCGCGCGATCTCGCCGCGTCCGGGCTGGGCAAGCTCAAGGACGGAACGGTCGCGCCGGTCGCCGGCAACGGCCCCTGCCCGATTAAGGTGGCCATCGAGGCGCCCGAACTCTGCCCCGGCTTCGCGCTGCGGCTGGTAAAGGGCGTGAAGAACGGACCCTCGCCGAAATGGCTGCAGCAGCGCCTGATCGCGATCGGCCTGCGCCCCATCAACGCGCTGGTCGACATCACCAACTACATCACCTTCGACCGTGGTCGCCCGCTGCATGTCTTCGATGCGGCCAAGGCGAAAGGCGACCTCGTCGTGCGCCGCGCAGCACAAGGCGAGAAGGTGCTGGCGCTCGATGGCCGCGAATATGAACTGACGCCAGAGATGTGCGTCATCGCCGACGGCAACGGCGTGGAGTCCATCGCCGGCATCATGGGCGGCGAGTATTCGGGCTGCGACGAGAACACCACCGACGTGCTGATCGAATCGGCGCTGTGGGAGCCGCTGAACGTCGCGCGCACCGGCCGCGAACTCGGCATCATCACCGATGCGCGCTACCGCTTCGAACGCGGCGTCGATCCCGAGTTCATGGTGCCGGGCGTCGAACTGGCGACGAAGATGGTCATCGAGCTTTGCGGTGGCGCGGCGGGCGAGACGCAGGTCGTCGGCTATGCGGGCCATAAGCCGAAAATCGTGTCCTTCCCGCATGCGGAGGTGAAGCGCCTGACCGGCATCGAGGTGCCCAAGGCGGAAAGCCTCGCCATTCTCACGCGCCTCGGCTTCGAGCCCAAGGGTGACGGCGATCCGGTCGATGTCGCCGTGCCGTCGTGGCGGCCCGATGTCGACGGCAAGGCCGACCTCGTCGAGGAAGTGATGCGCATCCACGGTGTCGACAGGATCGCGCCGCAGCCTCTCGGAGCGCATGATGCGGTCAACGGGAAGATCCTGACAACGCTGCAAATCCGCACCCGCGCGGCCAAGCGCGCGCTTGCCGTGCGCGGCATGATGGAAGCCGTGACGTGGTCGTTCATCCCGGCGAAGCATGCGGAGCTTTTCGGCGGCGGACAGAAGGAACTGAAGCTCGCCAACCCGATCGCGGCCGACATGTCCGACATGCGCCCGTCGCTGCTGCCCGGCCTGATCGCAGCAGCGCAGCGCAATGCGGATCGCGGCATCGGCGACGTGGCGCTGTTCGAGGTGTCCGGCACCTATGAAGGCGACGCGCCGGACAAGCAGCGCCGCGTGGCGGCGGGCGTCCGTCGTGGGACGGCGAAGCTGGACGGTGCAGGCCGGGACTGGGTCGGCAATGCCGGCAGCGTCGGCGTGTTCGACGCCAAGGCCGATGCGATCGCCGCTCTGGAAGCCGTCGGTGCGCCGGTCGATCGGCTGCAGGTCGAGACGGGCGCGCCGGGTTGGTATCACCCCGGCCGCTCAGGCGTCATCAAGCTCGGGCCGAAGGTCGTGCTCGGCCATTTCGGCGAATTCCATCCGAAGACGCTGGAGGCCCTCGACGTATCCGGTCCGCTCGCCGGCTTCGAGGTCTTCGTCGATGCCGCGCCCGAACCCAAGGCCAAGCCGACGCGCACCAAGCCAAAGCTCGAGCTCTCCGCCTTCCAGCGCGTGACGCGCGACTTCGCCTTCGTCGTCGACAAGGCGGTCGAGGCAGGCACGCTGACGAAAGCGGCTCTCGCCGCCGACAAGAAGCTCGTCACCGGCGTGTCGGTCTTCGACATTTTCGAGGGACCGTCTCTTGGCGAAGGCAAGAAGTCGATCGCCATCGAAGTGTCGATCCAGCCTGTCGAGAAGACCCTGACCGACGAGGATTTCGAGGCGCTGGCCGGCCGTATCGTCGATAACGTCAGGAAACAGACGGGCGGCATACTGCGTGGATAATATTCCTAGTTGGGCGATCACACACAATATGTTGTAGCTGCTCTTGACAATGAATGGACTATGAGTCCTCCGACATAAATGAGTCTTTACGGACGGGAGCGTTCGGCATATATGTTAGGCATTAATCCCGCATGGCTCGCCCAGCGGACCCCACGGGCCCCGGCTCGTGGGGTTTATTGTTTTTAAATATACGATGTAGAGTTCGAGGATGATTCGTTCGTCCTTCTTTATTGACGGCTTCAATTTCTATCATGCTCTGAAGGCCCTTGGTGCGCCCCACTTGAAATGGGTTGACCTCGCCAAGCTAATGGCCCGTCAAATCTCCCCAAAAACGGAGAAGATCGAAGCAATCTACTATTTCTCTGCATATGCCTACTGGTGGCCTGATCGAAAGGCTCGGCATGAAGAGTACGTCAAAGCGATAAATGAAGTTGGTGTTTCAGTGGTTATGGGACATTTCAAGAAGAAAACTCGTGGCTGTAACAGTTGTGGCGCACATTGGATCGGGCATGAGGAAAAAGAAACTCATGTCAACATTGCGCTTTGTCTCCTCAACGAAGCATACAAGGATAGCTACGATAGAGCTTACGTTGTGTCTCGTGACAGTGACCTGAAGCCCGCAATTACAATGGTCCGCTCTCTTTTCCCGGCGAAAGAGGTAATTGCAGTTGCACCGCCCAACCTCGGCCATTCAGTCGATCTATTGCAGGTCTCGACAGGAAAGAGAAAAATTTCGAGAAAGCAAATTGAGCAGTGTTTGTTCGGTGCTGTGGTCGCAGATGCTGGCGGCAATGTAGTAGCGACGCGACCGTCGCAGTACGACCCGCCAAGCACTCCCTAGTTCGCAGTTACTTCTCGGCGACAGATGAAAAGACAGTCTTATCCGTTGGTCTGCGCCATCGCGGCTTCCGCATAGCGCAGGCCCGCGATCTGCTCAGGCGTTACAAGCCCGCCGATCTCGGCGACTTCGCCGCCAGTCAGCACGATGCCGGCCGCCGCGACGTTGGCCTCCAGATTGGCGATCTTGCGCGAGCCGGGGATCGGCACGATGAAGTCGCCCTGATGCAGCACCCAGGCCAGCGCAAGCTGGGCGGCGGTGACGCCTTTTGCGTCGGCAAGCTTCTCCAGCTTCGCCACCACGGCAAGGTTACGCTCGATATTTTCCTGTTCAAAGCGCGGCAGGCTGCGCCGAAAGTCATTCTTGCCAAGCTGATCGGCCGAACGGATCGCACCGGCGAGAAAGCCGCGCCCGAGTGGACTGAACGGGACGAAGCCGATGCGAAGTTCGCGGCAGACATCCAGCACGCCGTTTTCCGGATCGCGCGTCCACAATGAATATTCGCTCTGCACGGCGGCGATGGGATGTACCGCATGCGCCCGGCGGATGGTCGCGACCCCAGCCTCCGAGAGGCCGAGGGCGCGAACCTTGCCCTCGCGAACAAGAGCGGCCATCGCGCCGACGGTTTCCTCGATCGGCACGTCCGGATCGACGCGATGTTGGTAGTAGAGGTCGATGTAGTCGACGCCCAGACGGCGCAGCGAGGCCTCAGCCACCGCCCTCACATGTTCCGGACGACTGTTGAGGCCTGGCTCCTGTTTCGGGCCGTCGATTGTCTCGGCGATCCTGAACCCGAATTTCGTGGCGATCTTCACCTTGTCACGCAGAGGCTTCAGCGCCTTGCCGACAAGGACCTCGTTCGTGAAGGGTCCGTAGACTTCGGCCGTATCGAAGAAATCCACTCCCAGTTCGACGGCGCGATGCAGCGTGCGGATCGCATCAGGCTCGTCCTGCCCGCCATAGCCATGGGTCATGCCCATGCATCCGAGCCCGATGGGAAAGACGTCGAGTTCCCGGCCAAGTGCGCGCTTCTGCATGGGTGATCTCCTTTTTCCTGCATGTAGGATAGCAGGCCGGCCGCGCAACTTGGCATTACGCTGTTTTTCGGGCAAAGCTGCCTGCTCGCACAAAAGGTATGGAGGAGGGAACGATGTTTCGCTGGGGAATTCTGTCGACGGCCAAGATCGCGCGCGAGCAGCTCATTCCGGCGATCGTCGATGCAGACAACGGCGTCCTGGCCGCCATCGCCAGCCGAGACAAGAAAAAGGCCTATGCGCTGGCGCAGCGTTTCGGCGCTCATCATGCCTTCGGCTCCTATGAAGAGATGCTCGCTTCCGACACGATCGACGGCGTCTACATCCCGCTGCCTACCTCGCAGCATGTCGAGTGGACTGAGAAGGCGATCAAGGCCGGCAAGCATGTGCTGGTGGAGAAGCCGCTGGCGCTCGATGCCAAGGATATCGGCAAGCTGATCAGGCTGCGCGACAGGCACAAGGTGCTGGTCTGCGAAGCCTTCATGGTTACGTATCACCCGCAATGGCTGAAGGTGAAGCAACTGATCGAATCCGGCGCGATCGGCACGCTGAAATATGTGCAGGGCGCATTCACCTACTTCAACACCGACCCCGGCAACATGCGCAACATCCTGGCGCTGGGCGGCGGCGCGCTGCCCGATATCGGCGTCTACCCGACCGTCTCGACGCGTTTCGTGACGGGCAAGGAACCGAAGCGCGTCCAGGCCACGATCGAGCGCGACAAGAAATTCAAGACGGACATCTACTCCTCCATTCGCGCCGATTTCGGCGACTTCGAACTGTCCTTCTATTTGTCGACCCAACTCGCGGCGCGCCAGCTCATGGTGTTCCACGGCGACAAGGGCTTCATCGAGGTGCACGGCCCGTTCAATGCCGGCCTCTACGATCACCACCGCGTCTCGCTGCACAATCGGGAACATACGGAAGAAACGCTGTTCCGCTTTCCAGGCGCGGCGCAATACCGGCTGCAGGTCGAGGCCTTCGCGCGTGCTGCCCGGGGCGGGAAGGATCCGGTCTTCACGCTGGAGAACTCGGTCAAGAACCAGAAGGTGATCGACGCGATCTTCCGCGCCGGCGATTCCGGCGGCTGGGAGAAGGTCTAGCCGCCGCCTCGTCGTTCAGCTTCTTGCCTTGAGATGCGAGACACAGACTGCTCGCGATAGCGCTTGTCCATTTGCATATCCAGTTATATAATATGTTATGTAAATGGAGGTTTGCAGGTGGTCGAGGATATCGTTCGCAGCTTCGGCTATCTGACGCTCGGCACGCGCATGAAGCGCATCGGCGAACGGCTGCAGGCTGATGCGCAGAAGATCACTTCGGGTGCCGGCGCCGACGTGCAGTCCAACCAGTACCCATTCCTGGCGGCGATCGAACATCTCGGTCCCCTTGGAATCGGCGAACTCGCAGAAGCGGTCGGCATCACGCAGCCCGGCGCCACGCGCGCGGTTAACCAGCTCGTCCGCCTCGGACTTCTGGAAACAAGGACGTCCAGTGGCGACCAGCGGCGCAGGATCGTGTCGCTCACACCCGTGGGGCAGAACTTTGTCAACGAAGGCAAGGCGCAGGTGTGGCCGCTTATCCGAGCTGCCGTCGCGGATCTCTGCGAAGGCCTGAATGGTCCGCTTCTCGACCAATTGGCAGCCATCGAGGACGGGCTTTCCGACAAGCCTCTCCACAAGCGCGTGAAAAAGCCGAGGAAACGTCCATGAGACACCCGCTCGACCGTCCTATCTGGAATGCGTTGGCGAGTTCCCATGCGGCATTCGCAGAGGGCAACACGCTGATAAAGCGCTACCCTCCCGACATCCATCCCTTCGCCTGCGGTCGTGACGATGGCCCGGAAAGCATGCAGGCCCTGGCAGCCCTTGCAGCGCCGGGCGACACCCAGGTTCTGCTGCAGGCGGACGAGATTGCTCCGCCGCCAGGCTTCGACGTATCGGTCGCCACGGAATGCGTGCAGATGATTGCCGACGGCGCAGTCCTCGGGATCGAGGACAGCCGCATCCACAAGCTCGGCGAGGCCGATGCGGCCGACATGCTGGAGCTTGCCACGCTGACCAAGCCCGGCCCCTTTACCCTGCGTGCCCAGGCGCTCGGCAATTTCTGGGGTATCCGGAATCAGGGCCAGCTGGTCGCGATGTCGGGGGAACGCCTGAAAGTCGATGAGATGACCGAGGTCAGCGGCGTGTGCACGCACCCCGACTTTCGAGGGCGCGGCTTTGGCAAGCTGATGAAGCGTTACGCTGCGGCCCAGATCTCGGCTCGCGGCGAAACAACGTTCCTGCATACCTATGCGTCGAACGATACCGCGATCGCCCTCTACGAGAAGCTCGGCTTCAGGATCAGGACGCGCATGCATGTGGCGTTCATGACCCGGGTCGGCTGAGAGCGGCTGCCATACGGCTTCCCACGAAGCCCGCGTCTTCACATTGACGCTAGTCTACGTCGAATTGTCATCTCGACGTCGAATTCCGGTACGTTTTTATATAGCCAGCATATATGCGGAGATTCGCGCCCTCTATAGCTGGTCGAGGGCGGCGCCAGTCCCGGAGGCAGGATGAACGAAACCACGACGTCGGCATGACGCCAGGAAACGAATGAAGCTGAAGAAATATATCTGGCCGGTGGTCGGCCTGTTCGCCATCGTCTTCTCAGGCTGGCTCCTCTACAAGGAACTGCGCGGGCTTTCGCTCGCCGACCTTGCCGACAGTTTCGCGGCGATCCCTCCCAGGGACTGGTTCCTGTCCGCGCTGTGCACGCTCGCCGCTTATGCCGCGCTTGCCGGTTACGACCGCATCGCCCTGCTTCATCTTGGTCGCCACGTTTCGTGGCTTTTCATCGCGCTCTGCTCGTTCACCACCTATGCGCTGTCGCATACGATCGGTGCGTCCGTGTTTTCCGGAGCGGTGGTCCGCTACCGCGCCTACTCGTCGCGTGGGCTGACGCCGCAGGAAATCGGCATCCTCGTCGCCTTCTGCTCCTTTACCTTCGCGCTCGGCGTCGTCTTCCTGACCAGCCTGGTGCTGGTGATCGAGCCCGAGATCACCGAGCGCCTCGGCGATGTCGTGCCGGAAGGGCTGTCAATGGGCACTGGCTACCTGTTGCTGGCGCTCATCGCCTTTTATGTTCTCGGCAGCTGGCTCGGACGGAAGCCGCTGAAGATCGGCTCGCTGACTCTTCAATATCCTCGGCTGCCGATCGTGGCGCGGCAGCTTGTCATCGGGCCGGTCGAGCTGCTGGCGGCAGCGGGCATCGTCTATTTCGCGCTGCCTGAAGCCGGGAACCCCGGCTATTTCATCATCCTCGGCATCTTCCTGATCTCGTTTTCGGTCGCGCTGCTCTCGCATGCGCCCGGCGGCGTCGGCGTGCTGGAACTGGTCTTCATCATGGCGCTGCCGGACATGGAGCCGGCTGACGTGTTGGCTGCCCTGCTGGTGTTCAGGGCGTTCTACCTGATCATCCCCTTCCTGATCGCGATCGTAATCCTGCTGGTGTTCGAGCGTTCTCAGCTGTCGCAGCCGGATCTGGAGGGGCGTGAGAACGCACAGCAAGGCCCGCAGGCCTGAGGCTTTCGCCAGCGCAGGCGCGGTTTTGCCGGGCAATCATTCCGCTGTCGATTGGTCTGAACCTGACTTGCGCAGCAAAACGGGTCTTCTTATATACGCCGCAACCGCGCGGACCGGCCGAAAACCGGTTGGTTCGGCGCGGAATTTCCAGTGTACGGGGGCCGTCCCCGGAACGCCTGATAGGGTCCTGACGGCCTGCTTGAAGGAGAGACTATAAAAATGGCTAAAGTAATCGGTATCGACCTCGGAACGACCAATTCCTGCGTCGCCGTCATGGACGGCAAGGACGCCAAGGTAATCGAGAACGCGGAAGGCGCGCGCACCACCCCTTCCATCGTCGCCTTTACCGGCGACGGCGAACGTCTGGTCGGCCAGCCGGCAAAGCGCCAGGCGGTCACCAATCCTGAAAACACCATCTTCGCGGTCAAGCGCCTCATCGGCCGCCGCTTCGACGATCCTGTCACCGCCAAGGACAAGGACCTCGTTCCCTACAAGATCGTCAAGGGCGACAATGGCGACGCTTGGGTCGAGGCCGCGGGCAGGAAGCAGTCCCCCAGCCAGATCTCTGCGATGATCCTGCAGAAGATGAAGGAGACGGCGGAAGCCTATCTCGGCGAAAAGGTCGAGCAGGCCGTCATCACCGTTCCCGCCTATTTCAACGACGCACAGCGCCAGGCTACCAAGGACGCCGGCAAGATCGCCGGGCTTGAGGTGCTGCGCATCATCAACGAGCCGACCGCGGCCGCGCTCGCCTATGGCCTCGACAAGCGCGACGGCAAGACCATCGCCGTCTACGACCTTGGCGGCGGCACCTTCGACATATCGGTCCTCGAGATCGGCGACGGCGTGTTCGAGGTGAAGTCGACCAACGGCGACACCTTCCTCGGCGGCGAGGACTTCGACATGCGTCTCGTCGAATATCTGGCGGCCGAGTTCAAGAAGGAACAGGGCATCGACCTGAAGAACGACAAGCTTGCCCTGCAGCGCCTCAAGGAAGCTGCGGAAAAGGCCAAGATCGAGCTGTCTTCAACAACCCAGACCGAAATCAACCTGCCTTTCATCACGGCCGACCAGACCGGTCCGAAGCACCTGACGCTGAAGCTCACCCGCGCCAAGTTCGAGCAGCTGGTCGACGACCTCGTCCAGCGCACGGTCGAGCCGGTCAAGGCCGCGCTCAAGGATGCCGGGCTGAAGGCTGGCGAGATCGACGAGGTTGTCCTGGTCGGCGGCATGACCCGCATGCCTAAGATCCAGGAGATCGTGAAGCAGTTCTTCGGCAAGGACCCGCACAAGGGCGTCAACCCGGACGAGGTCGTCGCGCTCGGCGCCGCGATCCAGGCCGGCGTGCTGCAGGGCGACGTCAAGGACGTTCTGCTGCTCGACGTGACCCCGCTGTCGCTCGGCATCGAGACGCTGGGCGGCGTGTTCACGCGCCTCATCGAGCGCAACACGACGATCCCGACCAAGAAGAGCCAGACCTTCTCGACTGCCGAGGATTCGCAGTCGGCCGTGACCATCCGGGTCTTCCAGGGTGAGCGCGAGATGGCCGCCGACAACAAGGCGCTCGGCCAGTTCGACCTGGTCGGCATCCCGCCGGCGCCGCGTGGCGTGCCGCAGATCGAGGTCACCTTCGACATCGACGCCAACGGCATCGTCAACGTCTCGGCCAAGGACAAGGGCACCGGCAAGGAGCACCAGATCCGCATCCAGGCTTCCGGTGGCCTTTCGGACGCCGACATCGAGAAGATGGTGAAGGACGCCGAGGCCAACGCCGAGAACGACAAGAAGCGTCGCGCGCTGGTCGAGGCCCGCAACCAGGCCGAGAGCCTCGTCCATTCGAGCGAGAAGTCGCTCAAGGACTATGGCGACAAGGTCTCCGAGGCTGACCGTACGGCGATCGCGGATGCCATCGCCGCGCTGAAGACGGCGACCGAGGGCGAGGACGTGGACGCGATAAACGCCGCCACGCAGACGCTCGCGGAAGCTTCCATGAAGCTTGGCCAGGCCATGTACGAGGCTTCGCAGAAGGAAGCGGCCGAGGCTGACGCCCGCGCGGACGCGGCCAAGGAAGGCGACGTGGTCGACGCCGACTTCGAGGAGATCGACGAGAACGACGACAAGAAGAAGTCGGCCTGATCTCACTCTGAAAATACAAGAAGGCCCGGTGGCGACGCCGGGCCTTCTTGCAAGGCGAAGCGAAAAAGCTCTTTGTGTTGCGCACTTACTCTGGCATCGCCGGCCAAGGCTCACTAAATCGAAGCCAGTCATTTGCAGGATGGCGCCGCGCGATGCACAAGCACCCAAGGGCCGGGGACGATAAAAAGCCGGACCCCAGACATCCGGACACCGGGACGACATGAAAGCTGATTTCTACGAGACGCTCGGCGTCGAAAGAAGCGCCGACGAAAAGGTCCTGAAGACCGCGTTTCGCAAGCTCGCCATGCAGTTCCACCCGGATCGCAATCCCGGCGACCAGTCCTGCGAAATCCGCTTCAAGGAAATCAACGAAGCCTATGAGTGCCTGAAGGACCCGCAGAAGCGCGCCGCCTACGATCGCTTCGGCCATGCCGCGTTCGAGAATGGCGGCGGCATGAACGGCGGCGGCAACGGTTTCGGCGCGGGCGGCTTCGCAGACATCTTCGAAGACATCTTCGGCGACATGATGGGCGGCGGCCGCCGTCGCTCTTCCGGTGGGCGCGAGCGTGGGGCGGATCTGCGCTACAACATGGAGATCAGCCTCGAGGAGGCCTTTGCGGGCAAGACGGCGCAGATCCATGTGCCGGCCTCCGTCTCCTGCGACGAATGCTCCGGCAGCGGAGCCAAGCCCGGCACTCAGCCCGTCACCTGCACCACCTGCGGCGGCCACGGCAAAGTCCGAGCGACGCAGGGTTTCTTCTCCATCGAACGCACCTGCCCGACCTGCCAGGGCCGCGGACAGACGATCAAGGACCCCTGCACGAAATGTGCCGGGCAGGGCAGGGTGGTCGAGGAACGTTCGCTGTCGGTGAATATTCCCGCCGGCATCGAAGACGGCACCCGCATCCGCCTCGCCAACGAGGGCGAGGCCGGACTGCGCGGCGGGCCGGCCGGCGACCTCTACATCTTCCTGTCGGTCAAGCCGCACGAATTCTTCCAGCGCGACGGCGCCGATCTCTACTGCAAGGTGCCGATCTCGATGACGACGGCCGCGCTCGGCGGCGCGTTCGAAGTGGCCACGCTCGACGGCACGCAGACCCGCGTGAAGGTGCCGGAAGGGACCCAGAACGGCAAGCAGTTCCGCCTCAAGGGCAAAGGCATGCCGGTGCTTCGCCAGCCGCAGGTCGGCGACCTCTACATCCAGACGGCGGTCGAGACCCCGCAAAGCCTGTCGAAGCGCCAGCGCGAACTGCTGGAGGAATTCGACAAGCTTTCCTCGAAGGAAAATTCGCCGCAATCGGCAGGCTTCTTCTCGCGGATGAAGGATTTCTTCGAATCGTTCGCCGAACGCTGAGCGCCTCTGGTCGCGACATTTAGGCAGATGCAACTTTGAGGCTTGCGCCGAACCTGCGGCACGTTATGTGTCCCTAACATCGCCAGATGGAGACCACCGATGGCCGCTTCGGGACTGCGCAGGATCGTCGAGAAATTCGACGACGAGCTTCGGTTTTTTCGCGGCTGGGTCGACAAGCCGCGAACCGTGGGATCCATCGTTCCGACGAGTTCGATCACTGCTCGCTACATGGCGTCGGTCGTCGACACGACATCGGGCCTTCCCGCGCTTGAGGTCGGGCCCGGCACCGGAGTCGTGACCCGTGCGATCCTGAAGCGCGGCGTCGAGCCTCGGCAACTCTACGCCGTCGAATATTCGCACGCATTCGCCACGCACCTTAAGCGCAACTATCCCGGCGTAAATGTTATCGAGGGTGACGGCTTCGACCTCGACCGCACGCTCGGCGACAACGCGGACACAATGTTCGACAGCGTCGTGTCGGGCGTGCCGCTGCTTAACTTCCCGGTTGCGCTCAGGGTTTCCTACCTGGAGAACCTGCTGAAGCGCATACCGCACGGGAGGCCGGTGGTTCAGCTTACCTACGGGCCGAAATCACCGATACCGGCAGGCCTCGGGGACTACACCATCGAGCGTTTTCAGTTCATCCTGCGCAATATACCGCCGACTCAGCTCTGGATTTATCGACGCGCGCGCAAGCAAGCGTGACTGCGGTTGCGCGCCGCAATCTTGCGGCGCATCATTGACCGGGCGGCGGATTTCCCTGTAGCAGCGGGTCAAAGGAAAGACCGTGCCCGTCATCCCGAAAATCCTCGTTTTCGCCGGCTCCATCCGCTCCGGCGCGTTCAGCATCAGGACTGCGGATGCCGCGACGAAGGAACTGGCGTTGCAGGGCGCCGACGTCACCCGCATCTCGCTCGGCGACTATACGCTGCCGCTCGTGGATCAGGATCTGGAGAAGCAATACGGTGTTCCTGAAAACGCGGTGAAGCTCGCCCGACAGATCGCCTCGCATGACGGTTTCCTGATTGCCAGCCCGGAATATAACGCCTCGATCCCCCCATTGCTGAAAAACGCGCTCGACTGGATCAGCCGTGTCAGGAAGGATGCCGGACGGCCCTTCAAGCCGTATGACGGCAAGGTTGCCGCGCTGTGTTCGTCGTCGGACGGCAATTTCGCCGGCGTGCGCGGGCTCTACCATCTGCGCGCGGTCCTGATGGCCTGCCATGTCGAGGTGATCACGCCGCAGTGTTCGGTTGCCCGGGCGTCCGAAGCTTTCGACGACGACGGACAGTTCCGCGATGAGCGCTTGCGTCACCAAATGGAAACGGTCTGCCATACCCTGATCGAACGCACGGCGATGCTGTCGACGCGAATTGAGCCATGATGAGGGAGAGCGAAGTGAAGGACAGGCTGATCGTTGGACTGGATGTACCCACCCTGGCCGAAGCCGAGAAAGTGGTGCGTGATCTCGACGGCGTCGTCTCCTTCTACAAGATCGGCTACCAGCTCGTCTTCGCGGGCGGCCTGGATTTCGCCCGTGAGCTCGCCTCGGGCGGCGCCAACGTGTTCCTCGACATGAAGCTGCTCGACATCGACAACACGGTCGCGAAAGGCGTCGAGAACATTGCGAAGATGGGCGTGTCGATGCTGACACTGCATGCCTACCCGAAGGCGATGCGGGCGGCCGTGCAGGCGGCGCGGGACTCCGACCTGACCCTGCTGGCCGTGACTGTGCTGACGTCGATGGACCGCGCGGACCTCGTGGAAGCGGGCTACGATTATGATCCTCGCGCGCTTGTCTCGCGCCGCGCAACCCAGGCGCTGGAGGCTGGCATGAGCGGCGTGGTGTGTTCGGCCGACGAGGCGGCGGCGGTGCGAGGGATCGTCGGGCCAGAGCTTGCAGTCGTCACGCCCGGCATCCGCCCTGCCGGCGCCGATCATGGCGACCAGAAGCGCGTCGTCACGCCCTCGGCGGCGCTCAAGGCCGGCGCGAGCCATCTCGTCGTGGCGCGACCCGTCGTGCAGGCCGCCGACCGGCGGGCGGCGGCGCAAGCAATCCTGGCCGAGATGGCATCGGCCTGAAGAAAATATCGGGAGGTAAGCATGCCAAAAGGATACTGGATCGCGCATGTCGAAGTGAGGGACGCAGAGGCCTACAAGGACTACGTAGCGGCCTCGAAGATCGCGTTCGACAAATACGGGGCGAAGATGCTGGCGAGGGGCGGCGCGCATGAAACCACCGAGGGACGCGACCGCGCGCGCAACGTCGTCATTGAGTTCCCCTCGCTGAAGGCAGCGCAGGATTGCTACCATTCGCCGGAATACACGGCGGCTAGGGCGATTCGTCAGAAGGTGGCTGAAGCGGAGATGGTGCTGGTCGAGGGCGTGCCCGACTGACCGGGCCTCGATCGCTGCGGCTGCGCAACGCCGCGACTGCAACCTAAGCCTTTGTTTGTAAAAGGTGCCCTGGCGTCTGGACCAACGACGTCCGCGCTTTGCCGGCTTGGCGTATTGCATCGCAACAAAACAACGCTAACTTCATTATATGATCGGGAGGACCCGGGGTTGTTCCCGGAAGACGGGGTAATGCAGTGTTTTACCAGCTCTACGAGTTGAACCACGCAGCCATGCAGCCGCTAAGGGCATATGCCGACGTGGTGAAGCTGCTGTATTCCAACCCACTCAACCCGGCGTCGCATACCGCTTTCGGGCGCTCGATCGCGGCCACTGCCGAGCTTTTCGAGCGGACGACGCGGCGCTACGCCAAGCCCGATTTCGGCCTGAAGGAAACGACCGTCGATTGGAAGAAGGTGCCGGTCACAGAAAAGATCGTCTGGTCGCGGCCATTCTGCCGCCTGATCCATTTCGAGCGCGACCTGCCCGCGGGCCGCAGGCGCGACCCCAAGCTCCTGATCGTCGCGCCGATGTCCGGCCACTACGCCACGCTGTTGCGCGGCACGGTGGAAGCGATGCTGCCGCACGCCGACGTCTACATCACCGACTGGGCGGACGCGCGCATGGTGGCGGTTGGCGAAGGACGCTTCGACCTCGATGACTACATCGACTACGTCATCGACATGTTCCACGAACTGGGGCCCGACACGCATGTGATGGGTGTGTGCCAGCCGTCCGTGCCGGTGCTTGCCGCCGTTGCGCTGATGGAAGCACGCAAAGACCGTTTCGTCCCGGCGACGATGACGCTGATGGGCGGACCCGTCGACACCAGGCGCAATCCCACCGCGGTCAACATCCTCGCCAAGCAGAAGGGAATGGCGTGGTTCCGCGACAATGTGATCATGCAGGTGCCTTGGCCGGAGCCGGGCTTCGGACGCGACGTCTATCCCGGCTTCCTGCAGCTTTCCGGCTTCATGGGCATGAATCTGGATCGCCACATCACGGCACACAAGGACTTCTTCCTCCATTTGGTGAAGAACGACGGCGATGGCGCCGAAAAGCATCGGGACTTCTACGACGAATACCTCGCCGTGATGGACCTGACGGCGGAATTCTATCTGCAAACGGTCGATACCGTCTTCATCCGCCATGCGCTGCCAAAGGGAGAGATGACGCATCGCGGGACGCCGGTCGATCCGAAGGCGATCCGCAATGTCGCGCTGCTCACCATCGAGGGTGAGAACGACGACATTTCCGGCCTCGGCCAGACGCAGGCGGCACACGATCTCTGCATCAACATCCCTGACGACATGCGCGTCCACTACATGCAGCCGGCGGTCGGACATTATGGCGTATTCAACGGCTCGCGTTTCCGCGCCGACATTGTGCCGCGCATCGTCGATTTCATCTCCAGCTATGGGCGCAAGCAGCCAGCGCCTGCTCAAAAGACCCGCAAAAGCGCCTGATAGATCGGGTCTTTGCCTGATCTTGTTGCAAATCCGCCGCTATCGAAACGCGCGCGGTAACCATCACGGCAATCTTATGGCCGGTTGAATTGACAGGTCGCGACTGTCGCCCTTAACTTTTCGTTAAACAAGAAGGAACGGGCGGGGCAGGGTTCAATGGCTTCATTTGCAAGGACGGGGCGCGCAGGGCTCTGCGCGGTTTGGATGGTTGGATCGGCCTGCCTCGCGGCGCTCGGGGTGACGTCCGCCTCCGCGTCTCCTTCGATGAGCACGGGTGGACTGACATCCCAGCCGATCGGCCATTACGACTTTTGCAAGGCCAACCCCTCCGAATGCAATATTCGGCTGCGCGACGAAGGTCCGGTAAAGATGTCGGACAATTTCTGGAACCTGATCGTTTCGGTCAACCAGCGCGTGAATGCCGAGGTGAAACCGATGAACGACATCGACATCTACGGCAAGGACGAGGTATGGGCCTATCCTGACAACGGCGTCGGCGATTGCGAGGACTATGTCCTGGAGAAGCGTCGCGAATTGAGCCGGCAGGGCGTTTCCCTTACCAATCTTCTGATAACCGTCCTGCGGCGTCCGAACGGCGAAGGCCACGCCGTTCTCACCGTACGCACCGACAAGGGTGATTTTTTGCTCGATAACCTGGTCGATCCGGTGCGGAGGTGGGATCAGGCGGAATACACGTTCCTGAAGCGTCAGGCATCCACCCACACCGGTCGCTGGGTGACCATCCGCGAAGCGGAGCCGTCGGCGCCGCTGGTCGGCTCGGTCAACCAGTGAGCCTTCCCAGGCGGGCAGAGGCTCACCTACCGCTTCACGCCGCTTGGGCCATGCGTTCCGCGCTCATCCGATAGGATATCGCCTCTGCAAGGTGAATTCGGCCGACGCCGTCGTTTCCGTCGAGGTCGGCCAGCGTGCGGGCAACGCGCAAGACCCGGTGATAGGCACGCGCGGAAAACCCCAGCTTCTCGCTTGCATCGTGCAGCAGCGCAAGCCCCGCCGCATCGGGGGAAGCGATCTCCTCGATTAGCGATGTCGGACAATGAGCATTGGTCGACGCCGCAACGCCCAGCGCCGCGAACCGCTCGTGCTGCACCTGCCGCGCGGCCAGAACCCTCGCTGCGACCGAAGCGCTCGACTCGGAGCGGCCCGGCCTGATCAGGTCGCCGGCCGATACAGCCGGGACCTCTATGCGCAGGTCGATGCGATCCAACAGCGGTCCCGAAACCCGCGCCTGGTAATCGGACTGGCAACGCGGGCCGCGTGCGCAACGATAACCGGGCTCGCCGGCCATGCCGCACTTGCAGGGATTCATCGCGGCGACAAGCTGGATGCGGGCCGGATAGGCGACACGGTGATTGGCCCGCGCGATGACGCATTCGCCCGTCTCCAGCGGCTGCCGCAGCGCATCGAGCGTCTGCGGCGAGAATTCGGGAAATTCGTCGAGGAAAAGCACGCCGTTGTGCGCCAGAGACATCTCGCCCGGTCGCACGCGCAAGCCGCCGCCGACCATAGCCGCCATCGAAGCCGAGTGATGCGGTGCGCGGAACGGACGGCGGTCCGTCAGCTTGCCACCCGCAAGTTCGCCCGCCATCGACGCGATCATGGAGACTTCGAGCAGTTCCTTCGGTCGCAGGCGCGGCAGGATGGAAGGCAGGCGTTGCGCGAGCATAGACTTGCCCGAACCGGGTGGACCGATCATCAACAGGTTGTGGCCGCCGGCGGCGGCGACTTCCAGCGCCCGGCGCGCGCTTTCCTGCCCCTTGATGTCGGCGAGATCAGGCAGATCGCCAGCCGGCGCATGGACGCTGGCTTCGGGCCGTGACAGCACCTGCGTGCCCCGGAAATGATTGGCGACGGCGATCAGGCTGCGCGGCGCGAGAATGTCGATCTCCGCACCGGCCCAGGCGGCTTCCGAACCGCAGCCATGCGGGCAGATCAGGCCCTTGCCTTCGGCGTTGGCTCCTATCGCAGCCGGAAGCGCGCCGGCCACCGCGGCGATCGTGCCGTCGAGCGACAGTTCGCCCAGCACGACGTAGCCGGCAAGCGCATCGCCGGGGACCGCGCCGAGCGCCGCCATCAGGCCGAGCGCGATCGGCAAATCGTAGTGGCTGCCCTCCTTTGGCAGGTCGGCCGGCGCCAGATTGACCGTGACCTTCTTGGCCGGCATCGACAGGCCCGAGGCGTGCAGGGCGGCCTGGACCCGCTCGCGGCTTTCGGCCACCGCCTTGTCCGGCAGTCCGACGATGTGCATGCCGGCCTTGCCCGGCGCGATCATCACCTGAACATCGACCGGCACGGCCTCGATGCCCTGGAACGCAACCGTGCGCACACGCGATACCATGCCCCACCCCTCCGAACGGCCGCCCACCCCAACACCGGCGGTACAACCGCTTCAGATTTCCCTTTACGTCAGGACAGCACGATTTTCAGGATAAAGCAAGAACAAGAAGGGAACAAACGCGCGAAAAATGTCACCGCGGATTGAGGCCGGTTGTATCGCGTGAACAAAGGCGCATCGCTTGCGGAACGCCCGTCGGAAGTTTCAGGATCCGCTTCGCTTGGCTTCCACCGCATCCCAGAACAGCGCTGCGATGTCGGCGCCGCCAAAACGCTTGACCTCTCGCACGCCCGTCGGTGAGGTCACATTGATCTCGGTGAGGTAGTCGCCGATGACGTCGATGCCGACGAGGATGAAGCCGCGCTCCTTCAGCGAGGGGCCTATGCGGGCACAGATTTCCTGTTCACGATCGGTCAGTTCGGTCGCCTCGGCGCGCCCGCCGACATGCATGTTAGAGCGTGAATCGTGTTCGGCCGGCACGCGATTGATCGCACCAACCGGCTCGCCGTCGATCAGGATAATGCGCTTGTCGCCCTTGCGCACGTCCTTGAGGTAGCGCTGGACGATGAAGGGCTCGCGGAACATCTGCCCGAACATTTCGAGCAGCGAGGCCAGGTTGCGGTCCGCATCCTGCAGATGGAAGACGCCGGCGCCGCCATTGCCATAGAGCGGCTTGACGATAATGTCGCCATGCTCCCTGCGGAAGGCGTCGACCTCACCGCTGTCCTTGGTGATCAACGTGTCCGGCATCAGGTCTGGAAATTCGGTGACGAAGATTTTTTCCGGGCTGTTGCGGACCCAGGCCGGATCGTTGACCACCAGCGTCTGGGGATGAATGCGCTCCAGAAGATGCGTCGTCGTGATGTAGTTCATGTCGAAGGGCGGATCCTGCCGCAGCAGGATGACATCCATCTCGGAAAGGTCAGTGCGTACCGCCTCGCCAAGCGTGAAGTGATCGCCCTTGACGTCGCGGACCTGCATCTCCTCGACCCGCGCGAAAACCCTACCGCCGAGCATCGACAGCCTGTCGGGTGTGTAGTGGAAGAGCCTGTGGCCGCGCCTCTGCGCCTCCAGAGACAGGGCGAAGCTGGTGTCCCCGGCGATCGATACGGTCGATATGTGGTCCATCTGGATGGCGACGTTCAGCGTCATTTCTCTCTCCCTGAAGGGGCCGGGAATTGCAAATGGGAGAGCGAACGAACCGTGTCAAGCACCGCTTGCTGGTGCGCCTCAGGCATTCACGACGAGGAGGCCGGCCACGATCAGTCCGGTACCCAGCATGTAGCGCAAGGACAGCGTCTCGCCCAGCAGCATCCATGCGAGCAGGGGCACCACGCAGAAGGTCAGCGCCATGAACGGATACGCAACAGTCAGCGGCACGGCCTTCAGGACATAGACCCAGACGATCGTGCCCAGGCCATAGATGGCCAGGGCCACGATCAGGTAGGGATCCATCAGGGTGGAAAGCAGGCCGCTCGCACTGAGCGCGCCCGCGCGGGCGCTGGTCAGCTTGAACAGAATCTGGCCCGCCGAAATCAGCAGGGGCGTCAGGACCAGACCAGCCAGAACGGGCAGCGGCAACGCGTTCATTGCACGGTCGTTGCGACATCCTCCAGGTAGTAGATGTCGCGTCCGATGTCGACGCACTCATGGACTGCCGGAACAGGATGCATCGCCCTCAGGAACGAGTGCGTGTAGGGGAAGAAGTTGAAGTGCGGATTGAACGAATAGCGATATTCGCGCTCACGCGGGACGACGATGATGAGCCGTCTTGCTGCGACGCGGCGCAGTTCGGCAATGGCGCAGCGGTAGTCGAGCAGATGTTCGATCACATGCGTGCAGATGACCGTATCGAACGCGTTGTCCTCGAAGGGCAACTCCTCGATCCTCGCGGCGACATACTCGACGCCCGGTATTGCGGCCGCGTCCTCGACGACGAAATCGACGCCCGTATACCGACCCTGGCCTTCGCGCGCATCGCGAATCTGGCGGATCAGCGCACCCGTGCCGCAGCCGACATCACAGACGCTTTCGCCAACCGTGTCCGCAATGATGCGGGCGATGCAGGCGTCGGAATTGTCCGTGCCCTCGTGGACGCGCGGATGGTCGCGATAGAGACGCTCATATTCCGCGTCCGTCAAGAACGGCGCGCGTTCGCGAAAGCTTGCGAGCCGTGAGATGTGGTCGCCCCAGACCAGGCTGGCGGCGCCCCGGAACAGCGAGGAATCGCGCACGACAGGCGGCAGCAGGTCCTCAAGCACAAAGCGGATGCGGTTTGTGGTTTCGCGGTTCATGATGTGGCTCTTCCGTGGATCGAGACGATTGTTGGCTGGTTGGAGGACCTGATAGCGACGCTCCTGCCGCGCAGCGCAGGCAGCCCGAGGTAGGCCACACGTTTCAGCTCGGCGCGACCGCGCGAGACCGAATCCAGGACGAGGCCCGTTACCACCATCATGGTTGCGAACATCAACAGGCCGAGCGAAAGCACCCAAGTCGGCATGCGCGGTACGAGTCCTGTCGCGGCGTATTCGACGAGGATCGGCGTCATCAGAATCAGGCCCGCAGCCGCGAACACGGAGGCGATCATGCCGAAGAAGCGCATCGGTTGCGTTTCCTTGGCCAGCATTGCGAACATCCAGAGAATCCTGGCGCCGTCCTTGTAGGTGGACAGCTTCGAGGACGATCCCTCCGGTCGACGGCCGTAATCCAGAGCGATCTCACTGACCGGCAGCTTGAGCTGAGAGGCGTGGACCGACATTTCGGTCTCGATCTCGAAACCGCCGGAAACGGCCGGGAAGCTCTTGACGAAGCGCCGCGTGAAAGCGCGGTAGCCGGAGAAGATGTCCGTGAAGTCGCGACCGAACAGGCGCTTGTAGAGGCCGTTGAACAGCCGGTTGCCAAAGGCATGGCCGGTGCGTCCGGCATCGTCGGTGACACCGCGGCGGGTTCCCACCACCATGTCGCAATGGCCGGTCAACAGCGCGTTGATCAGTTGTGGCGCGTCTTCCGGCGCATAGGTGCCGTCGCCGTCAACCATCACATAGATGTCGGCCTCGATGTCGGCGAACATGCGCCTGACCACGTTGCCCTTGCCCTGGCGCGGCTCTCGGATGACGATCGCACCGCTGGAGCGCGCCTTCAGCGCGGTAAGGTCGCTCGAGTTGTTGTCGTAGACATAGACTGAGGCTGATGGAAGCGTGGCACGGAAGCGCGAAACGACGTCTCCGATCGTCTTCTCCTCGTTGTAGCAAGGAATCAGGATCGCGATCGCGAAGTCCTCGAGGTTGCCCTGTTGCATCCGCTTCTCCCGTCGCTCGTTCGCCGCCGTGGCATTGTCGATTGCCCTGTTCATGGCCACCTTTGGCGGGGACTGTCGCCCGCGAGCTGCGCTTTACTATTTATTGAAGCCGTTAAGGCTAGGTTTAGGTCCGTCCGAAAACCTGCAGATTTCTTCCGGGACTTGGGAATGGCGAGCGAGACGATGATGGCCGAGCCCCAGGTCGGCCGGGAGCCCTTCTGGCGCAGCGACGCCGCAACGGCCGTTATCGCCACGCTGATTGTCGCTGCGGTATCGTCCGTCGGCGGCTTTGGCCGCATGACAGGCGGCGGCGACAATGACAGCCTGCTCCGGCTCGTTGAGGTCCGCGACCTGATCGCCGGCCAGGGCTGGTTCGATCTCCGGCAATATCGCCTGGGCCTGGAAGGCGCCCTTCCGATGCACTGGTCGCGGCTGGTCGATGCTCCAATCGCCGCGATCGTCATGCTGGGCACCGGCCTCACCGGTTCCCAGACGGTCGGCGAGACCGTCGCCATGATCGCATGGCCGCTGATGCTCTACGCGATGGCGCTCTATCTGCTTTTGCGCATAGGTCGTCTCATCGCCGGCCCGGAGGCGGTCTTCCCGCTGGCCGTCATCGGTGGCGTCACGCTTTACCAGATCGGAATTTTCGCCCCCGGCGCGCTGGACCACCACAACGTCCAACTCGTGCTGATGCTGGCCATGGTGTTCTTCCTGCTTCGGGCAGGTCCCGGCAACCTTTTCGCATGGCTCGCAGGCGCGACGGCGGTGCTGATGCTTGCGATCGGAATGGAAACTGCGCCTTACGTCGCCGCCGGCGGCCTCTTCGTCGTCGGCTGGTATCTGCTCGGGGGCCAGACGGCGCGAGGTGTCGCAGCGGGTTTTGGAGCCGCTTTCGCCCTGACCTCGGGCGCGGTATTCATCGCCACCGTTTCGCCCTCGTCCTGGGGTGCGGCCTATTGCGACGCTTTCTCCGTGGTGCAGTTCGCGATCGGCGCGGTCGGCGGCGCCGGGCTGGCTGTGATTGCCATGTCACGGATGCTGAGCGGGACCATTGCGCGGCGCACCATCGCGCTGGTCGCGCTCGGCGCGGTCACTGCGGCCCTTGTCCTCCGTTATTTCCCGCAGTGCCTGGGAGATCCCTTCGCCGACCTTGCGCCGATGCTGCGGACCTATTGGCTGTCGGCGGTAACCGAAGCGCAGCCGCTCTGGAAGGTGCTGGAAAACAGCCCGGAAGACGTAGCCGGGCATTACGCCACCACCCTTGTCGGGTTGCTGGTCCTCGGGTTGCGGATGCGGCGGAAGGGGCTGCGTCGCGAGGAGATGCTGATCGCCGTATTGCTGCTTGTGGCGCTGCTGGTCAGCATATGGCAGGTGAGGGGCACTCGCTTTTCGGCGCCACTCGCCTGCGTCCCGCTCGCGATCTGGGTCGCGGGACTGCGGCAGCAGGCGATGGCCGCGCCCGGCACCGCCGCGTCGCTGAAGCTTGTCGGCGCGTGGCTCGTCTCCTTCAACATGATCTGGGCGCTGGCAGCGGAAGCCATGCCGCTTTTCAAACCGTCGGCGCCCGGCGAGCAGGTCGCGAAGGAAACATGCGACAAGGATGTCGATTTTGCCCAGCTCGGCGCATTGCCTGCGGACACCGTCCTGACGATCTCCAATCTGGGTGCACCGGTCCTGCGCTTCACGCAGCATCGCGTGCTGGCCGGCCCCTATCACCGCAACATCGCCGGCAACCTCATGGTACTCGAAGCGCTTATGGAGCCCGAGCAATCGAGTCTGTCAAAGGTGCGTGATGCTAACGTCGGTCTCGTCGCGCTCTGCCGTGGCAATCCGGAAACGAAATTCCTCGCAAAGCGGGCGCCGGACGGGTTGCTGGCGGCGCTGGTCGCCGGCAACGTTCCGGACTGGCTGGAGGTCGTTCCCGAGAGCGTGGGCAAGCCGATAGAGCTCTATCGCGTCCTGCCGGCGCAGCCCTGAACCGTCGATCGGTCGCCGGCGGTTTAGCGAATATCTTTCAAGAGTTTAGGTTGCAGCGATACGTTTCCTAAACGCTTTGCTGGCAGATTGCGTGCAATCTATTGGCAGAATGGCGTCCGGAAATCCAATGCAGACCGTGTTTGCGAACGGCTATGCCGGCAGGGAGAGCCCCGAGCTCGCCTTCACGGACCTGCTGACCGGGCTCGGCAATCACCGCCGTTTCTACGACAAGGTCGACCGGCTGATCCTGGATCGCGCGGAAGACCCCGCGCCCTTCGCCATCGGGATCCTCGACCTCGACGGCTTCAAGCCGATCAACGACCTCTTCGGCTCGAAGGCAGGCGACGACATCCTGATGCAGGTTGCGATGCGCCTGCGCGCCTCCATGGACGACTTTTCGACGGTCACCAGGATCGGCCCGGACGAATTCGCCTTTCTCTATCCGCTGGTTTTCAGCGAGGAGGCGATTGCGGACCGCGCCCGCATGCTGATCGAGATTCTCTCCGCGCCCTATGACGTGGGCGAGCGCACGGCGCGCCTTTCGGCATCCGTCGGGTGCTCGCTGTTCCATCTCGGCGACGAGACGACGGAAATCCTCATCAGCAAGGCCGAAACCGCGCTTTACCAAGCCAAGCGCTCGGGACGCGGAAAGGTCGTCGTCTACACGCGCGAGATGGAAGAGGCGGCCAAGCGCGTCACCCGTATCGAGCAGGCGCTGCGGCGAGCCGTCTCGGCCGGAGAGGTCGAGCCTCATTTCCAGCCCATCGTCGACCTCAAGACCCGCCGGACGGTTGGCTTCGAGACCCTTGCGCGCTGGACCGACCGCGACCTGGGCATGATTTCGCCGGCAGTGTTCATCCCGATCGCGGAAGAGCGCGGCATCATCGGGCCAATGTCCCAGCTTCTGCTGCGCAAGGCCACTGAAGCCGCGCGCGACTGGCCGTCACACCTGTTCCTGTCCTTCAACCTGTCGCCCTCGCAGCTTGTCGACCAGAACACCGGCCTGCACATCCTCGCCATCCTCGATCGCACCGGCTTCGACCCGCGCCGGCTGGAGATCGAGATCACCGAGACCGGCCTGATGTCCGATCCGGCGTCGGCGGAAAAGATCGTCGAAGACCTCCGTCGCTGCGGCATCCGCGTCTCTCTCGACGATTTCGGTACCGGACAATCCTCTCTTGGTCGCCTGCGTGAATTCCACTTCGACAAGCTCAAGATCGATCGTACGTTCGTCGCCTCGCTTCTCGAAGATCGCCCGGCGCAGCATATCATCCGCGCCATCCTCGCCATGTGCGAAGGGCTCGGCATGGATGTCGTGGCGGAAGGCATCGAAGAAGAAGAGCAGGCAGAGCGGCTGGTGCAGTTCGGATGCGCGGGCGGGCAAGGATTTCTGTTCGGAAGGCCGGTCGACGCCGATGCTACCCTCGGCTACCTGCGTGACAGCTTCCGCGGCGCACAGCGCGCACGGGCCGTTTGATCCAATCATCCACGGCGACGCTTGACCGCGCGCAGCCTTCCCGTGACAAGTTGCCGCGACTACCCGAATCTGGGCATTAGGATGGAGACGCTCCGATGAGCCCATGGGGAATGCTGCAGCTTGGCGGCGCGACCGTGATCTTCTTGGCGGCCGCGACCGTTGCGAAACAATGGGCAGTGGCCCCGCATGTCGGCAGGATCGTGCTGGCTCTGGCGCTCTATTCAGCCGGCAACCTGATCATGTTCAAGCTCGTACGCGATTTCGGCATGGCCACGGCCTTCAGCCTGTCGGCGATCATCCAGCTTGTTGCAGTCAATCTCATCGCCATTATCTATTTCGGTGAGCGGCTGGGCGTGGTGCAGGGTGCAGGCGTCGTGCTCGCCGTGATTGCCGTGGCTATGATCGCGCTTGGCCCGGAAGCGAATGCCCGATAAACGGCCGGATGGAATGACGTTGCGGTACTGGGAGAAGATCGAGTTTTCCGTCCTGGCCGCCGGCGTCTTCATCGCCGGCTGCCTCTGGGGCTTTTTCGAGATGGCAGAGGTGGCGCGCCAGACTCCGGTGCGTGGCCTTGACGCCGAAATTCTTCTGGCGTTCCGGGAAGCGGGAAGGCCCGACGTAGCGCTGGGGCCGCCATGGCTCGTGGAAGCCGTGCGCGATATTACCGCACTTGGCTCCGTAAGCGTGCTCGTGCTGGTAACCGCCGCGGCTATCTTCTACCTGCTGCTGATCCGCAGGGGCCGGGAGGCGCTGATGATCCTGGTCGCGGTCGGCGGCGGGCAGATTGTCTCCAGCCTGCTCAAAATCGGCATCGACCGCCCCCGCCCCGACCTTGTCTCGCATCTGGTGCAGGTCCAGACGCTATCGTTCCCGTCGGGCCACGCGATGATGTCGGCGGTCACCTACCTGACGCTCGGCGTCATGATTGCCGGCATCGCGCCGGGCAAGGTCACGAAGGCCTACGTGCTCTTCATGGCCGTGCTTATCACCTTGATGGTTGGCGTATCGCGCCTCTATCTCGGCGTGCACTGGCCATCGGACGTGCTTGCGGGCTGGTTCGCGGGTTTTGCCTGGGTGATGTTGTATTGGCTCGTGTTGCGCCGTTTCGCGAGACGCCCTGAGGCCCCAAGCCTGTAAGAGTACGGACATTATTAAAGGATTGATGGTTGATACATCATAATAAATGTCCTATACGTGCCTCCTGCAGACTCAGGCAGGAGCACCTCGCGTGATCACCGCCCAGCAGATGCGCGCCGCCCGGGCGCTCGCCGGCATCGACCAGAAGACCCTTGCCGAACGCGCCGGCGTGTCGCTGCCAACCATCCAGCGGATGGAAGCAAGCGACGGGGTGGTGCGTGGCGTCGTCGATACGCTGATGAAGGTCATCCGCGCGCTCGACGAGTCCGGCGTCGAACTGATCGGCGCCGATCAGCCGAGCAGTGGCGGCGGACGGGGCGTCCGCCTCAGAGCCTCCGGCGACCGCTGATCGACCGGCCGCAGGGTAGGGCGCATTGGCGCATCTGACTTGATCTGCTGCGAAGACGCGAGAGTCGGCTTCGCGTGGAAAATCGAGTCGCGACGCGACCGCCGACAGCCATGCCGACGATCCGCCGCCTGGGCAGGACCCTGTCATGAGCGCATCCACAGGATCGAGCATCGGATCGGCCGTACTGGAAACTCCGCCGACATTCCGCGACCTCTTCACGCCCAAGCTCGTCACGGTCCTGCGCGAGGGCTACGGCGCTAGGCAACTGCAGGCGGACGCCATCGCCGGGCTGACGGTCGCGATCGTTGCCCTGCCGCTGTCGATGGCAATCGCCATCGCGTCCGGCGTGTCGCCCGACCGCGGCCTCTATACGGCGATCATTGGCGGCTTCCTCGTCTCAGCGCTGGGCGGCAGCCGTTTCCAGATCGGCGGCCCGGCGGGCGCCTTCATCGTACTGGTTGCCTCCACGATGGCGCGCCACGGCATCGACGGGCTGATCCTCGCCACCATGATGTCCGGCGTCTTCCTGCTCGCAGTCGGCTATCTCAGGCTCGGCACCTACATCAAGTTCATACCGTATCCTGTGACGGTCGGCTTTACGGCGGGCATCGCGGTCATCATCTTCGCCAGCCAGCTTAGCGAATTGTTCGGGCTGACACTCGAGGGCAAGGAGCCCGGCGAACTGCTGCCCAAGCTGCAGGCGCTGGCAGCGGGATGGGGCACCTTCAATCCCGCCGCGATCATCGTCGCCTTGCTCACCATCGCGGCCATCGTCGGCCTGAAGCGATGGAGGCCGTCATGGCCCGGCATGCTGGTCGGCGTGGCGCTCGCGTCGGTCGCCGTCTCCCTGTTCGCGCTGCCGGTGGAGACGATCGGAACGCGCTTCGGCGGTATCCCGCGCACTCTGCCGTTCCCCTCGCTTCCGGCCTTCGATCTCGCGACCATGCAGGCGGTGCTGCCGGATGCCATCGCGTTCACGCTGCTCGGCGCGATCGAATCCCTGCTGTCCGCTGTCGTCGCCGACGGCATGACGGGCCGGCGGCATCGCTCAAACTGCGAACTGGTCGCGCAGGGTTTCGCCAACATCGGTTCGGCGCTGTTCGGCGGCATCTGCGTCACCGGCACCATCGCACGAACGGCGACCAATGTCCGCTCCGGCGCCATCGGCCCGATCTCGGGCATGCTGCATTCGCTGTTCCTGCTCGCCTTCATCCTCGTCGCAGCGCCGCTTGCGAGCTACATCCCGCTTGCCGCGCTCGCCGGCGTGCTGGCACTCGTCGCCTGGAACATGGTGGAGAAGACAGCCTTCGCCGCGCTCATCCGCTCCTCATGGGGCGATGCCGTGGTGCTGCTCGTAACCTTCGGACTGGTGATCTTCCGCGACCTCACGGAAGGCATCGTCGTCGGCTTCGCGCTCGGCTCGCTGATCTTCGTCCACCGCATGTCGAAGCTGGTCGCCGTCGAGGTGGCGGACAAGGCCGACAGCGCGGACGGCGACCGCGTCGCCTACGATGCCTCAGAGGCGTCCGACCCAGACACGGTGGTCTATCGCATCAGCGGCGCGTTCTTCTTCGGCTCGGCCGCGACGGTCGCCAGCGTGCTCGACCGCATCGCCGATCAGCGCCGGAACTTCGTGCTCGACTGTTCGAACGTGCAGTTCCTCGACTCCTCCGCCGCCAACGTCATCGAGGGGGCCACGCGGAAGGCGCAGAAAGCGGGCGTCCATTTCTTCATAACGGGCGCCGCGCCGCAGGTCCGGCGCATGCTGTTCGCCCACGGCGTCCGCCCGCCACATGTCCGCTACAAGACGACCGTGGAGCACGCGATCAAGCAGATCGGCGAAGAGCGGCATGTCCCGCCAGCATCGGCCGGCCGATCAAGGCCGGGCTGATCCCGGAAGGAGCACCGTTAGTGTCCCTGCCGAAATGTCTAGCGTAGCCGACGCGCCGTGGGGGACGGGGAACCAGCCTTCTCCATGTCCGATCGGCAGGCCGCCGAGAACCGGCACACCGAGCCCGCCAAGATGGTCGCGCAGGAGATCGACTACCGTAAGCCCACCGGAGCTTGGCTTGAAGCCCGTGAACTGACCGACGGCAATGCCGGCGACGCCATCGAGATGGCCGGCCTTGCGCAGCATGGTCAATTGGCGGTCGACCTGCCCGATCTGCATGTCGATCGCCTCGAGCAGCAGGATGGCGCCCGCCAAGGACGGGAGCGCCCAGCCGGCGCAGGCTGCGATCGTATCAAGATTCCCGCCGATCAGCCGGCCGGTCACCTGTCCGCTGGTGGTCAGTGCCGCCGTGCTTTCGCTGGGCACAGCGGCAAGCACAGTCTCCTTGTCTTCCATCAGCAGACCGCGCAGAACGATATTGGCTGGGGCGCAAGAGTCTTCGACGACCGAGCCATGGATGCCCACAAGCCCGCATTGCCGCTGAAGGGCGAGAAGCAGAGCGGTGATGTCGCTGAAGCCGACGACGAATTTCGGGTCCCGCCGGACGGCCTCGAAATCCATGCGGTCGGCAATACGGTAGGAGCCTTTTCCGCCACGTGTCGCGAAAATGGTCCTGATGTCCGGATCGGCCAAGGCAAGGTTCAGGTCGGCGATGCGATCGTCATCCGTGCCTGCGAGGAACGAGAGCTTGTCGAAGGCATGCGCGCCGAAATCGACCCGCAGGCCCCAGCCTTCCAGCACCTTAGCCCGCCGCATAACCAGTTCGCGATCCGGCGTGCTGGCGGGCGACAGGAAACGCACCTTGTCGCCACGCCGCAGTTTCGGCGGCACGAGAATGGGGTGGTTCATTTCGCGGCCGCTGACCGTTCGTCCTGCGCCAGTTCCCCCTGTGCCCATGTCAAGGCGCGGTAGTCGAAGCCGTATTCCAGCGTCGGCTTCACGATGCGGAAATAGGGCGACAGGTCGAAGTCGCGCGGCGTGTAGAGCGAGTGGTGCCTGATGTGCAGGATCTCGCTGCGCGAATAGGATGACTGCGCCGAGGCGCGGCCCGGCGCGCGGGTGATCTCCGGCAGGATCGGATAGCGGATTTCTTCATACGCCTGCGCGATCAGCGAGGAGCAGATGGCGCGCGTCGGGTCACCCGAGCCGAAGGCGATCGCACGTCGCCGCCAGCGCACCGGCATCGGCACCGGGAAGAAATAGCGCAGCATGTCGAAGATGTTCTTGAGGTCGTATTTAAGGCCGAGACGCTCCAGCATGAAGCCGACGACATGCTGGCGATCCTCCGGCGACAGGCCGTTCGCGCGGCAGATGCGCGTGTTGTAGGTCCGGTATTTCGACAGCGGCACCGCCACGCATCCCTCGCCGAGATTGACCTCGATGAGGCGCGGCCGCTCGGAGCCGTCGGCCGGTTCGGGCAGCGCGTCGCCGACATAGAGCGCGGAATGCGACCAGGTGGACTGGGTCAGGTACTTGATCGTCGCGGAAATGCGCTGGTTGCCCTCTATGAGCAGGATGTCGCCGGGTTCCAGCACCCGCCGCAACGTGTCCGGGTCGGACGGCGTATAGGGCTCGTAGCCAGACGACTCGACCTGCAGCAGTCCCGCGAGGAACCGGCCGAGCCTGTCGAGGAGAGTATCGCCGGACGCGCTCATGGCGAACGCGTAGCAGCCTTGGGCGGCGAATGCCAGAAAGCGGTGGGGTCGAAGTCGCTCAGGCGTCCGCGGTCGCGGCCTCGGCCAGATCGCGGCGCGCCTTGCGCATCATCCTGCGCGCGGGACGTTTGGGACTGTCCTGGAACAGCTCGGCCGCATCAGTGAGGCAGGCTTTGCGCAGGCTGCGCTCTGAACGGCCGCAGAGCCCGTCGAACTTGCGGGTCTCGGCGGGGCTTCCGACCGCCGGGTCGCCATCCCGCAGCAAACCGCGCAACACGAAAATGTCCTGCAGTTCGCCGAGCTTTTCGGCAAGGGCGCCGACTGCCTTGCGGCGCGCCTTGACCGGCGAGGGCCAGAATTCCTTGAGCAGCGCGAGATGTGCCAGATGCGCCTTGGCGGCCTTGCGCAAATCGTGGAACGCCTCTTCCTCGCCCGCCGCTTTTGCCGACCGCAGCGCATGGCGTGCGCGGCGCAGCGTACGCGCCGCGCCCTCGGCAAGGACGTCCGCCGCTTCTTCCGGCTGATCGGGCAGGGTGAGTTTGTCGAAGCGCTTGATGCCGGTGCGACAGGCAGCCGAGGCCTTGCCGACCGACTTCCCGATCTCTTCGGAGAGTACGCTCGCGCGATGGACGAGCAGCCTTTCGCGGGCCGAGGCGATCGCGTCCCTGCGCGGGTCGTCGGCGAACGCTTCCATGAGCCGGTCCACCGTCTCGACCAGCGCGCCAGCCTGGCGCGGACCCGCCAGCAGCGCGGCCGCATCCCGGTAGCGCACCCTTTCCTTGCGTACGAAATCCTTGGCGCCGGGGCGGATCAAAGCCAGCAAGGCACGAACATTCTTCAGCCGCTTGCGGGTTTCGTGGAGAGCCTTGTCCGGGTTGTCGCCGGCGGAAGACAGCCATTCCAGAGCCGCGGCCAGTTCCTCGGTGGCGATGCGCCTGACCTCGGCGGTCAGCGGATACCCGGACTGGATGCGGTAATTCATCCCGCAAGCTCCAGCTCGCCGCCCGATCCCCCGCCCAGCGCCAGATAGGCGTTGTAGTAGCGCCCGTCATTCGTGACGTCGCGGCCTAGCCACGGCGGCAGGTTTTCGGTCGGCACGATGTCCGGCGTTTCCAGTTCCGCGATCACCAAACCCGTCAGGCTCCCAGCGAACACGTCGACCTCATACAGATATCCGCCAAATCGAACATGGTGACGTGTCTTCTCTATGACACGACCGAGCGCGAAGGCCTGCATTTCGAGCGCTTCCGGCAGTGGCACCGCATATTCGAATTCGTCGCGCCCCCGTCCGGGGCCGGAGAACTTGAGCGTCAGGATGGCGTCGATACCGTTGTTTATGCGGATGCGGATCGTGCGACCCGGCCCTGCCGCGAGATAGAACTGCCGCATCTCGATCTCTGCTTCCACGTGATCGCGCCATGCGGCATCCGCCACGAGGAACTTGCGTTCGATTTCCTTTGCCATGTCATCCATTCAGCCCATCACCGGGAGAAAACGCAAGCAACATTGACTTTAATCATTCGATTGATTAATTTCAGATCATGAGCCAGGCAGCCGAAAAATTCCCCTCTCCCGCCGAACAGACACGGGCTGCTCTGGTGCACGCCGGTCTCCGACTTTTCGGCCGCAAGGGTTTCGAGGGAACATCGACGCGCGAGCTGGCCGCGCTGGCCAAGGCCAATATCGGCTCCATCGCCTACCATTTCGGCGGCAAGGAGGGACTACACCTCGCCTGTGCCGATTTCATCGTCGAGACGATCCGGGCCATCGCCAACCCGGCGCTTGAACAAGCAGCGGCCGCTATCTCTCCCGACGATGCCGCCGAGCGTCTGAAGCAGTCCGTGGAGCGGATCGTCGGCTTTTTCGTCGCCAGTCCCGAGGTCGGCGATTTCGCGCAGTTCGTTTTGCGCGAACTGTCTGTGCCAAGCCCTGCGCTCGACCGTCTCTACACCGGCGTCTTCGAGCCGACCCACCGGCAGCTCTGCACGATCTGGGAGCAGGCGACCGGCGAGCCGGCCGAGAGCGAAGCGACCCGGATCCGCATGTTCACCCTGATCGGGCAGGTCGTCTATTTCAAGATCGCGCGCGAGGCGGTCTTCCGCCGCATGGGCTGGACCGAGATCGGTCGGGCGCAGGCGGCGCTGATCGGCGCGATCGTGTCCGACAATCTGTCTGCCATCCTCGCCAGCAGGAAAGGTGGCAAATCATGAGCATCCTCTGTTCACTGCCTTTCGCGGCTTCCCTGTTCACGGCCTGCGCCGGCCCGTCGCCGCTCGCCGTCGGCTATGTCGAAGGCGATTTCGTGCTGCTTGCGCCGATCGAGGTGGCGCAGGTGGAGCAGCTTTCGGTGAAGCGCGGCGATCGCGTCGAGGCTGGCGCGACGGTCGCCGAGATGGAGACCGACGATGCGCGCATCGCGGTCAGCCAGGCGGAAGCCGCGCTGGCGCAGGCGGAAGCACAGCTTGCCAACCTGCTGATCGGCAAGCGGCCGGAAGAAATCGCGGTGCTGGAGGCGATGGTTCTTTCGGCAAAGGCCGAGGCCGAGGAAAAGCGCCGCACGCTCGCCCGCATAGACGACCTACTCAAGCGTGGCACCGCCACGCAGGCCGCCTTCGACAGCGCGCAGACGGCGGTCGAGGTCGCAGCAGCACAGATCAACCAGACCGAGGCCAATCTCGCGGTGGGCAAGCTGCCGGCGCGGCCGGAAGAGATCAAGGCCGCCGAAAGCGCGGTCAAACAGGCGCAGACCGCGCTCGACCAGGCGCGGTGGCGGCTGTCCAAGCGCTCGCTGACCGCGCCCGCGCCCGGCCGCGTCGACGACGTGATCCGAAATCCCGGCGATGTCGCCAGCCCGTCGGCGCCGGTCATCTCCATGCTGCCCGACGGTGCGGTGAAACTCTCGCTCTTCGTGCCCGAGCCGTCCTTCTCGAAGGTCGAGGTCGGCAAGGTCCTCAACGTCCGCTGCGACGGCTGCCCGGACGGCCTGCAGGCGCGTATCAGCTATGTCTCCCCAGACCCAGAATTCACCCCTCCGGTGATCTACTCGCTCGAGACGCGCCAGAAGCTTGTCTACCTCGTCGAGGCGCGGCCAATCGGCGACGCGTCGCCGTTGCAGCCGGGGCAGATCGTAGATGTGGAACTGGTGAATGGTGAGTAGAGACATAGTGAGTAGTGAGGTCCGAAAAGTGACAACGACCATCCGTCACATCTTCACTGATCCCTACTCACTACTCCCTATTCCCTCGCATGCCGGAGGCATGCACTGATGGACGCCATCAACGTCACGGGTCTGGTGAAGCGCTTCGGCGACAAGACGGTCGTCGACCACGTCACGATGCGCGTGGCGGAGGGCGAGATCGTCGGCTTCCTCGGCCCGAACGGCTCCGGCAAGACAACCACCATTCGCATCATGTGTGGCCTGCTGACGCCCGACGAGGGCGAGGGCGCGGTGCTCGGCTACGACCTCAGGACCGAAAGCCTGAAGATCAAGCGCGAGGTCGGCTACATGACGCAGAAGTTCTCGTTCTACGAGGACCTGACGATCGCCGAGAATCTCGAATTCGTGGCTCGGCTCTACCAGTTGAAGCCCGTGTCCGAACATGTCGAGCGCACGCTGGGTGAACTCGGCCTGACGAGCCGCCGCAACCAGCTTGCCGGCACGCTGTCGGGCGGCTGGAAGCAGCGTCTCGCGCTCGCAGCCTGCATCATGCACAAGCCGCGACTGCTGTTGCTCGACGAGCCGACGGCCGGCGTCGACCCAAAGGCGCGGCGCGAATTCTGGGATGAGATCCACCACCTGGCGCGCGGCGGGCTCACCGTGCTCGTCTCGACCCACTACATGGACGAAGCCGAGCGCTGCCATCGCATCAGCTACATCTCCTACGGCAAGATGCTGGCGTCCGGCAGCGTCGCCGACGTCGTGAAGAACGCCGGCCTGACCACCTTCGTCGTTGCCGGTCCGCGGCTCGACCAGGTGTCGGCGTTGCTGGACGGCCGGCCCGGCGTCGAGCAGGTGGCGCCGTTCGGCGCCACTCTGCACGTGGTCGGTTCCGACAAGGCGCTTCTCGAGGCATCGCTCGAGGATATCCGCAACCGCGAGGGCGTCACCGTCAAGCCCGGCGAAACCAGCCTCGAAGACGTGTTCATCCAGTTCATGACGAAGTCGAAGGACAACATGTCATGAACACGATCTTCTCCTTCGCTCGTCTCAGCGCGCTCCTGATCAAGGAATTCATCCAGATGCGGCGCGACCGCATCACGTTCGGCATGATGCTCGGCGTGCCGCTGCTGCAACTCGTGCTGTTCGGCTATGCGATCAACAACGACCCCAAGAGCCTGCCGGCGGCGCTGGTCGCCACCAGCAACGACAACTACACCCGCGCCATCGTCTCGGCGCTGCAGATGACGGGCTACTACCGCTTCGACCATGTCGTGCAGAGCGAGGCGGAGGCCGAAGCGCTGATGGCCAACGGCACGGTGTCGTTTGTCGTGACCATCCCCGCCGACTTCGCGCGCCGCGTCGACAGCGGCAACAATCCGCAGATCCTGATCGAGGCCGACGCGACCGATCCGGCCGTCGCCAGCGGCGCCATCTCGACTCTCGGCACGGTCGCGCAGCGGGCTCTCCTGCGCGAGCAAGGCAAGCAGGCCGAGTTCGCCGTACAGGAACAGAGCCAGCTCGATGTCGTCGTGCACAAGCGCTACAACCCGGAAGCCATCTCGCAATATAACATCGTACCCGGCCTGCTCGGCGTCATCCTGCAGATGACAATGGTCATGATGACGTCGATCGCGCTGACGCGCGAGACGGAGCGCGGCACGATGGAAAACCTGCTCGCCATGCCGGCCTCGCCGGTCGAGATCATGCTGGGCAAGGTGCTGCCCTATCTGGCGGTCGGCGCCGTGCAGGTGGCAGTCGTGTTGGTAGCGTCAAAGCTGCTGTTCGCGATTCCCTTCCAGGGATCGCTGCTTCTGCTGCTGTCCGCGATCCTGATCTTTGTCCTTTCCCTCGTGCTGCTCGGTTATACGATCTCGACGATCGCGCGCACGCAGATGCAGGCGCTTCAGCTCACCTTCTTCTTCTTCCTGCCCTCGATCCTGCTCTCCGGCTTCATGTTCCCCTATCGCGGCATGCCGGGCTGGGCGCAGGTATTCGGCGAGATCTTCCCGCTTACCCACTTCCTGCGCATCACACGCGGCGTCATGCTGAAAGGCGCCGACTTCGCCGCCATCAGCGGGGAAGTCTTCGCGCTCTGCTTCTTCGTCGCCCTGTTCGCGGGGCTGGCGCTGTTCAGGTTCCGCCGCACGCTCGACTGAAGTTGCGCGATGAAACCTTTCTTGATGCAACAGCCTCTGAGGGCTCGCGTTTTGGGACATCAACCCAAACGGGAGCTTAGAGATGCGTACGATATTGATAGGCATGGCATTGGCCGCTGGCTTTGCAACGGCTGTTCCCGTGCAGGCTCAAGATCTTGAGTTTAGAGTGGGTCCGGACGGGCTGCGGATCGATCGTGAGTGCAACCCACGCTACGAAGAGTGCTACCGCGATGGCTATCGCAACCGCGAGGAGCCGCGTCGCCGCTGCACCGAAGAGCGTGCCTTGAATAAGGCGGAGCGTATGGGCTTGCAGCGCGTCAGGGTCGAGGCGGCGGGCCGGCGCACCATCGAGGTGCGTGGACGCGATCGCTTCGGCGAACGGATATTTGTCACGTTCGGTCGTCAGCCGAGCTGTCCGATCCTCAGCTGATCTGGCTGAGCTGACCTCTGGCCTACCAAATCAAGAGGAGATCCCTTCCGGGCTCTCCTCTTTTACTGTCTCAGCCCAGCAGTTCCCGCGTGCGCTTGTCGCCGCCTGCCTTGCGCCAGGCATTGAAGCGATGCGTGGCGGCGGCGAAGGAAATCTTCATCTGCCGTGCGACCGAGTAGCGGCTCGCTCCATCGTCAAACATCCGGTAGCAGCACTCCACGCCTTCTTCCGATAGCTTGCCATCGACAGTCTTGTTGTGCGGATTGGCGGGATCGAATTTCGGCACCGCGCTTTCGACCAACCCCTTCAGGCGATCGAGATCGGCCTGGATGCCGGCGATCAGTTCGAGCAAGGGCTGCGGGTCGAACTGTTCCGCCTGCACCTTCTCCGCATGCTTCCCGTTGCCGTGCTTCGTCATGCCCATCTCCTATAGCTGCATGTTTGCCTATATAGGTGGAGATTCAGCTATAGTAAGATGCCGCCCGCATCTTTTGAAACGCATCGAAACATGATGCCCGGCCCGGCGACATGCATGCGAAACAACCGTGTCGGAAAAGACACAGGCGATGGTTAGTTTTCGCGCCGCCGAGGAAAGGTCTTAAACAGGTCCTGATTCGGCCACGCTCGGGAGCGATCCAGACCGAAGATTAACAACGCGTTCACCGAAGATTCACGACTAACGCTTAAACATGTCCGCAATCGGAAGGGACATCCGAGGGACAGGGACCGGGTAGCATGACCATCTTGAGGCACATCACGCATTTCGCCTTTGCGGTTCGCGAGTTCGTCGCGCCGACCTATCGGCCCGAGCGCCACTACATGCGCGGCCCCGGCCCAGCATGCGCGCGCCGCCAGTCCGGTTCCTTCGGCACGCCCGCTACATCCCACTGAGCGGTCTCCGCCGCCAACGTCCAAGTGTTCTGAAACAGCTTGTCAGGGTCCGATCCATCGTCGGGCCTTTTTCAATTGTGATTGGACCTACCCTGAACCCAATCGACGCGGCAACGCGCGCAAGCGAGCGCTGGACCAAGCCGCCTTGCTTGCGGATTGCGTCGCCATCGCGCAAACAGGCCAAGCGAAATCCCGCGAACCTTTCTGACCGGCTTCCATGCGCGCATCCATTCCTGCATCGGCCTTCGTGGCTGCGATCGTCGGCTTCGGCGGCACGCTGGCGATTATCATTGCCGCGTCCGACGCTGTTTCGGCAACGCAGTCGCAGACCGCTAGCGCCGTCACCGCGCTCTGCCTCGCCATGGCGGTGGAAAGCCTCTGGCTCTCCTGGCGCACCAGGATGCCGGTCATCAGCGCCTGGTCGACACCCGGCGCTGCCCTCGTCGCGGCGTCCAGCGGCTACAACATCAACGAGGCCGTCGGCGCCTTCATCATCGCCGCTGTCCTGCTTATCGCCACCGGCCTGTTCGGTCCGCTCACCCGCCTGATCGCGAAAATCCCGTCTTCTGTGGCCTCCGGCATGCTTGCCGGCATCGTCGTCACTTTCGCCATCAACGCGGTGAAGGCCGTCCCGGGTGACCCCTGGTTCATTCTGCCGCTTATCGCCGCGTTCTTCCTCTTCCGGCTGATCAATCCCGCGCTGTCTGTGCTGGCCGTTCTGGTCGGCGGTGGTGCTGCAGCGGCGCTCACCGGCCGGGTCGGCGCGCTGCCGACACCCGAACTGTCGACGCTGACCCTGATTACGCCCGAGTTCTCGCTCGCGGCCGCAGTCAGCCTCGCTCTGCCGCTCTATCTGGTCACGATGGCCTCGCAGAACCTGTCCGGTCTCGCCGTGCTCAGGGCCGCTGGCTACCACCCCGAACCCGGCCCGCTGATCACCGTTACCGGCCTCGTCTCGCTCGTCACCGCGCCATTCGGCGCGCTGTCGAGCAACCTCGCGGCGATCTCTGCCGCCATCTGCACCGGCCCCGACGCCCATCCCGATCCGGCCGAACGCTGGAAGACCGGCCCGTTCTACGCGCTGTTCTACTTGATCTTCGCGATCTTCGGCGCATCGCTGGTCGCCATCTTCGCCGTCCTGCCCCAAAGTCTGATCGTGCTGGTGGCCGGGCTTGGGCTGCTGGCCCCGCTCGCCAACGCTTTGGCCATCGCGCTCCGGGACGACAATGACCGCATCGCCGCCACCGTCACCTTCGCCGTCACCGCGTCCGGCGTAGCGCTGCTCGGAATCGGCTCCGCCTTCTGGGGGCTTCTCGCCGGCCTCGCCGTGCTCGGTCTGGACGCGCTTAAAAAACGATAGCGGATTCAATATCTTATACGGTTGCTGACGGCGATCTCTTGAATCGCCTTTTTTCCTTTCCCATGTCGAAACAAGCAGCAAATTGTGCTGCCTCGAACCGAAGGAACGGGAGACTATGAACACGACTGCATTGATCCGTCCGGCCTGGACGCCGGCGACCATTGCTCTCATGGTGCTTGGCTTCGTGGTGTTCTGGCCGCTCGGCCTCGCCATGCTCGCCTACATCATCTGGGGCGACCGGCTTGACGGCTTCAAGCGCGACGTGAACCGGGCGACCGACGGCATCTTCGCCGGTTGCCGCCGCGGCGCCGATAAGGCGCATCGCTGGAGCAATGGCCCGCGCGGCATGAGCCGCACCGGCAACGTCGCCTTCGACGACTGGCGCGACAAGGAACTGGAGCGCCTCGCCGAGGAGCGCCGCAAGCTCGACGACGCGCTCGCGGAGTTCGACGAATATGCCCGCGAACTGCGCCGCGCCAAGGACCAGGAGGAGTTCGACCGCTTCATGGCGAACCGCAACAAGTCCACAGCGCCGACCGTGCGCAAGCGCGATGGCGAGTCGGACAACCTGCTCGACGATTGACGGCGCGACCTAGAAAAGCTCCAGACTTTTCGGACGGGGCCGTGCCCAAACAAGCAGCATTTCCGGCGGCATTGCCGCCGGAAATTGATGCAAGAAAACGGCGTCGCTGATCCAGCGGCGCCGTTTTTTATTTCTTTTTTTCGCGGTCGGTTTCGGACCCCTATTCAAGTAAAAAGAATCTTGTATCGTCATCGACATGCCCATCGCGCTGTTGAGACGGACCTTCGCTAAAAAGAAGAAGACCAGCGTATCGTTGGTCAAGGAATGTCTGCACGAAGTCGCCGGCCGGACCCTGCCGCTCAGGATCGTCGAAAACGATCGCGCAAGGCAGTTGACGCTGCGGATCGACGCCGGCGGCCGCTCGCTCAGAGTCACCATTCCACCGGGTCTCGCCTCGGGCGAGGTCAACCGTTTCCTCAGGCGCCATCATGACTGGCTCGAGGAAAGGATTTCGCGCCTGCCGAAGCGCCCTCTTGTGCGGCCCGGTATCAGGATACCGTTGCGCGGCATCCCTTACGTCATCGTGCACGAGCCCGACCGGCGCGGCACCGTGACTGTCGGCAAGAAGGAAGACGGCACCCCGGCGCTGTTCGTCCATGGCGAGCGGGAGCACCTGCCCCGCCGCCTTGCCGATTTCCTGAAAAAGCAGGCCAAGAAGGACATCGAGGCGCTGGTGCTGAAGCACACCACCGCCATCAACAAGCGCGCCAAGGCCGTCCGCTTCCGCGACACGTCGAGCCGCTGGGGCTCCTGCACGTCCGACGGCAAGCTCTCCTTCTCCTGGCGCATCATGATGGCGCCCAAGCCCGTCATCAACTACCTCGTTGCCCACGAGGTGGCCCATCTCAAGCAGATGAACCACGGGCCGAAATTCTGGAAGCTCTGCGAAGAGCTTTGCCCCGACACCGAGCGCTGCAAGGACTGGCTGAAGCGCAACGGCAACGCCTTGCAGGCGATCCAGTTCGAGTAGGCTTGATTGGGATGCTTCGGCTTCTCGTTTGCCTCACTACGGGCTGTTTCGCATGGTTTCCGGCAGCTTCCGCACCAGTGGAAGCGCCTCAGAAAGACCGAAGGGAAGTCGAGATCACCGTACGCAGTTCCTACGTACGGAGCGCGTTGGCGCGTCACACCACGCTGTATCTACAGGTCACCGATTGTCAGGGAAGAGTGAAAAGAGACTTCATTCTGCTCTATTACGGGGGCACGCTTGTAGATGGCACGTCGTCGGAGGCAGACAAGAGATTGAAGGAAGTTCTTCCATGGAACGGCTTGATTCGTCTCGCCGCGGAATTCCCTGAAGACCTGTTTTCCGAAGGTGGAAAACTGTGCGGAGAACTTCATGGCGGTAGCTTGATCGGCGTAACGCTTCCGAAATACGAAGTCGAAATCATCGAATAAGCCGCGGTCTCGAGGATTTCCGCGCGTCGGCCGTTTCGCGATATGCATCCGCCATTGCCGCCCAAAGCCTCCGCGTCCGCAGGCCCCAATCGACTCCATCCCCATCCCGTGTAAGAAATGGGGTTCCCGTTTCCGGAGCCCGCCGCATGCCAGACGAGATCATCCTGCGCCGCTGGACCGGCAAGGTCGCGACTGAGCGCGCCGCGGAATATGCGAAATACATGGCCGAGACCGGTGCCGAGGAGATCGAGACCGCGGACGGCAATCTCGGCCACCAGATCACGCTGCGCGACCTCGGCAACGGCATCACCGAGATCACCGCCCTGTCCTGGTGGAGGGACATGGACGCCGTACGCGCCTTTGCCGGCGACGATTGCGAGCGTGCGCGGTACTTCACGGTGGACGAAATCTACCTGATCGAGAAACCCGACACGGTCGAGCACCACCTGGTCGTCTCGCACGAATATACGTTCCGCACCGGTTGATAAGGCCAGGCTTGCCAAAGACACAAACGGACGATCCGCAGTTGACAGGAACTGTCCGAATGCAAAAATCGAAAATCCGGTGAACCTTTTGCCTGATACGCGCGACTGAGCCTGCAGGAGCCCCATGGTTGGCACGACCGCAGCATCCGGCCAGCAGTCCGACAGCGAACTCGTCGAGCGGGTCGCGCATGGCGATCGCGCTGCCGTCAGGCTCCTGTTCATGCGCCACCACGCCCGGATTTACCGGTTCGTCGCGCGCCAGACGGGATCGGATATGATGGCTGACGACATCGCGAATGAGGTTTTCCTCGAATTGTGGCGGCAGGCCCCGGCCTTCGAAGGCCGTTCGGAAGTCTCCACCTGGCTGCTCGGCATCGCCCGCTTCAAGGCGCTGTCGGCATTGCGGCGCAAGAAGGAGGAAGCGATCGACGACGAGGCGGCCGCCGCCATTCCCGACACTGCCGACACGCCCGAAGTCGCCGTCATGAAGGACGACAAGGCGACGGCTCTGCGCAATATGATCAACGCGCTGCCGGAAGAACACCGCACCGTCATCGACCTTGCCTACTACCACGCGAAGTCTGTTGCCGACATCGGCGAGATCCTGTCGATCCCGGTAGCGACCGTAAAGACGCGCATGTTCTATGCCCGCAGGAAACTCGGCGAAGCGCTCCAGGCCGCCGGCTTCGAAAGGGGATGGCCATGAAGTCTGAAGACACGATGACCAGCCGCGACGAGCTGGAAGCGCTATTGCCCTTCTACCTGAACGGCACGCTGGACGAAGTCGACCTCGCGGCGATCGAGGAATGGCTGGCGACCGACCCGGAGGCAGCCGCCGCGCTCGAAGCCGCGGAACTCGAATTTGCCGGAACGACTGAGGCCAACGAGACGGTCCGTCCGCCGGCCGATGCGCTGGCGCGCTTTTCAGCCGCGCTCGAATCGGAAGCCGGGCAGACGGCCGCGGTTGACGTGCCCTCCATCCTCGCCCGCTTCTGGGCTGGTTTTTGGGCCATTCCCGCAAGCGTTGCCTGGGCAACGGCTGCAGCGGCGGTGGCGCTCGTGCTGGTTCAGACCGTCCTGGGGCCTTACGAGCGTTCCGGCCCAGTCGAGATCGCCGGTAGCGGGCAGAACGACATGCCGTTCGTGCTGGTCACCTTCAAGACCGATGCAAGGCTCGCCGATGTCTCCGCCTTCCTTGGCCAAGAGGGTGCTAGCATCCTCTCCGGTCCGGCGCCCGGCGGCATCTACAAGATCGGCATCCCCGCCGAGACCGCCGCCGACTATGATCGCATCGCCGGCCTTATTGCTGCCCAGCCCTTCGCGGACACTGTGCTGACCGGGAGGAAGCCGGGCAATGGCAGTTAGCACTACGGTCATCTTCAGGACGATTCTTCTGGCGGCAGGTCTCCTTGCCGCCGCGCCTGTTCTCGCACAGACCAACGATCCGAACCTCACGGACGAGGATATCGAATGCCTGCGCCAGCAGGCGGCGGGCCAGGACTGCGCGCCCGCACCGAACGAACCTGCCACAAATGACCAGACCCCCACCGAACCTGCGCAGGGCGAGCCGGCACCTGACGAAGGGGCCAAGCAACCGAATGACCCTACCGCTCCTCAACCGAGCGATCCGTCGCCGGCCAATGGAGAAACCCGAAGGGGCGCGGTAATCCTGCCTGAACTGATCGTCGATCTGTTCCCAAATCCGAACCCCGGGGTGGCGCCAGAACACCCTGACCCGGCTACGACCGCCGACGCTTCATCGCCGCCTGCCTCGCCACCGCCAAATGGCGCTCCTGGCGTCGCGCCACCGCTCGCCCCGCCTGTGGCCGTGCAGGGCGCATTCGTTCCCGACGAGGTGCTGGTGACCGTCGAGGGTGATGCGGCCGTTGCGGCAGACATCGCGTCCGCATTCGGGCTGGAAATCCGCTCGCAGCGCACGTCCATCCTGCTTGGCTCGACTGTCGTGCGCTACGGCATTCCGGACGGCCGCCCGGTCGGCATGGTCCTTGCCCAGCTTGCCGGCGACGGCCGTACAACCCGCCGGGTGCCCAACAGCGTCTACACGCTGCAACAGGCGTCCGGCGTCGCCGGCTATGCCTTTCAGCGCATCGCCCTTTCGCCCGACAGCGCCAGCGGCGAAAATGTCCGCGTCGGCGTCATAGACACGGCTATCGACGAGACGCATCCAGCCATCCGCGACGCCATCGCAGGCGAATTCGACGCTATGCCCGATATCGAAGTCACCACGCGCGACCACGCAACCTCGGTCGCCGGGCTGATCGCCGGCACCGGCGAGTTTCGCGGCATGGCTCCAGGCGCGAAGATTTATCATGCGCGCGCCTTCGAAGGCGGGCGGTCGAACATGGATGTGATTCTCGCCGCACTGGACTGGGCGGCGGAGCAGGACGTGCGCATACTCAACATGAGCTTCGTGGGGCCTAAGAACGACTTGTTGCAGGAAGCTTGTGACGCCGCGCGGGCCCGCGACATCGTGCTGGTGGCAGCAGCGGGAAACAACGGGCCGAAAGCGCCGTTCGGCTACCCCGCTGCCTATCCTGGCGTCATCGCCGTGACCGCGACCGACGACAAGGACGCGCTGATGCCGCAAGCCAATCGCGGCGCCTATATCTTCGTCTCGGCGCCGGGCGTGAATGTGCTCGCGCCGTCCGGTGGAGGGACCGATCTCGTCACCGGCACCTCCTTTGCCGCAGCCGTCGTTTCCGGCGCCATCGCCAATCTCATCCGCGCCGCACCGGATCGCTCGGTCGACTGGATCGAAGCCGCGCTCTCTACGACAGCTAAAGATCTCGGCGAGGCAGGCCGCGATTCCGATTTCGGCTACGGCCTGATCGACGCCACGGCCGCGGATTCAATAGGCAACGACTAGCCGGCTAATTTTTGGCAGTCGCTATCGAGGCTCTCACCACCAAATCGACCGGCCAGACCTCGCCGAGCGGCTCGGTTTCCAATCTCGAAATCCTCGCCGCCAGCCGTTCTGCCACGCGCTCTCCGGCTGCGCGGATCGAGGACCGCGTCGTGGTCAGCGGCACCGAAAAGTTTTCCGGCTTGAGCCACGGGAACACGTCATCATGGGCGATCAGCGAGACATCGCCCGGGATGGTCAGCCCAAGATCGCGGATCGCGCGGATGACCCCGAGCGCCATGATCAGCGAGGAACACAGGATCGCGGTCGGCGGCTCGTTGCCGCGCAGCAGGCTGTTCGCGGCGCGAAAGCCGTTCTCCTCGGTCATGGCCAACGACCGAACACGGTCCGGCGGCAGCGACAAGCCGCTGGCTGCGAGTGCACGACGCGCGCCCCTCTCGCGGAAGATCGCGAAGGTCTGGCTGGTGTCACCGTTGATCAGCGCGATCCTCTTGTGGCCGAGCTGCAGCAGCAACCGCGCGGCATCGTGGAAAGCGGCTTCGTTGTCGATGTCGATATGGGCGTAGTCGAAATCCAGCCCTTCGCTCCGCCCATGCACGATGAAGGGCAAGCCAAGCTGGTTCAGCAGCACGATGCGGCGATCCGCCGGGCGCGGCGAAGAGACATAGACCGCGTCGACCTGCTTGTTGGCCACGACGCGACGATAAGTCGTTTCCTCGTCGTCCGCCGTCGTCGGCGAGAGGACGAGGTCGAGTTCATGTCCGCGCGCGTAATCGCCGAGCCCCGACAGGAACTCGACGAAATGCGGATCGATGTCTACCGACGCTCCGGTCGGCATGACATAGCCGATCATGCCCGCCTTGCCGGTTGCGAGCCGCCTTGCGCTCGGGTTGGGCCGGTAGCCGTGGCGCTTGGCTGCGTCGGCCACACGGCGGCGTGTCTCCTCGCTGACCTCGGGATAGCCGTTCAAGGCACGGCTGACCGTCGTCTGCGACAGTGACAGCATATGTGACAGTTGTTTGAGGTTCACGTTGCGTCGACCGTCCAAAGCGCTTTCAAACCGGATCGGAAAGGTCCTTTCCCGGTCGCGTGGAGACTCTAACGAGAAATTTCGCTTCGTGAAACAAAAACGCGCCAAATACGGCTAAAATCCTTGTTGCAATGCAGCATTCCTGGCGCTCGCTACCTTGCTTGCTCGGGAAGTCGCTTGACACATTTCCGGTTCAGTGGCGTTATACACTAAGCCAAAGCGCTTTGGCTTGCCGTTTCGATCGGTTGCGATCGATCTGATCGTGAGGCAAGCTTGAAGCAGGTCGCAGACGGAATGGAGGTTTCGTCGCGGGTTATCTGTTCACAGGGAGGAATGCCTATGAAAAAGACCCTTTTACTGGGCGCGGCACTCGCAGCGCTTGCCTTCGCAGCCCCCGCAACATCCGCCGACCTGAAGTTCGCGCCGGGCGAGGATTCAAAATTCAACTGGCAGAACTTCGAGGACCTGAAGAAGGTCGACCTCAAGGGCGAGACGCTAACCATCTTCGGTCCGTGGCGCGGTGAAGACGAGGCGCTCGTCCGTTCGGTCCTCGACTATTTCACCGAAGCAACCGGCGCGACGATCAACTATTCCTCGTCCGAGAACTACGAGCAGCAGATCGTCATCGACACGCAGGCCGGCAGCCCGCCCAACATCGCGATCCTGCCGCAGCCGGGGCTTCTGCAGGACCTCGCCTCGAAAGGCCTGCTCGTTCCGCTTGGCGATGATGTCGCGACCTTCGTCAAGGACAACTACGGCGCCGGCCAGTCGTGGGTCGATCTCGGCACTTACAAGGACAAGGACGGCGCCGAAAAGTTCTTCGCCTTCCCATACAAGGCCGACCTGAAGTCGCTGGTCTGGTACGTGCCCGAGAATTTCGAGGAAGCCGGCTATGAAGTGCCGAAGACCTGGGAAGAAATGCAGGCGCTGACCGACCAGATCGTCGCCGATGGCGGCACGCCGTGGTGCATCGGCCTCGGGTCCGGCGGTGCGACCGGCTGGCCGGCGACCGACTGGGTCGAGGACATCATGCTGCGCACCGCGCTGCCCGAGACCTACGACAAGTGGACCACCAACGAGATTCCCTTCAACGACCCGGCCGTCGTCAATGCGCTGACGATTTTCGCCAACATCGCCACCAACGACAAATATGTCGACGGCGGCAAGGCGGCGGTCGCCGCGACCGACTTCCGTGACAGCCCGAAGGGCCTCTTCGGCCTCCCGCCCAAGTGCTATCTCCACCGCCAGGCGTCGTTCATCTCGTCCTTCTTCCCCGAAGGCACTGTTCTCGGCGAGGACGCGGACTTCTTCTACCTGCCGCCGTTCGCCTCCAAGCCCGAACTCGGCAACCCGGTTCTTGGCGCCGGCACGCTCGTCGCCATCACCAAGGACTCCAAGGCCGCGCGCGAATTCATCAAGTTCCTCGAAATGCCGCTGGCGCACGAGATCTGGATGGCGCAGTCTGGCCTGCTCACCCCGCTCAAGACGGTGAACCAGGACGCCTATGCCAACGAGCAGCTGAGGAAGCAGGGTGAAATCCTCGTCAACGCCTCGACCTTCCGCTTTGACGGCTCCGACCTCATGCCCGGCAAGATCGGCGCTGGCGCCTTCTGGACCGGAATGATCGACCTCGTCGGCGGCAAGTCGCCCGAGGCTGTCGCGACCGACATCCAGAAGAGCTGGGACGCGATCAAGTAGCGCTCTCGAGCGGAGTGCGTCCTTCGAGGCTCGCTCCGCTCGCACCTCAGGATGAGGGGTTTGGCGCTAACCCTTCGTCCACTGTCGAGCTTCCAGGCAGGCGACTTCCACAAACTCTTGTCACGGAGGTTCGAGGCAGCGCCGAGGTTCCTCATCCTGAGGTGCGAACCGCAGGGTGAGCCTCGAAGGACGCACGGAAACACCGTGCGCGAACAGGGGAGGAGGACATCATGGCTGCGCAGATATTCTCGGCCATCATCACGATCATCATCGGCGTCGGTGGAGCGATCGCCTATTTCTGGGGAGCGAACAAACTCCTTGACTTGATCTTCCCGTCGCGCGGCGTGACCGGCATGGCCGCCGTGAACAATCTGCGTCGGCAGGGCCTGATCCGCCCGTGGCTCTTCATCGGCCCGGCGTTGCTGATCCTCGTCGTCTACCTGATATATCCCGTCATCCAGACGCTCTATCTGTCCTTTCACGACCGGGCGGGCGAGAACTTCGTCGGCCTCGCCAACTACTCCTGGGCATTCGGCGACCGCGAGTTCCGCAACTCGATCTTTAATAACATCCTGTGGCTGGCCGTGGTGCCAGCCGCCTGCACCTTCCTCGGGCTGGTGATCGCCGTGCTCACCGACAAGATCTGGTGGGGCACCATCGCCAAGAGCCTGATCTTCCTGCCGCTCGCCATCTCGTTCGTCGGCGCCAGCGTGATCTGGAAATTCATCTACGAATATCGCGGCGACGGGCAGGTTCAGATCGGCCTGCTCAACGCCATAGTCCAGTGGTTGGGAGGCTCGCCGCAGGTCTGGATATCGCTGCCCTTCTGGAACAATTTCTTCCTGATGGTCATCCTGATCTGGATCCAGACGGGCTTTGCCATGGTGATCCTGTCGGCGGCGCTGCGCGGCATCCCGGAGGAGACCATCGAGGCTGCCGTGATCGACGGAGCCAATCCTTTCCAGATCTTCTGGAGGATCATGGTCCCGCAGATATGGGGCACGATCGCGGTCGTCTGGACGACCATCACCATCCTCGTGCTCAAGGTGTTCGACATCGTTCTCACCATGACCAACGGCCAGTGGAACAGTCAGGTGCTCGCCAACCTGATGTTCGACTGGATGTTCCGTGGCGGTGGCGATTTCGGGCGCGGCGCGACGATCGCCATCATCATCATGATCGCCGTGCTGCCGATCATGATCTGGAACATCAGGCAGGCCAACAAAGAGGGGGGACACTGAGATGGCAACCGCTCGCGGCAAGTCCCTCCTCGGCAGGTTCGGCGTCCATCTCGCCGTACTCGTGTTCGTTATCATCTGGACGATCCCGACGCTCGGCATCCTCGTCTCGTCGTTGCGCGACAAAGACCAGATCATCGCGTCCGGTTGGTGGAATTCCTTCTCCAGTTCCACGCAGACGGAGGCCGGCCGCCTGCCTGCGCCGGAAAGCCAGGTCGAGAAAGACGGAAAATTCGTCATCGAGGGCAACATCTTCGGCGATGCACCGGCACGCGAGGTCAGCGCGTTCGGCCTGCGCTCCGCCGCGCCGACGCAATATGCCGTCGGAGAGACCGCCGACCTTGGCGACGGCGTAACCCTGCAGGTCAACGCAGACGGCAGCTTCGTCCTCGCCTCCCCGGTCGCCTTCGAGGGTACGCGCGGCCAGCGCATCTACTTCGCTTCTTCAGCGCCACCCCGCTTCACGACCGAAAACTACGAGACGGTGCTGTTCTCGGAAGGCATCGGGCGATCCTTTATCAATTCGCTGACGGTGACGGTGCCTGCCACCATCATCCCGATCATGATCGCGGCCTTCGCCGCCTATGCGCTCGCCTGGATGCGCTTTCCCGGCCGCGCGCTGATCATCGCCACCATCATCGGGCTGCTGGTCGTGCCGCTGCAGATGACGCTGATCCCGCTGCTCCAGCTCTACAACGGCGTCGCGCTCTTCTTCGGGGTGCCGTCCAAGACCTATCTCGGCATCTGGCTGGCGCATACCGGCTTCGGCCTGCCCTTCGCCATCTATCTGCTGCGCAGCTACATGGCCGGCCTGCCCAAGGAGCTGATGGAATCGGCGCGCATCGACGGCGCCAGCGACTTCGAGATCTTCCTCAAGATCGTGCTGCCGCTGTCCTTCCCGGTGCTGGCGTCCTTCGCCATCTTCCAGTTCCTCTGGGTCTGGAACGACCTTCTGGTCGCCATGGTCTTCCTCAAGACCGACGCCAGCGAACTGGTCCTCACGGCAAAGCTCAACGCGTTGCTCGGCTCGCGCGGCGGCGACTGGGAAATCCTCACCACGTCGGCCTTCGTCACTATCCTCGTGCCGCTCGCCGTGTTCTTCTCGCTACAGCGCTATTTCGTCCGCGGCCTGCTCGCGGGCTCCGTGAAAGGAGGCTGACATCTTGTCGGCAATACGTGAAATGAAGGTTCAGCCGGAACTTGCTCCCGACCGCGACTGGTGGCGCGGCGCGGTGATCTACCAGATCTATCCGCGCAGCTATCAGGACTCGAACGGGGATGGCGTCGGCGATCTGAAGGGCATCATCCAGAGACTGCCCTACATCGCATCGCTCGGCATCGATGCGATCTGGATTTCGCCCTTCTTCAAGTCACCGATGAAGGATTTCGGCTACGACGTCTCCGACTATCGCGACGTCGATCCGATGTTCGGGACGCTGGCCGATTTCGATGCGCTGATTGCCGAGGCGCACAGGCTCGGCCTGCGCGTCATGATCGACGAGGTGATCTCGCATACGGCCGACATCCATCCGTGGTTCGTGGAAAGCCGGTCGAGCAAGGACAACCCGAAGGCGGACTGGTATGTCTGGGCCGATGCGAAGCCGGACGGCACGCCGCCCAACAACTGGCTGGCGATCTTCGGCGGTTCGGCGTGGCAATGGGATACGCGCCGCCAGCAATATTACCTGCACAACTTCCTGGCCGAGCAGCCAGACCTGAATTTTCACAACCGCCAAGTGCAGGACGCTCTGCTCGACGTGACCCGCTTCTGGCTGGAGCGCGGTGTCGATGGCTTTCGGCTGGACACGATCAACTTCTACTTCCACAGTCAGGGCCTGGAGAACAATCCGGCATTGCCGCCGGAAGAGCGCAACGACCAGACGGCACCTTCGGTCAACCCGTACAACTACCAGGACCATATCTACGACAAGAGCCGGCCCGAGAACCTCGCCTTCCTCGAGCGCTTCCGTGCGCTTCTCGACGAATATCCGGCGACGGCGGCGGTCGGCGAGGTCGGCGACTCGCAGCGCGGCCTCGAAGTGGTCGCCGCCTACACGGCGGGGGATCACCGCGTGCAGATGTGCTACGCCTTCGATTTCCTCGCACCAGAGAAGATCGGCGCATCGAAGGTTCGCTCGGTGCTGGAAGCCTTCGGCCGTGTGGCCAGCGACGGCTGGTCCTGCTGGGCTTTCTCCAACCATGACGTGGTGCGCCACGCCACGCGCTGGGCGGCAAGCGAGCCCAATCCGCCCGCCTATCTCAAGGTCGTCTCCGCGCTTCTCATGTCGCTGCGCGGTTCGGTCTGCCTCTATCAGGGCGAAGAGCTCGGCCTGACCGAGGCGACGATTTCCTACGACGACTTGCAGGACCCCTACGGTATTCGTTTCTGGCCTGAATTCAAAGGACGCGACGGCTGTCGCACGCCGATGGTCTGGGACGACGGCAAGACCAATGGCGGTTTCTCCGATGTAAGACCCTGGCTGCCGGTGGCGACAGAGCACCTCCCTCTGGCTGTCAACCGGCAGCAGGGCAACCCGGACTCACTGCTCGAACATTACAGGCGCTTCCTCGCCTTCCGCCGAAACTACCCGGCGCTGGTCAAGGGAGACATCGAGTTTCTGGCCGTCGAAGGCGATGCTATCGCTTTCGCAAGGAGCGAGGGCAACGAGCGTATCGTCTGCGCCTTCAACCTCGGAGCAGGCCCCGCGACCATCGACCTCGGCGCGGGCACGGGCGGCCAGTCGCTCGGCGGTCACGGCTTCTCTGCGCGGACCGACGGCGGCAGGATGGAATTCCAGGGTTATGGAGCATGGTTCGGCCGGCTGGACTAGTTCCGCTGGCCGGCATACAAGGACAAGGAAACGTCAGGAGCAGACCATGGCAGATCTCACGCTAAGGCAGATCAAGAAGTCCTACGGCGCCATCCACATCCTTCACGGCATCGACCTGGACATCAAGTCGGGCGAGTTCATCGTGTTCGTGGGGCCGTCCGGCTGCGGAAAGTCGACGCTCCTGCGCACCATCGCCGGCCTCGAGGAGATTACGTCGGGCGAACTCAAGATCGCGGGCGAACTCGTCAACGACGTGCCGCCGTCCAAGCGCGGCATCGCCATGGTGTTCCAGTCCTACGCGCTCTATCCGCACATGACCGTCTACGACAACATGGCCTTCGGCATGAAGATCGCGGGCGAAAGCAAGTCCGAGATCGACCGCCGCGTGAAGCAGGCGGCGGACATCCTGCAGCTCACCAAATATCTCGACCGCCTGCCCAAGGCGATGTCGGGTGGCCAGCGCCAGCGCGTCGCCATCGGCCGCGCCATCGTGCGCAACCCGAAGGTCTTCCTCTTCGACGAGCCGTTGTCCAACCTGGACGCCGCTTTGCGCGTCGCCACCCGCATCGAGATCGCCAAGCTCAAGGAATCGATGCCCAACACGACGATGATCTACGTCACGCATGACCAGGTCGAGGCGATGACGCTCGCCGACCGCATCGTCGTCCTGAAGGATGGGCGCGTGGAGCAGGTCGGCACTCCGATGGAGCTCTATCACCATCCGGGCAATCTGTTCGTCGCGCAGTTCATCGGCTCGCCTGCCATGAACATCGTGCCGGCGACCATCGAGAAGGCCGGCTCCACGACATCGATCGCGATCACCGGCGGCCTCAAGGCCGAAGTCCCAGTCGCGACACCTGCCGATGCCGCAGGCGCGTCGATCAGCTTCGGCGTCAGGCCGGAGGATCTGCGCGTCGCCACCGGCGGAACCGTGCTGTTCGAGGGCAAGGTCGACTACATCGAGCAGCTCGGCGAGGTGCAGCTCGTCTATCTCGACATCGGCCGCGCGGACGCGCCGCTGGTCGTCAAGCTGCCGGGCAACACGCCGCTTAAGCGCGGCGAGGTGCTGAAGGTGGATGCCGATCCCGCCACCCTGCATATCTTCAACGCCGAAGGCCGCTCCTTCGCACGCGTCGCAGCGCCGGCAATCGCCGCATAGGGCAAAGCTGCGCCTAAGCCGCGCCCGCCTGCTGCCTTACGGCGACGGCCGCGCCAACGTCGCCGACGAGGAAGACCTCGACCGGCTCACCGCGGCCCCGCAGCCGGTGAAGGCCGGCGGACTCCACCTCGAAACGCTCGTCGAGGCGCGAGGCTGTCTCGGCCGAGATGGCGATCGCCGTCTCTTCTTCAGGAGCCAGCTCCTTGCCCAGCCCTTCCAGCCTCTGGCTGACGTTCACCGTGTCGCCGATGATCGTGTAGTTGACCCGGTCCGACGCACCGATGTTGCCGACGACGACCGGCCCGGTGTGGATGCCGATGCGGACCCGCAGGGGCGGGCGGTCTTCCGCCGCCGCGGCCTTGTTGTCGGCCGCGATATCGTGGCGTATCTGAATCGCCGCGCGGACCGCAGCGGCGGCGTGGCCCTTCAACCTATCCGGCGCGCCGAAGAATGCCATCATTCCGTCGCCGAGAAATTTGTCCACCGTGCCGCCATGAGCATCGATGGCGCGGCACAGCAAAGCGAAATGGCGGTTGAGCAGATCGGAGGCGACCGTAACGTCCAGCTCTTCCGAGAGCGTCGTGAAGCCCACGATGTCGGTGAACATCACCGTGACGACGGCCTCATGCGGTTCCGCAACGCCGATCTCGCCCGAACGGACCAGCTTGGCAACGAGCGAGCGTGGGATATAGGTCGAGAAGGCGCGCAGGCCGACCAGCATGGCGTTGAAAGCCAGCGCCTGTTCGTCGAGTTCCTTGACCCGGCTGCGCGGTAGTGGCTCGACGTCCTCCAGATCGAAATTGGCGACACGCGTCGCCTGTCCGGCGATCTGTCCGATCGGGCGCGAAATACGCCTCCCCAGCAGTATCGCGACGATGACCGCAGCGGCCATGGCACCGAGCCCGAGCATGGCCGATCCGACCACGCGCTCGACCTCGCGGCCGATCTCGCTGCCCTGGAAATAGGCCCCGATCGTCCACGGCTCGGCTCCGTAGCCTGATATCTGGCGGGTAATGGCTACGTAGCCGTCGCCACTCCACCAGCTTCTGTCCTCTCCATCGATGTTGATTTCCGACAGCTCAACGTCCCGCGTTCGCCCATTGCCAAACTGGTCGCCGGCCTGGCGCTGCGGATAGGCCGCCAGCACCGGATCGCCAAAGGCGGACAGCGGCATCAGCGGCCGGATACCCTCCGAAACCGCTGGCTGATCGGCCAGGCGCTGATCGGCAATGATGCGGTCTTCGCCATCCAGGATGAAGGCGTGCGTGCCGAACCGCGAGGAGAGGTCCCTCGTGATCTCGGACAGCTTGTGCAGTTCAACGGCCGCGATGACCCAGCCTCGCGCCGCGCCGTCGCGCACGAGCGGCATCGAGACGTTGGCAAACAGGCCGTGTTCATTGGTGACGAACGAACCCCAGACCAGCCCGTCGGATTTTTCGCGCTCCGCCAGCGCTGCGCGCATTTGCGGTGTCTTCTCGGCTTCGGCCAGAAGCGGCTCAATGCGGCCGTCCGCCTGACGTGCGACGCCGCGGCAGACCACGTCGGGCGTGCAGATCAGCATCGCGGTGGCCGGTCGCGCTCCCGCCAGCGCGCCCGAGAGAGCCGCAGTCATCCTGTTGTCGTCTATTTCGAACTCGTTATCCGCATAGAGCCGGGATACGCCACTGACCGCGCCCTCGGCCTGCCCCATCTCCGCGCGAAGCGAATCTTCCATCGCATCGACAAGCAATGTCGACTGCGCGCCCAAAAGGTCGAGCGTGTTTCGGACATTTGCCCAAACCGTAAGCGTCAGCACGCCGCCGATTGACAGCAGCACAAGCGCGCCGAAGCTCAGCGCCATGATGGCCGCGACCGGAATGCGCCGCTTTTGATTTTCGACGGGCCGGACGAAGCGTACGGGTTCGCTCGATGAATCCATGCCGGCAAATGTCCCTACGATTCGGCCAAATGCAAGGCCGTCGATACTTCAGCCGGCTTGAGCGGTCCGCCCGAAGCGCGCGGTCTGCACCCGACACACGGCGAAAGTTCCCGAAGCCAGCCACGAGGCCGCTGGCCGTTGGCTTTGTTTTGCAACTGGCTGTCAACTGGACTATAAAGCAGCCATGGTAAGACGAACCCCGAAAAGGCTCGATTACGAGAAGGAACTGCGCCGGCAGGGCGTGCGGATCACGCGCCAGCGCAGCGTCATTCTTGCCATCCTGTCGGAGACCGAAGATCATCCGGACGCGCTTGAAATCTTCCGGCGCGCGTCCGCGGAAGACCCGTCGATCTCGCTCTCCACGGTCTACCGCACGATGAAGCTGCTCGGGGACATGGGAGCGATCCACCGCCACGCCTTCGAGGGCGGGCCTTCGCGGTTCGAGCACGCCGGCGGCGAGCATCACGACCACCTGATCGACATCGAGACCGGCGACGTGATCGAGTTCAAGTCGGAGCGGATCGAACAGCTCCAGGACGAGATCGCAAAAGCGTTGGGTTATGACATCGTGCACCACCGGCTCGAACTCTACGGCCGCAAGCGCCGCGCCGGCTGATCCCGGCGGCGTCGGCACAGGTTGACGAAGCTTCATACGCGGGTCAAACATCCCGGCGAATTACATCGACAGGCCGGCCCATACCGGCGCTCAATCAAGGGACGGAAACAATGGTGGACGCCGAAATCGGACTGATCGGCCTTGGCGTGATGGGCTCCAACCTTGCCCTCAACATCGCCGAGAAAGGCAACAGGATCGCGGTGTTCAACCGCACGGTCGCCAAGACGCACCAGTTCAAGCGGGAGGCCGGCCCGCTCAACGACATGATCGTTCCCTGCGAGACGATCGAGGCGCTTGCCGCCGCCATCCGTCCGCCGCGTCCGGTCATTATCATGGTGCAGGCGGGCGCCGCCGTCGACGAGCAGATCGCGCATCTGCGCGGCGTGCTGTCCGACAACGACATCGTCATCGACGCCGGCAACGCCAACTTCCGCGACACGATGCGCCGTTTCAAGGAACTGGAAGGCTCCGGGCTGACCTTCATTGGCATGGGCGTGTCAGGCGGCGAAGAGGGCGCGCGCCATGGCCCGTCCATCATGGTCGGCGGCACGGAAGCGTCGTGGAAGCGCGTCGAGAAGGTGCTGACGTCGATCGCCGCCAAGGCGGAGGGCGAGGCCTGCGCGGCATGGCTCGGTACCGACGGCGCCGGCCATTTCGTCAAAACGATCCACAACGGCATCGAATATGCCGACATGCAGATGATCGCCGAGATCTACGGCATCCTGCGCGACGGGCTGGGCATGGGGTCGAAAGAGATCGGTGCGGTCTTTGCGAAGTGGAACGAGGGCCGCCTCGATTCCTACCTGATCGAGATCACAGCCAAGGTGCTCGCCGCCGACGATCCAAAAACCGGCAAGCCTATGGTCGACATGATCCTTGACCGCGCCGGCCAGAAGGGCACCGGCAAGTGGTCGGTCATCGAGGCGCAGCAGCTCGGCATCCCCGCCACCGCCATCGAGGCGGCGGTTGCGGCCCGCGTGCTCTCGTCGCTCAAGGACGAGCGCGTCGCCGCCGAGAAGGTTTATGGCGCGGGCGGCGTAGCCAAGTTCTCGGGCAGCAAGGACGAGGTGCTCGCCGATCTCGAGTCCGCGCTCTTTGCCGGCAAGATCGCGGCCTATGCGCAGGGCTTCGCCGTCATGGCTGCGGCCTCCAAGGAATTCGGCTGGAACCTGCCGATGCCGACCATCGCCAAGATCTGGCGCGCCGGCTGCATCATCCGTTCGCAGTTCTTAGGCACGCTCGCCACGGCCTTCTCAGGCGGTCCGGTCACCAACCTGCTGATGGCGCCCGCCTTTGTCGCGATGATGAAGGAAGCGCATCCGGGTCTGCGCCGTATCGTGGCGCGTTCGGCCGAGGCCGGCCTGCCGACGCCCGCGCTGTCCTCGGCGCTCGGCTATTTCGACAGCTACCGGCTTGGGCGCGGTACGTCGAACGTCATCCAGGCGCAGCGCGACTTCTTCGGCGCGCACGGTTTCGAGCGTATCGACGAGCCAGGTGCGCATCACGGCCCATGGGGCAGCGGCGCGGCCTGAGGCCAGCACTCGTATAAATAGGAAAGGGGCTCCCATGAGCTGGCATCCGGCCGACAATCGCTACGACGCGATGATCTACAATCGTTGCGGAAATTCGGGGCTGAAGCTGCCGGCGATCTCGCTCGGCCTCTGGCACAATTTTGGCGACGATACTCCGCATCAGGTGAAGCGCGAGATTTGCCACAAGGCATTCGACCTCGGCATCACGCATTTTGATCTCGCCAACAACTACGGCCCGCCGCCCGGCTCGGCCGAGCTGGCCTTTGGCGACATCTTGCGCACGGATTTCGCCGGCTTCCGCGACGAACTGGTGATCTCCACCAAGGCCGGCTACGGCATGTGGCCCGGCCCCTACGGCGAATGGGGCAGCCGCAAATACCTGCTCTCCAGTCTCGATCAGAGCCTGAAGCGCATGGGCCTCGACTACGTCGACATCTTCTATTCGCATCGCTACGACCCCGACACGCCGCTCGAAGAAACAATGGGCGCACTGGACAGCGCGGTGCGGTCGGGCAAGGCGCTTTACGCCGGCATCTCCTCCTACAACTCACAGCGCACGCGCGAGGCGGCTTCCATCCTGCGGTCGCTCGGCACGCCCTTCATCATTCACCAGCCCAGCTATTCGATGATCAACCGCTGGATCGAGGAAGACGGCCTCCTCGATACGCTGGATGGGCTCGGCGTCGGCTCGATCGTCTTTTCGCCGCTGGCGCAAGGCATGCTGACGGCGAAATATCTGGGCGGCGTGCCCGAGGGCAGCCGGGCGACGCAGGGCAAGTCGCTGCGTGAAAGCTTTCTGTCGGACGGGACGTTGGCCAACATCAAGGCGCTGAACGCGATCGCCGAAAAGCGCGGCCAGACGCTGGCGCAGATGGCGCTTGCCTGGGTGCTGCGCGGCGGTCGCGTCACCACGGCGCTCATCGGCGCCAGCAAGCCGAGCCAGGTCGAGGATTGCGTCGGCGCCCTGAAGAATCTCGACTTCAGCGCCGCCGAGCTTGCCGAGATCGACCGCTACGCCAAGGATGCCAACATCAATCTTTGGGCGAAATCGGCCGAGCGCGAAGGCCCCGAGCGCAAACGCTGACGGGATGGCCGGTGTCCATGCCAGCGAGGTCTTCGTCCCGCATGGCCGAAGCAGGAGCGGCCGGAGCAAGTCCGGCCGTCGATTGAAGACGATACTCTAGTTCGCCGTCTTCTCGGCGATCCAGTCCTTGTAGTTGGAGATGCGAGTGTAGACGCCATAGGCATTGGCGTGGCCGCAGGCCGCCGACGCATCCATCGGGCCTTCGCCCCAGCTTACCACGCCAACCTGCACGACGCCGTCCGGTCCCTCGATGAACAGCGGCCCGCCGCTGTCGCCGTTGCAGGCATCACGCACGCCGCTGGTGGTGCCGGCGCAGATCATGTTGTCTGTGAGCTTGTCGCTCATGGTATCGACCATCGACTTGGTTGCAGTTGCGATGCCCGTCTCGGAATAGTGCATGCGCGGGGCGAAGTTGCGCAGGATCATCTCGAGATCGCGCGCATAGATCGCACGAATGCCCTCGTTGCAGGCCGCGTTCGGCTGCAGCTCGAGCTCTGCTTCCATCAGGTTGACCGGAAAGCTGCCATTGTCCATGCGGCCCCAGCCGGTGACGCGCACCTTGCCCGCATCCTCGCCGCGAGCCTTGATGAGCTTCACGGTCGGGGCAGTGGCGGGTTCGGCGAGCTTGATCAGGGCGATATCGTTGTCGAGCGTCATCTCGCTGTAGCCGTCATGGCGCACGACTTCAGCGACGGCGTAGCGCTTGCCTTCCGTCAGGGCGGTCGCTTCGGTCAGGATCGTCACTGTATCTGCCGGAATCGTCATGCCGCCATCGGTCACGCAATGCGCTGCGGTCAGCACCCATTGCGGCGCGATCAGACTGCCGCCGCAGAACTGTGCGTTCGCCTGCGAGATCGGGCTATTGTCCAGCATGCTGCTGGACAGAAGAGCGACCTGGAAAGGCCATTCGCCAGGGTCGGCCTCGTTGCCGCCGAAGACGCGGTCGCCGGAATCACCGTCCACCTTCGCTTGTTCGACGCGGGCGGCCGTCACACGGCTCATAGGCGACAGTTCGGGCCGCGCCTCCTGCGCCGACACCATTCCAGTCGTGGCGGCGGACAGCAAAACAATCGCCACGAGCGGCGCCAGATTCTTCATGCGGATCAAGATGACCTCCTGAGACTTTCCATTCACGAGAAGGCCGATTCAAACCCCTTTGCCCGGCCCCACGCCCATTCATCATAGCCCCTCACGGGTCAAGAGACAGCGATTTGTCGTTTTCAATCTTGGATTAATTTGGGCACCATGCGGCATTGTCGGGGCAGCATAGCGGGGTTTCGGAGGCGGAGACGAATCGCTTTTCCTCCATCACGATCTCGACAAAGTTTACGCGAAGTGATGCGGCCCTTGCTGACTTTTGGGAGAGTTTCACAGTGACCAGACTTGCCAAGAACATTGCCGCGCTCGCGTTGGCGTCGACCGCCGTATGGGCGGCCCCCGCCATGGCCCAGATGGGCCAGGCCAGTCCAGGCAACGGAGAGCAGCCGCGCTCGGCGCCGAGCGTGGAAATCGAGCTTGGCGCCGCCAAGCCGGTCGCGCCGCCGAAGATCGAGGATGGCGAGGCCTCGCGCGCCGCGCCTTTGGACGAGAACAAGGCCGTTGAATCCTTTGGCGTCGTTACACGCTCCGCGGACGGTGACGTGACACGCAGCGAACCCAGCGACGAACTGAAGAAGCTTGTTATCGAGGAGATGAAGCGCGAGGCCGGAAAGGGCACGAAGAATCTCGACAAGTCCGGCGATCCGGCTTTCGAAAACGAAGACGAGGCCGGGCGGCAGATCTTCGGCACCGACGATCGCGTCCAGATCCAGAACACCAAAGTCTATCCGTTCCGGGTGTTCGGCTACATCCAGGCGCAATCCAAGGGCGGTTCGGGCAGTTGCTCCGGAACGCTCATCGGCCCGCGCACGGTGCTGACCGCCGCCCACTGCGTCTACAGCGTCGATGATCAGGAATGGCTGACCGACGTCGTGTTCGCTCCAGGGCTGAACGGCTTCGAGGATGCGCCGTACGGAGCCTTCGAGGCGGAATCGATGAGCATCCTTGAAGGTTTCGTCACCAACTACCAGGGCTTCTACGGCTCAGTCGTGCCATGGGACCTCGGCATCATCACGCTGAAGGACCCCGTCGGCGACAATCTTGGCTGGCTGGGCTATGCCAACTACGACGAGCTGGGCGACTTCACCGCCAACATCGTCGGCTATCCCGGCGACAAGACGCCGCCAGCGCTGATGTGGCGCGCGACCTGCGACGTGGTCGCAGAAAATGTCGGCATCGAGAACTTCGCCTATGACTGCGACACCTATCCGGGCTCCAGCGGCAGCGCCGTCTATGCCTATGACGAAGGCCTGAAGCAGCGCGTCATCGTCGGCGTCAATGTGGCAGAAAGCCAGGCGTTCAACACAGCGGTACGCCTCAACCCGGCCTATGTCGCCTGGGTCAACGGCCTCTGGAAGTAACAGGGCATCGGCAGGACAGGATGCGTCCCGCTTCAGCGCGGGGCGCGCTTGGCCAATATGCGCTGGAGTGTGCGGCGATGCATGTTCAGCCGCCGCGCCGTCTCCGAGACGTTTCGCTCGCACATTTCATAGACACGCTGGATATGCTCCCAGCGGACACGATCCGCCGACATCGGATTTTCCGGCGGTGCGGCGCGTTCGCCCGTGGTGCGGGTCAACGCTGCATAGATGTCATCCGCATCGGCCGGCTTCGACAGATAATCGACGGCGCCAAGCTTCACCGCAGTCACGGCCGTCGCGATATTGCCGTAGCCGGTCAGGATTACGGTACGGGCGTCGTCGCGACCCTCGCGAATCGCCGCCACGACGTCGAGCCCGTTGCCGTCGCCGAGCCGCATGTCCACCACTGCATAGGCCGGCGGGTTTGCGCGGGCCTTGGCGACAGCCTCCTCGACGCTTTCGGCGGTATCGACGGTGAAGCCACGGCCTTCCATGGCGCGCGCCAGGCGAGTCACGAAGGGCTTGTCGTCATCAACCAGCAGAAGCGAGGCGTCGCCAGCGATCTGGTCCGCATCGGTGGATTCGGCGTTCATCATTTTATCCCGTCTATCTTATTTAGCCCTCAAATAAGTCCAGACGGCCGGCTTGTCCAATTTTCGCCGCGATTTGTGGCGGCTTCTTAGGCTTCAAGCCGTGTCGAACATCCGCTCCGGCTCCTGCGCGGATGCGAGGAAGGCGTCGCGCGGCCACGATATCTCGACCACGGCGCCCTCGCCGGGCGTGGTCGAATTGCGGAACACCAGCGTGGCGCCGGAGCGTTCCAGCAAGGTCTTGGCGATGAACAGCCCGAGACCGAGACCGCCGCCGCGCTCCACGCCCTGTCGCGTCGACATGTAGGGTTCGCCGATGCGGCCGACGATATCTGGCGGAAAGCCCGGCCCGTCATCCACGATCGCAAAGGCGACTTCGTTGTCGTTCCAGCGCCAACGGACCAGGACCCGCTCCTTGGCGAAATCCACTGCGTTCTCGACCAGGTTGCCTAGACCGTAGATTACGCCCGGATTGCGCCGGCCAACTGGCTCCGGTCCCTGCATTTCGCCGGGCTCGAGCTTTATCGATATGCCGAAATCGCGATGCGGGGCGGTGATCTCCTCGACGAGCGAAGTCAGCGGCAAGCGCGCCAGATGCGCCTCGCTCTCGGTAGAGAGGCTGGTCAACTGCTTGAGGATTTCACGGCAACGCTCGGTCTGCGAGCGTAGCAGTTTCACGTCCTCCGCATGCGCCTGGTCCGTACCAAGAGAACGCTCCATCTCGCGCGCCACCAGCGCTATGGTCGCCAGCGGCGTGCCAAGCTCATGCGCCGCCGCCGCAGCAAGTCCGTCTAGCGCGGAGAGATGCTGTTCGCGCTGCAGCACGAGTTCGGTCGCCGACAGCGCGTTGGCGAGCAGCCGCGCTTCCTCAGCGACACGAAACGCATAGATGCCGGTGAAGGCGATGGACGACACCAGCGCGACCCAGACGCCGGCCGTGAAGATGAAGGGCATCGCAAGCTCCGTCCCGTCATACCAGGGCAGCGGCAGATGGAAGAAGGCGAGCAGCGTCGACATGGCCATGACCAGTCCGCCCAGCATCGCAGTCATGCCAAGCGGCAGCGAAGTGGCGGAGATCACCACCGGTACGGTAAGCAGCAGCGCGAACGGGTTGGTCAGCCCGCCGGTCATGTAGAGCAGGCCGGAAAGCTGCAGCGCGTCGAAGGTCAGGATGGCGAAAGCCGCGATCGGCGGCAGCCGGTGCGACGCCGGATAATCCAGCGCGAGATACATGTTCAATGCCGCGGAACTGAAGATCAGCGCGAAGCACGACATCACCGGGAACGGAAACCCCAGTCCCCAGGCGACGAAGACGACGGTGATGCTCTGGCCGACCACGGCCAGCCAGCGCAACCTTATCAGGGTGTTGAGGCGAAGCCGCTGGCTGATGCCGGAATCGGATGCGGTAAGCGCTTTCATCATCGCACTATAACGGTTTCACCTAAAATTGCCTCATGTCCCGCGCGGCTTGGCACGGGCGGTCGCTTGCGCGGTGCGGGGATCTTCCGGCCAGACATGTTTTGGATAGCGTCCGCGCATGTCGGAGCGAACGTCCGCCCATGATCCGCGCCAGAAGCCGGGCAGGTCGCGCGTCGTCTGAATCGGACGATGCGCAGGCGAAAGCAGCTCCAACGTAAGCAATACCTTACCATTTGCGATGGCCGGATGCGTATCCAGGCCGAACAGCTCTTGCACGCGGATCGACAGCACTGGCCATTCTCCGTCATAAGAAATCGGCACATGGCTGCCGGACGGTGCATCGAAATGCGTCGGCGCGAGCGCGTCGATCCTGCGTTGCAGATCGTGCGGGACCAGCGACATCAGGCCGGCACGCAGGATAGCGGGATCGATCCGGGCAAAAGACGCGTCGCCCCCGAGAAAAGGCAACAGCCAGTCCTCCAGGCTCACCGCCAACGCCTCGTCGGACATATCAGGCCACGGCTCGCCCAGGCCGCGATGCAGCCACGACAGACGTTTGCGCAACGTCTCGACATCTTTGTTCCATGGGAGCAGGGACAATCCATGCGCGCGGATCGCCGCAATCATCGCCTGATCGGCAACATCACCGGACGGCGCGGGCAGCATGCGCTCGGAAAGCACAAGCGCGCCCAGTCGCGCAGTTTCGCGTACGCGCACGCCGCGCTTTCCCGGATCGAAGGTCGTTTCGCTGCGGGTTTCGATACTGTCGCCGAGTATCGCCCGCAGATCTTCTTCAGAGACCGCCACGGCCGATGCGATGCGCGCCGTCTGCGCCTTTCCCTGCAGGTCGGCGACGGCCAGAAACGCTTCGCCGGCCAGCGGGTCGGCCGCGTCGAGTTGCGCGCCGCTGCCATTGGCGAGTAGGAACCGCCCCCGCTCGCCCCGCGCCTTCGCCACGCGATCCGGCCATGCGTGGAGCAGGAGGGAGCCGACGCTGCGGGCTTCACTCTCCCCCTTGCGGGGAGGGTCGCGCAGCGCAGCGGAGCGGGGTGGGGGTGGTGGGGAATGCTCGACATCGGCCGGTTTGAGTTTGCCACCGGGACCCCCACCCGTCGGTTTCGCCGACACCCTCCCCGCAAGGGGGAGGGTACCAGCCTGCCGGGCCAGTCTTTCCGCCAGCCCCTTTGCCGCGTTGGCGCGCGGTCCGCGCTCGCCGCGAAATCTCGCCAGCCGCCGCTCCAGGTCGACGCTGTCTCCGCCCAGCCCGCGCTCCGTAACCAGCACCGCAAGCTCGGCCGCCGTTTGTGCCTGACCCTGCTTCGCAGCTTCCGCCACCATATGGGCCAGTCGCGCCGGCAGTGCGAGGCCACGCATCGCCTTCCCGGCATCGGTCAGATGCCCAGCGCCATCGATCGCGCCGAGCCCCGAAAGGAGCGTCCTCGCTTCCGAAAGCGCAGGTGTCGGGGGCGGATCGAGGAATCGCAAAGTCGTGGGATCTGCCACGCCGAACGCCGCGCAATCCAGCACGAGGCCGGACAAATCTGCCTGCAGTATTTCGGGCGGCGTAAAAGCAGGCAGTGCGGCCGTCTGCTCGGCGCGCCAGAGCCGGATCGCGATACCGGGCTCCGTACGCCCGGCTCGGCCTGCGCGCTGGTCGGCTGACGCGCGCGACACGCGCACCGTCTCCAGCCGAGTCAGCCCGGTCGATGGTTCATAGCGCGGTAGCCGCGACAGGCCCGAATCGATGACGACCCGCACCCCGTCGATAGTGATCGAGGTCTCCGCGATGGAAGTGGCGAGCACCACCTTGCGACGGCCCGCCGCAGCCGGCCGGATGGCAGCGTCCTGCGCCTTGCCGTCGAGCTGCCCATGGAGCGGCACGACGTCGACATTTTCAGGCAACCGGCCTTCCAGCCGCTCCGCCGTGCGCTCGATCTCGCGCTGGCCGGGCAGGAAGGCGAGCACGCTGCCGGATTCGGTGGCGACCGCTTCGCGAATGGTCTTGGCCATCGCATCTTCAACCGGTATCCCGGCCGGGCGTTCGTCGTAACGGATATCGACCGGAAAGCTGCGGCCTTCGCTCCGGATGACCGGAGCGCCTTCCAGAAGCCTCGCCACCCGCGCGCCGTCGAGCGTCGCGGACATGACAATGATCCTGAGGTCAGGCCGCAGCGCGCCCTGCACGTCAAGCGCCAGCGCCAAGCCGAAATCGCCATCGAGCGAGCGTTCGTGAAACTCGTCGAACAGCACCGCCGAAACGCCGGGCAGCTCGGGATCGTCGAGGATCATCCGCGCCAGCACGCCTTCCGTGACCACCTGTATGCGCGTTTTGGCCGACATGCGGCTTTCCATGCGCATGGCGTAGCCGACCGTCACGCCCGGCTCCTCGCCTAACAGGGATGCCATGCGCCGCGCCGCGGCACGGGCCGCCAGCCGGCGTGGCTCCAGCAACACGATCTTGCCGCTGCCGGCCCAAGACGACTCCAGCAGCGCCAGCGGCACCAGCGTGGTCTTGCCTGCGCCGGGCGGTGCGACGAGCACCGCCGAATTGCCCGAGCCAAGCGCCGCCGCAAGCTGCGGCAGCACTTCTGTTACCGGGAGTTTCGGCAGGTCAGGCATGGCGCGCCTTAGCAGGCCGCGCCGCGACGCTCAACAGGAACAGCTCAGCCCACGTTCACCCAGCGGGCTTCCTGGAACGACTTGCCCATCGCGGCGATGGTGCGCTCGATCAGGATGCCTTCCTCGAAGCTGACCGACACGCTGGGCTGTCCCATCATGCGCGCGATCAGTTGCCGGCATTCGATGATCTTGAGATCGTTGAAGCCGAGATTGTGCCCGGCGGCGGGGATGAACTTGTCGTAGGGAGCATGGTGCGGTGCGCTCAGGATGGTGCGAAAGCCCTGCTCGGTAGGCCGGTCGGCGGTGACGTAGAGCTGCACCTCGTTCATCCGCTCCTGGTCGTAGAGGATCGAGCCCTTCGAACCGAAAATCTGGATGGCGATGCGGCCCTTGCGGCCCCATGCCGTGCGGCTGACCGCGATGTAGCCGGACGCGCCGTTCTCCAGCCTGAGCAGGATGGTGGCGATATCGTAGACCTCGACCTCGCGGTCGCCCTCCGGTGTCTTGCGCGTCGGATAGGGTTTGGCCATGTCGCACATGACGCGCGTGACGCGTCCGAACAGCGTCAGCATCAGCGACAGCGGGTGGACACCGAAATCGTCGAGCGCACCCCAGCCGTTGATCGCTTCATGGCGCTGCTGGAATGGCGCTTCGGGGTCGGCCAGGAAATCCTCGTCCATCTCGATGCGCACATGATTGACCGCGCCGATCACATCCTCGTCCAGCAGCTTGCGGATATGCCTGACAGCCGGGTTCTGGATGTAGTTGTAGCCGAGCACGGCTGTCTTGCCCGAGGCGCGGGCGGCGGCGAGCATCTCCTCCGCTTCGGCAAGCTTCGGCGCCATCGGCTTCTCGCACCAGACATGCTTGCCGGCAGCGAGCGCCGCGTTCGCCATTTCCAGATGGAATTTGTTCGGCGTGGTGATCGACACGACATCGACCTCGGGATCGGCGATCACCTGCCGCCAGTCTCCGGAAGCTTTCTCAAAACCGAACTCGGCGGCCTTCCTGTGCGCAAGCTCCTGGCTCGCCTCGCCGAGATGCAGCAGGCGAACCGGCGGCACATCGCCAAAGACGGGGCGAACGGAGTTCCAGGCAAGCGCATGCGCCTTACCCATGAAGCCGGTGCCGATCAGGCCGACATTGATCTTTTTCAAGGGAGTCTCCGGGAGAAAAAATAGGGGCGGACTAGTGAGTAGCGATTAGTGGTGGGAAAGTGGAGTACCGAATGGCTGGGAAGACGAAGAGCCGCTTCGCTATTCGGTACCCACTATTCGCTACTCGCTAAACCGTCCCGCCAAGCTCATCCGACAATTCCGCCAGTTCCCTGCCGCCGGCCATCATGTTCTGCAGCTCTTCGGCCGTGATCTCGCCGCGCGTAGCCGTGCCGAGTGTCTTGCCGCGGTTCAGCACCGTGAAGCGGTTGCCGACGGCCATGGCATGGCGGACATTGTGGGTGATGAAGACGACGCCCAGCCCCCGCTTGCGCACCATATCGATGTATTTCAGCACCATGGAGGTCTGACGCACGCCCAGCGCCGATGTCGGCTCGTCGAGGATCAGCACCTTGGCGCCGAAATAGACCGCGCGGCTGATCGCGACGCATTGACGCTCGCCCCCCGACAGCGTGCCGACAGCCTGGCCGGGATCGCGCACGTCGATGCCGATCCGCTTCATCTCCTCGCGGGTGACGCGGTCGCAGAAGTCGAAGTCGACATGGCGGAACGGCCAGATGCCCTTCACCGGTTCGCGGCCCATGAAGAAATTACGGGTCACGCTCATCAACGGGATCATCGCCAGATCCTGGTAGACGGTGGCGATGCCTGCGTCGAGCGCGTCGCGCGGGCCTGAGAAGGCCACCGGCTTTCCGTCGATGAGCATCTGACCGCCGGTCGGCCTGAACACACCGGCCATGGTCTTGATAAAGGTCGACTTGCCCGCACCGTTGTCGCCGAGCAGACAGTGCACCTCGCCGGCGTTCACCGTCACCGAGACGCCGGAGAGTGCGATCACAGAGCCGAAATGCTTTTCGATGTCGCGCATTTCCACGAGGGGGGTATGGGACGAGGAGGCCATCAGCGTTCTCCCGTCACGCGCTTGCGGATGATGTTGTTGAAGAACACGGCCATCAGAAGCATCGCACCGAGGAAGACAAGATACCAGTCCTGGTCGATGGTGGTGTAGGTGAGCCCGATCAGCACCATGCCGAAGATGATCGCGCCGATCGCAGCGCCGATCGCCGACCCATAGCCGCCGGTCAGCAGGCAACCGCCGATCACCGCTGCGATGATGGCCTCGAACTCTTTCTGGAAGCCACGCCGTGCGTCCGTCGAGCCAGAGTCAAGAACGGTCAGGATGGCGACCAGCGCCGCGCAGCCCGCGGTGATCATGAAGAGCGATGTCTTGACCCGCCGCACCGGCACGCCCGAATTGCGCGCGGCGTTGGCGTCGCCACCGGCTGCGAAGATCCAGTTGCCGTAGCGCGTGCGCGTCAGCACCCATGCGGCAAGGGCTGCGATCAGCGCAAACCAGATGATCTCGACCGGGATGCCGGTCACCTTGGGCTGGCCGTTGGGGAATTTCGCGATCAGGTCGTTGGCGGCGAGCCAGGTGAACAGGCCCTCGAAGGCGTCGCCCGCGAATATCTCGTAGAAGAAGGAATCGAGCGGCGTTTGCGTCGCGGCCTCGCGCACGCCGCGAAGCTGGGTGGAGCCGCCCGTCGCCCATTTCAGCCCCACCAGCGAAAGCCCGCGCAGGATGAACAGGAACGCCAGCGTCACGATGAAGGAGGGCAGGCCGGTGTGGATGACGATCTGGCCGTTCATCAGCCCCATCGCCGCCGCGAAGGCGAGCGTCAGCAGGATCGCGACGGGCAACGGCAAGCCGATGGTAACGACGCAGGCGGCGAAGATCAGGCCCGTGAAGGCGACCATGGAGCCGACCGACAGGTCGAACTCGCCGCCGACCATCAGCAGCGACGCGCCGATCGCCAAAATGCCGAGCTGGGCGGCGGGTGCCAGGAAATTCATGATGCCGGAGAATTCGAACATCGTGGAGTTCGCCACCACGATGAAGAACACCGTGACAATGACCAAGCCCATCACGGCGCCGAGTTCGGGCCTGCGCATCAGGCGCAGGATAAGCGGGGCCTCTTTCAGCCGCTCGTCCTTCACGGAGGCAAGGTCGGCTGTGTCCTGCTGAGACATGGGGTATCCTCCCGGGCCGGCAGGCACGCCAGCCGGCTGAATTCTCGGTTCCGGTTGAAGGGAAGGCCGCCTTGCGGCCTTCCCGGGCTTATCGCTGAGCGGTCAGCGGATGCCCTTGGCCGACAGGTCGATGACCTGCGCGGCCTTGTCCTTGGTGATCAGGTTCGGGCCGGACGGAACGTTACCGCCAGGCATCAGGCCGTACTTGGCGTTGAGCGCCAGGAAGGTGACCGGCAGGTAGCCCTGCAGATACTGCTGCTGGTCGATGGCGAAGGTGGCCTTGCCGTCGACGATGGCCTGCAGGAAGCCCGCAGACATGTCGAAGGTGCCGATGTTGACCTTGCCTTCCATGCCGGACTCCGAGATCGCCACCAGCGCTGGCTCGCCGGCGGTCGACGCACCAAGGCTGAGGATGGTGTCAATGGCGGTATCCGAGGAGAGGGCTGCCTTCACCTTCGCGGTCACTTCGGCGGGGTCCATGCTGGCCGGAAGGACGGTAGAGTCTCCAAAACCTTCGGCGAAGCCCTTGCAGCGCAGGTCGAGAGCGACGTTACCGACTTCCTGGTTGATGCAGATGGCCTTCTTGCCGCCGAGCTCCTTGAGTTTTTCGCCGGCGGCCTTGCCGGCGTCGAACTCGTCCTGTCCGACATGCAGCAGCGCACCAAGCTTCTTGGAGACGTCAGAACCCGAATTCATCGAGATGACCGGGATGCCGGCCGCGACAGCTTTCTGGATGGACGGGCCGAGCGCATCGGCGTCGGGGATGGAGACGACCAGCCCCGCAGGGTTCTGGTTGACGGCGGCGTCGATGAGCTGGGCCATCGCCACCATGTCGAAGGTTTCGGGCGCGCGATAGTCGACGTTGACGCCCGCGTCCTTCGCAGCCTGCGCCACACCGTTCTTGACGACCGACCAGAACGGATCGGAAGCCTGGCCGTGGCTGACTACGATAATCTGCGTGTCCTGGGCATTGGCAGCGAACAGCGACGCGGCGAGCGCGGTCGCGGTAAGCAGAGACTTGACTACGGACTTCATGACTTTACCTCCCGATTGATGGAACCCAGAGAGGCGATCCGCAGCTCCTCCGCTATCGGACCGCGTCACAGAAACGGAACAAATATGCCATTTGTTTTTTCTGCTGGAACATTCATTCCATTTCTGACATGGTCCGTCAAGCGATGTTTTTGCTGTTGCGAGCCAAGCCCCGCCATGGTCAAGAGCATCGCCGGGAGATGAAGCATGACGACCGACGAGGAAACAGCGACCGCGCCCAAGGACTTCGAGACCCTGCGCGCCTCGATCGTGGAGAGGCGTCCCACACTGCCCAAGCGTCTCGCCCAGGTCGCGATCTATGCCCTCGACAATCCGGACGAGATCGCCTTTGGCACGGCCGCGAGTGTTGCCCAGTCGGCCGAGGTGCAGCCGTCCACACTGGTGAGGTTCGCCCAGGGGTTCGGCTTCCAGGGTTTTTCCGATTTGCAGGATGTGTTCAGGGCCCGGCTGCGCGAGCGTGTCCCCAGCTACGACGAACGCATCTCGCGCATGCGCCAGAAAGGTATTTCGGCGAGCCGCTCCAGCCTTGTCCTCGACGGCTTCCTGGAGGCAACGGAACAGTCCGTGGCCGCTTTCCGCGCCGGCGCAGACCGCGCCGCGCTGGACAAGGCCGTCGATCTTCTCGCCCGCGCGGAGACGATCTACCTGATCGGCCTGCGCCGCTCGTTCCCGATCACATCGTACATGAGCTACGCCATGGGCAAGCTCGGCGTGCGCAACATCCTCATCGACGGCGTCGCAGGCATGGGGGCGGAGCAGGCCGGCTTCGTATCGGCGCGGGACGCGGCACTTGCGATCAGCTTCACGCCCTACGCCAGCGAGACCGTGACCCTGACCGGAAGCGCGCGGGCGCGCGGCGCGAAAATCGTGGCGATAACGGACTCTGTCTTCTCGCCGATTGCCGCGTCCGCTGACGCCCTGATCGAGATCGGAGAAGCCGATTTCGAGGGCTTCCGCTCGATGGCGACGACAATGGCCGTCGCCATGACGCTGTCGGTTGCCGTCGCCGCGCGACGCAGCGAAAAGTAAGCCTCACTCCACCGGTGGCGAAGGGCTCGGCGCGTCGCCCGCGCCGCGCACCTGCTGGTCGAAATCGATGATCGATCCCGTCATCATGCCGCTTTCGTCGCTCGCCAGATAGGCGATGGCGCGCGACACTTCTTCCACCTCCAGCAGCCGGCCGAAAGGCTTCGTCTTTTCCGCACCCGACAGCCAGCCGTCCTGCGCGCCATGATAGGTCTTCATGATGCGATCTTCGCCAGGCGTGTTCATGTGGCCGATGGTCAGCCCGTTGACGCGGATGCGATAGTTCATCACCGCCGCCGCGACGTTGCGTGTCAGCGCGATGAGACCGCCCTTCGACGAGCAGTAGGCTGTGATGAAGCTCTGGCCGCCATGACCCGACATCGAGATGATGTTGACGATCGAGCCCTCGATCTTCTCGCGCTTCATCACCTTCAGCGCATCCTGCATCAGGAAGAAAGGCGCACGGACATTGACCGCGAACATGGTGTCAAAGAGTTCGGGGCTCGTGTCCCAGATCGTGCCACGGTCGGTGATCCCTGCCGAATTGACGAGGATATCGACGCGGCCGAACGCCTTGTCGGCCTCCGCCGTGATCCTGCGGGTATCGTCCATCGACGCTAGGTCGGCCTGTACGAAAAGCGTCTTCACGCCCTTCGCTTCGAGATCGGCTTTCACCTTCGCGCCGCGTGCTGCATTGCGCCCGGTGATGACGAGGCCCGAAATTCCACGCGCGGCGAAGAGATGCGCCGTGCCCTCGCCCAATCCCTGCGTAGAGCCGGTGACGATGGCGACCTTGCCCTTGAGGGACGAGTGCTTGAACGAGTCGGTCATATGAATGTCCCTCAGCCGATCTTCACGGGCTTGCCAGTTTCCCGCGACTTCGTCGCGGCGTCGGCCATCAATTGCGCCTTCAGTCCGTCCTCGCCGTTCGGCTTTGGCTTCTTGCCTTTCACGATTGCGTCGATGAACGCCTCGATCTCGGCCTTGTAAGCGCCCGCATAGCGTTCGAGGAAGAAGTTCTGCACGGGGTCGGCGCTGATGCCTTTCGCTCCGGCGAAGACCACCGTCGTCTCGTGCACATTGCCAGCCTGCAGCAGGCCCTTCGAGCCGTGCACTTCGATGCGCTGGTCGTAGCCATAGGTGGCGCGGCGCGAATTGGAGATCTGGCAGATCTTGCCGCTGGCCGTCTTCAGCACGACGGCCGCAGTATCGACGTCGCCCGCCTTGCCAATCGCCTTGTCGACCAATGCCGAACCCACCGCGAACACTTCCACGGCATCCTCGCCAAGCAGGAAGCGCGCCATGTCGAAGTCGTGGATCATCATGTCGCGGAAAAGCCCACCCGAACGCTCGATATAGGACACCGGCGGCGGTCCGGGATCGCGCGACAGGATGCTGACGAGTTCGACCTCGCCTGCCACGCCATCCGCGATGCGTTTCTGCAGCGCTGCAAAATTCGGATCGAAGCGGCGGTTGAAGCCGATCATCAGCGGAACGCCCGCCTTCTCCACCCGCTCCAGCGTCTTCTTGATCCGAGCCGAGTTGAGATCGACAGGCTTCTCGCAGAACACGGCCTTGCCTGCCTTCGCAGCGCGGTCGATGAAATCCGCATGCGTGTCGGTCGGCGTGCCGATCAGGATCGCGTCGATGCCCTTGTCGGCGATGATTTCGTCCGGCGTCTTTACCGGCGCGCCGGTCGCCGCGGAGAGCGACTTGGCGCCTTCGGGCAGGGGATCGGCGATCGCCGCCAGCCGCGCACGTGGCGAAGCGGCGATGTTGCGGCCATGAATCTGCCCTATGCGGCCCGCGCCCAGCAGCCCGATCGAAATCATATGTGTCCTCCCAATATGTCGGATTTTCCGAAATAGAATAAATATTCCACGTTGACTGTCAAATGGAATTTGTGTTTCAATTCGGTTCTATCTCGCATTCACATCAAGCAGGCGTCAGGCAGGGAATAATCGTGGTAAGGACAGGTGAAACGGATCAACTCGATGTCATCGCCATAGGGCGTTCGTCGGTCGATCTTTACGGCCAGCAGATCGGGTCGCGGCTGGAGGACATCGCCTCCTTCACCAAAGCCGTGGGGGGCTGCCCTACAAATATTTCGGTCGGCACCGCGCGGCTCGGCCTGCGCTCCGCGCTTCTGAGCCGCGTCGGCGACGAGCAGATGGGCCGCTTCATCCGCGAGCAGCTCGTGCGCGAAGGCGTGAACGTCGAAGGGCTGACTACGGACAAGGAGCGTCTGACCGCGCTGGTGCTGCTGTCGGTCGAGGACGAAGGCGTCTCGCCGATGATCTTCGTGCGTACCGATTGCGCCGACATGGCGCTTTGCGAGGACGACGTGGACGAGGCCTTCATCGCATCCTCCCGCGCCATCATCGTGACCGGCACGCATTTCTCCCGCCCCAACACAGAGGCCGCACAGCTCAAGGCGATCCGCATCGCCAAGGCCCACGGCCGCAAGGTCGCGTTCGACATCGACTACCGCCCGAATCTTTGGGGGCTGGCCGGCCATGCCGAGGGCTTCGAGCGCTATGTGAAGTCGGACGTCGTGTCGGCCAAGATGCGGCAGATCCTGCACGACTGCGATCTCATCGTCGGCACCGAGGAAGAGATCATGATCGCGTCCGGCGCGGACGACGTGCTGGGTTCGCTGAAGGCTATCCGCGCGGTGTCTAAGGCCGCGATCGTGCTGAAGCGCGGCGCCAAGGGCTGCATCGTCTATGACGGGCCGATCTCCGACGATCTGGAGGATGGCATCGTCGGCAAGGGTTTCCCGATCGAGATCTACAACGTGCTCGGCGCGGGTGACGCCTTCATGTCCGGCCTGTTGCGCGGCTGGCTCGGCGGCGAAAGCTTCGAGACTGCCGCGACGTGGGCCAACGCCTGCGGCGCGTTCGCCGTCTCGCGCCTGCTCTGCGCGCCTGAATATCCGACCTTCGAGGAGATGCAGTTCTTCCTCAAGAACGGCAGCAAGCATCTTGCCCTGCGCAAGGACGAGGCGATCAACCACATCCACTGGGCCACGACGCGCCGCGGCGACATTCCCTCGCTCATGGCCTTTGCCTGCGATCACCGCATGCAGCTCGAGGAAATCGCCCGCAAGGCCAACGCGGACGAAAGCCGGATCGGCGACTTCAAGGTGCTGACCGTGAAGGCAGCCGCCCGGGTGGCGAAGGGTCGCGAGGGCTACGGCATGCTGCTTGACGAGAAGCATGGCCGCAGCGCCATGTTCGAATTCGCCAAGCATGGCTTCTCATGGCTTGGACGGCCGGTGGAACTGCCGGGCTCGCGGCCGCTGCGTTTCGAATTCAGTCAGGACATCGGCTCGCAGCTCGTCGAATGGCCCGTCGACCATTGCATCAAGTGCCTGTGTTTCTACCACCCTGATGACCCGGAGCATCTGAAGGCGGAACAGCAGCAGAAGCTGCGCGCGTTGTTCGACGCTTCGCGGCGGGTTGGACGTGAGCTGCTGGTCGAGATCATTGCCGGGAAGCATGGCAAGCTTGATGACAATACCGTCCCGCGCGCGCTGGAAGAACTCTACGCGCTCGGCATCAAGCCCGACTGGTGGAAGCTGGAGCCCCAGGCCTCGAGCGCTGCATGGGCGAACATCGAGGCGGTGATCGAAAAGAACGATCCGTGGTGCCGTGGCGTGGTGCTTCTCGGCCTCGATGCGCCTCAGGCCGAGCTCGAAGCCGCCTTCAGGGCGACTGCCAACGCGCCCATCGTCAAGGGCTTCGCCGTCGGGCGGACACTCTTCGCCGACGCCGCCGAGAAATGGCTTTCCGGCAGGATTGACGACGAGGCGGCAATATCAGACATGGCGCGGCGTTTCGAAAGCCTGACCGACGCCTGGCTTGCCGCGCGCGGCCGCAAGGCTGCATAAGGAAGCGGGAGGAATACTTATGACCAAGACGATCCGCCTGACCATGGCGCAGGCGCTGACCCGCTTCATGACGCGCCAGATGACCGTCATCGACGGCAGGAAGCTGCCAATCTTCGGCGGCGTCTGGGCGATTTTCGGCCACGGCAATGTCGCAGGCATAGGCGAGGCGCTCTATCAGGTGCGCGACGAACTGCCGACCTATCGCGCCCACAACGAACAGTCGATGGCGCATGCCGCCATCGCCTTCGGCAAGGCCAATTTCCGGCGCCGCTTCATGGCCGCGACCTCCTCGATCGGCCCCGGCGCGACCAACATGGTCACGGCCGCAGCACTCGCCCATGTCAACCGCCTGCCGCTGCTGCTGCTGCCCGGCGATGTCTTCGCCAACCGCGCGCCCGACCCAGTGCTCCAGCAGGTCGAAAGTTTCGGCGACGGCACGGTCAGCGCCAACGACGTGTTTCGGCCGGTGTCGCGCTACTTCGATCGCATTACGCGGCCAGAGCAGATCATTCCGGCTCTGCAACGCGCCATGGCCGTGCTGACAGATCCTGCCGATTGCGGGCCAGTGACGCTTTCGCTTTGCCAGGATGTGCAGGCGGAAGCCTTCGACTATCCGGAAGCCTTCTTTGAAGAACGTATGTGGATTCCGCGCCGGCCGCAGCCGGACGCGCGAGAACTCGACGCAGCGGTCGCCGCGCTGAAGGCTGCGAAGAAGCCCGTCATCATCGCAGGCGGCGGCGTCCTGTACTCCGAAGCCACCGAGACGCTGAAGGCCTTCGCCGAAAAGCACGGCATCCCGGTTATGGAGACGCAGGCCGGCAAGTCCAGCCTGCCACATGTGCATCCGCTCAACATGGGCTCGGTCGGCGTCACCGGCTCGTCCGCTTCTAACCTGCTCGCCGAGCAGGCGGACGTGGTGCTGGCGGTCGGCTCGCGCCTGCAGGATTTCACCACGGGGTCATGGGCTTTGTTCAAGGCCGACGGGGCGAAGATCATCGGGCTGAACGCGCAGCCCTTCGATGCCGGCAAGCACAGCGGCCTGCCGCTGGTGGCAGACGCCAAGGCCGGACTGGAGGCACTTGAAAGCCGGCTAACGAACTGGAAGTCACCCGCCTCCTGGGTCAAGACGGCGAAGGAGGCCAAGGCCGCGTGGCTGAAAGCCGCGAAGGCCGTCACCGACCCGACCAACGCGCTGCCATCTGACGCGCAGGCGATCGGCGCAGTGCATCGCGCACGCAGTTCCAAGGCGACTCTGGTCTGCGCATCCGGCGGCCTGCCCGGCGAGCTGCACAAGCTGTGGCCGGCCGGCGCGCCGGGCAGCTATCATCTCGACTACGGCTTCTCCACCATGGGCTACGAGATCGCCGGCGGGCTCGGCGTGAAGATCGCCCGGCCGGAGCAGGACGTGATCGTCATGCTCGGCGACGGCTCCTACATGATGGCCAATTCCGAGATCGCGACTTCGGTCATGCTTGGCAAGAAGCTCACCATCGTCGTGCTCGACAACAGGGGCTTTGGCTGCATCAACCGGCTGCAGATGGCGACCGGCGGCGCCAACTTCAACAATCTCTTCCGCGACACGCTGCAAGAGCGTCCGTCCGAAATCGACTTCGCCGCGCATGCAGCCGCGATGGGCGCGATCGCACGCAAAGCCGAGTCGATTGCCGAGCTCGAGCGCGCCTTGAAGGATGCGGAGAAGTACGACCGCACCAGCGTCATCGTCATGGACACCGATCCGCTCGTTTCCACGGAGGCCGGCGGCCACTGGTGGGACGTCGCCGTGCCGGAAGTCTCGACGCGCCCAAGTGTCAACAAGGCGCGCAAGGACTATGAGAAGAAGCGCAAGATGCAGCATCTCGTGAACTGAGACGCCTATACCCTCCCCCTTGCGGGGAGGGTCGGCGCGCAGCGCCGGGGTGGGGGTCCCCTAGCCGCCAGTGTAAGACAACCAACCCACAACGCGCCTGCGGCGCGACCTCTCACAAGGGGAGGTGGAAGCGGAGATAGAATGAAAGCCAAGCTTGGCATGTCCCCCATCGCATGGTGGAACGACGATCTGGTCGAACTATCCGACGACGTCTCGCTGGAGGAATGCCTGCGCCAGTCGCGCTCGGCCGGCTTCACCGGCATGGAGATGGGCAGGCGGTTCCCTAACGATCCGAAGATCATGCTGCCGATCCTGAAGGCGGCCGACGTGACGCTCTGCGGCGGCTGGTTCTCCGGCACCCTTGCCGCCGACGGCGACCTCGCCGCCAACAAGGCCCGAATTCAGCCGATGATCGAGCTGTTCAAGGCCGTCGACGCGCCCTGCATCGTCTATGGCGAGGTCGGCCGCTCGATCCAGGGTGACCGCAGTAAACCGCTCGCCGGCAAGACCGTTCTGCCCGACGACGAGATGAAGGCTTACGCTAGGCAGCTTACCCAATTCGGCGAATGGTGCGCCGAGCAGGGCATGCCGCTCTCCTACCATCACCACATGGCTGCCGTCGTGCAATTCGAACATGAGCTCGACGCCTTCATGAAATATTCCGGCGAGGGCATTCCGCTGTTGCTCGACGCAGGCCACCTGGCGTTTGCCGGTGGCGACGTGCTTGCCGTGATCGACCGCCACCACAAGCGCATCAGCCATGTCCACGTGAAGGACGTGCGCATGGACGTGATCAAGGCGCTCGACTGGAAGACGCAGTCCTTCCTCGACGCCGTGGCGCTCGGCGCCTTCACCGTGCCCGGCGATGGCTCGCTCGATTTCGGCGCGATCGTGAAGAAATTCGCCGACTATGGCTACGAGGGCTGGTTCGTGGTCGAGGCCGAGCAGGATCCTAAAAAGAACCCGCCGCTTAAAATGGCTGAGGTGGGCCACAAGGAATTGATGCGCGTCATGACGGCGGCGGGTTATACGGTCGAGACGAAAGGCTTCCCGGCCACCTGAAACGACCAACCGAGGAAATACTCTTGAAAGACCACGAGCACCCGTTTTTCCGCCCGCTCTGGCGTCGCATCGCCATCATCGCGGTCTGCGCCGGCTGGTCGGTGTTCGAGTTCTGGAACGGCTCCTCGATGTGGGGCTGGATCGCAGCGGCCTTCACCGCCTATGCCGTCTGGCAGTTCCTCTACCTCTACAAGCCGATCGAGGAAGCGCAGCCAGCGGAAGCATCGGCAGACACCCCGCCCGAGAGCCCGCCCGCACAAAAGGAATAGCCCAATGTCGAAGCTGCAGGTGAAGAGCAAGGCTGGTACCGGTCGCGTCGCACATGTGACGCCTGAAAACGCCGGCTGGACCTATGTCGGCTTCGACCTGCACCGGGTGACGCCGGGCGACACTGTTGCGGAAAACACCGGCAGCCGCGAAGTCTGCCTTGTCATCATCACCGGCAAGGCGAAGGTGAAAGCCGGCGGGCAAGACTTCGGCCTGATCGGCGAACGCATGAGCCCCTTCGACGGCAAGCCGTGGTCGGTCTATGTGCCCCAGGGTTCGGATTGGTCGGTCACCGCCGATACCGATCTCGAACTGGCTGTCTGCTCCGCGCCCGGCCTCGGCGGCGGCCTGCCGGTCCGGCTCATTGGGCCTAACGATCTCGGGCAGGAGGTGCGCGGCAAGGGCACCAACACGCGCTACGTCACCAACATCCTGCCTGAGGGCAAGCCTGCCGATTCGCTGCTCGTGGTGGAGGTCATCACGCCGGGCGGCCACACGTCGAGCTATCCGCCGCACAAGCACGACCGCGACGCGCTGCCGGTCGAATCCTATCTCGAGGAGACCTACTATCACCGGCTCAACCCGCCGCAGGGTTTTGCCTTCCAGCGCGTCTATACGGACGCCGATGCGGCGGGCAACCGCGAGCTGGACGAGGTGATGGCGGTCGAGGACGGCGACGTGACGCTGGTGCCTAAGGGCTACCACCCCTGCGCCGCCTGCCACGGCTACGACCTCTATTATCTGAACGTCATGGCCGGCCCGAAGCGGACGTGGAAGTTCCACAACGCCCCCGAGCACGAGTGGCTGATGAAGGCGTAAGGCGAGAGGCACGGCCTCTTTTGCCTGCTTCGCCGATACCGCCCGGCCGAAGGCCGCAAGCCCGACCGGCCGTCGCGCCTTATGGCGCGCCCCCGCGGAGGGCCAGCCGCCGGCAGGCGGCGAAACGGCCCGTGAGCGAAAACACCGACATGACTTTGTTACCTTGCTCTGCTATCTGCCGCATTTAGTCAGCCGGCTTTCGTCATTCCGTCATGGAAATCGCCTAAGGGACGAGCCGACAAGGATTCGTCTATGCGATACGCCGTCTATTTCACACCGGGACAGAACGACCCGCTCACGCGTGTTGCGGCGGGCTGGCTTGGCCGCGACCCCTTTACGGGCGGTCAGTTGCCGCCGCCGGCCGTGACTACCCTGTCGCCCGCCGAGATCGCTTTCCATACTGCGAGCGCGCGGCGTTACGGGTTCCACGCTACGCTGAAGGCGCCTTTCCATCTGGCCGAACGTGTCGGCGAGGCCGAACTCGACCAGGAGCTTGCGCGCTTCGCAGCCGGCGCAGAGCCCGTTCTGCTGTCAAGGCTGGTGCCGAAGCGCATCGACGGTTTCCTGGCGCTGGTGCCCGCCAGCCCGGCCCCTGACCTCGACCGCCTGGCCGGTGAGATCGTCACCCATTTCGACCGCTTCCGCGCGCCGCTGTCCGAGGCCGACGTCCGCAGGCGCAGTCCGGAATCGCTGAGCCCCGAAGAATTCCGCAACCTGATGCAGTGGGGCTATCCCTACGTCTTCGAGAGCTTCCGCTTCCACATGACGCTGACTGGCCGCGTGCCCGACGCCGACCTGCCGCGTGTCCGCGCTGCGATCGACGAGGTCTTCGCCACCGCACTCGACCAGCCGGCCGTCATCGACGGACTGGCGCTCTTCGTCGAGCCAGAGCCGGGCGCACCTTTCGTGGTGAAGTCCTGGTACGGCCTCGGCAGCCGCCTCAAGAGAAAGACCGCATGATGACCGAGACCGTCCTGACCAACGCCAACATCGTGCTCGCCGACGAGGTCGTGCCGGGCAGCGTCGTCATTCGCGACGGCAAGATTGCCGACATCGACCGCGGCAATGTCCGCACGGGCGAGAACATGGAGGGCGACTACGTCATCCCGGGGCTGGTCGAGCTGCATACCGACCATCTCGAGGGCCATTATGCGCCGCGCCCAAAAGTGCGCTGGAACCCGATCGCCTCCGTATTGGCGCATGACGCGCAGATCGCCACCGCAGGCATCACAACCGTGTTCGACGCGCTGCGCGTCGGCATGGACTACGAAGCCGACCTGACAATGCAGGATATGCGCAAGCTGGCCGACGCCATCGAGACCAGCGTCAGCGAAGATTTGGTGCGCGCCGATCACTTCATCCACCTGCGCTGCGAAGTCTCCGCGCCGGACTGCCTTGAAGCTTTCGCGCTGTTCTCGGGCGACTATCGCGTCAAACTCGCCTCGCTCATGGACCATGCGCCCGGCCAGCGCCAGTTCGCCAGCCTGGAGGCCTACGCCACCTACTACATGGGCAAGATGAAGATGTCGGAGGAACAGTTCCGCATCTATTGCGATGCGCGTGTCGCCCAGTCACAGCAGAACTCCGCATCCAACCGGCTGGCCGTTGCCAAGGCCTGCCATGAGCGCGGCATCGTGCTGGCCAGCCATGACGACGCAACGGTCGCGCATGTCGACGAGGCGATCGAGCAGGGTATCCGCGTCGCCGAATTCCCGACCACGACGGAAGCGGCGGCCGCTTCCAAGCAGGCCGGCCTCGGCGTGCTGATGGGCGCGCCGAACGTCATGCGCGGCGGTTCGCACTCCGGCAACGTCTCGGCCCGCGACCTCGCGGCCGACGGCCTGCTCGATATCCTGTCGTCCGACTACATCCCGTTCAGCCTGATCCAGTCGGCTTTCTTCATCGGCGACGCTGTCGACGGCATCTCGCTGCCGCAGGCGGTAGCGATGGTGTCGAAGAATCCTGCCGACGCCGTCGGCCTGACCGATCGCGGCGTCATTGAGCCGGGCCGGCGCGCCGACCTCGTGCGTGTCCGACTGGAGGAGCATATTCCGGTCGTTCGCACCGTCTGGCGCGAGGGACGTCGCGTCGCATGATGACATCAGCCCTGCTGGAGCGCGTCCAGGCCGGCGCGCTGCCGATCCGTAACGGCGCGTTCGTCGCCATCGTCGGCCCAAGCGGCGCCGGCAAGGACACGTTGATCGCGCATGCCATGGCGGCGCTTGGCGGTGAGCCGCAGGTCGATTTCGTCAGGCGTGTCATCACACGGCCCTGTGACGGCTCGACTGAGCAGCACGACACGCTGAGCGACGAAGCCTTCGTGCAGGCGCAGAGCGACGGCGCGTTCGCGCTGGCATGGGAAGCGCACGGCCTGCGCTACGGCATTCCTTCAAGTGTCGATACCGCGCTCGACAATGGCCATGTCGCGGTCGCCAATCTTTCGCGCGGTGCGTTGCCGGCGCTGCGCGAGCGTTACGCGAATGTAGCCGTGGTGGAGATAACCGCCGATCCGGAGATCCTCGCCTCACGGCTCGCTGGCCGGGGCCGAGAGACGCGCGACGAGATTCTGGCTCGGCTTGCCCGCACCATCTCCTGCGACACGACCGGCCCGTCCATCGTCCTCGACAATGGCGGTGCGCCCGAGATCGCCGGAGACAAGCTCGTGGCCATCATCCGCAAGGCGATGGCCTTCGCCGACATCTCCGGAACGGTCTGACGATCATCGCGGCGTGGATTTATCCACGCGTCGCCTGCTCATCCTATCCGGAGCATGTGATTGTCCCAGACGTAGGTCTCGTCCCTCGAAGACCTGCCGTCGGGTTCGACGACAACGCCCGTCCCGGTCGAGACGATGAAGCCAGCGCGATCAGGTGCTGCGCCGCACACTTCCGTCAGGCTTTCCACAGCAATGACCTTTCCGCTCGCTGCCTCGATCACGGCGTAGGCATTGCCCTGCGGCGAGGTCACCGCGACTGTGCCGGCATCCCGGTTCGCCGCCACAGACCCGATATAGTTGCGGAAGCCGGAAAGCACTTTTGGCTCCATGTCGATCAGTTGCATCTCCTTGCCGCGCACGGCACGACCGACAAGGGCAGGGCGTTCGGTTGCCGGCCCCTCGTGCTGGCAGCCGAACCAGACCGCTCCTTTTTCATCGGTGTCCATGTGGCGGATGGAGAGCTGGTGCAGTTCAGGCGGCAGTTCGTGCTTCTCGATCAGGTCGCCTGTGAACCTGTCCACCAGCACGAAGGACGGCTTCATGGTGGGCAGGTTGAGCTTGGCGCGGCCGAAATCGGGATGCGTCTCGATGCCGCCATTGGCGATTGCGATGGTGCGTCCGTCCCCAAGCAGAAGAAGCTCGTGCGGCCCGACGCCATGCGTCGGGAATTCTCCGACCCTCGAAAAGCCGTTGGTCGCATCGTAGACGCCGACCATGCCAGCGGCGTTATCGAAATCGTTTTCGGTCGTGTAGAGCAACCGCCCATCGGGCGAAAAAATGCCATGGCCGAAGAAGTGGCGGCCCGCGATGCTTTCCACCGTGACCGGCGGCGTGTCGCCCTTGTGCCTGAAGGCCACGAAGAAAGTACCCGGCTGGCGCGCGAAGACGACCGAGCGCCCGGAAATGGGATCGAAGGTAATGTCATGGCCGCGATCCGGCAGGTCCACCGCATGCAGGACTTTTCCGGCTTCGGAAATAATCGCCGCTCCATAGCTTCCATCACGTCGCTGGTAGGCCGTGGCAAACACCGCGTCTGCCGCGAGCGTATCGGCGAAGGCTTGCGGCGCGAGTGCGGACAAAAATGTTACCCCGGCTGCCCGAAGAAAATCGCGGCGGTCGATCAGGTTGGTGCACTTGGCCGGCATGGGCTAGTCCCCATCGAGCGAAGAGAAACCGGAGGTCAGGCCGAGAGCTCCCGACATCTGCGTTCCGAAGATGTCGGAGAGGCTCGACGTTACGAGGCCGAAATAGGCGAGCTTCGCCCGCTTTTCGGGATCGGCGAGAATGTCGGCAACAGGCCCCTGGAGGCTCGACAAGGCATTCGCGGCATTGGAAAATTCGAAAATCGTACTTCCGCCGAGGAAGGCCTGATCCGCAGGCAACGCGGCCGCCAGCTTGGACGCCTCCAGCAGATCACGCATACCGGCCATGTTTCCGCCCAGCGCCGGGACCGTCTGCTCCGACCGCCAGAACAGCGCCTGTTTCGGCCTGTCGTCCTTCGCCCCCGCGCCAAGAAATCCACCAAGGCGGACATCGCGTACCAGTTCCGTTCCGGTCACGAAGACGTCCATCAGTTCAGTCACTGCCTCCTTGCCATCCCGAAAGAGCGGATTCTCGGCCGAGGGCGTCGACCATGTCTTCGCAAAGCCGTCAGGGTCGGCCCACGCAGCGTCGATCTCCCCGGCAATCGCCTGGAGATTGCCTGCAATCGCAGCGCCATAGCTACAGCGGTAGGCATCGCCATTCGCAAGCTGATCCGAGCCCGTGCCAAACAGCACGAATTCCAGCGCGCCCAGACCTTGCATGGCGACGCTCTTGCCGGCCAACTGCGCGGCGTCGGTCGCAGTCATGTCCTTTTCGGCGATCGCCGCCTGGACTTGCTTCAGGCCAGTGCTCTTGCGGTCGGGCCAGTAGAGCACGCGCTCGAGCCTGTTCTGCTCGGTCACGGGCCCGAATCGGATGACTTCGACGCGCGACCACGTACCGACCGTCTTCCCAAAAGCTCCACGCATCGCGTCGAGATTTGCCGTCGAGGGCTCGGCGCAAAGTTTTTTGCCGGCTTCCGAAAGTCCGGTCGTCGCCCCCAGAAAGGCATGATAGCCGGGGCGAACGAAACCTCCGATAGCGCCATTGACGATGTCTGTTGCCTTGCTGGCCTGGGCAGGTAGCGCGACGATAGCAAGGTTGAAAGTTGCGAGGCAGGCGAGAATGCGAGACAACATCACAGCGACTCCAGAAATTTCACCAGGGCTTCACGGTCCGTTGCGGATAGGTTTGCAAAGCGGTCGCGCGCAGCCTGCGCCTCTCCACCGTGCCAGAGGATGGCTTCCGTCAGATTGCGGGCACGACCGTCGTGCAGGAAGAATGTGTGCCCGCTGACCTTTTCGGTCAGGCCGATGCCCCAGAGCGGCGGCGTCCGCCATTCGCGGCCGGTCGCCTCGCCAACCTGCTGGCCATCCGCCAGTCCTTCCCCCATGTCGTGCAGGAGAAAATCGGAATAGGGCCATATGAGCTGGAAAGCCTGTGCCTTGTTCGGCGCATCGCGACGCGTGACGAATTTCGGCGTATGGCAGGATGCGCAGCCGGCTTGGTAGAATATCTGTTTGCCGCGCAGGACGTCCGGCTTGCCGACGTCACGGCGCGCCGGCACAGCAAGATGCTGCGAATAGAAGGTGACGAGGTCGAGCACCGGGTCCGGCGCTTCCGTGTCGCCCAGCCGTCCCTGCACGCCGGTTGGTCTTTCCAGGCAGGCGGTCTGGGCTTGCGTGCAATCACCCCATGATTTTGGCACGTCTGGCGTTGAGATGCCGATATCGCCCGCGAAGGCGTCTGCCGTCTGCTCGCGGATCGAAGGCGTCTGCGCCTTCCAGCCAAACCGGCCCAGTGTTAGTTCGCCGCTCTTCGGGTCGCGCACGATGGATGCCTTGCCGGTGATGCCGTCGCCATCCGCATCGTCGGGATCGGCATTGGCGAGAATATCGGCCGGATGAATCTGCTCGACCAACCCAAGACCGATCATCTGCGGCGTTACCCGTGGCGACAGCGTCGTCCCGGGGTTGAGTGGCCCATAGCCAAGGTTTTCGATCGAGTAGGTCGGCTTGCGCAGGGAGACGGTCGTCCCGTCACCGAGCGTCACCGGCATTTCCTCGTAAGCGATCTTCATGCGGCCTTCGCCGGCAAGACCGGGTACCGCGAGATCCTGAAGTTGCGAGCCATAAACCGGGTCGGGAAAATTCAGGACGGCATGTTCCGCGACAAGCTTTTTCTCTTCCTCGGTCTCGGCCTGGCGCGCCAGTCTGAGGAACATGGAGGTCGCGTCGGGATTGTCCTCTGGGGGACGGCCGCGACCGTCCTTCAGGTGACAGCTCTGGCAAGCGCGCGCGTTGAAGAGCGGGCCGAGCCCATCGGAGGCCTGCGTCGATGACGGCGACGACACCCAGAGCTTGCGGAACAGCGCGTTGCCGAGCTTGAACGTGCCTTCTTCCTCGAAGGTTATATTGGCCGAGGATTGCGAGAAGGCGTCGCGGTTCACCCGCTTCTTCGACGTGCCCGCTCCGCCCTGCATCATCTCGAACTTTTCAGGTTTCGAAAAGTCCGAGGCGGGCGCCGTGATCGCCTTGACGCGTGCGGCGTCTTCCGGCGTCAGGTCGCTGCGTTCTTTCTCGATGCTCGCGTCGCCCGCCAGGGCAGGCATCAGGAAAAAAACAGCCATGGCCGCCGCGAAAGCCGCGGTCATGGTCCGGAAAGCGTGCGGCGCGCTCAGAAATCTCGCTATGGCGCACCGCATGGGGTCATGGTCCTAGTGCTCTCCGCCCTCGGCCTCGTTGGCCGAATCCGCGTTGAGCTGGCCATACTTGGCATCGCCCAGCGAGTTGAGCAGGTCGAGTTGCGTCTCGAGGAAATCGATATGGCCTTCCTCGTCGGCCAGCAGTTGTTCGAACAGCTTCATGGTCACGTAGTCGCCGGCGTCATGGCAGATTTCGCGCGACTTCTTGTAGGCGGTGCGGGCGTCGTACTCGCCCGCGAGATCGGCTTCCAGCACTTCCTTCACGTTCTGCCCGATGCGCAACGGCGCGACCGACTGGAGATTCGGATGGCCTTCGAGGAAGATGATGCGCGCCACGAGCTTGTCGGCATGCTGCATTTCCTCGATCGATTCCGCCCGCTCCTTCTTCGCCAGCTTGGTGTAGCCCCAGTCCTCCAGCAGACGGTAGTGTACCCAGTACTGGTTGACCGCGCCGAGTTCGAGGAAAAGCGCCTCGTTAAGCCGCTCGATTACCTGCTTTTCGCCCTTCATGGCCTCTGCTCCCGTATTCAGACCGCAGTCCACGCACGCGGTCTAGGTGTGAAACGATGTCCACGTCGCTCGCCTCCGAGCGGGTGTGGTAGTGTTCGGTGACCCGAATGATCGTTTCCACCACATTTGGGAAGCAGCCGCAACAGCGACCCCTCTTGCGAAGGGTGTGATATACCTTCGCAGGCACGATAAGCTGCCAGGGATCCTGCTCCAGCAGGCCGATGATCGTTTCCTCGATCTCCTTCTCGGTAATCAGGTTGCAGTGACAGACAAGCATCTCGAACTCTTGCTGGCTGGCGGCGCGACCGTGCGCCGCCTGGCTTGATAGATAGGTATTACTCGAACACCTTGTCGGGGGCGTCGAGGCTGTCGGAGCCCTCGAACTGGATGGCGTCGAGCTTCAGCGCCGCAACCGCCCGCTCGATCGAGCGGGTCTGGTCGACCAGTGCATCGACGCCTGCCTGTACGACAGCGTTGCCTTCGACATTGCCCTCGGCGATCTGCTGGTCATAGGCCTCGCCGCCCTCCGCCCGCTTGGCGATCGTCTGGAAGGCCTTCAACGAGACGTCGATCTTGGCCGACAACTCGGCATCGACGGCCGGATCCGCAGCCTTGACCAGATCGGAAACCGACGGACCCTCGACCTTGGAGCCGTCCGTGCGGGTGTAGCTGCCATGATAGACATTGCTGATGCCGACGACATCATAGAGATGCGAGATGTGCGTGTTGTCGGAGAAGCAGTCATGCTCCTCTTCGGGATCGTGCAGCAGGAGGCCGAGCTTGATGCGTTCGCCTGCGAGTTCGCCATAGGACAACGATCCCATGCCGGTCAGGATGGTTGCGATGTCCGCGTTTGTCTCACCTTCCAGCAAACCCTTGCGCGCTGCACCATCAGGACCCCAGTTGCCGACCATTTCCTCGAGGTCGGCGACCAAAAGCTGGGTGGCAGCGGCCAGATACTCCGCGCGGCGCTCACAATTGCCGCCGGTGCAGTTGGCCTTGTCGTAGTCGGTGTAGGGACGATTGCCTGCACCCGGGCCAGTGCCGTTCAGGTCCTGACCCCAGAGCAGGAACTCGATGGCGTGGTAGCCGGTCGCCACATTGGCCTCGATGCCGCCAGCCTCGCGCAGCGTGCCGGCCAGGAACTCAGGCGTGATCTTCGACGCATCGACCTTCTGGCCGTCAATCTCGATCGACGGATTGGCGATGACGTTGGCGGTGTAAAGCGTGTTCTCGTCCGACTCGGTGCCATAGGACTGGTCGACATAGTCGATCAGGCCCTCATCCAGCGGCCAGGCGTTGACGCGGCCTTCCCAGTCGTCGACGATCGCGTTGCCGAAGCGATAGACTTCTGTCTGCTGGTAGGGAATGCGCGCCGCCTTCCAGGCTTCGCGCGCCGCCGCAAGCGTCTCAGCCGACGGGCTTGCGATCAGCGCATCCGTCGCGGCGTCGAGCGCCTTGGCCGTCGAGAGCGCATCACCGTACTCGGCAAGCGCGATGTCCGCGTAAGTGGTCAGGACGGCCTTCGGATCGGTCTGGGCTGCGGCCGGCAGCGCCACGACCGTCAACATGGTCGCGCACGCAAGCGCGCGTCCGACCCCCACAAACCCCTTACCCTGCCTCATCTTTCTCTCCTTGGCCAAGCGCATGCGAGCGCTCCGAAAATCTTGTTTTGCGAATGGGGAGCCGTGACTTTCCGGCGTCATCCACGGCACTCCGCTTGCATGGCGGGCCGGGCCGGAAACCATCAAAGTTCCTCCAATCGACCGGGTTCAAGGCCCGGACATCAAAGGTATCGCCCCTGCAGGACGTCCCGACTGATAGGCCCGCCGGTTCCCCGAAGTCAATGGAAATCGCTGAAAAGCTTAATCCAATCAATAGTTTAGAATTATTCTAAACTACAAGTGTCATGTTTTCATGAGGTTGGCCCGGATTGACATGAATGCCCCCCGGATGCGACGCGAACGCCTTCGTCACGCCGCGAATGGGCAAGCGGCATGAGCGACGGAACATCAGGATGGAAGCGGCATGGAAGACGGCGTTGTCATCATCGGAGCAGGTCACGGTGGCGTCCAGGCGGCGGCCAGCCTGCGCGAGGAGGGCCATCAGGGGCCTGTCAGGCTGATCGGGGACGAACAGGAACTTCCCTACCACAAGCCTCCCCTCTCCAAGGCGTTCATCAAGGACAAGGAAGCCAAGCCGCAGATCCTGCGGGCAGATGCCTTCTTCTCGGGCGCAAACATAGACCTCCTGCTCGGCGAAAGCGTCAAAAGCCTCGACCCGGCCGAGAAACGGCTGACCCTGGCCTCCGGCGCCACGCTCGCCTTCGACAAGGCCATCCTCGCAACCGGTTCCCGGCCGCGCATCCTGCCGGTGGAGGGTGGCCCGCTCAAGGGCATGCTGTCGTTGCGGTCCATCGCCGACGCGCGTGCGATTCGCGAGCTGGCTTACTCGGTCGAAGATGTCGTTGTCCTGGGCGGCGGCTTCATCGGGCTGGAGATCGCGGCGACGCTCGCCGCCTCCGGCCGCAAGGTCACCGTTGTCGAAGCGCAGGACAGGCTGCTCGCCCGCGTTCTTCCTGCTGCCATATCCAGCCATGTGGCTTCGCGGCTCACTGCTGCAGGGGTCCGGCTGCTGACCGGTACGACCGTTGGGCGAATCGATGGCGAGAATGGCCACGTAGCCGCCGTCATCACCTCGGCCGGTGAGCGGATTTCGGCCCGCATGATCATCGTCGGCATTGGCGTCGTTCCGAATGTAGAACTGGCCGCCGAAGCCGGCATTGCTACCGCCAACGGCATCCGCGTCGACCAGCGCATGCAGACCTCGGCTCCCGACGTTCTCGCCATCGGCGACGCCGCGAGCTATCGCCACTGGATGACGGGCGGGGATGTCAGGCTGGAATCCGTGCAGAACGCCACCGATCAGGCCCGGTTGGCCGCGCGCACCATCACCGGCCATGACGAGAGCTATTCGGCGGTTCCGTGGTTCTGGTCGGATATCGGCGACATGAAGCTGCAGATGGTCGGGCTGACCGGCGGCAGCGACCGGCAAATCTTGTCCGGAGACCCCGCCGAGAACAAATTCTCCGTGTTCCACTACAAGGGCGACCGGCTTTTGGGCATCGAATCGGTCAATCGACCTGCCGATCACATGCTCGGCCGCAAGATGATGGGCCTCGGCTTCACACCCGATGCGACAGTCGCCGCGGCCGGGAGCGACGCCCTCAAGGCAGCCTTGGCCGACTGGCAGTCGAAGCAGGCGGCGCCGGCCTGATCCCAGAGCACGGCGCAGCTAGAACCGCGCATCAACCCGGTCTTAAAGTCTTGCTGCCATGCTGCGCGCCATGGCTGGACTGGCGCTTCCCAAACTCAGATGGCTTGTCATCGGCGCGGTTGCCGTCGGCATCTGGGTCGTGCGTGAGGACATGAAGAACCCGCGCCCGCCGGAAAAGGTGCAGGCCGATCGGGCCGCCGCGAAGCCCCGCCCGACGCAACCCGTCGGCGTGAAATCCGCCGGATCGACCAAGACAACGGCCACAGCGACCCCTGAAAAGCCCGTGCCGCCAAAGTCGCTAACCGGCAAGACGGCAACAAACAGGACATTGCTTGCCAAGAATCCGCAATCCGCCACCAGCGATACCATCGCGCTGGTGTTGCCCAAGACCGTGGACCGGCCTCCGTCGCGGCCACAGAAGATCGTCACCGGCTCGATCAGTCGGCCGGACAAGCCGGTCTCCATCCAGACGAAGGCGCGGGTGCGCCTGCGCGCGCAGGCTCGCCCGGACGCGGCTGTGATCGCGACGCTGGAGCCGGGTACCGTGATGCGTGAACTGGTCCGCGACGGCGACTGGCTGCTTGTGATGGGCGATGGGCGCAAAGGCTGGGTGCGCGGCGACTATGTCGAGGCCTCCAGCTTCCTCAAGCGCAGGCCGAAACTGCCTGTCGCGGACGTCCCGGCTAAAACGCCCTGAAGGTCAGCGTCGTCAGCGAGCGGACAATGCCCGGCACATTGGCGATGTGCTCGTTGATGAACTTGCCGATATCGTCCTCGGCCTCGATGTAGATCTTCATCAGCAGATCGTATTCGCCACTGGTCGAATAGAGTTCCGAGACGATCTCGCGCTCGAACAGCGCGTCGGCGACCTCATAGGTCTTTCCGGGCTGGCACTGGAGCTGCACGAAAACGGCTCTCATCGCGGTCTTTCCATTACCGGGCGCAAACTTGCGCCTCACTTTCGGTCAGGGCCGTTCGATAGCCCGTCTGCGACCTGCTATCAATCCGCCAGCAGCGCGCGCGTCAAGGGGTGGGCCGCATCGGCGAGCCCGTCGATGATGTTGAAATGATGCCGGTCGGGCTGCTCGACATAGGCGGTCGCACCGCCGACGCCGATCCATGCATTGGCGAGCAGCTTGCTCTGGCGGATGAATTCGGAGCGTTCCGTGCCGCCCACCCAGAAAGTCACCGGAATGCCAGAGATCGGCTCCAGGAAGAGTGGGCTTTCCGCCTTCGCCTCGGCCTCGTCGATATGCAGCGTGTCGTTCATTGCCGCGCGCATTAGTGGTCGCAGGTCGTGAAGGCCGGACAGGGACACGACTTTGCTAATCCGTCCGCGCACGCTTTCAGACAGCGGCGAGTCCGTGCAGACCATGCGCGTCGCCAGATGTCCGCCGGCCGAGTGGCCGGTTATGCGGATTGGCCCATCGACCATGCCGGCGATCTTCTCGACCGCGTGCCCGATTTCCTTGGTGATGCCGGCGATCCGGTTCTGCGGGCAAAGCGTGTAGGTCGGCATGGCCACCGTATAGCCGCTTTCGACCGGCCCGCGCGCCAGATGCGACCAGTAGCTCTGGTCGAACTTCATCCAGTACCCGCCATGGATGAAGATCACGAGGCCTTTCGACTCGCCGTCGGGGAGGAAAAGGTCGAAGCGGTTGCGCTCGCCCGGTCCGTATTCGAGGCCGAGTTTCGCCTTGCCTGCCGCTGCACGCTCGTCCCGCCACGCCTTGGCAGGCGCTGCCCAGAATGTTTCGGGCCAGCGGTCGCCACCGGCTATGTAGGCGCCGTTGGTGTAGGCGTCGTCCCAGTCCAGAATGCGTCGGTGGTACATGCTCGTCTCCGCAGCGTACGGCTTCATAACCGGCTGGCGCGCCCCTGTCATCGGCCGCCAGGCTGCGATCAGCGGATCGCCGAAAACACGCGAAAACCGTCCTCGTCGCGCAATTCCTCGACCTTCTTGAACGCCGCCTGCAGCGTCTGAGCGTAGGGCAGGCCGCGATTGGCGACCATCAGCAGTCGTCCGCCGGGTTTCAGCGCGGACGCAGCCTTGCCGATCATCGCCTGCCCGATGCCCGGTTCGGCGGCCCGGCCCTGGTGGAAGGGAGGGTTCATGACGACGAGATCGTATTTCCGCTCGACCGCCTCGCCGACCAGATCATGCCAGAAGAAATTGAAAGCCGGCGGCTTCGGGAGTTCCGCAAGGTTGCTCTTGGCGGCTTCCAGCGATGCATAGTCGGCTTCGTAGAGATCGATCGAGGCCAACCCCGTCGTTCTCTCAGCCAGCATCCCTGCCAGATAACCCCAGCCGGCGCCGAAGTCCGCAGCTGAGCCCTTGCCCGTCTCGGGCAGGCACTCCGCCAGCAGCGTCGAGCCTAGATCAACCCTGTCGTGCGAGAACATGCCGGGCGCTGTTGCGAAGCGGTCCTCGACGAGGACAGGCTGCGGCCGCAACGCAGAGACAAAGGACGCGTCGTCGGGTCGTCGGAACCAGAAAGCAACGCCATGATGCTTCGGCAGCGAGTCGTCGGTTCCCACCAGCTTGTTGACGCGCTTGCGCAGCGATCCGATGCCGTCTTCGTTGCTGCCGGCCAAGAGGATCAGCCCGCCCGGCAGGACGCGCTCGACCGCCTCGGCGATCCAGTCCTCGTTCTGGCCGCGGTGCCGGCCGGCAAGTACGAGCGCGCCGTCATAGCCCGACCCTTCCGGCAGCGCCGATATCCTGTTCCCTGCCGCTTCCAGCGCACGAAAATGCGGCCGAAACCCCTGGACGAGATGCAGGTCGGCCGCGAAACCCTCGGACAGCCGAAATCCGGGTTCGGCGCCTAGGAACAGGAAGCGCCCCTGAGCCGGCGTAGCAATCGCGCCGCTCTCGAACGGGTGGAACAGAGTGGCGAGGGGGCGGCTTGGCTTCATGGTTGTGCTGGATCCGTATGCCTGCTGGACCTTCGGCTTGCCGCCGATGGCTGAGGGCGCTTTTTCCCGCTCCGTGTAGACTGCGCCGCGAACGGAGGGAACCACCATGTGGCGTGACCGACGCATTCTCGATCTTTTCGGCATAGAACACCCGATCCTGCTGGCACCGATGGCAGGCCCGGTCCTGTCGGACATGGCGATAGCCGTCGCCACCGAAGGCGGGCTAGGTGCGCTTCCTTCGGCCATGCTCAGCCCCGAGCAGACCCGCGCCGAACTCGATAAATTCCGAGCCGCGGTGAAAGCGCCGGTCAACCTCAACTTCTTCTGCCATACGCCGCCGGTGCCCGACGAGAAGCGCGAGGCAGCGTGGCGCGCAAGACTTGCGCCTTATTATGCCGAGCTTGGCGTCGATCCTGCCGCGCCGATCCCAGTCTCCAGCCGCACGCCGTTCGACGAAGGTCTTTGCCAACTGGTAGAGGCGTTGCGGCCGGAGATCGTCAGCTTCCATTTCGGCCTGCCGCCGGAGGCACTGGTTGCCCGCGTCAAGGCCGCCGGCGCGAAAGTCATCTCGTCGGCGACCACCGTTCGAGAAGCGATATGGCTCGCCGAACGCGGCTGCGACGCGATCATCTCCCAAGGTTTCGAGGCAGGCGGTCACCGTGGCGTCTTCCTTGGCGGCGATGCCGCGCAGCAGGTGGGCACGATGGCACTCGTCCCCCAAGTTGTCGACGCGGTAAAGGTTCCGGTGATCGCTGCGGGCGGCATCGCCGACGGGCGCGGCATCGCGGCGGCATTGGCGCTCGGCGCCTCTGCCGTGCAGATCGGCACGGCCTATCTGTTCTGCCCGGAAGCCAAGGTCAACGCGCCCCATCGCGCAGCGCTTAAGGCCTCATGGGACGACGACACGGTCCTGACGCGCGTCTTCACCGGCCGCCCGGCGCGCGGCATCGCCAATCGAATCGTGCGCGAGATCGGAGCAATGTCTGAACTGCCACCGCAGTTCCCGCTCGCCGGCGGGGCGCTGATGCCGCTGCGTGGGAAAGCCGAACCTGCCGGCTCGGGCGACTTCACGCCGCTCTGGTCAGGGCAGGCGATGCGGCTCGGCCGCGAGTTGCCCGCCGGTGAGTTGACGCGTACGCTGGTACGCGAAACGCAGGACCGATTGCGGCAGATCGCCGATCATTGATCACGCAACGAAAAAAGGGCGCGGCTTTCGCCGCGCCCTTTTCAATTCACAAGTCCCGGTAAAATCAGGCGGCGGTTTCTTCGCCTTCCGCCTTCTTCTCGGCCTTCGGCAGTTCTTTGCCGGTGGTCTGGTCAACGACCTTCATAGACAGGCGAACCTTGCCGCGCTCGTCGAAGCCCATCAGCTTGACGAAGACCTTCTGGCCTTCCTTGACGACGTCCGACGTCTTGGCGACGCGGTCGTTGGCGAGCTGCGAGATGTGGACCAGGCCATCCTTCGGGCCGAAGAAGTTGACGAAGGCGCCAAAGTCGGCGGTCTTCACCACGGTGCCTTCGTAGATCTCGCCGACTTCCGGCTCAGCCACGATGGTGTGAATCCACTTCTTCGCCGCCTCGATCTCCTTGGCGTTCGACGAAGCGATCTTCACCGTGCCGTCGTCCTCGATGTTGATCTTGGCGCCGGTCTTCTCGACGATCTCGCGGATCACCTTTCCGCCGGAGCCGATCACGTCGCGGATCTTGTCGGTCGGGATGTGCATGACCTCGATGCGCGGCGCAAACTCGCCGAGCTCAGCGCGCGCGCCGGAGAGCGCGTTGGCCATCTCGCCGAGGATGTGGACGCGGCCGTCCTTCGCCTGGGCGAGCGCGACCTTCATGATCTCCTCGGTGATGCCGTCGATCTTGATGTCCATCTGCAGCGAGGTGATGCCGTCCTTGGTGCCGGCCACCTTGAAGTCCATGTCGCCGAGATGATCCTCGTCGCCGAGGATGTCGGAGAGAACCGCGAAGCGCTCGCCTTCCTTGATCAGGCCCATGGCGATGCCCGCGACCGGCTTGGCCAGCGGAACGCCCGCGTCCATCAGCGCCAGCGAGGTGCCGCAGACGGTTGCCATCGAGGACGAGCCGTTGGACTCGGTGATCTCGGAGACGACGCGCAGCGTGTAGGGGAACTGCTCGGCGGCCGGCAGCATCGGATGGATGGCGCGCCAGGCGAGCTTGCCGTGGCCGATCTCGCGACGGCCCGGCGAACCCATGCGGCCGGTCTCGCCGACGGAGTAGGGCGGGAAGTTGTAGTGGAGAAGGAACTTCTCCTTGTACATGCCGGTCAGGCTGTCGACATACTGCTCGTCCTCGCCGGTGCCGAGCGTGGCAACGACCAGCGCCTGCGTCTCGCCGCGGGTGAAGAGCGCCGAACCGTGGGTACGCGGCAGGACGCCGACTTCCGATACGATCTTGCGGACGGTCGACAGGTCACGGCCGTCGATGCGCGACGCGGTGTCGAGGATGTTCCAGCGCACGATCTTGGCCTGGAGCTCCTTGAACACGGTGGCGACCTGCTCGGCGGTGTAGAGCGGGGTCTCGTCATCCTTCGGCGAGAAGGTCTCCTTGACCTTGGCCTTGGCCGCGTCGACGGCGGCGTAGCGCTTCTGCTTGTCGACGTTCTTGTAGGCGGCGCGCAGCTCGTCCTCGACAAGCTTCAGCATGTCGGCTTCGAGGTTGCCGAAGGTCGGCGGGGTGAAGTCGCGCGGGTCTTTCGCGGCAACTTCGGCCAGCTTGATGATCGCGTCGATCACCGGCTGGAAGCCCTTGTGGCCAAACATGACGGCGCCGAGCATGACGTCCTCGGGCAGCTCCTGGGCTTCCGATTCCACCATCAGCACAGCTTCGCCGGTGCCGGCGACGACGAGGTCCAGCTTCGACTCCGGCATCGTGTCGATGTGCGGGTTGAGAACATATTCGCCGTTGATGTAGCCGACGCGGGCGCCGCCGACCGGACCCATGAAGGGCACGCCCGACAGGGTCAGCGCAGCGGAGGTCGCAACGATCGACAGGATGTCCGGATCGTTCTCGAGGTCATGCTGCAGGACGGTGACGACGATCTGCGTGTCGTTCTTGTAGCCTTCGGCGAAGAGCGGGCGGATCGGGCGGTCGATCAGACGGGAAACCAGCGTTTCCTTCTCGGACGGACGGCCTTCGCGCTTGAAGTAGCCGCCGGGGATCTTGCCGGCGGCGAAGGTCTTTTCCTGGTAGTTGACGGTTAGCGGGAAGAAATCGAAGCCGGGCTTCGGCTCCTTGGCCGAGACGACCGTGGCGAGCACGACGGTCTCACCATAGGTGGCGAGCACTGCGCCGTCAGCCTGACGGGCGATCTTGCCGGTTTCCAGGATGAGCGGGCGGCCGCCCCATTCGATTTCCACTTTGTGGTGATTGAACATGTCTTGTCCTTTGTATGGAAGGTCGCGCGGAACGCATTCCGCACGCTGAACCTTCCTGGCTTCGTTCGGGCGAGCCACGGGCAAGACAACGGGAAGCTCGGTTAAGCGGGCCATCGGCCCGAGCGTCCTGCAATCCTGCCCCATGACCGTCCATGGGCGGCTCGTGCCGGACCCCTTCCGGTTCGAGCCTGCGGACCGCCTCGCGGCGATCCGAATGCAAAACCGGCGCGCCTAGGCGCGCCGGGAAGTCGTCAACGGCGCAGGCCGAGCTTATCGATCAGGGTCGAATAGCGGGCCTCGTCCTTGCGCTTGAGGTAATCAAGCAGACTGCGGCGCTGCGAAACCAGTGCGAGCAGACCACGGCGGGAATGGTTGTCCTTCTTGTGGTCCTTGAAGTGCTCGGTCAGGTTCTTGATGCGTTCGGAAAGAAGCGCAACCTGCACTTCAGGCGAACCAGTGTCGCCCTTTGCGGTTGCAAACTCGGCCAGAAGGGCCGCCTTACGCTCTGCGGTAATCGACATCGGATTCTTCCTTTCAAATTGAGGAACGGGACGCCCAAAGCCGGGATGTCGTCCAGCAAGGGCCAGTGAACAAAGCGCCGGAAATCAAGCCGTTTTGCCTGTTCGGGCGCGATGTTGCGCGGCATATAGGCGAATTCCCGACAAAAAGCCAGAGAGCATTTTGAGGGCCTGTTTCCCGGCTTTGTAGGGGCTCAACCGGCAAAAACCCGCTTCGGCTTGAACATGCCGGCCTCGATCGCGCCTATCGCCACCAGTCGACCTCTCGCCGTGGCGCAGGCCTCTTCCGCCTCGACGGGAGCGTCGCGGCCACGGATAATGACGGGATTGCCGAGCCTGATGCGGTTCGCAGCGTCGTCGGTCAGCGCAACCTGCGGCAGGCATTCGAGCGCCGCACCGGTATCGACCACGAGATCGTCGATCGCCGAGAAATCCAGGGGCAGGGGCTCGCCCTCCTGCTGGCCGGCTTCGCCGAAACGAGCTGCCTCCAGTTCGGCGACCGTGACGAAATCCTCCGGCGTGAAGGGATCGACCTCGACACGGCGCAGATCGGCGATATGGCCGTAGCAGCCGAGATCGCGGCCCATGTCGCGCGCCAGGCTGCGCACATAGGTGCCCTTGCCGCATTCGATCTCGAACACGGTCGATCCGTCGCGCATCTCGACGAGGTCGAAGCGGCCGATCTCGACCTCGCGCTCCGGAATCTCGACCGTCCCACCCTCGCGGGCGATGTCATAGGCCCGTTCCCCGGCGATCTTGATCGCGGAAAACTGCGGCGGCGTCTGCATGATGACGCCTGTGTATTTGGGCAGCAGCGTGCGGATTTCCGCCTCGGCCGGACGGCTGTCCGACGTCTTCGTCACCGGGCCTTCCAGATCGTCGGTCGAGCGCTCCTCGCCCCAGGCGACCGTGAACCGATAGACTTTCGCGCCGTCCTGCACATAGGGCACCGTCTTGGTCGCTTCGCCGAGCGCGATCGGCAGCATGCCCGACGCCAGAGGATCGAGCGTGCCGGCATGGCCGGCCTTCTCGGCCTGGAACAGCCACTTCACCTTGGAGACAGCCTCGGTCGAGCCCATGCCCACCGGCTTGTCCAAAATCACCCAGCCGGAAACCGGCCGGCCCTTCTTCTTGCCTCTGCGGGCCATCAGTTGTCCTTGTCGTTCTCGTCGTGATCGAGGTCGCGAGCCACTTCGGGCGACCTCAGCAGATCATTGATCTTCGCGAAATTGTCGAAGCTGGTGTCCAGCCGGAAGCGGAATTCCGGCATGTACTTCATCTGCCGCAGCGCATGCGTCACGCGCCCGCGGATGAAGCGCGCATGGTGGTTCAGCGCCGCAACCACCGCATCATGGTCGCCTGGGCCTAGAGGCGACACGAAGGCGGTGGCGATCTTGAGGTCCGGCGACATGCGCACCTCCGAGATCGAGATGACGCTGATCTCGATCAGGGGATCGATGATCTCGCCGCGGCCGAGCAGGTCGGAGAGCGCATGGCGCACCTGTTCGCCGACGCGCAGCATGCGCTGGGATGGGCCAGCATTTGTGGATCGTGACATCTGAAAACTCGTTTCTGGACGGGTTCGAACCGTTCGCGTGGTGGCCCATTAGCGCTGTCGAGCCCGCTTGGCCATAGGCGAACGCCAGTTTTTTGAACGGGCCGCCCGATTTCAGGGTGCGGATTCCATGCTCCGCCTGTCGATCGCCTCACCGAAAATCCGCATGTCGCCAGGGTCAGCGAAGGCACGTTGCGGCATGATCAGGACGCCGCCGCGATAAAGCACGAAGACATGATGGTCCCCAACGATGACCTTTCCGATCATCTCGTTGGCGAGGTTCAGCGTTCCGGCCTGCGAGCGGATTGCGAGATGATCGCCCCACTCCTCGACCACGGTCTGCCCCTCGCGGATAGCGCTTGCCTTGGCTCGTCTGTGGATGCGCCAATTCAGGATGGCCAGCCCGCTAGCGGCCCAGAGCAGCAGGAGTCCGGCTACGGTGCCCCACCACCACCAACCGGCCCAGTCCTCAAGGAATCCGGCAAGCGCACCAATCGCCATTAGCGGCAGGATGAGGCCGACCTTCTGCCAGCCGGTCCATTCGCGGGACAGGCGTTCATAGGCGAGCACATCGGCGGCCGTCAGTCGGTAGCTGAAAACGGCAAGCAGGCGATGGACATCCTCGGCCATCGCCCGCTCGATATCGTAAGCCGGCTATCGATCAGAGCGACCGCGTCACCATCTCGACGCGGAAGCACTCGATGATGTCGCCGACCTGGATGTTCTCGTAGTTCTGGAAGGCCATGCCGCATTCCTGGCCGACCGGAACCTCGGAGACCTCGTCCTTGAAGCGCTTGAGCGTCTTCAGCGTGCCTTCGTGGATGACCACGTTGTCGCGGATCAGGCGGACACCGGCGCCACGCTCGACCTTGCCCTCGGTGACACGGCAGCCGGCGATCTTGCCGACCTTCGTAATGTCGAAGATCTCGAGGATCTCGGCATTGCCGAGGAAGGTTTCGCGACGCTCCGGCGAGAGCAGGCCCGACATGGCCGCCTTCACGTCATCCACCAGATCGTAGATGATGTTGTAGTAGCGGATCTCGATGCCCTGGCGCTCGGCGAGCGAGCGGGCCTGTGCGTTCGCACGGACGTTGAAGCCGATGATGGCGGCGTTGGACGCCTCGGCGAGCGAAATGTCCGACTCGGTGATGGCGCCGGCGCCGGAATGCACGATGCGCACCCGGACCTCGTCCGTGCCGAGCTTTTCCAGCGCGCCGGCAATGGCTTCGATCGAGCCCTGCACGTCGCCCTTGATGAGCAGCGGGAACTCCTTGAGACCGGAGGTCTGGAGCTGGTTCATCATCTGCTCGAGCGAGCCGCGCGAACCCGTCTGGCGCGCCACCTGCTTTTCGCGGGCGAGGCGCTGGCGGTATTCGGAGATCTCGCGGGCACGGCTCTCGTTCTCGACGACGGCGAACTTGTCGCCGGCCGCCGGGGTGCCCGAGAGGCCGAGCACTTCGACCGGCATGGAGGGACCGGCTTCCTTGACGTGGTCGCCCTTGTCGTTGACGAGCGCGCGCACGCGGCCCCACTGATCGCCGGCCACGATGATCTGGCCGGGCTTCAGCGTGCCCGTCTGCACGAGAACGGTGGCGACGGCGCCGCGGCCGCGGTCGAGCTGGGCTTCGACGACGACGCCCTCGGCCGTGCGGTTCGGGTTGGCCTTGAGGTCGAGGATTTCGGCCTGCAGCAGGATGGCTTCCAGGAGCTTGTCGAGGTTCGTGCCGTTCTTGGCCGAGACTTCCACGTCGAGCGTTTCACCGCCCATGGATTCGACGAAGACCTCGTGCTGGAGAAGCTGCGTGCGGACGCGCTGGGCGTCGGCCGTCGGCTTGTCGATCTTGTTGATCGCCACGATGATCGGAACACCCGCCGCCTTGGCGTGGTTGATGGACTCGATCGTCTGCGGCATCACGCTGTCGTCGGCGGCGACCACGAGGATCGCGATGTCGGTCGCCTGCGCGCCGCGGGCACGCATGGCGGTGAAGGCGGCGTGGCCGGGCGTGTCGATGAAGGTGATCTTGTTGCCGTTCTGCTCGACCTGGTAGGCGCCGATATGCTGGGTGATGCCACCCGCTTCGCCGGCAACCACGTTGGCATGACGGATGGCGTCGAGCAGCGAGGTCTTGCCGTGGTCGACGTGACCCATGATCGTGACGATCGGCGGACGCGATTCCAGCTCTTCGTCGACGTCGGAGACGTTGAAGATGCCTTCTTCGACGTCGGACTCGGAGACGCGCTTGACGGTGTGGCCGAATTCGCCGGCAATGAGTTCGGCAAGGTCGGCGTCGATGACGTCGCCCGGCTTCATCATCTGGCCTTCCTTCATCAGGTACTTGATGACGTCGACGGCGCGTTCGGACATGCGCTGCGACAGTTCCTGAATGGTGATG
>NZ_JAEULZ010000003.1 GCF_016793485.1 Mesorhizobium sp. | reverse complement strand
TATCAGGGAGGGCGGCGGTGCCGGATCGGTCAGCGCTGCGGTCGCGTTGGCTGGGTGATGAACCCCCAGGTCCGGGCCCTTGCGGAGACCAGCGGCAACGGCCGTGTCCTCCGTCGGGGCAAGAACACCGGCGGGGCGCGGGAGACCGGCCACGTACTAAATATTGAGAGGCTCGGCCCCGTGCCCCGCTTCCCGACTTCTCTTCCCGGCGGCGAAGAGCGTTCTTTGAAACAGCCAGACTGCGAAAGCAGGGCGTGGCAACGATGAGGTGCGAACCTATGTGATTAGCGTATCCTCAACCCCACGAATGTGGGGGAGAGGTGGATCGGTCCGCAGGACCGAGACGGAGTGGGGGAGCAACCTGTCCAGAGAGCCTGCAACGGCCGATGCCGCCCCGCCAAAGCCCCTTCTCCGTCCGCTTCGCGGACACCTCTCCCCCGCTTCGCAGGGGCGAGGAAAGAAACCCCAACTACCCGAAACGCCACACCACGGTGCGCTTCACCTCCGCATCCTCCAGCGCCCGCGTCACCGGCACCTGATACTCGGCAAGTTTCGTCAGCCTCTCGCGCGGCAGGTAGCTCCGGCCGGGGTCGCCTACGAGAATACTCGTCCCGCCTTGCGCCAGTTCGGTGAACCAGGGGACCAGCCGATCTGCGAAAGACCGGTCGTAAAACACGTCGCCCGCGAGCAGCACGTCGGCGGCAACCTTCTGGCCAACAAGATCGCGCTCGTCAAAGGTGACAGCAACGCCGTTCGCCGACGCGTTCAACCGAACGGCAGTCGCGCAGAACGGATCGATGTCGGCCCCTGTCACGCTCACAGCGCCAACCTTTCCAGCCGCGATGGCGACAAGCCCGGAACCCGTCGCGAAATCCAGCACACGCCTGCCGGAAACCGTTTTCGGATTGTCTAGCACATAGCGCGCCAATCCCTGTCCGCCAGCCCAGGCAAAGGCCCAGAAGGGTGGTGGCAGGCCGATCTCGGCAAGCTCGTCCTCGGTGCGTTGCCAGAGATCATGTGCCTCGTCGGCCAGATGCAGCTTGATCTCGGGCACATGCGGCGGCGCCTGCAGCCTCGTATTGTCGAGGATGAAGCGCTCGGCATTGTCGGGCGTCAGTCGGGTGCTGAGGTACGGGGCGCTCAGGGCGCGGGTTTCAGCCCGCCCATGCGGCAGACTTCCTTCCATTCCGCCGCCGTCACCGGCTGCACCGAAAGCCGCCCGAGCCGCACCAGCGCCATCTCGGCCAGCTTTGGGTTGGCCTTGATGTCGGCGAGCGTCGGCGGGTTCGGCATGTCGGCGAAGGCGCGCACGTCGACGCATTCCCAGCGCGGATCGTCGGTCGTCGTGTCGGGATGCGCGAGCGCGCAGACCTCGGCGATGCCGACGATATTGAGGCCCTCGTTCGAATGATAGAAGAAGCCGAGGTCACCGACCCTCATCGCCTTCATGTTGTTGCGCGCCGCGTAGTTGCGCACGCCGTCCCATTGCGTGCCGGCCTTGCCCTTCTTCTTCAACGCGTCGAAGGAGAACTTGAACGGCTCGGACTTGAACAGCCAGTAGTTCATGGCAGCGAATCCTTACGGGTTCGACGGGTTGGCCGGGTTGTTGAAGGTCCAGTTCCAGGCGCGGATGCGCACGCTCTCGAACAGGCCGGCCTTCGCGTAGGGATCCTGCGCGCCGATCTTGGCGGCTTCGTCCTTGTTGGCCGCCTCGATCACGACAAGGCTGCCATATGGCTTGCCTTCGTCATCCAGGAACGGGCCAGCGATCTTCAGCGTGCCTTCCTCATTCAGCTTGCGCAGAAAGGCGACATGGTCCGGCCGGTTGTCCATGCGCACCTGGAGGTGGCCGGGCTTGTCCCTGCAGATCAGTGCAAAAAGCATGGGTTCTACTCCCTCTCTCGACTATCACTCGGCTTCGGCGCGCAGCGGCCGCGTCATCAGCGCCGATACAGCCTCGGTTATGGTCAGCCGTCCAGACAGAATCGCTGCGACGGCGGAAATTATCGGCGCCCGGATGCCGCGGTCGGCAGCGATCCTCGCCGCGATGCCGGCGGTCGCGACGCCTTCGGCGAGCGGTCTGCCTTCGAGGCTTTCGCCCCGCCCCAATGCCAATCCGTAGGCAAAATTGCGCGACTGCGCCGACGAGCAGGTCAGCAGAAGGTCGCCGAGGCCAGACAGGCCCATCACCGTTTCGGGTTCCGCGCCGAAGGACTGCGCGATCCGCCTCAGTTCGACGAAGCCGCGCGTCACCATTGCCGCCTGCGCACTTGCGCCCAGCCCCGCGCCTGTCACCGCACCGGCCGCGATGGCGAAGACGTTCTTCAATGCGCCGCCGATCTCGACGCCGACCAGATCACCCGTCGAATAGCAGCGGAACCGCTCGGTCGAGAAAGCCTGCGCGAGTTCTGCGGCGCGCTCCTCTTCCTGCGCGGCGATCACCACAGCCGTCGGCAGGCTCCGTGCAAGATCGGCCGCGAAGCTTGGGCCGGACAAGGCGAAAATCGGATTGTAGGGCAGGAATTCGGCAGCGATCTGCGACAACAGCAGGCCGGTGTCGTGCTCGATGCCCTTGGCGCACAGCACGAGCGGCGCGGCTTCCGGAATATGCCGTCCGATGGAGCCCAGCACGGTGCGCAGCGCCTGCGCCGGCGTCACCACCAGCACGCAGTCGGCGCCGTCTAGGGCATGGGCGGCGTCCGTCGTCGCGCCGAGGTCCGCTTCGATCGCCACGCCGGGCAGATAGCGCGCGTTTGCGCCTGCGCGGATTGCCTCGACCATGTCGGCATTGCGCGCCCAGAGCCGCACCTCGTGTTCCGCGCGCTGCATCTGCATGGCCAGCGCCGTGCCCCACGCGCCCCCACCGAGAACCGCGACCCTCATGCCTTTGCGCCCCGCCGCCCGGAGCCGACCACCGGCGCCGACACTTCATCCAGAGGCCAACGCGAGCGGGGAACGAACGCAAACGCATCGTCGCCGCTCAGTCCGGCGCGGATTCGCTCGATGCCGGCCCACGCGATCATGGCGGCGTTGTCGGTGCAAAGCTCGTGCGGCGGTGCGACGAAACGAAAACCTCGGCGAGCGCACTGCTCTTCAAGGGCGGCGCGGATCGCCTTGTTGGCCGCCACCCCGCCAGCGACCACCAGTGCCGGCTCGGCGATATCAGGGAAGTCTTCGCGGAAGCGTGCGAGCGAACGCCCCACCCGGTCGGCCAATGCATCCGAAACGGCCGCCTGGAAGGAGGCGCAGATGTCGGCGACATCCTTGTCGGACAGAGGTGCGACCGCGGAAGCGGCTTGGCGCACCGCAGTCTTCAAGCCGGCAAAGGAAAAGTCCGGCTGGGCCGAACCCTTCATCGGTCGAGGAAAGGCGAAGCGTTTGGGATCGCCGTCCTTGGCGATCCGCTCCACATTCGGCCCGCCGGGATAGGGCAGCCCAAGCATCTTGGCGGTCTTGTCGAAGGCTTCGCCCAGCGCGTCGTCAATGGTCGTCGCCCAGCGCTGGTAGTCGCCGACGCCCCGAACAAGCACAATCTGCGTATGCCCGCCGGAAACCAGCAGCAGGAGATACGGGAAGTCGAGGTCTTCGGTCAGGCGCGCCGTCAGTGCGTGGCCTTCGAGGTGATTGATCGCCAGCAACGGCTTGCCCGCAGCGGCTGCCACGGCCTTTGCCGTCATCAGCCCGACGATCAGCCCCCCAACCAGACCGGGTCCTGCCGTCGCCGCCACCGCATCGACATCGGCAAGCTTCATGCCCGAGTTGGCCAGAGCGGCGTCCACGATGCCGTCCAGCGCCTCGACATGGGCGCGCGCCGCGATTTCCGGGACGACGCCGCCGAACGCAGCATGTTCCTCGATCTGGCTCAGAACCAAGCTGGAAAGGATTTCCGGTTCCGCACCTTCGCGCAGCGCAACGACGCTAGCGGCGGTTTCGTCGCAGCTCGTCTCGATGCCGAGGACGCGGATCATCTTGTCGCGCGGTTCAAACATTGCCGGTCCGGCGTGTCCTGGGTTAGGAGGTGCGGGCAAAACCCGGTTGGCCAAGTGTTGTCGCCGGGCCTATCACGGACCATGCCATGCAAACAACCGTGCTGAGGATCGGAACGCGCGGCAGCCCGTTGGCGCTGGCGCAGGCGCATGAGACCCGTGCGCGGCTGATGGCCGCCCATGATCTGCCTGAACACGCCTTCGCCATCGAGGTGATCACCACCAGCGGCGACCGCATACAGGACCGGCCGCTGTCGGAAGCCGGCGGCAAGGGGCTTTTCACGAAGGAAATCGAGGAAGCCCTGATCGATGGCCGCATCGACATTGCCGTGCATTCCTCGAAGGATATGCCCACCGTCCTGCCCGACGGCCTCGAATTGTCCGCCTTCCTGCCTCGCGAAGACCCGCGTGATGCGTTTATCGGCAAGGCGGCGAAGTCGATCCAAGACCTACCTCACGGCGCGACCGTCGGTTCGTCTTCCCTGCGGCGGCAGGCGCTGATCCTGCGCATGCGTCCCGACCTCAAGGTGGTGACCTTCCGGGGCAACGTGCAGACCAGACTGCGCAAGCTGGAGGAGGGCGTCGCCGATGGAACGATCCTTGCGCTTGCCGGTCTGAGACGGCTCGGGCTTGAGCATGTGGCTACAGACGTCATGCCGTTGGACCGTTTTCCGTCCGCGCCGGGGCAGGGCGCCATCTGCATCGAGAGTCGTACAGGTGACCTGCGTATCGAGGATATGCTTGGCGTGATCAATCATGTTGAGACTGCACAGGCGCTCGCCTGCGAACGCGCGTTCCTCGCGGCGCTGGACGGATCATGCCGCACGCCGATCGCAGGCCATGCGACAATTGATGGGGATGCACTCACATTCGAAGGCGTCATCCTGACACCGGACGGGACGCGGTCGCATGACATTGCGGCCGAAGGCGTGGCGTCTGAAGCGGTCCAGATCGGGCGGACGGCCGGAGAAAAGATACGCCGGGACGTCGGCGCACATTTCTTCGACGGCTGGGCCTGAGCGCATGGCGATGCGGGTCCTCGTCACGCGGCCGGAACCCGGCGCAAGCGAGACGACCCGTCGGCTGGAAACGCTTGGCTTTCAGCCGATCAAGTTGCCCTTGCAGGAAACGCGCCCGCTGCCGGTGGACGATTCTGCCTGTCCCGAAGACGTTGCCGTGGTTGTTGTTCCAAGTGCCAGTGCCGTTCGCCATGCGCCGCGAGGGTTGCTCGACAAGTGGGCCGGGGCGCCATGCCTGGCGGTTGGCGAAGCCACGGCGCAGGCAGCCAGGGCTGCGGGCTTCAGCCAAGTGCGCGAAGGCGGCGGCGATGCCGAAGCGCTTGCGGGCGACATTATCGCGAACAAGCCGAGCGGCGTTGTCGGATATATGTGCGGCAAGGTCAGGCGTCCTGTCTTCGAGCAGCGGCTTGCAGCCGCCGGCATTTCGGTCTGCGTCGTCGAAACTTACGATACGTTGCCGATAGCTTGTGACGACCGGGCCGTGATCGAAGCAGTAGGAACGGGTTCGATAGACTACGTGCTGGTATATTCGGCGAACGCTGCAGAGTTGCTGCTTGACCTGACAACTCGCAAAACGTTGCAAAACCTGTTCGCCAGCACGACATGGATCTGCATCTCGGCCCGCGTGGCGGAGCTTTTTTCGGGGGATCGCAATAAAATCGTCATCGCTCAGGAACCAAATGAAGAGGCGCTGCTTGATGCGCTTCGGGACGCAGCCAGCCGAGTGTCATAAGCCTGCCTCTTTTTTCGCAGCACGGGTATGCTAGGACCAATAGAAGAACGCGGAGGCCGGAATGGTCAAAACCCCTAGGACAGGGCATTCGAAATCGGGGCGGGATCCGCTGACCATCGAATTGGGACCAGGCGATGTTTCGCGGGTCGTGTCGGGGGATATGTCGGAGACGCACGACCGGCCCGATCCACAGGCCGAAGGAGTTTCGGAGCCAGTCCCGGAGACGGCTGCAGACAGCCCGTCTTTCGAGCCAACGTCGGAAGCGCGTCCTGAGGAAGCCACTGTGAATGCAAGTGACGCCGGCTTCTCCGCAGCGGCGGAAGAGCCGAAATCTGAATCGCCGACGCCTCGTCCGTCCGCCCCTGCGCCATCCCGCCCGTCGCGTGTCTCGTCTCTGGGAGCAGGCCTTGCCGGAGGCGTGGTCGCACTCGCCGTGGCCGGGTTGCTGAATTATTCCGGGTTGCTCGCCGTGCCTGGCGCTTCGACGGTATCGGACACCGTACCGGCTTCCGTCGAAACCGAGCTTGCCGCTCTCAAGGCCGAAATAGAGGCACTGAAGTCCGGGCAAGTTGCCCCTGTTGATATCAGCGGTGTGACAAATCAGGTCGATGGGCTTTCCCAGGGGCTAGAACAGGTAAGGACCGATATCGCGTCGCTGCGTCAGTCAATCGAAGCGGGCGGGGCCGGCGATGGCGCGGCAGTCGAGTCCCTGAACGCGAAGATCGCCGAGATCGAAAACCGCATCGCCAGCATCGGTCCGGGCACGGAAGGCCCGAGCGCACAGGACATCGCTGCGATCGGCGAACGCATAGCCTCTGTCGAGGCGCTGGCAAGGGCAGCGGGTGAGGCCGATACCACGCTGACCACAAGGCTTGGCGCCTTGGAGCAGTCGCTGACTGCCCTGTCGACAAAGGTCGATGCGCAGGCCGGTCAGCCGAAGATCGCGCTCGCGATAGCGTCTGCCGCCCTGAAATCCGCCATCGAGCGCGGCTCGCCTTTCCAGTCCGAGATCGAAACATTCGCAGCCATTGCGCCGGATGCACCGGGGCTTGCCGAGCTTCGTTCCTATGCCGAGCAGGGTGTCGCGACGCGCGCCGACCTCGTGGCCGAGACCGACGCCGCTGCCAAGGCGATGATCGCCGCAGCCAATCCGCCGCCTGCCAATGCGGGCTTCTTCGAGCGGCTGCTGTCGAGCGCCGAATCGATGGTGTCGGTCAGGCCGATCGGAGCGGTCGAAGGTCCGGGCGTGCCCGAGACCGTCGCGCGCATGGAAGTCGCCTTGCAGGCCGGCGACCTGGCCAAGGCGATGGCCGAATACGACACGCTGCCCGATGTCGCGAAATCCGCAGGTGCGGCCTTTGCCGACAGGATCAAGGCGCGGCTTCAGGTCGAGCAGCTTGCCGATCAGGCTATCGCAGCAGCCATGCAGGCGGCGTAAGGATACGACATGATCCGCATCCTGATTTTCCTCGCGGTCGTCTTTGCTCTTGGGCTGGGGTTCGCCTGGCTCGCTGACAGGCCGGGCGACATGGTCGTAACCTTCGGCGGCTACCAATATCAGGTCAGCCTCATGGTTGCCGCCGTTGCGGTCACGGCCATCGTCGCCGCGGTGATGATCACCTGGTGGCTGGTCAAGTCGATCTGGAACAGCCCCTACACGATTGCGCGTTATTTCCGCGTCCGCCAGCGCGACCGTGGCTATCAGGCGCTGTCCACCGGCATGATCGCGGCTGGAGCCGGTGACGCGACCCTTGCGCGCAAGATGAACAAGCAGGCAGCGAAGCTGATCCGCTCGGAGACAGAGCCACTGATCAATCTGCTCGACGCGCAGGCGTCGCTACTGGAGGGCGATCACAAGAGCGCACGCGAGAAGTTCGAGCGCATGCTCGACGATCCCGAGATGCGGCTGCTCGGCCTTAGAGGTCTTTATCTCGAGGCCGAGCGTCTCGGCGACCGTTCTGCGGCGCGCCATTATGCGGGGCGTGCTGCAGACGTCGCGCCGCAGCTTGGCTGGGCGCTCGATTCGACGCTTGAGGAAAAGACCGCTGCCGGCGATTGGGATGGAGCGCTGAAGCTCGTCGATGCGCAGAAATCCGCCGGCGGCATCGAGAAGGATGTCGTCAACCGCAAGCGGGCTGTCCTGCTGACGGCCAAGGCCGAGGATTTGCTCGATACCGATCTGGCGTCGGCCAAGGCAGCCGCTGTTGAAGCGAACCGGCTGGCGCCAAATTTCGCACCTGCCGCCGTGGTCGCAGCCAAGGCGCTGTTCCGCCAGAATGATGTCCGCAAGGGCTCCAAGATATTGGAGGCGGCGTGGAAGGCCGAACCGCACCCCTCGGTTGCCGACCTCTACACGCATGCGCGGCCGGGCGATGCTGTGCTCGACCGGCTGGCGCGGGCTCGCAAACTGGAGCAACTGCGGTCCAACAATGTCGAGTCGTCGCTGGCGGTTGCCCGTGCCGCGCTTGATGCGCATGAGTTCAAGCTTGCGCGCGAGGCCGCCGAGGCCGCCGTTCGCATGCAGCCGCGCGAAGGCGCCTATCTGCTGTTGGCCGATGTCGAGGAAGCCGAAACCGGCGACCAAGGCCGCGTCAGGCAGTTCCTCGCCCGAGCGGTCCGGGCGCAGCGTGACCCGGCCTGGGTGGCGGATGGCTTCGTTTCCGAACGCTGGGCGCCTGTATCGCCTGTTACCGGCAAGCTCGACGCTTTCGAGTGGCGTGTGCCCGTCGAGCGACTTGGCCCGCTGATCGAGCAGGACGTGCCGGAGCACCCCTCGCTCGCGCTGCCTTCGGCGGTCGAACCGGACGACGTTGAGGCCGCGATCGTGCACGAGGTAGACACCACTGTTGCCGGTCCCGTCGAAATCGTGGAAGAGAAGGCGGAAGCCAAGCCGCAAGCGCCTGAAGATCTGCCTGACGCAAAAGTGGCCTCTGAGGCGGTAAACGCCTCCGATCCGGTAGAGCCGGTTCGTCTACCTGATGATCCAGGCGTCGATCCGGGACAGGAACAGGAAAAATCGGAGCGCCGGTTCCGGCTCTTCTAGCCATGAGAGACAGCATGTTCGACCGCATCATAGCCTTCCTGAAGGATCTGCCGTCCGGCGACAGCGCCGCGGCGCAGTTCGGCCCCGAGGATCCGCGTGTGGCGGCTGCCGCGCTGATGTATCACGTCATGGATGCCGACGGCGTTCGCCAGGACGCCGAATGGGAGCGGATGAAGGAATTGCTGTCCGAAGCCTATGGGCTGACCGGAACTGCCCTGGACGACCTTGTCGTTGCCGGCGGCGAGGCCGACGACGAGGCGATCGATCTGTATGCATTCACCAGCGTCCTGCAACGCCATCTCGATGCAGCGCAGCGGGTCGAGTTCATCGGCCTGATGTGGGAGGTCGCCTATGCGGATGGCGAGTTGCACGAGCTGGAGGACAACACGCTCTGGCGGGTCGCCGAACTGCTCGGCGTCGACAGCCGCGACCGCGTTATCGAGCGCCAGAGGGCGAAAGCCGAAGCCGCGAAACTGACGGGCAAATCCCTGGACGACTGAATGCCGAGGCGCGAACGTCCGAAACAAAGCGTCCTGGTCGTCCTGCACCAGGAAAGCTCCAGCGCGGGCCGCGTCGGCCATCAGCTCATTGAGGCCGGCTTCGATCTCGACATCAGGCGGCCGCCGCTTGGCGATCAGCTTCCGGAAACGCTCGAGCATCACGCCGGGGCGGTGGTGTTCGGCGGTCCGATGAGCGCCAACGATCAGGAAGAGTTCGTGCGCCGCGAGACGGACTGGCTCAAGGTCCCGCTTAGGGAAAACCGGCCGCTGCTCGGCATCTGCCTCGGTGCGCAGATGCTGGTGAACCATCTCGGCGGCAAGGTAGAGGGGCATGGCGACGGGCTGGTCGAGATCGGCTGGTATCCGATCAAGGCGACCGACGATGGCAAGGCGCTGATGCAGTGGCCCGAGATGGTCTACCAGTTCCATCGCGAGGGTTTTTCACTGCCCAAGGACGCGACGTTGCTTGCTACGGCCGACGCCTATCCCAACCAGGCGTTTCGCTACGGTGAGAACGCCTGGGGCATCCAGTTTCATGCGGAACTCACGCGAATGATGATGCATCGCTGGGTCGTGCATGGTGCGCATCGCTTCGAACTGCCCGGCGCGCAACCGGGCCGCGACCATCTCGGCGGGCGGCTGATCTGGGACATGCACCTGCGGCGCTGGCTGCAGGAATTCCTGGCGACGATTTTCGGCCGCCCGGCGGACAAGAAGGCGGTCAGGTAGACGGACCGTCCGAATGCTTCCCGCGCAGGTCGCGGATGTTTCTCAACTGCGGGAACAGGAACGCCCAAAGGCCGGCCACGCCGATCGCGCCCAGGCCGCCGAACACGACGGCGGGCACCGTGCCGATCAGCGCCGCCATGGTTCCGGCGCGGAATTCGCCGAGTTCATTCGATGCGCCGACGAAGACCATGTTCACGGCGTTGACGCGCCCGCGAACCTCGTCGGGCGTCCAGAGCTGGATCAGTGTTTCTCTGATGTAGACGCTGACCATGTCGGTCGCGCCGAGCATGGCGAGCGCGAAGATCGAAAGCCACGGCATGGTCGAGACGCCGAACACGACGGTGAATGCTCCAAACAGCGCAACGAAGGCCAGCATGATAACGCCGGCATGGTTGCGGATCGGGTGACCGGTCAGCCAGATCGCGACGAGGATTGCGCCGACGCCGGGCGCAGCGCGCAATAGGCCGAGGCCCCAGGGCCCCAGTTCGAGGATGTCGCGCGCATAGACGGGCAGCAATGCAACCGCGCCGGAAAGCAGCACCGCAAACAGGTCTAGCGAGATTGCCCCAAGCACGACCTTTTCGGTCCAGATGTAGCGAAAACCTGCGAACAGGCTTTCCAGGCTGGGTTGCTCGCGCGTGTCGCGCTGAGCCGGTTTCGGGATGGTGAAGATGAAGACTGTCGCGGCGGCCATCAGAAGCACGGCTGTGCCGTACGCGGCTTCTGCGGACAGCCCATAAAGCAGCCCACCTGCAACTGGCCCGACGATCGTCGCGGTTTGCCATGCTGAGGAGTTCCAGGCAACGGCATTGGGGAAATCTTCCCTGGGGACCAGATTTGCCACCAGCGAGGCGGATGCCGGTCCGAAGAAAGCGCGCGCGACGCCGAAGGCGGCAAGGACGATAAAGATGGGGCCGACGCCGGTCAGGCCGCGCATCGTCAGCAACAGCAGCGACGCGGCGCAGATGGTCTCGATGCCCATGGCAATGCCCATGATCAGCCGCCGGCCGAAACGGTCGGAGACGGCGCCCGTCACGAGCACGAGCAGCAGGGAGGGCAGGAACTGGATGATGCCGACGAGTCCGAGATCGAAGGGGTCTCGGGTCAGGTCGTAGACCTGCCAGCCGACCGCAACCGAGACGATCTGGGTGGCAAAGGTTGCGAGGAACCGCGCTGCCCAGAAGCGCAGGAACGCCTTGTGACGGAAGGCTGCATAGCGTCGGTCGGACGCCGTCGAACTGTCTGGGCTCATACCTGCCGGTCACCTTTCGAGGGACAGTACCGTACGCAGACGTAGATAGTGCAGCGGTATTGGCCCAGCGTTGTGTTTTAGAACCGTGTCGAACAAATCGATTGGGCCACGGCGGTCCATCGAAGATCTTGTCCGGCAGGCTGTCGATTGAATAGGGGTGTGGTTATGTCATATCTGCAGGTGCGCATGACGGGAGAGAACAGATGACCACCGCAACCACGCGATTTGCCATCCAGCCGGTGGCCGCGGCAACGCTTCCGATTGCGCAGTCGACCCTGCTGTTTCCGGTGCACCGCGTCTATTGCGTCGGCCGTAACTATGCCGACCACGCCATCGAGATGGGCGGCGATCCCAATCGCGAGCCGCCGTTCTTCTTCCAGAAGAACCCCGACAATCTTTTTGCCGGCGATAGCTTCCCCTATCCGTCCGCAAGCAATGACGTGCATCACGAGATCGAGATGGTGGTGGCGCTGAAGGGTGGCGGCGTCGACATTCCAGTGGCCGACGCGCTCGACTGCGTCTGGGGTTATGCCGTCGGGCTGGACATGACGCGGCGCGACCTGCAGGCGATGGCCAAGGAACTGGCGCGCCCATGGGAAGTCGCCAAAGCGTTCGAGCAATCCGCACCCTGCTCGCCTCTGGTTGCCGCCGAGAAGATCGGCCATCCGTCGCGCGGTGCGATCCGGCTTGACGTCAACGGTGAGCGGCGGCAGGCGGGCGATCTCGACCAGATGATCTGGAAGGTGCCTGAAATGATCAGCTATCTGTCCGGCCTGTTCCGCCTCGCGCCGGGCGATGTGATCATGACCGGCACGCCAGCAGGTGTGGGGCCGGTCAGCCGGGGCGATGTGCTTCACGGTCGCGTCGATGGGGTCGGAGGCCTCGACGTCATGGTTGTGTGAAGGGGCGCTGATAGGCGGACGGACTCGCCGCAGATGTATCCATCGATCAACGGTCGAGCCAGTCGATGTCCTTGTATTTTGCGGTTGTTGCTTCTTCCACGTAATTTATCTGCAACCAAAGCACGAGAACGGTAAGAGCTACTCCTCCGCCTACGCCTGCCGCAAATGTAAGAATGTAGCCCGTCATAGCAACCCACAACCCATGGGTGCTATTATACATATAATACAACTTATGCAAGAATTCTTTAATTTCTGTCCATTCGATCGGCAAATGGCATTACAAAAAATACTTCACACCGATGGGTGTTTTGCGCGTGCGCATGTCAGAGATCCGGTTGGGCGTCAGGGCGTCTCACATAGGCGAGGATGTGCTCGCCGCCGTTACGCCACATCAAGCATTATCTTGCCGACGTGATCGCCGTCTTCCATGCGCTCGTGCGCGCGCCAGGCTTCTTGAAGCGGAAAGATCATGTCGAGCACCGGCGCTACCCGCCGCGTCTCCAGCAAAGGCCAGACTTGTGTCTCGAGTTCCCGGGCGACCTCACCCTTGAACTCGATGCTTCGCGGCCTGAGCGTCGAGCCGGTGTGTGTTAGCCGCTTGACCATGAGGCGCGAGAAATCCGTGGTGGCGACGGCGCCGTCCTGCGTCGCGATCTGCACGATGCGGCCTTCCACCGCTGCCGCATGGTAGTTGCGTGCAACATAGTCGCCGCCGACCATGTCGAGGATGAGGTTCACGCCCTTGCCGTCGGTCGCCTGCTTGACCGCATCGACGAAACTTTCTTCGCGGTAGTTGATCGCGCGCTCTGCCCCGAGCCTGACGCACGCGGCGCATTTTTCCGCCGAGCCGGCCGTCGTGAAGACGCGCGCGCCGAAAGCCGAGGCAAGCTGGATCGCCGTGGTGCCGATGCCAGACGAGCCGCCGTGGACCAGAAACGTCTCGCCCGCCTTCAGGCCGCCACGCTGGAAGACGTTGTGCCAGACAGTGAAATAGTTCTCGGGCAGCGCCGCGGCTTCCGTGAACGTGAACCCGCCCGGAACCGGCAAGGCGTTGCTTTCATGCACGGTGACATATTCCGCATAGCCGCCGCCTGATGTCAGAGCGGTGACCGTGTCGCCGCCGTGCCAGCGTTTCACCTCGGCCCCCACGGCTGCGACCTCACCCGCGACTTCGAGGCCGGGCAGGTCCGATGCGCCCGGGGGCGGCGGGTAGAGCCCCTTGCGCTGCTGCACATCCGGGCGGTTCACACCTGCGGCACGGACGCGAATGAGGATCTCGCCCACGCCGGGTCTCGGCACTTCTCGCTGTTCCGGCTTGAGCACGCGGGGGCCGCCCGGTTCGGAAATCGCAACGACCGTCATGACCGCCGGAATGCTTGCCGTCCTCGCCATCGTCATCTCCTGTGCCGCGTCGTTCCGGCATCCTCTGGTTGGTGCTTCGTGCTGGACTATGTATTCTTTGACGACGGACCTGCAAAGACGGGCACCCAAAGCGGAGGACGTGATGGCGCTTTTCGACGAAGAGCCTAGGAAAAAGGCCAAGGCGCACGAGATCGGCCAGGATCTTTCGCTTCTTTCCGTGACTGAACTTACCGACCGCATCGGCATCCTGCGCGGTGAGATAGTGCGTCTGGAGGCAGAGCTGAAGGCAAAGGGTGCAACCAAGACGGCTGCCGAAGCGCTGTTTCGGCGCAGCTGACAAGACGGATGTCGCGTCAATGCCGCAAAAGAAACTCAAAAGCGCTATCGTACCGATTGCCTGCATTTACCGATTCGGACCCTGATCCCGCATGCTGAATTTTGGGGCCTATAAGCCGATCTTCTCGCTGCTGCGCGGTACAGCGTTCCTGCTTGCTGCCTCCGGCCTGCACGGGCTTCTGCTGCCGCTTCGCGGACAGGTGGAAGGCTTCTCAACGGCGTCGCTCGGTTTCATGGGTACGGCCTGGGCCGGAGGCTTCGTGGCGGGCTGCCTGTTCGCGCCGCGGATCGTGCGTCGAGCCGGACACGTGCGCGCCTTCGGCGCCTTTGCCGCTTCGGGAGCCATTATAGCGCTTTTGACCGGCCTGATGATCGATCCATATGTCTGGATCCTGCTGCGTGCCTTCACCGGCTTCACCATGGCCGGCGCGTTCATGGTGATCGAGAGCTGGCTCAACGAGCGCGCGACCAACGAGAATCGTGGCACGGTTTTCGGCCTCTACATGATGGTGACCTACGCCTCGATCATGGCCGGACAGATGATCGTCGCCGCCGGCGACGTGCGTTCGGACGCGCTTTTCATGGTAACGGGCATCTTCTTCTGCGCCGCGCTGCTGCCGACGGCGGTCTCCAGCGCCGCGCATCCGAGGCCGCTGCAGGACGTGACACTCGATATACGCGGGCTCTATGCGAATTCGCCGGTATCATCCGCCGCCTGCCTGCTGATTGGCGTGGCAAACGGCGCTTGGGGAACGCTCGGAGCCGTCTATGGCGCGCGCATCGGTATCTCGACGGCCGAAATCGCCCTGATGATGAGTCTAGTCGTCGTGGCCGGCGCAGCGTTGCAGATGCCGGTCGGACGCCTCTCGGACAAGACGGATCGCCGCTATGTACTGGTCGGCGCGGCGCTCGCCTGCGCCATCGTCGGCGTCCTGATATTTCTTTTGACGCCACGCTCGGGTGCCTTCGTCATTGCGATGACGGCGGCCTATGGAGCGTTCGCTTACACGCTCTATTCGCTTGCGGTCGCGCACGCCAACGACCACGCCAGACCGGAGGAGTTCGTGAAGGTGTCGGGCGGCCTGCTGCTGCTCTACGGCTTCGGCACCATGATCGGACCGATGCTCGGCGCGGCGCTGATGGGCGTGATGCGGCCGGAGAGCCTGTTCCTCGCCACGGCGCTCGCGCACTTCCTTCTTGTCGGCTACACCATCCTGCGCATCGGCCGCCGCGCGCCCGTGCCGCTCGAGGCACGCGAGGCGTTCAAGACCATGCCGGCTGATCGCGGTGCGACCCCGGAGGCCGCACGGCTCGATCCGCGTACGCCGGCGGAGGATGCGAAGTAGGAACGTCCTTCAAATCGATGTGAAGAGCCTTCACTGTAAAGAAGGGAGTTGAGATCGCTCCCATTCTGTCCCACAAAAAGCTATGACCTTCGCCGATGCATTCCTGGCGATAGCCGACCCCAACCGGCGCCACCTTCTGGAGGAGCTTCGCCGGGGGCCGAAGACGGTCAGCGAACTCGCATCCGGCCTACCGGTATCGCGCCCGGCCGTTTCTCAGCACCTCAAGATATTGCTCGATGCAGGGTTGGTCGATGTACAGGCCCACGGCACAAGAAGGATTTACGCTGTTTCCGCTGGTGGGTTCATGAAGCTCAACATCTGGCTGGACCAGTTCTGGGAGGCATGATGGAGATGACGGGGCTGGGGCGACTTGATAGTGTGCGGCGAGGTCCCTGGAGGAGGGTTGCATTGAGAACGTCCTTAGGCTCGACATCCACCGTGAAAGCCGCGCTCATGATGGTGGCCTCCCTGATGGCTCTGTCCGTCGCCGAAGCGGCACCCGACTGCCAAGCTTCGGCGGCGCCGGGAATCGACTGGACCGGGTGTTCGAAGAAAGTGATCGTCATCAGTGGCAGCGACCTCAACGGAGCCACGCTTGTCGAGACCGATTTCACTTCGACAGACCTGCGCGACAGCAACCTGATGGCGGCCAATTTTGAAAAAGCGACGCTTGTTAGGGCATCGCTGGCGGGTTCGCAGGCTCAAGGCGCGAAATTCGACCGGATCGAGGCCTATCGTACCAATTTCAGCGGGCTTCTTGCCAAAGGCTCGACCTTTGCCAGCGCCGAGTTGCAGCGTTCCAACTTCACCAATGCCAATCTCGTTGATGTCGACTTTACAAAGGCTGATCTCGGCCGCGCCGATTTCACCGGGGCCGACATAACCGGCTCAAGATTTGCGCTGGCCAATCTGTCGCGAGCTGACCTGAGCAAGGTGCAGTTCAGCGGCGCGCTCGACTTTGAAAGCGCATTCCTGTTCCTCACGCGGATCGAGGGGCAGGATTTGTCGGCGGCGACCGGTCTACAGCAGTGGCAGGTCGATATGGCCTGCGGCGATGCGCAGACCAAACTACCGACGGGCATCACCGCGCCGGGCAACTGGCCCTGCGTGTTCGATTGAGGCTTGCAGGCCCTGATATCGTGAATAGTCTAAAATGCCCGGTTTAGAAGGCCGGCAAATACGCCGTCAGACTAAAAAGTACACCATCAACCGGCGGCACGAATGCGCCGCCGCCGATAGGTATTCGCACTATGTGCGACGAAGAGCGTCAGTGTTTCGTGGGTTGCGCCTTCAGTTTCTCAATCTCGTCCTTGAGGGCCAGCTTGCGCCGCTTGAGAGCCGCGATATCGAGATCGTCGACCGACGGATGAAGCAATGCTTCGTCGATCTCGCGTTCGATATCGCCGTGCTTTCGCTGCAGCTCTTCAAGATGGTTGGCAAGAGACATGATTGGTTCTCCCTTTCATGGTTTCCTCGATTGCGAACCGCAACAAACGGACCCCGCCGTTGGTTCCGTCCATGACGGCACGATGACAGTTTGCCACCTTAAAGGTTCGGTGTCGAACGGGTGATGGTAGCATTCCCGTGAACGCAAAAATGTGCTAAGGGCTGCCGCGCCGGTGGTACTTGCTTCCGGAGCCCTCCGGATTGGCGTTTTTCGACGCCAGAAACCCTGCAGACGGTAGCCATGTCCGACCAGGAACAGAGCGAAATTCGCCTGGAATATGCAAAACTCAAGCAGGAACACACGGATTTCGATGCCGCGATTAACGCGATGATGGCGGTCGGCTGCGATCCCTTGCAAATCCAGCGCATGAAAAAGAAAAAGCTGGGGCTCAAGGATCGGTTGAAGTCCCTGGAAGACAAGATCATCCCAGACATCATCGCCTGATTCGTTTTCGCGACGGCGACAAAGCACCGCGCTCGCTGGATTGCCGTCCTTGCGAGGGGAGCCGAATTCCACTAGGGCCATTTCCGCATATGGGCCGCGGAGCCCGCCGAATCGCCGGGAGACATGTCGTTGAACAGCAAGCGCGCCGAGGTTGCGATCATCATGGGCAGCCAGTCCGACTGGGCAACCATGCGCCATGCGGCCGAAACGCTTTCCGCGCTCGGCATCGGCCATGACAAGAAGATCGTCTCCGCCCACCGCACGCCCGAGCGGCTTTACGATTTCGCCAAGGGGGCGAGGGACGCCGGCTATAAGGTCGTTATCGCGGGCGCCGGCGGCGCGGCACATCTGCCCGGCATGACCGCGGCGCTGACACCGCTGCCGGTCTTTGGCGTGCCGGTGGAATCGAAGGCGCTTGCGGGTCAGGATTCGCTGCTCTCCATCGTACAGATGCCGGCCGGCATTCCGGTTGGGACATTGGCGATCGGCCGTGCCGGGGCGGTCAACGCCGCGCTTCTGGCCGCGGCGGTGCTGGCGCTTTCCGACGAGGCGCTGGCCAAGCGGCTAGACAAGTTCCGCGCCGCGCAGACCGCGAAGGTCGCGGCAGAACCGTCCGAGGGACAATGATCGGTCGGACTAAAACGAAACCGCTCGCTCCCGGAGCGACGATCGGCATCGTCGGCGGCGGCCAGCTTGGCCGCATGCTGGCGATGGCCGCTGCCCGGCTGGGCTACAGAACGGTCATCCTCGAACCGCAGGCCGATTGCCCGGCCGCGCAGGTCGCGAATCTGCAAATCGTGGCGGCCTACGACGATCGACTGGCTCTGGCTCAACTCGCAGCCTGCGACGCCGTCACCTACGAATTCGAGAACGTGCCGGTCGAGGCGGCGGATACGCTTTGCGAACATGTGGCCGTGTTCCCGCCATCACTCGCGTTACAGGTTGCCCAGGACCGGGCGCTCGAAAAATCCGGGCTGAACGAGTTTGGCACGAAGACCGCACGATATATGCTTGTCGATGACGACGCCTCGCTAGCAGAAGCGCTGGAGGCCTTCAGCGGATCGGGAGTGCTGAAGACAAGACGTCTCGGCTATGACGGCAAGGGCCAGCGCGTTTTCCGGAATTTTGCCGATGACCCGACAGGCATATACGCCAGCATGGGCGGCGTACCGCTGATCTTCGAGCAACTCATCGCCTTCGAGCGCGAGATTTCGATCATCGCTGCCCGCGGATGGGACGGTACGATCCGCTGCTACGATCCGGCGGAGAACGTTCACCGCGACGGGATACTCCACACATCCACGGTGCCGGCACGCATACGGGCCTCCACGGCTGATGCCGCCCGGGCCGCCGCCTTCGCCATCCTCGACGCGCTGGACTACATAGGCGTCATCGGCATCGAGTTCTTTGTGCTGGCCGACGGCTCGCTGCTCGTCAATGAGATTGCGCCGCGCGTCCACAATTCGGGGCACTGGACGGAGGCGGCCTGCGCCGTCTCGCAGTTCGAGCAGCATATACGAGCGGTCGCCGGCTTGCCGCTCGGAGATACGGCGCGTCACTCGGACTGCGTGATGGAGAACCTGATCGGGGACGAGGTGGCGCGGGCGCCTGCGCTGCTCGCCGAGCAGAACCTCGTGCTGCATCTTTACGGCAAGGCCGAAGCCCGGCCAGGCCGCAAGATGGGCCACTTTACCCGTATCCGTCCAATAGGCTCGTAAGTTCTACTCAGCCGCCGGAACCGGGCAGGACATGTCGCCTTCCTCGCAGTCGAGATAAGCGCCAAGCTGTTTGGCACGTGCTTCGGTGAGGTCGGCCAGGCACTGTGACAGCAGCATAGGATAGATCGAACCGTCCTTGCTGTCGTTGGTGGAGAACGCACACTCGGCATCGCGGAAGGCGATCCAGTCACGCTGGGCTGTCTGAAGCAACTTCCTGCTTTCGGGCGAATCCGACAGGCGCTTGACGATCTCGCGATAAGCCCTGTTGAGCTTGGCGTCCTCGGCCTTGTAGTCGGCGGCCGCGCATATGTTCATGCCCATCTGGCTCTCGTCATTCGGGTCGCAATCCTGCGATTGAGCGGGATAGGAAAATGCAAAGATCGAAAGCACGAAAGCGAAGGTGAAAGCGGAAATGGGGCGTTGCACGGGTTTTCTCCTGCCAGATGAACAGGTTACGGGAGCCGGTCAGGGCTCGCAAGACTCCTTCTCAGCCTGCCTGCGAGGTTGACAGGGGCAAGACTCCTCGTTTATGAGCCTGTCACAAATTCGGGCGCGCTCTTGGGCGCGCCTTTTAGTTCGGCCCGAATGGGCCCATTCGACAGGCCAGACCAATGAAGATCAAGAACTCCCTCAAGGCCCTGAAGGCCCGTCACCGCGACAACCGCCTGGTTCGCCGCAAGGGCCGCGTTTACCTGATCAACAAGACCGCTCCGCGCTTCAAGGCGCGTCAGGGCTGAGTTGATCTGAAGGGCCGTGAGGCCCTCGACACGAAAAATTCAATTTGACCTTTGTGCAGGTGCGAATAGATTCGTGCCCATGCGGATTCGTTTTGCCATTTGCGGCATGGTCCTGACCGCCGCTTTGCTTCCGGCCTTCGCCACCGAGCCGTCGGATGAAGCCCTGCCTGAATTTCCCGGAGCGCTGCCTCAAGAGGCCCTGCCAAGCGAGGCCTTCCCATCGCCAGAGGCGGTGTTGCCGTCTGGCGAGAAGCAGAATAGCCGGGTCGATGCGCTGTTCGTTCAATTGAAGCGCGAGCGCAATGAAAAGGCGGCCGAGCGCATCGCCAGCCGTATTTGGGAAGAGTGGAGTCGCTCCGGCAGCGCTTCCATCGATCTCATGATGGGATGGTCGAAGAACGCGATGGACACCAAGAAGTTCGACGTAGCGCTGGATTTCCTCGATCAGGTCGTGACGATGCGGCCCGACTACGCCGAGGGCTGGAACCGGCGTGCGACCGTTCACTTCATGATGAACAACTACGCGAAATCGATGTCGGATATCGTCCATACGCTGGAGATAGAGCCGCGTCATTTTGGTGCACTGTCGGGCATCGGCCAGATCATGAAGACGACGGGCCGCAATGAACTGGCGCTGGAGGCTTGGCAGCGCGTGCTTGAGGTCTACCCGATGATGCGTAGCGCCCAGAACGAGGTCGCGACGCTGTCGGAGGAATTGGCCGGCGAAGGCATCTGACCAAGCACGACTCTGATCGGCCTTCTGCCGTGTCGAACTCTCTCAATCCATTGTCTGTGACCGTGGCTGCGTTGCTTCTCGTTACCCTCGCTCCGCTTGTTTTGCTTGCCGGGTTCACGCGCGTGAACACGTGGTTGATCGGTTTCAGGAATCCGCCCGCAGGCTCGTTCGCGAATGTCGGCGGCGTCAGTCTGCACCATGTGCATGTGTCTGCCCAGGACAGCGACCTGCCGCCTGTCGTGTTCATCCACGGCGCCAGCGCCAATCTTAATGACCAACTGGCGCCGATGCAGCCGCTTCTGCAAGGTAGGGCGGAAATGCTGTTCCTCGACCGTCCGGGCCTTGGCTGGTCGGGACGCGCCAAGGGGCATGTGTCCCAATACGAGCAGGCGGCGCTGATCGCCGGATTGATGGACCGGCTGGGGATCGGCCCCGCAATCATCGTCGGGCATTCCTTCGGCGGCTCTATCGCCGCAGCCTTCGCGCTCGACTTTCCAGAGAAGACGAAAGGTCTGCTGTTCCTCTCCGCCGCCACCCATCCATGGCCCGGCGGAAAAACGTCGTGGTACTACAGCGTGACGCGGATCCCGGTGATCGGCTGGCTGTTCTCCGAGACGGTCGTCGGTCTAGCCGGATTGATCCAGATGCGTGGCGCAACGAAATGCGTGTTTGCTCCAAATATGATGCCCGAGGACTATCTTCGACGGGCGCAGATTCCTCTCGTGCTGCGGCCGCGAGCGTTCCGGGCTAACGCCGCGGATGTCGAGGGCCTCTATCGTTTTGCGCTGGAAAATGCGTCGCGATACCCCGAAATCATTGCGCCGGCCGTTGTTATTTCCGGAGATGCAGACACGGTGGTCTATGAAGAAATCCACTCGATAGGACTGGTGCGCGACATTCCCGATGCCGAATTGGTCTGGGTCCGCAATCTCGGCCACAAGCCCGACTGGATCACGCCTGACCTTGCGGTGGCCGCCATCGAAAAGCTGGCCGGGCTGCCGCGCGACCTTCAGGCGATGGCCAGGGCGGTCGAGGCGCGGATTGCCGACGACCGGTTTTCGCCCGGCTGCGAACCCACCTCGGTTCCCGATCGAGAACTTGCCGGAATCTGACTGCGCCCTGAAGTCTACTTGCGGGGTGTTTAGCGAGGGTTCTTCTGTGGGGTGATGCGCCCGCGCTCTGGATCGGCCGAGCCTTCGTCGACTCCGATATAGGCGATGCGGAGCATGTTGGTGGAACCGGGCGTCCTCAGGGGTACGCCAGCCGTGATGATGATGCGGTCGCCCTTCGCGCCGAACTTTTCCTCCTGTGCGATGCGGCAGGCGCGATCGACCATGTCGTCGAGGTCGGCGGCATCCGGCGAAACGACGCAGTGCGTGCCCCACAGAAGCGACAGCCGGCGCGCCGTGTTGAGAATCGGCGAGAGCGCGATGATCGGCACCTGCGGTCGCTCGCGCGCCGCGCGCAGCCCGGTCGTGCCGGAAGCGGTGTAGGTGACGATGGCGGACAGCTTCAGCGTTTCGGCGATCTGGCGCGCGGCAAGCGAGATGGCGTCCGCGCCGGTGGCTTCCGGTTCCGAACGCTGCGCGTTGATAATGCCGGCGTAAAGCGGGTCGGTTTCGACCTTGGTGGCGATCCTGTTCATCGTCGCCACTGCCTCGACCGGATAGGCGCCCGCCGCCGATTCCGCCGAAAGCATGATCGCGTCGGCGCCTTCGAACACGGCGATCGACACGTCCGAGACTTCCGCACGCGTGGGTACGGGCGAGGTAATCATCGACTCCAGCATCTGCGTGGCGACGACAACCGGCTTGCCCGCGCGTCGTCCGGCGCGAGTAATCTGCTTCTGGATACCCGGCACGGCCTCCAGCGGCATCTCGACGCCGAGGTCGCCACGCGCCACCATCAGCGCGTCTGAAAGCTCAATGATCTCAGCCAGACGCGCGACCGCCTGCGGCTTTTCGATCTTGGACATAAGCAGCGCCCGGCCGCGCGCGATCTTGCGCGCCTCGGCAAGGTCGTCCGGCCGCTGGATGAAGGAGAGCGCGACCCAGTCGACGCCTGTCTCCAACACCGCGTCGAGGTCCGCGCGATCCTTGTTCGTCAACGCGCCGACCGGCAGGTCGGTGTCGGGCAGGCTCACGCCCTTCTTGTCGGAAATCGAAGTACCGGCGACGACGATGCAGGTGATTGACTTGCCGTCGCAGGCGGTCGCCTTCAACTCCAGCTTGCCATCGTCGATCAGCAGGCGATGGCCAGGTTCGACCGACTTGAGGATTTCCGGATGTGGCAGGTAGACGCGCGTCGCGTCTCCGGGCTCGGGATTGTCATCGAGCGTGAATATCTGGCCCGGCTTCAGCGTCTCCTTGCCATTGGCGAACTTGCCGACACGAAGCTTAGGCCCCTGAAGATCGGCAAGGATGCCGATCGGCCTGCTGACGGACTCTTCAACGGCACGGATGCGCGCCACCAGCGTGCGCATAAGGTCATGGTCGGTATGGCTCATGTTGATGCGGAACACGTCCGCACCTGCCTCGAACAGCTTCCTCAGCATTTCCTCGCTGGAGGACGCCGGACCGATCGTGGCGAGTATCTTGACCTTGCGACTACGTCTCATGGAGTTGTTTGTCCGTTCACTGTCTGCTCGCCGCCGTCCGCCGGCGCGGGCTCGTCAGTCAACTGAACCATCCAACTCGCCTGCTCGCCGGTGTCATATTCCTGGAAGCCGGCGCGTTGATATCCGCGCGCCAGGCAATCGTTGATGCCGGCGATCTTGAATTCCTTTTCCGCCACGCACATGGTCACCGGACCATCCCATCGGCCGCCCCGTTCGGCGTCTTCTGCATACAGATAGTAAAACCTGGATGACAGCGGTCCCTCTATCAGCGTCTTGCAGGTCGAGCCTTCGATGTGCCACCAGCCCTCGGTGACCCAGCCGGCCTCGGCGCGATAACCGATGCCGACGCCGACGAGGTTCTGCGTCGCGTTGCAGACGCGGAAGTCGGCTTTCGCGCCAGTCGTCCCGAGCGCCGTGAAGCAGGCTATCGCAAGGAGAATGGGTGGTACGGGCGACGCAAGACGAACGCGTTGCCCAGCGGCAAAAGCCATCCCCAAACCTCTCTTGCATTTCAGAAGCATTGTCTGCGCCCCTTTTCGGAAAAGTCCGGCCTTATGTCAACGCGCGCACACTGCCAGCCCAATCGATTTGGCCGAATGGACCACGCTTTTTGTCGCGCGCCGCAGAATTCCTTGAAAAGCGTGGCCAAACAGCGGCATTGTTCGCGGCATTCCGTAAAATCCGCGCCGTTCGCGCTCCATCGCAGAAGCCATTTGTCATGACCCGTTCGGCAGTTTTCGCCCCTTTCGAAATCGTGGATGGCGATCGCGGACTTGGTCTGGTGCTGGTAGCAGACCATGCCAGGCGCGATCTCCCCGACGAGTACGGCGACCTCGGTTTGCCCGCGTCCGAGTTCGACCGCCACATCGCCTACGACATCGGCGTTGAGGCCGTGACGCGGCGGCTTGCCGAGCTTACAGGCGCGCCGGCGGTGATGGCTGGCTTTTCGCGCCTGCTCATCGATCCCAACCGGGGCGAGGACGATCCGACGCTGGTCCGTCAGTTGTACGACGGCACTGTCGTTCCAGCGAACTATCCGATGCCGGAGGCGGAGCGCGAAAGGCGGCTGGAGCAATTCTATCGCCCATATCACGACGCGGTCGGCGCCATGGTCGCCTCGGCTGCCGCTGCGTCCGCCAGCCCGCCGCTGATCGTTTCGGTCCATTCCTTCACGCCCGTCATGCAGGGTTTCGTGCGCCCTTGGCATGCCGGCGTGCTGTGGGATCTAGACGACCGGGCGGCGCGACCGCTGATCGAAATGCTGGCCGCCGACCCATTATTGGTGGTCGGCGACAACGAGCCCTATGACGGTGCGCTGCGCGGCGACACGATGCATCGGCACGCGATCGTAAACGGCTTTGCTCATGCGCTCATCGAGATCAGGCAGGACCTGATCGCCGATGAAAGCGGCGCAGACGAATGGGCAGAGCGGCTGGTGCCAATCGTTGACGCGATCAACCGCCGACCCGATATACACGAGGTCAGGCATTACGGCTCGCGGACCGGGCCGGTGCCGGCCAAGATGGGAGGATCGCCGTGACCGATCTCAGCGAAACGCAGCGGCGCGATTTCGAGGCGGCCGCCTTCCGGCGGCTGGTCGAGCACCTGCGCGGGCGAACCGACGTACAAAACATCGACTTGATGAATCTCGCCGGCTTCTGCCGCAACTGCCTGTCCAACTGGTATCGCGAGGCGGCGGAGGCGGAAGGCCTGCCGCTGTCGAAGGACGAGTCGCGCGAAATCGTCTACGGAATGCCCTATGCCGATTGGCTGAAAAAATACCAAACGGAAGCGTCGGATGCCAAGAAGGCGGCGTTCGATGTCAACCGCCCCAAGGACCATTGAAGAGCGGCATACCCGGCCCCCTTGACCCTCCCGGCCGCTTGGGGCATCGAACCGCACCCCCGCGCGGCCCATCCGAGTCGGGCGGCAATAGTTCAGGAGAGCACCATGGCCGATGACATCACCGAGACCAGCCAGACCGTGGCCGCTGGCCAGTTGCGCGCCTTCATCGAGCGTATCGAGCGTCTGGAGGAGGAGAAGAAAACGATTGCCGACGACATCAAGGAAGTCTTCGCCGAGATGAAGGGTACCGGCTTCGACACCAAGGCCGTGCGCAAGATCATCCGCCTGCGCAAGCAGGACCAGGCGGAGCGGCAGGAGGAGGAGGCCATTCTCGACCTTTATCTGGCTGCGCTCGGAATGGCTTAACCACTGGGAGAACGGGCCAGCCCGACCCCAAAGGCCAATATTGTTTCCCCCTGTGACTGGCTGTAGTAAGGGCCGTGGTCCGGCTCCGCCCGGGCTCACGGAGAGGGGAACATGGCGGAAGACACTGCTGCACCGGCGACGGACGTAACGTCAATCGTCTCCGGAATCGAACAAATTATGGGTCGTTTCGTTTCCGGGCTGGATGCGCGCGTCGGCGCGTTCCGGAACATCGGAAGCGAATTGGACACATTGCGAGCCTCGTTCGAGGCGGGCGGAACGAGTTTCGGTGCGCTTGCGCTTCAGATATTGCTCGTCGTGGCCGTTACCGTTGCAGCCTTTCTTGCATGCCGCCGCTGGTTCGGGCGACCGCAAGCCGGGGGCTGGCGAAGGCTGTTTGCTCTTGTCGGCGCGGTGATCATCGCCGTTGTGGCTGGCGTTATCGTCCAGCGGTTGTTACCGGCAGAAGGGCTTGCCGTTCGTACCCTGCGCATCTGGATCGTGGTTTCGGCATTTGCCCTTGTCGCGTTCGAAGCTCTTCACGTGCTGCTGACGAAATCGCCTCTTGGCAAAGGGCATCTTGGCAAGCTGGCACGAGACCTCTCCCTGGCCGTCGGCTGGAGCCTTTTCGGCATGGCCACCATGGCCACCTTGCGACTCTGGAATGCCGGACTGAGCGTGCGAGATGTGATCGGCACTCTGCTTTTCGTGCTGCCGGCCTTTGCCATGTTCGCCTTGATCGTCTGGCATCACGGGACAACGCTCTCGGCGGCCATCGCCGGGTCGAAGCCGCGTGCGCGCTGGCATGGATGGCTCGCTCGCCTGTGGCCCGCGATCGTGATCGGATTCCTGGCGGTGACGTTCGTGACGACACAGATCGCGCAAACGCTCGGCGTGCCGCTTCCCGGTGGAACGGTTTTGGCGACCATCGTGATCGTCTTCCTGCTTCCGCATATCGATGCGGTCATCGCAACCAGGGCAAACACCGCGTTGGAAGGTGAGCGTGTCTCGATCGTACGGATCGCGCTGCAGCAGACGCTGAGGTTCGCCGTGCTGATCGTCATGATCACGATGCTCGGCGCGATATGGGCCTCGCCGTTGGCATCAGGCTTCGGCATCAACCTGCACAGCATCAGAACAGAGGCTCTTCAAATCGGCCTGATCACAACCGGCGCGGCGTTTTGCTGGAACCTGCTTGGCTCGGCGATGGGGCGCATCGCGCTGCGTGACAGGGAATCGGCAGGCAATCCGGCTATGCCTTATTCCCGCCTGGGAACGCTGGTGCCGCTGATCGGCTGGGTCGGCAAGTCGGCGATCGCCGCACTCGCTTTCCTGTCGATCCTCGTGTCGATGGGCGTCAATGTCTGGCCGCTGATCACCGGCCTCAGCGTGTTCGGCCTTGCCATCGGCTTCGGTTCGCAAACGCTCGTCAAGGATATCGTGTCGGGTCTCTTCTTCCTCGTCGATGACGCCTTCCGCATAGGCGAATACATCGAGACGTCTGGCGCCAAGGGTACGGTTGAGAAGATTTCCGTACGCTCGGTGACGCTGCGCAACCCGCGCGGCCCCGTCGCAACCATCCCGTACGGCCAGATCAGCAAGGTCGTGAACTTCAGCCGCGACTGGGCGATCGAGAAGATCGCGTTCCGAGTGTCTTTCGACACCGACATGGAAGTGGTGCGCAAGCTGTTCAAGAAGATCGGACAGGATCTGCTTGCGAATCCGGAATTGTCACCGGGGATCATCGAGACGTTCAAGAGCCAGGGTATCGCAAACGTCGAGGACGGCACGCTCGTGGTTCGCGGCAAGTTCACCGCCAAGCCGGCCGACGTATCCGGGATACGGCGCGAGGTGCTGAAATCCGTCCACCAGGCCTTCCGTGAGAACGACATTCGCGTCGTTCCCAAGCCGCTTACCGGCGATGCCCCGGCGCCTGCTTCCTAATCGGGGCGATCAGCTTTTCCGATAGAGGAAGTAGCGGCCTGGGCGGATGCCTTCGGGCAGCGGCAGCACGCAAAGGTCGGGATGGTCGAGCGGTACGCCGCTTGCCGCTATCCCGCCCGGCGCGAGCAGGTCCACCGCCAATTGCGGAAGCCAACGCAGGTTCATTTCGTCGAGATCATCATAGCCGCTGCCAATGTCGGCATGCATGAGCGCCGCGCCTATGCCGGCGAAGGACCGTGCCGTCTCGCTTATCTCTCCGAGGATAAGGTCTCCTTCCGGCGGCAGGGAGCGAAGGTTGGCTGCGTTGACGCGATCGAAGGCGACGATGCGCCGTCCGGGCAATGCTTCGCGTAGGTGGTCATAGGTACGGCCGTTACCGAGGCCAAGCTCGATAACCGGTCCATCGCGAAGGCCCATGTCATGACAAATCATGTTGAGGATATCGCGCTGCGCCGTCAGGCGGCGGATGAAGCTTTCGAGACGGCTCATGACGACTTTTCAGTAGGAAGGGAGAGGCCGCCTCTGATACCGGCGCAGCCGTCCGACGGCAACCGGCAAGTCGTTTTCCTGACCCGAACGTGAAGTGATGGGTTGCTTTAGGGGCGCACTACGTCGACGGCCATGGCCAGCGCCATGACGAACGAGGCAAGAAACAGCAGATTGGCCGCAGAGACCAATTTTAGCGCGAGCGGAGCCGCACGGTCTGCAATGGCGATGGCGCGTTTCTTTCTCATGAAGGCAAGCCTACGCCCCGAATTGCGGCGAAACCGTTAACGCGAATGGCGAAATTGTCGGATCATGCGCGTGGATGCGCGGCGTCGTAGATGTCGAGGAGGCGCTGGGTGTCGACGCCGGTGTAGATCTGAGTCGTCGACAGGCTGGCATGGCCGAGCAGTTCCTGGATCGTGCGCAAATCGCCGCCGCGCCCGAGCAGATGGGTCGCGAAGGAATGGCGCAGCGCATGCGGCGTCGCCGTGTCGGGCAGGTTGAGCGCCGAACGCAATCTGCGCATCTCGCGCTGGATGATCGCAGGGTCGAGCGGCCCGCCGCGTGCGCCGCGGAACAGCGGCTGTTCCGGATCGAGATGATAGGGGCATAGCCTGCGATATTCCGCGACAGCCTTCTGTGCGACGGGCAGCACGGGCGTCAGGCGCGTTTTGCCGCCCTTGCCGGTGACGCGCAGCACGCCCGGGCCGGGCAAGTCGCCAGCCTTGACGCCAAGCGCCTCGGAAATACGGAGACCAGAGCCATAGAGCAGCGTGAAGACGGCGGCGTTGCGCGCGGCAATCCACGGCTCCTCGGCGAGTTGTTCGTCGGCGGAGGCTACGCGCCGCGCGTCCAATGCCGTCAACGGCTTTGGCAGCGATTTCGGCTGCCGTGGCGCGCGCATCGCGACAGCGCCGGTGGCGTTGGCGAGGCCCCGCTTCTCAAGAAAGCGCAGCAGCGAGCGCACGCCGGCAAGGCCGCGTCCGAGGGTGCGAGGGCCAGCGCCCTCTGACCTGCGATGGGCGAGGAAGCCGCGCAGGTCGGCAGGGCGCAAGTCGGCGATGTCGGAAATTCCGGGCGGGCCGGCATTGTAGCCGGTGAGGAATTGCAGGAATTGCCTGGAATCGCGCTCATAGGCCTCGACGGTCTCCGGCGAAAGCCGGCGCTCCTTCGCCAGCGAGGTCAACCAGTCCTGGCGGGCCCTCTGCAGGTCGGGTTTGGCCGAGATGAGGAATTCTTGCATCGCCTTTGGCATTGGCAGCGGGCGTCCGGTTGGAATAAGTCAATGCTGACTGATTGAGGTTAGCAAGGCGTGAAGCTGCAAAATCCTGTCCAGATGGCCGTCATCGGCGCCGCGCACGGCATCAAGGGTGAACTGCGCGTGAAGACATTCACCGGCGATCCGCTGGCGTTGGGCGACTATGGCCCGCTTCACGCAAAGGATGGACGCGTGTTCGAGATCGAGGGCATCCGCTCGGCCGGCGAGGTGGTGGTCATCCGCTTCAAGGGGCTGCGGGACAGGACGGCGGCCGAGAGGCTGACGGGGACCGAGCTTTTCGTCGATCGCTCCGTGCTGCCGCCGGAGGAAGAAGACGAGTTCTATCACGACGATCTGGTCGGGCTTGCCGTGCGCGACGAGACAGGTGCCGAAGTCGGGCGTGTCAATGCGGTCCATAACTATGGCGGCGGCGACATCCTGGAAATCACCTTCCAGGGTCGTAAGGGGCTGCTCATCCCGTTCACGCAGGCAGCAGTGCCTGACATCGACATCGCCGGCGGCTTCATCCGCGTCGATACCGTCGCGGCCGGCCTGGTTGAAGACGCGGACGAGGATGGCGAACCCGATCGGCCGGGGCAGTTCAATCCGAAGGCCCGCCCGCGCGGCCCGAAGGACGCAGGCGGCAACCGATGAGTTTTCGTGCCACCGTCCTGACCCTTTATCCCGAGATGTTTCCAGGAGCGCTAGGGCTTTCGCTCGCCGGCCGCGCGCTGGAAGCGGGAAGCTGGTCGCTGGAGCCGGTGCAGATCCGCGACTTTGCCACCGACAGGCACCGCACGGTGGACGATACGCCGGCTGGCGGCGGCGCCGGCATGGTGATGCGCGCCGACATTCTGGCGAAAGCGATCGACCACGCCTCGCCGTCCGGTGATGTCCGTCCGCGCCTGCTGATGAGCCCGCGCGGTAGGCCGCTTACGCAGCAGAAGGTGCGCGAACTCGCTGCCGGTCCTGGCGTGGTAATCCTCTGTGGCCGCTTCGAGGGGGTCGACCAGCGCGTCATCGAGGCGCGCGGTCTGGAGGAAGTTTCGATCGGCGATTTCATTCTTTCCGGTGGCGAACCGGCAGCGCTTGTGCTGCTCGATGCCGTCGTGCGCTTGCTGCCCGGTGTCATGGGCAACGAGGCTTCGGGCGACGAGGAGAGTTTCGAGAACGGGCTGCTGGAGCATCCGCATTATACGCGGCCGCCGGTCTTCGAGGGGCTGGAAATTCCGGCCGTGCTGACGTCAGGCAATCACGGCAAGATCGCCAAGTGGCGGCGGGAGCAGGCGGAACGGCTGACGGCGGAACGCCGGCCGGATCTGCTTGCCGCTGCACGTAACGCAGGGAAGACATGACCCTCCTCCTGCGCCTCGAATATGCGGCGCTCGCCATTGCGGCGCTCGTGGGCTACCAGCTTTCGGGCGGAAGCTGGTGGCTTTTCGCGATCCTGATCTTGGCGCCGGACTTTTCCATGCTCGGCTACCTCGGCGGTCCGAAGGTCGGTGCATGGTGTTACAACGCCGTGCATACATGGCTGGCGCCGGTGGGCGCTCTGGCTCGTCGGAATGGCCGCAGGGTCGCCGCTTGTCGTGCATCTCGCGATCATCCTTGCCGCCCATATCGCCATTGACCGGGCGCTCGGGTACGGGCTGAAGCACGAGAGCGGTTTCGGGCGGATCGGAAAGGGCGGCGCGGCTGGTTGATAAGGCTCAGTTGCCGAGCCGCTGTTGATTCAATCAGGGATGTGGTGTATGTGCCCCGCCACAAACGGCTTATGGCCGGGAATTCAACCAGAACACGTGAATTCGCTCCTGTCTCCTTCGTCAAGAAGGGGCGCTTTCAAGGCGGTCAAGGACTGCCGGAAAGATGGGCGCTCTGGCGGTTCGCAAGAACTAAAGGAACATTCCGATGGACATCATCCGTCAGCTCGAGGCCGAACAGGCCGCCAAGATCGAAGCCAAGCGCACCCTGCCCGAATTCCAGCCGGGCGACACCGTCCGCGTCCAGGTGCGCGTCACGGAAGGCACGCGTACCCGCGTGCAGGCCTATGAGGGCGTCGTGATCGCGCGCTCCGGCTCGGGCCTCAACGAGAACTTCACCGTGCGCAAGATTTCCTACGGCGAGGGCGTGGAACGCGTGTTCCCGGTCTATTCGCCGCTGGTCGAGGGCGTCGAGATCGTGCGCCGCGGCAAGGTGCGTCGCGCCAAGCTCTATTACCTGCGCGACCGTCGCGGCAAGTCGGCCCGCATCTCCGAGAATACCGGCGTGCGCGCCCGCAAGCTGAACGACGCCGAGCGAGAGGCTCTGCAGGCCGAGAAGGCCAAGCTTGAGGCCGAGAAGGTCGCCGCTGCCGAGGCGCTTGCCGTCGAGAAGGCCGCGCAGGATGCCGCCGAGAAGGCAGCCGCCGCCGAATAAGGCGATGCGCATCGCTTGATCGAAAAGGCGGCTTCGGCCGCCTTTTTGTTTTTGGGAGGGACCCGATGGATGAGTTTTCCGCCGCCAATCTGGCGAACTGGAACAACCGCGCCGAACTCCACGCGTCAGACACAACAGGGTCGTACCGGATCGCCAAGGTGCTCGGTGGCGGGTCTTCGCTGCACGCACTGGAGATGGGGGAGATCGGCGACATCTCCGGCAAGGACATCGTACACCTGCAGTGCCATATCGGGCTGGATACGCTGAGCCTGAAACACCTTGGCGCTGCCAGCGTTACTGGGCTCGACTTCTCCGACAAGGCGATCGAGGCTGCGCGCGACTTTGCCAAACGGGCTGGAACCCACGCGCGTTTCGTACAGGCTTCGCTCTACGATGCGCCGGCAGCACTTGGGCAGAGCTATGACATGGCCTTCGTGACATGGGGTGCCATCAACTGGCTGCAGGACATCAAGGCCTGGGCGCGGGTTGTCGCGGCTGTGCTGCGGCCCGGCGGCAGGCTCTATCTGCTGGAAGGCCATCCGCAGATGAACCAGTACGAGATGCGCGATGGCCGGCTCGAGCTTGCCTATGACTGGCGAACGCCCGAAGCCGAGCCGCTCGTCTTCGACGAGGCCCAGACTTATACAGGCGACGAGAGGTCGCTGACCCATAGACGCAACTACGAGTGGATACATCCCGTCAGCGATGTGGTCGGCGCGCTGATTGCGGCAGGCATGCGGATAGACTTCCTGCATGAGCACGAGTTCGTGGTCTGGCATGCTTTTCCGGGCATGATCGAGGTCGGTGACGACCAATTCGCGCTGCCGCCGGGCTCGCCACGCATACCGCTTTCCTATTCCGTCGGCGCGACGCGGGCCGGTTGAGCCGTTCACCTCGCGGGCCTTCGTTAGAACGCCTGCACTTGCAAGGTCGCGCGCGCGGAATAGAGTAGCGGCGAACGCCGGCAGGACGCCGGACTGGTACAGGGAGTTTATCGCATGATCCGGCTCTTTTCGTCTCTGGCTGCAGTCGCCGCTGCCGTCGTCCTTTCCGCTTCGGCGTTCGCGCAGGAGGTCCCTGACCTCGGCGGGCGGACCGTTTCGGTGGTGACGGAGAATGCCTATTTCCCGCTGCAGTTCGTCGATCCCGCGAGCGGCAAGCCGATCGGCTGGGAATATGACGCGATGGACGAGCTGGCCAAGCGGCTGAACTTCAAGGTCGAGTACCAGAACACGTCGTGGGACGCGATGATCCAGGCCGTGTCGGACAAGCAGTACGACATCGGCATGACCGGCATCACCATCAAGGACGACCGCAAGGAGAAGGTCGATTTCTCCGACCCCTACATGAAGTCGGAGATTTTCATGCTCGTGCGCGGTGACGAGACGCGCTTCACCGACCCCAAGAGCTTCGCGGCCAACGACAAGCTGCTGGTCGGCGCACAGGCGGGCACGTCGCCCTTCTACGTCGCCGTCTACAATGTGCTCGACGGCAACGAGGCCAATCCGCGCATCAAGCTGCTCGAAACCTTTGCCGCAACAGTCGAGGCGCTGAAGTCCGGCGACGTCGACCTGGTGTTGACCGACAGCGCGGCCGGCAAGTTCATCTCCGACGGTTCCGGTGGCAAGCTGAAGCTGATCGGCGAGCCGCTGCAGGCGGAGGAGTTCGGCTTTATCTTCCCGAAGGGTTCCGACCTCGTCGCGCCGATCAATGCCGGCATCGCGGCGCTGAAGGCCGACGGCACACTCGACAAACTCACGCAGAAGTGGTTCGTCGACTACAAGCCGTAAGGACACCTGATGGCGAACGGGAAGGGCACCGGTCTGGCAGGCTACGCGATCGACGGATACAGGCCGGGCGCGCTTTCCGACATCGTCGGCCTGCATGCGCGATACTATGCGAAGCACTGGAATTTCGGCCTGCCCTTCGAAACCAAGGTTGGGATGGAACTGGCCGAGTTTGTGGCCCGCCGCAATGAGGAGCAGGACCTGTTCCTTGCCGCCTACACGGACGATGGCGCCGTCGCGTCCGTCATCATCGATGCGAGCGGCGGCGGTCCGCGCGGCGCACATTTGCGCTGGTTCATAGTCGCTGAGGAAATGCAGGGCAAAGGGCTCGGCGCGGACCTCATAGGCCGCGCCCTCGGCTTCTGTGACGGGCGCGGCTACGAGCGTATCTGGCTCACCACCTTTGCCGGCCTCGATCGGGCGCGCAGCCTCTATGAGCGAACGGGTTTCGTCCTGACCGGCGAAGACGAGATCGACCAGTGGAGCGGCGGCGTGCGCGAGCAGGTCTTCGAGCGGATGAAGCCCACGGCGAGCCGCCCCTGAGATGGCGGTGAGCGCAGGGTCGGGGCGGGCCGGAAACAAAGACTTTCCGTGGTGGCTGGTGGCGGCGGTTGCGATCGCGATCGTCGCCGCGATCGTCATTGCCTCGAACGAGATCTATTCTCAGGTTTTTTCGATCGTCCTGAAGGGCGTGGGCATCACCATCTTCGTCACGATTGTCGCCTTCGCCATGGCCTCGGCTCTGGGGCTGGGCGTTGCGCTGATGGCGCTGTCGCGCTCGCGCCTGCTCAGCCAGACGGCGCGCTTCTATGTCGAGATCATTCGTGGCATCCCGATCCTGGTGCTGCTGTTCTGGATCGCCTTCGCCGGCGTCCCTGTTTTCGTGGCCGGCTGGAACTATCTCGCAGCGCCGCTGCAGCAGGCCGGCGTCATCGGCGAGATGCAGGTCCGCGACGTGTCTCTGCTGTGGCGCGCGATCATTGCGCTCACCATCGCGTATTCGTCCTTCATCGCCGAGATTTTCCGCGCCGGCATCCAATCGGTCGGCGCCGGCCAGATCGAGGCGGCCAAGGCGCTCGGCCTGTCGCGCTACAGGCGCTTCCGGCATGTCGTCTGGCCGCAGGCCTTCCGCACCATCCTGCCACCTTACAGCAACGACTTCGTCTCTATGGTGAAGGACTCCTCGCTGGTCTCCGTGCTGGGGGTCGCCGATCTGACCCAGATGGGCAAGGTCTACGCTGCCGGGACCTTCCGCTTCTTCGAAACCTACTCCATCGTCGCCTATATCTACCTGATCCTGACGGTAGGCCTGTCGCTGGCCCTGCGCGCGCTCGAACGCCGCATGCGCAACCACGGCGCGGAGGAGGGCAGATGAGAGGGAAGGGACACAGCAAGGCGCTGGACGGTGTCTATGCGGCAGCCTCGCCGGACGAACTGGCGCGCGCCTATGCGGACTGGTCGGCCTCTTATGACCACGATACGCTTTCGCTCGGCTATGCGCTGCCGTTCGTCGTGACGAGCTGGCTGGCGCGCCATGTGCCTAAGGGCGACGGCCCGATCCTCGACGCCGGCTGCGGCACCGGGCTTTCGGGCGGTTATGCGAAGGCGTTGGGCTATGACCGGCTGGAGGGGCTCGATTTTTCCCCCGACATGCTCGCGGTCGCGGCCGGACGCGGCGCATACGCAAAGCTGACGGAGGCCGAGCTGGGCAAGGCGCTGCCGTGGCCGGACGGTCATTTCGCGGCCTTCTTCTCTACCGGCGTTTTTACCGAAGGCCATGCGCCGGCCTCGGCGCTGGACGAACTCGTCCGCATCACGCGACCGGGTGGTTACGCCGTGCTAACTGTTCGCGACACGGTTCTGGTGTCCCAAGGGTTTCGCGCGAAATTCACAGAGCTTGAAAAGGAGGATCGCTGGGAGACGGTCGATGAAAGCCCGCTGTTTCGAGCGTTTACGATCGCCGAGCCCGAGGTGCTGGTTCAGGCCTTCGTCTTCAGGGTGCTCTGAAGGCTTATTCGCCGACGAGGATGCGCAGCTTTTCGGACAGCTCGGCAACCTGTCTTTCCAGCGCCTCGACGCGCTCTTCCAGATCGGATCGATGGGAAGAGTATGACGCCACAGCCGGTTGCGCGGCATAGACCGGCATCTGCACCTCGCCGGAAAGCAGATGCGCATAACGCTCCTCGCGCTGGCCGGGGCCGCGCTCGATGAGTTGGACCAGAGGCGGGCGGCGGCCGATCAGGAGGTCGAGGTCGCCGCGCAACTGCTCGATCGACTGGAAGCGCGCCATGCGCTCGGCGCGCGCCAGAAGCTCATGCGCCGTCTGCGGTCCGCGCAACAGGAGCAGGCCGACAATGGCGATCTGCGACTGGGTGAGCGAGAACTTCTGCGACAGCAGATGTTCGTATCGTTCGACGCGCGAGCCGAAAGCCTGCCGCACCAGTCCCTTCTCGGTCAGCGTCTTCAGCGCGCGATTCACCTCGACCTGCTCGAGCGCCATAACAGGCTCACGCGCCGTCTTTTGGTTGGCGGCGGCAAGCGCGCCGTTCAACGTCAGCGGATAGACGTCGGGCGTCAGTTCCTTCTTCTCGATCAGGCAGCCGAGGACGCGGGCTTCGGCGGGATTGAGGATGGGGAGGTCTTCGGACAAGACTATACCCTGCGCTCCACCATCATCTTCTTGATCTCGGCGATTGCCTTGGCGGGGTTCAGGCCCTTGGGGCAGGTTTGCGCGCAGTTCATGATGGTGTGGCAGCGGTAGAGGCGGAAAGGGTCTTCCAGATTGTCGAGACGTTCGCCCTTCGCCTCGTCGCGGCTGTCGATCAGCCAGCGATAGGCCTGCAGCAGGACGGCCGGGCCGAGATAGCGGTCACCGTTCCACCAGTAGCTCGGGCAGGAGGTCGAGCAGCAGGCGCACAGGATGCACTCGTAGAGGCCGTCGAGCTTCTGGCGGTCCTCATGGCTCTGCAGCCATTCCTTCGCCGGCTCCGGCGAGACGGTCTGGAGATAGGGCTGGATCGAGGCGTGCTGGGCGTAGAAATTGGTTAGGTCCGGCACGAGGTCCTTGACCACCTGCATGTGCGGCAGCGGATAGACCTTGACCGCGCCCTTGATCTCGTCGGCGCCCTTCGTGCAGGCCAGCGTGTTGGAGCCGTCGATGTTCATGGCGCAGGAGCCGCAGATGCCTTCGCGGCAGGAGCGGCGCAGCGTCAGCGTCGGGTCGATCTTGTTCTTGATGTAGAGCAGCGCGTCGAGGATCATCGGCCCGCAATCGTCGGTGTCGACGAAATAGGTGTCGATGCTCGGGTTCTCGCCGTCATCCGGGTTCCAGCGGTAGATGCGGTACTCGCGCAGGTTTTTCGCACCGTCCGGCTTCGGCCATGTCTTGCCCTGCCTGATCTGCGAGTTCTTGGGAAGGGTGAGTTCAACCATGGCTCAGGCGCTCCGGTTCTCTGCGCGGGCAAGGATGGACGGACAGACGGCGACCGTGCGCGTCACGGCGACGCCCATCGTTGCGACCTTGCGAAACATTATCGAAAAATAGCCGGCAAGCCGGCGCAGCTTAAAGTGCGGCTGGCGAAGGGTGGCCACATGCCGCTCGCGCCTGCGCGGCTGGGTGATCGTCGTCTTGAAGCCGCTCGCCGTGCGGCGGCCGTGGTTAACGAAGATCGTCGCGACAAGTCCGGGGTCGGCCTGCAGCCTGGGCACGCCGCTGAGATCGATAAAGGCATCCGACGGCGCGGCGTAGGTCTTCGACAATTCGACAAGTGTCCTTGCCGCGCCAGGCGTTACGATATAGCCGGCCGTGCCGCCCGGATCGACAAAAAGACGATAAAGCCGCACGGCGCTTTCCAGCACGGCCGCCGGCGGGCCTTTCGACACCCGCTTTCCGACGCCTCGGGTTTCCAGGTTGATGACGCCTTGCAGTCCGAGGCGTTCGAACTCGGTGAGGAAGGCGGGCAACCTTTCGGACAGGAAGGCGTCATCCTCCAGCACAAGCACCGGCTCGTCGCGTTCGATACAATGCCGCCACGCCCTGACATGGCTCATCAGGCAGCCAAGTTCCGAACGGGTGATCGGCCGCATGTAGGTCCCGGCAAGCCTGTCGAATTCGACGTCCGTAATGCTCGCTCCCTCGGTTGCGGACAGCCGAATGAAGCTGATGCCGAGATCATCCAGTTGCTTCGCCATGAAGGCCAGGCGATCCGGACTGCGATCAAGGTTGATCACCAGCGTGTCCATCATTGCGATCAGTAAACCCGCGCCTTCGGGGCGATCTTTGCCGGGTCGATGCCGCCTTCGGAGAGTGGCAGCATCGTCTCGGTATGCACCGGCCTGTAGCTCAGCGTCACCTTGCCGTCGGGTGCGACGTGGGCCAGCGTGTGCTTGCGCCAGTTGGCGTCGTCGCGCGCGGAGAAGTCCTCGCGGGCATGCGCCCCGCGGCTCTCCTTGCGCGCTTCCGCGCCATAAACGGTGACGATGGCGTTCGCCATCAGGTTCTCGAGTTCCAGCGTCTCGACCAGATCGGAGTTCCAGATCATCGAGCGGTCGCTGACCTTGATGTCCTTCAACTCGCTCCAGATTTCGGACATACGCCTGCAGCCCTGTTCCAGCGATTCCTGCGTCCGGAACACGGCCGCGTCGTCCTGCATGGCGCGCTGCATCTTGTCGCGCAGCTTAGCGGTCGGCGAACCGCCGTTTGCATGGCGCAGCCGATCGAAGCGTTCCATGATCTTGTCGACGGATTTTTCGTTGATCCCAGGGATCGGTGCCTCGCGATCGATGACCTGTCCAGCGCGGATTGCTGCGGCACGGCCGAAGACGACCAGGTCGATCAGCGAATTCGATCCGAGACGGTTGGCGCCGTGGACGGACGCGCAACCTGCTTCGCCGACTGCCATCAGGCCGGGCGACACACGGTCCGGATCGTCAGCGGTCGGGTTCAACACCTCGCCCCAATAATTCGTCGGGATGCCGCCCATGTTGTAGTGCACCGTCGGCAGAACCGGGATCGGCTCCTTGGTCAGGTCGACGCCGGCGAAGATTTTGGCCGACTCGGAAATGCCGGGCAGGCGTTCGTGCAGCACGGCCGGATCGAGATGGTCGAGGTGCAGGAAGATGTGGTCCTTGTTCTTCCCAACACCGCGACCTTCACGAATCTCCATCGTCATGCAGCGGGAGACGACGTCGCGGCTTGCAAGGTCCTTGGCTGATGGCGCGTAGCGCTCCATGAAGCGCTCGCCTTCCGAATTGACGAGATATCCGCCTTCGCCGCGAGCACCCTCGGTGATGAGGCAGCCGGAGCCGTAGATGCCGGTCGGGTGGAACTGCACGAACTCCATGTCCTGCAGCGGCAGGCCCGCGCGCGCCGCCATGCCGCCGCCGTCGCCGGTGCAGGTGTGGGCAGACGTTGCCGAGAAATAGGCGCGGCCATAACCGCCTGTCGCCAGTACGACCATCTTGGCGGCGAAGCGATGGATGGTGCCGTCGTCGAGGTTCCAGGCGACCACGCCGGTGCACCGACCGTCCGCTTCCATGATCAGGTCGAGCGCGAAATATTCGATGAAGAACTGCGCGTTGTGCTTCAGCGACTGGCCGTAGAGCGTGTGCAGGATGGCGTGGCCGGTGCGGTCGGCCGCAGCGCAGGTGCGCTGGACGGGCGGGCCGTCGCCATAGTTCATCATGTGGCCGCCGAACGGGCGCTGATAGATCTTGCCTTCCTCGGTTCTGGAGAAGGGCACGCCATAGTGCTCGAGTTCGTAGACGGCGGCTGGAGCCTCGCGGACCATGTATTCCTGTGCGTCGGTGTCGCCGAGCCAGTCCGACCCCTTGACGGTGTCGTACATGTGCCACTGCCAGCTGTCGGGCCCCATGTTCCGCAGCGAGGCGGCAATGCCGCCTTGCGCCGCAACCGTGTGCGAGCGGGTCGGGAACACCTTGGTTATGCAGGCGGTCTTCAGTCCCTGCTCGGCCATGCCGAGAGTCGCGCGCAGGCCAGCGCCACCAGCGCCGACGACAACGACGTCGAACTTGTGATCGACATAGGTGTAGGCCTTGCCGGCTTTCTTGTCTTCCGCCACGTCAGCCCCCGAATGCCAATCTGATAAGCGCGTAGGCGCTGGCGGCGCCCGCCGCGATGCAGAAAAAGGTGTTCAGCATGATCAATGCCAGCTTCAGGCCTTCGCCATGGATGTAGTCCTCGATGACGACCTGCATGCCGAGCCGCATGTGGTAGAGCCCGGAGAAGATCATCAGGCCGAACATCAGCGTGACGAAGGGATTGGCTAGCGCCTGCCTGACGGTCGCGTAGTCCGCGCCGTTCAGCGAGATCAGGAAGCCGACGAAAAACAGGAAGAGCGGAATGTTGGCGACGGCGGTCAGCCGCTGGCGCCAGAAGTGATCGGTGCCTTCGTGGGCAGAACCTAGGCCGCGAACCTTGCCGAGGGGCGTGCGCATGTCAGCCATGTCAGAGGCCCCGCGCCATGTAGCCAGCGACCCAGATCAGCACGGTCAGCAAGACGGAGCCTGCCAGTGTCGCCCAGGCGACCTTCGAGGCGGTGTGCTTTTCCAGCATTGCACCGGTATCCCAGATGAAATGCCTGATGCCGCCGAGCATATGGTGCATCAATGCCCATGTGTAGCCGAACAGGATCAGTTGCCCGATCCATGTCCCGAAAGCCCAATTCACGAGATTGAACCATTCTTCCGAAACCGCGGCGGCGAGCAGCCAGGCGATCAGCAGCAACGTGCCGAAATAGAGTGCTCCGCCTGTGATGCGATGCACGATCGACATCGTCATGGTGATCGGCGGACGGTATATCGTCAGGTGCGGCGAAAGCGGTCTTGCTCGGGTGGCTGCGGCCTTGCTCATGGCTCCCCCAGATTTGCGTCGCAGGCACTGGCGGGAAGCTGGCGCCAGCATGCCGTTCGCGACGTTTGCTGTCGTTTCCCTAAAACTCTTTTTGCACTGCGTCAAAGAGCGAAAAGCCCGTTGGCCTACATATTTGGTCGCGAATGCATTTCGCCCGGAACAGAGCGCAAACTTCAATCGATTGAAGCTCTTAGCTTTACATTGGGGAAGCGGCGGACTTGTTCGCGGGCCTATGAAACGGCGCAGGGTGTCGATGATTCGGGGCTGCGGGTCCTGAGACCATTTCGTAGCCGGAACGATATCCCTGTCTGTTGATATTAACCATGTTTCCCGAAGCCTTGGTAGGGATGCGGCCTTTGCCTCTTAACAAACCTTAATAAAGCGTTAATTTGCGTCGAGAGGGGGCGAAGGGTTTTCGAATCTCCGGTTCCGGGAAGGCGGCTTTCCTGGATCAAAGGCCGGAGCTTCGGGCCAAACCGCACGAAGGATGACGCAGCATGCGTTCGAAACTGAGTGAACTTGCCTTCCTGCCGCTGGCTGCTGGCGTGTTGATCGCCGGCCTTTCCATGCCCGCCGCAGCCCAGAGCCAGTATGGCGAGCGCATCTATGCCGATAGCTTTGGCAACCTCGTCGTTCACAGCCGTAGCGGCTACAAGCGAATCGTTGTCGGAAAGGGCTACATGGCCAAGGAATTGGCCGCTTACGAGAATCCCGGCGTCCCCGACCCCGTCGTCTATCTCAATGACGAGGAGTCGATGCCCTACGAGTGCTGGCGCCCGGCGGTTCTACTGAAGGGCCGCAGCTACATGTATGGGCTGGAGGACGGCGAGTTGCCCGACCTGCCCGGAAAATGGTGCGGTGGCATTCACGAACGCGCGGCGCCCGGCGCTGCAATAAGGCGTGTCCAGCCCTGACTGCGCAATTTCGCCCGGCGGATACAAGCCGGAAAACGTGACGCCCCTTCGCTCGGCGAAGGCAGGAGGAACGAGTCGTGACCGACATGCAGGCCGCCGGATTGCGACCGACAAGACGCAATGTCCTTCTTCGATATATGGCGCGTTTCGACGACACGCAGCTCGTGCGTTCAGCCTTCATCGGCATGCTGGTTGGCTCGGTTGCCGTGGTGGCATTCGACCTGCGCGATCTGGCGGCGGAGAAAGGATGGTTCGCGTCTGACACATCGGTCACGGTAGCCATACCATCGGAGCCAGTGCTCTCGCCTGTGGTGCAAACCGATACGCCATTGCCTCCGGATGATTTACGTCGGTTCGTGACGGCTGGCGACGAGATTCTAAAGCGCCCCATGACCTTCACTCTGCGTTCCGGCGGCGTACTTGCCGCCGAAGGCAGCATTGATATCGGCTCTGCCGCCAGGCTTGCCGCCGAGCTGGAAGCGCGGGGCAAATATGTGCGGGTGGTGTCTCTCAATTCGCCGGGCGGTGCGCTCGAGGATGCCATTGCCATGGCCAAGTTGATTAGGGGCAAGGGTATCTCGACGGAGGTGGAAGGCGGAGCGCTTTGCGCGTCGTCCTGTCCTCTGGTATTGGCGGGCGGGCTTGAGCGAACCGTAGCGCCGAAAGCCGCCGTTGGGGTGCATCAATTCTACGCGGCGACAAAAGCGGAAACCGCGCCGGCGCAGGTGATGGCTGATGCGCAGATGACGACCGCGCGCATCTCGCGCCATCTCATCGACATGGACATCGATCCGGCGCTCTGGCTGCACGCGCTCGATACCCCGCCGCAGGCGCTTTATTATTTCTCCCCGGAGGAGATGGCCAGATACCGGCTCGTCACCGCGCGGGTCAGGGCGGCGCAAAGCCAGTAGTCGGCTATCCCAGACTTACGGCAGTGCCGTGCTCGTCGTTCCAGCGCCTTCCCGGACGCGGGGCGATCTTCACGCAGTCGCGTCCGCTCCTCTTGGCGATGTAGAGCGCCTCGTCGGCGCGCCCCATGAGTTCCCGGATGGTTTCGCCGGTGCCTCGTTCGGCAACCCCGATGCTTGCCGTGACACGCTTGACGGGCGGCAGCCCCTCTATCGAGAGCGCCCCGAAGGCGCTCCTTGCGTTTTCGGCGAACAACCGCGCTGATACGAGATTTGCACCTGTCAGCAGCACCGCGAATTCCTCGCCGCCGACACGTCCAGCCAGATGATGCGGTTCCATCGTCGAGCGCAGGAACGTCGAGAATGACACGATGACGATATCGCCGGCGGAGTGGCCGAAATTATCGTTGATCGACTTGAAGTGATCGAGGTCTGCGATCACGAGCGACACCGGCATTCCATGCCTGTCGGCGTCGTGAAGCATTTTTTCGGCGTGGACCTCGAAGCCTCCACGATTAAGCAGGCCGGACAGGGAATCTGTCTGAGAGCGTTCATCCGCGTCGAAGAGCACGTCGCGAACAAGAATGACAAGCAGCATCAAGGCGATCGCCATCGCGAAGACCGTCCCCATCGACTGGGAGAACATGGCGTAGCTGGTGGTTATGTAGAGGTCAGGGGTTTCGCCTGCGCCGCCAAACGCGCCAAACAGAAACGGCTTCGACAGAAATTGCAGGGCGCTTGCCGCAAGCAGAACCAGAAGCAGGTTGTCGAGCGGCTTGCGCGTCCTCGCCTGGGCGACCAGGCCGGCGGCCATCGCCTGCATGATGAAGTAAGGCGATTGGTATGCAAGCATCCGCACGAAGGACTGGCGCGGCATCTCCAGCGTGAAGGCGCAGACGACGAGGGCGATCGGGATAATGATCGACATGGCCACCCATGGCACCGGGACGGAATAGTTGCGAGCAATGCCGACGTTGAGGATTGCGAGCGCGACAAGAAACGACCCGAAGGCGGCCAGCGACATGAAGGTCGACGCATCGAGCGTGGCGATGACGAATTCGAACAGGATTGTCGACATGCCGACGGCGTAGCCGAGTGCGAACCAGCGCGCTGCCTGGCGGCGCTTGTCATACAGCACGATAATTCCGAACGAGGCCGCGAACAGACCAGCCATGAAGAGATTGATCGCGAGAATGAAGCCTGCGCCGGTCATGGCTTCATATGACCACAGGGGCCGCCAAGAAGACGTTAATTTCTGTATTCAATATCGACATAGGGCAACTATTCCTTAACCTGCGTCGGCCCTCAGGCCACCCAGGCTGCCGGGTCCGAAGCGACCGCCTCCGGCAGGCGCTGGTAGGAGACGCGAACGCCATCCCTGCCGCTTTTCTTTGCGTGGTAAAGGGCTTCGTCAGCACGGTGAAGCATGTCGTCCAGGCTTTCGCCACCCGAATGAGACGAGATGCCGAAGCTTCCCGTGACCCTCACGTCAAGCGGGAGCCCTGCGATCGCATTACCGGAAAACACGGTACGCACGGCCTCGGCGAAGAGGCGGGCCGCCGCAGGATCCGCCATGGGTAGCAGAACCGCAAATTCCTCGCCACCAATCCTGGCGGCGACGGCGCGTGAGCCGGCCGCATCCCTCAGCCGCGTGGCAAACTCGATAATGACCTTGTCGCCGGCCGCGTGGCCGTGCCGGTCGTTCAGCGATTTGAAGCGGTCGAGGTCGGCCACAACGAGAGATACGGGCAGTCCGGACGATATGCAGGAGTCCAGCAGCTTCGAGGCTTTTGTTTCGAAGCCGCGGCGATTCAGCAGCCCGGAGAGCGGATCGGTCAGCGATTCGGAGCGTAGGGTCGCCGTGAGATCGAGCGCTTCGACGGTGAACAGGCAAAGCGCGATCATCAGGGACAGGATCGCGTGGGAAAACAGCGCCGTCGTCCAATAGAGCGAGGAATAGAGATTTTCGTACCCTGTAAAGGGACCATTGAGTGCGACGGATACCACGGGGCGGACGAGAAAGTTCATCCCGGACAGCACGGCGAGCGCGAGCATGACCTTTTGGATCGGAGTCTTATCCCGAATAACCCGCAATTCGGCAGCGACGACAAGGCTGATGCCGCCGATGCTGAAGTTCAGCAGCAGCACGCGCAACGTGATGTCCGGTTCGACGAAGATGAACCACGAGAAGCCAGCAAGTCCTCCTACGACGAACAGTCCCATCCCAAACCACGGCACTTGGCGTCCGCATTGGCGAATGACAGTCGCAGCGATGCCGAGCGAAGCGACCATGAAGCCGAGGTTGGAAAAAAGTTTCGTTGCTGGCAGCCCAATCGGCAGGGTGAAGTACTGCAGCAGGAAGCCGACCGCCGAGCCCGTATAGGCCATTGCAATAAGGACGAGGTGGGGCCGGTCCCGGCGATACAGCCAAAGCGCCAGGAACGCCATCGCGAGCGTAAGCGCAATCGCCGGATTGACCAGCGATATGAAAAGTCCGTTATCCAAAAAGCCGCGCCCCAGTTGCGGTTTGGGCGAAGCGTAGTGCCGAGCCCCCAAAATAGGGTTAAGCTCAGTATGTCGATTTGATGGAGATAACCGATCGCAACGTGCCGGCGGTCAAAAACGGGAGCAATAGAATGGCTGAGACGATCATGCTGACCGATCACGAGGCGATCCGCGACTGGGCTGCCGCACGCTCGGGTTTTCCGGCTATCGTGGACATTTCGCCGGCTGGCGGGACCCAGCCCATGGTGCGGCTCGTCTTCGATCAGCATGCCTATCAGGACGAGGATCGCGCCGAACGGGCGGCGAATGCCGGCGGCTACGAACTGGTCGAATGGAGCGAATGGTTCAAGGTGTTCGATGAGCGGCGTCTGGCGCTGGTGGTGCCGAAAGATGTGCCCGGGGTTCGCGACAGCTTCCACGAGATCGTTCGCAGACCAGGCTGATTCCGGCTTGGCCGGCTAATTAAAAAGGGCGCACGATATGGCGCCCTTTTTTGTACGAGACAACAGCAATCGCCTATTTCCAGTCGCGGATGTCGACGAAATGGCCGGCGATCGCGGCTGCTGCGGCCATGGCCGGCGACACGAGATGCGTGCGGCCCTTGAAGCCCTGCCGGCCCTCGAAATTGCGGTTCGAGGTCGATGCGCAACGCTCCTGCGGCTTCAGCCTGTCGTCGTTCATGGCGAGGCACATGGAACAGCCCGGTTCGCGCCAATCGAAGCCAGCCTCGATGAAGATCTTGTCGAGGCCTTCGGCTTCGGCCTGTTCCTTCACGAGCCCCGAGCCCGGCACGATCATGGCGTTGACCGTCGGCGCGACGTGTCTGCCCTTGGCAACGGCCGCCACTGCGCGCAGATCCTCGATGCGACCGTTGGTGCAGGAGCCGATGAAGACGCGGTCAAGCTTGATGTCGGTGATCCTGGTGCCAGCTTCGAGGCCCATATATTCAAGCGCACGCTTCTTCGAGTTGCGCTTGTTCTCGTCCTCGATCTCTTCGGGATTCGGCACGACGCCGTTGATGGACGTCACGTCTTCCGGCGACGAGCCCCAGGTCACAATGGGAGGCAGTTTCGCGGCATCGAGCACGATCACCTTGTCGTAAAACGCGCCTTCGTCAGACTTCAGCGTCTTCCAATAGTCGAGGGCCATGTCCCACGCCTTGCCTGACGGTGCGCGGGGCTTGTCCTTCACGTAAGCGAAAGTCGTCTCGTCAGGCGCGATCAGACCGGCGCGCGCGCCACCTTCGATCGACATGTTGCAGACGGTCATGCGGCCTTCCATGGAAAGCGCGCGGATCGCCTCGCCAGCATACTCGATGACGTAGCCCGTGCCGCCGGCGGTACCGATCTCACCGATGATCGCGAGAATGATGTCCTTGGCGGTGACGCCATCCGGCAACTGGCCGTCGACACGCACCAGCATGTTCTTGGCCTTCTTCTGGATCAGCGTCTGCGTGGCGAGAACATGCTCGACTTCGGAGGTGCCAATGCCGTGCGCCAGCGCGCCGAAGGCGCCATGCGTCGAGGTATGGCTGTCACCGCAGACGATTGTCATGCCGGGCAGGGTAAAGCCCTGTTCCGGCCCGATGATGTGGACGATGCCCTGGCGGCGGTCCTTCTCGGAATAGTATTCCACGCCGAAGTCGGCGGCGTTCTGCGCAAGCGCCTCGACTTGAATCCGGCTTTCCTCGTTCTTGATGCCGTTCACGCGGTCCTTCGAGGTCGGGACGTTGTGATCGACGACCGCAAGCGTCTTTTCCGGATGGCGGACCTTGCGGCCTGACATGCGCAGACCCTCGAAGGCCTGTGGGCTCGTCACCTCGTGCACGAGGTGACGGTCGATATAAAGAAGGCACGTCCCGTCGGGGTCGCGCTGGACGACGTGGTCGTCGAAAATCTTGTCGTAGAGGGTGCGCGGTGCGCTCATGTGCGTGAATCCGTCGATCTGGAGAGATAATGTGTTCGCGATCCGGCCTTGCCGGAAGGGTCAGACCAGCCGAAGTCGGCTGGTGGGAGCACCGACGACCCTCGCAAAAAATCGCGCCGGCAGGCGCTTTCTGTCCTGCAGCGTGAAATGCCTGTAGCTCGGGGTTCCGAACAACCGTTCCATGGCCGGGTTCAATAGCATCAAGGCGTTGTCACGGCAATCTTTCCCGGATTCCGCCGTCTGCCTTGACCCCGGTCTGACGGTTGGTAGGACTTTGCGGCTGCAACCGTGATGAGGAGATATCGAAATTTCGAGCGCTGCCCCGCCTGACGATATGACGCGAGAAGACCGCTTCAACCTTGTGCGGGCCTTTGTCATCGCCTCGTCCGCTATCGTCCTGTTCGGCATGGCGGCGCTGGGCCTCTGGGTCAGCGCCCGCATCGAGAACGCCGTTTCGGAAAACGCGGCGACGGTAGCGGCGCTGAGGGTCGACGGCATCGTCGGCCCGCTGGCGCAGTCCCTGCAAGGCGGCGCGGCGCTTGATGAGGAAACGCGACGCCTGCTGGACGACAGGCTGGCGCGAGGCGTGATGAGCGAGGCGCTGTTCGCCTTCAAGATCTGGCTTCCCGACGGCACGGTCGTTTATGCCAGCAACGGCGAACTCGTCGGAAGACGTTTCGAGATAGGCGCAGGACTGGCGTCCGCACTCCGCGGCGAGGTCTACACCGAATTCAACCGCCTGACGGACCCGGAAAACGAGGCGGAGCGAAAAAGCGGCGTCCCGCTGCTGGAAATCTACAGCCCTATCCGTGACGCTGCCACGGGCGCGGTGATCGGCGTCGTCGAGTTTTACGATGCTGCGGCCCATCTCAGCCGGGAGCTGCGGGAGGCCCGGCTGCAGACATGGCTTGTTGTCGGCGCCGTCACCGTCGGGATGCTGGCCATGCTTTTCGGCGTGATCCTGCGAGGTGGCCGGGTCATTACCTCGCAAAGGTCCGCTCTGCGCGACAAGATCCAGGCGCTTTCCTTCCTGCTCGAGCAGAACGGTGACCTGCGTGGCCGGGTTGACAAAGCGAACCGGCGCACGGCCGAGATCAACGAACGGCAATTGCGTCGGATATCGGCAGACCTGCATGATGGGCCGATGCAACTCCTTGCCTATGCGTCCTTGCGCCTTAATGCCGGAGACGCGATATCAGACGACGAAAGACGGTCGATGCTAGGCGCGCTCGGCGAGGCTTTGGGCGAACTGCGGCACATATCGCGCGGACTGACTATGCCGGAGTTGGAGGGGGCAAGTCCGGCCGAAGCTGCGCGCAGGGCTGTCGTCGCCCATCGGAATCGATCCGACATGACGGTTGGCCTTGAGGCCGACGCGAGCCTCAAACCCCTGCCGCCGGCCGAAACCATCTGCATCTATCGTTTTGTCCAAGAAGGGCTCAACAATGCCGATCGCCACGCCGGAGGTTCGAAAGCGGCTGTGAGCGTGACGCGCGAAGGAGACCAGATCGTCGTGAGGGTCAGGGACAACGGCATCGGATTCGACCTCTCGGAGGCGAAGGAGGGACTTGGCCTGTCGGGGCTGCGCGAACGCGTCCGGGGGCTGGGCGGCACATTCGAGGTGAACTCTGCGAAGGAGCAGGGAACTACGATTGTCGCGATGCTGCCGGCGGACCAAAAGCCATGAGCGCTTCGCGTATCCTGATTATAGACGATCATCCGATCTACCGCGAAGGATTGGCTCGAAGCCTTGGCGAACAGCCGGACCTTGCCGTATGCGGCGAGGGCGCGACCGCCGAAGAGGCAGTCACGCTCAGCGCTGCACTGCGTCCGGACCTTGTTTTGCTCGACCTGTCGATGCCGGGCGGCGGTCTGGTCGCGCTGGAGCGGATTCTGGCCGCCAACAGCGAAACGGACGTCGTCGTGTTGACGGCTTCGGAAGAGGACGACGACGTGTTTCGCGCCCTTGAACTGGGCGCAAAAGGCTATGTCGCAAAGGGCGTGGGCGCCAATGACCTTGCATCGATCCTGCGATCGGTTCTCGACGGCGAAAGCTACGTATCTCCCCAACTGGCTGCACGTCTGCTACGGCGGCTTGGAACTTCCGGCATCGCGCAGGTGCCTTCGCCTGCTGGGGGCGAGGCGCTGTCGTCGCTGACGAAACGCGAGGAGCAGATCCTGCAGTTGGTCGCCAAAGGCAATAGCAACAAGGAGATAGCCCGGCTCGTCGACGCGCAGGAGAAGACGATCAAGAACCACATGACACGCATCATGCAGAAGCTGAACGCGCGCAGCCGCCTGGAGGCGGCACTGATCCTGCGGGACGCGGGCGACGGCACCTGATCGCCCGTGAACCAAGGGAGGGACCAAAGTCCCGGTTCCTGCGCCATAGGTCCCATGGGCCGTTTCAAACCGGCGTGACAGAACGCACATCTCGCCAGCCGGCGGCTCCGCCGGCGACGGAACGAGGTGATGATCAATTTGCTTGCCGACTTCGGCTGGACCCTGCGTGGCTTCCTTCCCTTGACGCGTTATCCCTATCGCGGCGAACGCACGTCCTGTCCGGTCTGCGGCAGTGATGAGCATGAGCCGGTTTCGGGCATCGACCGCCGGCTGAAGCGCCTGCCGACGGTGACGTGCCTGGGATGCGGGCTCCTCTACACGAACCCCATGCCGACGGAAGAGGAACTCGGCCGATATTACCGGCGGCTCTACCGGTTCGACTATCAGCTTTCACTGAGACGGCCGAGCGCGCGGCACCTCGCCAAAAGAAGCCGTGAGGCCCAAACACGCGCGGCCAGGATATCCGATCTCGTCAGGCCCGGCTCGCGCACGCTGGATTTCGGGGCCGGCTCAGGCGAATTCGTTGCGACCATGCTGGAAAAGGGGTTTGACGCCTATGGTTTCGAGCCGGGCGAAAACTATGGTTCGCATGCGCGCGGGGTCTGCGGAGACCGGATCAGCGTAGCCGGCTGGCGAGAGGTGCACGCCCGCGAGGAATACGACCTCGTCACCAGCTTCCACGTCTTCGAGCACCTGCGCGATCCGGCAGCGGCCTTCGCATCCTGTGCCTCGTGGCTAAGGCCGGGTGGACTGGTCTATGTTGAGGTCCCGGATGCCATGGACCACCTGAGGTCGAAAGGCTTCGGCAGCCTGCATTTCGCGCATGTCGTCGGCTTCAACCGCTACAATCTGGAACTGGCGGCGGCACTTGCCGGTCTCGAACCGGTTCGTGTCGTAGGCGCGACCGCGATCGTATTTCGCAAGACGGGCAGAACCGTAAACATTGATGGTATCGCCGCCGCAGGAGCCGCATTGGCGCGAGACACTTTGCGCAGCCGATCGCTGGCGCACACCTATGCCGCCCATCACATGGGCAAGGTGGGGCTGGCGCTCAGGTCCTAGTCCGGTTTCGCGGCTGGTTTTCCTTCTTTGCCTTCGTCAGGCGTGTCGGAGTTCCCGATGGGAGTTCCGTTGTTCAGGTCGAGGCGTCGCTCGAAGCTGTGCAGGAAAGTAAGCACGATAAGCGCCAGCACGGTGGTGAACAGTGAGATTTGCCAAAGGCCGAGACCGGAACCGACGCCGATCGCTCCCGCCAGCCACATGCCTGCGCCGGTGGTCAGGCCGTGAATCTGCCCACGCGTGAAAATGACGACCCCGGCGGCGAGGAACGCCACACCGGCAGTCACCGCTTCGATGATGCGGATCGGGTCGAACTGGCTGGCGCCCATCTCGAACATGGGCGCATGGACAATCTCGATGGTCAGGAGAGCGAAGGTCGCTGCCGCCACGCATACCAGGATATGCGTGCGCAGGCCGGCCGGCCTGTTTCTCCACTCGCGCTCGAAGCCGATCGCCGCGCCGAAGAGCGTCGCCAGCAGGAGCCGCGCCGCCATGACGGGGAAGGGCGTGTAGGTCGGATGCGCGAATTCGTTGACGAGCTGTTCCATAACGCCCCTCTGATGTGCAGTCGGCAGGAACGCTGAACCTTCGCGCGGGTTCCGCGTCCTGCCGTCACAAAAGGCGCTTTAGCGGGCGATCAGCCGAGCTTTGCGTCGAGCGACACCTTGATCGCGCCGAGCGCGCGCGAGACCGGGCATTCCGCCTTTGCCTTGTCGGCAAGCTCCTTGAACTTGCTCGCATCGATACCGGCAACGGTCCCGACCAGCGTTATGGCGCTGCCGGTGATGCCGGTGCCGGGAACGAGCGTCACGACCGCCTTGGCATCGAGCTTTGCGGCCGGGGTGCCGTTTTCGGCGAGGAAATGCGAAAGCTGCATGGCGAAGCATGCGGCATGGGCGGCGCCGAGCAGCTCTTCGGGATTTGTGCCGGACCTGCCGCTTTCGTCCTCGAAGCGACCCTTGAAGGAATAGGGGACGCCTTTCAGCGCACCGCTCTGCGTATCGATCGTGCCGTTGCCTTCCTTCAGCGTGCCCTGCCAGACGGCTGTCGCGTGACGGTCCATGGTCGTCTCCCTAAAAAGATTGTCCAAGAATGAATGGTGCGTGGGCGTGCTGCCCTGGCGACAACATAGGCCAGCCAATGCCAGTGTCCACCGGGCGCTTACGAGACAGGCCTTACTGGCAAACGTCGATCCAGGTCGCGCCGGTGAGCTCTGCCATGCGATCGGGCGCGATGCGCACGGCTGAATTGGTCGCGCCTGCCGCAGGGACCACGATGTCGAACTGCTTGAGCGACACATCGCAATAGATCGGAAGCGGGCGCGGCAGGCCGAAGGGGCAGACACCGCCCACCGGGTGGCTGGTGAGTTGGACGACCTCGTCAGCGCCCAGCATGCGGGGCTTCGCGGCAAAGGCGTCCTTGAACTTGCGGTTGTCCAGCCGCGCCGTGCCCTTGGCGACGATGAGCATCACCTGGTCGCCGGCGCGCAGGCATATCGTCTTAGCAATCTGCTCCGGCGCAACGCCGTGGGCGGCAGCGGCGAGATCGACGGTTGCCGAGCTTTGCTTGGTTACGATCACCGAGATGTCGGGCGCTTTTTCTGCGAAGAAGACGCGGACGGATTCGAGACTCATGGCACTGAACTAGCTGGACCGCGTGCAACGCGCAACAATCGGACCGGCAGGAAGCCTGTCGGTCAGATCGCCTCGCCTCTCAGAAGGCGTGGCGTTTCGCCTGATAGTCCCGCAGCCTGCTTAATGAAGAATGCCTTCATGCGCGGCATGCGATCGACCAGCCCCAGACCGACGTCGCGCAATTGCCGGAGCGGTCCGACATCGTTGGAGAAGAGGCGGTTCAGGACGTCCGTGGTGATGCCCATCTGCAGCGTGTCGAAGCGACGCCACTGCTGATAGCGCTCCAGCACGTCCATCGCGCCGATGTCCTGGCCGAGACGGTCGGCCTCGACGATTGTCTCGGCCAGAGCCGCGGCATCCTTGAGCCCGAGGTTGAGGCCCTGCCCGGCGATGGGATGGATGCCGTGCGCGGAGTCTCCGACAAGGACGAAGCGCGGCGCGACGAATGACCGCGCCAGCGTCAAACCCAGCGGAAAGGCACGTGGCTTGTCCTCGACGGAGATTTCTCCAAGCTTCAGGCCGAAACGCTGCTCCAGCTCGACCTCGAAGACGAGATCGTCGCCCGCGACCAGCTTTTCGGCATCGGCCGTGCGTTCCGTCCAGACGATCGAGGATCGGTTGCTGCCGTTGGCACCCGGCGCGAGGGGCAGGATGGCGAAGGGGCCTGCCGGGAAGAAATGTTCTTCGGCGCGGCCATTGTGCGGGCGTTCGTGGCGCACGGTGCAGACGATCCCGGATTGGCCGTAATCCCAGCTCACCGTCTTGATGCCGGCCATGTCGCGCAGCTTCGAGCGCACGCCGTCTGCCGCCACCAGCAGGCGCGTCTCGATCGCGACGCCATCGGCCAGATGCACATGGGTCGATGCTGAACCGACGTCGAAGGAAGCGACGGCAACACCCTCTAGGATGTCGATGCCGAGTTCCGCGGCCCGGCGACGCAGGGCCGCATTCAGGATCTTGTTGGCGATCATGTGGGCGAAGGGCTCACCGGGTGCGACCTCGCCGTCAAAAGTCAGGAAAACGGGGCGGATGGGGTCGGCGGTGCGCGAATCGGTGACGATCATCTCGGTGATCGCCTGCGCGTTCGAGGACACCTCGTCCCAGCAATCGAGCCGCTCGAGCATGCGGCAGGCCGCCGCCGCGATTGCCGATGCTCGGCCGTCCCGTTCCCATGCGCCAGCAGGCGCAGAATCGACGACGGCGACCGAGAGGCTGGGACGCGCCTGTTTCAGCGACACCGCCGTTGCGAGGCCGACATAGCCAGCCCCGGCAACCAGGATGTCCAGCGAGCCGATCGTTCCTGCCTTGGCGCCTGCCATCTGGCTTCTCCCGGTATTGCCTTGACTTGCCCCTCACGTCTGATGGAAACCCGCTTGCGTCAACACCGTTCCAGAGAGTGCAGACAATGACGGCCATGCAGGAGCTTCTGTCCATTCTCGACCTGGAAAGGCTGGAGCACAATCTGTTTCGTGGTCGCAGCCCGAAGCTCGACTGGCAGCGCGTTTTCGGGGGACAGACCATCGCCCAGGCGCTGGTCGCCGCGCAGCGGACGGTCGATGCCGACCGGCATGTCCATTCACTGCACGGCTACTTCATGCGACCGGGCGACACCAAGGTGCCGATCATCTACGAGGTCGACCGCATTCGCGACGGCGGCAGCTTCACCACGCGCAGGGTGGTCGCTATCCAGCATGGACACGCGATCTTCTCGCTGGAGGCGTCATTCCAGATGGAAGAAGGCGGTTTGGAGCACCAGGTGCCTGCGCCGCTGAATGTTCCGTCGCCGGAAAGCCTTCTCGACCAGCGGCAGTTACTCGGCGAATATGGTGATCGCGTGCCAGAGGGGATCAAGCGCTATTGGGAGCGCGACCGCCCTCTCGAGGTCAAGCCGATCATGCTCAAGCACTATACCAGCCGCGAAAAGCTGGAGCCGCACCAGGACATATGGATTCGCACGACGGGCCCAGTTCCGGCCGACCGGGCGCTGCAATCAGCCGTGCTGGCCTATCTTTCAGATATGACGCTGCTGGACACGTCGACCTTCGCGCATGGCAGGGCCGTCTTCGATCCGGATATCCAGGCTGCAAGCCTCGACCATGCGATGTGGTTCCACCGGCCACATCCGCTGGATGGGTGGCTTCTCTACTCGCAGGACAGCCCCTCGACCCAGCAGGGGCGAGGCCTTTCGCGTGGCGCAATTTATGGGCAGGATGGTATCCTGATCGCTTCGGTGGCCCAAGAAGGTCTGATCCGAGTCCGCAGCCAGCCTTCCTCATAGGCAAAATCTGAAAACTGCACATTTTTTAGGCAATTGAAGAGCGATTGGAAACCGGACCGGTCCTGCCCCTCGCTCGAGAATCATTTATTTACAACAGGTTAATGCTGCTTTTCGCCAACTGGCACGGAGCTTGAATTCCCTTTGGCACTGCCCGGTCTCCGCAAGGTCTCCGGAAAGTCACGTGTAACGCGGGGGACCCGCAATCAGCAAAGGGTGAAACCTTATGAAAATCGTGATGGCTATCATCAAGCCGTTCAAGCTCGACGAGGTGCGCGAAGCGCTCACCGCAGTCGGGATTCAGGGCCTGACCGTCACCGAAGTCAAAGGCTACGGGCGTCAGAAGGGGCATACGGAAATCTACCGTGGCGCGGAATATGCCGTCAGCTTCCTGCCGAAGATCAAGATCGAGGTGGCTGTCGCCACCGACGTCGTGGACAAGGCCGTGGAAGCCATCGTCGGCGCCGCCAAGACCGGCCAGATCGGCGATGGAAAGGTCTTTGTCTTCCCGCTCGACCATGCCGTTCGCATCCGCACCGGCGAAACAGACGCCGACGCGCTCTAAGCGGGCCAATTCCCAGTTTCATGGAGATTTCAATGAACATTTCAAGCAGTTTGAAGTATGCGGCCCGCACCGCGATGACCGGCGCGGCCGCATTTGCATCGATGGGGACGCTTGTCGCGCTCGCACAGGAAACGGCGCCCGCGGCTCCCGCTGAAGCGCCCGTCGAGGCGGCGGTATCTGCACTCAACAGCGGTGACACGGCATGGATGCTCGTCTCGACCATGGTCGTCCTGTTCATGCTTCTGCCCGGCCTCGCTCTTTTCTATGGCGGTCTCGTCAGGGCCAAGAACATCCTGTCGGTCCTGATGCAGTGCACGATGATCTTCGCGGTCATCTGCGTCGTGTGGGTCCTCTGGGGCTATTCCTTTGCCTTCGGTGGCAGCGAGAGCCCGTACTGGGGCGGTTTCGGCAAGCTCTTCCTGGCGGGCGTAACGCCTGACTCGGAATCGGGCAGCATTCCCGAGTACGTGTTCATCGCCTTCCAGATGACCTTCGCAGCCATCACGCCGGCCCTGATCATCGGCGCCTTCGCCGAGCGCGTGAAGTTCGGCGCGGTCGTGCTGTTCTCGATTCTGTGGGTTACCTTCGTCTATTTCCCGATCGCGCATATGGCATGGGATTCCAACGGTCTGTTCTTCGGCTGGGGCACGATGGATTTCGCCGGTGGCACAGTGGTTCACATCAACTCGGGCATTGCCGCCCTGGTTGGCGCGATCATCATCGGCAAGCGCTCTGGCTACGGCAAGGAAAACATGGCGCCGCACAATTTGCCGCTGACCATGATCGGTGCCTCGATCCTTTTCTTCGGCTGGTTCGGCTTCAACGCCGGTTCTGCGCTGGCGGCGAACGGGGTCACGGCGCTTGCCATGATCAATACCTTCACGGCGACCGCAGGCGCGATCATCGGCTGGTCGCTGATCGAGAAGATGGTTCGCGGCAAGGCTTCCATGCTTGGTGGCGCATCGGGCATGATCGCCGGACTGGTGGCGGTTACGCCCGCAGCCGGCTTCATCGGCCCGGTTGGCGGCATCGTGCTCGGCCTCATTGCCGGCGTGGTCTGCTTCTTCTTCGTCTCCAGCGTGAAGGCCAAGTTCGGCTATGACGACGCACTCGACGTGTTCGGCATCCACGGCGTCGGTGGCATCATCGGCGCTATCCTCACGGGTGTCCTCGCCTCCTCCTCTTTCGGTGGCGTCGGCTACGCGGAAGGCGTGACGATGGGCTCGCAGCTCTGGACCCAGATTCTGGCCGTTGCGATCACTATCGTGTGGGGCGTAGTCGTCTCGGCGATCCTCTACAAGATCGTCGATGCCATCATCGGCCTGCGTCCGACCGTGGAAGAGGAGAGCATCGGCCTCGATGTCACCTCGCATGGCGAAGTGGCCTATCACTCCTGATCGTTTCGCCGGGCGGCCTGGTCCGCCCGGCTCCAGAATCCCGTCGGGAGTTTCTCCCGCACTTGAGCCCGGCTTCCGCCGGGCTCCTTTTTGCGATGGCGAAAAGTGGATTGGCAGAGGGTCGGGCAGGTGCCACCCGTGTCTCGGCTTGCCTACAGCATCAGCGTGATTTGAAGATCTGGCTTTCCACGCATTTGCGGACGGGGCAGTAGTCCTTGTCCGAGGTGGGCACGCCGGCCCCGCGGACGACCTCGTCGGCGTTGCAGTTTTTCTGGCTGTCGACGTATCGGTCGTAGATAGGCAGGCCGAGAATTCCTCTGGAACGGTAGACGAGGATTACCTCCCCCTCCGTTCGCAGCAGGGCTTGTACCGTCTCGCACGTGACGTTGCTCACCTCATAGCGTGACACCGCAAAGGCGCTCGACGCGACCATGGACATCAACAGTGCGGCGATCAGTCTCTTCATGACAGCTATTTTCCTCCTTCGCGCGAAAGGACGCAAGTCGCCCTCATGCGCGGAAAGGATCGGCGATTGGCCACCCATGGTTAATGCGCCCTTAACCTCCCGCCGATAGGCTCCCCGTATCGTCCGCAGGTGCGCCTGCGCATCGCATATGCATGGGAATATGGGGAACGACATGCGTTCTGGGGTTTCAGTTCCACTTGAGCTGGATGACGCGGGGAACGGATTGCACGCCTTTCTACGCCGTCAGGCGGGGCGCGTACTCGGCATCGGGCTGTTTGGTTTCATTGCATTCGCGCTGGCCAGCCTCGCCACCTGGAATGTGGCCGACCCCAGTTTCAGCCATGCGACCGACGCACCTGTTTCAAACGCGATGGGCTATGCGGGCGCGGTCTTTGCCGACCTCGCCATGCAGTTCTTCGGGCTGGCATCTGTCGCTGCACTCGTTCCCGCAGTGATCTGGGGCTGTTTTTTCGTAACCGCGCGCGGCGTCGACAGTATGCCGAAGCGTGCTGCTGCTTGGTTTGGCGCTGCGCTTCTGTTCGCGGCGATCGCCGGTTGCCTGACGCCGCCGCAGACATGGCCGCTGCCTTCCGGGCTTGGAGGCGTAGTTGGCGACTTGGTGCTGAAAGTCCCCTCGCTGTTCACCGGTGGAGGCTATCCGACCGGTTTGCTGGCCACTGTGCTTAGCATCGTCTTCGTCGTGCCCGCTGCGTATCTCTTCGCCTACGGCTCGGGTCTCAGCGGCCGTAAGAACGGCTTTGCAGTGCTGGTTCCAGCGAAGTCGAAGCAGAAGCCGGTAGAGGAAGAGCTTCTCTTCGACGAGGACGAAGACGACCGCAACGGCGGTGTTCAGGCGATGATCGGGGCAGTTGCGCATTCCTGGCTGTCGGCGCGCGCCTTTGTGAGGCGGGTCTCGGCGAAATATCGCCGCGACGAATACGAGTTCGCAAATGTCGACAAGGCTGGTGGCTGGCGGGCTGCTGCAGAGCGCGTCGAACGCGCGGAGCGCGCCGAAGCCGGGGTCAGCACCGCCGGACGCGCCCGCGTCGAACCGGAATTCTTCGCCGCGATGGTTTCCGACCGCGGCGCCGCAGTGGATCCTGTCGACGTAGGTGAGAGCTTTGTCGAGGAAGACGACGATCTCGAACCGGAGATCGAGGCGCCGCGCCGGGCATCGGCGGCTTCGGTCAGGCAGTTCCGTTCGGATGCAGCCACGCGCGTCGAAGCGCCGGCACCGCGGCCAAAGCCGGGTGCTCGCACCCAGCGCGAGGCGCAAACCTCGCTGATAGGTACCGACGCGTTCGAGATGCCGACACTGCATTTCCTTTCGGAGCCGAAGAACATCGTCCGCGACTCGACGCTTTCGAAGGACGCGCTGGAACAGAACGCGCGACTTCTCGAAGGCGTGCTGGAGGATTTCGGCGTCAAGGGGGAGATCATCCATGTCCGTCCCGGACCGGTGGTCACGCTTTATGAACTGGAGCCAGCTCCGGGTATCAAGTCGAGCCGCGTCATCGGCCTTGCCGACGACATCGCGCGGTCCATGAGCGCGATTGCAGCCCGCGTCGCCGTCGTGCCGGGTCGCAACGCCATCGGCATCGAGCTTCCCAACGCCAAGCGCGAGACGGTCTTCCTGCGCGAGATTCTCGCCAGCCAGGACTTCGAGCAGACAAAGGCGAAACTGGCGCTGGCGCTCGGCAAGTCGATCAACGGCGAGTCCGTCATCGTCGACATTGCCAAGATGCCGCACGTCCTGGTCGCCGGCACCACGGGCTCGGGCAAGTCGGTGGCCATCAACACGATGATCCTGTCGCTGCTCTATCGTATGACGCCGGCCGAATGCCGGTTGATCATGATCGATCCCAAGATGCTGGAACTTTCGGTCTATGACGGTATCCCGCATCTGCTGACGCCCGTCGTGACCGACCCGAAGAAAGCGGTCGTGGCGCTGAAATGGACGGTCCGAGAGATGGAGGACCGCTACCGCAAGATGTCGAAGGTGGGGGTCCGCAACATCGACGGCTTCAATGCCCGCGTCGCCCAGGCTGAGAAAAAGGGGGAAAAGATCTCCCGCACGGTGCAGACCGGTTTCGATCGCCAGACCGGTGAGGCTATCTACGAGACAGAGGAGATGGACCTCGAGACCATGCCCTACATCGTCGTCGTCATCGACGAAATGGCCGACCTGATGATGGTTGCGGGCAAGGACATCGAGGGCGCGGTGCAGCGGCTGGCGCAGATGGCGCGCGCCGCCGGCATCCACGTCATCATGGCCACGCAGCGTCCGTCAGTCGACGTCATCACCGGCACGATCAAGGCAAACTTCCCGACCCGCATGTCTTTCCAGGTCACCTCCAAGATCGACAGCCGCACCATTCTGGGCGAGCAGGGCGCGGAGCAACTGCTTGGCATGGGTGACATGCTCTACATGGCCGGCGGCGGTCGCATCCAGCGCGTCCACGGTCCCTTCGTCTCGGACGACGAGGTTGAGAAAGTGGTCGCCCACCTCAAGCTGCAGGGCGTGCCCGAATATCTCGACGCCATAACCGAGGACGACGAAGAGGACGAGGACGACGAACCGTCCGGTAAGGGCGGCGGCGGCGTTTCGGGGGTGTTCGAGGAGTCGGACGATCCCTACGATCAGGCGGTTGCCGTGGTTCTGCGCGACGGCAAGGCATCCACCAGTTACATCCAGCGCCGTCTCGGCATCGGATATAACCGTGCAGCTTCCATTATCGAAAAGATGGAGAAGGAGGGCATCGTCGGCCCCGCGAATCACGCGGGAAAACGCGAAATCCTCGTTCCGACCGAGGAGGATAAGCTTTAAACTACCCTGGCTTCAATTTCGGGAACTTCGCCCCCATGTAACGGGTTTTCAGGGGCATCCCAGGTGCCGCCAAACTTAGGCCCCACTGCGTGCCTATCGACATCGCCATGAACAAGACGACGAAAGTGACGACCGGCATGAAAACCCGTTCAACGACAGATATCACCCGACGCGGCCTGTTGAGGCTTGGCGTCGGCGCGGCAGGCTTGGCCGTTCTCACCACTTTGCCTGGCTTCGGGCTGATCCAGTCCGCAAATGCCGCTTCCGATGCAGCGCAGCGCATCGCGGACCATTTCTCGAACGTCGCGACGATGACGGGCGAGTTTGTGCAGTTCGGGCCGCGCGGCGAGCAGACCGGCGGCAAGTTCTTCATCCAGCGCCCCGGCAAGCTGCGCTTCAACTACGAGCCGCCGTCCGGCTATCGGGTCATCGCCGACGGTAAGAACGTCGTGATCGACAATAACAAGCTCAACACCATGGACATGTATCCTCTGTCCAAGACGCCGCTGAAGTTGCTTCTGGACGAGCGGATCGACCTTTCCGGCAAACGCGTGAAGAGCGTGCGAGAGGAAAACGATCTGACCACGATCCAGCTCGCAGATCGCCAGTTCTTCGGCAATTCAACCATCACGCTGATGTTCGATCCGAAATCCTACGAGCTGCGCCAGTGGACGATCACCGATCCGCAGGGCAAGGATACGACCGTAATGATCTTCAACGTCCAGCAGGGCGTGAAGATCGACCAGGGTCTTTTCGTAGTAGACTACAAGCGAAACTACGAACTTAATCGGCCGGGTGCGAAGACCAGCAACCGCTGAGTTTCCGGACCATTCCAAACGATTGAGAACAAGGCTCGCGCATCGCGCGAGCCTTGTTCTTTGGGTCTGCTGCTGTCAGTTTCCGGCTCCCGATTCCATATCCCAACGCCGGACCTTCAATGCCCTTTTCCATCGCCACCTGGAACATCAACTCGGTGCGGTTGCGTGCGCCGTTGGTCGAGAGGCTGATCCTCGAACACGCGCCTGATGTCATCTGCCTGCAGGAGACCAAATGCCCGGATGACCTTTTCCCGCTCGCCCGGTTCCAGGCGCTCGGCTACCGCCATATCGAGATCCACGGCCAGAAGGGCTATCACGGCGTGGCTACGCTGGCGCGCATGCCGCTGGAGGTGGTGGAGCGCCGGCGCTTCTGCGAAATCCCCGACAGTCGCCATATTTCAGTGCGGCTTGAGACGGACGGTCGTTCCATCGTCGTGCACAATTTCTACGTGCCCGCGGGCGGCGACGAGCCCGATCCGGCAATCAACCCGAAGTTCCGGCACAAGCTCGACTTCGTCGCTGAAATGAACGCCATGCGCGCCGAGCAGGACGGGCTATCCGGGTCGATCCTTGTCGGCGACCTGAACATCGCGCCGTTGGAGCACGATGTCTGGTCGCACAAGCAGTTGCTGAATGTCGTCAGCCATACCCCGGTCGAGACCGAAGGTTTCGAGGCGATGCGCAAGGCCGGAGGCTGGGTCGACCTGATGCGGCTCAACGTTCCGCCAGAACAGAAGCTTTACACATGGTGGAGTTATCGCGCGGCCGATTGGGCGGCGTCCGACCGTGGCCGCAGGCTCGACCATATCTGGTCGTCCGAAAATCTTGCGCCGAGCCTGAAGGGCATCGATATCCTGCGAGACGCACGCGGCTGGGACCGGCCCTCCGATCACGTGCCGGTCATCGCGCGCTTCGATTTCGGTTGAGGGTCAGCCCAACCGTTCGCCGACCTGTTCAATACGCCGGATCAACGCCTGCAGGTCGTCGATGATCTGCTGGCGCAGCTTTTCCGCCGTATCGGGGAATTCTTCCAGGATACGGCGGAACATGGAACGGTTGATCCGCAGGATCTCGGAATCGGTGGCGGCCTCGGCGCTCGTCATCCGGCGGGAGTCGGCGATCAACGCCATCTCGCCGAGCACCGAACCGGTGCTGGCGACGCTGACCTCGACGTTCTGGCCATCATGCTCGCGAAACAGGCGGAGATTGCCGCGTATGACGATGTAGGCGGAATCGGCCTCATCGTCCTCCAGATAGAGACGCTTGCCGGCAGGCAGACGCATAGCCTCCGCGCCAAAGGCAAGAAGACGCAGTTGTTCGACCGTGAAGCCCTCGAAAAGCCTCACGTCGGACAGGATGCGGATGTGATCATCCAGCGCCATGATGTCCCCGAAAACCCAGTCTGGCGCTCCTCCTGTGGTGCTTCCCTACCTCTCCGCGACGGGACCCCTTATCCTGCCGCTAGGGAACGAGTTTGTAGCCGCCGCTTTCTGTCACAAGTATTTCCGCATTGGAAGGATCGCGTTCTATCTTCTGGCGCAACCGGTAAACATGGGTCTCGAGCGTATGTGTGGTGACGCCGGAATTGTAGCCCCAGACTTCTTCCAGCAGGATATCGCGTGTGACGACCTTTTGGTCGGCCCGATAGAGATACTTGATGATCGAGGCTTCCTTCTCGGTCAGCCGGACCTTAGCGCCGCGCGGGTCGACCAGCAGCTTCTGCGACGGCTTGAACGTGTAGGGGCCAACCGAGAATGTTGCGTCCTCGCTCTGCTCGTGCTGGCGCAGTTGCGCGCGTATGCGTGCTAGAAGCACTGCAAACCGGAACGGCTTGGTCACATAGTCGTTGGCGCCGGCTTCCAGTCCGAGAATGGTGTCCGAATCGGTGTCGTGGCCAGTCAGCATGATGATCGGCGCCTTGTAGCCGCCCTTGCGCAAAAGCTTCACGGCCTCGCGCCCGTCCATGTCGGGCAGCCCCACATCCATGATCAGGAGATCGACGACGCCACCGCGCGCAGCAGTGATGCCCTTGCCGGCGGTCGGCTCTTCCAGAACGTCGAACTCCTCGTAAAGCGAGAGCTGCTCGACAAGTGTGGAGCGCAGGTCGTCATCGTCGTCCACGATCAGGATTGTGCGTGAGGTCATGCTTCATTCCGTGCCAGCGGCCGCAGAGGCCGGTTGATCGGTTGACCCGGAGGTGCGTTTGTGCGGAACGTCTGCCATCCGGATCGGGTGATTTGTCGTGCAGGGATCATACAGCAAAAAATATAAGTGTAAGTCGGGCAATGCAAAATACCGCGCTGGACCGCAGCCGGGAATTAACCGGCTCACGGTTCGGGCAAGGCCGGGCAATCCGTCGCAGGGCCTTCTGGCGGCAGGTAGCCTGGTGTTCCCCTGCGCACTTGGTCAGGGCGGCATATCGTCCAACAAGCGCGAGGGCGACGGCGCGACACCGCTGGGCAATATGCGCATCCTGTCCGGCTATTTCCGCGGCGACAACGTCGCTGCGCGCCGGACACGGCTCGGGATGACGCCGATTTCAGCCGATCTGGGCTGGTGCGAGGTGCCGCAGGACCGAAATTACAACCGTCCGGTCAGGATACCGTACGGGGCAAGCCACGAAACGATGCGGCGCAACGACCGTCTCTATGACTATTGCCTCGTACTGGATTGGAACATTTCGCCACGCAGGCGCGGGAGGGGCAGCGCCATCTTCTTCCACCTCGCCCGCTCGGGCTTTACGCCGACACAAGGCTGCGTTGCCGTGACGGCCAGGGTTATGGCCCGGTTACTGCCCCATTTGTCGAGGCAGACGATCCTGCAGGTATCTCGATAAGCGAAAGTACCGCCTCTCCCGCTCACGTGGGGAGAGGCGGCGAGGTATGCAGCCAGACGGGAGGGAGTTCGTCGCAGCCTTCCGCCGAGGCGCTGCAGTCTTATCGTCCCAGACGCCAGCCGAAATCGACCAGGCGGCGCTTCCCGACCTCACGATCGACGCTGCTCGAAAGCGCGCGCGACCGGACGCCGATATCGGCGAGATCCCTGTCGGACAGGGTGGACACCCGCACGGAGCCACGGACGAGGGCACGAAGTGAGGCGAAAGCGATGAACATAGCAAGTTCCGAAGTCTCCGGAGATCAAATCCGGTTTGATGGTTTCGTCTATAACGCATCATGTCTCGTTGCGTTGAAAAGGAGAAACGAGTAGTTTTTGCTTGATCGTTAAATTGGGTTTGAAGATCATGGCTCGTTTGCTGCCTGGTACCCGTGCATTACGGACGCTCGAAGCCGCAGCCAGGCATCTGAATTTCACGCGCGCGGCCGACGAACTGGCGCTGACGCCTGCGGCTGTCAGCCACCAGATCAAGGAGATCGAGGATCAGCTTGGCCTGAAGCTTTTCGTCCGCAACAGCCGCAGCATGAAGTTGACTGAAGCCGGGACGGTTCTCTTCGATGCCTCGACGGAGGCGATTGACCTGCTGAACCGCGCGGTGTCGCGGGCGCAAAAGTTGTCGCGCGGGCAGTCGCTTTTGAAGGTCACGGCCGACGCCCATTTCGCTGCGAAATGGCTGATGCGCCGGGTAGACAATTTCCGCGCCGCTTTTCCGGATATCGATCTGCGCTTCGACATTTCTTACGAAGTCCGCGACTTCGATGCCGATGACGTGGATGTCGGCATCCGCTTCGGCGAGGGCAAATATGCCGGATTGACCACGCACCGCCTGTTCGACAACGTCATCATCCCTATTTGCAGCCCGCAGTTGTTGCGCAACGGGCCGCAGCTGAATGTCCCGCGTGATCTTTTCAACCATAGGCTGGTCCATATCGACTGGTCGCGTCAGGGCGTGACCTGGCCGAACTGGAGCATGTGGATGGCTGCCGCCGGAATCGACGATTTCGACGAAAGCCGCGCGGTCGTATTCGGCAACTCGTCGGACTGCATCCAGGCGGCCGTGGAGGGCAGTGCGGTTGCGCTTGCAGATTTCGCCATGGTCGCCAACGACCTTTCAGACGGGCGCCTCGTGCAGCCTTTCGCGCTGGGCGTGCGCATGGCGCCAAGCTTCGCTTATCATCTCGTCTACCCGCGAGCGGGCGAGATCGACGCCCGCGTCATTGCCTTTCGGGATTGGATACTCGCGGAAGCTGCGGCTACCGTAGGCTGAGCACGTTTTGTCCTGCGCAACGCCTGTGCCGCCGCTTGACTTCGTTTGACGTTGTGATCTAGTTGCAAATGAATTGCATTTGCGAGGTTGGACTTTGGCTTTGTCAGGGAATGAACTTCAGGAGAAGTCGAGGGACCAAATCGGGGACCAGGCTTGGCTACGGCAGCGGGGTGATCCCTCCCTGGTCGAGGTTTTCCGCTCGATCCCGGTTCGGGCCAACGCATCGACCTTCCGGAAATTCACCGCCTTTCTCGGCCCAGGCTATCTGGTGGCCGTCGGCTACATGGATCCGGGCAACTGGGCGACGTCGCTCGCCGGTGGGTCGCGTTTCGGATACGCGCTGCTGTTCATTGCGCTCCTGTCCAATCTCATGGCGATCCTGCTGCAGCATCTCTGCGCGCGTCTCGCCATAGCCACCGGCCGAGATCTCGCGCAGGCCTGCCGCGACGCCTTTCCGCGGCCGATCGCATGGATGCTGTGGTTCCTTGCCGAGATCGCCATTGTGGCCACTGACATCGCGGAAGTTATAGGCACCGCTATCGGGCTCAATCTTTTGTTTGGGATCCCGCTTGAGCTTGGCGTCGTCATTACCGCGCTTGACGTGTTCCTCATCCTCTGGCTGCAGAACAAGGGTTTTCGCTGGATCGAGGCCTTCGTCATTACGCTGCTTGGCGTCATCGCCGTGTGTTTTCTCGTCCAGATATTGCTGGCCGATCCGAACTGGGGCGAGGTGATCCGGGGTTTCGCGCCGACGACCCAGATCATCACCAACCCGGACATGCTCTATCTGGCGCTCGGCATCATCGGCGCGACAGTCATGCCGCACAACCTCTACCTGCATTCCTCCATCGTGCAGACGCGAGCCTACGGCGAAAGCCTGCCCGAGCGGCGGGAGGCGCTGAAATTCGCTACTCTGGATTCAACCATCGCGCTGATGTTCGCACTGACCGTCAATGCCTCGATCCTGATCCTTGCTGCGGCCACCTTCAACGTGTCGGGCCAGACGGGAGTCGAGGATCTCGGGGAGGCGCATAGCCTGCTCGCGCCGCTCCTGGGGTTGGCGCTGGCGCCGACGCTCTTCGCCATCGCGCTGCTCTGCTGCGGCCTCAACTCCACGGTAACAGCCACCATGGCCGGGCAGATTGTTATGGAGGGGTTCATCAATTTCCGCATCGCCCCCTGGCTCAGGCGGCTGATCACGCGGGGACTGGCCATCATACCGGCCGCAGGCGTCACGATACTTTACGGCGAGGCGCAGACTGGCAAGCTGTTGATCCTGACCCAGGTCACGCTCAGCCTGCAGCTTCCCTTCGCGGTGGTGCCGTTGGTGATGATGACGTCTTCGCGGGCAAAGATGGGAGCGCTCGTTGCGCCGCGCTGGATCACGGCAATCGCGGTGCTGGTTGCCGCGCTCATCATTGTGCTCAATGTCAAGCTGGTGTTCGATTTTCTGATAGGAAGCTGAGCAACCGTTGCCGACGCTGCTCAAAAAGAAGAGCCGCGGGGTATCTGCGGCTCCTGTTCTTGGGACGTGTCTGCCTGCTTCAGTTCACGGCGCTGATGTTTCCGAGCCGAAGGAAAAGGGTCTCGCCGGAGGAGTCGTCGACGCCGTCATTGTCGGTGACGACATAGGCTTCGCCGTTGCTGTCGATTGTGAAACCTTCCACCTTGTCGACAATATAGCCATTGGTCGCGGTCTTCAGGTCGGGGATCAGGTCGCGCACCAGTGTCTTCTCGACAACCGGCAACTGCTCCCCGAGCTTGGCCGGCTTGAAGGCGTCGAGGGATACGGAATAGAGCCGCTTTACCTTGGCGTTGTCGCCGATCTGGTTGTCGCGCTCGATGATATAAAGCTTGCTGTCACGGGCGGTGATCTCGGAGAGCCCGATCCAGCCGGTCTCGACGGTCTCCAGCGGGTAGCGCACTGCCGACCATTCCTTGTCCTTCGGCTTGTATGCAAGAAGCTTGACCTGGCCTTTGGGGTCATCGCCCCATTCGCGCTGCATGGCCATGATCAGCGTCAGGTCGTCGCCTTCTCCGACGGTCGTGATGCCTTCAAGGCCGAAGCGGGTCTGGCCGGCGAGCAGTTCGACGGGCAGGCCGATCTCCTGCTTGATTGCGCCATCGCCATCGACATTGATGATCGCATGCGGGACGAGCTTGGCGGGGTCGCCTTCGTTGGCCAGCCAGAAGCCGCCTTCGCCGTCGGACACGAGCGCCTCGATGTCCATCTTCTGGGCGGGGTCACCGTTGCGCGTGACGATCGTCTTGCCGGTAATCAGAGCCGGCGTCCGCGTGGCGTCGATCATGTAGATCGCAGGCGCAGCCGAATAGACCGAATCCGACGCGGCGAACAGCTTACCGGCTTCGGGGCCGGCGGCCAGCGCGCCAAGCGCGCCCCAGCCGAGCGGCATGCCTTCGTCGGTCAGCTTGGCCGTGATCATCGGATAGGCGGCCGTGCCTTCGGCACGCTCGTAGATCATGACGTGCGAGCGGGCGCCGCCGTCTTCGCCAAGGTCGGTTTCGTTGGCAGTGACGAAGAGGTTGCGACCCGGGATCGCAAGCAGGCCCTCGGGACCGATGCCCGACGGCAGGAGCTGGACGAACTGCGGCTCGGCGCCGGTATCCTTGTAGACGCCGATGGCGGAGCTGCGCTCGGAGCCGGCGAAGAACAGCTTGTCCTCGCCGAAGGTGCCGGCGGCCATGCCTTCCGTCTCGTTGCCCTTCTTGTTGCGGTGGTCGGGATAGTGGCCGGCATTGGCGATCTCGTACTCGAAGGAAGTGCCGGAGTCGTAGAGCGTCTCGCCGGTCCGCGAGAAGATCGTGAAACCGCGCGAACCACCCTTGTAGTCGCCCTCGTTGGCGGTGATCAGGCGGTTTTCGTCGAGCCACTTTACGGAATCGGGCTCGCGGGGCACGTCCTGCATCTTGCCGGTGAAGGACAGCTTGCCGTCCTTCTTGGTGTCGATGTTATCGAGCGTCACCGTGCCCGCGGAGAAATTGCCGACCACCTTGCCGGTCTTGCCGTCGACGATGGCGACGTGGTTGTTCTCCTGCATCGTCACGACGATCTCGCCGCGCTCGTTGATGTCGACGAATTCCGGCTCCGGATCTTCCGGCGCCACAGTGGCGAGGCCGGTCAGGTCGACGGTCTTGATGGCGCCGCAATCCGGCACGCCGCCGGCGACCGGGACGATCATCAGGTTGCCGGCCGGCATCTGCGGCAGGGCGCCATCATTGACCTCCTCGTCGCGCTGGTTCTCGATGGCGATGGCCAAGAAGCTCTTGTCGGGGCTGAGCGCCACCGAATCCGGCTGTCCGCCGAGGTCGCAGCTCGTCTCGATCGCCTTGGAGGCGAGGTCAATGACCGTCAGGTTGCCGGAGGGATCGGTCAGCTTTTCGGTCGTGTTGACGCCGGCCAGGATCTTGCCGCCGGCGATCACAACGGACGTCGGCTCGCCTTCGATCTTGACGCTGCCGCCAGCCTTGGGCGCCCTGGGGTCGGTGATGTCGATAAAGCCGAGCGCGCCGAGCGGGCTGTCGGAGTAGACGAGCGTCATGCCGTCTTCGCTTGCGGTGATGATTTCCGAAGAGGTGGCCGCAGTCTTTTCGATGTCCGCAGGCAGGTTGCCGGCGACCGCGAAGCTGGCGATGCGGTTGAACATCTGTTCGGCGTGGGCCGGCAGCGAAACGGAAGCGGCGAGAGCCGCTGTGAGCGCGAAAAGCGTCTGTTGACGGGGCATGGCGGGATTTCCTCTTGCAATGGAAGCGCGCCATGCTTTGGGGCCGTCGCATTTCAGTGCGATGACGGCGTCGTGACAATTCCATGACAATCGGCCTGCCTGCGGGTGGAATGACGAAGTGGTGAAGATTCTTGCCCTTGCGGCCGAACATCGTTATATACGCCGCGATTTCCCAAATTGGTGGTCTGACCACCGTCCGCGAAGGGACGCGGGCGAACGAGAGGATTTTATGCAATGGCAAGTACGCTTCTGATGCCCAAGGCGACGGCGGTCTGGCTGGTCGACAACACCGCGCTGTCCTTCGAGCAGATTGCCCAATTCTGCGGCTTGCACCCGCTTGAGGTGAAGGCGATCGCTGACGGCGAGTCCGCTCAGGGTATCAAGGGCATGGACCCGATCATCACCGGCCAGCTTGCCCGGGATGAGATCAAGAAGGGCGAGGCGGACCAGAACCACAGGCTTCACCTTTCCGAACCCAAGGTCCGCGTGCCCGAGTCCAAGCGCAAGGCGCCGCGCTACACGCCGCTTTCCAAACGCCAGGACCGGCCGAACGCCATCCTCTGGCTGGTACGCAACCATCCCGAACTGAAGGACGCCCAGATTTCGCGCCTCGTCGGCACGACCAAGTCGACCATCGAGCAGATTCGCGAGCGCAAGCACTGGAACGCCTCGAACCTCGTCCCGATGGACCCGGTAACGCTCGGCCTCTGCTCGCAGATCGACCTCGACATCGAAGTCAATCGCGCCTCGAAGGGCAAGGAGGCGGCAGCGCCGGTAGGCGACACCCTGTTGCCGGCCGCGCTTACCGAGCGCCTGCAGCCGGAGCAGCCGAAGGTCAAGAGCGAGGACGACGAGCTCGATGCGGATGCCGTGTTCGCCAAGCTGTCGGCGCTCAAGTCGACGCAGCCCGAGGACGAAGAGAAGTAAGCTTTCTACGTCACCGTATTAGAAAAAGGCCCGCTCAGCGGGCCTTTTTCTTGTCAGCAGGTTCGTAACGCAAGATACCGGCGACCCCGTCTCCCGGATGGCCGTCGGAGGGATGGTGGACGCCGTCCATGACCAGCACTTCCCGGAAATCGAAAGGGCTGACGCCTTCGAGGATCGCGACGTTCACGCCATATTGGTTCGGGTTGGAGCGGCGCTGGTGGTGCGTGTAGATCCCGCAGACCGAACAGAAGTGATGTTTCGCCGTCATCGTGTTGAACTGGTAGGTCGAAAGCGCATCTGCGCCTGCCATGACCTGCAGATCGTCCAGCGCAGCCGAGACGACCACTGCCCCGCGCATGCGGCAGAATGAACAGTCGCAGCGGCGCGCCGAGCGCAGCCCATTTGAAAGTTTCACGCGCAGGCGCACCGTTCCGCAATGGCAGGCACCGTTCATCGAAGCGTCTTCAGCCATCGATTTTCTCCCTTTGTCGGTCTGCCTGGACCTCAAGTCTGGCGCGCTCAACGATTGCCGTAACGAAAGACGATTTGCCGCCCGTATACGCATTCCAGTCGCCATCAGCTTCCGCGGCCAGCCGACGCTTGAGGGCTTCGTATTTGGCTGCATCCTCGCAATGAGTGCGCAGCCAGTCTCGGAACAGGATCCGCTTCTCGTGGGTCGCGGTGCCGGGTGCGCATAGATAGAGCCGCGCGCCCCATGAGCCGTGCCCGCTGGTAAACGTCCACACGCCGTCGCCGTAGGGTTCGCCTTGGAACGCCCATTCGGACTTCAAACGCATCAGCGCGACCGCCTCCTCCAGTCGCGCGGTATCGGCGATCACGGCATCGACATCGATCTTTGGCTTGGCTGCCAGACCGGGAACGGAGGTGCTGCCGACGTGGTGGACAGAATCAAGCAGTCCGCCAAGATGGCAGACAAGTTCGTGCTTGATGCGCGCGAACAAGAACGGCCAATCTGGATTGTATGGAACAACCCGGATGGCGCCTGAGCCTGTTCCTTCTGCTGTAAGCGGTTCCATGTTGCCAGCTTCGCCGATTCGATGCCGGGCGTGTAGCCTCAGTACCCGCTTGCACGCCCGGGTGCGGCTGCCGAACGCTCGCCGCGTTCCATCGAGCGGTAGAAGTCGGCGAGTTGTTTCCCGCGCTCCGGCTTGTAAGTGCGGTCGGTCGGGATGACGGCCGCAATGCGGTCGATGCGGAAGGCGCGGAAGTCGGAACGCATCTCGCACCAGGCAACCAGCGTCCAGACTTTGCCCCAGAACCAAAGCCCGAGCGGCCGCACGTCGCGCGCCGATGGCCTGCCTGCCTCGTCGCGATAATCGAGCGTCAGCACCTCGCGCTTCTCCACCGCGCGCTCGATACGGTCGATGTGCGCGCGGTCGGCGTCGCTCACCACCCACATCGGTGCATGGATTTCGGTGCGCGCGATGCGATCCTTCTCGGCGTCCGGCAGCACCGCGCCGATCTTGACCAGCGCTTCGTCGGCTGCCCGCGCCATTGTCGCGCCGCCGAAGGCTCGCACCATGCGTGCGCCGGCGACGAGCGCCACGATTTCATCACGCGTGAACATGAGCGGGGGAAGGTCGAACCCCTCCCTCATCATGTAGCCGACGCCGGCCTCTCCATCGATCGGCACGCCTGTCGCCTGAAGATCGGCAATGTCGCGATAGATGGTGCGTTCCGAAACCTCGAGCCACTGGCCCAGCTTCTGAGCGGTAACCAGCCGACCACCGCGAAAATGCTGCACGATCTGAAAAAGCCTGTCTGCCCGGCGCATGCGTCGCTCCCGTTCCCTCAAAAAGGCACGGCCCTATGCGACGCGAAAGGCGTCCGGCCGGAGGGGAAAACTGCCACAAGGCTCCTGACAGCATATTGTCAGGAGCCTTCAGCATAGCGCGCTTCTCGACCGGGTGAAATGTGGTCATTTCGAAACGATCCTAGCGGCCTCGGGAAATGCGGTCGCCGTCGAAATCGGGCCAGCCGATGTCCTTCCGGATGTCCTCCGGCAGGGAATACATGAAATGCGCCATGCGGAACTCATCATGCATGGTGCGCAGCCTGCGTGTGTAGCTGCGAACGGACTGGTAAAGCTTGGGGGCGAGCGGGGTCATGACGGTTCCTCCTTCTGTTAGGAGAACACTATCGCATACCCCTCCTGACAGCCCCCCGTCAGGAGCGATCGGGCGTGTTTTCGGGTGGCTGGAAAGGCCCCGGAAAAGCTAGCTTTTCACCGGCACGACGTAGTTCAGCGGCAAGCGTCCGCCGTCGGCGTAAATTGTCTGGCCGGTGATGTAGCTTGCCTCGTCGGAGGCAAGAAAAGCTGCGATTGCGGCTATTTCGGCCGGTTCGCCGATGCGTCCGAGTGGCGTGCGCGACAGGAGCCGGTTCTTGGCCGCCGGATCGCTGTTCACGCTGGCCAGCATCTCGGTCATGATCGATCCCGGCCCGATCGCGTTGACGCGGATGCCATAGGGCGCAAGGCCGATCGCCATGCCCTTTGTCAGTTGGTTCACGCCGCCCTTGGAGACCGAATAGGGTATCTGGTTCGGCAGCGCGAACACCGCGTTTACCGAGGACATGTTGACAATCGAGCCGGGTTTTTCGCCGGCCTTGACGCGTTCGGCCATGTGGCGTGCAACGGCCTGGCCGACGAGGAAGGAACCCTTCAGGTTGACGCCGAGCACCCGGTCGAAATCGGCCTCCGCAAGGTCGAGGAAGTCCGAGGCGTGGACGATTCCGGCATTGTTCACCAGCACGTCTATCCTGCCAAACGCCGCTATGGCGGCGGCAACCAGGCTGTCGACCTCGGCCCGGTCGGCCACGTTCGTCTTGTGGAAGAGCGCCTTGCCCTTTGCCGCGAGAGCGGCGGCCGCTTTCTCACCGCGCGCAGGGTCGACATCGGCAATCATGACGCTGGCGCCGTCGTTCACGAAACGCTCGGCGATAGCGTAGCCAATGCCGCTCGCGCCGCCGGTAACGATGGTCGCCTTGCCGCCGATGTTCATGGGAATACTCCTTGTGTTTTCGCTTGGTTCGAATTGCAGCGGAGGATGCTGGCCGCAAGGGGCAGGAAGGTCAACCGGACAGTCCAGGCCACGTATTATTTTGTCCGACGATCTGTCGGGGATTTGCACGACAGTACGTCCTATGGCAGGTCCTGCATCCGGAGGAGAAGGAATGGCCAAAACCGCGAAAATCCAGATCGAGAACGTGCTTCAGCCCGGCAAGACATATTCGGCCGACCCGGACAAATACGCGGCGATGAGAAAGGCGGTGTTGGCGGTGCTGCCGGCGAAGGCGCCTGGCATGGCGGTCGCTGAGTTGCAGAAGGGTGTTTTGAAGAATCTGCCAGAAAATCTGTTTCCCGGCGGCGCGACTGCCGGCTGGTGGGTCAAGGCCGTTCACCTGGACCTTGAGGCCAAGGGTATCGTCGTCAGGGAAAAAGGTTCTCCAGTCAGGCTGCACAAGACCTGAAATCACCCTGTTCTAACCGATTTCGCGCAAAAAGCGCGGCTTGCCCCTCCGAAATCCCGGCCCTAGATTGCCGCCCGAAACCGGGCGGCCCGACCACCGGCGCTCATGACAGCCGCCGCGCGGCAATCGAAGGAGATTTCCAATGGCCCTGACGATCAACGACACCGCTCCCGATTTCGAGGCGAACACGACCGAGGGGCCGATCCGCTTCCACGACTGGCTGCGCGACAGCTGGGGCGTCATCTTCTCGCACCCGAAGGACTTCACGCCGGTCTGCACCACCGAGCTTGGCCGCATGGCTGCGCTGAAGCCGGAATTCGACAAGCGGGGCGTCAAGGTCATCGGCCTTTCCGTCGATCCGGTCGAGAATCACAAGAAGTGGTCGATCGATATCGCCGAGACGCAGGGAACGGCGCCGAACTATCCGATGATCGGCGATACCGACCTGAAGGTTTCGAAGCTCTACGGCATGCTGCCGGCCGATACGGCAGGCACGTCCGATGGCCGCACGCCGGCGGACAACGCGACCGTGCGCGCCGTATTCGTCATCGGTCCGGACAAGAAGATCAAGCTGGCGCTCATTTACCCGATGAGCACCGGGCGGAACTTCGACGAGATCCTGCGCACGATCGACTCGCTGCAGCTCACCGCCAAGCACAAGGTGGCGACGCCGGTCGACTGGAAGCAGGGCGGCGACGTGATCATCCTTGGCTCGGTGTCGGATGACGACGCGAAGAAGCAGTATCCGGACGGCTGGAAGTCGCCGCGCCCCTACATCCGCATCGTGCCGCAGCCGAAATAATCGTCAGAACAAAACCACCTTTGGCGTGCTAATCTCCCGACGATCCACATGATCGTTGGGAGGCCAGCATGATTTTCCGCCAGCTCTTCGATTCCACTTCCAGCACCTACAGCTACCTGATCGCCAGCCGGCGCGGGGCGGAGGCGCTGATCATCGATCCGGTGCTGGAGAAGGTCGATCGCTACATCAAGCTCTGCAACGAGCTCGATCTCAGGCTGGTCAAGGCTGTCGATACGCATCTCCACGCCGACCATGTCACCGGGCTCGGTGAACTGCGCGATCGGACCCACTGCATCACGGTCATGGGCGAGCAGACCAAGGCCGATGTCGTGTCGATGCGGCTCGCCGATGGCGACAAGCTTTCGATCGAGGGCGTCAGCCTCGACGTCGTCTACACGCCTGGTCATACGGACGATTCCTATTCCTTCGTCATGGAAGATCGCGTCTTTACCGGCGATACGCTGCTTATCCGTGGCACCGGCCGGACCGATTTCCAGAATGGCGATCCGCGCCAGCAGTACGAGTCGATCTTCAATCGCCTGCTCAGGCTGCATGACGACACGCTCGTTTTCCCGGCTCATGACTACAAGGGCGACACGGTCAGCACCATCGGCGAGGAGAAGCGTAACAATCCGCGCCTTCAGGTCCCGTCGATGGAGGCCTATGTCGAGCTGATGAACAATTTGAACCTGCCCAATCCCAAGATGATGGATGTCGCGGTGCCCGCGAACATGCACATCGGGCTGCATCAGGACGAGGTGGCAGCGAAGGGCTGGGCGATCAAGGTCGGCTCGGCGGTCGGCCTGCTTGGCCGCGCAGATGTCGCCCTGATCGACCTCCGGGAAAAGAGCGAGCTCGAGCGGCACGGAACCATCCCCGGCGCGCTGCACATGCCCTATGCGACGATCGACGACAGCGTGAGGACCGGCGGCATCCTTCATCAGCTAGGCTCGATGCAAAAGCTCGCCTTCTTCTGTGCCTTTGGAGAACGCTCCGCCATGGCGGTCACGACCGCGCGAGAGGCCGGCATAGGCACCGCCTATCATATCGAGGGCGGTATCGATGCCTGGAAGAAGGCCGGAGGGCCGGTCGAACATTGATCCCGACCGGCACGAACCGCTCCGGCTATTTGCCTTCCTGATTCCGCAAATCGATGAAGTGCTGCTTCAACCGCGCTACTTCGTCGGGCGACCAGCCCTGGATGTCGGCCACCTGCATCCAGGAGTCGATGTAGTGCTCAGCGGCGAAGACATGGCCGTAGCCCATGGGTGAAGTGGTCGCCATGGCGATGTCGAGCGTCAGTTGCAGGAATGTGACGACCGGATACCAGCCGAGATAGGGCGACACGTCCGGACCGCGCGGCGTCTGCATCCAGTCAGGTTCGTGGTAGAGCGAATGCGGATCGTAGAAGGTGATGGGATCGCTTGCATATTGCAGATAGACGATGCGCATCGGGCCCCATACTGCGCCCGGGATGTCGAGCGCATTCTTCTGCGCCGTGAAGCGGACATAGGATCCGTCGCGGAACTTGGGTAGCCATGCCGGAGAGCCAGGATTACGGTCGCGCGTCACCGAATTCCAGATGCGGCTGGGGAAGGGCGGACCAGCCCACAGCGCGCCCTGGTAGGGGTCACCGAGCACTTCGAACAGTTCGTTGGATAGTTCCGAACTCAGAGCGCCGAGGCTGAGGCCGAACAGATAAAGCTTCGGCCGTGTCTCCTTCGGCAGCGTGCTCCAATAGCCGTAAACTTCGGAAAACAGCGCGCGGGCCTGCTCGGCGCCGTAACCGGGCTCGACCAGCAGCGACAACCAACTGGCGAGATAGGAATATTGCGCGCCGATGCTGGCAATGTCGCCATTGTGCAGGAACTCGATGGGGTCGATCGCCTGTTCGTCCACCCAGCCGGTGCCGGTCGGGGTGATGATGACCAGGGTCGAACGGTCAAAGCCGCCGACTCTTTTCAGTTCTTCCAGCGCCAGCTTCGCTCGCGCCTTGGGCGAGTCTTCGGAGTGCATGCCGACATAGACGCGGATCGGTTCGAGCGCCGGCTTGCCGGTGACGGCGCTGATGTCGGCGGCCGAAGGGCCGGTGCCAATGTAGGAGCGGCCCATCCGGCCGAGATCGTCCCAGCGCACGAGCGAGGCGGGGCTGCCGGTCTTGGCCGGATCGGTCGGCTGGGTCGTCTCCGGCGGAATGAGGGCATCCAGCCGCTCGAAGGAGGCATCCATGAAACGCAATGCGTTCCGAAAAATGATGCCGTCGCCGATCGACCAGAACAGCAGGGCCGCGATCGCTGTTCCGGCCACATAGGAAAAGCGCTTCGGGACGAAGCGGTTCAGCTGCCGGGAGACGAAATAAAGCGTCCGCTTGAACAGCCGGGCAATGGCGATCAGCAGGACGAAGGTGACGATCGCGATGGCGCCGACTTCGATAGGGTGCGCCGTGTCGACTGGGTCCATCTCCATCAGGCTGCGGATCGAGTTCTGCCAGGCGGCGGCGCGCCAGAGAAACCCGATGCCGATGGCGCCGCAGATGATCGCGGCGACGAGCTTGGTGCCGAAGAGAAACCGCTCCCTGGGTTCAGGAAGTTCAAGATAGCGCCATAGCCATTGCAGGAAAAATCCAACGCCGTAGCCTGCGGCGGCGGAGCAGCCTGACAGTACGCCCTGGGTGAGGAAGTTGCGGGGAATGAGCGTCGGCGTCAGCGAGGCCGCGAAAAACAACGTGCCGATCAGCAGGCCCGCCAAAGAAAACGATTGGAAATACCGGACGGCCCATCGACGAAACATATCCTGCGCCACTCCCTCAAGTTCGCATTCGCCGGCAACTTGCCGACTGCGGAAGGTTTAAGCAATACAGCTTCCTGTCGAAATGCTGCGGCGTCTTCGTCTCGTCTGCTTTGACAGCCCGGCTTGCGCCTGCTCAAAGGCCATATGTCGAAAATACTCGCGCTCGTGATCCTTGCCATGATGGTCATCCAGATCATCAAGCCGCTCGGGCTTCCAGGCTTGAAGCAGAGGCGCGACTGCTGGAAGCTGGCGGTGGCGGCTCTGGCCCTGATCCCGCTGACGGTATTGTTCAGCCATACGCAATGAAAAACCCCGCCGAAGCGGGGTTTTGTTGGTCATTGTTTGCGAGACACAGAGGCCTAGGCGGCGATCTTGCGGCTCGACGCATCGAAGATACTGTCGATTGTCGAGGCCAGTTCCGCATTGAATTGCGCATCCGTCTGACCCGCTGACAGACCCTGTGTCAGGGCGCGAGAGAAGCTCGCGATCATGCCGTCATTGTGCTTCAGCTTCTCGTTCGCGTCGTCGCGCGAATAGCCGCCGGAGAGAGCAACGACGCGCAGGACGCGCGGATCTTGCGTCAGCGACTTGTAGAGATTGGCCTTGGTCGGGAGCGTCAGCTTCAGCATGATCTGCTTGCCAGCCGGTATGCCGTCGAGATGCTTGGTGATCTCGGCGAGCAGGATATCCTCGGCGGCCGCCTTGTCGGGGATAGAGATTGTCACTTCGGGCTCGATGATTGGGACGAGATCATGGGCGAGGATCTGCTTGCCGATCTCGAACTGCTGGTCGACGACGGCCTTGATGCCGACCGGGTTCGCCGCGTCGATCACCGAGCGCATCTTGGTGCCGAAGATTCCCTTAATCACCGCGCGCTTCAGCAGCGCGTCGAGGTCGGGCATGGGCTTCATCACCTTGGCGCCGTCCTTCTTGTCCGCAAGGCCCTTGTCGACCTTCAGGAACGGCACGACGTGGCGATTTTCCCAGAGATATTGGGCCGTCGGGATTCCGTCGATGTCGCGGTCCATGGTCTGCTCGAACAGGATCGCGCCCATGATCTTGTCGCCGGTAAAAGCGGGGGATGTGATGATGCGCGTGCGCATCTGGTGGACGAGGTCGAACATCTGGGCGTCGCTCGACCAGGCGCTCGCATCGATCCCGTAGTCCTTGAGCGCTTTTGGCGTGGAACCGCCCGACTGATCGAGCGCGGCGATGAAGCCGTTCTTCTTCCCGGCCTGCGCGGCCATCTCCTTGTTCATCAAATTCTCCCGATAGACGATTGCCAGACCTCAATACGTCAAGGCGCTTCGCAAGGCTACCATAACGCGGCCGTGCTCAATCGATTCAATTGGAGGCGCCTAGAAGACAGCGCCCTCAATTGTGCTTCAGCACCTCGACGCCGGGCAGGTCCTTGCCTTCCATCCATTCGAGGAAAGCTCCGCCTGCGGTCGAGACATACGTGAAGTCGTCAGCGACTCCGGCGTGGTTCAGGGCCGCCACCGTGTCGCCACCGCCTGCGACCGAGAGCAGCTTGTCGGCCTTGGTGCGGCTCGCCGCATGTCTGGCGACCGCAACGGTCGCCTTGTCGAAGGGCTTCGTCTCGAAAGCACCCAACGGGCCGTTCCAGACCAGCGTGTTGGCGCGGTCGATCCAGGCGTTGATCGCCTCGATCGATTTCGGGCCGACGTCGAGGATCATCGAATCGGAAGGCACTGCATTGACGGGCACGACCTCGCTCGCCGCGCCTGCCTTGAATTCCTTTGCGACGACGGCGTCGGACGGCAGGACGATGGCGCAGCCCGCGGTCGCGGCCTCGATCATGATCTGGCGTGCAGTCGGGGCGAGATCGTGCTCGCAAAGCGATTTGCCGACATTCTCACCGCGCGCTGCGAGGAAGGTGTTGGCCATGCCGCCGCCGATCACCAGCGCATCGACCTTCTTGACGAGGTTCATCAGGAGGTCGAGCTTGGTCGAGACCTTCGCGCCGCCGACGATCGCGACCACCGGTTTCTCCGGATTGCCTAGCCCGCGGTCGAGCGCCTCCAGTTCCGCCTGCATTGTGCGGCCGGCATAGGCCGGTAGCAGCTTCGCAAGTCCCTCGGTCGAGCAATGAGCACGGTGTGCGGCCGAGAAGGCATCGTTGACGAAGATGTCGCCGTTCGCCGCCAGCTTCCTGGTGAATTCCGGATCGTTCTTTTCTTCGCCTTTGTAGAAGCGGGTGTTTTCCAGGAGCGCGATGTCGCCCGGCAGCATCGCGAAGATCGCGCCTTGTACCATCTCGCCGATGCTGTCGGGAATGAAGGTGACGTTGCGACCGATGATGTCGGACGTTGCCCGCGCGATGGGCTCCAGCGACAGTTCGGGGTCAGGCCCGTCCTTCGGGCGGCCGAAATGCGCCATGAGGATCACCTTGGCGCCCTTGTCGGAAAGTTCGAGGATGGTCGGCGCGACCCGCTCGATGCGTGTGGCGTCCGTTACCTTGCCGTCAGCCATCGGTACGTTCAGGTCGACGCGGACGAGTGCGCGCTTGGCTTTGATGTCGCCGAGGTCATCGAGCGTTCGGAAATGGGCCATGGCTGTTTCCCTTCAGGGGGGAGGAGTCGGCGGGACATTAGCGGCAAGCGGCGCGGATTCAAGTATCGCGCTCAGGAGTAATAGAAGCGCTCGGCGTCAAGCGGGGCCGGCGCGGGTTCGCTCAGCGCCTCGAAGACGGAAATCTCGCAGACACGGCACAAGCTGTCGAGCGCGAGGTCGTTGGCTTCGGTGCCGAACGGGTCTTCCAGTTCTTCCGACAGCGCGTCCAGGCCGAAGAAGGTGTAGGCGATGAGCGCGGTGAACAGTGGCGTTGCCCAACCGGTCGTCGTCGCCAGCCCGAAGGGCAGTAGCAGGCAGACGATGTAGGCGGTGCGCTGTAGCAGCAGCGTATAGGCGAAGGGCAGCGGCGTGTTGGCGATGCGCTCGCAACCCGCCTGCAGCGCCGACATGCCGGCTAGGCGCTCGTCAAGGATACGATAGCCGATGGCGTCGATCGAGCCATCCCTCCGTAGCCTTGCGATGCGCGAGCCCATGCGTCGTACCGCCGCGTCGGGTTTGTTGGTGGCCGAGGCAACGCCGTCCGTTTCTCCGTCCAGAAACTCCTTCACCTTGTCCATTGCGTCGACATTTCGCAATTGCGCACGCAGCAGGTGGCAGAAGGCAAGTGCCTCCATCAGCAGCGCTCGCCATTCGCCGCGATCCGTAATCAACCCGTCGCTGGCGCGTGCGAGGTTCCTGATATCGTAGACGAGTTGGCCCCAGAGCTTGCGCGCCTCCCACCAACGGTCATAGGCGGCGCTGTTGCGGAAGCCGAGATAGATCGACAGCGTCACGGCGATCAGGCCGAAGGGCGCGATGTTGAAATCCTCGAGCGGCACGGCAAGCAGATCGACCGCGAACACGACGATCGCCGCGTAGATGGCAAAGCCGATAATCTGCGGCAGGATGCGGGGCACGACGGAACCGCGCAGCACGAAGAAGAGCTGCAGGAAGTTCGGCCTGGGGCGGATGATCATGGCTGTCTGCCGTAGCGCAAAGGGTCTGTATCTCTATGCGGCAAAAGAAAACGCCCGGGCAAGCCGGGCGTTTTCGAAAGGTTTGGGCGATTTGCCTCAGTCGTCGCGCAAATAACGCAGGACCCCGTTCAGGCAATCGTCTTGGCGAAGGTCACGGCCGTGTCGGCCATGCGGTTCGAGAAGCCCCACTCGTTGTCGTACCAGGACAGCACCGAGACGAAGTTGCCGTCCATGACCTTGGTCTGGTCGAGCGCCAGCGTCGAGGAATGCGGATCATGGTTGAAGTCGATCGAGACGTTCGGGTGCGCCGTGACGGCGAGCACGCCCTTCAGCTTGCCGTTGGACGCCGCGATGACCGCGTTGTTGATCTCCTCGGCGGTCGTGTTCTTCTTGGCGATGAACTTGAAGTCCACGACCGAGACGTTCGGTGTCGGCACGCGGATGGAGATGCCGTCGAGCTTGCCCTTCAGTTCCGGGATGACGAGGCCGATGGCCTTGGCCGCACCCGTCGAAGTCGGGATCTGCGACAGCGCCGCAGCGCGGGCGCGATAGAGGTCCTTGTGCATGGTGTCGAGCGTCGGCTGGTCGCCGGTGTAGGAGTGGATCGTCGTCATCATGCCCTTTTCGATGCCGACGGCCTCGTGCAGGACCGCTGCAAGCGGGGCTAGGCAGTTGGTGGTGCAGGACGCGTTGGAGACGACGATGTGGTCCTTGGTCAATTTGTCGTGGTTGACGCCGTAGACGACGGTCAGGTCGGCGCCGTCGGCCGGCGCCGAGACCAGCACGCGCTTGGCGCCGGCGGTCAGGTGAGCCGCTGCCTTGTCACGTGCGGTGAAGATGCCGGTGCATTCCATGGCGATGTCGATGCCGAGCTCCTTCCAGGGAAGCTTGGACGGATCACGCTCGGCCAGCACCTTGAACTTCTCCTTGCCAATCGAGATGGTGTCTCCGCTTACGCCCACCTCGTGCGGGAACTTGCCGTGCACGCTGTCGAAGCGCAGCAGATGCGCGTTGGTCTCGACCGGGCCAAGGTCGTTGACGGCAACCACGTCGATGTCTTTGCGGCCGGATTCGTAAATCGCGCGCACGATGTTGCGGCCGATGCGGCCAAATCCGTTGATTGCAACTCTGACAGCCATGTCATTCTCCTGCAGCGCTTGGGAAGGGTCGCAGCTTCATAGCGGCGAAAAGAGAAAGAATCCAGACGCCGGGATCGTAAATTTAAATCGATTAGCTGCCGAAGTATTGGACCAGCCCTGTGTTGCAGGGCCGGCCCGAAAGCGCCCCTCAGGGGTGAGGGCGCGCCGGCTCGCTGTCGGGGATGGCGCGGGCGTCTTCGCCCTTCGGCACCCCGTTCTTGACGCGGTCGCCTGCCAGCTTCGCCACCGCTTCCGCAGTGATGCCGAAATACTTGTAAAGCTCCTTGGCGGGCGCGCTGGCGCCGAAACCGGTCATGCCGACGAAACCGCCGTCGGAGCCGACGAAGCGGTCCCAGCCGAAGCGCAGTGCGGCCTCTACCGCGACCTTCACGGGAGCCTTCCCAAGCACCTTTTCGCGATAGGCCTTGTCCTGCTCTTCGAAGAGTTCGAAGCAAGGTACCGAGACAACGCGGGTCGGGGTGCCGGCCTGCTGCAGCATGTCACGGGCATCGAGCGCGATCTCGACCTCAGAGCCGCTGGCGAAGATGGTGACCTTGGCCTCTCCGTCAGCAGCCGCCAGTTCGTACGCGCCCTTTGCGGACAGGTTCTCGGAGACGTACTCGGTGCGCACAGCGCGCAGGTCTTGGCGCGTCAGCACCAGAGTCGAGGGTGCCTTCGTGGAGTGGATCGCTGCCTGCCAGCACTCTGCGGTTTCCATCGCGTCGGCCGGGCGGAAGACCAGATGGTTCGGGATGGCGCGCATGGCGGCCAGATGCTCGACCGGCTGGTGCGTCGGGCCATCTTCGCCGAGACCGATAGAGTCGTGCGTCATGACGAAGAGCGAGCGGATACCCATCAGCGAGGCAAGCCGCATAGCCGGCCGCGCATAGTCTGTGAAGCAGAAGAAGGTGCCGCCATAGGCGATCAGGCCGCCATGCAGCGTGATACCGTTTATGGCCGCCGCCATCGCATGCTCACGAATGCCGTAGTGCACATAGCGGTTGCCGTAGTTGGCAGCCGACAGTTCCAGTGTCTGGCTGGTCTTGGTGTTATTGGACGGCGTCAGGTCGGCCGAGCCGCCGATCGTCTCCGGCAGCGTCCCGTTGATGACCTCCAGCGCCATCTCGGACGCCTTGCGGGTCGCGACCTTCGGCTTGTCGGCGGCGAGCTTCTGCTTGTAGGCCGCGATGGCGTCGTCGAAGCCGGCGTGCTGCTCGCCGGCCATGCGGCGGCTGAATTCCTTGCCCCGATCGCCGGCGGCCGAGAGCCGCTTTTCCCATTCGGCGCGAGGTGCGGCGCCACGGGCACCGGCGTCGCGCCAGGGCTTCAGCACGTCGTCGGGAATGACGAAGGGAGGCGAGTCCCAGTTCAGCGCCTTGCGTGTCGCGGCGATTTCATCCTTGCCGAGCGGCGAGCCGTGGGCGGCCTTGGTGCCGGCCTTCGTCGGCGCGCCGAAGCCAATGGTGGTCTTGGCGGCGATCAGCGTCGGCTTGTCCGACTTCTGCGCCGTCTCGATGGCCTTGGCGATGGCTTCCTGGTCGTGGCCATCAATATGGAAGGCGTTCCAGCCAGACGCCTCGACGCGCGCCACCTGATCGGTGATGTCGGAAAGCGAGACCGGACCGTCGATCGAGATATTGTTGTTGTCCCAGAAGACGATCAGCCTGTTGAGCTTCAGACGGCCTGCCAGCGCGATGGCCTCCTGGCTGATGCCTTCCATCAGGCAGCCGTCGCCGCAGATGACATAGGTGTGATGATCGACGAGGTCATCGCCGAACTGCGCATTCATGACGCGCTCGGCAAGCGCCATGCCGACCGCGTTGGCGATGCCCTGGCCGAGCGGGCCGGTTGTCGTCTCGATGCCGGTTGCGAAACCGTATTCCGGATGGCCCGCCGTCTTGGAGCCGAGCTGGCGGAAATGCTCGATCTGGTCGATCGTCATGTCCTGGTAGCCGGTGAGGTAGAGGCACGAGTAGAGCAGCATCGAGCCGTGGCCCGCCGACAGCACAAAGCGATCGCGGTCCGGCCACTTCGGGTTCTTCGGGTCAAACTTCAGATATTTCGTGAACAGCACGGTGGCGATGTCGGCGCAGCCCATCGGCAGGCCGGGATGGCCGGAATTCGCCTTCTCGACGGCATCCATGGAAAGGAAGCGTATGGCGTTCGCCATCCGATCATGCTGTTCGCGCGAGGCCATGGTCCCTCCGTTCGTGGGTTCGATCGAGAAAAAGCAGGAAAGTTGCCGCGACACATATCAGGCACGGTTTTGGTGTCAACAAAATGAAGGCCTGGCGCGAGGCCCGTCTGACTTGTGGCGGTGAGCGTCCGAGGCGTCTTTCGTCGTCGAAATGATTTGTGCACGCCTTCGCAGGGGACAGTGTAGAGAGCTTTGTTGACGGCGATTTCACTCGACGCCTAATGTTTCTCTGGTAAATCGTTCTGAATGCGAACGATTCGGTGATGGGCGGGTCGGACACGGGAGCCATGACCGAGGAAGCCACCTTGAAGGAAGTGCTTGCCAGGTTGGGCAGGGCGATGGATGCGCTTGAGTCCGCGGTATCCGCGCGCCTCGAAAATGAACAGGATTATTCCGAAGCGGAAGCCGAGGCGCAGAGGCTGAATGCCGATCGAAGCCGGCTCGCGCAGGAACTCGATAATTCCGAGGCCAGGAGCGACAGGCTCGAGGAGGCCAACAAGGAAGTTTCGCGCCGACTGGTCACGGCGATGGAAACCATCCGCGCGGTGCTGGACAGATAACGCATGGCACAAGTTACGGTGACGATCGACGGCAAGGCCTATCGCATGGCCTGTGACGAAGGGCAGGAAGAGCACCTGATCGGGCTCGCCGAGCGCTTCGACCGCTATGTATCTCATCTGAAGGATTCATTCGGGGAGATTGGTGACCAGCGGCTGACCGTCATGGCCGGCATCATGGTCATGGACGAGTTGTCCGAGGTACAAAAACGCCTCATGGGGATGGAAAGCGAGATCGCGACGTTGCGCAAGACCCGCGACGAAGCGCTGTCCAAGGCCGACAGGAGCGATGCCGCTCTTACCGGCGCGCTGGGCGGGCTAGCCCAGCGCATGGAAGCGATCGCGGAGAAACTCGCGCCCAAAACGCCGAATTGAGCATACGCCACTTCGCTTGTTCGCTGTGTCGCCAACACACCAGCGTCGGATCATCATGCCTTGTCCGAGGCTCCGGCTATTGTCTAAGCTGGCCAAAAGTGCGAAGCGGCAGGAGCCAAGGGGGGCCATTGGCCTAGTTCTCGCAGGATGAGTCACCGGAGAATACGGCCGCGCGCCATGCCATGCCAAAGACCCGATCGGTGCAGATAAGCGTCATCATACCGGCGAGGAATGCCTCCTCGACGATCGCGTGTACATTGTCTAGCCTTGACCATGACAAAGCGCTGATCCGTGAGATTTTGCTGGTCAACGACGGGTCGCAAGATGACACGGCCGCTGTGGCGAGGAAGGCAGCGGATCTGCATGGCTTGCCTCTGGCGGTAATTGACGTTGGGTTCTCCAACCCCGGGGCCGCAAGAAATGCAGGCTTGGATCGAGCACTCGGAGATCGTCTGTTTTTTCTCGATGCGGACGATGAAGTGATACCGGGAGGTATCAAGCTGCTCACTGACGCCCTCGAAGCATCGCCGACGGCTGGCCTGGCGGTCGGCGCTTCCATTCATCGCGGCCAAGCCGCCCACAAGCTCAAGCTTCCGGGCACATACGGCTCCGACAGTGCGCTAAATGCCGAGCGCTATCTCCTGAATGAAATCCGCTCGATCACTGTCGGCAGCGCGCTTGTCACAGCTGAGGCGGCCGTCGGCGTTCGGTTCCCCGAAAGCATAAATCTCGATGAGGATACGATTTATTGGGCTGCGATCCTTTCTCGGTGTTTGGTGACGACCATCACACAGCCCGTACTCGCCTACAATCTCGACGAGGCCCGCATGTCGCGGCGTTTCGTCTCCAATCCACAAGGCGTATTCGGTGGCATCTCCGTCGAACTCGACAAGTTGAGGACGTTGGGCATCACGGAAGAGGTGCTTCAAAAGCGCAAGAGCTTCATCTCCATGCGGATCGTACGGCATTTGACGCGCCAGCGCAGGTTCCGGGAGGCGTCGGAAATGATGCGGGTGTCGCGAATTTATGGAGGCGGCGGCCTGCAGGATTTGAAGGCGTTGCAATACAACCTCAGGATCTGGCGCGGATACGCCGCGGGGATATTCGGCTTTGGAAAAGCCGGGAAGGCCGGAAATGCCAGCCCTTTGTCGCGGGCAAACGATGAAAAGTTGTCCGACGAGTTTCCTGGGCTGGTAGCTGGTGGTTCCACGAATGCCTCTCGCCGGCACGGTAATGGTTCTTCGGAATGATACCGCGGGTTCTGCACCAGACCTGGAAGACGGATCGGATTCCTGAGAAATTCCAGCCTTGGGTCGACAGTTGGGCTAAGCACAATCCCGGCTGGACGAGGATGTTCTGGAACGATCGCACGCTCCTGGATTTCGTAGGCGAGCACTACCCCGAGTTTGTGGATACCTTTTGCGGGTATCCGAGCGGGATATTCCGGGCGGATGCCGGTCGCTACCTGCTGCTGCACCATTTCGGCGGGGTCTATGCCGATCTGGATTGTGAGTGTGTCGCGCCGTTCGACCCGATCATGGGTGAAGAACGGGTGGTGCTGTGCAAGGAACCTGCGGCCCACGAAGCAGCACATACATCCCAGCACAGACTGCCTCATCTTCTTTTCAACGGCACCATCGCAAGTCCGGCAAACCACCCCTTTTGGGCGCATGTGCAAACCAGCATGCTATACTCGGCCCACAGCGGCGAGGTGCTGAACGCTACTGGCCCATGCCTTCTGACGTCCGCACAAATGAGCTATCCCGATCAAGGCGGCCTGGTTGTCTATCCGCCGAAGTTGTTTGCTCCGATAGATCATCATGGAAAGCCGGATGCCACGCTGGAAAACGAGCGTGTTGAAAACCTGTCGATACATCATTGGGCCGGCACGTGGCTGGCCAAACCCATTGGCCGGAAGTTCGGGCGATCCGTCAAGAAACAGTATTATCGCGCCAGATACTACCTGACGCGGGGCGCGCAGAGCGACGAGCTCGAATTGCAAAGCAGGATAGACCCGGAGGTTATAGGCAAATCCGCCCCCAAGGGCGCAAACATCGCCGTGCTCGTCCCATTGCGCGATGCCGTCGAGCATATCGAACCGTTTCTGAATCTCATCGGCTCGCTCGACTATCCAAGCGAACGCATCAAGCTGGTGTTCTGCGAGGGTGACAGCACGGATGGCAGTTGGGAGAGGCTTCAGGCGGCAGTCACTCCGATCCGCAGTCGATACAGGGATATCGTTCTCCTGCAGAAAGGACTTGGCACGAAACTGGACCGTGTCAAGCGCCACAAGCCGAGGTTCCAGCGCGAGAGGCGCAGCGGGTTGGCGAAGGTGCGCAACCACATTCTCCAGCATGGCCTTGACGAGAGCGATGACTGGGCGCTCTGGACGGATATCGATGTCTGGAAGTTTCCACCGAACATCCTGCAGACGCTCCTATCCGCCGGTGACAGGATCGTGACTCCGAACTGCGTTAAAGTTGCTGGGGGCTTGAGTTTTGACCGCAACAACTTCCTGACGAGTTGGGCAAAAAAGGACTATCAATATTACAGGTCGGTCAGGGACGGCCTCTATCAGCCGCCAGCGGACTTTTGGGGTCGGCTTTTTCTCTCCGACCTGCGTCACCTCGAAAAGGTCGAACTGCACGGCGTTGGCGGCACAATGCTTCTGGTCGATGCCTCCCTGCATCGCGCCGGACTGCATTTTCCGGAGAAGCCCTACAAGGACCTCGTCGAAACAGAGGGTTTTGGTGTCTTGGCGCGCGATATTGGCGTGACGCCGATCGGCCTGCCGCGCGTCGAGATATTTCACGTACCCTGGTGAAAAAAACCGCGCCGGTTTCGCGGCGCGGTTTGCATTTCAGATCGACAAAGTGCGGTCAGGCCGCCGGCTGCGCCTCGATCGTACGCAGCGCCTGAAGCTGCCGCTTGGCGGCAGCCTTGACGGCGTCCTGCACCTTCTCGAAGGCGCGCACCTCGATCTGGCGCACGCGCTCGCGGCTGATGTCGAACTCCGATGACAGTTCTTCCAGCGTCAGCGGCTCGTCGGAGAGACGGCGCGCCTCGAAGATGCGCCGCTCGCGGTCGTTAAGCACCGACATGGCGTCGCTCAGCATGGCGCGGCGGTTGTCCAGCTCGTCCTGTTCGACCAGGATCTGCTCGGCATTGTCGCTGTCGTCGACCAGCCAGTCCTGCCACTCGCCGGACTCGCCTTCCGACGCGCGGATCGGCGCGTTCAGCGAGGCGTCGCCGGAGAGGCGGCGGTTCATCGACACGACTTCCTCTTCCGAGACGTTCAGCCTCGTGGCGATTTCCGCGATCTGGTCGGGCTTCAGGTCGCCGTCGTCGAGCGCCTGGATCTTGCCCTTCACCTTGCGCAGGTTGAAGAACAGCCGCTTCTGGTTGGCGGTCGTGCCCATCTTCACAAGGCTCCACGAACGCAGGATGTATTCCTGGATCGAGGCCTTGATCCACCACATGGCGTAGGTAGCCAGCCGGAACCCGCGCTCCGGCTCGAATTTCTTCACGGCCTGCATGAGGCCGACATTGCCCTCGGAGATCACCTCGCCGATCGGCAGGCCGTAGCCGCGATAGCCCATGGCGATCTTGGCCACGAGCCGCAGGTGGCTGGTGACGAGCTTATGGGCGGCGGTGGTGTCGCCGTGCTCGTTGTACCGCTTGGCGAGCATGTACTCTTCCTGCGGCTGGAGCATGGGAAAACGTCTGATTTCCTCGAGATAGCGGGACAGGCCGCCTTCTCCGGAAACGATACTGGGCAGTGACTGGGCCATTGTTGCGCCCTCCTCTCTCTTACTTTGCCCCCTCAGATGAGGCGGGCATGAGGCGCCGGCCGCATTTGCGCGCATCCGGAGCCAACCGACATATATAGGAACAAAACCGGAAAATACAGAGAATTGTTCAAAACTAAACAGATTGTAATGTTGGCGCGCCGCAACGCCAGTTCCATTTGCTGAACGCACATTGAATTGCGGTGAAAGTCAGCTTGCGCGAAACGCCGTAACCAGTTCCGCCATGTCGGCGGGAAGTGGAGCTTCAAAGCGCATCATTTCACCCGTGACAGGATGGTTGAAGGCAAGAAGTTGCGCGTGGAGCGCTTGTCGCGGAAAGGTTTTCGCCGCGGTGCGGGCCGGCTCGACCAAGCGGTTCGCCTTGGTGCGGAAGGCCTGCCCGTAGTCCGGATCGCCGACAACCGGATGGCCGATATGGGCCATATGGACGCGGATCTGATGCGTACGGCCGGTTTCAAGTTCACATTGCACCAGCGATGCAAGCGCGGTCGGATTCTGCCCCACCGGCTTGCCGGTCACGACCGACGCCCCGAAACGCTCGAGCACCTTATAGTGGGTTACGGCGTGGCGCGCGTCACTCCGGCCCGCCGGCACCACGGCGCGCCGCACCCGGTCGGCGGCGCGGCCAAGTGGCGCGTCGACCGTGCCGGCGTTGCGTTCCGGTGCGCCCCACACCGCTGCCACATAGGCGCGCTGGAGGTCGCCGGTGCGGCCGTGATCGGCGAAAGCCTCGGACAGTGCGCGATGCGCCCGATCCGTCTTGGCGACGACCATGACCCCCGACGTCTCCTTGTCCAGCCGGTGCACGATACCAGGCCGCTTCACGCCGCCGATCCCTGATAGTGTGTCGCCACAATGATGGATCAGCGCGTTGACGAGCGTACCGGTCTCGTTGCCCGCACCCGGGTGGACGACCAGCCCGGCCGGCTTGTTGATCACGACCAGTTCGGCGTCCTCATAGAGGATGTCGAGTGGAATATCTTCGCCGACGGGTTCGGCAGCCTCCGGTTCCGGCAGGTTTAGATCGAGAACGTCGCCGGCCTTGAGCTTCCGGCCGGGGTCGTCGGCCGGTTTCCCGCCGACCGCGACCGCACCCTGTCGTATCAACGCCTGCACGCGGCTGCGCGAAAAATCTGCTCCCAGCGTGTGTGTCAGCCACTGATCCAGCCGCCTGCCTGCGGCATCGGGTCCGGTTTCGAGCCGCAGGAACACTATCAATTCGGCAGGGTCTTCTTTATCAGGGTCGCGCATAGGATATCCGGGACTTGATCATGACGCGGCCGGTCTTGAACATCGAAGAGGAAAAACCGCTCGATCCGGCGGTCGAGAAGGTCAGGCGCAAGCTCGTGCGTTTCGTCGCCATAAACCTCGGCCTGCTTTTCGCCGCCCTTATGATCGTCGTTGCGGCCCTTGTCTACAAGGCGATGAACACGGCGCCGGCGCCGACGGTAGTGGATGCGGGTGTCGAAATCCCGTCGCCGACAGGGGTCGTCGAGGGGCAGATCGTGCTCCCGGCAGGGGCACGGATCGTCTCGCAGTCGATGTCGGGCAACCGCCTCTCGCTCGCGCTCGACCTGACCGACGGCAGCCGGGCGATCTACATCTACGACCTTCTGTCGAAACGCGTGGTCGGCCGCTTCGCGGTGACCGAGGAATGAGCTGGCCTGATCGCCGCATCGCGACCGTCGCGCTGGTCGTGCCGGACTATGACGAGGCGGCGAACTGGTATGTCGACAGACTCGGCTTTCAGCGTGCAGAGGATGTCGATCTCGGCGGTGGCAAGCGCTGGTTGAAGGTGGCGGCAGGCAATTCCGGTGTTGAGCTGCTCCTCGCCAAGGCCGAAGGCGAAAGCCAGCAGGCGCGCGTAGGCGACCAGACCGGCGGCCGCGTCTTCCTGTTCCTGGAAACAGACGATTTCGCCCGCGATCATGCGGCCATGCTGGCCAAGGGCGTCGCCTTCAAAGAAGAACCGCGCCGTGAAGCCTACGGCACGGTGGCCGTCTTCGCCGACCTCTACGGCAATCTGTGGGACCTGATCGAGCCAAAACGCTGACTGCGGGCGTACATCCAGGCGCTTCTTCCAGTGCCCGGTTGATTTGCCGCGAAGCCCGTTGCATTTTGCGGGAGGCCAGCCTATATCGCGGCTTCCGCGCCCATCGTCTAGCGGTCAGGACGGCGCCCTCTCACGGCGCAAACCGGGGTTCGATTCCCCGTGGGCGTACCAACAATTCAAATGACTTAGCCTGTACGCTCGCCTGACGGTTGAGTATTGGTCGATTAAACCCATGCGCACGTCCGCGAACTCCGAAGTCAATGCATTTCGTTTGGACATGTCCGAATGCGTTCCTCACGGTTTCTTGCGTTTCCGGTCCGATTTCAATTTTGCCAAACGCGCGAGGGCCTTCTCATAATCGTGCGACTCACTTCTGACCTCTCGTAAGCATCGAGGCTGAGCTGCCGGGTATCACGCTCGGCGAAACGAGCCAGGCGATCGCGGCGCTGCCCGCGATGCTGAAGTTGCCGGCGGGCATTCACCGATGGAAATCGACGTGATCGGCGGCCTCATGTCGTCGACGGTGCTGAGCCTCGTCTATGTACCGGTCGTCTACGACTTCCTCGACGATCTGCAGCGCGTCCTGGTGAAGCTGCTGCCAGAACAGAACTTGGTGACGAACGCGTCCAAGCAAACAATGCTGACCTGAAATTCCTGTTTCCAGGCGAGGAAATTGAAAGGAGCACCCGGACTAAGCTGAACTCACCAGATCACGGCCTGTTCGTGCCGCTTTATGAGGTGGCGCAGGTTGCGGAAGTTCTGGCTCACATGCTGTGCAAACGCTTCCACGGCGGGGGCCCGCGGAGCTGCGGCCAGGCGGAGCAGGCCTAGCGCTCTTTCGGGGTGCGGTATCTTCACGGGCAGGGCGGTCACCGCGCCCTCCTTGCGGAAGGCGAAGACGACGCCGTGTGGCAATATCGTCAACGCATCGGTTCCCTTCAGATAGGTCATCGTACTCGTCAGTGAGCCGCCGGAATATCGAACCTTGATTTCCGTCGCGCCGAGCGAGAGCAGCAGGCTGCGCAGATCCGTGAGGAGCGGACTGCCGGGTGGTGGCGCTATCCAGGGATAGTCGAGCAATTCGCTCGTCCTGGCCTTGCGGCGCATGAGCAGCGGATGGGTTGAGCGACAGGCGATGACGTTGCGCCCTGGCAGGATCTCGTCGAAAGTCAGTCCGGAGCCCTCGTCGAGAATGTCGATTGGGCAGATTGCCAGATCGATCTGGCCGGCATGCAGCGCGGCCTGCAGAGCTGGAAGATAGGCATAGGTCTGTTCTATGCGTATCTCCGGGTTGATCGTCTGGAATTCGGCGACGACCTCCGAAATCAGGGCGTCCATGAAGAACGGCGTTCCCGCGATACGGACGACACCGGTGCGACCCTGATGGAAACTTTCCACGACCTCCGACGCACGGCGCGAAGCCTGCAGCATCGTGTTGCCAAGCTCCGCCAGGGAGCGGCCGAGGGGCGTCGGCTGCAGGGGTCTGCGGCCTTTCAGGAAAAGCGGTTCGCCTAGCCTGCGCTCCAGCAGGGCAAGTGTCCGCGAAACCGCCGGCTGCGCCATGCCGATGGACGCCGCACCCTCCGTGACGCCGCCGGACTGCACCACCGCTGCAAGTTGTATGAGATGACGTTCGTCAAGTTTCATAACGATCTGCTATATTACTCGGTGAAGAAATCATCAACTTGCATATCCGCTGCTGCTAGAACGGCTCTATCGCTTCAAGGAGGTGGTGGGTGCAAGCAGTGCTGCATACGCTTCAAGAGGAGAATTCGGCTGAGATTGTCGCCCTCCGTCTGGCGGGCGACGTGAATCCCGAACTCGAAGCGGCGCTGGTGAAGATCGTTCAGCTCCTGCATCGCCTCGTGCGCGATCTGCGGCCCACGGCGCGGCAATGGCGCGCGGCGCTGGATTTTTTGAGCGAAGTGGGGCACGCCAGCGACGAGCGTCGCCAGGAATGGGTGCTGCTGTCAGACCTTCTTGGTATCTCGCAGCTTGTCGAGGAGATCAACGCGCGCCGTCCCAAGGGCGCGACGCCCAACACAGCACGCGGACCGTTCTATCGCGCTGATACGCCCCAGATGCCACTTGGCGCCAGTATCTCGCTTGATGGCATTGGCGAGCCGCTGACCGTGATCGGTCACGTCCGCGACCTCGATGGGCGTCCTGTCTCGGGCGCAGTCGTGGAAACCTGGCAGGCGAATGGTCAGGGCCGCTACGAGAATCAGGAGCCGGACCTTCAGCCGGAGTTCAACCTGCGTGGCGTGTTCCGGGCAGGCGACGACGGCGAGTTCAGCTACCGGACCGTGAAGCCTGCCGGCTACAAGGTGCCCGACGATGGACCCGTGGGCCAGTTGCTCGGCGGCGTCGGCTATCCCCTGCACCGACCGGCTCACCTGCATTTCATCGTCCGCGCGCCAGGCTTCGAGACGGTGACAACCCATGTCTACGATCGCGCAGATCCACGCCTCGACGAAGACGCCTTGCTTGGCGTCAAACCCGAACTGATCGGCGATTTCCAGCCCGCCGGCACGCCGCGCGGCGTCTGGATGCTCGATTTCACATTCGTTCTGGCGCGTTCGCCGAAAGGATCGCGATGATCGGGGTCTTCACCTACGTCTCACGTCCAGCGACGATCGTCTTCGGCGAAGGCAAGAGCAGCGACGTGGGGGCGTGGCTGGAACGGCTCGGCGTTCGACGCGCGCTCGTTTTGTCGACGCCGCATCAGGAGGCCGACGCCGTTGCGCTCGCGGCCACCCTGGATGGCCGGTCGGCGGGCGTGTTCCCGCGCGCGACCATGCACACGCCGGTATCCGTCACGGAACAGGCAACGGCCGACGTAGCGCGGCTCGATGCGGATTGCGTGGTCTCGCTGGGCGGCGGATCGACGACAGGCCTCGGCAAGGCAATAGCGCTGCGCACAGACCTGATACAGGTAGTCGTGCCCACGACCTACGCAGGTTCAGAGGTTACCGACATCCTCGGCCAGACCGACGCCGGCGAGAAGACTACGGTGAGGGATCCACGCATCCTGCCGGAACTTGTCATCTATGATCCCGACCTTACGCTCGGCCTGCCGGCCGCGATGAGCGTCGTCAGCGGGCTGAATGCCATGGCGCATGCCGCCGAAGGGCTGTATGCGAAGGATCGAAATCCGATCACGAGCATGATGGCGGTCGAAGGGCTGCGGGCGATGCGTGACGGTCTGCCCAGGATCGTCGCCGAGCCGCGCGACCGGGCCGCGCGCAGCGATGCGCTCTACGGCGCGTGGCTTTGCGGCACTGTGTTGGGGTCGGTCGCCATGGCGCTGCACCACAAGATTTGCCACACGCTCGGCGGTAGCTTCGACACGCCGCACGCCGAGACGCATGCAGTCATGCTGCCGCACACCGTCGCCTTCAACGAGGCCGTGGCTGCCGACCAACTGGCTCCGGCTGCCGCGTTGTTCGGAGGCAAGTTCGGTGCCGGGCTATGGGACTTCGCGACGTCGCTGTCCGCGCCGGCATCCCTGCGCGATCTAGGCTTGTCCGAAGCGGATCTCGACAGAGCGTCAGAGATCGCGGCCAGGGACGCTTATCCAAATCCGCGACCGTTCGACCGCAAGGCAATCCGCAGCCTCCTTCAGGAGGCCTGGGAGGGGCAGAGGCCTCGTTAGAGGCATTTTGATTTCAAGGGAGGAAGACATCATGATCAGCAGACGCAAGTTCCTGAAAACCACAGCCGCCGCAGGCGCAATCGTCGGTACGTCCGGGTTCGTCATGCCGGCGATCGCACAGGGCACGAAGATCAAGCTGGGCTACGTCAGCCCGCAAACCGGACCGCTGGCAGCCTTCGCGGAGGCGGATAATTTTATCATCGACGGCTTCAAGGTCGCCGCCAAGGCGGCCGGGCTGGACGTCGAGGTGATCGTCAAGGACAGCCAGTCCAATCCCAACCGCGCCGCCGACGTTGCGCGCGAATTGATCGTCAACGACGAAATCAACCTGATGCTCGTCGCCTCGACACCCGAGACGACCAACCCCGTCACCACGACCTGCGAGGCCGAGGACATTCCTTGCGTCTCGACGGTCGCGCCATGGCAGCCCTGGTTCATCGGCCAGCAGGCCAATCCGGGCGACCCGGCTTCTTGGAAACCGTTCAATAGCGCCTTCCACTTCTTCTGGGGCCTGGAGGACGTCATCGCCGTCTTCACCAACATGTGGGCGCAGGTGGAGACCAACAAGGCGGTCGGCGGCCTGTTCCCGAACGACGGCGACGGGAATGCCTGGGGCGATCCCAATGTCGGCTTCCCGCCGGTCCTGCAGCAGCAGGGCTACACGCTCACCGATCCCGGCCGCTACCAGAACCTGACCGACGATTTCTCGGCGCAGATCAACGCCTTCAAGCAGGCCAAGACCGAGATCATCACCGGCGTGATGATCCCGCCCGACTTCACGACCTTCTGGAACCAGGCGAAGCAGCAGGGCTTCACACCCAAGGTGGCGTCCATAGGCAAGGCAATCCTGTTCCCGCAGGCGGTCGAGGCGCTCGGCGCATCGGGTAACAACCTGTCCTCGGAAGTATGGTGGTCGCCCAGCCATCCGTTCAAGTCATCGCTCACCGGCGCGAGTTCCGCAGAACTGGCAGCCGGCTTCACAGAGGCGACGAAGCGCCCATGGACGCAGCCGATCGGCTTCGTGCATGCGCTGTTCGAGGTTGCGGCGGACGTGATGAAGCGGGCAGGGGACCCCACGGATGCGCAGGCGGTCGTCGAGGCGATCGCGGCGACGAACCTCGCCACGATCGTCGGTCCGTTGGCCTGGAACGGTGCCAATCTACCGCCATTCGCCGCCAAGAACGTCGCCAAGACGCCGCTGGTCGGCGGGCAGTGGCGGCTGAAGGACGGCGGCGGCTATGACCTCGTCATCACCGACAACAAGACCGCGCAGGAAATTCCGGTCGGCGGCAAGATGGAACCGATCGCTTGATGGGGACGGTGACGGGCGCCGTCCTCCGTGACGCGCCGGTCATTTTTTTGGACAATGAGCAGAGCGGTGCCAGCCGACATGCCAATTCTCGAACTGAGGAACGTTTCGAAGACCTTCGGGGCCCTGAAGGTCACGCAGGACGTTTCCTTTTCGCTCGCGGCTGGCGAGGCGCTGGGCATCATCGGTCCGAACGGCGCGGGCAAGTCGACGCTGTTCAATCTCATAACCGGCAATGTCGCAGCGGACGCCGGCACGATCCTTTTCGATGACCGCGACGTGACGAAAGCCCCGCCAATGCAGCGATGTATGGCGGGGGTTGGGCGGACGTTCCAGATACCGCAGCCTTTCGCGAAGCTGACGGTTTTCGAGAACCTGCTGGTCGCTGCAGGCTTCGGTGCGGCGCAGACGGAGCGTGACGCGACCGATCGCTGCGCGGAAATCCTGGAGGATACCGGGCTCGTCAAGCGGGCGAACGCGCCGGCCTCTACGCTTTCGCTGCTGCAGCGCAAGCGGCTCGAACTTGCCCGCGCGCTCGCCACCGATCCGAAGGTGCTCCTCCTCGACGAGATTGCGGGCGGCCTGACGGAGGGCGAATGCGAGGCGCTCGTGGAGACGATCAGGGCCGTGCATGCGCGCGGCGTTTCGATCGTCTGGATCGAGCATGTGCTGCATGCGCTGAATTCGGTCGTCCAGCGATTGCTTGTTCTGGATTTCGGCAAGGTCATCGGAATTGGCGCGCCCGAGGAGATTATGGGCTCCACGGAGGTGCGTGAGATCTATCTGGGGATCAAGGTGTGATGCCCCTGCTGGAAACCCGCAATCTATTCGCCCGCTACGGCGACTTCCAGGCGCTCTTCGGTGTCGATCTCGTGCTGGAGGCCGGCGAGACGATAGCTGTGATCGGAGCTAACGGCGCCGGTAAGTCGACGCTGATGCGCTCTATATCCGGCGTGATCCCCAATAAGCCGGAATCCGTTCGCCTCGACGGCGAGGCGATCGGCGGCCTGTCGTCGGCGCGGGTCGTGGCCCGAGGCATCGCGATGGTACCGGAAGGCCGCCGGCTGTTTCCTTCGCTCACGGTCGAGGAAAACCTCCTGATGGGATGCTACGGCCGCAAGGTGGCCGGGCCCTGGTCGCTCGAAACGGTCTACGCGCTGTTTCCGATCCTGCGCGAGCGCCGCAAGCAGCCGGGAACCGCGCTCTCCGGCGGCCAGCAGCAGATGGTGGCGATCGGCCGCGCGCTGATGTCGAACCCGCGCGTCCTGCTCTGCGACGAGATCAGCCTCGGCCTTGCGCCTGTCGTCATCCGCGACATCTATGCGGCCTTCCCGAGCATCCTGGGCAGCGGCGCGTCCATCGTCATCGTCGAGCAGGACATCGGCCAGGCGATGAAGGTCGCCGACCGGGTCTACTGCATGATGGAGGGGCGCGTGACGCTGACGGGCCGCCCGCCCGACCTGTCGCGGCAGGCCATCCATGAGGCCTATTTCGGGGTGCACGCGTGATCTGGCTCGACACGATACTCCAGGGCGTCCTCCTCGGCGGGCTTTATGCACTTTTCGCGGCGGGGCTCAGCCTCGTCTTCGGCATCATGCGCCTCGTCAATCTGGCGCATGGCGACCTGCTCGTCATGGCGGCGTTCCTGATCCTCGTCATCGTCACGATGTTCGGGCTGAACCCGTTCCTGGCTGCGCTTGTCGCGTTGCCGATCATGTTCGCAATCGGCTGGTCGCTGCAGTACTTCATCCTCAACCGCACCCTCGGCGACGACATACTGCCGCCGCTTCTGGTGACCTTCGGCCTGTCGATCGTCATCCAGAACGCGTTGCTTGAAGGATTTTCGGCCGACAGCCGCCGCGTGCCGGCAGGCACCTTGGAAACGATGTCGCTACCGCTCGGGCCGGTCACTGTCGGCCTCATGCCGCTCCTGACCTTCCTGTCCGCGGTGGCCGTGATCGTTGCGCTGAACCAGCTCTTCTACCGGTCCGAGCTCGGTCGCGCTTTCCGTGCGACCTCCGACGACGCGGTCACGGCGGGCCTGATGGGCGTCGAGCCGCACCGTCTCTTCGCCACTGCGACCGGCATCGCCATGGTCGTAGTGACAATTGCCGCGCTCTACCTCGGCACGCGCGCCAATTTCGACCCGACCATCGGTCCCGCACGGCTCATCTATGCCTTCGAGGCAGTGATCATCGGCGGGCTAGGTTCGTTGTGGGGAACGCTGCTCGGCGGGATTATCATCGGCGTCGCGCAAACGGTCGGCGCGGCGATCAATCCCGAGTGGCAGATCCTGTCGGGACACCTGGCCTTCCTCTTAGTCCTGCTCATACGCCCGCGCGGCCTGTTTCCGAGGGCGGTCGACTGATGGATGCGCAAGGCCCGCCGACCCGAAGCTGGTCGATCGAGACACGCACGAAGGCCTCGCGAGGGTTCTTCATCGCGGTCGCGTTCCTCGTCGCTCTGGGTTTCTTGGCGCCGCTCTTTCTCGCGCGCAGCACGGTGCAGGACCTGTTTTTCATCCTGACCATGCTGGTCCTGGCACAGTGCTGGAACCTGCTCGCGGGCTATGCTGGGTTGGTGTCCGTCGGGCAGCAGGTCTTCGTCGGCTTCGGTGCCTACGCCATGTTCGCCTGCGTCAGCCTGCTCGGCCTCGACCCGATCTCGGCGATCTTCCTCGGTGGGCTGGGGGCCGCGCTGCTGTCGCTTCCGACCGGTTTCTTCATCTTTCGTCTGCAGGGCGCCTATTTTGCGATCGGCACCTGGGTCGTCGCCGAGGTGGTGCGGCTGCTGCTTGCGCAATGGCGCGCGCTTGGTGGAGGGACCGGCACGTCGCTGCCCAATTCGGCGACGCGCGACATGTGGGCGACGCAGTTCGTTTCCGAGCTGTTCGATATGCGTCCGGCCCAGGCCATGGATGTTCTGACCTACTGGCTGGCGCTGGTAGTCGCCTGCCTGACGACCGGCTTCATCTACTGGCTGTTGCGCACGCGCCGCGGTCTCGGCCTGGCCGCGCTGCGCGACAATCAGGAGGCGGCGCGCGCGGTTGGCGTCGACGCGGCGCGGCTGAAATGGGCGGTGTACATCTGCGTGTCCTTCGTCACCGGCGTCTGCGGCGCCCTTATCTACGTGCAGAAGGCGCGCATCTCTCCCGACGCGGCATTCTCCGTCGTCGACTGGACCGCCTACGTCATCTTCATCGTCGTGATCGGCGGCATCGGAACGCTTGAAGGCCCCATCGTCGGGGTCATCGTGTTCTTCCTGTTGCAGAACGCGCTCGCGGAATACGGCTCCTGGTACCTGCTGCTGCTCGGCGCCATGGGCATCATCATCATGCTGTTCGCCCCACGCGGCCTGTGGGGCCTCTTCACCGATCGCACCGGTATCCAGTTCTTCCCCGTGCGCCGTATGTTGGTCAGGCGCGACGGGCATCATTCAAAGGTTCAGGGAGGGCCGAATGGCTGACATCACAACCGACGTTCTCATCATCGGCACCGGGCCTGCCGGCTCCGCGACCGCTGCACTGCTGTCCAGCTACGGCGTCGAGAACATGGTCATCAACCGCTACCGCTGGCTGGCCAACACGCCGCGCGCGCACATCACCAACCAGCGAACCATGGAGGTATTGCGCGACCTCGGGCGGGACGTCGAGGACGAAGCCTATCTCTTCGCGACCGAACAGGACCTGATGGGCGAGAACGTGTTCTGCACGTCGCTGTCCGGCGAGGAGATCGGCCGGCTGCAGACTTGGGGCAAGCATCCCTTGTCGCGTGCCGCGCACCAGTTGTCCTCACCGTCTCACATGAACGATCTGCCGCAGACGTTCATGGAGCCGCTGCTGTTCAAGACGGCCTGCTCGCGCGGCACGCAGGCGCGGATGTCGACGGAATATATCAGCCATGTGCAGGACGCGGATGGCGTGACGACCACCTGCCGCGACCGCCTGACTGGCAAGGATTTTACCGTGCGCTCGAAATATCTGGTCGGGGCAGACGGCGGCAATTCGAAGGTCGCAGAACATGCCGGCCTAAAGTTTGAAGGCAAGATGGGCGTCGGCGGCTCCCTCAACATCCTGTTCAAGGCGGACCTGTCCCGATATGTCGCCCATCGCCCCTCGGTGCTCTACTGGGTGCTGCAGCCGGGGTCGAACGTCGGCGGCATCGGCATGGGCCTCGTCCGCATGGTGCGCCCCTGGAACGAGTGGCTGATCGTCTGGGGTTACGACATTAATGGCCCCGAACCCAAGGTCGACCAAGCATTCGCGACCAAGGTTGCGCGCGACCTCGTCGGCGACCAGACGCTGGAGATCGACATCCAGTCGGTTTCGACCTGGACCGTCAACAATATGTACGCGACGACGATGTCGGCGGGACGCATCTTCTGCATGGGCGACGCCACGCACCGCCATCCTCCGTCCAACGGGCTTGGCTCCAACACCTCGATCCAGGACGGCTTCAACCTCGCCTGGAAGCTGGCGATGGTGGTTAAGGGACAGGCTGGCGCGAAGCTGCTGGAAAGCTACACGAAGGAACGCGCGCCCATCGCCAAGCAGATCGTCACGCGCGCCAACCAGTCGATCGAGGAGTTCGGCCCGATCTTCAAGGCGCTCGGGCTTCTGGATTCCATCGATCCGGTGAAGATGCAGCAGAACATGGACGACCGCTGTAACGACACCGAAGAAGCGGAGCTGCAGCGCGAGGCGATCCGCAAGGCGATCGCCTTCAAGGTCTACGAATTCGACGCGCATGGCATCGAGATGAACCATCGCTACAAGTCGGCCGCAGTCGTGACGGACGGGCAGAAGGAACCGGCCTTCGAGAAGGACGCGGAGCTGCACTATCATCCGACGTCCTGGCCGGGCGCGCGCTTGCCCCACGCATGGGTCTTCTCGGGGACAGGAGAAAAGGCCTCTACCCTCGACCTTGCCGGACAAGGCCGCTTCACGGTTCTGACCGGCATCGGCGGCAAGGATTGGATCGATGCCGCACGGGTCGTCGGCGTCGAGCTGGGCATCGATATCGCAGCCTATGCGATCGGCCCGCGCCAGAAATGGCAGGACCTCGGTGGCGAATGGGCACGCGTGCGCGAGGTGCGCGATGCAGGCGCGCTGCTCATTCGGCCAGACCAGCACGTCGCCTGGCGGTCGCAGGAAAAGGCGGCGAACCCGGTATCTGAGCTGCGCCGCGTCCTCAAATCGATCCTCGACAGGTGAGCGCCATGACCGCAACGCACGAGCAGGGCTTCTTCACAGAAGAGGACTCGATCTCGGTTGTCACCGGCCGCAACGCCGGGGCGAAGGACGCGCGGCTGCAGTTCGCGATGGAGGTCATCACCCGCAAGCTGCATGAGGCGGTGAAGGAGATTGAGCCGACCCAGGAAGAGTGGTTCGAGATGATCCAGTTCCTGACCCGCACCGGGCATCTCTGCAACGACTGGCGTCAGGAGTTCATCCTCCTGTCGGATGTGCTTGGCGTATCGATGCTGGTCGATGCGATCAACAACCGCAAACCGTCGGGAGCGTCCGAGTCGACCGTGCTTGGCCCCTTCCATGTCGCCGATGCGCCGGAACTCCCGATGGGCGCCAACATCTGCCTCGATCACAAGGGCGAGGACATGCTGGTATCGGGGCGTATCCTCGACACCGCCGGCAAGCCCATCGCCAATGCGGTGATCGACGTGTGGCAGGCCAACGACGAGGGGTTCTACGACGTCCAGCAGCAGGGCATCCAGCCGGACTTCAACCTGCGCGGCGTGTTCCGCACGGGAGCCGACGGCCGCTATTGGTTCCGCGCAGTCAAGCCGAAGTTCTACCCGATCCCTGACGACGGAACGGTTGGCAAGCTGCTGGCAGCTCTGGGCCGCCATCCCTACCGGCCTGCTCACCTGCACTACATCATCAAGGCCGATGGCTACGAGACGCTCACGACGCACATCTTCGATCCGGACGACCCCTATATCGGGTCCGACGCGGTGTTCGGTGTCAAGGCGAGCCTGCTGGCCGAGTTCAAGCGGAACGGCGACGCGGCAAGGGCAGCCGAGCTCGAATTCGCTTCGCCCTTCTGGGACGTCGAGCACGACTTCGTCCTGGCGCGGGCGTGACCGGAGCTGCGGTGGCTCGCCGGGCGATGAAATATTTACTGTGGTGCATGTCACTGGCGCCGGGAGATTCATGACATGGACAAAACAATCGCGAGCCTCGCCGAGGCGGTAGCGATCGTCGAGAACGGGATGACCGTCATGATCGGCGGCTTCGGCGGGGCGGGTGCGCCGATCGAACTGATCCATGAACTGATCGATCGTTTTCGCGCGACCGGCGCACCGCACGACCTGATTGTCGTCAACAACAACGCCGGCAATGGTCGCATAGGCATCGCAGCCATGATCGACAGCGGCATGGTCGCGAAGATGGTTTGCTCGTTCCCGCGCTCGTCCGACCCCAGGGCATTCACCGAGCGATATCTTGCGGGAAACATCGGACTTGAACTGGTTCCGCAGGGAACGCTCGCCGAGCGTATCCGCGCCGCCGGCGCGGGCATCCCCGCATTCTATACGCCGACGAGCTACGGCACCGATCTCGCGGCCGGCAAGCCGGTTGCCGAATTCGAGGGACGCCACTACGTCCAGGAGCGCTGGCTGAAAGCCGACGTGGCGCTGATAAAGGCGGAGCTAGCGGACCGTCAGGGCAACCTGACCTTCAGCAAGGCGGCTCGCAATTTCTCTCCGCTGATGGCGATGGCGGCCGGCAGGACCGTGGTGCAGGCGCGCAAGATCGTCGAACCGGGCATGATCGATCCGGAAATGGTCGTGACCCCAGGTATCTTCGTTGACGCGGTGGTCGAGGTTGCCGCTCCCGCCCAGGAGGAAGAGCTCATTCGCCAGGGAGTTGCACGCTGATGATCGCCAAGCTCACCAGCACCCAGATCGCCTGGCGCGCGGCGCAGGACATCGAGGACGGCGCCTACGTTAACCTCGGCATCGGATTTCCGGAAATGGTGGCGCGTTTCCAGCCTGCGGGACGGCAGGCGATCTTCCACACCGAGAATGGCATCCTGAACTTCGGCGAGGCGCCGAAAAAAGGCGAAGAAGATTGGGATCTGATCAACGCCGGCAAGAAGGCCGTCACGCTCAATCCCGGTGCTGCGTTCTTTCATCATGCCGACAGCTTTGCGATGGTGCGCGGAGGCCATCTCGATGTAGCGATCCTCGGCGCCTATGAGGTGGCCGAAACGGGAGACTTGGCCAACTGGAGCACCGGGCCAAAAGGAGTTCCTGCCGTCGGCGGTGCAATGGATCTGGTGCATGGCGCAAAACGGGTGGCGGTCATCACCGACCATGTAACGAAGGAAGGGTGCCCGAAGCTCGTCAAGAACTGCAGCCTGCCGTTGACGGGGGTGCGATGCGTGACACGCATCTATACAAGCCTTGCGGTGATCGACATCGTGGCCCTTCGGTTCGTGTTGCGCGAAAAATTGCCGTCCATGAGCTTCGACGAACTGCAAAGCCTCACCGGCGCCGAGTTGTTGGTAGATGGCGAGATAGGGCTTTTGACGGTCCCGGAGCTTTGAAATGACTGACGCCGTCATCTGCGACTATGTCCGCACTCCCATCGGCAGGTTTGGTGGTGCGCTGTCCTCTGTCCGTACCAACGATCTCGGCGCAGTGCCTCCGAAAGCTCCATGAACGCAGTCCAGGGGTCGACTGGGTCGCGGTGGACGACGTGGTCTAAGGCTGCGCCAACCAGGCGGGCGATGACAATGGCAACGTGGCGCGCATGGCGCTCCTGCTCGCCGATCTGCCGAAGGACGTATCAGGCTCGACGGTGAACAGGCTGAGCGGTTCCGTTATGGACGCGGTGATGATAGCGGGGCGCGCCATCAAGGTGGGTGACCAATCAATTTTCACCGATGCTGGATGCGTTCTGCGAATACGCTGGCGTAGTCCCTGTCGTCTGGCTTGTCCTTGCGGGAACCTTTGTTGGCCGACAGCGGTAAGGTGTGTAGCGACTGATTGATGACGAGTATGTGCTGCCTCAGGATTGCGGCGGCAGCCTTTGTTTTGCCTTCGCGTAGCAGAGCGGCGATTTCGCAATGCTCGCGGAAGGACTGCTCGCGATAATTGCCGGCGCCGCGCTGCAAGCGAACCCGCAGAGCCTCAAGCGCAGTCGAGGTAAGGTGGTATGCCTTGAGAATGAAGCGGTTGCCGCATTCCTCCAGGAAAGCAAGGTGGAAACTGCTGTCGGCGTTCCGGTAGGCGTCCCAGTTTTTGGCGGCGATGGCCTTGCGCATCGCGCGGATCGCCTCGTCCATGCGCCCGAGCATGACGTCTCGCCGACCGGCGTAAGCTTCCGCCAATGCCTGATTCTCAAGCAGCGCGCGGAACTCGCTCATGGTGCGGACGTCGTCGGCGGTCGGCGAGAAGACGTAGGTGCCGGACTGCGGCACGATCGTCACCAGGCCTTTGTCTCTCAGTTCAATAAAGGCGGCGCGTACCGGCGCCTTGCTCATCCCGAGTGCGGTTGCGATCTGCGTCTCCGAAAGATGTTCGCCGAATTCAAGTCCGCCTGAGACAATGGCGTCCCGGATGCGCTCGAAAGCCTCGGTCGTCATCGACATAGCAAGATCCTCCAAACCACGCCGTCTTGGCTTTCTGCCAGGCGGCTCCGAAGCAGGAATTCCAACAGTGTCATCTCCTTTGCTTGGTTGGCGGCACGTCTGATCGGTTGTGGCGCGGCCTGTCCGATTCTCCCCATAGCAAGCAGTTTGCATATTGACAACAAGTTGGAACTCTAGAATTCTAGAATTGCAAACTGCGGCGGTAGTGGTGGTCGCTGTCGGCAAATTCGCTATGGGAGGGAATAGATGAAACTCAAACTGTTGATTCGCCTCGCGCTGGGCGCGATGGCGCTTCTGGCCTCTACGGCGGCTTATGCCGAACCGTACAAGATCGCCGTCAGCAACTCGTACATCGGCAACGAGTGGCGCGTTCAGATGATCAAATTCATGGAGGCCTATACCGCCAAGAACCTTAAGGGAAAAGTCGAACTGACCGTCAACAACTCCGGCACCGACGCTCAGAAGCAGATCGCGGTTCTGTCCGACATGATCTCCGCGGGCGTCAACGCCATCCTGGTCAATCCGGCGTCGGATACCGCCCTCGACGCTGTCATTGAGGAGGCCTGCAAGCAGAACATTCTTGTCATCGCCTTTGACCAGCCTGTGACTGCGCCCTGCGCCTATGTCGTCGCCGTTGACTTCACCGAGATCGGTCGCATTCACGCCCAGTGGCTCGCCGACACGCTGGGCGGCAAGGGCAATGTCGTGATCAACCGTGGCGTTTCAGGCTTTCCTGCGGACACGAACATGAACGCCGGTATGACCGAGGTATTGGCAAAATATCCCGATATAAAGGTCGTTGGCGAAGTCTACGGGAAGTGGGACAACGCGGTCAGCCAGCAGGAGCTGACCAAGGTTTTGACCGCCAACCCCAAGGTGGACGGCATCCTCAACCAGTATGGCACTTACGGCGCGCTGCAGGCGCTGCTAAACCTCAACCGACCGCTTGTCGCCATGTCAGGTCAGGGCGAGAATGGCTGGCGCATCGCCATGCTCGACTACAAGGACAAGGGCCTGCAGGGCGTATCTGCCGGCGATCCTGCTGTCATCGGCGCCTATGCGCTGAAGATTGCCGTCGACATCCTTGACGGCAAGGCACCGGCGGACAAGCATGTGGCGGTACTTGTACCGACCGTGACGACCGCCGAACTCAAGCCGGGAACCAACGTGTTTCCGGACCTGTCGCCGACGCTCGATGCCGACACCGATATTCCTGGCGCCAATCTCGGCCTGACCATCGAAGACGGCACCGGCAAGTAAGGCCAGCATACAACCTGCGGATATCGAGCGATATTCGCTCGGTATCCGACGTTTGCTCACCGGCAGGCAGCCCGCATAGATGCTCCGTCTATCAGACATCCACAAATCCTACGGAGCGACGCATGCGGTGCGTTCCGTCAGTCTAGAGGCTGCCCCCGGTACGGTGCTTGGCCTCGTGGGCGAGAACGGCGCCGGTAAGTCGACGCTGATCAAGATCGTCAGTGGCGCGATCGTCGCGGACGGCGGCGGGATCGAACTCGACGGGCAAGCAGTAGTGCCACGTAGTACGCGCCATGCGCTGGCACTCGGCATCGCCAGCGTGTTCCAGGAACTGACGCTGGTGCGCGAGTTGAGCGTCGAGCAGAATCTGTTCCTCACCGATCCTCCAGTCCGGCCTTGGCTCAGCATCGACCGGCGCCGCCGGCGTTCGGTCGCGACAGAAATCCTTGCTCGTCATGACCTCGATATTGCACCTGATGCACGCGTCGGCGATCTGCCGCTCGGCCGGCAGCAGATGCTCGAGATCATACGCGCCGTCGAACGAAAGCCCCGTGTGCTGCTCCTCGACGAGGCGAGTTCCGCATTGGCGGCGACCGAGGTCGACTGGCTGGCCGCGCTGCTGACAAAGCTGAGGCAACAAGGCTCGATCATTCTTTTCATTTCGCATCGCTGGGACGAGATCGTCCGCTTCTGCAATCGCGTCGCGGTGCTCCGCAACGGCGAACTGATGGCCATGGCCGAGACCGACAAGCTGAGTGAGGCGGAAGCCGTCCGGTTGATGACGGGACAATCCGGTACGGACGAGGCCTTTCCGAACAAGGTCGCAGTGCATGGCGATGTGGCGCTGAGTGCGCGGGAACTGCGCAGCGATCAACTCGCGGGCGTAAGCGTGGATCTCCGACGCGGCGAAATACTCGGGCTGGGTGGACTTGTCGGACAGGGCCAAGGACACCTGCTGGAAGCGTTTTTCGGCGCACATGGTCTTTCTTCAGGCGCCATCCTGGTCGGGGAACTGCCGCTTGACCGTCCGACGCCACGCCGGGCAATTCGCGCCGGCCTTGCCTATGTGCCACAGGAGCGGAAGACGGAGGGCCTGCTGCTTCTCAAAAGCGTCGGCCAGAACATCACGCTTGCCATTCTTGACCGGCTACGCACCCTGCTCGGGGTGATCGAGCCGCGCGACGAAGCTGATCTCATCCGGAAGGCGATCGCGCGGGCCAAGGTGCGCACCCGGGGCGGTGGTGAACTGGTTAGCAATCTCAGCGGAGGCAACCAGCAGAAGGTGCTGCTTGAGAAATGGCTGCTCGCCAAGCCTTCGATATTGCTGCTCAACGATGTTACGCGCGGTGTCGACGTCGGCACCAAGCGACAAATCTATGAAGTCATCGCCTCGATCGCGCGGGAAGGAGTGGGCGTCATCTGGTATTCGACCGACGCGCGAGAATTGGTCGGTGTCGCGCACCGGGTGCTTGTTATGCTTGGTGGTCGCGTCAGCGCCGAACTGACAGGCGCCGAGGTGACTGAGGACCGGATCGTTCATGCCGCGGTCATGGGTTCCACACCGCAGGCCGAGGTGCATGCATGAGCGCGATTGCGGTGCCGCGTCGGCTGATCGGTGACAGATGGTCGGCGATCGTCTTCGCCGTGCTGCTTACACTGCTGATCCTGCTGAAGGGCCGCTTCACGGCCTTCGATTTGCGTTCGCTTTGCGTGGCGGCGCTGCAGCTGGCGCTGATCGCGCTTGGCCAGTACCTCATCATCCTGACACGCGGGATCGACCTGTCGCTCGGGCCGATCGCCAGCGTTTCCGGCGCGGTCATGGCGATCGTCATTGCCGGGAATCCGGCGCTGGGCCTTATGCTTCCTGTGGCATTTGGGCTGTGCGCAGGGCTCCTCAATGGTGTGCTCGTCGTCGGTATCGGGCTGCCGCCGATCATCGTCACGCTGGCGACGATGTCGATCTGGCAGGGTGCTGCGTTGATGGTGTTGCCGGATCCAGGCGGAAGCGTGCCGTCCTTTTATCAAGCATTTTTCATCGGCGGCTTTTCCTCGCCCTACATCGGGCTCGTTTCGCTCCTGGCATGGGGTGGGATTGTGAGTTGGGTCCTTTCGACGCGTTTCGGCCTAAATCTCCGTGCGATTGGTGGCGACGAGCTTGCGGCGGAGATGAGCGGCGTACGTGTGCGAGGGGTCAAGATCACCGCCTACACGCTCGGCGGCCTGCTTGCCGCAATCGGCGGCATGTACATGGCGATCTCGATGTCGTCCGGTTCACCTACGGTAGGCGACGGCTACATCCTTACGTCGATAGCGGCGGTGGTGGTTGGCGGGGTTCCGCTTGTCGGCGGACGCGGTTCACCACTCGCGGTCGTCATGGGCGCGCTGATCCTGACGATCACGGCCAGCCTGCTCTTTTTCGCGGAGGTGTCGTCGTTCTACCAAAGCCTGATCGACGGCTGCATCTTGCTGCTGGTTGCCGGCAGCGCCGGAGCGCGTGATTTCATCCGGGGGCTGGTTCGCAAATGAGCTTGGTGGATCGGCAGGAAGACGTGAAGGAAACGAGCGCACCGCGGCGGACTCCCGGATTGGCGGCCGCACTTCCCGGTCTCCTTATCCTCTTCTCCATAGGCTTGATCGTCTTCGCTGAACGCGTCGCCCCCGGGTTCGCATCGGCTTCAAACCTCATGCAGCTTCTGAAGCTCGCATCATTCCTCGGCCTCGTCGCGCTTGGGCAGACGGTTGTGATGCTGGTTGGCGGCATAGACCTTTCGCTTGCCTGGGTACTCACCGCTTCGGCAGTCCTTTTCACCAGCATCTGCCTTGGCCAGGACGCCAACCTGCCGCTTGCCGCCGCAGCCGCTATCGCCATTGGCGTGCTGTCCGGGCTTGTGAACGGCTTCGGCATCGTCAAGCTCAGGATCGCACCGATCATCATGACGCTCGCGATGAACAACGTCATGCTCGGGGCGACGCTTGTCTATACCGGCGGCAATCCTGGTGGGGGCATCAGCCCGTTCATACGCGCAGTCGCGACCGGCTCCATAGCGGGTATCCCGTGGATGGTGGTTCTGTGGGCTGTCGTCGCCTTTTGCGCCATTGTGGCGATCCGCTATTCCCGCTGGGGTCGGCGCCTTCTTGCGGTGGGCGAGAATTCGCGCGTCAGCTTCCTGAGCGGCATCAACAATGATGCCATCGTCATCGGAGCCTACGTGTTCTCTGGCATCATGGCATCGGTTACGGGCATTCTCTTCGCCGCTTTCTCGGGGGCCAGCTTCCTCGGCATGGGCGACCAGTTCCTGTTGCCGGCGATCGCTGCGGTGGTCCTAGGCGGGACGTCGATGTTCGGCGGTCGTGGCGGGTATGGCGGCACGGTGGCAGCAGTCTTCTTTGCCACCATCCTCAGCACCGTTCTGGTGATCGGCAGCATATCGGCGGGCATGCGCAATGTGATCTTTGGCGTGGCCGTTCTGGCCGCCGTGATTGCGCAGAAGTTGCTGGCGCGCGGCGAAGATCAGAGCATGTGAGAGAGGCGGGCATGGCAAAGAGAAAGATCGTCGACGCCCATCATCATTTCTGGCAACTGAGCCGAGGCTACAACTATCCCTGGCTGCAGGATGCCCCCGCCGGAGAAGGCATGCTCGGCGACCTTGCTCCCATCGTGCGCGACTACGGCCTTGCCGACTATCTCACCGACACCAAGAACTATGACGTCGTTGGCTCGGTGCATGTAGAGGCCGTGCCGAGGGATCCGCTGGACGAAACGCGCTGGCTCCATGCCCTCAGCGGCCGTCTGCCTAGCGCCATCGTCGCCTTCGCCGCACTTGACGCTCCGGATGCCGAGCAGATCATTGCTACGCAGGCCAGTTTCCCAAGGGTGAAGGGCATACGGCAAATCGTCAACTGGCACCCGAATCCGTCGCTGACGTTCACGCCACGCAACCTGCTTGCAGACGATGCCTGGCGCTCGGGCTACCGGTTGCTGCGGAAATACGGACTGAGCTTCGACATGCAACTCTATGCCGTGCAGATGGTCGACGCTGCGGATGTCGCGCGCCGTTATCCGGACACGCTGATGATCGTCAACCACGCGGGAATGCCCGCGGACCGGAACACCCAGGGCATTGCCGACTGGCGTGCCGGGCTGAAATTGCTCGCGGCCACCGAGAACGTCGTCATTAAGGTCTCCGGGTTCGGCATGGTAGATCACCGCTGGACGCCAGAGAGTATACGACCGCTTATCCTTCACGCGGTCGACTGCTTCGGTGTCGACCGAGTCATGTTCGCCAGCAATTTCCCGGTCGACCGACTCTATGGCTCTTTCGCCGATGTCTACCGGGCATTCGAGATGATCGTCGCCGACTTCAGTCCAGATGAGCAGGATCGGATGTTCCGCGGCAACGCGCTGCGCCATTACCGCATCTAAGACCGCCCCAGCACAAGGACCTACCATGGCCCGCTTCAGACTTCTTACTCCCGACGCGCAATACGCGGACAATGCGCTTGTCGAGCGTCGGACGACCGGCGCTGATGTGGATTGGGATATCTTTCGCGAACGGGTGTCCGAGCGAATTTCTGCGGAGGCGCTTGCCGCATGCGATGCCATGGTGGTGTGGCACGAAATGAAGGTCGATCGCGCCCTCCTCAGCCAGTTGGAGAGGTGCCGTATCGTCGTGCGGGCAGGCGTGGGCTTTGACCATATTGATCTCGAGGCCGCCGCCGAACTTGGCATACCGGTCTGCAACACGCCGGACTACGGTACAAGTGAGGTGGCGGACCACGCAATCGCGCTGATGCTGGCGCTGAAACGCGGTCTCGTCAGCTATCATCAGCACCTTGTCGCCGACACGACCAAAGGTTTCGATTATTCGCTTGCACCTCTGGTAGGCCGGTTGCGCGGCAAGGTTTTCGGCGTGATAGGGCTCGGCCGGATCGGCGTCGCGACGGCTTTGCGAGCCAAGGCTTTCGGCATGTCGGTTGCGGCCTACGATCCGCTCGTCTCACGTGGCACCGAAATTTCCGTTGGTGTCGAGCGCAAGGAGAGCCTGGAAGAGCTTCTGGCCATCAGCGACGTCGTCAGCATTCATTGCCCGCTGACCACCGATACACGCCGGATGATCAATGCCATGACGTTACGGGCAATGCGGCGCGACGCTGTCCTGATCAACACGGCGCGGGGCGGCATTGTCGATATTGATGCCCTGGTCGACGCGCTGCGGCAGGGTGTGATCGCTGGCGCCGGCATCGATGTCCTGCCCGTCGAGCCACCTCCTCCGGATGACGCGCTCGCCAAGGCATACCGCGCACGCGCCGACAAGATAGTCGGCGATAGGCTGCTGGTCACGCCGCATGCGGCCTGGTCCAGCCCCGAAAGCGTTGCCGATGCGCGCCGGCTTTCGGTGGAGACGGCGATGCTCTATCTGCGCGAAGGCAAGTTGCGCAACCTCGTCAACACGCCGTCACTCGGCGCGTTGCGGGGAGCGGCATGATTGGTAAGCAGCTTCCAGCGACGGACATCCGCTACGACTTCATCATCATCGGCGCGGGAAGTGCGGGCTGTACGCTTGCCAATCGCCTGACCGCGTCGGAGAAATATTCCGTCCTGCTGATCGAGGCCGGCGGTTACGATGACTGGATCTGGCTGCATATTCCGGTGGGTTATCTCTACGCCATGGGCAACCCGCGCGCAGACTGGTGCTTTCGCACCGAACCGGTGCCGGGCCTCAATGGTCGTTCTCTCGACTATCCGCGCGGCAAGGTCATCGGCGGCTCGTCGGCGATAAACGGAATGATCTACATGCGCGGCCAGGCAGCCGACTATGATCATTGGCGACAGCTCGGCAACGTAGGTTGGGGCTGGCAAGATGTGCTGCCATTCTTCATTCGCAGTGAAAACCGGGATGACCCCCACGACCATATGCATGGCCATAGCGGGGAGTTGCGGGTGGAGAAGCAGCGCATTTCATGGCGCGTGCTCGACCTCTTCCAGCAGGCCGCAGCCGAGCAAGGCATACCTCCGACGCCCGATTTCAACCGTGGCGACAACGAGGGTACGTCCTACTTCGAGGTTAATCAGCGGCGCGGCCGCCGCTGGTCCGCAGCTTCGGCTTTTCTCAAGCCGATACGCAACCGTTCCAACCTGACGCTCTGGACAGGCGCCCGGGTATTGCGCCTGATCGTGGAGGGAGGACGGGTATCGGGTGTGGAACTGCGGCATGAAGAGCAGATGAAAACCGTCCGCGTCGGCCGCGAGATCATCCTTACCGCAGGTGCGGTTAACTCTCCGCATCTCCTGCAACTCTCGGGCATCGGCGAACCCGGGCTGCTGGCGAGCCACGGCATCCCGGTCGTTCATTCCGCGCCCGGCGTTGGCGAAGACCTGCAGGATCATCTGCAGTTGCGCATGATCTACAAGATCGACGGCCTGCAGACGCTCAACCAGAGCGCCAACAGCCTTTTCGGCAAGGCCGGCATGGCGCTCCAATACGCGCTGATGCGGCGTGGCCCAATGACGATGGCGCCCTCTCAGATGGGCGGCTTCACCCGTTCCTCGCCGGAATACGCGACCCCGAACGTCCAGTTCCACGTCCAGCCACTAAGCCTCGACAAGTTCGGCGAGCCTCTACACCGCTTCGCTGCGTTCACTGCCACCGTCTGCAACCTCAGGCCGCTGAGCCGGGGCAATATCCGTCTCAAATCGGGCGATCCCCTCTCGGCGCCGGTAATCCAGCCGAACTATCTCGCCGACCCGGTCGACAGGCAGGTTGCCGTCGACTCGATCAGGCTCGTCCGCCGCATTGTGACTGAGGGCAAGGCATTCGCGCCACATCGGCCGGAGGAGTATCGTCCCGGCGCTCGCCTTCAAAGCGACGAGGAGCTGATGCATGTAGCAGGCGACATCGGCACCACGATCTTTCATCCAGTCGGTACCTGCCGAATGGGCCTCGACGATAAGGCGGTGGTTGACCCTCGCTTGCGGTTGCGCGGCCTTGAAGGTCTCAGGATAGCCGATGCCTCGATCATGCCAACAATCACGTCCGGCAACACTAACGCCCCGACAATCATGATCGCCGAGAAAGCTGCCGAGCTTATCCGGGAGGATGCGGAAATTCGCTAGGTCGTCCGGCGCAGGGCCACTGCCGCCGCTGCGACAGTTCGTGCAAAGGCAAGATGGTATCTGCTTGCTACTGGCCCGCGGGCGCGTCCTGCAAACGTGTGTTCGCCATGATCGCTACTACAATGATGATGCCACTCACCGCATCCTGCAAATGCGGCGAGATAAGGAGAATGTTCATCAGGTTTGACAAGCCCACGAGAAGCAGCGTGCCGGCAAATGCATTGAGTACGTTGCCCTTGCCGCCGGCGAGGCTGACACCACCGATGACCACCGCAGCAATCGTCTCCAGCAGCAGGTTCCCGCCGGAATGCGGCGCGACCGAACCGGTGCGTGCCAGGAACAGGAAACCGGCGATGCCGCCAAGTAGGCCACTTGCGGTATACGCGAGGATGGTGATGCGTGAGACTGGAATGCCCGACAAAGCGGCCGCGCGGGGATTGCCGCCGGTCGCATAGAGCTGGACGCTCAGCTTGCTGCGCGACAGGTATAGGCCAAGACCGAGCGACAGCGCCAGGAACATGTAGATTGGCATCGGCAAGCCGAGGAATTTCGTCTGGCCGAAGCTCTCGTAGAATGGGTCGGGATAGTGGACCGGCGAGCCGCCGGTGGCGAGCATCGCCAGCCCTGAAAGCGCAAGCGACATGGCGAGCGTCGCGATGAACGCGGGGATCCTGAGCTTCACCACGACGAGGCCGTTGATGAGTCCGGCAAGAGCCGCTCCCGCGATCGCGATGAGAATCGCCGGAAGGAAGCCGAGATAGGGCAGGATGCCGGAAAAATTCATCATGATCTGCCGCTCGGAGCCGCCGGCGCCCATGATAACGGCGGCGAGTATGGCGACGGCGGCGATCGACAGGTCGATGCCCGCCACCAGCATGACCAGCGTCTGGCCAAGCACCAGCACGCCGAGAACCGAGCTCTGGAAGAGGATGATTGTAAGGTTCGACGGTGAAAGGAAACGTCCGCCCGTCGCGATGCCGGCGAGCACGATGAAGACAAGCAGCGCCGGGATGATGGCATTCTCGGCCAGAAGCTTGCGCCAGTCGATGCCGGAATCGGCGGTCGCCATGTTCGATGTCATGCGCTCCTCCCTTGGATCACACGGCGCCCTGCCTTTCGGTTTCGAAAGATGCTGAGCCCTACGGCAGCCACGATGACGCCGGCCCGGACGATGTCCTGGTAGAAGGGGTCGAGCCCGCTGAGATTCATGACGTTGGCGATCATCTGATAGATCAGCACGCCGGCCATGGCGCGCATCAGCCGCCCTTCGCCGCCGAAGAGATTGACGCCGCCAATCACGATGGAGGCGATCGTATCAAGTTCCCAGCCCATGCCGCCAAGCGGCACGCCGCTCGACGAGCGCATCACCATGACGACGCCAGTCAGGCCTGAGAGCAGGCCGGAGGCGACATAGACGCCGAGCTTGATGCGGTTGACGGCGACGCCTGCGAGCCGTGCCGTGACCTCGTTGCCGCCGATGGCGTAGAGGTGTAGCGCCTGCCTGGTCAGCGCCAACCACGCGACCGCGATCGTCAGCACGAAGAACCACACCAGCGTCGGCGTGGACAAGATGCCGAGCGAAAAGCCGCGCAACGCAGCGACGGTGGGATCGTTCACCAGAATGCTCTTCTCGGAGACGGAAAGCGCAAGTCCGCGCGCGATGCCCATCATCGCCAGCGTGGCGATCAGCGGCTGGACGCGGCCCTTTGTGATAACGAGGCCGCTGAACAGGCCGCAGGTGCCGCCAGCAAGGATCGCAAGCAGCGCTGCCGGTACGAAGCCGAGCCCGATGAAATGTGCGAAGACAAGCGATGAGAAGGCCATGACTGCTGCCACTGACAGGTCGAAGCCGCCGCTGACCACGACCAGGAATTGCGCAATGGCAAGCAGGCCAAGCAAGGCCGACTGCGTCAACAGGTTGCCGAGATTGTGAGGAGTGAGGAATGCCGGGCTGATGACAGACGCAAGCAAAGCGAAGCCGACCAGTATGACGAATGCGTCGTTGTGGCCAAGCCACACGCGCCAGCGGCCACGTCCGGAAAGCGCAGACGTCGGCGTCGCGGGCCGCATTCCGGTACGCGTGTCTGTTCCGGCGCTCATGCCGCTTCTCCCTCGCGGCGCGCGCCGGCAACGGCATGGTGCATGATCTCGACCTGGTCGGTCATCGCGGCGTCGAGCTCGGCGACGAGGCGGCCTTCGGACATGACCAGGATGCGATCGCTCAGCGCCAGTAGCTCGGGCATCTCGGAGGAAGCCATGATGACCGACATGCCCTTGGCGGTCAGATCGCGCACAAGCTGGTAGAGCTCGAATTTGGCGTTGATGTCGATGCCGCGCGTCGGCTCGTCAAGCAAGAGGATGCGAGTGCCCGCTGCCAGCCATTTGCCAATCACGACCTTCTGCTGGTTGCCGCCCGAAAGCGTGCGTACCGACTGACCGAGCGATGGCGTCTTGATCGAAAGTTGCGAGACCAGCCGCGAGGCGACCTCAACCAGTTTGCCTCGCGACAGGAAGGTGAAGCGCGAAAAGCGGTCGAGAACAGGAAAGGTGATATTTTCCGCCACAGAGCGGCCGAGCACCAAGCCGCTTTCGCGCCGTTCCTCCGGCACGAGGCCAAAGCCTAACAAGATCGCCTCGATGGGAGAATTCACCTTGACCGCCTTGCCCTCAACACTGATGCTGCCGGCGTCGGGCTGGGTGACGCCGAACAGGCATTCGAGCACTTCACTGCGACCGGCGCCGATCAGGCCGGCAAGCCCCAGGACCTCGCCCTGGTAGAGGTCGAAGCCGACGTCCTCGAACTGGCCCTTCACCGTCAGCCCGCGCACGGATAGCACGACCTTGTCAGCCTTGGAGGATGTGCTGCGCGCTTCGGCGTCGATGTTGCGGCCGACCATGGCGGCGATCAGGCTGCCCTTGGTGACGTCGCCGATCCTTTGGGTCGCGACGTGGCTGCCGTCGCGCAGCACGGTGACGCGGTCGGCGATAGCCATGATCTCGTCCAGCCGGTGAGAGACGTAGACCATGCCGATACCCCGGCTCTTCAACTCGTTCAGCAGGTCGAAGAGGTAGCCGATCTCGCTGTCGGTCAGCGCTGCGGTCGGCTCGTCGAGCACGAGAATGCGGATGTTGCGCGACAGTGACTTGGCGATCTGTACCAATTGACGCTGCGCCGGCGCGAGATCGCGCACTATAGTGGAAGGCGGAAAATTCAGGTTGAGTTGGCCGAAGATGCGTTCGACTTCGCGCCGCATCTCCTTCTTCTTCAGGATCATGCCGGCCTCTACCCGCTCATGTCCAAGGAAGATGTTGTCGCGTGCCGACAGCGCCGGCACAAGGTCGGCTTCCTGATAGATCATGCCGACGCCGAGCTTTTGGCTTAACGCGGGGTTCAGGCCCGAGAATGTCTCGCCTGATATTTCGATCTCGCCTGAATCCGGCCGCTGAGCGCCGGTAAGCACGCGCATCAGCGTCGACTTGCCTGCGCCGTTCTCGCCGATCAAGCAATGGATTTCGCCGGGCATCAGGTCGAAATCGACGCCGCGCAGCGCTTGCACGCCCGGAAAGGTCTTGACGATTGTCCGCATACTCAGAAGCGGAAGGAGAGGATCGCTTTGCCGTCCTCTCCCGATCTCGGTGCCTGACTGCTGCATTCCTGATCACTTCATGAAAAGGGACGGCGGGCCCAGTGTAACCCGCCGTCGAATGTCTGGAACCCGATATCCATGCAGGCTCCAGACTCAGGGAGGAAATCAGCAGCAGCCGACGCCGAGCTTTTTCAGTTCCTCAATGCGCTGCTCGACGCGGGCTTTGTTTTCAGGTGTGTGAGCGTCGAAAGTTTCCTTCGGCACGAAGACCAGCGCTTCGACAGGCGTGCCGGCCTTGTAGTCCTCAAAGGCCTTGACCGAATCCTTGCCGAAGAAGGGCGGCGTCTGGACCGACTGGACCATGTCGCCGGCCAGGATCGCGTTGAGGCCATCTACGGTGCCATCCTTACCCCAAACCCAGCCGATGAGCTCGTTGCGTCCGGCAGCCTTGATGGCGGCGATCGCGCCAAGTGCAGCGTCGTCATTGTCGGCTATCACGACATCCACGCCATCCGGGAAGGCCTGCAGCATGTCTTCGGCGCATTTTCGTCCGCCTTCACGCGAATTGCCGCTGTCGCAGCTTGAGAGAAGCTTGATATCGGGATAGGCGGCGAATGTCTGTTCCATGCCCTTGCCCTGGTCGATGACCGGTGAAGCGCCCACATTGCCGGTGATGTGAAGCCAGTTGCCCTTGGCTCCGCCTTTCTTGGCCTGGAGTTGGGCGACCACATCTTCCGCAGCGCGCTTTCCAGAGTCGACGAAGTCTGTGGTGATGACGGAGATCCAGCCATCCGTGCCGGCTTTGCCCGGCAGGTTGCGATCGACGACCAGCAGCGGCACGCCAGCCTTGGAGGCCAAGCCTGGAACCGGCGCCAATGCTTCGTATTCGATCGGAGCGATGATCAGCACGTCGGGCTTGCGAGCCAGAAGGTCTTCCACGTCGGCCAACTGCTTGGCCGGGTCGGATTCGGCGTTAGTCCACACGAAGTCGTAGCCGGCGTCCTTCCAAGCCTGCTCCATCTCCTTGGTGTTCATGACGCGCCATTCATTTGTCATCTCCGCCTGAGAGAAGGCGGCGAGGCCTTTGCTCTGGGCGAATGCGGGGGCGGCGATGGCTGCGGTCAGCGTGCCGACAGCGGCAATCAACGCAAATAGCCGATTGATTTTCATGTCTCCTCCAATCTTCCGCGCCGGAATGCCGGTCACGGCTGCTCCTCACCGGCGGGTCGCGCCCGCCTATCCCTGTTGGCTTTGCGGTAATATGCCCGCCGCCAGCCGAACCCGGCGACGCCAGTCATCCTCTACGACTGGCTTCTATTTGTAATACCATATGCCCAGGATGAGTCAATCACGTGTCGTTGCGCGAGGTGCGAGCGTGCGCCGGCGCCATCGCGTCGCGTTCCGAGTTTTGTCGGGAAGGTCAGGCCTGGACTAGGGCGTCGGCGAATGCCGGATACGGTCGATATCCGAGGTCGCGTTGCCGAGCAGTGTGAGCGAGGCAGCCCGGGCGAGGTCGGGTTTGCGCGCCAGTATCGCCTCCAGCACGTCGCCATGCTCGACGATGGCGCGCGCCCGGTGCGAGCCTTGCGCGGCAATGGCGAACATCTGCCTAAGGCCAAAGCCGAAGAGCTGACCGATGGGCCAAAAGAACTCGTTGTGGGTGGCGAGGTAGATTGAGCGATGGAAGCGAAGGTCAGCCTCGACCCATGCGTCGTTGTCAGCCCCGGCGTCTATCATCGCCTGGAAGTCGGCCTTAAGGCGCCCATGGTCCTCTTCGGTGCCCTCAATTGCGGCCAAAGCCGAGGCTTCAGGCTCGGTTGCGCGCCGAATCTGGAACATTTTCCTGAGATAGGTCTCGGTGTCGGTAACCTCGACGCGCCAGCGCAACACGTCTGGATCGAGATGGTTCCAGTGCGTCGGATGGCGCACGCGCGTGCCACGCTTGGGCTTGGAATCGATCAGGCCCTTGGCTACCAACCCGCGCACGGCCTCGCGCATGGCAGTACGGCTGACGCCCAGCATCTCGCAGAGTTGTAGTTCGGGAGGGAGCGCCTGGTCGGGCTTGAAGTCGCCGCGCACGATCGCAAGCCCGAGTTGATCTGCCACGCGCGAATGAAGCTTGACGTTGGCTTTGCCCAGCCGGGCAAAAGGATTTGGCTTGCTGATTGTCTTCGACCCCGATGCCTGTGGCTCGCCCGGTCGTGAAACCGCTTGTTCCATATCGACTTATCTCACACCGGAAGCGCAGCCGCTATGGGCTGTATAGCGGCGCATCCGACCGAGTTCTCGACGGCAATGGGGTCATGCAGCGCTTGACACATGGCGTAATATTGTATGATTAAATCAACCTGAACACAACCGGCACCGCCATCTAAGGAAACGCGCATGTATGAGATCGATAGCAAGCTCGCCGTCATTACGGGAGGGACGAGAGGCATCGGTTTGGCTATCGCTCGCCACCTGCTGGAGGCCGGCAGCAATGTCGTTGTCAACGGCCGCAATGCGACGGAAGAGGCCGCTGCCATGCAGGCGGAATACGGCAAGGACCGGGTTGCGATCGATCTGGGCGACGTCTCCGTGCCGGTGGAAGCCACGGCGCTGGTCGAGCGCGCAGCCAAACGTTTCGGTCGGCTCGACATTCTCGTTCATTCGGCCGGCGGTCCGGTTCCCGGCAAGATCCTCGACCTGACGCCGGAGACCTGGGCGAACGCCTTCGCCATCCACGTACACCCGGTCTTCTATCTCTTCCGCGCCGCGCATCCCTATCTGACCAAGGAAGGAGGTGCTGTCGTGCTGGTGTCTTCCGTCGCTGGATTGAGGGGGTGCCCCGGTTCAGCCGCATACCAGACCGTCAAGGGCTCGCTCATCCCGCTCGCCAAGGCGCTGGCCTTCGATCACGCCGTCGAAGGCATCCGCGTCAATGTGCTGGCACCAGGCATAATCCGCACCCGTTTCCATGAGGCCATGACCGATGCCGCCAAGGCGCACAACCTTGCCAACCGCATTCCGCTGAGGCGCGAGGGCACGGCGGACGACGTAGCGAGCGCAGCGCTTGAGCTGATCCGCAACGATTTCATGACCGGCGAGATCGTCACAGTCGACGGCGGCATGTCGATGCGAATTACTGGATAGTGAGGAGCCCGGGGGCAAGGAGTGCGTAACAACCGGCGAGGTTCTTGTATCTCTGGATGAGCGCCGGCTTTGGCGGTCCTGACGGCGAACTGTTGTCATATGCCATTTGGGCGTGACGGTCCCGGTTGGGCAACGAAGCATCTGAAACTGTTGGTGAACCACTGATATCCGTCGGCGTACCAATCCTTCCAGCAAACTCAGTATAACAGCGGCTGGCAGACTTCTTTGCCCATCCTCGCGCAGATTGACCAAGTTCGAGCAATCTGCGCCCTCCAGCGGTTGCTACAGTCGCTTCCCGTCGCCGCCAAACAGCAGAGCGCTGTCAGGATCAAACGCGAATGTATGGGCCCGGCCGACCTGATGCTCGCGCGGGTCGCGGCTTTCCACGGTGATCTGTGAGCCGTCGTTCAGCGCCGCGTGCACGTACGAGGTGCCGCCCAAGCGCTCCACCACGCTCACAATGCCGCTTAACGCGCCATCACCGCCGTCTCGGAAGTGCTCTGGTCGAATGCCGAGCGTAACATCCCCGGGCGGCGACTCAGGCTCTACACCTCGCAGCCTGACGGGGATTTCGCTAAGTCCAAGAGCCTCCGCGCTGACGAAGGCAAACCCTTCAGCCACCCGGACAACTCTGACTTTCACGAAATTCATGCGCGGCGAGCCGATGAACCCCGCGACGAACGTGTTGTCCGGATTTTCATAGAGATCGAGCGGAGAGCCGACCTGCTCTATCCTGCCGGCGCGCAGCACCACGATGCGGGTCGCCAGCGTCATGGCCTCGACCTGATCGTGCGTGACGTAGACCATGGTCGATTTGAGTTCCTGGTGCAGTCGAGCGATCTCGAGCCGCATCTGTATGCGCAGTTCGGCGTCGAGATTGGACAAAGGCTCGTCGAACAGGAACACCTCAGGTTGCCGCACGATGGCACGACCGATCGCCACGCGTTGGCGTTGGCCGCCTGAAAGTTCACGCGGCTTGCGCTGGAGATAGGGCTCGAGGTGCAGAACCTTCGCCGCCTCAGCGACCTTGCGGTCGATCTCGTCTTGCGGAAGTCCGGCCATTTCCAATGGAAAGCCGATATTCGTGGCGACCGTCATGTGCGGATAGAGCGCGTATGTCTGGAACACCATGGCGATTCCGCGCTTCGCCGGGTCGACGTGAGTCACATCCTTGTCGCCTATCTCGATGCGGCCTTCGCTGACTGTTTCCAGGCCCGCTATCATGCGCAGAAGCGTTGATTTCCCACAGCCGGAAGGCCCGACAAAAACAAGGAATTCGCCGTTCTCGACCGTCAGGTCGACGCCGGTGACGACTTCGACGTTGCCGAAGCGCTTCTTTACCGATTTCAGCGACAATCCAGCCATGCGTTTCTACTTCACTGCGCCTTCCGTCAGGCCGGAGACGAACCAGCGACCGACAAAGGCAAAGAGGATGACGACGGGTATGGTGGCGGCCGTTGCACCTGCGAGCAAAAGGCCCCAGTCGATCTGATACTGGCCGATGATGCCGGCGAAGCCGACGGGAACCGTGCGTCGTGCATCAGAGACGATCAGCACGGACGCAAACAGATATTCGGTCCACGAGGCGATGAAGGTGAAGATCGCAACGCTGGCGATGCCCGGTGCGATCAGCGGCGCCATGATGCGAAGCAGGATCACGCGGGCCGGAGCACCGTCGATGATCGCGGCCTCCTCGATCTCCTTCGGGACGGTCGAGAGGAAGGAGCGCATCATCCAGATCGAGAATGGCAGGGCGAAAGCGATGTTGACGATGACGAGGCTGGTGCGCGTATCGATGAGCCCAACCTTGGCGAACAAGCCGTAGATCGGGATCAGCACGACGATCGTCGGAAACGCGTAAGCCAGCAGGATCAGACGATAGAGCGCGTTGCGGCCGGGAAAGCGCATGCGAAAGAACGCGTAGGCGGCAGGCAGGGCGAGCGCCACGGTGACTATGGTCGAGAACAGCGCGACGCCGATGCTGTTGACGAGATAGGCCGGAAAATCGGTCGATTGAAAGAGCTTCTCGAAATGCTGCGTCGTGAAGCTCTGCGGGAACATGGTCGGCACACGCGCGATGATCTCGCGCGGCAGTTTTACCGATCCGCTGACAACCCACCAGAACGGCATGCCGATGATCAGGAAAACAAGCAGAAGCCCTGAATAGAGGGCAACGGACTGAGGCAAGGTGCGCTTCATCTCGCCTCCTCGCTTGCCGTCATCGCCCGCGTCGCAAGCAGCGCGAACGCCATCAGCAAGATGCTGGTCAGCACCGAAATCGTCGCAGCTTCGCTGAGCTTGTAGCCCTTGAAGGCCGTCTCGTAGATCAGCACTGGAAGCGTCTGGGTTGCCTGGCTCGGGCCTCCGGCAGTCAGCAGCCAGATGACGTCGAAGACATTGAAGGACAGAAGCGTGCCGACGATGCCAAGAACCAGAAGCGTCGGCTGCAGCAGAGGCCATGTGATGCGCGTGAAGCGCTTCATCGCACTGGCGCCGTCTATACGCGCGGCTTCGTAGAGGTCACCGGGTATACGCGTCAGCCCAGCCAGCATCATCAGAGCCGTGAAGGGGAACCAGCGCCACGAATTAATCATGACCAATGTCGCCATTGCGCTTTCGCGCGTGGCAAAGAAGCCGACGGGTCTTTCGATCAATCCCAATTGAATGAGGAGTGGGTTGATCATGCCTCCGGAAGTCGAGAGCAGCCAGCGCCAGATGATGACGACGACCACCGTGGGCACGATCCAGGTGAGGATGATCCACGTGCGGGCGATGCGTACGCCGGGAAATTTCTGGTTGAGGAGCAAGGCGACGCCAAGCGCCATGAAGGTCTGCACCACAGCGTTTGCAACCACCCACAGCGCGCTGCGGCCAAACGAATTCCAAAAGCCCGCGCTGCCGATCACCTTGGCGTAATTGTCGAAACCGACCCAGCTGCCGGTCGTGCCGATGACGCCGACGTTCTGGAAACTCAGAACCACGGCTTCCAGCAGCGGCCAGCCAAGCACTGCCGCTAGGAACAGCAGCGCCGGTGTGACGAAAAGAAAGGCGAGACGCGGGTTGGTCATGGAACGGAACGATGATCGCACACCCTGGGCGTGCGATCATCGGCCTATTTGCGCTGGCGTTACTTGCCTGCGATCTCGCTCATCCTGGCCTGTCCGAACTTGGCGGCTTCGGCAGCGCTCTGGCCGTCGACGACCATCTTCTGCAACGACTCCGCAATCACGTTCTGGCCAGAGATCGCGCCGATCGACGGGAAGACCTTGCCGGTGGTGAAACCGAAAAGCTTGCCGTTCTGCGAGTTGGCGATCATCGTCTCGACCTGCGACTTGTATTTGGTCACGATTGGATCGTTCCAGAAGCTCTCCGCCTTCGCGCCGTCATTGGTGACCGGCAGGAAGAGACCGGGCTCCATGGTCAGGAAGCGGCCATAGTTGGCCGGCTCGAGCAACCAGGCAATGAACACCTTGGCCGCAGCCTGCTTTGCCTCGTCCTTGGTGGTCAACATGATCGCGTTGGAATAAGAGATCGTGCCCGATTCCGACTGGTCGTCCGCATGCGGTACCGGAGCCACGCCGAGATCCGCAGCGTCTGCCTCGGCCTGTGTCTCGTAGGTGTTGATGACGCTGAACTGCAGGATCGTGCCGCAAGAGGCCGATGCGAAGCATGCTTCAGCCTCGCCCCATGTCCAGCTTGTCGAGTCCGGCGGCGACAGCTTCTGGAGGTCGCCATAAGCCTGCAACGAAGCCACGGTCTGCGGAGTGTCAAACGAAATCGAGCCGTCTTCCTTGTAGATGTCAGCCGCGCCGCCGTTGACCATCAAGGCATAGACGGTCTGGTCGGTGTAGAGCTGCTTGTTGGCGGGCAGGCCGACACCGTATTTGCCGTCCGTCGACAGCTTCTCGGCCACGGCCTTCCACTCCGTCCAGGTCTTCGGCACTTCGACGCCAGCTTCCTTCAGTGCGCTGTTACGGAACCACATGGAAAGAGCCATGTTGTAGACCGGGATCGCCCAGGTTTGGCCGTCGTACTGGTATGGCGCGATGGTCGAGGGGACGAACCCGTGCTTGGCTTCCATGTCCTTCGCGAGGTCATCGACCGGGACAACGGCGTCGATGCCCTTGATCACCGTGGTGAAGTCCGGGATGGCGAACAACATGTCCGGTCCGGTGCCTGCTGCGAAGGCTGCCGGGGCCTTGGCGTAGATTTCGCCCCAGCTCTGCGGCTCCTGCTTAACCTGCACGTCAGGATGTGTCTTGTTGAATTCGTCGAGCAGTTCCTGCATTCGCTGTACGCGATGCGGCGGCTGTTCCATGTGCCAAAGCGTGAGGGAAACCGGTTCGGCAAACGCGCTCGATCCCATCAGGATCGAAGCGAGGCCGGCAATGGTAAGAAGTCTGGCTTTCATTTTCATGCTCCCTGTTTGTCCGCGGTTCCTGCGCGGAAATCGTCGCTAAAGGTGTGGGTTGCGCGGCCGGTAGCGCTTGATGAGTTGCGCATTGTTCTCGGACGAGCCGGGCATATTGGCGCTGAGATAGATGGGCGCGCCTTTTCCTGAGTTCTGGAGCCGGGTCGCGGCTTCCGCCAGCACGGCGTTGATCAACGCCGCACCGATGGAGGTCGACACCGGTCCCACCTTCAGATCGCTGTTGGGCACGGTAACGGTCGCGTCGCCCGAGGGCGCCCCGTTGTCGAGCACGATGTCCGCGACATCGGCCAGCCGCGTACGTCCCTTGGCGGCTTCGCGGGAATAGGTTTCTGACGTTATGGCGACGACCTTCGCGCCACGCGCCTTGCCGATCTTTGCGGCTTCCACGGGAACCGCGTTGACGCCGCTGTTCGAGATGACGAACAGCACGTCGTTCGGGCTAATCGGATAGCGATCGAGGATCGGTTCTATGATGCCTGCCATCCGCTCGAACGCGGTGCTGGCGATCGCGCCCTCGTGCAACATCGTCGCGGTGGCGAGGACAGGCACCGTCAGGGCAAGCCCGCCGGCGCGGTAGTGGGCTTCCTCGGCGATCATGTGGCTGTGCCCGGTGCCGAAGATATAGACCAGACCGTCCTTTGCCGAGGTCTCTTCTATAGCCGTCGCGGCCGCATCGATTGCCTGCGCGTTCGCATCGAAAAGAGCGGCGACGCGTGCCGCCAGTCCGGCCAGATAGTCCCTTGCGGTCGAAGCCTCGGTCATTTGTTTCCTGCCACGGTCAACCTGACGCGCATGGTAAAGCTGTCGGCTCGATATACCGATCGGACATATTCGATAGGTCGGCCGCTGCTCTCGAAGGTACGCCGCGTGAATTTGAGGACTGGCGAGGTCGCCGGAATGCGCAGTGCCGACGTAGCGGCGGCGTCGGCGAGATCGGCGCGAACGGTTTCCTCAGCTTCCGTGGGGATGAAACCGTATTCCTCGCGCAGCACGCGATAGAGAGAATCCTTGGAGAAATCGCTCCTGTCGAGAAGGCCCGGAGCCATCGCCAGCGGGATTTCGGTGCGCTCGACCGCGAGAGGCTCGCCGTCGAGCAGGCGCACGCGCACCAGCCGGTGCACCAGCGTATGTTCGGCTATTTCCAACGCGCGCGCGACTTCCTCGTCCGCCGCGCCCGTGCCCGCGTCGAGGACCACGCTCGTGACCTTGCGCCCCTCGCGCTGCATTTCCTCGGTAAAGCCGTGAAGGGTTCGCGATTCCTTTTCGATCAGCGGGTGCGCGACGAAGACACCGCGTCCCACCCGCGTCTCAACGAGCCCGCGCCGTTCGAGCGACTTCAACGCCTGCCTGGCCGTCATGCGGCTGGCGCCAAGCTCGTCCGCGATCTGTCGCTCGGAAGGAAGGCGATCACCGCCCTGCAGCTTGCCGGAACCGATCTGATCCTCCAGCCGGCGTGCAATGCGCTGGTAGATTGGAACGTCGTCAAGCGCCGCGTCGGTGACCATCAGGCGGTATATCCCACTGCTGTCAGTGGTATGTACCACGCTCTGTTGGCACGTCAAACGGATTCGCGGAGTGTCTTGTCCCTCTGTACGCAGTAGGCGACAAATGCCTTATCCCATTCTTTGCGAGCACCGTGGTCGGGCGCCTGCCTTCGCGCGATCTTGCGTGTCGAAATGGAGGCTTCGCGCACCGATGGGAAGATACCGACGGCCGTACCGGCCAGCAGCGCCGCGCCGCGTGCCCCGAACTGGGTACCCTCCGGGACGGCGACGGGCTTGGCCAGCGTGTCGGCCAGCATTTGCGTCCAGACACGGCTATTGGAGCCGCCGCCTGTCAGAAGAATTTCACTCTTCACCTCGGGTAGGTGCTGCATCAGGTCGCGCACCGCGAGCACGACGCCTTCATAGACTGCGCGCATCATGTGTGGCCGTCCGTGGCGCGGCGTGAGTCCGAAAAAGCCCGCTCTTGCCTGCTGGTTGAACACCGGAGCGATGATGCCGCTTTCAGAGAGATAGGGAAGATAGACGACGCCGTCCGATCCGATCGGAACGCTGGAGATCATGTCATCCAGCCTCTGAAAGAACGCGGCGTCGCGGGCTATTTCACCGAGGATGGTGCTGATCGCCCAATCTAGGTTCAACGTGCCCGCAACGTTCACCATCGATCGGAACCACGCTCTTTCGGGTAAGGTAAAGAGCAGGCCAAGATCGGGCGGCGTGAAGACGGGCTCGTCCGACACGACGCCGGCAATGCAGGTTGTCCCGAGGATGACAAGCGCTGTCCCGGCCTGCAGGGCGCTCGCCCCGACGACCGTCGACGGCACATCGCCGGCGCCAACAGCCACCGGCGTCCCTTCGACGAGACCCAGTTCCGCCGCCGCAGTTTGCGTCAGCTTCCCTGCAAGGGCTTCTGAATCGAATGCGGGCGGAAACTTGCCCGCGCCCTCGGTCAGGCCGAACAATTCCATCATGGTGGCGCTGCGACTACGCCCCCTGGCATCTCCCGGCGCGACAGCCGCCTCGGTCCGGTCGGCAGCCGCCTGGCCGGTCAGCTTCATGCGCAGGAAATCCTTGTAGCTGAATATATGCGCGGCGGCGGTGAATACCTCCGGCTCGTTGTCTCGAAGCCAGGCCGCAACGGGCAGCGTACAGCCCTGCTGCATGACGCAACCGTCCTCGCGAAAGATACGCTGATAAAATTCCGAGTCGGCGGCCAGCCTCGCATCGAGCATTTCCTGCGAACGGCTGTCTTCCCAGTTGATCCCGGGCCTGAGCGCGTTACCCCCCTCATCCACCAGCCAGGCTCCGACCATGGCTGCGGAGATGCCGATCGCCGCGATCTCGCCGGAATCGATGCCTGTCTGCCGCAAAACACCTTCTATCGCGGATTTCATCGCCGCCCACGCCTGGTCGGGATCGACTTCGCACCATCCGGTGCGCGGCCTGCTGATCTCAACTGGTTCCGTGCAGCGTCCGAGTTCGTGGCCTTCCCGATCGAACAAGGCAGCCTTGGTGAGCGTCGAACCGGCATCAATGCCGAGGAGAATGGACTTCATCGGGATAACTCTGTTGGAATTCCCCAATGGCCCAAAGACCGTATCCACTTCAAGTCGCGTTCACGGCTGATCGCGTCCCGCAGCGCGAGTTGATGCACGGGCGTTAAGGGGCGTCATCGAGCCGGTTCACGCGATTCTCAACGCGGCCGCCAATGTAAAATCCGATCCGTCACCTGCGCATTTCGTTCAGATAATGGAACGCGACGTCTAATCGAACTGGCTATTCCGAACACCGGTTTCTTCCTAGTCTTCACACAACGCCAAGAACCTTTGGGTCGAATATGGAAGCCGCAAGCCACCTTTCGACGACTAGTCGTCTCGCATGCCCACGCGTCTGCCGGGCTTTCGGCGGTCTTGTCCGGCTCGATGCGGTGCATACGAGTTTGGGAACCTGAGGTCGGGACTAAGCGCCGCGAACACGGTTTCGCACCGCGCAAAGACATAAGCCAGCAGCACAAGAAAATCTGGAGGAGAGCAGGTGGACTGCAAGCATAACGGCAACGGCAATGGAAGGGCGCGAAGCGCTGGCGTATCCGACCGCATTCTGAGAGTCCTCGACCAGATCGAGGCAGGCGTGAAGGACATGCAGAGCGGTTGGAACCTGCCACGCGAGTGCTACGTCGATCAGGAGTTCTACGACTTCGAGCAGGAAGCGGTTTTCCTGCGCAGCTGGCTGTGCCTGGGCCGGGTCGATGAAGTCAAGAATCCCGGCGATTTCGTTCGCATCGACATGGGCGACGAGCCGCTGGTCATGGTTCGCGACCAGAACATGGAAATCCGCGTGTTCACGCCGATCTGCGCCCATCGCGGCCATCTGCTCTGCGAAGGGTCCGGCAACACTGGCCGGCTGTTCCGCTGCCCATTCCATGCGTGGACCTACGGTCTCGACGGACACCTGATCGCAGCTCCGTCGATGAACGACACGATCGGCCTCAAGACGCTCAAGTCGGAGGCCCATCTGCCGTCTCACAAGGTCGAGATCTGGAACGGCTTCGTCTTCACCAATCTGGATCCCAACGCCAAGCCGCTGACGCCGACTCTGCACAAGCTTACGAAGGCGCTGGAGCTGTACAACATCCAGGACATGGTCTCGATGCCCGTGGCGGAGATCAAGGGATGTGACTGGAATTGGAAGCCGCAGCTTGAGAACGGCATCGAGCCGTATCACAGCGCCTATCTCCACGGGATGCTGCACGATTTCGCGCATGTGCGTCTGACCAGCTTTGTCGACTACGACGAGGATGACGGTGCGGTCTACCACCCTACCGGCTTCTATTATCCGGACGCGGGCTTCAACCCCACCGGCAAGGCTCTGATGCCGATCATTTCCACGCTTGGGGAAAAGGAACGCAACGAGGTCATCTTCGCAAGCATTCCGCCGAACCTCGGCTTCGGTGCGGTTCCGGAGGGGCTGTTCTACTACCTTGTCCTACCCGCCGGTCCCAACGCGCTCAACCTTCGCATCGGTCACCTCTATCCCGAGGCGAGTACCAAGCTGCCTCTCTTCGAACATCTCTACAAGATCGCCCAGGACGGCTTGGTTGTGTTCCACAATCAGGATGCCGCTTCGACCGCGTCGGTACAGCGCGGCAACCGGTCCCGCTTCCGCAAGCCGGGCCGCTATTCCTTCCAGGAGGAGTCGCTGCTGCAGTTCTATCAATGGCTGCACAAACGATACCGCGACTACGCGAAGGAAGCCCGGCAGGAACAGGACGCCTAGCGCTCGGCTCCGGAAGCACACACCGGCTTTCGGACAAACATGCGGGATGGATGAATTTCCGGCGGGGCGCGTGGAGGCGCGGCTCGTCTTACGGAAAACCTTATTTGGGAGATTGAGAATGAAGATCATCGTCGACCGGCAGCGTTGCGACGGCAACGGGGTTTGCATGGGTATTGCCCCGGAGGTCTTTGATGTTGATGACGACCTTTACCTGCACGTTGCGGAAAACATCCCGGAAGATCCTGAACTGCGCGCGCGCGTGCGCCAGTCGATCACGTCCTGCCCGATCCTCGCGCTCAAGCTGGTCGAGGATTGAGCGCCGGGTGATGAAACGCGCTGCGAAAGCATGTTGAATGGGTGAAATGACGCATCGGATCGTCGTGGCCGGTGGCTCGCTGGCTGGCCACTCCGCAGTTGCGGAACTGATGGCCCTCGTTCCGGACGCCGATGTAGTCTGGGTGACCGGCGAGCGTCATCGCGCGTACAGCAAGCCTGCACTGTCCAAGGAGTTCATGCAGGCCCGCAACGAGATAGCCGACCTCATGCTTCCCGGCATCGAGGGCGATCTGGGCCGGCTTCGGATCGTCAGCGAGTCCTGTGCATCGCTGGACCCGAGTGGCCAGTCTGTGGTGCTTGGCAACGGCGAACGCATAGGCTTCGACCAATTGCTTGTCGCCACCGGCGCGCGAGCGAGAATGCCCGACATCTTGCAAGGCGTAGGGGGCGTGTTTCCCTTGCGGACGCTGGACGACGCAGTAGCGATACGCGAGAGCCTTGCCGGGAAGCCTAAAGTTGTCGTGATTGGCGGCGGACTGATCGGCTGCGAGCTTGCTGCGTCCATGCGCACGCTTGGACTTGAAGTCACGCTCGTTGAACAGTTGCAGTCGCTGCTGGAGCGCCCGTTCGGCGGTGCGTTCGGGACGTATTTCCTTGATCTGCATCGCGACAACGGTGTCGAACTCATCATGGGCGGCATGGTCGAGCGCCTTGCTGTCGATAACGGGTGGGTCGCAGGCGTCAAACTCGCTGACGGCACAACGATAGATGCCCAACTCGTTGTCGTGGGGGCCGGATCAGAGCCCTGCACGCACTGGCTGGAAGGGTCTGGGGTGGCTGTCGACAACGGTGTCGTCTGCGACACCTATCTGGCAACGTCGCGGCCGGCCATCTTTGCTGCTGGGGATGTCGCGCGGTGGATGAATCCCGTTTACGGAATTCAGATGCGTGTCGAGCATTGGACCAACGCGTCCGCGCAGGGCAGGGCGGCAGCGCGCAATATGGCCGCGGCGCTCACCGGTCGTCAGGAATTGCGCAAGGCTTTTGGCGACGTTCCCTATTTCTGGTCGGATCAGTATGGCCAGAAAATCCAGATGGTCGGATGGCATCAAGGGCATGACCACGTGGAGCTCGACCGGTCTGGCGAAGCGCCGGGACCGCTTGCGCGGTTCTATCGCGACGGACGCCTGGTCGCCGCCGCAGGTATCAATGCACCGCGGATCGTCATGAAGCTACGACGTCAGATCGAAGAAGAAGCGCGCGCGCTGCAGGCGGCATAGCGCCGGCTAAGACGACGCGTCCATGGACAGAGCAGGGAGCGGAAATGGCGGATCAGATCGAGTTTGACGAACGTGTCAGGGACCACATCTGGACCATCCTCAGCCGCAAATACAACACTGTGCGGCAAGGCGGTCACCCCGTCGATGCGGACGAGCATCTGCGCGAAAGGACATTCTGGCCGGACATGCGGTTTCACAAGGTCGACGCAGTCGATGGTCCGAATGGGCGCCAGCTTCAGCTTACATTCACGCCCGCCAATCGCCCGGACGCGACCTTCGGCTACAAGATCGACGTGGACAAGGCGGCATCTGCCTGGAGCGAGCGGGTAGGTATAAGAGAGCCGCGCGAGAACTCATCGATGTTTGCCGCAGAACTCATCTGGTACATGGTCGCCTATATCGGTTCGACCGATATCGACTCCTGCGTAGAGGACGGGCACGGCGTACGCTGGATAAACACCGGTTCGGACGTATTCAAACCGCTTCCCGACCCGGACGCCCACCACCATTGAACGGGTGAGTTGTGCTCGCCGCCTGGCGAGGACTTGTTACCCCTGGCCGTAGTCGATGCGAACGGAACGGTAGCCGGGGGAGCGGACAAACTCGTCGAACTGGCTGCACATCGAATCGACCAGCTTCATGATGCGCGGGTTGCGGTGGCGATGCTGCGGATAGACCGCGTAGACAGGCGCATCGTCGGAGCGCCACTCTGGCATGATCGGCACAAGCCCGCCTTGCTCAACCTCGTAGCGGACGAAGAAGTCGGGCAGGTAGCCGATGACAAGGCCTTCCACCGCGAAATATTTAGCCATCCAGTATTCGTTGACATTGAATCGCGCGTGCGGGTTCAGGTTGACTACCCGCTTGTCGTTGCGAACTCGCCAGCGCTCTGGCAACCCGTTGCGCATGTAAACGACGCCGTCGCAGGTGTTCACATCCTCCAGTGTGGATGGCATTCCGTTTTTCTCGATGAATTGCGGACTTGCGTATAGCCCGAACGAGACGTCGCCCATTTTCCGTCGCAGCAAACTTGATGTCGGCGGGTCGCCGACGAAGATCATGCAGTCGAAATCGAACTGGCCGGCGATGATCTTGTCGTTCGGATACATTTGCAGGTCGAAATCGATCTGCGGATTATGGATCGCGAAATAGTGCGCCGCAGCGCCGATCAGCGATGTGCCGAAGGCCGAACTTGCGACGATGCGGATGCGGCCACTGATGGTGGAATGGGCGCGCTGTGCTGCGCTGACCGCGTTCTCGCAAGTATCGAAAATGATCGAGGCGTGGTCGAGAAACTCCTTGCCCGCATCGGTTAGCTCAAGACCTTTGGCTTTGCGCACGAACAGCTCGACATGCAACGCGTCCTCCAGCCGCCGTAGGTGATGGCTCAGCGTCGCTTTCGGAATGTTGTATGCAGTGGCCGCCCGCGAGATGCTTCCAGCCCGTGCGATGGAGAGGAAGCAACGAATATCTTTCAGTTCGTATTGGTCGCTCATGACCGTCCAAAATCTGGAACTCAGGGTTCACTATTTCACTCTATCTTGGAACATAGCCCAACCTATAATCCCCTTCAACAAGACGAGGCACCGAAAAGGCACCCAGGGGAGGAAAAATGCGCGCGCCAAAGCACGCACGTCTTAACACTCTGTTTTTCAAGCAAAATGCATTTCCATCGCGACCGGCGACAGGTCCGAGCGGCTGCGCATTCGTGCACCAAGCCTGACGGCAACCACGCACACGTGGCTGTGGCAGCGCTGCATCAGACAAAACAGGGCGAACGATAACTCCAATGAACGCAGAACCCACACCGGCACCGTGCCAAAATCTCGATCCGATCCAGCGGTCCGTCGCGGCGCTCGACTCTACCAAGGTGGTGTTGGAACGGATTTGCACGGCGCGCGAAGTGACGGGCAAGGTGGGGCCTCGCAGCTTCCTGCATGCAGGTCCCCCGATCGAACTGGACCGCATACCGGGGCCCATGCGAGGTGCCATCATCGGTGGCCTGCTCCTTGAGGGCGAGGCGAAGGATGTCGCGGAAGCCGAAGCGATCATCGATGCCGGCGATGTCGAGATATCACCCTGCCACGACGCGGGCGCGCTCGGCGCCATGGCCGGCATCATCACGCCGAGCATGCCTGTCGCGGTTGCTCGCTCGGACAGACACACGACCTTTGCGCCGCTAAATGAAGGCACGGACGGCGCGGTGCGTTATGGTTCCTACGATGAGAAGACACTGGCTCGGTTGCGCTGGATGGCGACCGACATGGTGGCCGTGCTGGACGAGGCTGTGCAGGGTTCCGCGCCGATCGATCTCGTCGACCTTATTACCGAGGGATTGCGTCGCGGCGACGAGTGCCACAACCGCCTCGTTGCCACCACCGGCAACCTGATTATCCGCTTCGCTCCGTCCTTCATCCGGTCGAAGCACCAGGACGCGGCCGAAAAGGTCGCGACCTTCATGGCCGGCAATGGCCATTTCGCACTGCCCTTCGCCATCTCCATGGCCAAGGCGCTGACGCTGGCCGCGTCCGATGTGCCCGGCAGCCCGATCGTCACAGCCATGTCGGCAAACGGCCGCGACTTCGGCATTCGTGTCAGCGGAATGGGTGACCGCTGGTTCGTCGCTCCTTCTCCGATCGGCGAGCCGAAGCTCGTGCCGGGAGCCCGCATAGAGGACATCACCCCGACCATGGGCGATTCCATGATCTCGGAGACCGCCGGATTCGGCGCCTTCGCCATGACGGCAGCGCCGGCAATCATGTCTTTCGTCGGGGGTACCGCTGCCGAGGCAACTCAGTTCGTCGCAGAAATGCGTAGCATCTGTGCAGGAACCAGCACGCGTTTCCTGATCCCGGTGGAGGAACATCGCGGCACACCGATCGGTATCGATGTGAACAAGGTTCGTGCGACCGGCATCGCACCGGTCATCAACAATGGCATGGCGCATCGGCTGCCCGGCCACGGCCGTATCGGCGCGGGGATCACCCGGGTGCCGATAGAGCCCTTCATTGCGGCAAGCGAGGCGCTTTCCGCCGGGGCCCAGACATAATGGCGTCGACGCCTGCCGACCGCGACCGCCTGCTGGCGCGCTGGGAAATAGATGCGGACGCCATCGAGGGGCTGGACGCGCTGCTCGACGGAACGCGGGCAACCTATGCGCGGGTCGAGGCGCTGGCAGCGAGCCTTCCGACGACCTCCCAACCGGCACCGTTCCGCGATCTGGAACGCGTGGCCGGGACTGACGCGCTTCACGCCTGGATGTACAGGACGCAAGGACATGCCGGATCGCCAGGACCGTTGAGCGGCATGAGGCTGGCCGTCAAGGATTCGATCGCGGTTGCCGGCGTGCCGATGACGGCGGGGTCGGCATTCCTGCGCGACTATACGCCGGCGCACAGCGCGACCGTCGTGGAGCGCGCGCTCGAAGCCGGTGCGCAACTTGTCGGCACGGCCGTCTGTGAGGACCTTTGCTATTCCGGCTCCAGTTTCACAAGCGCCACGGGACCGGTCCTGAACCCCTATGACGCCAAGCGTTCCGCCGGCGGCTCGACCAGCGGATGCGGTGCGTTGCTGGCAAGCGACCAGGCCGATATCGCGTTGGGTACGGACCTTGGCGGATCCGTCCGCAACCCTGCTGCGTGGTGTGGGGTCCTGGCGCTCAAGGCGACGTTCGGCGTCGTACCCTATTTCGGGGCATTGCCGACCGAGTACAGCATGGACCATCTCGGCCTGATGGCGCGCACCCCTTCGCAGTTGGCGCGACTTCTGGATGCAGTCGCAGGCCATAGCGAGGACGATCCGCGCCAGGTGGGTGTTGGAAAACTGGTCGGTTCGGCCAACGATCTCGACAGGGATATTTCCAAGCTTCGTATAGGCATCGTGATTGATGGTTTCGGCTGGCCGGATCGTTCCGATCCACGTGTTGATGCGGTCGTGAGGGATGCGGCCACCGCTCTGGGAAAACTGTGCGCAGGCGCGGAAGAAACCGCGGTCGAGCTTCACAGGCACGGGCGCGACATCCACGTTCCGATCTCGTGCGAAGGTGGCCTGGCGACAGTGTTCGAGCAGAACATGCAGGGCAGCAACCATGCAGGCGCCTACGATCCCGCACTCGCAATGGCGTTTGGTAAGGCGTTCGATACGAACATCGAAAACCTGCCTCTGAACGGCAAGGTCTCGCTGATCGCGGGAACCTTGCTTCGCCACGAGACAAAGGGCCGTGTCATGGCGCTGGCACAAGCGCTACGCCGGACGCTGCGGGCGCAGTACGACGCTGCGCTGAAGCGCTACGATGTCCTGGTGATGCCGACAGTGCCCATGCTGCCGCACCGGCTGCCCGGGGGTCCGTTGGCGCCGGCCGAGCACCAGAAGCTAGCCTTCGAAATGCACGACAACAACTGCGTTATGAACCTGACGGGGCATCCCGCACTAAGCGTGCCGTGCGCCATGATCGACGGGCTGCCGGTTGGCATGCTGCTGATCGGCCGTGCGCTGGATGACCACTGCCTCATCGCGCTAGCGCATCGTTTTCGGCGCGAAGTCTTCATGGCCCCTCCGCCATCGGGTCGTCTTGCAGACGACCGCACCAGACAGGGAGTAGTCGCATGACCAACAGGCGTAACGTCCTCGGCGGGCCGCTGGAGCCGTGCGGCTTCGAGCCCATGACGGGATATACGCGCAATGGCTGTTGCGACGACGGTCCAGACGATCCGAACCCGCATACGGTATGTGCGATCGTCACCAAGGAATTCATCGCCTTCCAGGACAGCATCGGCAACAATCTGTCCGTGCCTGAACCCGACAAGCGTTTTCCTGGACTGGTTCCCGGCAACCGCTGGTGCGTGCTGACGGCAAAGTGGCTCGAGGCCTACCAGAACGGCGCGGCATGCCCGGTGGTTCTCTCCGCGACCAATAAGGCTGCGCTCGACATCATCCCGATGAAACTGCTGCTGGAACACGCGGTGGACAAGCCCAAGGCCTGAACCGAAGCGGAAGCAGGCTGTCGAGGGAGGAAGACATGTCGGTCGTGCTGATAGAAGTTGCCCGTCCGGGCGTCGCGGTGATCCGGTTGAACCGGCCCGACGTCAGGAATGCGCTGACGACCGAGGTCAGGCGGCTGATCGAGAAGCATGTCAACGAGATCGCCGAAGACGATTCGATCAAGGTGATCGTGCTGACGGGCGGCGACAAGGTGTTCGCCGTCGGCGCCGACCTGAGGGAGCAGTCGGGCAGGGACGTGGTCGGTGCGATCGGCACCTTCACGACCCATGCGCTCTGGCGTTCGCCCAAGCCAGTCATCGCTGCGGTCAATGGCGACGCTTTCGGCGGAGGCTGCGAACTCGTCCTGCAGGCGGACTTCGTCATTGCCTCCGATGGAGCGCGGTTCGCCCAGCCTGAAGTCAACGTCGGCTTTGTGCCCGGTGGCGGCGCGACACAGCGCCTGCCGAAGGTGATTGGCCGGCAGAACGCGATGTACGCGCTGCTTACCGGGACGCCAATGTCCGCCGCGGATGCGCTGCGCATGGGGCTGGTCGCAGAAGTGGTGGAAGGCGATGCGCTGCCGCGTGCGCTCGATCTGGCCCAGCAGATCGCATCGCGCCCGCCGATCACGGTGCGCCAGATAAAGGAAATCGTGCGCCTTGGCCTCGATGCGCCGGCCGAAGTCGGCCTCGCGCTGGAGCGTCGCGGGTGGCAACTGATGTTCGGCACCAAGGACCTGCACGAAGGCATAAACTCAATTCTTGAAAACAGGGCGCCGACAGTTCGCGGTGAATGACACCGCGCGGCATCCGCATTTGATCGGAGGAAAATTCCATGGCTCTCAAGCGAACCCTGCTGGGGATGCTGACGCCCTCGTCGAACACCGTTCTTGAGCCGTATATGGGGGCCATCCTCCATCAGATGCTCCCAGAGGTGACGGCGCATTTTCAGCGCTTCACCGTCAGGGAAATATCCCTCGACGACAAGGCGATGGCGCAGTTCAAGAACGAACCGCTGATCGAGGCGGCGAAGACCCTAAACGACGCGAAGATGGACGTCATCGCCTGGGCGGGCACGGCTGCCGGCTGGCGCGGGTTCGACGTGGACCTTGATCTCTGCCAGCAGATCACAGAGGCGACCGGCGCGCCCTCCACGACCAGCGTGCTGGCCCTGAACGAAATTCTCGACCGCACCAATGTGAAGCGTCTGGGCCTCGTGACGCCGTACCTTGAAGACGTGCAGAAGCAGATCGTGGCCAACTATGCCAAGGCCGGCCATCCCGTCACCTCCGAACGTCACCTCGGCGACAAGGGCAATTTCTCGTTCTCGGAATATGACGAAACCACCATCGCCAATATGATCCGCGATGTCGCCAAGGACAAACCGGAGGCGATCATCGTCCTGTGCACCAATTTCCGTGGCGCGCCGATCGTCGAAGAGCTTGAGCGCGAGATCGGTATTCCAATCTATGATTCCGTCAGCGCCACAGTGTGGAAGACTCTTCTGATGACCGGCCACGACCCTGCCAAGATCAAAGGCTGGGGACGCCTGTTCCAGGACCTGCGATAAGCCTCAGAACAGGAATGGAGCGGAAGATCGCTTCATATGATGGGAATGCGGCCATGAATGCCGGCCGCGTTCCGCAGGACAGAACCGAGGACTTCGATGCCCGACACCAAATTGATACTTGCCGCAGATGCGCTGCTTACAATGAACGCAGAAAATCGCGTCATCCTGGACGGCGCGGTTCTGGTCGATGGCGGAATCATTGCGGCGGTTGGCACGCTGGACGAAGTCGCCGCGAACAACCCCGGCGTGAAGACGAAGCACCTGCACAACGCGGTTCTGCTTCCCGGTCTGATCAACACCCATGTCCATTCGGGTTTCCTGCGCGGGACGGCCGAACACCTGCCAGTATGGGACTGGCTGACGCAGCACATCAATCCGATGCACCGCGTGCTCCGGCCGCATGAAGCGGAGGCGGCATCGTGGCTCTGCTATGCGGAATCCCTGCTTGGCGGCACCACTACGATCGTCGACATGTGGCGCTACATGGACGGCAGCGCGAAGGTCGCCAAGGAGATCGGCAACCGCCTCGTCGCGGTACCCTATGTCGGCGAGCATCCCGACTACAACTACTTCGACACGCTCGACATGAACGAGGCGATGATCGAGACTTGGCACCGCAAGCTCGACGGGCGCATCAACGTCTGGGTGGGCCTCGAGCATCCCTTCTATTCCGATGATGCAGGGCATCGCCGCGCCATCGAAATGGCCAAGCACCACAACACAGGGTTCCACACGCATTGCAGCGAAGCGCGCATCGAGGTCGATGGCTTCGTCAAACGCTACGGAAAGCGGCCGATGTTCGTGCTGGACGACATCGGTTTCTTCGAGACACCTCTAGCTATGATCGCGCATGCCGTATGGCTCGATCCTCAAGAGATCGCGATGATTTCCGGCAAGCGCGTATCGGTTGCTCATAACCCTGTCTCCAACATGAAACTCGCGAGTGGCATCGCCAATGTCCGCGAGATGCTGGACGCCGGGGTTCCGGTAGGCGTCGGGACGGATGGCGAAAAGGAGAACAACAACTTTGACATGTTCGAGGAGATGAAGGTCGCCTCGCTGCTGGGCAAGCTGCGCTATGATAAGGTGCATCCTCTGGACAGCTGGGAAGTGCTGCGCATGGGCACGATCACCGGGGCGCGCGCGATAGGCCTCGACCATGAAATCGGGTCGATCGACGTCGGCAAGCGGGCCGACATCATCGCCGTGCGAGCCGACACGCCGCGCATGACGCCATTCTTCCGGGACGGCCCCTACGCAAACCTGCATCACAACATCGTTCATGCGGTGCGCGGCAGCGACGTTTCGCTGACGATGGTGGACGGGAAAATCCTGGTCGAGGATGGAGAGCTCAAGACCGCCGATATCAAGGCGATTATCGCCGAAGTGCATAAGGTTGCGCCCGGCCTCTTTGATCGCCGGGCTGCGTTCCTGGCCGAAAGCCAGGGCGACATGGTGCAGTGGACGACCAGTTGAGGCGCTTCGTTCGCATCACGCGCTGCGCGAAAGAGAGGAGCGCCTAGAGGATCATGCTGGTCCTTCATCCTTCGACCTCCGAAGAAGCCCTGGAACTGGCTGCGGGCGATGAAGACACCTATTTCCTCGGCGGAGGCACACTCGCCCAGCTCGACTGGGCCATGGGCCTGCGGCTGACAGACAGGGCGATAGCGCTCGGTCGCATCGTCACCCTCCAAGGCATCGACGTTGGCTCGGACTTCGTCCGAATAGGGGCGCTAACAACCTTGGCTGCCATCGAGCACAATCGAACGGTTGCCGACGCCTTGCCGATGCTTCTGGCGGCGATCAAGGTGACGGCGGCGCCGTCGGTGCGCAACATCGGCACGATCGGCGGCAATGTTGGCGGGCGGCGTGGATGCCTGATCCCAGTCCTGCTCGCCATGGATGCACAACTCGAAATCGTCAGGCCGGGCGCACGCCAGCGCATATCATTGGTCAACTGGCTGGGAACGCTCCGGGATCCAGACTGCCTCATCGAGGCGATTGTCGTGCCGAGGTTGCCTGCTCCAACACGATGGACCTACCGCAAGACAGGTCTCAGAGCTGGGTTCACGCCGGGGGTCATCGGGATTGCCGGGTCGCTGCTCATGGCAGGTGACCGCATCGAGGATTGCCGCATCGCCGTCGGCGGTGGTGTGACGGCGATGCGCCATTTCGAAGTGGAGGCGCTGCTGAAGGGGGAACTTCTGGAGGCGGTGGACTGGTCGCACGTGCATACGGAACTGATGGAGGCCATAAAGGCGCCTACGGACCCGCAAAGATCGACAAGCTATCGTCGCCGTGTCGCAGCAAACGCTCTGGTCCATGGCCTGACAGGTCGCCTGCCAGGGACAAGCGGGAACCGTAATCGGCCCCTGCTTTCGCCGCCGACCGGACCCGTCGAGGAGATACGGCTAGGCCGTGGACCGTCGGGCAGGCACTGGCACACCAGACCGGACGGGCCGGCCAAGATCGCCGGTCGGCTGACCTACCTTACCGATGTTCGGGAGGAGGGCATGCTCGTCGGCCGCGTCCTGCGTCCGAAGATGCCCCATGCCTATATCGGCCACATAAGCACGAAGAGAGCCGAGGCTTTGCCGGGCGTTGTGGCCGTGGTGACGCATCGCGACGTCAAGGGAAGCAACGGCTTCGGCATCGTTGTGCAGGACCAGCCGGCCATGTGCTTCGACAAGGTGCGCTATACTGGCGATGCGATCGCGGCGGTGGCGGCGGTCAATGCCGAGGTCGCCGAGCGCGCGCTCAAGCTCATCCGGCTGCGTTACAAGCCCGTGCCTGTTGTGTCGGACGCCAAGGCTGCATTGGAACCAGGAGCACCTGCGGTTCACGCTTCCGGGAATCTCCAGCGCGAGATCCATTTTGAACGCGGCAACATCGAGGACGCGTTCGCGCGGGCCGCGCATGTGGTCGAAGCCACCTATCGTACGCCGCGCCAGATGCACACGTTCATGGAGACGGAGGGCGGTTACGCCTATGTCAGCGACGACGGCACGCTAAATGTCTGCGCCGGCGGCCAGCATGGCCGTCGCGACCAGATGCAGCTTGCCCGCATTCTGGGTCTTCCGGAGGACAAGATACGGATTGTCTCGAGCCCGACCGGCGGCGCCTTCGGCGGCAAGGACGAGTTGACCGTGCAGCCCGCACTCGCGCTGCTTGCGCTCAAGACTGGCAGGCCTGTGCGAATGCAACTGGAACGCGCCGAATCTGTCAGGGCAGGCACCAAGAGCAATCCCATGACCATACGCATGCGCACCGCATGCGATGCCGAAGGCCGTCTGGTGGCGCAGCAGGTCGATCTTCTTTCCGACAGCGGCGCATACGCATCGCTGAGCCCCGGCGTGCTGGAGACTGCACTGGAGCACGCGTGCGGCCCGTATGACGTGGCGAATGTCGAGGCGCATGCGCGTCTCGCCTACACGAACAATGGAGCCGGTGGCGCCTTTCGGGGCTTTGGGTGCAACCAGATGTCCTACGCGCTGGAATGCCAGGTCGAACGGCTTGCGGTCGCTTGCGGTCTGGACTCCATCGCATTTCGCGCGCGCAACATGCGAAAGGCGGGCACCCGCGGTTATCTTGGGCAGGCCGTCGCCCCGACCGAACGGCTTTCGGAAATGCTGGATGCAGCGGCAGCCGATGCCATCTGGAAAATGCCGCGCGGCCTTTCCGAAGACGGCACCGAGTTCATCGGGATCGGCATGGGCATGAACTACCAGGGGAACGGGTTGGGCACCCTTCCTCCGGATCCCGGTGGAGGTGCGTTGCGGCTCGCGCGCGACGGCAAGATCGAGGCAGCCTATGGACTGGACGAGATCGGGCAGGGCCTGCTTGCGGCAATCCGAAACACAGTCGCCGCCGAGCTTGGTTGCGGCCACGACGACATCAGGCCATTGACCGGCGATACGGCGACGTCGCCCGAGTCCGGCTCGACCACGGCCTCGCGTGGCACCTATGTCGTATGGCGCGTGGCAAGAGATGCCGCGCCGAACCTTGCCGAACAGATCAAGATATCGGCCGCCAGTATTCTGGACCGCGATCCGGATTCGCTAGTCATCGTGCCCGGTGGTGTCGCAGACCGTGCGTCGAACAGCGGCGAGATCCTGCTCAGCTTTGCAGATCTTGCAGCCGCTTTGCCCGAAGGCGAGCGTCCCGTTGCCGAAACCGAATTCGAATTTCCGAAGTCCGATTATTTCGACGGCAACGCCCGGCTGATCTTCGCCTTCGGCGCGACGCTTGCTCGCGTCGCAGTCGATCGCGTCAGCGGCCATGTGCGGGTGCTCGATATTTCCCAGCATACTGCGGCGGGGCCGGTTTTGGACCATGCCGCCTATCTGGGACAGATCGAAGGGGCCAGCGTGCAGGGACTTGGGTTCACCACGCTTGAGAACTCGTTGCTGGAGTCCGGGAAATACTTCACCTGGAATCTCGATGGCTACATGATCCCAAGCATTCGCGATGCGCCACAATCTATGGCCGTGTTTGCGCATGAGGGTCTGGCAAGTGATGACACGTTCGGTCCGCGAGGCATCGGTGAGCTCGGCATAGGGGCTGTGACGCCTGCGATCGCCAACGCGGTCGCCGATGCGATCGGCTACTGGCCGGAACGCGCTCCCTTCGACCCCGAGCGGATACTTGAGGCGATGAGCAGACCATCATGACGGTATTCCGCTTTAGGCTGAACGGCGAGGATCGGAGCGCCGACGTATCCCCGGAGACGCGTCTGATTGATCTCCTCCGGGAAAATCTTCATGCGACGGCCTCCAAGAAGGCCTGTGGCATCGGACGGTGCGGAGCCTGCATGGTGTTGCGCGACGGTGCGCCGACAAATGCTTGCCTGCTCATGATGTGGCAGGTGGAAGGCGCCGACATCATCACTCCGGAAGGGCTGGACGCAGTGCCGGAGAGCTCCTTTGTCAGGCAGGGCCTGATCGAGGAAAACGCGTTCCAGTGCGGTTACTGCGCTCCTGGTTTCACCGTTACCCTTACCGCCCTCCTGCGTGAAACCGACGATCCAAGCGAGACCGAAATCCGTGAAGCACTCGGCGGCAATCTGTGCCGATGCACCGGATACCACTCCATCATCCGTGGAGCAGTCCGAGCTGTCGCACTCAAGGCTGCCGACGCAGGCCAGGGCGCTTGACGACCGAGGTCTCAACCAGATGCTTTCGGCTCAAATTTTAGTGAAACGGCGGCTGCAGGTGGCTCCTGTTCGGGAAATCCGTTGCCAGGCAACCAAAGAAGATGGCGTAATTTCAAGGAAAAGCAGCATTCCGACGGGTAAGGCAGACGTTCAAGAATGCGAACGATATGTCCAATCTGGCGGTCTTTTCCGATCAGTCAAAGACCCATACCGTTTCGATAAATCCGGGCGGTCGTATGCCTCTGCGGTTCCTTGGAGCCATGAGGTCGTCGGCCTGTGGAGAGCGACCATGGAAGCCAGAGAGCCACCTGTCGACGTCCGCTGCACGTTTCCCTTGCCGTGCTCTATCGGTGGATCCGAGTCGGTCGGCACAGCCACCTTCCCACTGCCTATCCCGAAGCTGGTATCGCCACGCCTTTGCCACGGCGAAGGCCGTCATCTGGCTTAACAAGAGCCGCCTACAAACGCTACCCGAGATCAGAAGGAAGGCAGGACAACAAGACCAACAACCGCACGGGAGGAACATCGCGTCTGAAACGCGATGCCGGACGCGGCAGCCATAAATCGGCCCTACAGCAAAACCGGCCGACCTAACAACAATGGAGGAGAACAATGATCGATTTTCGCAACCTTTCCCGTCGGCGCTTTCTCGAGCTCAGCGGTGCAACCGGTGTCGCGCTTGGTGTGTCCGGCGCTGGCTTGATGCGGCCGGCTTTGGCCGCTACGCCTCTCGCGCCTGTAGCCGAGGAAGATGCGGTCATCGCCTTTGGCTATGTCGGGCCCACGTCCGACGAAGGCTGGACCTGGCAGCATGACCAGGGGCGCCTGGCCGTTCAGGAAGCGTTCCCGAAGGCCAAGACCATCTTTGTCGAGAATATCCCGTATTCGGCTGACGCCGGCCGCACCTTCCGGCAATTCGTGTCCGAAGGCGCCAATATGATCATCACCAACTCGACCTATGGCGACTTCATCTACGACGTCGCCAAGAATGCGCCCGAAACGGCCTTCCTGCATTGCGACGACCGCACGCTAATGGACAACATGGGCGTTTTCTATCCGTCGCACTGGTATCCGAGCTACGTCACGGGCGTCGCTGCCGGCCACATGAGCGAGAGCAGCAAGCTTGGTTACGTTGCCTCCTTCCCTGTTCCGAGTTCGTTTGCGGGAAGCAATGCCTTCCTGCTCGGCGCGCGCTCGGTGAAGCCCGACGCGACGATCCAGGTCATAGCGATCAATTCCTGGTTTGATCCACAGGCTTCCACGCAGGCGGCCCGCGCGCTGATCGACAATGGCGCGGACGTACTGTTCGGCATCATGGACGAACCGGGTTATCTGCAGGTCGCAGAGCAGCGCGGCAAAAAGGCCGTCATGCTCAACACCGACAGCCGCAAGTATGGACCGAACGCCTATGTCAGTTCGATCATGTTCGACTTCCGCAAGTTCTACGTCGACCAGGTGAGGGCTCGCCTGGAAGGAAAGTGGGTGCCGGGCCAGTTTCTCCTGCCGTTCGGCGACGGTACGGATCGCGATGCCTGGGGCGAGACGGTGCCGGCGGGTGCTGCCAAGGCGGCGGACGAGGTTCGCGAGAAGATTCTCGGCGGATGGAACCCGTTCCAGGGCGAGATCAAGGACAACAAGGGAGAAGTGCGGGTCCCGGCGGGCCAGAGCATGTCCGATAACGACATCTATAATTGGAACTGGTCGGTAGATGGCAGCAGCGGTCTCGCTTGAGATCCGATGATCATGAATGTCATGCTGGATGTTGATCGGACGGCCGCTTCTGGCGTTGCGGTCCAGCCGATAGTGTCGCTGCGGGGAGTTGCGAAGCATTTCCCCGGAGTGATCGCCAACCAGGACGTGGATTTCGACCTGCTGCCAGGCGAAATCCACGCGCTGCTCGGTGAGAACGGCGCGGGCAAATCGACGCTGATGAATATCCTGACCGGCATATACAGGCCGGATCTGGGTGAAATCATCGTTGACGGCCAGCCTGTCACTTTCGCATCGCCGGTCGAGGCGATCGCGGCCGGCATCGGCATGGTTCATCAGCACTTCAAGCTGGTGAAGGCATTCACGGTTGCTGAAAACGTCCATCTCGGATGGTCCGAAACTCCCGGCCGCATCAGCCGGGATCTACTCGAGGCGAGGACGGCGCAAATCGCCGCCTCGCTGAACCTTGCAGTGAAGCCGGGCGCGCGTGTCAGCGACCTGTCAACCGGCGAACAACAGCGCGTCGAAATCCTGCGTGTGCTGTCGCGCAAAGCGCGTGTCCTGATCCTCGACGAGCCGACGGCGGTTTTGACGCCGGCGGAGGCCGCCGAACTCTTCAAGGCGCTCCGGCAGTTCGCGGCGCGTGGCAACGCGGTCATCTTCATCAGCCACAAGCTGGACGAGGTTCTGGAGATTTCGGACCGCGTTACGGTTTTGCGTGGCGGCCGAAAGGTCACGACCAAACCGACCAATGAGTGCGACAAGCGAATCCTCGCTCGCTTGATGGTGGGGCAAGAAGTTGTGCTCAGCAACATGCGCGAGCGCAAGCCGGGCGCGAAGCCGATATCCGATGCCCCCGTGCTGAGCCTGCGAAATGTTTCTGCGCGGGACGACCTTGGGAACCTGTCCCTGAAGAACGTCTCGCTGGACCTGCGTGCCGGCGAAATCCTGGGTATCGCCGGCGTCGCCGGCAATGGCCAGAAGGAACTGTCGCAGGTGCTGACCGGCGTGCGCCGAGCGTCGGGCGGCGAGATTCATGTCTGCGGCAAGGACCTTTCATCGCGCGGTGCGGAGGAATTCGCGGCCTTTGGCGTTGGCCATATCCCTGAAGACAGGCTCCACAGCGGGCTCGCGCCTGCGCTCAGCATCACAGACAATGTCGTGATCCGAGAATATGGCAAGGCACCGTTGTCGCAGGGATGGATGTATCGTCCCTCGGCGGCCGCTGCGCTTGCGCGTTCCATCGCCGAAGCGGCTTCCGTGGCGGTGCCGGACTTCAAAATGCCAGTGCGCAACCTCTCTGGCGGCAACCAGCAACGGCTCGTCGCACGGCGCGAAATGCGCATCGCTTCGAATGTGTTGGTCGCGGCCTATCCGTCGCGGGGACTCGACGTCGGCGCCATCAACGCGATGATGAGCTATTTTACCGAGTTACGGGATGCCGGCGTGGGAGTGCTGTTCGTCTCCGAGGAGCTGGAAGAGCTGTTCAAGCTCTCGGACCGCATTGCCGTCATGTTCCATGGCGAAGTCATGGGCGTCGTCGATTCATCCCAGGTCGATGTCGAGACCATAGGCCTCATGATGGGCGGGCAACGGAGCCTTGAGGCCGGCTCTGCCGAGGAGGTTCGCTGATGTCCATTCGCATACAGCGCGTGCCGTCCGAGAACATGGCAGGCGGCCTGGCGGCACGGCTCATCGCCATTGTCCTGGCGCTGTCAATCGCCGCTATCGTCTTCGCAATGAGTGGCGCCGACCTCGGCAAGCTTGGAGCCCATGTTTTCAAATCGACATTCGGTTCCCGTTTCGGCCTGATGGATCTCGGCCTGATCGTGACGCCTCTCATCCTGACAGGCCTCGCAGTCACTGTCGCCATGAAGGTGGGTGCCTGGAATATCGGAGCGGAAGGGCAGTTCTGCGCCGGAGCCATCGCCGCCACCGCCGTCGCGCTTTTCGTACCCGGGCCGACGATCCTGGTCCTCCCGCTCATGTTCGTGGCGGGCGCCATCGGCGGCATGCTGTGGATTCTCATACCCACGCTTGCCCGAGCCTATGCCGATGTCAGCGAGCTCATCACGACATTGCTGCTGAATTTCGTCGGCGCACTTTTCATCTACTATCTGGCGACGGGGCCGTGGCTTGACCCAAGCGGACTTTCTTTTGCCGCCACCAAGCGGCTGCCGCATGATGTGCCCGGCTTCTGGGGCGATGTTCACTGGGGCCTACCGATTGCCGTTCTGCTCACGGTCGCGCTGGCAGGCGTGCTGAACTACACGCGCTGGGGGTACGAGGTGCGTATCGCCGGCTCCAATCCAGCCGCGGCACGCTATGCGGCGATCCCGTTTCGCCGTCATCTCATCGTCGTCATGCTGATGTCTGGCGCCATCGCCGGGCTGGCCGGCATGTTTGAAGTCATCGGCACCACCCACAGGCTGCAGGGCGGCATATCCAACAATTTCGGCTACATCGGCATCATGGTCGCAGTCCTGGCGCGCGGATCGGCAATCGGGGTAATCGCAGGTGCGGCCCTGATGGCAGTGATCCTGAAGTCAGGCATCGCGCTGCAGACGCAGGGCGTGAACATCTCGACAGTGCTCGCACTGACCGGGCTGATCCTTTTCTTCACGGCCATTGGCGATGAACTTTCGCATTATCGCATCGTTCGCTCGAAGCCGGCGTAGCATTCCTGGAGTTTCGACATGGACCTACTCGCTGGTCTGATACAAACCGCCATCCTGGCCGGCGGCGTGCTCGCGCTGGCAGCGCTGGGCGAAGTGCTCGCCGAGCGGGTCGGCGTGGTCAATCTGGGCGTTGAAGGGCTGATCGCGCTGGGCGCGATAACCGGCATCGCCACCGTGGTCGCGGTGCCAAGCCCGACGCTGGGTCTCATCCTCGCGATGCTTGTCGGCCTTCTCGCCGGCATGGTCTTCGCGACGGCTACCGTAATCATCCGCGCTAACCAGATCCTGTGCGGCCTCGCGCTGACCCTGATGGGCACCGGCGTTGCCGCGATGGTGGGCAAGGCCTATTCCGGTATTCCCGCGCCGGTGACGTTCGCGCCAATCGCAATCCCTTTCCTGAGCGATCTGCCGCTTGTGGGCCGTGCGCTCTTCACCCAGAATGTTCTGGTTTACGTCATCTATCTCGTTCTGCCCTTCGCTCTCCATCATCTGCTTTTCCGGACACGGCACGGTCTCGACCTCAGGGCAGTCGGCGAGAATCCGGCTGCAGCCGATGCCGCCGGCATTCCGGTCACGCGGATTCGTTTCTGGTACGTCTCGGCCGGCGCGGCGCTTGCCGCAGGCGCAGGCGCCTACCTCACGCTGGCCTTCGTACCGTCCTGGTCGGAAGGCGTCGTTGCGGGCCGCGGCTGGATTGCCGTGGCGCTGGTGATCTTTGCGGGCTACCGCCCATGGACCGCAGTGGGCGCGGCGCTGCTCTTTGGATTGATCACGTCGCTCGGTTTCGTAGGGCAAGCCCGCAACTGGCCGATCGCGGCTCCCGTATTGTCCATGCTGCCCTATCTCGGCACCATCGCGTTGATGATCGTTCCGGTTCTCGCATGGCAGAAGGTGCGCCGTCTGATGGCCGCTCCCGCCGCACTGGGCGAGCCGTATTTCAGGGATGTCCGTTAGGAGGCACATTCGCGATTAGACTGCCGCAGGAAGCGGCAAGCATTGCCCGTTCACCTCGATGACGATCCGCGGTTCGCACCCCGCGGGACAGGGCTCACAACGCCGGGGCCGGTGCGGCCGGCGTCATGGCCTTGGAGGTGACCGAAGATGTTGGATTGCGTGGTGCGCGATGCGCATGTGTATGTGAAGCGGGGTCATGAAATCGCCGGCGGCTGGGTGGCGGTAAAGGATGGCCGGGTCCACTCGGTCGGCAAGGCAGGCGATGAACCCGAAGCCCGGCGCACGATTTCCGCCGGAGGGCGGCTGCTGACACCGGGCCTGATCAACGTCCACCATCACATGTACCAGAACCTGACGCGCGCCTATGCGCCCGTCACCAACGGCACGTTGTTCGAATGGCTGACCGGCCTTTATCCGCTATGGGCAAAGCTCGACGAGGATGCGGTCTATCTCTCGACCTACGTCGCGATGACCGAACTCCTGATGGGGGGCTGCACGACATCGATGGACCACATGTATGTCCATCCCAAGCCGTTCCTGATCGACGCACAGTTCCGTGCCGCGAAAGATATCGGCTTCCGCTTCTACGCCACGCGCGGTTCCATGACCCGGTCGGTGGAGCAGGGAGGCTTGCCGCCGGCATCGGTCGTTCAGTCGGAGGACGATATCCTCGCCGACAGCGTCAGGCTGGTCGAGGCCTACCACGATCCCGGGCCTGGCTCGATGAGCCGTGTCGCCTTGGCCCCTTGTTCGCTGTTCTCGGTCACCGAGCGCATCATGAAGGAATCGGCAAGGCTGGCCGAGACCTACGATCTTCGGCTGCACACGCACCTTGCTGAAGATCCCGAAGAAGACGTCTATTGCAAGGAAGTCTACGGCTGCACTCCGGTCGAGTATTTCGAGCGGGTAGGCTGGGCGACGAACCGCTCCTGGGTTGCCCATTTCATCTATCCACGCAGCGACGAGATCGACCGTCTCGCGCATGCCGGCGTCTGCGTAGCTCAGTGCCCGTGTTCGAACATGCTGATCGGTGGCGGTTCCGCAGACATGATGGGATTGAGACGGCGCGGCATGAATGTCGGGCTTGGCTGCGACGGTTCCGCATCGACCGACCACGCATCGATGTGGCTGGAGGCGCGCACGGCGCTGCTCCTCGGTCGCTACCGCAATGGTCCCGCTTCCATGTCAGCCCGCGATGCGCTCGACGCCGCGACCATCGGGGGAGCAGCGTGCCTCGGCTGGCAGGACGAGATCGGGCACCTCGAGCCTGGCGCATGCGCCGATCTTGTCGTGTGGCACATGTCGGAGGTTGCCCTGGCAGGTGCGCACACCGATCCGGTCGAAGCCTGGCTGCGATGCGCACCGGCTGTCGCGGGGCTTACCATGGTCGCCGGCGTTCCGCTTGTCGAGGACGCACAACCCGTTTCCAAGGACCTGCCCGACATCCTGGCCCGCCATGCGCGGCAGGCTCGGCGGATCCAGTGCCTGCAAGCCTGAGGAGATCCACATGGGAACTGAATTCGATCTGGTAATCCGTAGCGGGACCGTCGCAACCGCAAGCGACGTGTTCATGTCGGATATCGGTATCCGCGAAGGGCAGATCGTTGCCTTGGGGCGCGATCTTGCGCCGGGGCAGGAGGAGATCGACGCGGAAGGACGCTACGTGCTGCCGGGAGGCATCGATACGCATTGCCACATCGAGGAGCCGCCGGTCGGCGATGTCCACAACGCCGACACGTTCGCCAGCGCCACCGCGTCCGCAGCGGCGGGCGGAACCACGACGGTCATACCTTTCTGCACGCAGGTCAAAGGCGGCATCGTGACCGGCAACCTGCGCGACTACCATCGCAAGGCGGAAAAAGCGCTGATCGACTACTCCTTCCATATGATCATATCCGACCCTTCTCCTGCGGTGCTGGAGGAATTGCCGGCACTGATCGCGGAAGGGCATCGTTCCCTCAAGATATTCCTGACCTACGACAACATCGTTCTTGACGATGCCCAGACGCTGAAGGTTCTCGCTCTGGCGCGTCGCTGCGGGGCGCTGGTCTGCGTGCATGCGGAGAACCACGCGGCGATCGCCTTCCTGACAGAGGCGCTCGAAAAGGCTGGCCTGACCGCGCCGAAGTATCACGCCTGGGCGAAGCCGCCGGCTGTCGAGCGGGAAGCTTGCCACCGCGTCATCTCGCTGGCCGAACTCCTCGACACGCCGGTCCACATCTTCCACGTATCCGGCGCGGAGCCCGCGGAGGAAATCAGGCGCGCGCAGCAGCGCGGCCTCAAGGTCTTTTCCGAGACGTGCCCGCAATATCTGATGCTGACCGACCGCGATCTCGACCGGCAGGGCTTCGAGGGGGCGAAGTTCCTGTGCAGCCCCGCGCCGCGAACGGAGGAAGACCAGCAGGCGCTGTGGTCCTATCTTCGCGATGGAACGATCAGCGTCTTTTCCTCGGACCATGCACCGAACCGTTTCGACGGGCCGCATGGCAAGAAAGTTTCCGGCGAGAATGCTCCATTTTCCGTCGTGCCGAACGGCATCCCGGGTCTCGAGACACGGCTGCCGATCCTGTTTTCGGAAGGGGTCGTCAAGGGACGCATCGACCTCCAGACATTCGTCGCCCTCTCGGCCACCAACCCGGCGCGTCTGTTCGGCCTCTCGCCGAAGAAAGGCACGATCGCCGTGGGCGCCGATGCCGATATCGCGATCTGGGATCAGACACGCAAGGTCACCATCCGCAACGCCGATCTCCATCATCAGGTGGACTATACGGTCTATGAGGGCGTGGAGGTGACCGGCTGGCCGGAACTGACCCTGTCGCGCGGCAAGGTGGTTTGCCGCGATGGGGTCATCGAAGGGCGCGAGGGTCACGGCCGGTTTTTGGCTCGGGCACCTTACGACTACATCGCACCCCTTGGCCGTTTCGTGACCGGGTTCGACCCCGTTACAGGCATTCAAGTGCCGTCAGCATAGCCTTCCTATGGAAGGCAAAGAATGGATCGGGAGGCTGACGGTCTGTTCCACCTGGCGGGCGTACCCAACGCCCACCAATCTTCCACTGACTTGACCTAGCCCTTGTAGGTCTGGACTGCTCCGGGGAGCTTGCTCCATTCGGCATACCAGTCGTTGAACAGCTTGAACTGGGCGTTGACGTAGCCGATCTGGCTGTCGCTCAGCCTGTCAGCCTCGTTGAAGTGCAGCGTGTATTCCTTATCGCCCTTCAGAACCATCATGTGCTTGTAGAAGAGCACAAGGTCGGCGCCCTCGTCGAAGGACGAGAGGACGCCGAGTGCCTGTTCCAACTCCAGGGCGCGCTGGCGGGCTTCGACGTCGCCGGCGGCTGCTCCCTGCGAAAGCTTGCAGAGGTGGATGACCTCCTTCGGCAGGACGTTGCCGATGCCGGTGATGGCGCCCTTTGCGCCGCAGTTGACGAAGCCGTGGAAGACGGCGGTGTCGACACCGACCATCAGTGCGATGTCGTCGTTGCCGCTGGTGATGTGCTCGGCGGCGTAGCGCAGGTCGGACGGGCCGCCGAATTCCTTGAAGCCGACGAGGTTCGGATGCTCGGCGCGCAGCGCGAAGAACAGGTCCGCGCGGGTTGCGAAGCCATAGTAGGGGCTGTTGTAGATTACGGCCGGCAGGCCGGGGGCTGCGGACAGGATCGCCTTGAAATGCGCCTTCTGCGCGCTGGGCGACGTGCCGCGAGACAGAACGCGCGGAATGACCATCAGGCCTTTCGCGCCGACTTTCTGGGCATGGGCGGCATGTGCCACGGCCGACGCCGTGTTGACCGCGCCGGTGCCGACGATGACAGGCACGCCTGCCTTCGTCAGCCGCTCCACGCCTTCCATGCGCTGCGCGTCGGTCAGCAGCGGCCAGTCGCCCATCGATCCGCAATAGATGACAGCGGACATGCCCTTGCCGATCAGTTCCTTGCCCTTGCGCACAAGGCCGTCGAAATCGGGTGTGCGGTCGTCCTTGCACGGCGTCATCAGGGCGGGCATTACGCCGGAGAAAATGTCGGCCTTCATATCGTTCAACTCCAAAAGCAGGACGGCTCTACCGTCGATTTTACGAGAGACGGCGGCACTTGTCGCCGTCAAGGAAAACGCACCGCACCGATGGGAACAACTACCCCATCAGTGCGCGAAGGGTGCGTCCGAGGGCGGCAACTGGCGGCCCAGGATCGCGTCAGATATCTTTTCGCCGATCATGATCGTCGGCGCATTCGTGTTGCCGGTCGTCAGCGCAGGCATAAGCGAGGCGTCCGCAATGCGCAGGCCCTCGACGCCGCGCACAAGGCCGCCGCCATCCGTGACTGCATCCTCGTCCACGCCCATCCGGCATGTTCCGACCGCATGGTAGCCCGTGCCGGCGTTCTTGCGGATCCATGCGGCCAGATCCTTGTCAGTCGAGATCTCGGCGCTCGGGGTCACTTCCCGGCCACGAAGCGAATCCCATGACTTCTGGCGGATCATCTCGCGGGTCTTGCGAACGCCCTCGATCATTTCCTTGAGGTCGACGTCCTCGGTGAGGAAGCCGATCTGGATGCGTGGGTGGCCCTTCGGATCGGCAGACTTCAGCGAAATCCTGCCCCGGCTCTTCGGCCGCATGACGCTTGTGAAATACTGAAAGCCGTCCAGCACGCGCGCCTCGCCGCGATAGAATTCACCGATCATCGGGAAGAATTCATGCTGGAGGTTGGGATAGGCAACCTCGTCATTGCCCCTGAAAAAGGCGCCGACTTCGAAATAGTTGCTGGCGCCGAGACCGCCCTTGGTGAGCAGCCAGCGCGCACCGACGAAGGGGCGGCCCCATTTCGAAAGCTGCTTCGTCGGCGACATGGATTTGGTCGTCGTGTACTGGATCGGCACGGCGACATGATCCTGAAGGTTCTTGCCGACGCCGGGCAGATGGATTGCGGCTTCGATGCCGTTCACCTTCAATTCGTCGGCATCGCCGATGCCCGACAGCATCAGCAGCTTCGGCGTATCGAACGCGCCAGCGCTGAGCACGACTTCCTTGCCGGCCTCGACTGTTGTGGCTCCGGATTGGGTTTCGAGGCGGACGCCCGTCACCCGCGTGCCATCAAGGACCAGGCTCACGGCTGTAGCGTTGGTCAGCACCGTCAGGTTGGAGCGTCCTTCAGCCGGGCGCAGGAATGCCACAGCCGTGCTTTCGCGCACGCCGTTTCGTATCGACGCCTGCGCGACGTTCACGCCTTCCTGGTCGCCGCCATTCTGGTCCGGATTGAGGGCGAGGCCGAAGTCCTGCCCTGCACCGAGAAAAGCCTGGTAGAGCGGGTTGTCGGCCTTGCAGGAATGGACGTGCAGCGGGCCATTGCCGCCCCGATAGGTGTTAGGCCCCTTCTCGAAAGTCTCCATCCGCTTGAAGTAGGGCAGGACGTTACTGTACGACCAGTTCGGCAGCCCCTGCGCGGCCCAGCCTTCGTAATCCAACGGGTTTCCGCGCACGAAAACCATGCCGTTGATCGATGAGGTTCCGCCAAGCACGCGGCCGCGATGCTGGTCGCTGACCTGTCCGCCGAGGCCGGGCTCCGGTTCGCTCTTGTAGCCCCAGTTGAAGCGGGTGCTTTCGAGCGGCAGGCCGAGCGCTGCCGGCATGCGCATGATGATGGAGCCGTCGCGCGGTCCGGCCTCGACCAGCAGCACGGAGCGGCTGCCGTCTTCCGTCAGCCGGTTGGCGACGACACAGCCCGCCGAGCCCGCGCCGACGATGATGTAGTCATATGCCTTCTTCAGCGTCGTCATAAGCCTACCTCAACTGCATCCAGATCGTCTTGAACTGGAGGTACTGGTCGTGGGCCAGTAGCGACTTTTCGCGCCCACCGAAACCGGACTGCTTGTAGCCGCCGAAAGGAACTGCCTGGTCGCCTTCGGAGAAGCAGTTGACGGAAACCGTTCCCGCGCGGATCTGGCGCGACACTTTGTGGGCGATGTGGAGATTGTTGGTGTAGAGCTGCGCGGCAAGGCCATATTTGGTGTCGTTGGCGATGCTGACGGCTTCTTCCACGTCGTCGAAGGTGATGGTCGACAGCACCGGCCCGAAGATTTCTTCCTGCGCGATCTTCATGTCGTTGCGAACATTGTCGAAAACGGTGGGCTCGACGAAATAGCCGCCGGTTTCTTCGAGCACGCGGTTGCCACCGAGCACGATCTTCGCGCCTTCCTTCTTCCCGGCATCGATGTAGCCGAGAACGCGCTCCATATGCTTTTCTTCGATGAGCGCGCCGACTCGCGTATCGGGTGCGAAGGGGTCGCCGACCTTCCATGTCCTGAAGTGATCGAGGACGGCGGCAAGGAGGCGTTCCTTCATGTTCTTCTGGACGAGCAGGCGCGAGCCCGCGCTGCAGTTCTCGCCCTGCGAGAAAAGGATGCCGAAGGCGATCTGCTCGACGACAGGCGTAAGGTCGTCGACGTCGTCCATGACGATCACCGGGCTCTTGCCGCCGAGTTCGAGCAGGACGCGCTTGAGGTTGGATTCGGCTGCGTATTTCAGGAAGTAGCCGCCGACTTCGGTCGAGCCGGTGAAGCTCAGGCAGTCGACATCTGCGTGTCGTCCAAGCGCCTGGCCCGCCGTTTCGCCATAGCCCGGCAGGACGTTGACGACGCCGTCGGGGATGCCGGCTTCCGCGGCGAGACGCGCAAGCTTCAGGGCCGTCAGCGGCGTCTGCTCAGCCGGCTTGATGACGACGGAATTGCCGCCGGCAAGGATCGGCCCGAGCTTCATCGCGGTGATGGCGAGCGGGAAGTTCCAGGGGATCACGGTGCCGACGACGCCGATCGGGTCGCGCACGACCATGGAGACGATGTCGGACGATGTCGGCGACACCACGTCGTAGATCTTGTCGATCGCCTCGGCGTGCCAGCGCAGGGTCGCAATGGCATCGGGGAGGTCGGCGTTGAACGCGTCAAGCACGGGCTTGCCGGTGTCCAGCGCCTCCATGGCGGCGAGTTCCTGCTGATGCTTCTCGACGAGGTCGGCAAGTTTCAGCAGCGCGATTTTCCTGTCGCGTGGTGACTGGTTGCGCCAGTCGCCCTTGTCGAAGACGGTGCGTGCGGCGGATACGGCGCGGTTCACGTCTTCCTTGTCCGTCTCAGCAATCGCTGCGATGGTCCTGCCTGTGGCGGGGTTGATCGTATCGAACGTCTTGCCGCTCGCGGAGTCGACAAAGCGGCCGTTGATGAACGCCTTGGTCTCGAGTTCAACGGATTTTGCGATCTGACCGAAGTCAGGGGCGTTCGCCGCCATGATGGCTTCCTTTCAGTGTCTGTCGGGGTCGGGTGGGATGGTCCGACCTAGTTCTTTTCGGGTTGCAGGAACCGACGTGCAACGACCGTGAGCACGATCGAGAAAACGCCGATACACACGAAGATTGCATTGACGGAGGGCGTGAAGCCGAAGCGCATCTGGTTCCACACCCATACCGGAAGGGTGGGCTGCGTGCCGGTCAGGAAGAGCGACACGACCACCTCGTCCACCGACAGGGTGAAGCCGAGCAGCGCGCCGCCGATGATGGAGCCACGCACCAGCGGCAGGATCACGTTCCAGATGGTGCTGGAGTAGCGCGCACCGAGATCGGACGAAGCCTCCACGAGAGCAGGGTCCAGCCTTCTCAGCCGGCTCAGCACCGTCAGCATGATGACGGGCATGACGAAGGTGCAGTGGCCGAGCACGATGCGCGGAATGCCCGTGGGCAGTGACAGGAGCTGGAAGGTCAGCACGAGCGTGATGCCAAGCACGACGCCGGGAATGGCCACCGGAAGCGTCAGCAGTTGCTCGGTGATCCGCGAACCCACGACTTTGCCGTAGGCGAGGAGTATGGCGAAACCGGTCCCCGCGACAATCGAGATCAGCAGCACGAGAAGGCCGACGTAGAGTGACCTGTTCAGCGCTGCCAGCAGGGCCGCGTTGTCCAGCACCTCCCTGTACCATTTGAAGGTGAAGCCCGTGAGCGGGAAGATCTGCACGGTCGAGTCGTTGAACGAAAAGATCGCGATGATGATCAGCGGCGCATAGAGAAAGAGGTAGGGCAGGCAGAACAGCGCGAAGGCAGCCACGCGGCGCAACCTCTCGGACGTCGTTTTCGGTGGGTTCCGAAGCGCGACGCCGCTGCCGCCCTCACCGACGAGCACACCGGGGACGCGGGCGAACCGGAACAAAATGGACAGGATGACGGCAACCGAGATGAGCAGGATCAGCGCGAGCGTAGCGCCATAGGGCCAGTTTCCGACAATGCCGAACTGCGAGGCGATGACCATGCCGAGCATGGTGCCGTTGAGGCCGCCGACCATGGACGGCGTGACATAGTCGCCGACCGCCATGAGGAAGGCCAGCGCGACGCCGATCGCCATGCCCGAGAGCGACAGCGGCCAGATGACGGTGGCGAAGGCGCGCATGCCGTTTGCGCCGCAGTCGCTTGCGGCATCGACAAGGCTCTGCGGAATGCGCTCGATGGCCGCGTAGACGGCCACGAAGATGAAGGGAATGGACACGTAGACGAAGGTCAGGAACACCGCGAAGCTGTTGTATAGCAGCGCGTCGCTCGGCTCCGAGATGATGCCCATGCGCAGCAGGAAGGCGTTCAGCACGCCGTTCTCGCCGAGGATGACGCGCCATGCGAAGACACGCATCAGCAGGCTGATCCACAGCGGGATGATCACCAGAATCAAGGCGACGAACCGGCCCTTCTGCAGTACGCGGGCGGCATAATAGGCCATGGGATAGGCGATTGCAGCCGCGATGAGCGCGGAGAGCGCCGCCGTCATCAGGGTCCGCCCAAGCAGGACCCAGACGCCCGACGACTGCCACGCGCGAACGTAGTTTTCTAAGGTCAGCTCGTAGATGATGACGCCGTTGTTCGATCTCAGGAAACTGACGCCGAGGAGAAGCAGGTTCGGCAGGACGACGAGGATCGCCAGCCATGCCAGCAGCGGCAGTTGCGGCACAAAACGAAGCAGGCCACGCGAGGAACCGGCGCGGTTGGCGTGATCGATGTTCGACGGCGCCGCGATGTCAGTCATCGAAGACCGCGCAGTCCTGCGGATTGAATGAGACGCAGACGTCCTGGTCGTGACGGAGTATCGAGTCGCGACTTGCCTGTGCGAAGGCGATGAACTCCTGTCCGGCGCACTTCACCTTCACTTCGCACGTGTGCCCGAGGAACAGCACGTCCGACACCTTGCCGGGAAGACAAACCGGATGGGCCGTCGCCTCTTCGGGGCGCGTAACAGCGAGCGACTCGAAACGGATGCCGAGATTGACCTGGCCGTTTCGCGTGGCCTTCGGCAAAGGGAAGCTGACGCCGGAGACCGTCGCGACCGGATTTGATCCGGCGCCGGCTACCTGCGCCGGAATAAGGTTCGATTTGCCGATGAACTGGGCGACGAAGCGGCTGCTTGGTTCGTAATAGATGGCGTTCGGCGTATCGAGCTGGCGGATCTTTCCGCCGTCGATGACGGCGACGCGGTTGGACATCGACAGGGCCTCGCCCTGGTCGTGCGTTACATAGACGAAGGTGATGCCGATCTGGCGCTGGAGTCCGACCAGCACATGCTGCATCTGCTGACGCAGGTTGAGATCAAGTGCCGAAAGAGGCTCGTCGAGGAGGAGCACTTTCGGTCGCCCAACGAAGGCGCGCGCAAGTGCCACGCGCTGCCTCTGGCCGCCACTGACCTGATGGGGCAGGCGGTCGGGCATCTTGTCCATCGCGACCATATCGAGCGCCTCGCCGACGCGACGCCGTCGCTCTGCCTTTTCAACGCCCGCCATCCGCAGCGGATAGGCGACGTTCTCGGCGAGCGACATGTGCGGAAAGAGGGCATAGGACTGGAAAACGGTATTGATGTCCCGCCGGTAGGGCGGGACATCCGTGACGTCTTCGTCGCCAAGGAATATGCGGCCGCTGTCTGCCTGTTCAAAACCTGCGATCAGGCGCAGCGCGGTCGTCTTTCCCGACCCGCTGGGGCCGAGGATGGAGAAGAACTCGCCCTTGTCGATGCGGAAGTCCGACACATCGAGCGCCGGCGCAGCAGACCCAGGATAGTGTTTCACCACATTCTGGAATCTGATGATAGGCTCACCGGACGCTGTCATGCCATCGAACTCCCGCAGTGCCGGACCTAGAGTGTGCCGGACTTGAAGTCGTTCCACATCTGGACGCGGCGGTCGACGCTTTCAGGCGCGACAAACACGACCATCTTCTCCCAGAAGCCGGCTTCGTTCTGGTCGATGATGTTGGTCTTCTTCATGATGTCTTCGCTGACGCCGCCCTTAACGGCGCCTTCCTGCGTCAGGATGCCGTTGTTGAGGGAGAACTCGACGAAGCGCGCCTGCCAGTCAAGCTTCAGATTGTCGTTCAGGAACTGGTAGACTTCCGGGCGGTCGCCGCGCGGCGTCAGCACCGCGTTGTCGATCCAGGTCGGGGTGCCTTCCTTCGGGAAGCTGTACTTGAAGTTCAGACCCTTGGCCTGAAGGTTGAAGACGATGGAGATGTTCTGGCAGTAGCCGATCACGGCATCGCCGGCCGCATAGATCGCCTCGCCGTCGTTGAAGCCGCGCGCGATGGTGCGGACCTGCGGACGCAGCGCGATCAGCGCCTGGCGGCACTTCTCGAAGTCCTCGTCGCTGAGGTTGAAGGGATCCTTCACGCCGGCGTAAAGCGCGATCATCGGGAACGTGATGTAAGCGTCGTCGAAGAGGCCGACCTTGCCTGCATATTCCGGGTTCCAGAGCGACGCCCAGCTATCCGTTCCGTCCTTCACCACGTCGGCGTTGTACATCAGTGGCTGTGTGCCCCAGTTGTAGGGGACGCCGTACAGCTTGCCGTCGACAGTGTTGCGCTCCTCATATTTGAGGCCGGCCGTGATGTTCGCGGCTTCCGGCAGCTTGGACACGTCGATCGGCGCGATCAGCCCGGCGTCCTTGTAGCGCGGGATGGAGCCGGAATCGAAGTAGAGCACGTCGGCCTGGATGGCGCCCGACTGCGTCTGCGCGAAAATCTCGTCGTTGGAGCCGGCGCGTACGACGTTGACCTTGATGCCTGTCTGCTCGGTCCACGCAGCGATCCACGGATCCTCGTGATAGGTCTCCCAGGTGATGATGGTGATCTCGCCGGCGGCGCGCGCCGACCTGATCAGCCCCGGGGCGGCCAAGGTGGCGACGCCGGCAGCCGATGTCTTCAGGAACTGCCTGCGACCCAGCTTGATGTTCGAAAAATTGCTCATTGGCTACAACCCTTTTGCGTTTGTGTTCCACCTCGAGAGAGGCCCCATCTCGTCGCGACATAAGCCGCCAACTTCAGGCGCATGGACTTCCCGGAAGTCCGCTCTCCTTCTGTCGTCCTCAGCTTGGACGGTGGGAGATTTCAGTTGCGCCGTCAGTTGGCATATTTTATACAATCTACAAAATTTGAACGCAACCGCTTTGTTCGATGCGAACGCAAAACGGTGTTTCTGGACCGGGTAAACATGCAGGCCGCAGCCGCGTGACAAGAGCAATGCAGCAAGCGCAGACCATGCTGGTGGCGACCATCGCCTCGCCACGGGAAGAAGTGCCTGACGACAGCCTCATCCTGTCCGAAGCTGAGATCACGAAGCTGACGCTGAGCATCCTGCGCCATCACGGTCTGGCGCAAGAGCAAGCAACAGCCTTGACGGAGCTCATCGTGGCGGCGGAACGCGGCGAGTGCCCGTCGCATGGCGTCTACAGGTTGGCCGGCCTTGTCCGGACCATGAAATCCGGCAAGGTCAAGCTGGACGCCCGGCCATCGGTGAGCGTGGACGACACCGCCATCGTGCGAGTTGATGCCGACAGCGGGTTCTCCCCGCTGGCGTTCAATCTCGGGCGTCCTCGTCTGGCCGAGAAGGCAAGGAAACATGGTATCGCTGCTATGGCGATCAACAGGTGTGTCCACTTCACGGCGCTTTGGCCGGAGGTAGAGGCGCTCTGCGCCGATGGACTGGTTTCGATGGCGATGACGCCGAGCCACAGCTGGGTGGCGCCTGCCGGAGGCGTCAAGCCGCTGTTCGGTACCAATCCCTTCGCCTTTGGCTGGCCGCGTCCATCGGGCAATCCTTATGTGTTCGATTTCGCAACGAGCATGGTGGCGCGGGGCGAGATCGAGCTCCACCGTCAGCGCAACGAGCCCCTGCCGGATGGGTGGGCGATCGACCGAAATGGGAAGCCGACGAACGATGCGGCGGCGGCAATGTCGGGCGCCCTCCTGACATTCGGCGGACACAAGGGTTCGGCGCTCTCGACCATGATCGAGCTGATTGCAGGGCCACTGATCGGCGACCTGACCAGTGCTCAGTCCCAACACTTTGACGATGGCGCCGGCGCCGCTCCCTTTCACGGAGAACTCGTCATCGCCCTGTGCCCAAACGTGTTTTTGAAGGACGCAAAGGACCGATACTTCGAAAGCGCCGAAGGCCTGCTAAACAACATTGTCGCCCAAGGCGCACGTCTTCCGTCGCAGCGCCGCTTCGAGGCGCGGGTCAGGACCGGCCTGAACGGCATCAGTGTTTCGCGACCCCAATACGAGATTCTGAAGTCCCTTACGCTTTGACCGATTGGAGCAGGCTTGGGTGGACACAGCGCAGGTAAAGGAAATTACGAATGAAAATCATTGGCGTTGACGTTTTCAGGTACACGGTGGGCTATGCGCACGGCACCTATGTGATGTCGGGCGACCGCGTGGCTGCGACCGAGGATGGAACGGTCGTCCGCGTCCGCACCGACGAGGGTATCGAGGGCTGGGGCGAGGTCACCACGCTCGGCAAAACCTATCTCCCGACCTTTCCGGCAGGCATCCGCACCGCTCTCAAGGATCTGGCGCTGGCTTTGCTCGGTGCCGATCCCAGGAACCTCTCCAAGGTCAACCGTATAATGAACGCGACTCTGATGGGACAGGAGTTCGCCAAAAGCGCGATCGACATCGCCTGCTGGGACATTTTTGGAAAATCGCTCGGCCTGCCCATCTCGGCACTTATCGGCGGCGTCATCAACGAACGGTTTCCGATCTACGAAGCCGTGCCGCTCGACCGCCCGGAAGCCATGGGCGAGTTCGTCAAAGCGCGCCGTGCGGCGGGCATCAATCGCTTCCAGCTAAAGGTCGGTAACAATCCCTTCGACGATATCGCGCGGACGAAGGCAAGCGTGAACGCCGGGAACGATCAGACGATCATCGTTGCGGATTCCAACGGCGGCTGGTCTCTGGCCTCGGCGAAACTGGCCATCCAGGGGTTGGCAGGCTTCCCGGTCTATGTCGAACAACCCTGCCGTTCGACGATTGACTGCATACTGGCGCATCGCGGTTCGGCCTTGCCGCTGGTTCTCGATGAATCCATCGTCAACCAGGACGAGGTCTATCGCGCCAAATACGAGGCGAACGCGGTTTCCATAAACCTGAAGTTCGGCAAGCTGGGCGGCCTCACCAATACGGTCAAAATTCGCGACCTGATGCAGGAACTCAACCTTGCAGTATCCGTCGAAGACATGTGGGGCGGCGACATCATCACTGCGGCGACCAGCCATGTCGCGGCGACCACCCGGCCGGAATCGCTCCTGATGACGCCGTTCTTCAACGATTGGACCGACGGTCATCTCGCGGGGTATCTGCCGCGCTCGGAAAACGGCTTCGGTTCTGCGCCAAAGGGACCCGGCCTCGGCATCGAGATCGACGTCGACAGGCTGGGCTCGCCTCTGTTCACCATCGCATAGGGATTTCTCGGGCGTCCGTGGCTATTGCGGCGCTACTGCTTCGCCGGCCTGGTCATACCGCTCGTCTTGGCCTCGTCATGGCTCGCGTTCAGGAGTTCGAGCAGGCCGACGCGGATGTGGTCGATGTGTTCGCGCAGCAATTTTGCGCCTTCCGCAAACTTTCCGGCCTCGCAGAGCCTGACCAGTTCCACATGCTCGCGGACGGCCCGTTCGCGGTCGCCCGCGATGTTGCTCAATTGTATTCGCGTATGACGGTCGCATTCGCTCAGGAGATTCTGCACGGTGGTCAACATGCGCGGGCTGCGTGCATGTTGGTACAGCAGCATGTGGAACTCGGAGTTGAGATCGTTCCAGACCGCGATATTGAGCTTGTGGATGGAAACCGCATAGCGCTCCAGGATGCTGTTCAGCTCCTCGTAGTCCGCAGGCGTCAGGAGCGGCGCCGAGCGCTCGAACAGGAACGGTTCGAGCAAAATGCGCATGTTGAACAGTTCTTCGATTTCGTCGGTCGACAGTTTGACGACGGTCGCACCGCGATGCGGCGAAATCTTCACGATGCCTTCGTTTTCCAGGAGCAGCAGGGCTTCGCGGATTGGGATGCGGCTGATCCCGAAATCCTTGGCGAGCTCTTCCTGCCGCAACTGAAAGCCGGGCGGAAATACGCCTCCGAGAATCCGCCGGCGAATCTCTTCCGCCGCAGCGGTCGAAATCGTCTTGTGCTTCAGGCTCTTGCCGATGGGCGCCACTATTTCACCGTCTTGCATAAGGGCAAATCGCAGGAATTTTATACAATAGATCGGCGGCCATGTGTCAAAGATCGACAGCCTGCTATCAAGTCGCAGGGCCGCCGGGGCGCATGAGCGCCAGCGCAGAGCTGGCGCCGCGGGCGAGCGCGGTCAGCAGGATGAGGATTTGGACACCGCTTCGCAGGTGGCGCGGCTCAATCAGCCGTCGTTGCCGTGAACCACCTTTGTCAGCTTTGCCAGGGCCGCCGGCACGTCGGCCTGCTGGAAAACATTTCGCCCGAACATCAGCCCCTTGGCCCCGCTGCCGATTGCTGCTTTGGCGAAGCGAACGGTGTCGGCCAAAGTACCAAGCGCCGGACCGCCGGCTACCGCAATAGGTGCCAGCGACTGCCTGGCGATGGCGGCGAAACGAGTGGGGTCGCACCAATCGGTCTTCAACCAGTCCGCGCCCAGCTCGCCAGCCATGCGACAGTTGAGCGCCACGATGTCCGGGTCGTCGGCGCGGGCAAAACCGCCCTTGGCCGCCATCGCCTCAATGACATGGACCATGCCCCATTTGCGGCAGGCAGCAGCGACCGCGCCAGCGTTCTCGAATGACTTGGTCTCTTCGATCGGCTGGTTGTTGCAGGTGAAGAGGTAGGTGATGACCGCATCGGCCCCCATCTGCACCGCTTCCTCGACCGTGGCGACGAGACGGCTGTGCGTATCGGGGTACCCCGTAGGCGTTTCGTGTCGCCACATGGTCGTCTGGTCTAGACGCAGGATCACCGCAGGGCCATCCGCCAGTCTTTTCCCGTAACGCTGCAGCATTCCGGGGCTGACAATGACCGAATCGACGCCCGCCTCGACCACGATGTCGATCAGCGGGGCCGGGTCGGCGATTCCCGCTACGGGTCCTACCTGCATCCCGTGGTCCAGGGGAACACAAAGCATGCGCCCTGAACGCTTGTTCGACAGCCGCGCGAGCCTGCGGGCCTTGCCTACTTCAGACATGTCTGCACTCCGTTTGGGTGATCTCGATGGCCTGTGTTCAGACCAGTTCGGGTTTGATGCCGGCCTGCGTCATGCGTTCGACCACCGACTTGTCGACCGAGCTCGAAACGAGGACCACATCGAAGACGCTGAGGTCGGCGACGTAGTTCAGGGCGGAAAAATGAAACTTGCTCTCGTCCACCATCAGGATCTTCTTCCGGGCAATTTCGATCATTGCCTGCTTGGTGCGGACGACATTCTCGTCCTGGGTGAATAGCGCCATTCCCTGGATTGTCGTCGTTGACAGAAGCGCCACGTCCACGTGGTAGGATCGGATTGCCCTTTCGCAGGCCATGCCGAAGAACCCGTTGTAGCCGCGGTGGAATTTTCCGCCGAGGCCGATGAGATCGACGTCCTGCTTGTCCCGCAACTGCTCCATCACCGGCAGGGCATTGGTGATGACGGTTATGGGCGTGACCTGCTCGATGAAGTCGCAGACATGGAAGGTTGTCGAACTGTCGTCCCAGACCACCGCGTTGCCGGGCTCGATGTGGGCGACGGCGGCGCGGGCGAGCCGCCTTTTCTCGTCGACATGCTGACGGGCGCGATACAGGTAGCTGCTCTCGAACAGCATCGACTTTTCGGCTGAAACAGCGCCGCGGATACGCCGAACCAGCCCCTGGTCATGGAGGTCGTTGAGGTCGCGGTGGATGGTCATCAGCGACACGTTGAGCGTCGCCGCCAGATCCTTGATCTGGGCCGAGCCTGTTTCCATCAGGATGCGAATGATTTCCGACCTTCGAAGGTCGGCCTTCGACATCTGCGGCGCATCATCCTCTTCCATGGTGCGTTCCTCCCGAGCTTGTTCTAACTTTTAACAACACTGTCGTCTTGCGCCAGAGAAATATGTTAATTTATCAAAAAATCCATATTGCAATGCAGCGACGCGATGTGTCGAGAGGACACAACCGTATTCAAAAATTGTGCTGAAAAGCGCGCAATATAAGACGAATTCCCCCTTTTTGCGCCGCAGCACAGTTTCCTTTCGGCCGATGTTATCAGCATATTTGACCTCGGCCTCTCGGGAAATATAACGCAAATTTTTGGTCAAAATAACTTTTCTATTGATATTTTTTAACATGGCTTCTACGGTGAAACGAGGGGCAGGAGAGGTTGGGTCAGCGATCCGGCGCCCCGCGAAACCAGTGGAGGATATGCAATGAACAAGCCTTTGCGCACGCGTCTCTTGACGTCGGCCGCAGCGCTTGCGGCGGGCCTTGCCGCAAGCTCGGGCGCCGCTCGCGCCGTCGACCTTACATTCGTCTGGCATGCCGGAACCTGCGCCGACGCGCTGGTGGAAATTTCCAAGGACTATCCCGATAAAAGCGTGAAGATCGTTCCCGCCCTGGTGCCGTATGGCCCGCAGTGGCACGACAAGATCGCATCCGAATTCGCCATCCAGGGCGATGCCTTCGATTTCGCCATGTGGGACAGCCAGTCGACCGCGGAATTCGCGTCGCACGCCGTCAAGATCAACGACATCTTCGACAAGTCGGAATATCTCAAGGCGGACATCTTCCCGCCGGCCTCGCTGTCGCGCTACGGCGAATATCCTGATGGTTCGGGCGAGTTCTTCGGCCTGCCTGCCAACCAGGACGCCTACGGCCTGACCTACCGCAAGGACCTCTTCGAGGACCCGAAGGAGCAGGAGGCGTTCAAGGCCAAGTACGGCCGCGACCTCGCCGTGCCGCAGACATACCAGGAAGCCAAGGAAGTTGCCGAATTCTTCACCCGTCCCGACCAGGGCCTCTATGGCTGGGCGCAGATGGGCGGCCGCGACTATGACTTCGCGACGACGGCGTCGAACTCCTTCCTCTGGTCGTTCGGCGGTGAGCTCTACAATCCCGAGACGTTCGAGGTGAAGGGCTATCTGGACTCGCCGGCGTCGGTCGACGGCGTGCAGGCCTATGTCGACATGTTCAAGTTCGGACCTCCCGGTTCGACCAACTGGGGCTTCGACGAGGTCAACACCGCGATCCAGCAGGGTCAGGTGGCGATGGCCATGCAGTGGTTCTACTTCAACGGATCGAACGCCGATCCGAAGGTCTCGAAGTTCGCCGACAAGGTCGGCTTCGCGGTTCTTCCCGGCGCCGTCGGCCGTGACGGCAAGTTCCGCCGTCAGTTCTCGGTCGGTGGTCAGGGCATGGGCATCAACAAATATTCCAAGAAGCTCCCCGAGCTGACCAAGTTCATGGAGTGGTACTTCCAGCCCGAACAGCAGAAGCGTTATGCCGCTGTCTGCCAGACAGGCCTGAAGTCGGTTCTGGAGAGCCCCGACTGGCAGAACCTGAACTCTTACAACGCCCAGTTCTCGAAGGCGCTGGCCTACCTGAACGACTACTGGCACCTGCCGGAGTATCCGATCCTGCTCGACGAGCTGCAGCAGGAAGTCTCTGCCGCCGCAGCCGGCACCAAGACGGTCCAGCAGGCGCTGTCCGATGCTGCCGAGAAGAACGAGCGCACGCTCGAGCGCGCCGGCTATGAGATCAAGCGTGGCGAGACCACGCCTGAGGTTCCGGACCAGAACATCTCGCCGGTCGGCCAGGACAAGGTCGTTCCCGTCGAGTGATGGTTATGGTTCCGGGCACGTTTTCCGTGCCCGGTCCTCCCAAGGGCGTCCGGATGCATTGCGGCCGGACGCCGCTTCCGAGCATTTTTTGCACAGGCTGACGCATGAGCCCCTCCCGGACGACCACGTTTGACCTCGTAAGCCGCTGGCTGATCTTCGGCCTGCTCGCGGTCTACACGCTATACAATATCGGGCCGGTCTTCTGGCTGGTGCTGTCGTCGTTCAAGAGCCGCATGGACCTTTTCGCCATGCCGCCAAAGCTCTTCTTCACGCCTGATTTCTCCGGCTACCAGAGCGTCTTCGGCGTCGGCGCGGCCGCAAACAGCGCTTCCTCGGTCGGCGTCTTCGACTCGCTCGTCAACAGCATCATCGTCTCCGTAAGCGGCACGACGCTGGCCGTCGCCTTCGGTACGCTGGCGGGCTATGTCTGCTCGCGCTTCAATTTCATCGGCAAGGGCGACTTCATGTTCTTCGTCCTGTCGACCCGCATGCTGCCGCCGGTCGCGGTGCTGGTGTTCTATCACCTCATGTTCGCGCGGCTCGGCCTTGCCGACACGCGCTTCGGCCTCACGCTCGTTTCCATCTTCGCCAATGTCGGCCTCGCCACATGGATCATGAAGGGGTTCTTCGACGGCGTGCCGAAAGAGGTCGAGCAGATCGCCATCGTCAACGGCTATACCCGGATGTACGCCTTTACGCGCTTGGTGCTCCCAATGGTGAAGGGCGGCATCGCGGCGACAGCCGGTTTCTGCTTCATCTTTGCGTGGAACGAGTTCGCTTTTGCCTCGATCCTGACCACGACGCAGGCCAAGACGCTGCCGGTCAAGATTTCGGCGGCCTCCGGCGCCACCGGCCTCGAGTGGACGCAGATCTGCGCCGCCGGCGTCGTACTCATCATCCCGGTGCTCATCTTCTTCTACCTGATCCGAAAGCATCTCCTGATGGGCATGACCTTCGGCGTGCTGGGCAGGAGGTGATCCGATGAGCACGCAATCCCACACCGCTCGTCAGGCCGAGCTCAAGCGCCAGTCGTCCGGTCGTCTGATGATCTTCGGCTTCCTGTCGCCAACGCTGGCGATCCTGCTGTTCATGGTCGCCTACCCGATCTTCTCGCTGGTCTATTATTCGTTCTTCAACTTCTCGGCGCTGCGCCAGACGACAATGAAGCCGATCGGCCTGCGGAACTACGAATTCCTGCTGTCCGACCCCCAGCTCTGGGAACGCTTCGTCTTCACTGGAAAGTTCGTCTTCATCTGCGTGACGCTGCAGATGCTGATCGGCATTTTCGTCGGCTACCAGTTGCAGAAGAACTTCAAGGGGCGCGACATCGTCTTCACGGCGCTGATGATGCCGATGATGCTGTCGCCGGTCGTCGTCGGCTTCCTGTGGCGCTATATGCTGAACTCCGAATGGGGCATCGTGAACTTCCTGCTCTATTCGGTGGGGCTGCCGAAGGTGGATTGGCTCGGCCAGGCCAATGCAGCGCTCTGGGCGGCGGCCGCTGCCGACACGTGGATGTGGACGCCATTCATCATCCTGCTCGCGACTGCTGCGTTCCGCGGCATTCCCGAGACGATCTACGAAGCGGCCGAGGTGGATGGCGCGAGCCCCACCTATAAGTTCTTCCGCATCACCTTGCCGATGGCGGCCCCGGTCCTGTTCATCGCGCTCATCCTGCGGCTGATCGACAGCTTCAAACAGTACGACCTGTTTGTGGCGTTGACCGGCGGCGGTCCCGGCACGGCCACAGAGACGGTATCCTTTGCGGTCGCCAAGACGGCGTTCAGCTATTTCTATACCGGAGAGGCCTCGGCGCTGGCGGTCATCCTGCTCGTCATCATCATCGGCCTGTCGATGATCCTCGTGCGTCACCTGCAGAAACTGGGCGAGCGGTACTGATGGCCGAGATCGTACTCAAGGACCTGTCGATCGAGTTCGGCGCCTTCAAGGCCGTCGACAAGGTCAACCTGACGGTCAAGAACGGTGAGTTCGTCGTTTATTTGGGACCGTCCGGCTGCGGCAAGACGACAACGCTGCGCTGCATCGCCGGTCTGGTGCAGGCGACTTCCGGCGACGTGCTGTTCGACGGCCAGCGGGTCAACGACCTCACGGCAAGCGAACGCAACATCGCCATGGTGTTCCAGTTCGTCTCGCTCTACCCGCATCTCAACATCCGCGAGAACATCATCTTCCCGCTCAAGGCGCGCGGCATTCCCCGCGCCGAGATCGCTCGCAAGCTCGACTGGGTAACCGGCATCTTCAACTTGGGCGACGAGCTCAAGCGTTATCCCTCGGCACTGCCGCCGGGCGCCCGCCAGAAAGTGGCGCTGGCGCGCGCCGTGATCCGCAATCCTGCCGTGCTGCTGCTTGACGAGCCATTGTCGGCGATCGACGAGCAATTCCGCGAGGAAATGCGCTGGGAGCTCGGTCATCTGCAGCGCGAGCTCGGGGTCACCACGATCTACGTCACGCACGACCAGCGCGAGGCGATGAGCCTGGCGGACCGCATCGTGCTGATGAGCGACGGGCGCATCGTGCAGGTCGGCGAGCCCGACCGCATCTTCCTCGAACCGGAGAATGTCTTTGCCGGCCAGTTTATCGGCTCGCCGTCGATGAACCTGATCGACCTTACGCCTGTCGACGGCGGCCTCAGGCTCGGCGGCAGCAACGTGACGCTCACGCCGGCCAGCAATCTCATTCCCGAATGGGCGGTAGCCAGCCGCCGGAAACTCAAGCTCGGAGTACGGCCGCTCAACGTGCATCTCGTCGAACCGGGCAGCGACCCGACCGCTTTCCCGCTTGCCGTGGACGATGTTTTCTCCGTTGGGCGTGAACGCTTCTTCATGTTCTCGATCGACGGCGTTCCCTATCAAGGTGTCGACAAGCGCAAGACCACGGGCGGTGCGGCCAATGCCGTACATTTCGTGCCGGATGGTCTTCTCTTCTTCGACGCCGAAACGGGCCTTCGCGTGACGGGAGACGCAGCATGACCGCTCCCATGTTGCGACTCGAAGGGCTGAAGAAAACCTATGGCGCAAAGCGCGCATTGCGCGGGCTCGATTTAGAGGTTCCGGATAACGAGATCCTGGCGTTGCTGGGGCCGACCGGGGCCGGCAAGAGCACCACGCTCCTCGCTTCGGCCGGGCTCGTAAGGCTCGATGCAGGGAAGGTTTCGCTGGGCGGTCGAGACGTCACGGACATCGATCCGTCGGCGCGCGACGTCTCCATCGTCTTCGAGGGATTCAATCTGCTGCCCGTGCTCGACGTGAAGGACAACATCGCCTTCGCCCTGCGCTCGCCGACCTATCGCGAGGAGGAGGCCGAGATCAGAACACGTGTCGGGCGCACGGCCGAGCTGCTGCGCATCTCGCATCTGCTCGACCGTGACGTCGATACACTGTCCGGTGGCGAACGGCAGCGTGTCGCCATCGCCCGCGCTCTGGTGCGGCGTCCCAAGATGTTCCTGCTTGACGAACCTCTGTCGGCGCTCGACCTCAAGCTCCGCGAAGGGCTGCGGGCGGAGCTGAAGCAGATCCATCGCCAGCATCGGTCGACCATGCTCTACGCCACGCATGACTATCACGGCGCGATCGCGATCGCTGACCGCCTCGCGATCATCGACGGCGGCGTCATGCAACAGACAGGCACCATCGAGGAGATCATCGCGTTGCCGGCGAATGTCACCGTCGGCCGCCTCATCGGCAGCCCCTCCATGGCATTCTTCGATGCGACGATCGTGGACGGATCGGTGCGGCTTGCCGGTGGCGCGCAGGCGCTGCCGCTCGCCTCCTTCGGCGAAACGCGGCTGGGAAGCGGCAAGATCCGCCTCGGCGCCTGGCCGGAGGATATCGATGTCGAGGCAGTGGGCGGCGCGGGTGCGAACTCCGGCACGATTTACGCGGTCGACAATCGCGGCTTCGAGCGCGCCGTGCAGGTCAATTCGGACGCCGGATCGTTCCGCAAGGTCCTGCCATCCGAACAGTCCTTCAAACAGGGCGACGCCTGCTCCTTCCGCATCGGCTCCGGCTTCCTGTTTGACGCAACGACCGGTGCGCGCATCTCTCACCTGGGAGGGAAACCGGCATGAGCGCCTACCTCACCAAGGCCTGGTTCTATCGCATTGCGTCGGGCCTGATCCTGATCGGCTTCGCGATGCTCTGCCAGCCTTTTACCCACGATTTATTTGTGTTCGGCTTTCCGGTTTTGCTTGCAGGCGTCGTGCTGTTCATGATCCTCGACCATGTGCCGGACGCACGGCCACAAGATCAGGAGGAGAAAATTGGCTAATCCGAAGAAGATTCTCAACGACCCCAAGAAGGTCGTCGCCGAGATGCTTGAAGGACTGGTGTTCGCCAATGACGGGCGCCTGCGCAAGCTGGACAAGCACGCCGCGATCGTGCGCACCGACCTGCCGGAGAGCAAGGTCGCGCTGCTGATCGGCGGCGGTAGCGGTCACGAACCGATTTTCCATGGCTTCGTCGGCAAGAACATGGGCGACGGCGCGGCCTGCGGCCAGGTTTTCGCGGCACCTTCGCCTGATATCATCGTGGAAGCGGCCAAGGCCGTGCATCGTGGCAAAGGCGTGCTGTTCCTCTATGGCAACTACGCCGGCGACAACATGAACTTCGACATGGCCTCGGAAATCCTCACCGAGGACGAGGGCATCGAGGTACGGACAGTGCGCGTCACCGACGATGTCGCAGCAGCACCGCCCGAGCGCATGCATGACCGCCGTGGCGTCGCGGGCGATCTTTATGCGATCAAGATCGCCGGTGGCGCAGCGACCGAGTGCGATACGTTGGATGAGGTCGAGCGCATTGCCCGCAAAGCAGTCGCCAACCTCCGCTCGATTGGCATAGCGGTTGCGGCAGGTTCCATCCCCGAAACCGGCAAGCTCACCTTCGAACTCGCCGACGATGAGATCGAGATCGGCATGGGCGCGCATGGCGAGGCCGGCGTGTCGCGCCAGAAGATCGCCCCCGCCGATACCGTCGCCGACCAGATCATGGAAAAGTTGCTGTCCGACTTGCCGTTCAAGCGCGGCGACGAGGTCGCTCTGCTGATCAACAATCTCGGCGCGACCACGATGATGGAGATGCTGATCGTCAACCGTCGCATCCGCCAAATCCTCGATCGTGAAGGCATCAAGGTTCATCGCACGGATGTCGGCACGTGGCTGACGGTGCAGGAGATGGCGGGCTTCTCGGTGACGCTGCTGAGGCTCGACGACGAACTGAAGCACTATCTCGACCTGCCGGCGGAATCGCTCGGCTACTCCCGGATGTGAGGGCGAGACGATGAGCGACACACTCGACGCCACTCAGGCTCGCGACATGCTGGTCGCGGTCTCGAACTACATGATTGACCGGACCGATACGCTCACCGACGCCGATCTCGCCATCGGCGATGGCGACCACGGCATCGGCATGCGGCGGGGCTTTGAAGCGGCGCTCGAAGCGCTGAATGGCGAAGCGCCGGAAACGGTCGATGCGCCGTTCAAGGCGACCGGCATGGCGATCATGTCGAACACGGGAGGCGCTGCCGGTGCCGTCTTCGGCACGCTGTTCCGGGCCGGCTCGAAAGGCATTCCCGGCGACGTCATCGACGGAGCGGGCTTCGCTGCCTTTCTCGAGGAAGGCCTTGCCGCCGTGTTGAAGCGCGGCGGCGTCACCGAGGGCCAGAAGACGATGGTCGATGCATTGGCCCCCGCGGCCCGTGCCGCCCGCGCGGCTTCGGCAGATGGGCTACAGGCGACAACCGCTGCCGCGGTGGATGGTGCGTTGCAGGGTGTCGAGGCTTCCAAGGCGATGGTTGCTACGACAGGCAAGGCGCGCTCGCTCGGCGAGCGCAGTGTCGGCCACCCCGACCCCGGCGCGATCTCCATCTCGCTGATCCTGACCGCAATGCGCGACTACGCGCAGACGAACTGAAAACAAGGTACGAAAGAGGATACGACCATGGCCGATCTGGACGACATCAAGGACGGCAAGGACTGGGGCCAGGGCCGTCCGGCCGACACCAGCCGCTTCTTCCTCAAGGGCGCGGCACATCACGACTGGGGCATGAAGGCGCGGCTGTCGCGCATCTTCAATCCGGCCAGCGGCCGCACCGTCATGCTCGCCTTCGACCATGGCTACTTCCAGGGCCCGACCACCGGGCTGGAACGCATGGACCTGACGATCGCGCCGCTCGCTGAACATGCAGATGTCCTGATGTGCACGCGCGGTGCACTGCGCTCGGTGATCCCGCCCGAGGTGAACAAGCCTGTCGTGCTGCGCTGTTCCGGCGGCAACTCGATCCTGACCGAACTCTCCAATGAACTCGTCGCTGTCGACATCGACGATGCGATCCGCCTTGGCGCGGTCGCCATGGCCGCTCAGGTCTATGTCGGCGCCGAATACGAGCACAAGTCGATCTCCAACGTCGTGAAGCTGATCGACACCGGCACGCGCTACGGCATCCCGACGATGGCGGTGACGGGCGTCGGCAAGGACATGGTGCGCGACGCCCGCTATTTTGGCCTCGCCACGCGCATCGCTGCCGAGATCGGCGCGCAGTTCGTGAAGTCCTATTATGTCGAGGAGGGTTTCGAGAAGATCGTCCTTGGCTGCCCGGTGCCGATCGTCATCGCCGGCGGCAAGAAGCTGCCGGAGCGCGAGGCGCTCGAAATGGCCTGGCAGGCGATCGACCAGGGCGCTGCCGGCGTCGACATGGGCCGCAACGTGTTCCAGTCGTCGAGCCCGTCGGCCATGCTGCAGGCGCTGCAGGCGGTGGTTCACGACAACGAGCGACCGGACCAGGCCTATGCGCTCTTCAAGGACTTCGAACAGAAGAAGGCGGCCTGACGCTATGAACAGCCCGGCGACCTCCGTGCAGGTATACTCAGCTCCCCTGGAGGGCCGCCTCGTGGCGGTCACCGGTGCCGCCAGCGGTATCGGTCGAGAGATCGCGCGGACGTTCATGAGCGCCGGGGCGAAGGTCTCGGCGCTGGACGTCAACTTGGCGCTGCTGGGCGAACTCGGCAAGGAACTTCGCTGCCATACCGGATTTTGCGACGTCACCGACGCCGCCTCTGTAACCGAGGCGTTCGAAGGGCTGGACCGGGCGCTAGGCGGCCTCGATATCCTCGTCTCAAACGCAGGTTCGGCTCCACAGGGCGCCATCGGCGATCTCGCCGTTGACGACCTCAAGCGCAGCTTCGACCTGAATTTCTTCGGCCATCATCTCGCCAGCCAGGCTGCACTGAAGATTTTCCGCAGGCAGGGCAGGGGTGGCACTATCCTTTTCAATATCTCCAACCAGTCGGTCAATCCCGGCAAGGATTTCGGTCCCTATGGCCTGCCAAAAGCGGCCACACTGGCGCTGATGAAGCAATATGCGCTGGATCACGGCCATGAAGGCATCCGCTGCAATGGCGTCAATGCGGGGCGGATACGCTCCGGCCTTATGACGGACCGGATGATCGTCGAGCGCGCCGCCGCGCGCGGCCTCAGCCCGGACGCCTATATGTCGGGCAACCTGCTCGGCGTTGAAGTCAGCGCAAGCGATGTCGCCGACGCCTTCCTGCACCTCGCGCAGATGGACAAGGTCAACGCCGCCGTCCTCACGGTCGACGGGGGTGCGATCGCAACCGCGTTGCGCTAGCGGGTGTTTTCAATCCTATCAGGGCTGCATATTCCCTACAGCGACCGGTCATTCCAGGATCTGATCGCGTAAACACTTCGACAGTTTCCTTGTCGAACGGCGCTAATCAAATAATTTGTGCTGCATGAGCACTGATTCGGTTGAACGTTCCGCGACGAACAGCCCTCGTTCTGCGTTTTGTTCCGACCTTGGGAATTCTGCATCCGCAAGCCCGCTACGAGTGGCTTGCATGGTAGCAGTGGCGTTGCTTGCCGGCTGCTCCAAGGGCATGCCGCTTCGCAGCGACGACCAGACCACGATCGTCCCTGCTGAACAGGCATTCGCCTTGCCGGAAGTCGGCGGCCCTGCGGTAACCGCGGTTTTGCAGACGCGATACTCCAATGCGACACAGCAGGATGTCCTGCTTGCAAACTCGGCCGGAACGTCCGGCCAGAACATGTTGCGCATCCAGATTTTCGGCCCGGTCGAGACGTCGCTCGGGGGCGGCAAGGGCCTGCGTCCCGGCTACCTGCCGGCGAAGAACGTGCAGGCCGAGATGCGGGAGTTGTTTCCGGGCGTGCGGATGCGCACGTCGTCCTATTTCGTCCAGAACAAGTATGGAGCTTTCGGCTATGCGGTCGGACGCACCAGCGGCGGCGACACCTGCTTCTATGGCTGGCAGAGGATAACGTCGACAGGGTTCGCCCAGACATGGATCGGCAACAAGGGATCCATTCAGGTGCGCCTCCGGCTGTGTGACGAGACGGCTTCCGAGCAGCGCCTGCTCCAGTCGATGTACGGCTACACGATCAGCGCTTCGTTCAAGGACAGGAACTGGAATCCTTTCGGCGAACCCCTGCCGCCTGACGAAACGCTCGGCAGGCCGGGCGCACCGATCTATCCGATCAGTGCGTCCCGCTTCGAAACGGTAAGCGAGGAGCCGCAGCCGACAAGGCAAGCCGCCGCCAGGACGGCATCTTCATCCTCGACCGCTCAGCAGACGCCTGCGCAATTGCCAGCCCCGGTCGGACCTGTGGTTCCGCCTCCGCCTGGCGATTCGGTGGCGTCGTCAGCAGCGGGCGCTGCCGCTTCCCGGCAGACCGTACCGCTGGTCCCGGCCCCGCCCTGCCAGCCGGGCGCTGCGCAAACCGCCTGCAACTAGCCAGAAAAACGGATGCCAGGGCTCCCGTTAGGGCTTTGTTAACCATGTTCCTGTTCGGTGGGACCGTAACGGTTTGATCTGCCGTTTCATATGCGAGCACCCTTTGTCAGGGGTCGCGTGGCGGGGCTTGGAGGGGCGAAGCTCACCGCGGGATTCCGGGCTCGGCTACAGGCCGGGCGTCAGGGGCGCTGGTAAAGGGCCCGAAAATGCAGAAACTCATGATGATCGTTCTTTGGGCTCTCGCTTCGGCGATGGTCATCATGCTGATCACTCTGCCCATCAGCCTGGAGACCCAGCTCGTTGCCGGCATGTCCGTGCTGTTCGCAATGATGATCCTGAAACTGCTGCGACCCGACGGCATCTGGAGGCTGATCGCTCTCGCATTCGGTACGGCGATCGTCATGCGCTATGTCTACTGGCGCTCGACATCGACCCTGCCGCCGCTCAATCAACCCGAAAACTTCATTCCCGGATTCCTGCTTTACCTGGCCGAGATGTACAGCGTGCTCATGCTGGCGCTCAGCCTTTTCGTCGTCGCCCAACCGCTGGCCCCGCGCCCCGCCCGGGTAAGGTCTGCTGATGACGACCTCCCTTCCGTCGACGTCTTCATCCCGACCTACAATGAGGAGCCGGAGCTTCTGGCCAACACGATGGCCGCCGCCAAGGCCATGGACTATCCGCCGGACAAGCTGACGGTCTGGTTGCTCGATGATGGCGGGACGCTCCAGAAACGAAACTCCGAGAAGATCGGCGAAGCCAATGCTGCTGAGCGCCGGCATGCCGAATTGCAGAAGCTGGCAGCCGACCTTGGCGTCATCTACCTGACGCGCGATCGCAACGAGCATGCCAAGGCAGGCAACCTCAACAACGGTCTGCTTCATTCGCGTGGGGAGCTCGTCGCGGTGTTCGACGCCGACCATGCGCCCGCGCGCGATTTCCTGCAGGAAACCGTCGGATACTTCGGCGAGGATCCGCGTCTTTTCCTCGTGCAGACGCCGCACTTCTTCCTCAATCCCGACCCGGTGGAGCGCAACCTGCGCACCTTCGAGAAAATGCCATCCGAGAACGAGATGTTCTATGGCGTCATCCAGCGTGGGCTGGACAAGTGGAACGCGTCGTTCTTCTGCGGCTCTGCCGCCGTGCTGCGCCGCGGGGCGCTTATGGAAACCGACGGCTTCAGCGGCATTTCGATCACCGAGGACTGCGAGACGGCGGTCGAGCTGCATTCGCGTGGCTGGAACAGCATCTATGTCGACAAGCCGCTGATTGCGGGGTTGCAGCCGGCGACATTCGCCAGCTTCATAGGCCAACGCAGCCGCTGGGCGCAGGGCATGATGCAGATCCTGCGCTTCCGGTTCCCGCCTATGAAGCGAGGCCTCTCGCTGGCGCAGCGCCTCTGCTACGCCTCGTCGACACTGTTCTGGCTGTTCCCGTTCCCGCGCACGATCTTTCTCATCGCGCCGCTTTTTTACCTGTTCTTTGACCTGCAGATATTCACGGCTTCAGGCGGCGAGTTTCTTGCCTACACGCTCACCTACATGATCGTGAACCTGATGATGCAGAATTATCTCTACGGTGCGTTCCGCTGGCCGTGGATATCGGAACTCTATGAGTATGTGCAGACGGTCCACCTGCTGCCCGCCGTCGTCTCCGTCATCGTCAATCCGCGCAAGCCTACATTCAAGGTGACCGCCAAGGACGAATCCATCGCGACCAGCCGCATCTCTGAGATCGGCATGCCGTTCTTCATCATATTCGGCGTGCTTGTGCTCGGCGTCGCCATGACGGTCTACAAGGTCTATGCCGAACCGTTCAAAGCCGACGTCACCCTGGTCGTCGGGGGATGGAACATCATAAACCTCATCATTGCCGGATGCGCCCTCGGCGTCGTTTCGGAACGCGGAGAGAAGGCCGCGTCTCGCCGCGTCAAGGTGAGCAGGCGTTGCGATTTCAAGATCGGAAATCAGTGGCTCAAGGGCACGATCGAGGATGTCTCCGTCAACGGCGCGCGCGTGCTGGTGTTCGGTGCGGGCATGGACGAGTTCGCCAAGGGCAATGTCTCGGAACTCCGGTTCAAGAGGTTTGCCGACGGAACAGAAGGGGTGCTCCCCGTAACGGTCCGCAACTTCGAGCGCACGGCGGACTCGATTGCCGTCGGCTGCCATTATTTTCCGAGTGAGGCGAACCACCATCGGCTGATCGCGGACCTCCTCTTCGCCAACTCCCGGCAATGGGAGCAATTCCAGCTTTCACGGCGTGGCAATCCGGGTTTGATCAGGGGCACTGTGCGCTTCCTGCGTCTTGCCCTGTTCCAGACCTATCGGGGCCTTTTCTATCTCTGGCGCTCCATCCGGTCGAAGCCGGCGTCTACAGAGGTGGCCACGAAAGTCGCGGAGCGGCGCGCGTGAAGCGGTCAGCTTGCACACTCGGCATTATACTTGCAATGGCCGGAACGGCCGTCGCGCAGATGCAGCCTTTCGATATGTCGCCGGAGCGCTCTTTGTCTTCGGAGACGTCGACACCGTCTCTTTCCAAGCCGGTTCCCTCTGAAGCTCCTGCGCCCGGAATGCCGGTAGAGCCTCTCGCCGCGCCGCAGACCGTGCCGGTGTCGACCGAGCCGGCGCGCCGTTACATCATCCCGTCCCCGGAATTCGTGCTCGCGGGCGAACATGCCCGCCGGTCCTGGTCCATTTATCTGACACCGGAGCAGGCGGCGTCGGGTGCGTCGATCAATCTGGGCTACCAGAACGCCATTGTCGTCGCGCCCGAGATTTCGCGCCTGCGCGTGACCCTCAACGGCACGAGGCTGATCGATTCGCCGGTTGCTTCGCCGGGCACCTCTTCGGGCCTGAAGGCCGACATTCCCGATGGCCTTCTGCGCGCCGGCCTGAATGACATAACCATTGAGTCATCCCAGCGTCATCGTACCGACTGCACGATCGAATCGACTTACGAATTGTGGACCCAGATCGAGCCTTCTGAAACCTTTCTGACCTTCGACAACCCGGATGCGATGCGCTGGAGGCGCGTAGAAGATATCCGTGCCGTCGGCGTGAACGGTTCCGGCCGGACAACGTTCAACCTCGTGGCGCCTTCGATGCAGCAGGCGACGGCCACGCCCGGGATCGTCCGACTGGCCCAGTCCGTCGCGCTGATGGCCAACATGCCGAACCAGTCCTTCGATGTCTCGGAGGCGACAACCAGACCCGCAATGCAGGGAGACGCCAACGTCATCGTCGGCACTGCCTCCGATCTGGCAGGTATCCTCACCACGCTTCCGCCTGGCTCTGAAACTGCCCCGACCATCGCGATGATCGATGACCCACGCCTTGGCCCATCCAATCTCGTCGTGACCGGACCCACCTGGGAAATGGTGAGCGCCGCCGTCGGAAGCCTTGGCCAGCAGGTCGATCGCCCGCTCGAAATCCAGCGCACCTATCTGGCGACCCGTCCCTGGCGGACGCCCGACGTGCCGATGTTGTTCGGCGCGGCGCGTCTGAAGTTCTCCGATCTGGGCATCGGCACGCTGGAATTTTCAGGGCGTCGGGTGCGGACAGATTTCGCGGTGGGCGTGCCAGCCGACTTCTACGCCAACGCTTATGGCGAGACGACCATCCTGCTCGACGCGGCCTATTCGCAGGAGGTCCTGCCGGGCAGCAGTATCGACGTCTATGTGAACGACAATATCGCGGCGACCGTCCCGATCACCACGTCCGGCGGAGAAATACTGAGGCATCTCCCGATCAAGGTGACGATGCGCCATTTCAAGCCTGGAGAGAACACGATCGCCATCGAGGCCGTGTTGCGCACCAAGGCGGACGAGGTTTGCGCTCCCGGCGCGACGGCGCTCGACAACGGCCGCTTCGTCATCTTCGACAGCTCCGAATTCGTGATGCCAGACTACGCCCGCATCGGCCGGACACCCGAGCTCGGGGGCCTGTCAGGCACCGGTTTCCCCTATGGTCGTGCCGATAATCCTGTGGCTCTGGTGATGGATCGCACCCAGCCTGAAACGCTGTCCGCCGCGACGACATTGCTGGCGCGCATCGCCGTACAGGCGGGCCGTTTGATCGATGTGGACACGGTTGCTTCGGCGGCGGCGCTCGTTGGAAGGAATGCGCTTTTTGTCACCACAATATCCCAGACGCCGCCGGTGGTGCTGGCGCAACTGGGCATCGGCGACGAAAGCCGGGCCAGTTGGGGCGAGACGGTTGCGTCCATCAGGCCCGACACACAGACGACTTTCGACCAATGGCGTGACCGCCTGCGCGGAAGCGGCTGGCGTGGCCAGGTCAGCCGCTTCGAGGAATGGGTGAACCGCACCTTCAACGTAACCGTGGACACGTTCCGCATTTTCCGAAGCGAGGCCCCACCCTTCGTGCCCGGTGGGAATGCGAGTCTGCTGGTGGCTTCCAATTTCAACGCCGGTGGCGAAGGGACATGGACGCTCGTGACAGCTCCCACGGTCGGTGCACTCCGGGAAGGCATGGACGAACTCACCAGCCAATCCGGCTGGGCGGAGCTTCGCGGTCATATCACGACCTTCGGATCCGCCACCGGAAGCGTGTCGCGGATACCTGCCGAGCAGATCGAGTTCATCGAGACGGTCCCCTATTCGTTCAGCAATTTCCGTCTGATCGCCGCCAATTGGCTGTCAAGCAACGCGCTGGCCTACGGTCTGGCCGTAACAGTCCTCTGCATATTCCTTGGCCTCGCGACCGCCGGCCTTCTCGGGACCTTCGGGAGGCGAAGGTGAGGGGTGGCTGGCGGAATCTTGTAGTGGCCGGGCTTCTCCTGGTCGGGTCGTCGATCCCTGGCCTTGCCGGCGTCATCCAGAGCGACGAATGGCAGGCCTACAGGCAGAAATTCCTCGATCCGTCGGGGCGCATCGTCGATACGGCCAACAACAACATCAGCCATAGCGAAGGCCAGGGCTACGGTCTGCTGCTCGCCTATCTCGCCAACAATCGGGCGGACTTCGATACGATCTGGACCTTCACGCGCACCGAGATGCTGTTGCGCGACGACGGCCTGTCGGTCTGGCGCTGGGACCCGGCCGCGACCCCGCACGTGACCGACGCCAACAACGCGACCGACGGCGACCTGCTCATCGCCTATGCAGCTGCGCTGGCCGGTCGCGACTGGCGGCGACCGGACCTGACCGCAGCCGCGACAGCCATGGCGTCGTCGCTGTCCGAAAACAGCATAGAGACGATTGCAGGCTCGGTCCTGCTCAAGCCCGGCAACAGCGGTTTCGGTCTTAACGATCGGAAGGACGGTCCGGTGGTGAACCCGTCCTACTGGGTTTTCGAGGCGCTGCCGGTCATGGCCGAGCTTGTCCCGCAGGGAGCTTGGACGCGGTTGGCGCAGGACGGCGAGAAACTCGTCTCGTCCTCGATGATGATCGGCGCTGCCGGCCTCCCTCCGGACTGGGTTTCGCTTCGGTCAAAGCCGGCGGCGGCCGACGGTTTTCCGCAGGAGTTCGGCTACAACGCCATCCGCATACCGCTCTATCTGCTGCGCGCCGGGAATCGCAACCGTGCCTTGCTGGAGCCGTTCCAGAAGAACATGGTCGATGCTCAGGGACGAGTGCGCCTGGTCGACATCAGCACGGGATCGACGCGCCAGTTGCTCGACGACCCCGGCTACCGCGTTATCCCCGCGCTTGTCGGCTGCGTGCTCGACCGCACGCCGCTTGCCGATGATCTAAAAACCTTCGTGCCGACAGATTACTATCCTTCGACGCTGCACCTGCTGGCTCTTTCCTACGCACGGCGGAGGCTTCCCGAATGCCTTTGAGGCCCTTTCTCCTGGCTGCGGTCGTCGGAACTGCCGGCATTCTGGTCATGCAGCAGACTGGCATCGGCCCGTTCGGGGCTGCGGAAAACGTCTTCTCCGATGCGAGCGGCGACGCGGCGGCGCAACGACCCTCAAATGATGTCTCAGCCCTCGCGCTAAACAGGTCGAGTGCGCCGACCGACACCGCGACTTCTGGCCCGGAGATGCGCATTGCTCAGGCTCACGAGCCCTCTCTCCCCGGGCAGGCCGCCCCGTCCGTGACGCCGTCGCGAAATCCGGCATCGACTGGCCCGGTCGTTGACGAAACGGCGCTTCGCTATTTTGCCGCCCAGGGCGACACGAGGCGTCTGGAGGCTGAGATTGCTCGCCTTCGGGCGCTCTATCCCGACTGGGTACCTCCGGAGAACCCTCTGGCTGCCGTTCCTCAGGGCGACCCGCAACTCGACCAGATGTGGAAACTCTATTCGGAAGGGCGGATAGCTGATGTCCGCAAGGCCATCAGCGACCGCCAGACGCGCGAACCCGGCTGGCAGGTGCCTTCCGATCTGCTCGACAGATTGCAGCTTGCCGAGGCGCGCGAGCAACTCGTCAACGCCTCCGACATCAAGCAATACGACACCGTCGTCCGTGTCGCTTCGGCGAACCCGGCGATGCTGACCTGCGGCGACATCGACGTGCTCTGGCGTGTTGGAGAAGCCTTCGCACGCACCGACCGCCGGCAGCGTGCTCTCGATGCCTATCTCTACATCCTGCGCAGCTGCGAGCAGCCGCAGGAACGGCTCGCAACGATCCAGAAGGCCGCGGAACTGCTGCCGCGGGCCGATCTCGACCAGCTCCTCGCGCTGGAGCGAACTGTCGACGGCAAGCCGGAGTTCGAGCCCGTGCGTGGCGAAATCGCCCGGCGCGCGATCGTCGCGGCAGATGCCGACCCGACCATTACCGTGTCCGCAACCGATCTCGCCCTTGTCGAGAAGCTTGCCAACGCCGGCGGTACGCAGGGCGACGATCTCCTGCTTGGCTGGTACTACTTGCGCCGGGACAACCCGGCGGTGGCCGAAACCTGGTTCCGCAAGGCGGTTGCCCGGCAGCGCGACGCGGCCTCGTCGCAGGGGCTTGCGCTGGCGCTCATAAACCAGGACCGGCCGCAGGAGGCGGAAGCCGTCCTCTATGAGTGGCGCGACGCCAGCGACGACGTTCGCGCAGTCTATCTCGCCGCCATCGCCAACATGCTGGCGCTCAGACCTTCGCCTCAGTTCGCGCCGGAAGTCCTGCAGCGCGTGGTCGCCGAAGTCGCGAAAGCCAAGGATTCCGCCTCGGCCGAGCAACTTGGTTGGTACGCGGATAATTTCAACCAGTTCGACACCGCGGAGCGGTGGTTTCGCAGTGCGCTGGAATGGGGGCCGGACAGCGAGCCCGCAGCGTTCGGCCTTGCACTCATGCGCTGGAAGCTTGGCGATCAGGCCGGCGTGCGCGATGTGCAGACAGCCTGGGCAGGCCGTTCGGACCGTATCCCGATCGTCGGCGAGCGCAGCATCGAAACCGCGGCCCTCGCTCCGCGCGAACGGCGGCAGGTAGAGGTCGGCGTGGCCGCCGATCCAGTCGCGCCAAGGCCCGTAAAGGCGGTCGCGGTCAGCCAGCCTCGTCAGCCGATCGAACTCGATATCGTTGCGGCTCCCGCTCCTGCCAGATCGCCTGTCGCGGTCGGCCAGGCCGGTGAGAGCCAATCGGACAGGCAGCCGCTTCCGCAGGTCACACGTGAGGCCGCCGTTTCCTATGTCGCACAAGAGCCTCCGGTGTCGCGCAAGACGCCGCCGCGTCAGAAGGGCGATCGCGTGCGGGCGAAAGGCTGTCGCACGACAGAAGACCCCGAGGGCATGTCGCCTCAAGCCGCGCTCACGCGCGGATGGTGTTTGATGGAAGCAAACCGTCCCGTTGAGGCCGCGAAGGCGTTCGAGGTCGCGCTGCGAGGCAGCGGCCAGACCAGGAGCGATGCAGCCTACGGACAGAGCCTGGCCTATATGCGCGTCGGACTGACCGACCTTGCGGCGGTCTCGGCCACGAAGGCCCCGGTCGGCTCGAGCCGCAGCGTGGAAATCAATGCGGCGCTGCTTTCGCAGCGGGCCACTTCCGCCTTTCAGAACAAGCGCTACGTGGAGACTTTGCTGGCGCTCGACGAACGCGCCCGCATCGTTCCCGAGCCTCTCGACCTGATGGTCCTGCGCGGCTATGCCTACATGAACCTGATCCGCTATCGCGATGCGGAGAGAGTTTTCCGCGCAGCCGCAAGCGCAGGCAATCGCGATGCCATGCGCGGGTTGAACGACCTGTGGGCCGCGCGCAACCCCGCTTCGACATATTGACGTCGCCGGGGCGACAGCCCGACTGAACTACGGTTATCGGTGCGCCGCGTCGGCTTGCTTCTTCGATACACGGTTCCGCCTCGCGACTATTGAACGGCGAGGCCAGCCTTGAGCAAGGCGATGCGCAGCTTGTCTCTTATTTCAGGCGCAAATCCGCGTTCAGTCATTTTTTGTGTATAGGTCGAACCGACATCCGGGCTCGCCGCCAACATGATGGCCAGTTCCTTTTGTGCGCTTTCGCTGTCTCCCAGCGCTTCGAAGGATGCAACGCGGATTGCGTTCCAGCAGAAGCAGGGAGTTGAAGTCAGCATGTCGGTATGTCGGAGCGCGGCGCGGAAATCCGAGCGAAGATAGGAGTATGCGGCGAGATACATCTGAACTTCCGGGAGCAGCGAATAATGAAGGGATTCCGCCGAGCGCATCAATGCGGCTCCCTCGTCCAGTCTGCCGTTCGCAAACAGTGCGGCGCCGGCATAACTCCTGACGGTGCGATCGGCTGGATTGGTCGCCAGGGCGCGCCGTGCGGCTTGTGAGGCTGCGTCGAAATTCGCCTGCCGCACACGCAATATCATCAACGCGAGTTCAGTCTGCGACGAGTTTGGATTTAGGGCCGAAGAACGCGCGATCAGGCTTTCTGCCTGCTGGAAAGCTTCCTGCTTCGGGTTCGTAAGAGGCTCCATCCGTATCAGAACTCGCGCGAGCGCGGTCAGGAGGTCCGCATCGTTCGGCTGGAGGCTCAGGCTTTCTTCCAGGCAAGTCTTGATGGCTGGCAATCCCTCACTTCGGTCCCTTGCCCAGATTTCGGCCTCCATCTTGGCGATACAGCCAAAGCCCAGCGCCTCGGACCCGACATTGCGCCGTATCTCGGACGTGGTGACAAGGCCCTTGCTGCCGCCCAACCGGTCGGCGAGATCATTGATGAAGTTTGTGTCTTCCGAAAAGCCGCCGCTGACTGTTTTGCTCGGGATGACATCGGACCCGAGAACCTCGCCGGTAGACTGGTCCGTCAATTTCCACCAGAGGCGGGTCTGATCCTGACGCAGATAGAGCTTGTATGGTCCCCCGGGCGCTGACGAAACCGATGCGACGGTCAATGCGGCGCCGGGAACGATATCGCGGACCTGCCATCGCTCGAATTTCGCGAGAGAGCCCAGCAATTGGTCGCGGAACGCCAGGCTGAAGGGCGGACCGCCCGTCTCGGCCAATTCGACGAGCAGGACCGGCTTTCTTGCCATCAGCAAGGCCGGATCACCTGGCGGCCTTTCGTTCTGGAGTACGACCAGAACGGCCACGACCCCCAGGCAAATGCCAAGCGCAATGTCGGATACCCGGCGCGGTAGCCTGATACCCAGAAAGCTCGGCAACCGAAAACGATTGGGGTTGCGGATCGGGGTCGGTCCGACGATGGCCCAGCGCTTGGGCTGTGGGACAACGGGTTCGAACGACGGAGAGTAGCCCCCCTTCGGTATCGAGATCCTGACGGTGCAGATATGTGAAGGGTCATCATAGAACTGGTCGAGAGCGGCGCGCAACCGCCTCGCTTCTATGCGGACGATCGGGTCCTGAATGGGGTCGAAATCGACCGAACGGCCGAAAATCTCGGTCGCTATGGAATACGCCTTGATCCTGTCGCCACGGCCGGCAAGCTGCTCACGTACGATATATTCCAGGAACTTCCTGTTTCGAGGGCTCGCCAGGAAGTTGGAGTCCGCAACAAGGCCAGAAAGGGCGGCTTCGATCTCTTCAGCCGGTAGCGATCGTTCGTGCTCCTCCCGCCCGATCACCGCGTTTTCCTCATCACCACGGGGTACTCAACGGATACTATCCGTCCGCGCCTCATCTATGTCAATCAACAGAAGACCATGCCGCAGCCAAAGGAAGATAGTGATATAAATTTTACGAATGCTTTCCTTTGCGCCGGCTATATATGTGGAGGCATATCGATCTGACTTCGCTTTCGATTTCGCTGCAGATTAGTCTGTATTCGCTGATGGCCGAATGATTGGCCTCTGCAGGATTCATTTGAAGCTTTTCCAGAATCGCGCTTGCATCTTCGAAAGCGCCGCACAACAATGCCACGCTTTCATTGGTTGCGCTGAGCTCCTTGAGGTGCTCGCGCATTTCCGGCATCCGCAGCATGAGCTTCAACAGCCCTCGGCGGTTGAGTTGCGCCTCTGAATTCACCGCAGTCACCAGGGACCGAAGATTGTGTTGCGGAAGCATTCAACATGGCTGCCGACAATGAAAGGCCGCAACTGTAACTTCAGGTGCCCGGTTACGTGTTGCATCGGTCATTGTTACGGTAATCGCCTTACCGATCTTGCCGAATAGATGCTTGCTGTACATCGCGCGCCTGACCCTGCTGGTCGACCGACTGGCGGAAGTGGCTGGTGAAGCTGGAGGCAAGCCTTCTTGAATATCCGTGCCGACCCTCCAGGGCGCCATGTCCAAGGCTTTGCAGACCCGGTCGCTGCGCTGCTCGGTGTCTTTCCGTTGCTGACACGGAACTGGCCGCGCGCTTGGCGATAACTTCGCGGCCAGGGAGCCTTCAATCAGGGAGCAGAAACTGTAATGACGAAGACTCTTCCAGTCCGGCCCGAGCATCTGCCCGTCACGCCGGTCCCACCGATCCCGAAAGTTGACGAGTCAAAGCCCGACGTCGCATCGGTGCAGTACTCCGCCTATCGCACAGGCCTCTCAAATCATCGCACCGGGCTCTCCGAGCACCGGACCTCGCTCTCCGAGTACAGAACCGACCTTTCAACCGAAAGGACGGAGATGTCGATGCGCCGCACCGGCCTTTCCTTTCAGCGCACACGCATGAGCGCGGACAGAACGCTGATGTCGGTGATCCGCACCTCACTGTCGCTGATTTCCTTCGGTTTCACGATCTTCCAGGTTTTCGAGAAACTGCGGGACGCCGGGACGATCGCCCACGCCGCAGCGCCGCGAAATTTCGGCGTCACACTGGTGTTGCTTGGCATAGTCATGCTTGTCCTGGGGATCGTCTACCACGTCCAGTTCATGCTTGGCCTGCGCCACGAGCGCGCGGCTATGAAGGCGGAGGGATTGATCCATGGCGAGAGCATCTTTCCTCCATCGATGACGTTGATCACGGCTGTCATCCTGCTGGCGATAGGCATTGTAGCCATTTTCAGCATGCTGTTTCAGGCCGGGTGACAATGCTCCACCCGCGCGCAAAAGCAATCCTCTCTCGCCGCATCGGCATTGTCTTTCGATGTTGGCGCTGTGTTGCCGGTGAAGCGGACTGCCCCGGCGGCCATCGACGATTTTTCAGGAAACTTCGCGGCCCAATCCATCACAAGGAGGCATTGAATGGCTAGATCACCGAGCAGGGCGCCCGCGGCGAGGAGCGGGGCGCCGAGTACGAAGAAGCCCAACATCCTGGTTATCTGGGGCGACGATATCGGGCAGTCGAACCTCAGCTGCTACACGCACGGGCTGATGGGCTACCAAACGCCCAACATCGACCGCATCGCCAGGGAAGGCGTCCTGTTCACCGACAGCTACGGCGAGCAGTCCTGCACGGCCGGGCGCTCGTCCTTCATCACCGGCCAGAGCGTCTACCGGACCGGCCTTTCCAAGGTCGGCATCCCGGCAGCGCCCGTCGGAATGAACGAAAAGCTGGTGACGATTGCCGCCCTGCTGAAGGAGCAGGGTTACGCGACCGGCCAGTTCGGCAAGAACCACCTCGGCGACATGAACCACATGCTGCCGACCAATCACGGCTTCGACGAGTTCTTCGGCAATCTCTACCACCTCAATGCCGAGGAAGAGCCGGAGATGTACGACTATCCGACAGAGAAGGACTTCCCGAATTTCCGCAAGACGTTCGGCCCGCGCGGCGTCATCCATTCATGGGCGACGGACAAGGACGACAAAACCGTTCACCCGCGCTGGGGCAAGGTCGGCAAGCAGAAGATCGAGGACACCGGGCCGCTCAACACGAAGCGCATGGAAACCTGCGACGACGAATTCGTGGCGGCTGCCACCGACTTCATCAGGCGTCAGGAGAAGGCTGGGAAACCATGGTTCGTGTGGCTGAACACCACGCACATGCACTTCATCACCCACACGAAGAAGAAGAGCCTCGGGCAGGCCGGCCGCTGGCAGTCTCCCTACCATGACACCATGATCGACCACGACAAAAATGTCGGCCAGATGCTCGATCTGCTCGACAGCCTTGGCGTCGCCGATGATACGCTGCTTGTCTATTCGACCGACAACGGCCCGCATCGCAATTCCTGGCCGGATGGCGGCATGACGCCTTTCCGCTCGGAAAAGAACACCAACTGGGAAGGCGCATTCAGGGTGCCGCAGCTTGCCCGCTGGCCGAACAGGATCAAGGCCGGGTCGATAGCCAACGGCATCGTCCAGCACCACGACTGGCTGCCGACCTTCATGGCGGCAGCCGGCGCCCCGGACGTCGTCGAAAAGCTCAAGAAGGGCTACAAGGCGATAGGCCGCACCTACAAGAACCACATCGACGGCTTCAACCTGCTTCCCTACCTGACCGGGCAGGCCAAGGAGAGCCCCCGCAACTTCTTCTTCTACTTCAGCGACGACGGCGATGTGCTCGGGTTGCGCTATGACAACTGGAAGGTGGTGTTCATGGAACAGCGCCTGCACGGCACCATGGGCGTATGGGCCGAGCCGTTCGTGCGGCTAAGGTTGCCGAAGATTTTCAACCTGCGCACCGATCCCTACGAGTTCGCGGACGTGACCTCCAATACCTATTGGGACTGGATGATCCACAACGCCTACTTCATCTACGCGGCGCAGGCTGCAATGGGCAAATTCGTCGAGACGTTCAAGGACTTCCCCGTCGTCCAGCATCCGAACACGTTCACCGTCGACGATGCCCTTCGCAAGATGTCGGAAACCGTCAGCGGAGCCGGTTGACGCAAAACACAACAGCAGGCGGCGGAGCAATCCGCCGCCCTTGAACCTGCCCGTTCAGACGGAGGCTGAAGATGCGACTGAAGGTTCTCGCCACGATGCTCGCACTCGTCGCGACATGCGGTGTCTCAAGATCACAGGACGCGGCCGAGGACCCGCAGACCACGATCGATCCGGCGGCGCTCGCGGCTCTCGAGAAGATGAACGACTACGTGTCGGGGCTCGACAACTTCCAACTCGACACCTCCTTCTCATTCGATCTGGTCGCCGGAAACGGGCAGACGGTCACGATCGACGGAACCGGAAAGTATATCGCGCAACGCCCCGATAAGCTTTCGGTCAAGATCGAGAACGATCTTTTCGCTCGTGACTACTTCTACGATGGCAAGACACTGACGGTGGTGGCGCCCGAAGAGAAATACTACGCCAGCCACCCTGCGAAGCCGACGATCCATGAGATGCTCGACGATGCTGCCCAGAAGCTTGGAGTGCAGATCCCGCTGGCGGACCTTTTCGACCTCGGGACCGACAAAAGTCCCATCAAGTCCATTTCGTCGGCGTTCTACGTCGGTACCGGGATCGTCAATGGAAGCGAGGCCGATCACTATGCGCTGCAAGGCGCCGATCGCAACTGGGAGATATGGATCGCCAAGGGAGACCAACCCCTGCCGGTGAAGGTGGCGATCGTCGATCCGACACAGGATACGCAGCCTCGCTATGTTTCGACCGCGAAGTGGACGGTTCCGGCAGTCATCGCAGCTGACACCTTCACCTTTACCCCATCCGCTGATCACAAGAGCATAGCGTTCGCCATAGGCGCGCCCAGGGATGAGGGAGCACAGTGATGACAAGCACACACGGCGTCACGCACTCCCGCGCGAGGGCTTCACGGCTTGCCATCGCCGTCTTGCTGGCGGGCGGCTTCCTCGCCACGCAGGCAGATGCGAGAGGCGGAGCGCATTTTGGCGGAGGCGGCTTCCATGGCGGGGGCGGAGGCATGCATGGCGGGTTCCATGGCCCAGCCATGAATGTAGGCCCTCACTATCGTCCACATCCCGGCCCGCATCCCGGACCCCACCCGCACCCTGGACCTCGTCCCGGGCCTGGTCCTGGTCCGCATCCCCATCCGCCGGGGCCGCCACCCCATCCGCCGGGGCCGCCACCGCCTCGTCCTTATCCCTATCATCCCGGATACTGGCCGGCGCCATACTATCCTGGCTATTATTGGGGCTCGGCAGTCGGCGCGGCGATCGAGATCGGTACGTTGGAATATGCATTGCCGGGCGGATGCGCGAAGGTGGTTGTCAACGGCGTCAGCTACGAGCACTGCGGCGAGACATGGTATCGGCCGGAGTATCGCGGCAACAGCGTTGTTTATGTGGTGGTCGGCGATCCCCGGTAGGAACGCATAGGCGACAGCCGATCCATCGTGGCACATAGGCGGGGCGAAGTCGGCAATCCTCGACTCTGCCGCCGGCAAGGAAAATGAAATGCTCCGCAAGATTTTTCCAGTGCTGCTGCTCGTCCTTGGCGTCTTTGCGGCAGCACAGCACGCCTTTTCGCAGACCGATCCGCTGCCGTCGTGGAACGAGGGGCCGGCCAAGCGGTCGATCACCGATTTCGTCAAGCGCATCACGACGCAAGGCCATGCCGATTTCGTGCCGGAAGAAGAGCGCATCGCGACCTTCGACAATGACGGAACGCTTTGGGCCGAACAACCTGTCTATTTCCAGGTTGCCTTCGCATTCGACCGTCTCAAGGCGATGGCGGCCGACCATCCCGAATGGAGGCAGCAGCAGCCTTACAAGGCGGTCATGGACGGTGACATGCAGGCGCTCGCCGCAACCGGCGAGCAAGGTCTGCTCGCGATCATCGCTGAGACGCATGCGGGCATGACAACCGAGGCATTTACCGCGGACGTCAAGGAGTGGATCGCGTCCGCGCGCCACCCCCGCTTTGACCGGCCTTACACCGATCTGGCCTACAAGCCGATGATCGAGCTTCTCGCCTACCTGCGCGCAAACGGCTTCAAGACATTCATCGTGTCAGGCGGCGGCATCGAGTTCATGCGGCCTTGGACTGAGCGCGTCTACGGCATTCCGCCCGAACAGGTTGTTGGCTCGTCTGGCGTCACCGAGTTCAAGATCGGGCCGGATGGCAAGCCTGTGCTCGAAAAGCTTGCCAAGGTGGAGTTTATCGACGACGGTTCGGGCAAGCCAGTTGGCATCAACCGGTTCATTGGGCGACGGCCAATCTTCGCCTTCGGCAATTCGGACGGGGACCAACAGATGCTTGAATGGACCGCTTCGGGAGAGGGACCACGCTTCATGGGCATCGTCCATCACACGGACGCCGCCCGCGAATGGGCTTATGACCGCCAGTCGCCCATAGGCAAGCTGGACAAGGCGCTGGATGAAGGCTTGGCCAGCGGGTGGACGATTGTCGACATGAAGAACGACTGGAGGACTGTATTTGCGTTCCAGTAGCCGCAGCGAGAGGGCGCCAGGTCTCTAGGCGCCGGTTGTTTCGCGATAGTGCGAGGATGTCGCGCCCCAGAACACGGACAGGCGTCCGACGATCCAGCCGAAAGAGCGCGCTATCGGCACGAGGCTGGAGCCTCTGGTGAGGGGAATCACCAGGATCTGGAGCCCGGCTCCCGCTGCCCGCATGGCCACGGACACCGGCACCCATGACAGCGCGGAGGAATCCCTGTCTATCTTGCGTCTCAGCGACACGTTGGACTGGTCCCGCGCCCGGCGGAACTGATAGCGCAGCGACAAGCGATCGACGGAAACGGTTTCCCGCACGATCGCGTCGGAAGTCCAGCCGACACGAACGCCCGCCGTCCTGGCGTCATAACAAAACTTCGCGTCGCTGCCCCCGGTGAACCGCAGGCGCTCGTCGAACGACAGATCGTATTTCGAGATCAGCGACATGTCTGCAAGCCAGTTGCTTGTCACCACGGTTGTGGCTTCCAAGCCGTTGACGCGGGCCCTCGCGTACTTTCTGGCAAGCCTGTCGCGAACTCCGCGGAAAACGACTCGTTGCCAAAAAGTGAGCTGTTCTGGCGGGCGCACCGGCTCGACCGGCCCGCCGATCAGGCCCCAGCCCGTCTTTCGATAGGTTTCCACCATGTTGACCAACCAACGGGCGTCCGCTGTTTCGTCATCATCGATGAAGAGCATCACATCGGCATTTCGCTCCAGAGCGATCTTGCAGGCCCTGTTCCTGGCGATCGGAATGCCCTGGCTGGGTTCGAGATAGTAAACCAGTTCCGCATCACCCCAGTCGCCCCCTATTTCTTGAGGCAGCCTGACGTTGCGGGACTCGTCGTTTTCAACCACAAGGAATGTGCAATGACAGTCGCGCGGGCGCTCGAGCCTTGCCCATGACTCCAAAAGCGCTCCAAGCATTTTGGGGCGGCGACGGGTTATCGTCGCGATGACGACGTTTAGCGAGCGTTCCCGTTTACTCAAAGGAAGCATGGCTACCACTTCTCGGGGTTGTCCACCTTCGATGAGACGGATGTGCCGTGACCCATTTTTTTGGGTGCTTCGCTGAAAAGCAAGTGCTTCTTTTGAATTAGTGGAGCAATCCACCGCTGGTAGTCCCCTGGCCAACATCATGGCGGCTGCTCGTCGCCGCGTCGATTTACCCTGCAAAACGCCGGAATCATCGCTGCAAAACATCCGGTGCGCACAGATTTGCGCTCGGCCGGTCCCTCACGACCTTGCGCAAGCACTGGTGTAAATAGCCGAATAAGACGGATCAACTTCCAGAAGGTGTGTTTTCACACCAATTGACGCGTTTCTAGGGGATATTGCGATATTGGCCCGATAGCGACTTTTCGCCCAGGAGCGCACGCAGCGTCCTATCCTGCCTGAATGCACCTACGAGCGATAGCCTCGTGAGGTGACGTTGGCGGCAAGGTCAGGCTCTGCCGGATCAGAATCCGAAGAACGTTCTGGCGATCAGATATGTCGCACCGACAAGGAATGCCGGGAAGAGCAGGTCAACACGCCAGCCGCCTGCCTTGGCGGCGAGCCGGCCGCCGGATTCGGAAAGCTCAAGTCCCTTTCTCATCGCAAACGCTCCAGCTTGGAAACAGCTGACGTTACGATAGCAGACCCGCTGGCGTGTGCAGGCAATGATGAACCGTTGGTTACTTTCCCGCTAACGGCTCGTTAACCGTTCCGTCGCGCGCGGCCAGCGCTTGCCCGAAAGCCCAGCGCGCCGGCAAAGTTATGGTTAGTCAATCCTTAAGGCTTCTCCCGCACAGTCCACCGAGGAAGCCGTGGCAGCAAGCTCCGCGGCCCGGGGTGGAACGACATGGCGGAAAGGCAGGAGACGCCGCTCGGCGCATCGGCACGCTCATTCGTGCGGCTCAGGGGCGTCGAGACATGCGCCGCGCGTGAGTTTTCCTGCGGTGACCTGCTCGAACTCGCGCAGTCCGGAAGCGACTGGATCTGGGAAACCGACGCCGAGCTCCGCTTCTCCTGGCTGTCGGAAAATTATGAGGAGCAGACGGGAATCCCGCCGCGGGAGGTGCTTGGGCGCCTTCGTTTCGATTTCCTCAATCCCGGAACCGACGAGGGTAAACGGGCCCAGGCGCATCTCGACGACCTCCAGTCACGCCGTCCGTTCCGCGATTTCGTCTACGAGTTGAAGAAAGGCCAGCCGGCGTGCCGGTGGGTGTCGGTCACCGGGTTTCCGCGCTTCGGTGCGGACGGTGCGTTCCTGGGCTACAGGGGCGTCGGGCGCAACATCACCGCCCTGGTTGCGCCATTCGAGGATGCGCTCGAACGGTCCAGCCTTGCCGAGTCCGTACTCGACTCTGTCAGCGATCCGATCTTCGTCAAGGACGAGCAGCTTCGCTTCACCTTCGTCAACCGGGCGTTTGCCTCGATGTTCGGGAAGTCCCCGGGCGCGATGCTGGGACGCCACGCCGCGAATTTCCTGCCATCGGACAAGGTGGCGGAGTTCGAGCCTTCGGAGCGCCGGGTTCTTCATACCGGGGCGCCGTACGAAGTTGAGGAGGATTTGGAGCAGGCGGGGGTCGCTCGCTCGCGCGTCGTGCGCAGGCATCGCGTTGATCTGGCAAGCGGCCGCCGCTACGTAGCCTCGTTCGTTTTCGACGTGACTGACCGGAAACATCGCGAGAACGAGGTCGAGGAGGCTCGCCGGATTCTGGCGGATGTACTGGAATCGCTGCCCGCCGCCGTCGTCATCTACGATCGCAACGACCGTTTTGTCTTGGCCAATAGGAAATTGAAGGATTCTCTGCCTGGCCTTGAGCCGATCTGGCAGCCGGGCCTGACTTTCCGCGACGCGATCTCGCACGGGCGTGACCTCGGCTACTTCCGTTCGAGCGGTGACGCGGACATCGACGATCTATACGACGCCGATCCCGACGCGTGGATAGACGCCTACATGGCGCATCACCGCAAGCCGCATGGCATGTACGAGCGCCGCAATCCTGACGGTCGCTGGTACCAGGTGTTCGACACGCGAGCCGATGATGGCGCCTTCATCGGCGTGCGCGTGGAAATCACGGAGATGAAGGAGCGCGAGCGGGCGTTGCGACGTTCCATGCGCAAGACCGAGCTCTATCGTCACGTGCTCGATGAGCTGCCGGTCGCTGCCTACGTCAAGTCCGAAGACCTGAGCTTCGAGTTCGTCAATAAGGCTTGGACCGAGCTCACCGGTATCTCCAAGGAACAGGCGTCCGGCAGGACCGACCGTGATTTCTTCGCCGCCGAAGGCCTCGGCTTTGCGGAACGCGACATGGACGTCCTTCGGACGGGGGTCGCCAACGAAACGGAAGAGACGCTGACGCAGGGCGATGGTACGCGCCGGCAACTGATCGCCCGCAAAAGCCGCCTCGTCGGCAGCGACGGATCGGTGCATCTCATAGGTTCCAGCACGGACATCACGGATGTCAAGGAACGCGAGGAGAAGCTGAAGGAAAGCCAGCGCGAGAACGAGATATTCCGCAGCCTCATCGACAATGTTCCGGTCGCCATCTACGCCAAGCGCGAGGACCTGAAACTCTTCTACGTCAACAAGTACTGGTCTCATCTCACCGGCGTTTCCGGCGAGGATGCGATCGGAAGGACGGACGCCGAGGTGTCGGGTGACGACGGCCTCGCCTTCATGGAAGCTGATCGCACCATCCTGAGAACCGGCGAGCGCCTGGAGATGGAGGAGATCATCAACCAGCCGGATGGCGGCGTCCGCTACCAGATGGCGAGGAAAGGCTCGCTGCTTGCTTCCGACGGCACGCTCTACCTGCTGGGCTCGACCATCGATATCACCGAACAGAAGGAACGCGAGCAGCAACTCGAGGAAGCAGAGCGCCGGGCGGTGCTGGCCGACCGCGCCAAGTCCGAGTTCCTTGCCAATATGAGCCATGAGATCAGGACGCCGATGAACGGCGTGCTCGGGATGGCCGAACTGCTTGCCCGCTCGGAACTCGATCCGAAGCAAAAGACGTTCACTGAGATCATCGTGAAGTCGGGCAATGCGCTGCTCACCATCATCAACGACATCCTCGACTTCTCCAAGATAGACGCCGGACAGCTCGTGCTCGATCCAGCGCCCTTCTCGCTTACCGAGGCAATCGAGGACGTGGCGACGCTTGTCTCGACGCGCGCCAAGGAAAAGGACCTTGAGCTGATCGTCCGTGTCCAGCCAGGTCTCGGGGACAGTTTCGTCGGCGATATCGGCCGCGTCAGGCAGATCGTCACCAACCTCATCGGCAACGCCGTGAAGTTTACCGACTCCGGCCATGTGCTGGTCGATGTCAGCGGTGAGGCGGCCGAAAGCGGAACGAGGCTGCGCATATCGGTCGCCGATACGGGTATCGGCATTCCAGCCGAGAAAATCGCCTCCGTCTTTGAGAAGTTCAGCCAGGTCGATGGCTCCTCCACCCGGCGGCACGAGGGGACCGGTCTCGGACTCGCCATCACCTCGCGGCTCGTTGCCCTGATGGGCGGTGAGGTCGGCGTCGAAAGCGTGGAGGGCGAGGGCTCCACCTTCTGGTTCACCGTGACATTGCCTGCTAGCGGTGCACCGCGCGCGCGCTTCACGCCTTCCGACGTGACCGGTTCGCGGATTCTTGTCGTCGACGACAATCAGGTGAACCGTTCCATCCTCATGGAGCAGATGGCGTCCTGGACCTTCGACGCCTGCGCGGCCGGGAGTGGCGCGGAAGGGCTGAAGGTTCTTGAAGCGGCGTCTGGGCTCGGCATATCTGTGGACTGCATCGTGCTTGACTATCAGATGCCGGGCATGACGGGCGGTGAGATGGCGCGCCTTGTCCGCTCCACGCCGGGCCTTGCCGGCACGCCGATCGTCATGCTGACTTCAGTCGATCAGTCTCTTTCAGGACCGTTCTATCGCGACCTGTCGATCGACGCCCAGCTTACCAAGCCGGCGCGTTCCTCGCTGCTTCTCGAAACCATCGTCGCAGCGATCCAGAAACATCGATCTCCTGAGCGGGAAGTCCCTCCTGCGGGTTCGCTTCGCGACACAGAGGATATGGCGGCGCGCGCGCCCATACAGTTGCGACCGCGCCGGGAGAGTGTGCCGGAGGGGAGCCATCGGGTCGACATACTGGTCGCAGAGGACAACGAGGTGAACCAACTGGTTTTCACCCAGATACTCGGCGAGATGGGCTACAGCTTTGAAATCGTCGGCAATGGCCGTCTGGCGCTGCAGGCTTTCAGCGAGATGAATCCGCGCATCATCCTCATGGACGTGTCGATGCCCGAGATGAACGGACTCGAGGCCACGGCGGCAATCCGGTCCGCGGAGGCTAGGGACGGCCGGCGCGTGCCTGTGATCGGCGTCACGGCCCATGCCCTGAAAGGTGACCGTGAACGCTGCCTGGCGGCCGGCATGGACGACTATCTGTCGAAGCCCATCAGCCCCAAGGCTCTGGCCGAAATGGTCGAACGCTGGATCGCGATTTCCCGTCGCGAGAATCGCTCGGCTGTCTAGGAACCCGCAAACCCGCTATGGTGCGATCGCACCATAGCTCCGCGTTCGGCACGGAGATTAACCATATTGCCAGGTTCCGTTTTGGTTCCACGGACGGGAAGAGCGACCGCCGAGAAAACACGGTGTCATATCCCCAACGGGACATCGTTCGGTGCGGCTGGCCAGCTTCTGATACTGGTTGGCGTCTTCGCCTCCCGTCCGGTTTTTTTATCCAGCCTGCTTTTCCAGCACAGCCATCGGGATGGACGTTTCGGTGTATGCGATTTGCGCAAGCCGTTGACGGCGCTGCCGTACATGCTGGTCCGGGAAGCGCCCGCATTTCATTAGCCGGCGTGTTTCCAGTATCCGCGTTACGGGACTGACATCAAACTGTCATCCAACTGTAATAGTCCGCGGCTATTGGCTCACCGGGCGCTGAAGGATCGCGCCTCGACAAAGAGATTTCCGACCAGGAGTTAGGCACCCATGAAGAAGATCATGCTTTCGACGGCCGCGCTTGCGGTTGTCTTCGCGGGCCATGCATATGCGCAGTCGCGTGACACCATCCAGATCGCAGGCTCGTCGACGGTGCTTCCGTTCGCGAGCATCGTGGCCGAGGAATTCGGCAACGCTTTCCCCGACTTCAAGGCGCCGGTCGTCGGCTCCGGCGGAACGGGCGGCGGCCTTAAGCAGTTCTGCGAGGGCGTCGGCGAAAACACCGTCGACATCGCCAATGCCTCGCGTCCGATCAAGGAAGACGAAATCAAGACCTGCAACGACAACGGCGTGAAGGACATCCGCGAAGTCAAGTTCGGCTTCGACGGCATCGTTTTCGCCACCTCCGCCAGCCAGGGCGACTTCGCACTGCTGCCGGTGCACGTGTTCAAGGCAGTGGCCGCTGAAGTTCCGGTCGATGGCAAGATGGTCGCCAACCCGTACAAGACCTGGAACGAGATCGATGCTTCCCTGCCTGCGCAGGAAATCAACCTCGCCATCCCGGGCTCCAACCACGGCACCCGCGAAGTCTTCCAGGAGAAGGTGATCGCGCCGGGCTGCAAGGAAGCTGGCCTGCCCGAGATGGACAAGGAAGCGATGAAGAAGGCCTGCGAGACGTTCCGTCAGGACGTCGTGGTCGAGATCGCCGGTGACTACACAGAGACGCTCGCCCGCCTGCAGGCCAACCCGGCCACCGTCGGCGTGTTCGGCCTGTCCTTCTACGACCAGAACAAGGACAAGCTGAAGGTCGCGACCGTGAACGGCGTTACACCTTCGCTCGAGACGGTCGCCAGCGGCGACTATCCGGTCTCGCGTCCGCTCTTCTTCTACGTGAAGGGCGAGCACATCGGCACGATCCCGGGTCTGGCGGAGTATACCGAGTTCTTCCTGTCCGACGGCATTTCTGGCAATGGCGGCACGCTTGAGACCGCTGGCCTGATCCCGCAGCCCGATGCTGACCGCACCGCTGTGCTGGAGGCCTTCAAGGAAGGCAAGACGGTAGGCACCAACTGATCGACCAGGATGGGGCGGCGTTCGTCGCCCCATCCGTCGGCTTGCGCTGAAGACGGCTTGACGGGGGAGCCGGATCAGCGTTTCGCGGGCTTGATCGCCCCCAATATTGACTGCGCCCGCTGCGGAGCGTTTTTGCCGTGAACAGCCTTATTGTAGTCGTGTTCCTGCTTGTCCTGCTTTCGGTGGGCTATCAGGTTGGCCTGACGCGGGGACGCGCCGTCGCCACCACCGCGCAGCGAACAATGCATTCGCGCCCCAACTATCACGGGTTGATGGTGGCGTTGTGGTGCGCGATCCCGGCGGTTGTCGTCCTTCTGGCTTGGGCGCTCTTTTCCAACAGCCTTGCGCTTGGCAACGCGCAGTCCTTCCTGCCACCCGAACTCGTCAATGGCGATCCCGCCGCGTTGCGCGAAACGATGCGCCGCGTAGAGCAGATCGCCAGCGGCTTCGGCGTTGTCGGTGATGCACAGCCTTACGAGGTCGCGGCCGGCGAGGCCCTGCGCTCTTTCCGGACAACGAGTTTCTGGGCGATGATGGTCGCCGCTGCCTTGCTGGGGCTGCTCGGTCTCCTGCTCATGGCGCGCCGCATCGCGCCGAGGTTGCGGGCCCGCAACGAATTTGAGGGCGCCGTCCGCTTGCTTCTCATCGCCTGCTCGGCCGTTGCCATCCTCACCACGGTCGGCATCGTCGCCTCCCTGCTCTCGGAGGCAATGCGCTTCTTTACCTTGGTCAGCCCGATCGAATTCTTCTTCGGGACAGTCTGGAACCCTGGGTTCACGACAACCGGCGAAGCTGGCGGCCAATACGGCCTGCTGCCGCTCCTGTGGGGCACGATCATGGTCAGCGCGATCGCCATGGCGGTCGCGATACCGGTCGGCCTGCTGTCGGCCATCTACATGGCCGAATACGCCGACCCTCGCGTGCGCGCCGTCGCCAAGCCGATCATCGAAATCCTTGCCGGCATTCCGTCGGTCATCTACGGTGTGTTCGCGCTGATCACGCTTGGGCCGCTGCTCAGCGACCTCGGAGCCCTCTTCGGTCTCCAGATCCGCGCCACCAGCGCCCTGACGGCTGGTATAGCAATGGGCCTGATGATCGTTCCGTTCGTCTCCTCGCTCTCCGACGACATCATCACCCAGGTTCCGCGCGCCATGCGTGACGGCTCGCTCGGCATCGGCGCGACCAAGTCCGAGACGATCCGCAAGGTCGTGCTGCCGGCAGCGCTTCCAGGCATCGTTGGCGCATTCATGCTGGCGATCAGCAAGGCGTTCGGCGAAACCATGATCGTGGTGCTCGCGGCCGGCAACGCGCCGATCCTGCGCGCCAACCCGTTCGACGCCATCTCGACGGTTACCGTCTCGATCGTCAACCAGCTCACCGGCGACACGAACTTCGCCAGCCCGCAGGCGCTGGTCGCCTTTGCGCTCGGCCTGACGCTCTTCGTCATGACGCTGATCCTCAACGTCATCGCCCTCTACGTCGTCCGCAAGTATCGGGAGCAGTACGAATAGCCATGGCCAACGTGGATACCGCCTCGATGACGCCCCGCCCGACGCGTGGCGTGGAAAGCAACCAGGACCGGCTCGTCCGCATCCAGAAGGGACTGCGCCGCCGCCGCGCTGCCGAGACCCGCTTCCGTGCCTATGGCGCTGGCGCGGTGCTTCTTGCCGTCGGTTTTGTCGTCTTCCTGTTCGGCTCGATCCTGATGCAGGGCATTCCGGCCTTCTGGCAGCCGGCTGCCGACCTGAAGGTCACCTTCGATCCCACGCTGATCAAGGTAGACCCCAAGCCTGTGCAGCAGGACGGACAGTCGCCCGCCGAGTTCCGCCGCGCCACGCTCGACTGGGAGCGTGCCGTGACGATGGTGAACTGGAATCGCGTCATCGAGAATGCGGTGCGCGAGGCAGCGCCCAACGTCGAGTTCACCCCGAAGGACGTGCAGGCCTTCGTGTCACCGAACCAGCGGTTCGTGCTGCGCGACATGTTCGTCCGGGATCCGGGCCTGCTCGGCCAGACCGTCGATGTCGAGCTTCTGCTGTCGGCCAATGTCGACAACTGGCTGAAGGGCAACATCGAACGATCTCTCGCGGATGACCGCCAGCAGCTTTCGCCCGGAGTGCGCTCACTCGCGGACACGCTCTATGCCGACGGCACGGTGCGCATGATCTTCTCCTACGTGCTGTTCACCAACCCGGATTCGCGCGCTGCGCCGGCCGAGGCTGGTCTGCTCGGCGCATTCATCGGCTCGCTCTACATGATGCTGATCGTCATCCTGCTCGCCGTGCCGATCGGCGTCGCCGCCGCGATCTACCTCGAGGAGTTCGCGCCGAAGAACAAGATCACCGACCTGATCGAGGTCAACATCAACAATCTGGCGGCGGTGCCGTCCATCGTCTTCGGTCTGCTCGGCGCCGCGGTCTTCATCGGCTACTTCCGCCTGCCGCTGTCGGCGCCGCTCGTCGGTGGTCTTGTGCTGGTGTTGATGACGCTGCCGACAATCATCATTGCCACTCGAAGTGCCCTGAAAGCGGTGTCGCCGTCGATCCGGCAGGCTGCGCTCGGCCTCGGAGCCTCGAAGACGCAGATGGTGTTCCACCACGTCCTGCCGATCACCTATCCGGGCATCATGACCGCTACGATCATCGGTGTTGCCCAGGCGATTGGCGAAACAGCTCCGCTGCTGCTCATCGGCATGAACGCCTTCGTCGCGACCCTGCCGGCAACGCCGCTCGACCAATCGACCGCGCTTCCCGTGCAGATCTTCCTCTGGCAAGGCAACGAGAACCGCAACTTCTTCGAGCCGCGCACGGCCGCAGCCATCATCATCCTTCTGGCCGTCATGCTCATCCTGAACGCGGCCGCGATCTACCTGCGTTCCCGTTTCGAGCGTCGGCAGTAGGACCATGGAGAACCCGACAATGACAGCGATGACCGCAACCGAAGTCGAGGCCGCAGTGGCGCGCATGCAGCCCACGCAGGCCGGAGCCTTCTCCACCATACGCACGCCGGACGCGCAGCCGCGTCCCGTCCGTGTGAAGGCGGAAGACGTGCGCGTCTTCTACGGACCCAAGCAGGCCCTCTTCAATGTCTCGATCGACATTCCGGAGAAGGCAGTCACCGCGTTCATCGGCCCGTCAGGCTGCGGCAAGTCGACCTTCCTGCGCTGCATCAACCGCATGAACGATACGATCGAGGGCGCGCGCATTGAGGGCAAGATTTCCCTCGACGGCAACGACCTCTACGATCCGAAGCTCGACGTGGTGGAATTGCGCGCCCGCATCGGCATGGTTTTCCAGAAGCCGAACCCGTTCCCGAAGACGATCTTCGAGAACGTCGCCTACGGCCCGCGCATCCACGGCCTGGCCCGGAACAAGGCAGATCTCGAGGAGATCGTTGTTACCAGCCTGAAGAAGGCGTCGCTCTTCGAGGAAGTGAAGGACCGCCTGCACGAAGTTGGCACCGGCCTGTCGGGCGGCCAGCAGCAGCGCCTGTGCATCGCGCGCACCATCGCGGTGTCGCCGGAAGTCATCCTGATGGACGAGCCGTGCTCTGCCCTCGATCCGATCGCCACCGCAAAGGTAGAGGAACTGATCGACGAGCTCAGGGAGAACTACACGATCGTCATCGTGACGCACTCGATGCAGCAGGCCGCGCGCGTTTCCCAGCGTACAGCGTTCTTCCACCTTGGCGTGCTGGTCGAGGAAGGCCCGACCGACCTGATCTTCACCAGCCCGCACGAGAAGCGCACCCAGGACTACATCACCGGCCGCTTCGGCTGAGCCGATACGAAGTCGCAGAACATCCGGAACCTGAAAGGCTCCTTCCATGCGCGAACATACCGTCACCTCCTTCGATGAGGAACTCGACCACATCCAGCGGCTGGTGCGCGACATGAGCGACCTCGCGGGTTCCATGGTCGGCGATTCGATCCGCGCGCTGCTCACGTCCGACAATGCGCTGGCGCAGCGCATCATCTCGGACGACGTCATCATGGACGCGCGCCAGCGCGAGCTCGACGATCGTTCAATCGCTTTGATCGCGAGGCGCCAGCCGATGGCGCAGGATTTGCGCGCCGTGGTCGGCGCCATCCGCATGGCGGGCGACCTCGAACGGATCGGCGATCTCGCCAAGAACGTCGCCAAGCGGGTCAGCGCCGTCGGCCATGGCGCGACGCCGCGCAACCTCGCCTATGGCATCGAGGACATGTCGCAACTGGTGCTCGATCAGGTGCGCGGCGTCATCGATCGGTATGCCGTCGGCGACGCCGAAGGTTTGCGAACGCTGCGTGCCGACGACGAGAAGGTCGACGTCAAGTATACTGCGGTTTTCCGCGAGCTCCTCACCTACATGATGGAAGACCCGCGCAACATCACCGCGTGCACGCATCTGCTGTTCTGCGCCAAGAACCTCGAGCGCATCGGCGATCATGTGACGAACATCGCCGAAAATGCATATTATGTGGTGACGGGCGAACAGTTGCCGGTAAACCGCCCGAAGATCGACGAGACGCAGGTCTCGGCCTTGGCGGAATAGACAAGACGGCAGGAGATCCAGGGATGATCGCGCCGAAAATCATGGTGGTGGAAGACGAGGAGCCGCTGGGCGTCCTCCTGCGCTACAACCTTGAGGCCGAAGGCTACCAGGTCGAGATCGTCACGCGCGGCGACGAAGCCGAGGTCAGGCTGCAGGAGCATGTGCCCGACCTCCTCGTGCTCGACTGGATGATCCCTGGCATTTCCGGCATCGAGCTTTGCCGTAGGCTGCGCATGCGCCCCGAGACGCAGCGCCTGCCTGTCATCATGTTGACGGCGCGCGGCGAGGAAAGCGACCGTGTGCGCGGCCTTTCCACCGGCGCTGACGACTACCTGGTCAAGCCGTTCTCGACGCCCGAATTCATGGCGCGGGTGCGGGCGTTGCTGCGCCGGGCCAAGCCCGAGGTGCTGTCGTCCGTGCTCAAGGTCGGCGACATCATGCTCGATCGCGAAGCGCATCGCGTCTATCGCAAGAAGAACGAGATCAGGCTTGGCCCGACCGAATTCCGCCTGCTCGAGTTCATGATGCGGCATCCAGGTCGCGTCTTCTCGCGCAGCCAGTTGCTCGACAATGTGTGGGGCGAAACCATCTATATCGACGAACGCACCGTGGACGTGCATGTCGGTCGCCTGCGCAAGGCCGTCAACACCGGTCGCATGCCCGACGTCATTCGCACGATCCGGGGCGCAGGCTACGCGATCCGCGAGGACTGACGGTCCGGCCTTACGCGATGTCCGCGTGCAGAAGCGGAGACGCCGGGTATCCGTCCGAGAAGATTTCCTGGTCGACATAGGTCAGCGCCCGCATGGCGCAGCCCTGCCGTATCAGCGGCAGCTCGTCCGGTATCGTGTCGAACGCGATCGCGTCGGAGTGCTGTCCGCCCGCCGTTTCCGCGACCGCCGCGCGTATCGCCGGCTCCAGCAGGTCGAAGGCTGCCGCGCCTGCCCCGACGAAAGCGATCGGAGCCGGGTCGATCAGCGCGAACAGGCTGCCGATGCCGTAGCCGATCGCGTTGCCAGCCTTGCGGTAGGCCTCCCGTTCCGGCCCGTCGGACGCACGAGCCCGCTCTGCCAGTTCCTTCATGTCTTCGGGCCGCACGCCGTCTTCTGGCGTCGAGAACTCGCTCTTGCCGTGCGCGTTGCGCCAGATGGCGTAGTCGCCCGCATAGGCCTCTATGCAGCCGCGCCGACCGCAGCGGCAGAGCGCCCCCTCCGGCCGATGGATGACATGTCCGAATTCGCCGCCGGATGATCGCGTTCCGGTGAAGAGGTTGCCCTTAAGCACCAGCCCCATGCCGATGCCGTGCGAGAGCAGGATGGCGATGAAATCGGCGCGGTAGCGCGCGGGGTCGCGCCAGCGCAGCGCCACCGCCATCATGTTGCAATCGTTCTCGACCGCCGTCGGGATCCCGAGCTTGCGCTCGAGGATTTCGGCGAAGGGTATGTCCCTGTGCGGCGTGATCGGCGACCAGAGCATCACACGTGCATCCGCGTCGGTGATGCCCTGTATGGCCAGCACGATGCGCAGCGGGCGGGCGCTGCCCTCCATTCCTGAGGTCAGCCGGCAAAGCATCGCGACCAGCTCGGAGATCAGGTCGTCTCGCGAAATCGTTGCTGTCGCCAGCGTTCGACTCTCTTCGGCGACGAGACCTCCCGCATAATTGATCGTCGCGGCCGATAGCTCGTTCAGTGACAGGACGGCGACGATCACCGTCGCCGCGTCGGCGTTGAGGGACAGTCCCACCTGAGGCCTGCCGCGGCGTGCGCTGGCGAGTTCGCCAGCCTTCGCCTCCGCCAGGATTCCCTCGTTGATTAGATCGGCCGAGATTGCCGATATCGTGGAATGGCTGAGCCCGGTCGTGGAGGCGATTTCGGTGCGCGACGGCAGGCCGGCGCGCCGCACGGCCGCGATCACGAGTCCGCGATTGCGACGCCGCAGATCGTCGTGACGTATTCCAGCCGTCATTTGCTCATACTCCTCCCGGATCGCCCTGCGTTTCCGCATGCGGCCCCAATATTCATTGGCAAAGCAGACATTGAGTCGCTTTGCCAATGCATCTTCAGCCATCCTGCAACGCGGGTAGGCTCCTCCGGAATCGATATTGACAGAAAGTGGCCGATACGCCACTATTTTTTCGAGGCTCGAAAAAAGTCTTCGGGCTGAAACTGAGTGTCACTGTGCGCCCGAGGGCGCAGGGAGGATTGTCATGAAAAAGTTTACCACCGCCATCCTGGCGGGTGTCGCCATGTCGTTCGTGCTGTCCGGCGCCGCGCATGCCGCAGGCAAGGTCATCGGCGTTTCCTGGTCGAACTTCCAGGAAGAGCGCTGGAAGACGGACGAGGCCGCCATCAAGGCTGCGGTCGAGGCTGCCGGCAACACCTACATCTCGGCAGACGCCCAGTCGTCGCCGACGAAGCAGCTAACCGACGTCGAGAGCCTGATCAGCCAGGGTGCCAACGCGCTCATCATCCTGTCGCAGGACGCTTCCGCGATCGGCCCGGCCGTCCAGAAGGCGCTCGACGAGGGAATTCCGGTACTCGGCTACGACCGGCTGATCGAGAACAGCAACGTTTTCTACCTGACCTTCGATAACAAGGAAGTCGGCCGCCAGCAGGCTGCTGCCGTGTTCAAGATCAAGCCCGAGGGCAACTATGCCTTCATCAAGGGCTCGTCTGCCGATCCGAACGCCGACTTCCTGTTCTCCGGCCAGATGGAAGTGCTGAAGGAAGCCATCGACGCCGGCAAGATCAAGAATGTCGGCGAGGCCTATACGGACGGCTGGCTCCCGGCCAATGCCCAGCGCAACATGGAGCAGATGCTGACCGCCAACGACAACAAGATCGACGCCGTCGTCGCCTCCAATGACGGCACGGCCGGCGGCGTTGTCGCGGCGCTCGAGGCGCAGGGCCTTGCCGGGACGGTGCCGGTATCCGGACAGGACGGCGATAAGGCGGCGCTCAACCGCATCGCGCTCGGCACGCAGACGGTTTCGGTCTGGAAGGACGCGCGTGAGCTCGGCAAGTCCGCCGGCGCCATCGCGTCTGAACTCGCAGACGGCAAGCAGTTCACCGACATCGCCGGCGTCGTCGACTTCACGACGCCTGGCGGCAACGTCACCAAGTCGGTGTTCCTGACGCCGGTCGCCATCACCAAGGACAACCTCAACGTGGTGATCGACGCCGGCTGGATCAGCAAGGACGAGGCCTGCGCCGGCGTCGCCGCCGGTTCGGTCGCCGCCTGCAACTGATCCTTCGGACGGTTCGATTTTTGACGCCGCGGCTCGCAAGAGCCGCGGCGTTTCACCAGGAGGGGACGAAAAACCCCTCACTTCAAACGGCCGGACAAAGCGGCTAACGTCCAAACCCTGACGGCCGCGTCCCTCTGAGTTCGATTGGCGCGCTTGATGGCGGGGAGATGATCATGACCGACACCACCACCGCGCAGCCGGATCGCGCCAGGGCGTCCGAACTCGGGCCTATCGGCCGCTTCCTGCAGGCCACCGAACTCGACACGCGCATGCTCGGCATGGTCGGCGCGCTGCTCATCATCTGGATCGGCCTGAACTTCGCGTCGGGCGGTTTGTTCCTGACGCCGCGCAATCTCTGGAACCTCTCGGTGCAGAGTTCTTCCGTCGCCATCATGGCGACCGGCATGGTGCTCGTCATCGTCACCCGCAACATCGACCTTTCGGTCGGTTCGGTGCAGGGCTTCATCGGCATGATCGTCGGCGTGACGCAGGTGCAGATCCTGCCGCAGATGTTCGGGTTCCCGCTCGGCGATCCCTACATCTGGATCATCGCCGTTGCGGTTGCCCTGGCGCTCGGCATTGCCGTCGGCGCGTTCCAGGGGTTCCTGATCGCCTATCTCGCCATCCCGGCCTTTATCGTCACACTCGGTGGTCTCCTTGTCTGGCGGGGCGCCGCCTGGTGGGTCACCAGCGGACAGACCGTCGCGCCGATAGACGCCACGTTCCGCCTGATGGGCGGCGGGCCGGATGGAGCGATAGGCACGACCTGGAGCTGGGTGGTGGGCGTCGTCGCCTGCGTGGCGCTCGTGTTCTCGATGCTCAACGCCCGCCGGCAGCGCCAGCGCTTCAATTTCCCGCAAAGACCGGTGTGGGCAGAGACGTTTCTCGGATTGGTCGCCTGCGGCGCAATCCTGGGCGCGGTCTGGGTGATGAATGCTTATCCATGGCCGGTCGGCATCGTGAACCGCTACGCGCAGCAGAACGGCATCACCATTCCGGAAGGCGGCCTGTTCATCGGGCACGGCATCGCGATCCCCGTTTTGATGGCGATCGCCACCGGCGTCATCATGACGTTTGTGACGAAGCGCACCCGGTTCGGGCGCTATGTCTTCGCCATCGGCGGCAACCCGGAAGCGGCCGATCTCGCCGGCATCAACACCCGCTGGACGATCATGAAGATCTTCATCGTGATGGGCATCCTTGCCGCGCTGGCCGCCTGTATTGGCACGGCGCGCCTCAACGCGGCAACGAATGCGCTGGGTACGCTTGACGAGCTTCTCGTCATTGCGGCGGCCGTCATCGGCGGCACGTCGCTTGCGGGCGGTGCGGGCACGGTTGTCGGGGCCATGCTCGGCGCACTGCTCATGCAGTCGCTGCAGTCGGGCATGGTGCTGCTCGGCATCGACGCGCCCCTGCAGAGCATCGTGGTAGGTGCGGTCCTCGTCGTCGCCGTCTGGCTCGACACGATCTATCGCAAGCGGCTTTGAAGGGAGAATACGTCATGGCTGATACGCCTCTCGTCGAGCTGAAGAACATCTCCGTCGCCTTCGGTGGTATCCGCGCCGTCGACAATGCCTCCGTCGATCTCCATCAGGGCGAGGTCGTCGCGCTGCTCGGCCACAACGGCGCCGGCAAATCGACGCTGATCAAGATTCTTTCCGGCGCCTACAAGCGCGACTCCGGCAAGATCATGGTGCGAGGGCAGGAAGCGACCATCAACAATCCGCGCGATGCGAAGAAGTATGGCATCGAGACGATCTACCAGACCCTCGCGCTGGCCGACAATGTCGATGCAGCCGCCAATCTGTTTCTGGGCCGCGAATTGAGAACCCCCTGGGGCACGCTCGACGACGTTGCTATGGAAGCGGAAGCGCGCAAGGTCATGGGGCGGCTCAATCCGCGCTTCCAGCGCTTCAAGGAACCGGTGATCAAGCTTTCCGGTGGCCAGCGCCAGTCGGTGGCGATCGCGCGCGCCATCCTGTTCGACGCGAAAATCCTGATCATGGACGAGCCGACCGCCGCGCTCGGACCGCAGGAAACCGCGCAGGTCGGCGAACTGGTCAAGCAGCTCAAGTCCGAGGGAATCGGCATCTTCCTCATCAGCCACGACATCCATGACGTCTTCGAACTGGCCGACCGGATCGGCGTCATGAAGAACGGCCAGGTCGTCGGCACGGCAAGGACCACCGACGTGACGGCCGACGAGGTGCTGGGCATGATCATCCTCGGCAAATGCCCTCCGGGCGCTATTCCGGGGCCGGGCGCGATACCACCGCTTGCCGCCTGATGACGCGGAAGGCACGGCGCTTATTTGGCATTGTATTCTCGTGACCGAGTGTCGATAAAGAGCCGGGAAATCATGCGGGCCCGGTGAGTGAAAAGATACCTTCCTGTCCTGGCGTTCGTCGCGGTCGCGCTCGCTGGCCTTGCCATGGCGGTTTTCGCCTATATGTCCGGCGAGGAAGCGACGCGCATAAAGTTCGAGGCGACGGCCGACGATGCCCTGAATCGCATCGAGAGCCGCGTCGTCACGCAAGTTTCGCTGCTGCGCTCCGCCGACGCCCTCTTCACCATGCTCGACGGCGAGGTTTCGGCCAACGAGTTCAGAAAATATTTCGACACGCTGCAGATCGAGACGAATTTCGAAGGTCTTCGGGGTCTTGGCGTGCTTTCGCTGGCGAAGGCAGGATCCGAACCTGCACTCGAAAACGAGATATTCGAGCGTCAGGGCGTGCGCAGGGCCATCTATCCGGCCTCTGGCGGCGAATGGCGCACGCCAATCATGCTCTACGAGCCGATGGAGCGACCGGCGCTTGTCGGGCTTGGTTTCGACATGTTCAGCGATCCGGCGCGGCGCGAGGCGATCCTGTCGGCGATCGACACCGGAGAGCCCCGCGCAACAGGCCGTCTGCTTCTCGGACAGGCGACCGGTGCGGAGGTCTGGCCGGGCTTCCTGATCTTCTCGGTCGTCGAGAAGCAGGGCGCCGGCAAACCCGCGTGGCTGGTCTTTTCGACCTTCCGGGTGAACGATCTTTTCCGCCAGATTCTCGACAAGTTTCCCGTCCTGCCCGTTCATGCCGATGTTTATGATGGGGCAGTAGGGGAACAGAACCTGCTGTTCAGGTCGGAGAGGGCGGCGACTGGCGATCTCGTCACCACGCGCCAGCTTCTCGTCGGGGGGCGCCCCTGGACGATCGAATTCAGCCCGACTGCTGAGTTTACCGCGCCAACGTCGTCGATCGTGCCGTTCCTGCTAGCCGCGTTCGGGTTGCTGCTGGCGACTGCGATTGCCTTCCTGCAGCGCTACCAGATGCGCGCCTACGACGCCGCCGCCGAGTTGCGGGAAAATGCGGAGAAGAGTCTCCTGGAAAAGGATCTGATGCTTCAGGAAATGAAGCATCGCATCAAGAATTCGATTACGCGCGTCCTGGCGATCGCCCGGCAGACAGCGGCGAACGCAAAGGATGTCAACGAATTCTCCGAGTCGTTTTCCGCCCGCCTGCAAGCGATGGCGGCCTCCCAGGATATGCTGACGCGCTCGCGCTGGCAGAAGGCGGACCTCAGCGAACTCCTGCGCATGGAACTCTCGCAGGCTTTCGGCAAGGAGTTGCCAGAGGGAATGATCAACGGCCCGCGCGTCTTGCTGTCCGAGACTGTCACCCAGGCACTCGGCCTGACGTTCCACGAACTGGCAACCAACGCGCTGAAATATGGCGAAGTCGGCCGGTCGCCGGATACACTGCAGGTGAGTTGGGGCCTGCGCCAAGGAGAGAGCGTGCTTTGGCTTTCCTGGCGGGAATCCGGCGGTCAGGCTGTGGTACAGCCGGAAAAGGCGGGCTTCGGCACCAAGCTCATCGATATGAACATAACGCGCGAATTAAAAGGCCGGATCAAGCGCAACTACACGCCTGACGGCCTTCAGATAGAGATTCTCATTCCGCTTGCAGAGGAAAAGGGCCGCAAGACGGGCAACAGGGCCGTTCCATCTCAGCCGACGGAACAGCCCTGAACCAAAAGGCCTTAATTAGCGGCAACGGGCCTCGTAGATGCGGCCGTTGCGGTCGCGATAGCGGCACCAGCCGGTGCGCGTGGCTTTGCCGAGCAGAACGCCGGAAGCCGCGCCCACGACGCCGCCCACGATCGCGCCGCCGGCATCGCCGGTCGCAAGGCCACCGATGATCGCGCCTGCGGTGCCGCCGACAACACCATCCTGTTCCGCAGTGGTGCAGCCTGCAATCGCCATCATGGCGGCGAGTGCGATGATAGTCTTTTTCATATGTGGCTCCTCATCAAGATCGTCCCGACGTGGGATTTAACACAAAACTTGGTCTTTGCGCGGCAGAAATCATTCATGGCTAAGATACTGGTTTGCACCGGCTTCCGGCCCTGATGCGATCATGATCTCCGACACTTCTATCATGGCGAACAGGGTGCCGTCCGGCTTTACGTTCCAAACCAGATCTGCGTCCTCGTCCTCGATGGCGGGATCGACGCTGACGCATCTGCCCAGCACCTGCCGATCGCGGGTCACAAACCGGCTTATCGTCGGCTGCAGATCGGCGTCGCACTCTTGCTCGGTTTCGTAGACTGCCGAAGCGGCCTCGATCTCCCTGCACTGCTCGATGCCATCCGAACAGGCGACAATCAACAGCAGGGCAGCGATATGTTCCATGGCATATACCTCCCGAGATGGGACAAAGGCTCCTCGTAACGTGGAAACGCCGGGGGGAACCACAGGGTTCCAATGTCTGGAAACGAAGTGAGGTCGCGTCTTTGAAGCCAGGGAAACGGTTTCGTCAGGCTTCAAAGTTTCCGGGTGGAACGGTCAGCCGGTACTCCAGCAGGTCGCGATCAATCTTCAGTTGGGCGCTGCCGTTTAGCGACGCGGGAACGAGTCGCTACAGCGCCACGCTGCCGAAGCGCTTTTCCTGCGGCGTCGGGGCCGGGGTGGTATCGCCCTGAGACCCGATAACTTCCCGCCAGACGAGAAGCAGTGTCGCGCCGTCCTGCGGGTTGCGTTGAACGGCAGCCCGAAAGGTCGCGTAGCCGTCGGGGCGCGACATGGCGCCGTAGCTGACCGAGTTAGCGATCAATTCGTGCAGCGCCAGGCCTACATGAAGCGTGGCATTAGGGTTCAGCCACGGCCTGTCGCCTTCCAGTCTCAAGGCGTCGTGCGGCTTGTCGGTATAACGCGCAGCCTGTCCGTAGGCGAGTTCGCCGAGGTCCGCGCCGCGCCAGTTGGATGATGTGACCAGGTCCTGGGAGGCTGCCAGGGACTGCACGCGACCCCGAAAACGCGTCAGGAATGCATCCACGGTCGGCGCGTGACGTCCGGTCTGGGTGGCAATGCTCTGGATGATCGCCAGAAGGTTCCGCGACCGGTGACTGACCTCGCGCAAGAGCACCCGCAGGGTCTGCTCGCGCTGCTTCTGGTCGGTGATCTCGACGGCCGTTGTTATGAGGCCACGGATGTCTCCAGCCGGGCCTTTGTCAGCGTCGATCCACAGGTTGAACCATTTGTCGCGATGTCCCGGCGTTGACGGTACATGGATTTCCAGGCGTTGCGGGCCTGCGCCCGCGAGCACGGTCAATTTGCTGTCGACGACCGCCTTGGCCTCGTGGTGTGGCAGGAAATCCTGGTCGGTTTGTCCAATCAGGCTTCCGGTCGACCAGGACGGGGGCACATTCCGAGCCCAACGTACGCTGAGGTCCGGGCTCTGGTACAACACGGACACCGCAGTGTTGCGCAACGCGCGCAGAAGGCTGACTGCGGATTCCGGCGCAAGGTCGTTTTCCAACGCGGAGTCCGGAGTTACGAGACTATCAGGTCCGCGATTTTCCTTTCCTGCGCTCATGCGTGCAGCTCATGGAGGTATGCGATGCGTTACCAGAAAAAAAAGACCGCCGGACGGCCTCTGCGAAGAAAGCCGCCCGGCGGAAACCGGAAACCGATTGAGGGGTGCGGTCGCCGGTATCGGCCTGCTAGGCTCGGCGGAACAACCCGGCGAGCAGCGAAATAACAAGGAAGGCGAGGAACACGAAGAACAGAATCTGCGCAATTCCCGCGGACGTTCCCGCGATGCCGCCGAAGCCGAGAGCGCCGGCGATGATGGCTACGACGAGAAACACAAGAGCCCAGTAAAGCATTGTTCGAACTCCTCGAAATTCAGATGTCGGAAGAACGGTGGAGGTAGAGGTTTCGTTCCTGCTCGATCAAGAAAAAGGCCGCCAGAAGCGGCCTTATCCTTGTGGTGGAACGCATCTGATCAGGCGGCGGCCTTCGCCTGCCTGTCGAAGAACAGCGCCTGGCTGATCAGCGCCTTGACCATGTCCGGGTTGAAAGGCTTGGTCACAAGGAAGGCCGGCTCGGGCCGCTCTCCAGTCAACAGTCGCTCCGGGAACGCCGTTATGAAGATGACGGGTACAGACGTGTTGGCGAGGATTTCGTTGACGGCATCGATACCGGAGCTGCCGTCCGCCAACTGGATGTCGGCCAGGATCATCTTGGGTCGCGAAGACCTGAACAGAGCGGTTGCCTCGGAGTGGGTGCGCGCGGTTCCGACCACGCGATGTCCCAGGCTCTCGACCATCTGCTCGATATCCATCGCGATTAGCGGCTCGTCCTCGATGATGAGGATATCGGTCGCCACCTGCCGCGAGATTTCCGCGCTCGCCTCAGCCAGTAGGTCCGCGAAGCCAGCTTCCGAAACGTCGAGGACTTCCGCTGCCTGGTCGTTGGAGAAGCCCTCGACGGCGATCAGCAGGAAAGCCTGCCGGGCCTGTGGCGCCAGCGCGCCGAGATTGGCGGCTGCGCGCTGTTCCCAGGCGCTGGGGGCTTTTTCCTGCGGCACGCGTATGGAAACCGACGTAAAGAGCTGGGCAAAAAGCTTGTAGAGCGCGATCCTGTCGCTTGACGCGCTGGGAAAAATGCTTGTGTCCGCGATGATCGCTTCGAGCATGGCGGCGACAAGGGCATCGCCACTGTGCTGCGATCCCGATACCGCCCGCGAAAACCGCCGGAGAAACGGCAGGTGCGGGGCAATGGTGGCGGATAAACTCATGTTGAACCGTCTCCCTCAAAATGAATCGAAGGGCAAACCCGGCAGATTGTGCTTGTGGCAGCCCCGGCGACAGAAACGCACTCTGTCAAAAAAGGTTCCGAAAAAATCGGCTTGAGCGGAACCAAAATGAAAACCCGGCGTTTACGGGCCGGCAATCGGGGCCAGATATCCGATTTATGTTAAGTGTAAGCGGTGTGTTTGGGGAAATGAGGGCGAAATATCGGTCATGACGAAAAAAGCCAGTGTTGCGGACACCGCGACGCCGAAACGTGCGGGCACGGACCCGCTTGGGGCGAATACCGAAATCGGGCGCAAGCTGAAGCAATATTACGACGACCTCGTGTCGGACGAGATACCCGATCGATTCGCATCCCTGCTGGCGCAGTTGGAAGACGCGCGGCCGCAGTCGAAAAAGGACTGACCGCATGGCAGTCTCAGCTGAATTCAAGGCCGACCTGCTACGGGCCATACCCAGCCTTCGCGCCTTTGCCATGTCGTTGTCCCAGAACGGGGACAAGGCCGACGATCTGGTGCAGGAGACGTTGGTCAAGGCGTGGGACAAGCATCAGAGCTTCCAGCTTGGCACCAACCTCAAGGCTTGGCTTTTCACGATCCTGCGCAACGAATTCTACTCGCAGATGCGCAAGCGCGGGCGCGAGGTGCAGGATTCCGACGGCCTGATGACCGCGCGTATGGCGGTCCACCCCAGCCAGCACGGCCAGCTTGACCTCAAGGATTTCAGGGCTGCGCTCGAGCAGCTTCCGGAAGACCAGCGCGAGGCGATTATCCTCATCGGCGCGTCCGGCTTTTCCTACGAGGAAGCCGCCGAGATTTGCGACTGCGCAGTCGGCACCATCAAGAGCCGGGTCAGCCGCGCCCGCACCCGCCTGCAGGACATCCTGCAGATTTCGGGCGAGGCGGAGTTCGGACCCGACGCCATTTCCTCGCAGGTGATGGGCTCCAGCGCCGCTTAGGCCTGCTCTTTCAGGTGGGACCGGGCTTAAAAGTCCATCGTCGCGATGATAATCGACAAAAACGCCCTTTGACTTTCATGGGCCGGCATCGGAACTTCGACACCGAGGCGGCGTTGAACGACGCTAACGCAAGGAGTGTAGACCATGGCGACTACGGCTGCCGGAAAATCCGGCGACGGATCGAAGGAATTCGCGGAACTCGAGGCTGAGATCAAGGCGCTGAGGGCAGAGCTGGAGAAGCTAGCCAGGCAGGCGCAGTCGACCGGCGAGCACGGTTATGGCACAGCCAGGAAGGCAGCGGCGCTTGGCGCGGAGCAACTACGCCTCCATGGCGAGGCGAAATTCGAGGAATTGCGTGCCAGTGCCCGTGATATCGAGGAGCAGGTACTTTCCCACGTACGGGAGAAGCCGGTTACCTCGCTAGCGATCGCCGCGGGCGTCGGCTTCCTCTTCGCGCTCATCGCCCGCCGGTAGACCGCCGTGCTGGCGTCGCTTCTCGCGAGCCTGGCGTCAGGCGAGACGGTCCTGGCCCTCAAGCGGGCGCGCCGTATGGCCACCATCTATCTGATGGCCGTTATTTCGGGCAGCATCGGCGCCGGCTTCCTTCTGGCGGCCGCCTATATCTGGACCGCGCGACAATTAGGCAGCCTGGAAGCGGCGCTGATCTTCGGCGCGGTGTTCATCGTTGCCGCGCTCATCATTCTTCTGGTCTACAAGCTCACTGCCGGCTCCAGAGCCCGCCGAGCGTCGCGGCAGCGCAAATCCGATCTGACCGCGCTTGCCACGGCGGCCGGAATAGCCGCCTTGCCGACGCTGCTGCGTCGTCCCCTTGGGCTCTCCACATTGCTTGTCCCCGGCCTCGCCGTCATCGCCTATGCGATCTACCGCGAGAATGTGAGCAGGGGCGACAAGGACGACAAGGGTCCCTTTCCGGATCGGTAACCCGGGTCATCTGGAACCACCCGTCTCCGCGCGCATTGTCAGGCGATAGAGTAGCTTGTCCGCAGGAGATTCAAATGCAGCAACGAACACATGGTGGTTTCACCGCTCCCGAATTGCCGGCCAACAAGGCCCGTCAAGGCAGGTGGGGCGTCCATGGATTTACGATCCTGGCAGTCAGCCTCGTTCTCGTTGGATTGGTTTGGATGGCGGTGGAATTCTACGGCCAAGCAATCGATACAGAAAGCGCGGGCGCGCCGGCAACAGCTGTGCAATCGGGGGCTTTGACGGCTCCCTCCAACGAGACGGCACCCGCCACCACGCAGTGACGTCACTGCACGCGGTTGTTTCAAAAGATTAGCCGGCTAACGCCGGCTTTTCCGTTTCTGAGCGCATCGTGCCTTCTGAGCGCATCGTGCCGTCGATAAGCATTTTTGACAGGCCAGTTTTTCGGAACGGAATCGCGCACGCCACGTTGGGATCATGTGCCGCCGCACCGGCCCTCCCCAGCGACGAGTCAGGCCGGTGCGTCGATGCAATGAGATCGAGAACGAAATCACGCACGAGGAGAAGCTATCATGATCCGCAATCTTCTAGCCAGCACCGCTGTTGCTGCCGCCCTTATCGCCACGGGCGCTTTCGCTCAGGACACCACCGCCCCTGCTCCGGCAGAACCCGCTCCCATGACGCAAGACGTGGCGCCTGTCGTGAAGGCTGACGGCAATCTTGCAACGAAAATCATCGGCGAGACCGTATACAACGGCACCGGCGATGACGCCGAGAACATCGGTAGTGTCACTGACTTCGTCATCGGCCCTGACGGCAACATCCAACTCGTCGTCGTAGGCGTCGGCGGCTTCCTCGGCCTCGGCCAGAAGAACGTCGCCATGGAATACGCGAACCTCGAATGGGTAGAGCGAGATGGTGACCGGTGGCTGGTCGCGCCGATGAGCAAGGAGCAACTCGAGCAGCAGGCCGAATTCGACACACGTCCTTACGAGCCAGCGCCTGCACAGACGACGGCAGCAAACGACCCGGCAATGTCGCCGACGCCGATCGCCCCGGCGCCAGACACGATGGCTGAGGCGCCGGTCGTTGATCCGGCAGCTCCTGCTGCAGACGCTACTACCGACCAGACGACCACCGCTGCAATCGACCGCTCGACGCTGACCCAGTTGCCGGCCGACAAGATCACGGCTGACGAAGTCATCGGCACGACGGTCTATGGCGCCAATGACGCCAATGTCGGTTCGATCAACGACGTCGTGCTGACGGCCGACGGCAAAATCGACGCTTATGTCGTGAATGTCGGTGGGTTCTTGGGCATCGGCGCCAAGGAAGTCGCCATCGGTAGCGACAACCTCGCCTTCATGACCGACGCCGACGGCAACAAGTATCTCTACACCACCTTTACCAAGGAGCAGCTTGAAGCCGCCGCCACCTACGACAAGACCACCTTTACCGAGAAGCGCGACGACCAGCGCCTGATGGTTCAGTAAGCGTAGCTTTACCAGTTGTGAAAGCCCGCGCCCCGGCGCGGGCTTTTGCTTTGCGGGTCAGATTAGCGGTAGGGCCGCCTGGCTCCCCGCCACCCCGCCTTCCGTCAGCGCGGAAAGCGCCAGCGACTGATCGAGGTGCTCCGCGCGCCACGAAAGCAACCGTTCCGCCATTTCCAGCCGTATCGACGCATAGGCTGGATTGCCTGCAAGGTCGTTCAACTCTCCCGGATCGTTGTCCAGATCGTAGAGCAATGGCGCCAAGCCGCCGCCGAAATGCACATACTTCCATCGCTCGCCTCGAACCACGGCGAGGTTGCACTGCTGCGGCTTCAGTCCGAAATGCCGTTCGGCCGAGCCTTTTTCGATCGACCGGAAATCGAATTCCCAATGCGCCGCGTCGCGCCAGGCGGCGGGTGGCTTGCCGTCCATGAATGGCTGTAGCGACCGGCCGTCGAGATGTGCCGGGACCGCTGCGCCGAGCAGGTCGAGCAGCGTCGGCATTACGTCCACGGCTTCGGTGAAGCGGTCGACGATCGCGCCCGCCGCCTTGCGCCGGCGCGGGTCGCGGATGACGAGCGGGATATGGAAGCTCTGGTCGAAGAAGCCGCCCTTGCCGAGCATGAAGTGGTCGCCCATCATCTCCGCGTGGTCCGAGGTCAGGACGATGATGGTGTCGTCCCAATCGCCCTTCGACTTGATCGCGTCCCAGATGCGGCCGAGCTGCGCGTCCGTCTCCGAGATCATGCCCCAATACAGCGCGCGGATCGCCCGGAACTCCTCCGGTGAGAAGTCATGCACCTTGCCCTTCATGCCGGGCAGGAACTTCCCCTTCTTCTGCCGGCCTATCACGTAGTCGAGGAAGGGATGAGCCTTAGCCTCGTGCTTCCAGGTCTTGCGCCGCCCAAAGTCCGGTCCGTCGGCCGGGTCGTACATCGTGTTGTAGGGTTCCGGCACGATGAAAGGCGGATGCGGGCTGATGAAGGAGAGGTGGGCAAACCATGGGCGCCCTCCGTCCTTCGGCCTATCCTGTTCGCCGAGCCAGCGGATGAACTCGCCGGCGATGAAGGCCGCAGGCGTCTCTTCGGCGGAATAGATCGGCGGTCTGTTGCTGACGGTTTTTCCAACGCCCTCCAGGGGCCGGTGTATATTCGGATGACCAGCCGAGGCATCGACGCCGCGCGCCGCCAACCATGACAGCCAAGGCTTCTGGTGCTCGGGCAGCAGCTGGCACACGGTAAAACCGGGCAGCACGCCTTCATAGCTGCGCAGCAACGGATCCTGCGGGGCACGCGTGCGCGGGTCGGGCGAAACGTCAGTGTACCCGAACAGCGTCGGGTCGTAGCCCAGCGCGCGGGCCGCGAGCGCGATGTTGCCATGCCGCCGGTCGAGTGGGCTGCCGTTCCGGCACACCCGGTTGTTCATTTGGTAGAGGCCCGTATAGAGGCATGCCCGCGCCGGCGAGCAGGGCGCTGCGCCGCCGAAGTGACGGCGGAACAGCACGCCCTCGGCTGCAAGGGCGTCCGTGTTAGGGGTGCGCACCACCGGGTGCCCGGCTGCCGACAGCGAGTCTCCGCGCCACTGGTCGCATGTGATCAGGAGGACGTTGGGGTTCGGGCGCGCCATCACTATCTCCGGGATAGGGCAGCCATGGAACCCGATTTCCGCTTCGTTGCAAGATGAGGCAGAGTGCGGTCGGCAAAAGTTTCGTCGTTCACAAATATGGAACAGTGCATGCTTTGATTGGTCGCTGGCAGTGAACGATCAAATCGACAACATATGACCCATCGAAAGCGGCAACCGGCCGCCAGGAACGAAGGGAGCCTCAAAATGCTCGACCAGATCAAGGGCCTGCACCACGTCACATCGATGGCGAAGGATGCCCGGCAGAACAATGACTTCTTCACCAACAAGCTCGGCCTGCGCCGCGTCAAGAAGACCGTGAACTTCGACGCGCCGGACGTATACCACCTCTATTATGCCGACGAGGTCGGCACGCCCGGTTCCGTCATGACCTATTTCCCGTTCCCGCACATAGCCAAGGGGCGCCCCGGCGTCGGCGAGGTCGGCACGACGGTCTTTTCGGTTCCCGAGGGTTCGCTCGGCTACTGGAAGGAGCGTTTCGAGAAGCAGGGCGTGACCGGCCTGAAGGCGGAAACGACCTTTGGCGAGAATCGCCTGGTCTTCGATGGTCCCGATGGCGACAGCTTCGCGCTCGTCGAGGCGAAGGGCGACACCCGTGCACCCTGGGCAAAGGGCGGCGTGCCCTCTGACGAGGCCATCCGTGGTTTCCACTCGGCTTCGCTCAGGCTGCGCGATGCCGGCAAGACTGAGGAGCTTCTGAAGTATATGGGCTATGAGACCGTCGATCAGTCCGGCAACGTCAAGCGTCTGGCGATCAAGGATGGCAACGGCGCTGACATCATCGACCTCGAGACGCTGCCTGGCGCGCAATTCGCCGACCTCGGCGCGGGCTCGGTCCACCACATCGCCTTTGCGGTGGAGGATCGCGCCAAGCAGCTCGAAGTCCGCAAGGCGCTGATCGACACCGGCTACCACGTCACGCCGGTCATCGACCGCGACTATTTCTGGGCGATCTATTTCCGCACCCCGGGCGGTGTGCTGTTCGAGATCGCGACGAACGAGCCTGGCTTCGACCGTGACGAGGACACCGCCCATCTCGGCGAGGCGCTGAAGCTGCCCACCCAGCACGCCCATCTGCGTGGCTATCTGGAGAAGCAGTTGCAGCCACTCGGCAACTGAGGGAGACGACGATGTCGATCGAAAGCTACGTCCACAAGGTCCTGCCCGGTCAACCGGGCGGACCGCTCCTGTTCACCTTCCACGGCACCGGCGGCGACGAGAACCAGTTCCTCGGGCTCGCCCGTGAGCTTCTGCCTGCGGCGACTATCGTGTCGCCGCGCGGCGACGTGTCGGAATATGGCGCGGCGCGCTTCTTCCGTCGCACGGGCGAGGGGGTCTACGACATGGCCGATCTTGCCCGCGCGACCGGCAAGATGGCTGAATTCGTCCGCGCCCATGTCGTTGCCACAAAGCCGTCGGCGGTGCTTGGCCTCGGTTACTCCAACGGCGCGAACATCCTTGCCTCGGTGCTGTTCGAAGAGCCCAGCCTCTTTAACGCCAGCGTGCTGATGCATCCGCTGATCCCGTTCGAGCCTGTTCGCAACGATTTGTCGGGCAGGCGCGTGCTGGTCACCGCCGGCCGGCGCGATCCGATCTGCCCGCCGCAACTCACCACGCGGCTGATGGCGCTTCTGCAGGAGCGTGGCACCGACGCTGCCGTCGAGTGGCACGAGGGCGGACATGAAGTGAGACCCAACGAGATCGAGGCGACCAGGCAGTTTCTGGCTGTCGCCTCCGCAAGGACAGGAGAAGCGGCATGACCGACGAGACCGAGATCAAGCTTGAAGAGAGCGACACGAAAGGCCGCTATTTCGCTCGCAGCCCGGCAGGCGATGTTGCCGAGATGACGTTCAGCAAGCTCGGCGAACGCCAGATCATCATCGACCATACCGGCGTGCCGGATGCGTTTCGCGGGCAGGGCACCGGCCTGCGCCTCGTCACGCGCGCGGTCGAGGATGCACGGGCGGCGGGCAAGACAATCATCCCGCTCTGCCCTTTCGCGGCCGCCCAGTTCCGCAGGCATCCGGAATGGGCCGACGTCCTGAAGAAATGAAGGAACCCGGCAGCCGCCGGGTGCTTGTTTCCGACATGAACGAAAACTCCGCAATCATCGTCGAACGCAATGGCGGGCAGGGGGCATACCTCCTGCCTTTGCCGAGCGACCAGCCGGCGCGCCTGACCTTCACGGAGCGCGGGCCGGGTCACATTGCGATCGACTACAGCTTCGTGCCGCCCGCCTGGCGCGGTCGCGGCGTGGCGCTGAAACTGATCCGCCGGGCGGTGGAAGACGCGCGGGCGCATCAATTCACGATCACGCCGCTTTGCGGCTACGTCGCCGCTGAGTTCCGGCGTCATCCCGAATGGTCCGATGTACTGGCGCGGTAGGCGCCGATGGTGGACGGCGACACGAAGTCCGCTTGCCCGGCATGAGCCGGCTCCTCTGACTCCATTCACGCACCGGGTGCGGTCGCCGGGCAAAAACCTCAATATCTTCATGCGTTTGAGTGGTTGCGACATGCCGTTCGACCATTTTTCACGCCCCAAAATTGACCGATTTCGCCCGAAATATGTGCAACAACGACGATACACAGGCATGAAACTGCAACATCGGTCGAAAACGAAAGCCCCCTAATTTCGTTTCATAAAATCAATTCTAGCGAAAGCCGACGGCCATGACCGCCATCACCGACAAGGACTTCGACCGCAACCTGCGCCCGCGCGAACGCAACGGTCGTTTCCCGAAAATTGCCCTGCGCCAGCGCAGCGCGGACCATCCGATGATCCTGTTCTTTCTGGTTATCCTGACGGCGTTTATGGCGATGGCCCTGGTCCCCCCTTCCGGCATCGCGCTTACGTCGCTCGGCAGTGCCACCACGGCGGCGCCTCCCATCGACGCGGGCACGCCGAAGACGATAGGGCTGTCGGAGATCGATATCGCCTGCCATGGACAGGCATGGGGCGCCGAAAGCGCCGAATGCCTCGCTGTAATCGCCAAGGATTCCGGCCGTCCCGACGGCCGCCCCGTTCGCGTCATCGCCGGCGCCTAAGGCAATTCCAGCAAAAGTGTGCCGCGGTTTTGCGTCCGGAATTGCATCGAAATACCGGGTAGTCCCCGCGCAGTCCCCATTGCGCTATCGCGCAATTCCTCCTGCGCGCAACTCAAGCCCCGCCACCTGCCCGGCGGGGCTTTTTTTCATGTCAGCGCTGCATGGCCTGGTCGTTGACGGCGGCAAGCACGCTGCGCACATCCAGCGTCGAGAACGGTTTCTCCAGCACCAGCGGTCTTTGGTGCGGCGCAAGCGCACCGATCTCCGCGCGCGCACCGACCATGTCGCCGGTGACGAGCACGAAGCGCTTCACCAGGTTGGGGTTCGTCGCTGCCAGTTCGTGCAGGATGGTGATGCCGCTCGCCTCGGGCATGCGCAGGTCGCTGAACACAATGTCAGGTGTGAACTCGGCGAGCACTGCAGGGGCCGAACTCCACGTGGTGACGATGCGCGACTTGATGCCCATCAGTTCGAGAATGTCCGACAGCGAGCTTGCGACATCGGGTTCGTCGTCGATGATGAGCGCCTCGCGCAGTCCGGTCGAGCGCGTCTCCTGCGCGGCGGCGCTCACATGCGCACCAACAAAGGCAGGCAGCTCCACGACGAAGCGCGCGCCGTTCGGCTCCACCTCCTCGAAGCGGATCGAGCCCTTGTGGCGTTCGACGATCGCCTTGGAGATCGACAGGCCGATGCCGGTGCCGACGCCGACAGGCTTGGTGGTGAAATAGGACTCGAAGATACGGTGCCTGATTGCAACCGGAATGCCGGGCCCGGTGTCCTCCACGCAGAAGCCCACCATGCCGTCGCTGACCCGGTAGCTCCTGACAACGATCTTGCGTTCGCCATTCTGCGCCGCAAGTGCGTGCTGGCTGTTGATGAGGAAGTTCGCGGCGACCTGCGTGATGTGGTCGGAGTCGGCCATCACCGGCATCGCACCCGGCGCGAAATCCGTCGAGATCACGATGCCGCTGGAACGTGCGCCATAGGCCGTAACCTCCAGCGCCGCGCGGATCGCGGCGTTCAGATCGGTCTCTGCCGGCACGGTCGGGTGCAGGCGCACCATGCCGAGGAAGCTCTTGACGATGCGCCCGCAACGCTCGGCGGCGGCGCGCACTTTCTCAGCTCGCAGCTTGGTCTGCTGGTCGGGCGCGAATTCGTGCAGCAGCGTCGACTGCGCCACCACCACCGCCAGTGGGTTGTTCAGCTCGTGCGAGACACCCGCCAGCAGCGAGCCCATCGCGGCCATCTTCTCGTTCTGGTGCAACCGCTCGCGCTGCCGGTTTATTTCTTCCTCCGCCCGCCGCTTTTCGCGCAGGTCGCGCATGGAGCCGAAGAAGAAACGCCGGTCGGCAACGTGCATTTCCGTCACGGTCAGCTCGATCGGGAAGATCTCGCCGCTCGCGGTCTGCGTCACGGTCTCCATGCGCTGGCCAACCATCGGCGCGCCGCGCCCGAGCATGTATTCGGCTCCGGTCGCATATCCCTTTCGGTAGAAGCTCGGCACGATGGTGTCGATCAGGTCCTTGCCTAGGATGTCGGCGCGCTTGAAACCGTACATCCGCTCGGCAGCGGGGTTGAATTCGACAATCGACGCCGTCTCGTCGATGACGATGATGGCGTCGAGCGAGGATTGCAGCATCGTCTGGCGGATGATCTCGCTGACATGTGCGTCCGAAAGCGAACGCTCGACCGCCGCGCCGATGGCCATGGCGACGATCTCAACGGCAGCCTTTTCCTCGTCGGTCCAGCGCCGCTCGACGGTGCAGTCATTGACCGCCAGCGTGCCCCAGAGATTGCCGTTGGCGAACACCGTCACCGACATGAAGGACTTGATACGCTGGCCCTCGAAGTCCTCTCGCAAATAGCCGTCGATCTCGCGCGTGCGCCCGGCGAACATCTTGCCCTGCCGAACCTCCTCTCCCAGGCGAGACAGCAGCTCATCCGTGTTGACCACGGATTGCAGGATGACTTTCGGGCTGTTGGCGCCACGCACCACCGGCTCGTCTTCCCAGTAGGAGGCGATTGACTGGGCAAAACCTTCGCCGGGAAGTTCCCGCAGGCGGAAGAGGATGCCGCGATGGCAATGCAGAGACCTCGCCAGCAGTTCGAGCACGTCGTCGATGATGCGCTGCCACTCGGCTGTCTCGTGCAGCCGCCTGACGATGCGCGCGGCAGCTACCGTGCATCCCGGCTCGGTGAGGGAAAGGTCGGTGCTTGGGGGCTGGGTGTCGATCATGTCAGCCCTTTAAACGTCACTCACCGTTGCCGGTCAACGGGCAGCCCAGTTATCGGGATGCGTCTTCCGGCAGCGAGAAAATATAGCCTTCGCCGCGCACCGTGCGCAGGAATTTCGGGTTCGCGGGGTCGTCCTCGATCTTCTTGCGCAGCCGCATGATGCGGATGTCGACGGCGCGCGAGGATTCCGGATCCTCGGCAAAGCCGATCGCGTCCGAGATGGTGGCTCGGCTGAGCAGCCTGTTGCAGCGCGTCAGGAAGATTTCCAGCACGTCGAACTCACTCTTGGCGAGATCGAGGATCGCGCCGCCGCGACCCGTCACCATGCGGCCATCGAGATCGGCCTTGAAGTCGCCGAAACTGATGATCCGCCGCTCGGGCTCGGCCGCCTTGCCGGTCGAAGCCGGTGTTTCGCCCGGGCGCGGAACGCGACGCAGCACGCTGCGCACGCGCGCCAGCAGTTCGCGCAACTCGTAGGGTTTCACGACGTAATCGTCGGCGCCGAGTTCCAGCCCGACAATGCGGTCGATCGCGGAGCCGGCGGCGGTCGCGTAGATGATTCCCATCGGCGCCTGCTGGCGCAGCCAGCGGCCCAGCGAAAGTCCATCCTCGCCCGGCATGGCGATGTCGAGGATGGCGAGGTCGAAACTTTCGGTCGCCACCAACTCGCGCATGGCGTCGGCGTTCTCGGCCGTCAGCACATCATAACCATTCGCGCCGAGATACTCGGCGACGGCATCCCGCAGGTCGGGCTCGTCCTCGACGATTGCGATCCGTATAGGCAGGGAAATCGTGCCTCCGCTATCGGCGGAGGAAAGTAGATTGGGTATAAACATCATGTCCAGCGTTGATTTGGGCGGTTGTCGGGAATTGTTGGAAACAAGGGTGAAGCATGGGAGCAAGGCCGGTCATCGCGCTGATTTGCCTGTCGCAGGATCCGGACGACAGCCTCGGCGACTATCTGGAGCGTCGAGGCTACGAGGTTCGCCAGGCCGACGAGGACTGGATGGTCGAATCGCTGCTTTCGCGCGGCGACATCGAAGTCGCGGTCATCGGCGACCGCTATCCGCCGGGGGCGGGCCTCGACCTCTTGCGGAAGCATGCTGGCGGCGGTGGCCCGAGCTTCATCATGGTGCCGGGCCGTGCCGACCTGGTCGACAAGGTCCTTGCGCTCGAACTCGGCGCAGCCGACATCGTCGCCAGCCCGGTCGTGTGGCGTGAACTCGCGGCCCGGATAGGCGGTATTGTCGGACGGCGCGGCAAGTCCCAGCGCGAACTCGTGGTGCTGGAAAACGCGACTGTCGACCTGAGGGCGGCGCTGGTGATGCATCGCTCCGGCAGCGAGGATCAGCTTTCGCCCGGCCAGGTGGCGTTGCTGAAGCTTTTCCTCGCCAATCCGCGCAAGGTGCTGACGCGCGACGACATCATGGCGGCCGCGCCTGCCGAAAGCGCGGATGCCTTCGACCGCTCGATCGATTCCCGCATCGTGAGGCTGCGGCGCAAGCTCGACACGGAGAGTATCGCGACCATCCGCGGCTCCGGATATCGCTTCGATCCGCCATTGCCCGGTCAGATCTGATGCCCGCAAAGCTGTTGTCTGCGGAACAGATATCCGGGCACCGCGCATGGTCGCCTTAGCGTACCAGCGACTGGGCTGAAGCGGCCATCACGACCGGCGTGGGTTCCGGCCGGTCCTTCAGCACGACGAATGTTACTGCGGCGACACCAAGCAAGCCCTGTGCATAAAGCAGCCCCATCAAAGCGGCTGCGGCGAGTTTTGAACTTTTCCCGTGCATGACGGCCGTTCCTGTTTCGATTGTTCTTGAACGAAATGGCGCGTCACCTGGTTCCGGCTCGGTTCCGGCTCGCGCTTTTCATGGCTGGCAGGATGCCCTGAGGTTGTATCGGGCCGATGCTGCCTGCCGGACCTCGTGTATCCGGCCTGTTACGCCACAAAGCCTTCTTTCTCCCCTTGAGGGAGAAGGTGGATCGGCGCAAAGCGCCGAGACGGATGAAGCGTATGTTGGCGCTAAGACACCCCTCATCCGACTTCGCTTCGCTCAGCCACCCTCTCCCGCAAGGGGAGAAGGAAGGTCATCGCGTAAGTGTGGAAACCCTTTCAGCCTAACCCATTGATTTCATTTGGGCGGACAAAAAAGTCCGCCCGGTTTATTCGCGCGCTCCAGACCTCCGGCAGATGTCGTGTCGTTGCAGCCCTCTCTCCGTCCGCTTCGCGGACACCTCTCCCCCGCTTCGCAGGGCGAGGAACATATCAGCCCCCTTGCTTCGCGGCGTCCGCCACGGCAAGTCTAGACGCGCAAAATGAGGGGATCGATGCGAGGCTTCCTGACACGTCTGTTGCACCGGGCGCGCCGCAGGCGGCATCTCGCCATCTGGTCGGCCGGGTTGGCGGTCATCGTGCTCGTCATCGCCGCAGCCTATTCGCCGTTCAGCCCGCTCGATCGCCTGAACCTCCTGGTGTTCGATACTTATCAGAAGCTGCGCCCGCGCCCGGCGGCCGAGAGCGCCGTCGTCGTCATCGACGTTGACGACGAAAGCATCCGGCGGCTCGGCCAATGGCCTTGGCCGCGCACGGTCATGGCGTCGATCATCGACCGCCTCACCGCGGAAGGCGTGGCGGCGATCGGCCTCGACATCGTGTTTTCGGAGCCGGACCGCACCTCACCGTCGCTTGCGGTCGCCCAGCTCCAGAGCCAAGGTTTCCAGGTCAGCCATCCCGGCCCCACCGAAGACCTCGATCACGACAAGGTGCTCGCCGCAAGTTTCGCGCGCGGGCCGGTCGTGGCCGGGCTCGTCTTTTCGGAAGGCGTCGATACGCCTCCGCCGCAGCCGAGGGCCGGTTTCGCCTTCGCCGGAGACAACCCGACGCAATATCTGCCTGCCTTTCCGGGTTCCGTCCGCAACCTGCCGATCCTTGATGACGCCGCGCCGGGCATCGGCGTGTTCAGCTTTCCGCCGGCCGAGGATGGCGTGGTGCGGCGTATTCCGCTGCTTTCGCGCTTTGGCGAAAACCTTTATCCGGCCCTGTCGATCGAGACGCTGAGGATCGCACAAGGCGCCTCGACCGTCGTCGCGCGCAGCACTGGTGCGAGCGGCGAATTCAATACCGGCCAGCCCGGCATGACGGCGCTGAAGGTAGGCGACCTCGAAATACCGACCGGACCGGACGGCCGCATATGGATCTACTATACTGCGGAGCAGACATCGCCCGTCATCCCCGCCTACCGGTTGCTGGATCCCGCTGACGCTAGCATTCGTAGTCAGGTCGAGGGCAGGATCGCATTGATCGGCACGTCTGCAGTTGGTCTGCGCGATCTCGTGGCCACACCGCTTCGATCAGGCTATCCCGGCGTGCTCGTCCATGCCGAGATGATCGACCAGATCGTCAACCAGGAATTCCTCACACGGCCAGACTGGGCAGATGGATTGGAGATATTCGTCGCGATCGTGCTTGGCCTTGTCGTCCTGGCCTTCCTCCCCTGGTTGCCGACCTGGGCCAACGTCCTGGTCGCCGCCACCGCCATCGCCGTCAGCATCGGCGGCGGCTGGTTCGCCTTTGCCAGCAACAGCCTGCTGCTGTCGCCGATCCTGCCGGCGCAGACCAGCCTGCTGGCCTTTGGTATGGCGTCCGGCATCAGGCTGCTGCTCAGCGAGAGCGAAAGCCGCTACATACGCTCCGCCTTCAGCCACTACCTGTCGCCACACATGGTGGAGCAGCTCGTGCACAATCCGGATGCGCTGGTGCTCGGCGGCGAGAACCGGGAACTGACGATCCTGTTCTGCGACATCCGGTCCTTCACCAGCATTTCCGAGACGATGGAGCCGACCCAACTCACCGTCTTCCTCAACAACTTCCTGACGCCAATGACCAATGTGCTGATGGAGCGTGACGCGACCATCGACAAATATATCGGCGACGCGATCATGGCGTTCTGGAACGCCCCGCTCGATGTTCCGAATCATCGGCAGAAGGCTTGTGAAGGGGTGCTCGCCATGATGGCTGCGCTGGAAGAGCTGAACCGGACACTGGAAAAGCCGGTCAAGATCGGTGTTGGGTTGAACACTGGCATATGCTGCGTCGGCAACCTCGGCTCCCGCCAGCGCTTCGACTATTCGGCGATTGGCGACAGCGTCAATCTAGGCTCCCGCATCGAGGGCCTGACCAAGCAATATGGAGTCAGCAACCTCATGGCCGACAGCACGGCCAGCGGCGTCGAGGGCTTTGCCATCCTGGAGGTCGACAAGGTGATGGTTGTCGGCCGCGACGAGGCGACCTCCCTATATACGATGCTGGGCGGGCGCGAGCGCGCGGCTTCACTGGATTTTGCCGAGCTGAAGACGCTGCACGACAGCTTCCTCGCCGCCTACAGGTCGAGCCGCTTTCCCGACGCCGCGGCCGAGCTTGCCCGGCTCGAGGCTTCGGCGCCTGCCGAACTCGAGAAGGTCTACGCCGAGTATCGCAGGCGCGTTGAGACCTATCTCGTCTCGCCGCCACCGGCGGACTGGGACGGCTCCTACCGCGCCGAGCACAAATAGGATTTTCGGTTTGCGCTTGCCCATACTGGAACCGTTCGGACTATACTGCCCCGAGCGAGAGATCCGGGGAGGAATTCAGACAGAATGAAGCCGCGTACGCGCAGGGGAGGCGGACGGCCGACCATCGCCGATGTCGCGAGGCTTGCCGGCGTCGGGGCGATCACCGTGTCGCGTGCGCTGCGCGAGCCGGAGCGTGTCTCGGAAACCCTGCGCCAGCAGATTCAGCAGGCCGTTGAAGAACTCGGCTATGTGCCGGACCCCAATGCCCGCGCGCTGGCTTCGGCGCGCGCGGAGGTTTTCGGCGTGCTGGTCCCCTCTCTCACCAACGCCGTATTCGCAGAGGTCGTGCGCGGCATCTATGACAGCCTGTCGGACGGCCCGTTTCGCGTTCAGCTCGCCAACACGCATTATTCCGGATTGGAGGAAGAGCGCCTGCTGCAACTCTTCCTCAGCCAGCGCCCCGCGGCCCTGATTGTCTCCGGCATCGACCAGACCGACACGTCGCGCAGGCTCCTGGAAACGGCGGACTGCCCGGTCGTCCAGATCATGGAGATCGGTCCTGATCCGATCGACATGATGGTGGGATTCTCGCATCTCGAAGGCGGTCGCGTGGCGACCAACCACCTGATCGAGGCGGGTTGCCGACGCATCGGGTTCCTGGGCGCGCGCATGGATCCGCGCTCGCAACGCCGTCTGGCCGGCTACAAGGCGGCCATGAAGGCGGCAGGCCTGTTCGACCCTCGGCTCGTGACGACGACGCCGGTGCCTTCGAGCGTCACGCTCGGCCGCGATCTCTTCCGCGACGCCCTCGCCAAAATGCCATCCCTGGACGGCGTTTTCTGCAACAATGACGACATTGCGCTCGGCGTGATCTTCGAATGTCATCGCGCCGCCATCGCGGTGCCACAGACGATCTCTGTCTGCGGCTTCAACGATCTGGACATGATGCAGGTGGCCTATCCGTCGGTCACCAGCATCAGGACTCACCGTTATGAAATCGGTCGTCAGGCCGTCGGCATGGCGATGGCCGCGATAGACGGTTCGCGGCCTGAAAATCGTATCGTTGACCTCGGTTTCGAACTCCGCCGTCGCGAAAGCACTGATCGCCAGAATTGATCACCGACGCGTGAATCTCGCTTTACAGAGGATTTTGGTAGCGCTACCATCATTGCATCGTCCGAGCTGCAGGAGGCGGTTTGGGCGGGAGGAAAGTGGTCGCAAGGCCGTCGGCGGCGTGGCCGTATCCACGCGGGAGGTTTTGCGTCGGCGTAGGCTGCCGCAATCATAAAGGGAGGAGTGCATCATGAAGACGCTTTTGGGCGGCGTTATCGCCGCTGCTGCAATGACTATGCTCAGCACAACCGCCATGGCGGAGCCTGAAGTCGTCAGCGGCCCAGCCGCGGACCCGGAATGCTTTGCTGCCTGGGCGCCGGAAACAAAGTTCCTGAAATATCCGAAGAAGGAAGGTCCGTACCGGATCGCGCTCGCCAACGGATATATCGCCAACACCTGGCGAATCCAGATGATCCAGACGGCCAAGGCCTATGCCGCGCAGCCCGAAGTGGCCGCGAAGCTGAAGGAGTTCAAGGTCGTCTCAACCGGTGAGGACGTCCCCGCGCAGATTTCTGCGATCAACAACTTCATCGACTCCGGCTATGATGCGATCGTCGTCAATGCGCAGAACCCGACCGCCTTCGCGCCGGTGATCAAGCGCGCCAAGGATGCCGGCGTCGTGCTGGTGGCCTTCGACAACATCCTCGACACCGAGGACGCCATCAACGTCAATGTCGACCAGAAGGGCCTCGGCGTGCTGTGGGCTAACTGGCTCATCGACAAGGTGCCGAACGGCGGCAAGATCCTCGAAGTGCGCGGCGTCGCCGGCACCTCGGTCGACACCGACCGGCACAATGGCATCAAGGAGACGCTCGACGCCAGCGGCAAGAAGTGGGACGTCGTCGAGGTGGTTGGCAAGTGGGACGATCCGACCGCGCAGAAGGCGACGGCGGACGCCATCGCGGTTCAGGGCAAGTTCGACGGCATCACCGCGCAGGGCGGCGACACCGGCGTCGTGCAGGCGATGATCGACGCCAAGCACCCGTTCGTGCCGTTCGGCGGCGAGACAGAGAACGGCTTCCGCAAGTTCTGCGCGAAATATTCCGGCGAGGGCCTGAAGTGCACCTCGGCCGGCTCCGGCCCGGCGCAAGTTGCAGTCGCCATCAAGACGGCCATTGCAGCGCTTGAGGGCGAGGTCATCCCGCAGACGGTGAAGCTGCCGCTGGCGATCGTTTCCGATCCCGACTTCAAGGAAGGCACCGACTACTTCCCGAATGAGTCCGACAACTTCTTCGTCGGCAATTCCTTCCCGACCTGCGGCATCAACTTCTCTGCCCAGGAAATCATGGGCCAGTCTAAGGAAAACCAGTAGTCTGTTGATATCGGTCGACGCCGCGAACTATCGCGGCGTCGGTCGCCTGTCGGGTTACGGGGAGGTTTCATGGATACGGCTCCGGGGGAGACGCCGCTCCTGCAGATGGAGGGCATCTCCAAGCGGTATGGTGGCGTGCGTGCGCTGGAGGACGCCGACCTCGTCGTCCATGCCGGGCGGATCCACGCGATCCTCGGCGAGAATGGCGCCGGCAAATCCACACTCATCAAGGTGATGTCGGGCGTCGTCGCGCCGGACCAGGGGCGCATCGTCCTCGATGGTCGTGAGGTGACCTTCGATTCACCTGCCGCCGCCAACCGGGCCGGCGTTGTGTGCATCTTCCAGGAGCTGTCGCTGATCCCGGAACTCAGCGTCGCCGACAACATCGTCATTTCCGATCCGCCGAAGAAATTCGGCATGATCGACCGCAAGGCGCAGCGCAGGATCGCCGTGGAGGCGCTGGCACGCGCCGGCGCCTCGGACATCCATCCTTCGGCGCTGGTCAAGGACCTGCCGCTGTCGCGCCGCCAGATGGTCGAGATCGCCAAGGCGCTGGCGCGCAAGCCGCGCATCCTGATCCTCGACGAGGCGACATCCGCCTTGACTGCGGCCGACGTTTCCAAGGTTTTCGAGGTGTTGAAGCGGTTGCGCGAGGAAGGCCTCGCGCTGCTCTACATCTCGCATCGCATGCATGAGATCGCTGAGCTTGCCGACGACTGCACGGTCTTCCGCAACGGTCGAAAGATCGCCACCTACAAGGCCGGGACCAAGTCCGACACCGAAGTGATCGAACTGATGATCGGGCGCGAATACCAGAACGTATTCCCGCCAAAGTCCACGACAAGCAGTTCGGCCAAGCCGATCCTCGAATGTCGCGGCCTGTCCTGGACGGACCGGCTCACCGACATCAACTTCGCGGTGCGGCCAGGCGAGGTCATCGGCCTTGGAGGGCTGGATGGACAAGGGCAGCGCGAGTTGCTGCTGGCGCTTTTCGGCGTGCTGCGCGGCTGCAGCGGCGAGGTCGTCATTGATGGTAAGCCGGTCAGGCTCGGCAGTCCCGCGCAGGCGAGCTCCGGTGAGATCGGCATGGCGCTGATCCCCGAAGACCGCAAGACCGAAGGCCTTATGCTGCCCATGAGCGTGCGCGAGAACCTCGCCTTTGCCGCCATGGACAAGGTGTCGAAGCACGGCATCATCGATCGTGTGGCGGAAGACCGGCTGCTCGACGAAATGGTCAAGCTTCTCGCGATCAAGACCGCCGGCCTCGACATACCGGTTGGCGCGTTATCGGGCGGCAACCAGCAGAAGGTCGTCATCGCGAAATGGCTGATGCGACATCCCCGCATCATTCTGCTCAACGATCCGACGCGCGGCATCGATGTCGGCACCAAGCAGGAAATTTATCAGCTTCTGCGACGGCTCGCCGATGCGGGCGCGGCCATCGTCTTCTATTCGACAGACTATGACGAACTGATCGGCTGCTGCGACCGCGTGCTGGTGCTCTACGACGGCGCGATCAAGCGCGAACTGGCCGGCGACGAGATCACCGAGCATGCACTAATCGCCAGCGCGCTCAACATCGATGTCGCGCAGGCCGAGAAAATGGCGAGGGCACACCCATGAGCGAATGGCGTTTCTGGTTCGCCGCGCAGAAGGGAACGTTGCTCGCCTTCGGCATCTTCGTTGCGATGTTCATCCTCTACACGTCGAACCATCCCGCCGGCTTCACCGCCAATGTGGTGCAGACGGCCTCCAACAAGGGCGTGCTGCTTGCCTTCGTCGCGATGGCGCAGACACTCGTCGTCATCACCGCAGGCATCGACCTTTCGGTCGGCATGATCTTTCTGCTGACGAACTGCCTTGCTTCCTGGCTCGTCGTCGGCGGGCCGGTCGAGACGACGCTTGGCGTCATCGCTGTGCTGTTTGTCGGCGTTCTCTGCGGAGCGCTGAATGGCGCGATCGTGATCTACGGCCGCCTCCAACCGATCGTCGCGACGATCGCTACCGGCGCGGTCTATTTCGGAATCGCCCTGCTGCTCAGGCCCTTCCCGGGCGGCTCCGTGAATGAGGATCTGGCGGATGCTCTCACCGGCAGGATTTTCGGGGTTGTCCCGGCGAGCCTTGTGACTTTGCTCGCCACAGTCCTCATCATCTGGGTGCCGTTCAGCCGCTCGGTCTATGGTCGCGCCGCCTATGCCGCCGGCTCGTCGGAAGTGGCGGCGTACATGTCTGGCGTTCCGATCAAGCGCGGCAAGTTCCTCGCCTACACGCTTGCCGGCCTTCTCGCTTCCATCGGCGGTCTCTTCCTGACCTTCTTCACCTACACAGGCGAGGCGGCCTATGCGAGCGGCAATGCATACACGCTGTTCTCGATCGCAGCCGTGGTGCTCGGCGGCGTCTCGCTCTTCGGTGGACGCGGCAGCGTCATCGGTGCGATCTTCGGCGCCTTCGCGTTCCGTACCATCGGCGACCTGCTTTTCGTCTTCGATCTTGATCCGCTTTGGCAGCCGCTCTTCCAGGGCGTGGTGCTGCTGCTCGCGGTGAGCCTTGGCGCGTTCGCGCTGTTCCGGGTCAAGAACCGTCTGGAGTGGTTCGGATGAGCGATACCGTTACGACCGGCGGAGCGATGAGCCGCATGCCGAAGTTCCTGCGCAGGGCCGATCGGGCCGTCGCGACAGCGTTTGCCTGCATCGTGGCCTTGCTCGTTTTCGGCAGCCTCTATTCGCCGAGCTTCCTGTCGCCGGAATATCTGCTGCAGCAGCTCAAGGTCGCCTCCTTCCTCGGCGTGATCGCGACCGGCATGATGCTCGTCATCCTGCTCGGCCAGATCGATCTTTCCGTGCCGTGGGCAGTTGCCACCGGCGCAATGATGGCGTCTGCCGCAGCGGCGTTTGGACCGACCGGTGTCGCTCTTGCCATCCCGTTCGGCATCCTGTGCGGCGTGATGATCGGCGTGGTCAACGGCATCGGAGTCGCCTACCTGCGCATTCCGTCCATGATCGTCACGCTGGCGACAAACGCGGTGGCGCAGGGCTTGATGGTCGTCTACACGGGCGGTTTCTCGCCACAGGATTCGGCAACCGCTGCGATGCGTTATCTGGCTACAGGCTCTCTCATTCCCGGCGTGCCGAACGCGGTCATCGTCTGGGCGCTGATCGGCGCCGCGACCGTTTTCCTGCTCACCCGCACGACCTTCGGCCGCTCGGTCTATGCCATCGGCAACCGTGAGCGTGCGGCCTACCTTTCCGGCGTCGATACGCGGCGCATCGTCCTGATCGCCTTCGCCATCGCCGGTGGACTCTCCGCTTTCGGTGGCGTGCTGTTGGCCGGCTACGCGTCGAAGGCTGCACAATCGATGGGCGATGCCTACCTGCTGCCGGCGATTGCGGCGGTGGTGCTTGGTGGCACGTCGATCCTCGGCGGGCGCGGCTCCTATCTTGGTACGGTCGCGGGTGTGATCCTCATCACGCTCCTGCAATCGATCCTGTCGGTCATGCAGATGCCCGAAGCGGGTCGTCAGATCATCTACGGTGTCGTGATCGTTTCCATGCTTCTGCTGTATGGCCGCGCGCCGGCGAGCCGGTGATCGTCGAATGGGAAGAGAGACTCAAGCCGTTTCCGGAAGTCAGCCGCCTATCGTCGTCGTGATGGGGGTGAGCGGTTCCGGCAAGACAGTGATCGGATCACGTCTGGCAAAAGCGCTCGGTGCCGACTTCGCGGAGGGAGACAGCTTTCACCCGCCGGAAAATATCAGCCGCATGTCCGCTGGCATGCCGTTGCGGGACGAGGATCGATGGGGCTGGCTCGACGCCATCGCCATCGACATTGCCAACGCGGATACGAAAGGCCGGGGGCTGGTCGTGACGTGTTCGGCCCTGAAGCGCATCTACCGCGACCGGCTGCGGCTCGCCAGCAGGCGCCTCCGATTCGTCTATCTGGAAATCTCCCGGGACGCCGCTGCCGAACGGGTCGCAGCGCGCAAGAACCATTTCATGCCTGCCAGCCTGATCGACAGCCAGTTCGCCGACCTGCAGCCCCCGACCGGCGAGGAGCATGTCGTCGTGCTGGAAGCATCGAGACCGCCCACCGAGCTTGTGGCCTCGGCCGTGACGGCTCTTTCCAAAGCGCCGGTCGTCTGACGCTCAAAGACACATCTCGTTAACCCGGCTATGCGGCGCTTGCATAAATGCTATGCAAACTCGTCCATTTTATAGGCAGTGAATGACCACTATCTGAGCGTTGCAAACGAGAACAGCCCAAAGACGCTGAGAATAGAGAGAAGAAATCATGAGCCTTATCCGTAACTTCCGTAACTGGCGCCGCTATCGCGATACCGTGAACGAGCTGAGCCGCCTTTCGAACCGCGAACTCAACGACCTGGGCATCACCCGGGCTGAGATTCACTCGATCGCCCGCGGCGGTCGCTAACGACGAGATTTCGGCGGTTCCCTCCCGTCCGCCGAAGAGGTCAGCGTTCTTCCTCCCCTCCCGAGCGCTGGCCTACCCATCAAGAACCCGTCAGGTCTTCCTGGCGGGTTCTTTTCTTTTCCGGGGTGAACTGCCTTAGATCTGGGCGGCAGCGATCTCTGCCTGCAGCGCCGTCATGTGCTGCTGTGCGGCAGATTCCGCCGCCCGCTCTATCGCGCGGAAACGGCTGACGATCGCCAGTCCGACAGCCGTAAGTTGCGCGCCGCCGCCTTTGCGCCCGCCCGTCTGCGCAGCAACCACGGGCTTGCCGAACAACCGGTTCATTTCCTCGACCAGATCCCAGGCGCGCTTGTAGGACATGTCCATGTTGCGCGCGGCTGCCGATATCGAGCCGAAGGCGGCAATCTGCTCGAGAAGCTCGATCTTGCCCGGTCCGATTCGGCCCTCGGGGTCGAGGTTTATCCTGAGGCTCAGCGATGGCATCGTCCGCGCTCCGGTCGCGTTCTGGCTGCGTCGTCTGACCATCCTAGCCGACCTTTTCGCTCGTTGTCCTGTCCTGCGGCGCCTGGTGTCCTGCCGCGAAGCTCGTCGTGTTCGCGCGATCGAACGTCACCGACTTTATGATCGCGAAGACCGGCAGGCCGGGTTGCAGTCCAAGCGCGTCAGACGACTGCCTCGTGATGCGGGCAGCGACGTGCTGGCCGTTGCAGTCGATCAGCACGTCCGCGAAAGGATCGGCGCCTGTGCGGATACTGGCGACGTTGCCCGGAAGGATGTTGAGGGCGCTGAGACCCTTGGGCCGTTCTGTGGCGACGATCACATCGCGCGCCCGAATCCGTATCCGCGCCATCGTGCCGGGCTTCGCATCCAGTCCGGTGACCTGGATTTCGCCGGCTGCGGACGTGAGCGCCGTCATTCCGAAAGTGGCGTCGTATCCCGCGACCCGCATGTCCAGCACAACGCCGCCTTCGCTGCGTTCCTCGGCCGGCAGGAGGTCGAGCCGCCTGAGCACGTCAGGCGCCGGCCCCGACACCGCCACCTTGCCGGCATCGAGGACGACAATATCGGTGGCCAGCCGGGCCACCTCGCCAAGCGAATGGCTTACATAGACGATCGGGATTTTCGTCTCGTCACGCAGGCGCTCGATGTAAGGCATGATTTCCGCCTTGCGATTGTCGTCGAGCGAGGCGAGCGGCTCGTCCATCAGGATGAGCCTTGGGCTGGCCAGCAGCGCGCGCCCGATCGCGACGCGTTGTTTTTCCCCACCAGAAAGCGAGCCGGGCTTGCGGTCGAGCAGATGGCCGATTCCCAACAGGTCGACAACGCCATCCAGATCGCTGTAGCGCTCGGCGTTCGGCACGAAAAACCGGCCGTAGCGGAGGTTCTGCGAGACGGTCATGTGCGGAAAGAGCCGCGCGTCCTGGAAGACATAGCCGATGCGCCGCTTGTGCTTCGGGACAAAAATGCCGGTGCTCGTATCGACCAGCACACGGTCGTCGGCGACGATCCTGCCTTCATCGGGACGGAGCAATCCGCCAAGCAGATTGACCAGCGATGTCTTGCCGGAGCCAGAAGGTCCGAACAGCGCGGTCAGCCGGCCGTTGCTTTCGAAGGCGACGTCGAGCCTGAAGTCGCCGAGGCGATGGCGGAGGGCGACCGACAGGCTCATTCGATATCTATCCGCCGGCTGATCCGACGCGCCACCACCTCGGAGGCGACAAGCGCCGCCATGGCAATGATTATGGATATGATGGTGAGGCGCAGTGCGCCGGCGTTGCCGCCGGGAACCTGCGTGAAGGTGTAGATGGCGGACGGCAGCGTCTGCGTCTCGCCCGGGATGTTGGAGACGAAGGTGATCGTTGCACCGAACTCGCCCATTGCCTTGGCGAAGGCGAGGATCATGCCCGCGACGATGCCGGGCAGGATGAGCGGCAGCGTGATCGTTCCGAAGACCCAGAGCGGGTTTGCCCCGAGCGTGCCGGCAGCGGCTTCCAGCTTGCGGTCGACCGCCTCGATCGACAGGCGGATCGCGCGAACCATGAGCGGAAAAGCCATGATGCCGCAGGCCAGCGCCGCGCCGGTCCAGCGAAACGAAAAGACGATGCCGAAATGTTGGTCGAGAAAAGCGCCGACCGGGCCGCGTCGCCCGAAGGTGATGAGAAGCAGGTAGCCGGTCACCACCGGAGGCAGGATCAGGGGCAGGTGGACGATCCCGTTAAGGATGGACTTGCCCCAGAACCGGCCACGCGCCAGCAACAGCGCGATAATGATGCCCGGCGGCAGGCTGAAAACCATCGCCACCGCCGAGACCTTTATGGACAGCCGGACCGCATCCCACTCGTCCGGAGTGAGGTCCAGCAGCCACTGCATCGATTGCATTCTCCAGTAAGTTTCCTAGTTCGAGGCGACCGGAGCCAGAACCGTGAAACCCTGCGCCTCGAACAGCTCTTTTGCCTTCGCAGTCTGCAGGCATTTCAGGAACGCCGGGGTCTCCGCATCCTTCGAATCAGCCGTCTGGGCGACAGGATAGATGATCGGCGGGTGCGTGCCTTCCGGGAAGGTGCCGATGATCTTGACCTTCGGGTCGGCTGCGGCGTCGGTCTTGTAGACGATGCCGAGAGGGGCTTCGCCGGTCGAGACCAGCGCAAGGGCGGCGCGGACGTTCTCGGCCTGCGCGACATTGCCCTCGACGGACGACCAGACGCCCAGCGCTTCGAGCGATGCTTTTCCGTATTTGCCGGCTGGCACGGATTCGACGTTCGCCATGGCGAGTTTGCCGCCGCCGAGGGCGCCGGCAAGGTCGAAGTTAGGCCCGATCTCGAGCGAGGCCGCCGAATCCGCCGGCGCGATCAGCACGATGCTGTTGCCGAGCAGCTTGGTTTCGGTATCTGCCTTGATGAGGCTCTTGTCGGAGAGGTATTTCATCCAGTCGAGGTCAGCAGACATGAAGACATCCGCAGGCGCGCCTTCCTCGATCTGCTTTGCGAGCGCGGAGCTTGCCGCGTAGGAGATCGTGGCCTGTTCGCCGACTTCGGCCTCGCAGGCGGCGTTGACGGCGTCGAGCGCATTCTTGAGGCTGGCCGCTGCAAAGACCGTGACCTTCTCCTGCGCCAGTGCGCCGGAGCCTCCCGCGAGAAGCAGCGCGGCAAAGCCCGCAGCCATTATCGTTGCAATTCCCGTCCGTTGGTTACGCATCAAATTCTCCCGTATCGATTTGCGCATGACGACAGTCGATATATCCGAATGAATATAACCGTGGAAGGCCACCAGCGGCGAAACATCCAAACGACATTGATTTTCTTCGCGACTCGTAGGCTGCGGACAGGTTTCCGGCTATGGCGCGTCAGGTCATCCGCGATCGGAGCAGATCGACACAAACGCGTCGGTTCGCGAAAAAAATGCCGGCCTCACCTTGCCGAACTTGCTTGCGTCCACGACCAGATGAGATTGGACGGAGCGCGCCATCGCCGCCTGCTTCACCGGAACTTCGTGGAAATGGGAACAGGTGACGCCGCGCTGCTCGTCGACCCCGCCTGCCGAGATGAAGGCCTTGTTGATGCTGAGGCGCTGGAGTTCCTGCAAGGCGACGTCGCCGGAGAACGAAGCCGCTTCAGGGTGAAACAAGCCGCCAAGCAGGATCAGCCGCGTGTTCTGGCGGCGACTGAGGATGTCCGCGATGTTGAGCGAATAGCAGACCGCGGTCAGGCGCAGGTATTGCGGAATCATCGCCGCCAGATGAGGTGTCGTGGTTCCGCAGTCGATGAAGATCGTGTCGTCGTCTTCGACCAGATTGGCAGCTCTGGCGCAGGCCTTGGCCTTGGCTGCTGCGTGGTGATCGATCTCCTGTTCGAGGACATAGTCGCCGGCGACATCGTTCTGCGCGCCGATGACATGGCCGCCGAGACAGGTGAAGCGACCGCCGGAGTCCAGCACGTCGCGGCGCACAGTCATTTCCGAGACGCCAAGTTTGGCGGCCGCCACCTCGAGCTTGAGCGGACTTTGCCCGGCAAGCATGACGGCAAGCTTTTCGAGTCTTTCGCTCTTCAGGCTCGTTCTGGACATCGGGTCTCCGGAACTATCTGGTGACGTTGCCGACTGCGGTCGCAACACTACATCGGCCTTGACATTCCCTTCGTCCGCATGAGACGAATGGAACATAATGTTTCTTATGTAACATTATGCGGCTTGTGCCGGGTAGGTCAAGCGTTGGAGAACCAGCCATGCAAGGAACGGCAGTCGCCCTGGCCCAGCCGGAGGCTTTGCGAAATTCGCATCGAAACGCAGGTATCCCGCTGCGTCCGGATGCCTTCGAGTCGATCCAGGTCAATCTGAGCGCAGTCGAACGACGGGCGGCGACCCTGCCGACACGTCGGACCGTAAAGAAGGAATATCAGGCAGCCTGGCTGGTGAAGGCGCTGACCTGCATCGATCTGACGACGCTTGCAGGCGACGACACGCCGGGCCGGGTGCAGCGTCTCTGCGCCAAGGCGAAACGGCCGTTGAGCGACGCGTTGCTCAAGGGGCTCGGCCTGGAGGATGCGCCGCCGACCGTCGGCGCTGTTTGCGTCTACCCGACCATGGTGCCTGCCGCGGTGAAGGCATTGAAGGGCTCCGGCATACCGGTGGCGTCCGTCGCCACGGGCTTTCCCACCGGACTGACGCCGCTGCCGCAACGGCTCGAAGAGATAAAGTACGCGGTCGGCGAAGGGGCGGGCGAGATCGATATTGTCATCAACCGCGCATTGGTCTTCGATCAGGAGTGGCAGGCGCTCTACGACGAGGTCGCGGCGATGCGGGAGGCCTGCGGCGAGGCGCATCTCAAGGCCATCCTCGCGACCGGCGACCTGAAGACGCTGCGCAATGTCTACAAGGCCTCGATGGTGTCGATGCAGGCTGGCGTCGATTTCATCAAGACCTCGACCGGCAAGGAAGACGTCAACGCGACGCTGCCGGTCAGCCTCGTCATGCTCCGCGCGTTGCGCGACTATGGCGAGGAAACGGGTTACCGCGTCGGCTTCAAGCCGGCCGGTGGACTGAAGACCGCCAAGGACGCGATGAACTGGCTGATCCTGATGAAGGAGGAACTCGGTCGTCCGTGGCTGGAGCCGGACCTCTTCCGTATCGGCGCGAGTTCGATGCTTGCCGACATCGAGCGCCAGCTCGAGCATTTCGTGACCGGCCGCTATTCGGCCACCTACCGCCATCCGATGGCCTGAGGAACGCAGCATGGTTCACGTGAAGGACGTCCTGAAGAGCATGGATTACGGCCCGGCACCCGAAGGCAACGAGCATGTCGTCGCATGGCTGGAGGCGCACAAGGCGGGTTTCGGCCATTTTATAGGCGGCAAGTTTACCGACCCTGCCGCGGGCAAGAGCTTCAAGGTCTCCAATCCGGCCGACGGCAAGCCGCTCGCCCGCGTTGCGCTCGGCACCAGCGACGATGTCGACAAGGCGGTGGCAGCGGCCGCACGCGCCTTCAGAAACTGGTCGAAGCTCTCCGGCCACGAGCGCGCGAAATATCTTTACGCCATCGCCCGCAACATCCAGAAGCGCGACCGGTTCCTCGCCGTGCTGGAGACGATGGACAACGGCAAGCCGATCCGCGAGACTCGCGACATCGACATCCCGCTGGTCGCGCGTCACTTCTACCATCACGCTGGCTGGGCCGAGCTGCTGGAAAGCGAGTTTCCCGGCTATCGGCCTGTCGGCGTCTGCGGACAGGTCATTCCCTGGAACTTTCCGCTGCTCATGCTTGCGTGGAAGATCGCGCCGGCGCTCGCGGCCGGAAACACCGTGGTGCTGAAGCCGGCCGAGCAGACGCCGCTGACCGCGCTTGCCTTCGCCGAAATCTGCCGCGAGGTCGGCTTGCCCGCCGGCGTCGTCAACATCGTAACGGGTGAAGGCGATACAGGCGCCGCTCTCGTCGCGCACGAAGGCGTCGCCAAGATTGCCTTCACGGGCTCGACCGATGTCGGCAAGATCATCCGCACGGCCACCGCCGGCTCGGGCAAGAAGCTCTCGCTGGAACTCGGCGGCAAGTCGCCTTTCATCGTCTTCGACGACGCCGATCTCGATAGCGCGGTCGAAGGGCTGGTCGATGCGATCTGGTTCAATCAGGGCGAAGTCTGCTGCGCGGGTTCGCGCTTGCTCGTTCAGGAAGGCATCGCCGAGAAGCTTTACGCCAAGGTGCGTGCCCGCATGGAGACATTGCGCGTCGGTTCACCGCTCGACAAGTCGACCGACATCGGCGCTGTCGTCTCGGCCGAACAGCTCGAGCGGATCACGTCGCTGGTGGCTACCGGCAAGAAAGAGGGCGCGGAGGTCTTCCAGCCATCCATTTCGATCCCAGGTACCGGTACCTTCTTTGCCCCTACGCTCATGACCGGAGTAGAGCCCGCTTCGACCGTGGCGGTTGTCGAGATTTTCGGGCCGGTGCTGGTGGCCATGACCTTCCGCACGCCAGACGAGGCGGTGGCACTCGCCAACAACACGCGCTTCGGTCTTGCTGCCTCGATCTGGTCGGAAAACATCAACCGCAGCCTCGATGTAGCTTCACGGATCAAGGCCGGGGTCATTTGGATCAACGCGACCAATCTTTTCGATGCGGCAGCGGGCTTCGGCGGTTATCGCGAGAGCGGATATGGCCGCGAAGGCGGCCGCGAAGGGCTGTTCGAGTATCTCGTCGCCGGCGAAGCGAAGCCGAAGGGCAAGGATAGTGCGAAGGCGACGCTCGTTGCCGCGCCTGCGGTCGACGCGCAGATCGTTGCCACAGACGAGGTGGATCGGACCGCAAAGCTCTACATTGGCGGCAAGCAGGCGCGGCCCGACAGCGGCTACAGCTATGCCGTGTCGAATGCGGCGGGAAAGCAGATAGGGCTCGCCGGCCTCGGCAACCGCAAGGACATTCGCAACGCCGTCGAGGCTGCGACCAAGGCTGAGAGCTGGGGTGCCGCCACGGCCCACAACCGCGCGCAGATACTCTACTATCTCGCCGAGAACCTGTCGGCGCGGGCAGGGGAATTCGAAGAAAGACTGCGCGCGATGACTGGCGCGTCGAAACGCGCTGCGACTGATGAGGTCGCGGCTGCGATCCGGCGTACCTTCTTCTACGCGGGGTTCGCCGACAAGCATGACGGCGCGGTGCATTCGACAAAGTCGCGCCACGTGACGCTTGCGATGAAAGAGCCGTACGGCATCATGGGTGTGCTGTGTCCCGACGACGCACCGCTGCTGGGCTTCGTTTCGCTTGTCATGCCCGCTCTCGCAACCGGCAACCGGGTCATAGCGGTTCCGTCATCGCGTTATCCGCTCGCGGCGACCGATTTCTACCAGATCGTCGACACGAGCGACGTGCCGGCCGGCGTGCTCAGCATCGTCACCGGCAACGCAACGGAACTGGCAAAGACGCTTGCCGACCATGACGAGGTTTCCGCGCTCTGGAACTTCAACGGAGGTGTCGACGCGGCACTCGTCGACAAGGCGTCGGCCGGCAACCTCAAGCCAGTTTGGACCGGTGCCCGCGACTGGCACGGCGTCGAGGCGCAAGGACGCGAGTTCCTTCGCCGTTCGACACAGGTCAAGAATATCTGGGTGCCCTACGGCGAGTAACGGAGTCTCCTACGCCCACTCGCCCTGGCGGAAGACCGGAACACGGCTTCCGTCGGCGCGGATACCGTCGATGTCGATCTGGCCCGAGCCGATCATCCAGTCGATATGGATCAGGCTCTTGTTGCCGCCCTGAGCAGCGATCTGCTCCGGTGTCAACTTGTCGCCATTGACGAAGCATTTCGAATAGCACTGGCCGAGCGCTATGTGGCAGGACGCGTTCTCGTCGAACAGCGTGTTGAAGAACAGGATGCCGCTCTTCGAAATTGGCGAGGAATGCGGCACCAGCGCGACCTCGCCGAGACGGCGTGCGCCTTCGTCGGTGTCCAGCACCTTGTTCAGCACTTCCTCGCCGCGCGAGGCCTTGGCTTCGACGATCCTGCCGGCCTCAAAACGAACGGCAATCTCGTCGATCAGGGTGCCCTGATAGGAGAGAGGCTTGGTGCTTCTGACATGTCCATCGACCCGCAGCGCGTGCGGCGTGGTGAAGACTTCCTCGGTCGGGATATTGGCATTGCAGACGACGCCGTTCTTCGCGGTCGAAGCGCCGCCCTGCCATTCGTGGCCGTCGGCAAGCCCGATGGTGAGGTCCGTTCCGGGTCCCTTGAAGTGAAGCGCCGAGAAGCGCTCGCCATTCAGCCAGTCGGTGCGCTGGCGCAGGGTCTTGTTGTGTTCCGCCCAGGCGGCGATCGGATCGGCGACATCGACGCGCGAAGCCGAAAAGATCGCTTCGGCCAGCTTCTTCACCGCCGTGCTTTCGTCGTCTGACGAAAACACCTGTTTCGCCCATGCAGCGCCCGGAAAGGCAACGATGTTCCAGTTGATGTCGAAACCGACGATCTTCTCAAGCGCCGGCTGATAGGCGGTGGAATTCGCCTTGTTGGCGCGCGCGACCTTCTGCGGGTCTTCCCCGGCGAGAAGCAGCGGGTTGTCCCCGACGATGGCGAGGCGCGCCGTGTTCGCCGAGAAGGCTTTTGCCATGCCCTCGTAAAGCCATCCCGCTGCGCGGTCGAAGCTCGCGTCGGGCGCATTCCGGTAGCGGGCCAGCGTGACCTCTTCGTCGGACAGCAGAGGCGTCACCAGACCCGCGCCGGCCTTGTAGGCGTGTTTGGCAATGCTGCGCACGAGCGGTAGCGCGGCAGTGGGCGCTGTCATCAGCAGATCCTGCCCAGGCTGCAGGTTGAGCCCGACGCGGACCGCCACTTCGCCCAGACGGTCAAGCTTCGCAGGGTCGATCAAGGATGAATTCGCGTCGGCGGCAAGGGTCATGGTTGTGGCTCCCGGGATGTTCGTATCCTGATGTATTGATTGCCGACAAATCGACAAGCCATATTTGAGGCATGTCCGCGCCACGCATTCCGAATTTTGCTGCTGCCGTCCTTCGCCGATCGTGCTGGTCGCAGGTCCGGCATCAGACTGGACCTTGTCTGAACAAACGCGATAGCGCAGAAAGGAGCAAGGACTTCCGTTATCTTACGGGAGCCAATGAGGTCGAAGATGCAGACGGCTGGTTACCCCACTGTTCTCTCCGGTCCGCCGCGGCCGAGCGCGATTGTGCGGCCTGGAAAGTTTTCGCTACCCGCGGGCATGGAGCGCTACGTCGTGCCGGGCGGCGGCGCGCTGCTTGTGGAGATTGGCGCAGGCGACCGGGTGACGGTGCTGAATGCGGAAGGCGGACAGGCCTGTGAGCTGGTCGCGCTTGGGTCTGACGGACGCGCCGATCCAGGGGTGATTGGGGCGCGGAGCAACAGCAATGCCGCGGGCCTAAAGGCGCTGCTGCTGTCCGGCGAGGAAAGCCTGCTGCAGTTCCGCCGCAAGATCGAACGCCGTGGGATCAATCTCGCCGGCGTCGAGGCGATCCGCTTCTTCGATGCGACGACGCCTGCCGGCACTGAAGAGCATTTCGTGGCGCAGCGGGACGGCTCGCTGATCGTGGCGGCACCCGGCGGACCGATGTCGCTGGAGGAACAGGATACGCTGACGCCGCTGACGGTGACCATCGCGCGCGCCACGGTCAAGTCGGTGCGAAGCTTCGACCTGCCGGACCCGCTTGCCGATCCGGTGCTCGACCGGCGCGTCAAGTCGATGACGGCCGAGGCCTATTTCGTGAAGGCCGGCGACTATATCCAGATCATCGATGTCGATGGGCGCCAGTGCACCGACTTCCAGTGTTTCTCCGCGCGCAAGCTCGACAAGGGCCGCGACCTGCCGCTCGACGTGACGACGACGCGCACGCTGATGGGGTCCAGCTATCCGATGCCCGGCCTGTTCTCGAAGTATTACGACCAGGACATGGAGCCGCTGGTCGAGGTGGTGCAGGATACCTGCGGCCGCCACGACGCCTTCGCGCTCGCCTGCGCCGCCAAATATTACGACGACATCGGCTATCCCGGCCATCCGAACTGCTCGACCAACTTCAACTCCGTGCTGGCCGAGCATGGGGTGACGCCGCGCGCCGGCTGGATGGCGGCGAACTTCTTCTTCAACACCGCCATCGACGCGCACGGCCTCGTCGTCTCCGACGAGCCGTGGTCGCGGCCGGGTGACTATGTGCTCATGCGCGCGCTGATCGACCTGGTCTGCGTCTCGTCGGCCTGCCCGGACGACACCACGCCGGCCAATGGCTGGAATCTCACCGATATCCATGTCCGCACCTATAGCGGGGCGGAAAAGTTTAGCAGAGCGATTGCCAGAAGAATGAGCCCGGACGCCGAACCCGTCATGACCCGAGAGACCGCCTTCCATTCGAGCTTCGCCAAGCACACGCGCGACTTCATCGAGTACAAGGGCTACTGGCTGGCCAACTCCTTCGCCAAGGCGGGGCCGATCGAGGAATACTGGGCCTGCCGCGAGAAGGCAGTTGTGATGGACCTGTCGCCGCTGCGCAAGTTCGAGGTGACTGGCCCGGATTCCGAGGCGCTGCTGCAATATGTGCTGACCCGCGATGTGAAGAAGCTGTCGGTCGGACAGGTCGTCTATTCGTCGATGTGCTACGAGCATGGCGGCGTCATTGATGACGGCACGCTGCTGCGCCTTGGCAAGGACAATTTCCGCTGGATCGGCGGCGACGATTTCGGCGGTACATGGCTGCGCCAGCAGGCGGAGAAGCTCGGGCTGAAGGTGATGGTGCGCTCCTCCACCGACCAGATGCACAACATCGCCGTGCAGGGCCCCAACAGCCGCGACATCCTCAACGAGATCATCTGGACCTCGCCCAAGCAGCCCTCGATCGCCGAACTCGAATGGTTCCGCTTCGCGGTGGCGCGCATCGGCGACGCGCAGGGCGTGCCGGTGGTGGTATCGCGCACCGGCTACACTGGCGAGCTCGGCTACGAGATCTTCTGCCATCCGCGCGACGCCGAAACCGTCTTCGATGCTGTCTGGGAGGCCGGGCAGCCGCATGGGCTGAAGCCGATGGGCATGGCGGCGCTCGACATGGTGCGCATCGAGGCGGGGCTGGCGTTTGCCGGCCATGAATTCTCAGACGAGACGGATCCGTTCGAGGCGGGCATCGGCTTCACCGTGCCGCTCAAGACCAAACCCGACGACTTCATCGGCCGCGACGCACTCATCCGCCGCAAGGAACACCCGGCCAGGAAACTGGTCGGACTGGAGATCGATGGCGCCGTCAATGTCGGTCACGGCGACTGCGTGCATGTCGGGCGGCCGCAGATCGGCGTCGTCACCTCGTCGATGCGCTCCCCCGCCCTCGGCAGGAACATCGCGCTTGCCCGCGTCGACATCGCCCATTCGGACATCGGCACCGAAGTCGAGATCGGCAAGCTCGACGGCCACCAGAAGCGCCTGCCGGCAAAGATTGTCGCCTTCCCGCACTTCGACCCGCAGAAGACCAAGCCAAGATCGTAGCTTGGCTTGGTCAGACCGCGTGCGGCGTATTCACGGCAGATAGAAGACCCGCTTGAGGGGCACCTGGACAGGCACGTTGTCCGGATGCGTTTCCATGATGTCGCGCATGTGCTTCCACCAGCGCTTCATCACTTCCGTATCGGGCAGGGCAGCCATCGTGTGGTCGTCGCTGCGCGTCAGGATGCCGAACAGATGGTTGGTCTCGGGATCCAGCCAGATCGTATAGTCCGAAACTCCTGCTTCCTTCAGCGCGACCACGAGGTCCGGGAAAATCTCGTCGTGCCGCTTTTCGTACTCAGCGGCCTGCCCTGGAAAAAGATTCATGCGAAAGGCGATACGCTCAGCCATTTTTCGGTCCTTGTGATCGCTTGGCTATGGCCATGAAGGTGGTGTCGCGCACGTGCTCGAGATGCGTGCGATAGGCGGCAACGGCGACTGGGGCGTCGCCGCGCATGATTGCCTCCGCGATCTCGACGTGCTGTCTCACGCTCTTGTCGATAACGCCGGGTACTTCGCTGGCGGTGCGGCGCACGTCTAGGCCAAGGTCATAGAGCACCTGCGCGAGCGCGGCGAGAAGTGTGTTGTTCGCGCCGGCATTGATTGCCTGGTGGTATTCGATGTCCAGTAGACGAAATGCCACCGGGTCCAGCTCGAAGTCGCGGCCGTCCACGGCAAGCTTGTGGATGCGTTGGCGCTGCTCGACACTGGCGCGCGTGCAACAGAGCCGGACAAGCTCAAGGTCCACAACCACGCGGGTTTCGAATTGCTGGTTCACGTCGTAGTCGGCAACGGCGAGGACGGAGTTGAACGGCGCGACAAGCCGACTGGGCGACAGGTCGGTGATCGTGTACCGCCCGCCCTGCCTGCTCGACAGAACACCCATCAGCGTCAAGGCCTTCAAGGCTTCGCGCAGTGGCGGACGCGAGATACCGAACGCGATCGTCATCTGCTGCTCGGTCGGCAAGCGGTCACCCGGCTTGAGGTTGCCGGACTTGATCATGCTCAGGATGCGGTTCGCCACCTGCTCCGAGATGGAGCGCCGCTCAAGCGCGCCGCCGCCGAAGCTGTCCGTGCGATCGGCGACTTCGATCGAGGTAGCTTCGAGCTGATCTATGGCGGCTTTGCTCACGCGACATCCATCTCAGAGGTCGAGGCGATAAAAGGCGATTGCGTTGTCGCGATAGATTTTACGGGTCTCGGCTTCCGAAAGCCCTAGATCGGCAAAGGCATTGTCGAGAACCTGAACCCACTCCGTCATGCTGGTCGACTGCAAAAGGATCGGATAGTCGCCGGCATAGATTGTACGGTCGGGCCCGAAGGCGTCGAGCGTGGCCTCGATGTAAGGACGCAGCTCCTCCTCCGTCCAGTTCTCGCTGGCGTAGGGCGGGAGGTCCGAGAGCTTCACCCACATGTTCGGGTGTTTCGCGAGGTCTCGCATGTCTTCGCGGAACTGCTCGATCCTGCCCTGCCTGATGCCCGGCTTGCCGCAGTGATCGAGGATCATGGGAACGTCGTGGATGAGCTTCACCCATTCGCGGATGAAATCCATCTGCGTGTAGTTGGGATTGATGTCGAAGGACCAGCCGAATTCGGCCAGCAGGTTGGTGCCCTCGATGAAACCCTCGCTCATCGTCAGCGCGCGAGGGTTTTCGTCGAATTCCATGATGCGGCGGATACCGCGCACGCTCGGATGCTCGTCGCGCATCTTTTCGAGAAGCGGCCGGACCTTCTTGCCCCACTCGACCGGAGCCATCGGGATGATCGCCTTGATGCGCGGGTCGCGGCTCTGCTCGTCCTCCACGAACGCGATCTCTTCGATGTACTGGCCGCCGCCCTCCCAGAAATCGGCGTAGCATTCGAGAAACACCATCGCCTCGACCTGCAAAGAGCCGCAGTCGCGACGGTAGTCCTCGACATGATAGGGATGGCCGAAAAGCGGATGTCCCTCGAATGCGCTGTACTTCAGCCACGTCTGGTCCCAGACGTGAAGGTGCGTGTCGATGATGGGAAAATCAGGCATCCGGACTCCACTCCCCGGGGCCTGACTCTGCTGGTCGGGTTCCCCTCCGTGGCCTACGAATGGCCATCTGCCAAGAACTTGTCAAACTAATTTTTGTCTGACAAGTTACACATCGACCGAGAGCGGGACCTTACCCGCCATGTTGCTTTGGGAGGAGCAGATCACAGTGACTGTCAGCGTCTCGACCCGCCGTCGTGTTGGAAAAACCGGATTGGAACTGCCCGTCTTCGGGCTTGGCACGGCTCATATTGGCGAGCTCTACGCCAAAGTCGAAGAGGCCGACTCCCGCGCCACGATGGATGCTGCGTGGGCGGCTGGCGTCCGCTTCTACGACACCGCTCCGTGGTACGGGCGCGGCCTTTCCGAACACAGGCTGGGCGGCTTCCTGCGCACCAAGCCGCGCGGCGAGTTCCAGGTAACGACCAAGGTCGGCCGCACGCTGCACCGGCCAGCCGACCCGAAGACATTCGATCGCTCTCCGTGGACGGGCGGGCTGAACTTCGAAGTGAATTTCGACTACAGCTATGATGGCGTCATGCGATCCTACGAGCAGGCCCTCCAGCGGCTCGCGCTCGACACCGTCGATGCCCTTGTCATCCACGATCTCGACGCAGGCTTCCACGGCGACAAGCAGGCCGGCTACGAGAAGCAGCTTGTCGAGTCCGGCATCAATGCGCTGGTCGAGCTCAAGAAGTCCGGCGACATCCAGGCCTACGGCATGGGCATCAACAACAATGCCGCGCTGGAGAGCATCGCGACTCAGGTCGATCTGGACTTCTGCCTTGTCGCCATGCCGTACACGCTGATCGACCAGGACAGCCTCACCCGCGGCATGAAGGCACTGCATGACCGGAATGTTTCCGTGATCATCGGAGCGCCGTTCGCATCCGGCATACTTGTCACTGGCTCGGGCGCCGGCGCGAAATATGCCTATGGCGCGGCTTCGCCTGAGGTGCAGGCCCGCGTTCGCGGCATCGAGGAGGCATGCAAAAAGCATAACGTCAGCATGCCGGTCGCCGCGCTGCAGTTCGTGCTTGCCCATCCAGCCGTGGTGTCGGTCATCCCGGGTGCAGCAAGGCCCAGCGAGGTCGAGGCCAATGTCGCGGCGCTGAGTGTGAAAATTCCGTCCGCATTCTGGGCGGACCTGAAGGCGCACGGGCTTCTCCATCCCGAGGCGCCGGTACCGGCATGAGCGACAGCGACGTTCCTCTCATCTCCGCGCGCGGCATCTCAAAATCCTTCGCCGGCGTGTCGGTCCTGCGCGACGTGGATCTAGACCTGAACAAGGGCGAGATTCATGCGCTTCTGGGAGAGAACGGCGCGGGCAAGTCGACGTTCGCCAAAATCCTTGCCGGCGTTCACCGGCCGACACGCGGCACGCTGAGCCTGAACGGACAATCCGTCGAGATTCCCAATCCGCTGGCGGCGCAGAGGCTCGGCATCACACTTATCCATCAGGAGCCGATCTCCTTCCCCGATCTGTCCGTTGCGGAAAATTTGGTGCTAGGGCGGGGCGAGGACGGCTGGTTCAATCGCGTGCCGTGGGCGGAAATGACCCGCGAGGCGCGCCGGCAGATGGACCAACTCGGCGTCGCCATCGACGTCACAAGGCCGATGCGAGGCCTATCGATCGCGGACCAGCAGATGGTCGAGATCGGACGCGCGCTCGCATCCGACAGCCGGCTCATCATCATGGACGAGCCGACCGCGCCGCTGACGCCGAGGGAGGTGGAGACGCTGTTCGGGATCGCGCGCCGTCTGCGCGACGAAGGGCGAACGATCATCTTCATTTCGCATCGTCTGGAGGAAGTGCGCGCGCTCTGTGATCGCGTCACGATCTTCCGCGATGGCAACAAGATTTCCACCGATCCGATCGACAGCTTGAATGATGCCGACATCATTCGCCTGATGATTGGCCGGCCGCTCAAGGAATACATGCACAAGCACAACGCCTCGATCGGAGAGGTCGCGCTCGAGGTCGAAGGCCTGACGCTGCCCGGCCGCTTCCAGGACATCAGCTTCAAGGTGCGGCGCGGCGAGATCGTCGGGCTCGGAGGGCTTGTCGGGGCGGGGCGCACGGAGGTGGCCTGCGCGATTTTCGGGATACAGCCGGCCGAGCGTGGCGTCGTCCGGGTGAATGGCGCTCCGGTCGATATTCGCCAGCCCCATGACGCCATCGCGCACGGGCTGGCTTTTGTGCCGGAGGACCGTGCTGTGTCCGGGATCTTCCGCACGTTGTCGGTGGAGCAGAACATCACGGCCGCCGTTCCCGGAAAGATCGCGCCGCGCGGCTTCATCCGGCGAGCGATCGAAAAGCTGCTTGCCGCCGACTCCGTCAAAAAGCTTCGCATTCGCCTTGCCTCGGTCCGCCAGCCGATCGGCGAGCTGTCGGGTGGCAACCAGCAGAAGGCCATCCTCGCACGCTGGCTGCTGGCAGACCCCAACATTCTCATCCTCGACGAACCGACGCGCGGGATCGACATCGGCGTGAAAGCGGAGTTCTACGACATCATTGGCGAGCTTGCGGAGCAGGGCAGGGCCATCCTGCTGATCTCGTCAGAGCTGCCGGAATTGCTGGCGCTCTGCGACCGCATTCTGGTGATGGCCGAGGGACGTCTGACGGCGGAGATTCCGCGCGCCGAGGCGACCCAGGAGAAGGTCATGCAGGCAGCCGTGCCGCGCATCCAGCAGCAGGCCGCCGCATGAACATCGTTCGCTCCATTCTCGTCCGGCGCGAGACGGGCATTGCCGTCATGATCGTGCTGCTGTGCCTGGCAGTCGGCCTCTACAAGCCGCAGTTTTTGACGCTCAACCAGTTGCGCGTGATCCTGCTTCTGGTGCCGCTCATCATGATCGTCGCCATGGGCCAGATGCTCGTCCTTGTCGCGCGGCATGTCGATCTGTCGGTCGGCTCGATGCTGGGTCTTTCGGCCATGCTTGCTGGCATGATGTTCCGCGACATGCCCTACATTCCTTGGCCCGTGGGTTTCGTCGTCGCGATAGGAGCCGGCGCGCTGCTGGGACTTCTCAACGGCGCGCTCGTCACCGTTTTCAAGCTGCCTGCGATCATCGTCACGCTCGGCACGCTCAACCTCTATCGCGGTCTCACCTTCATCGTCTCGGACGCTCGGCAGGTTGACCGGCAGTTCGTGCCGTCCGCGTTGAAATCCATGAGCCAGACATCCCCCATTTTTGGCATTCCGTGGATCATCTTCATGGCCCTCGGGATCGTGCTACTCGCCTGGTGGTTCACGAGGCATACGATCGTCGGCCGGCAGATCTTCGCCCTCGGCTCGAATCCGTCAGCTGCTGAACTGCGGGGCGTGAAGGTCAATCAGATCACCCTGCTTGTCTTCACGATATCGGGGGCGCTTTCCGGGCTTGCCGGCATCATGTACGCGAGCCGCTGGGGCTTCGTGAATCCATCCAATACCGGCGCGGGTTTCGAGTTCCAGGTCATCGCTGCTGTCGTGATCGGCGGCGTGTCCATCAATGGTGGCGTCGGCACCGTCCCGGGCGTCATGCTCGGCGTCCTGCTGTTGGGATGCGTGGCCGCGGCGTTGCCGCTGCTCGGCATTCCCGGCACGGCGCAGGGGGCGATCTATGGAGCGATCATTCTCGTTGCGCTGCTGATTGACCGTTCTGTCCGCCAACAGGGCATCGCCAGCCTGAAAATGGTGCGCGCATGAGCACCACCGGAGCACCCACCACCCCGGCGGCGGCCATGCATGAAGCAGCGCCGGCACGTCCTGTCTGGCATGTCGCCCTTGTGCGGCCAGAGACGATGACGCTGGTGCTGCTGATTGTCGCCATTATCGTGGCGAGCTACCTGTCGCCATACTTCCTCGACATCGGATACATCCTGCGCAGCTTCACGCTTTCGGCCGAGTTCGCGCTCGTGGCGCTTGTGCTGACCATGGTGATCATCGCCGGCGAGATCGACCTTTCGCCGGCCTCCAACATGGCACTGTCCGCCTGCCTGTTTGCCTGGGCGCAGGCGTCCGGTATCCCTATGCCGATCGCGATCGCCATCGGCCTTCTCGCGGGCCTCGCCATGGGCGCGCTCAACGCGTTCATGGTCATCGCCCTGCAACTCCCCTCCATCATCGTGACCATTGGCACGCTGACGCTTTATCGCGGGCTGGCGCAGATCATCGCCGGCGACAAGTCGATCCGCGTGCCTGACTGGTTCATCGGCATCGACAAGGTGATGGTGCTCGGAATTCCGGTGCCGGTGGTGATCTTCATCGTGGCCGCTCTGGTCCTCGGCCTGATCCTCGCCGGTACGATCTTCGGGCGGCAGATCTACCAGATCGGAACCAACGAGGTGGCTGCCCGCTATGCCGGTATCCGCACCCGCCGCATCAAGCTCACCCTGTTCCTGCTGATCGGACTTGTCTCCGCAGTGGCGGGGATGATGACCGCATCGCGTCTCGGCTCGGTGCGCTACGATCTTGGCCTCGGTGGTGAGCTGCAGATGGTTCTCATGGCGATGCTTGGCGGCACCTACATCTTTGGCGGCCGCGGCACCATTCTTGGCACGTTCCTCGCCGCCTGGCTGCTGGTCGTCGTCTCGACGGGCATGACCGTCGCCAACCTGTTGCCGGCCATCCAGCTTACCGTGCTGGGCGTGCTGCTCATCGTCGCCATCATCGCCACCAATTTCATCTATTCCCGCACGCAGAGGTAGCGGGCAACAACCCCGGGTCGACCGGGTCATTTCAACAGGACTGAGTAAGGAGGAAATGAAGTGCTGAAGAAATCACTGATAGCCCTGGCAACGGGCCTCGCCCTTTCGACGGCCGCGTTTGCGCAGGACAAGATCGACATCGTCTTCATCGGCAAGAACACCGGCAATCCGTATTTCGATTCGCTGACGAAGGGCTTTGTCGAGGCTTGCGAGAAGATCGCGTGCAACTTCGAGTTCGTCGCCCCGGCGACCGCCGAGGCCACCTCGCAGATCCCGTTCATCGAAGCCCAAATTCAGCGTGGCGTTGACGTGATCGCGATCTCGCCCAACAGCCCGGATGCGCTGAACCAGGTGTTCGACGCCGCCCGCGCCAAGGGCATCATCGTCATGACCGTGAACGGCGACATCACCGGCAACGAGTCGCACCGTGACCTGACCATCCTGCCGACCGACTTCACCAAGGTTGGCGCGGACCAGGTCGAGATGGTCGGCTCGCTGATCGGCTATGACGGCGAGATCGCCATCCTGTCGGCTACGACCGAGGCTCCCGACCAGAACTTCTGGATCAAGGGCATGAGCGAGGCGATCAAGGATCCGAAGTATGCCAAGATGAAGCTGGTCGCGACGGTCTATGGCGACGACCAGCCGGAGAAGTCGACCACCGAGATGGAAGCGTTGCTGTCCAACTATCCGGACCTCAAGGGCGTAATCGCACCGACGACGGTCGGCGTTGCGGCCGCCGCTCAGGTCGTGCAGTCGCGCGGCATCGCCGACAAGGTGAAGGTCACGGGTCTCGGCCTGCCGAGCGAAATGCGCGACTTCGTCAAGGACGGCACCGTCGAGGCTTTCCAGCTCTGGTCGCCCTACAATGAAGGCTGGCTGGCTGCGCATCTCGCGGTCGATCTGAAGGCCGGCAAGGCGAAGAACGAGGTTGGATCCACCTTCGAAGTGCCGAACCTCGGCACCATCACCATCAACGAAGGCAATTCGATCAACACGCAGTCCTCGTTGACCACTTTCAACGCCGAGAACATCGATCAGTTTGACTTCTGAGTTTCAACATCTGAGAAGGGCGCCGGTCGAAAGGCCGGCGCCCTTTCTGCTATGGGGTAGCCGCTTAAGAGCCTACGGTTACGACGAAGTGCTTGGTCACCGGCTCGACGATCTTCCAGGTTCCCTTGAAGTCTGCTTCCACGACGAACGCGTCGCCCGGGCCGACCTCGACGGGCTTGCCGCCGTCCGGCGTGATGATGATGCGGCCGGCGATGATGTGGACGAATTCATAGTCCGTGTATGTCGCATGGTAGGTGCCGGGCGTGGCCTGCCAGGTGCCCGACAGGACCTTGCCATCCGCCGTGGTGTGCTGAACGGTCGTCGTCATCGTCGGCTTGCCTTCGACGACCTTCCAGCCAGCCAAATCCCCCGACTGAGAATTTTCCAGCTTCCCGAATTTCTGGATGGTGCTGCGCATGTGTACGGTCTCCGTTTGCGTTCGCAGCAGATATCTCTCTTTTGCGCTATCGGCAAATAGCCCGAACTGGAAAGAGGAGGCTTGTCGCTAAGGACTATGAGGAAGCAAGTTGATGAGCGATCATCGGCCGTCCATGTCTCGCATGAACTTTTCGCGTTCCGCGGGATCCATCCGCAAGACGTAACGGTCCTCGGGAAATGCTCCGCTCCGGACATCAGCGACGAATTCGCTGAACGCCGCAACGCGCTCGCCCTGTAGCCTATCGTATTCGGCGGCGAAATTGCGATAGACCTTGGAATGGCGCGGCATGTGCCCGCGGTTCTGGCCGAGGACGTCGTCAGCGAAAAGATACTGAGCGTCGCAACCGGCTCCGGCCCCCATCGACCACATCAGCAGCGAGGTGCGCTTGCTGATCGCCTCGGCGACCTCGACAGGCACAACCTCGATTTCCGCGCCGATCGCGCCTGCGGATTCGAGCTGCTTTACGGCGTCCCATATAGCCGCCGCGCTCTCGGCTGTCTTGCCGACTGCCTTGAAGCCGCCGGTCCACGTGCGCTTCGAGGGAACAAGGCCGACATGGCCGATGATCGGGATGCCCTCGTCGGCCGCGCTCTTCACGGTGGCGTAGCTTGCGTTGCAGTAGATCGCGTCCGCGTCGGCCCTGTACATCTTGCACGACCAGCGAACAAAATCATCCGTGGTGCCCAGGAATACCTCGCCGGTCATGGAGAACAAAGTCGGAGCCGCGTCGCGATACTGCGGCTCAAGCAGCAGCTCCGGCGGGATGGAGACGATGTCGACCCCCGCCCGTTCCGCAGCCTCGGCTTCCTCCAGGTTCATGACCCGCAACATGGTGAGCTGGCGCTTGCCCTTCATGGCGCGCAGATCGTGGACGGTCGGGCGTGTTCTCTTGGCCATGGTCTTCCTCCCTCAAGCGGCAAGCAGTGATTTCAGTTTGATTTCGGCATCCGCCAGCTTGTCGGCGACAGGCCTGGCACTGCGCGCGATCAGCATTTCGGCAAGCCGGATATCGCGCGCCACGGCGTTGCCGCGCCCGATGCCGCTCGCGGCAACCAGCCTGCCATCGTCTGCAAGGTGGAACAGGATGAACGCGTCCTCGCCCATGTTCCTGCGTATGGTCGTTCTTCCCTCGTCGGCAAGACCTGCGATCTGAATCGTAAGGTCATACTGATCCGACCAGAACCATGGAACCGAAGCATGCGCGGCGTGGCGTCCGAGCATGTTACCGGCGGCAAGCGTTCCCTGCTCCTGGGCGTTGCGCCATGCCTCCAGCCTGACGCGCCGGCCACCATAGATCGACAGCGGGAAGGAACAGCAGTCGCCGGCTGCGAAGATGGCCGGGTCATTCGTCCGAAGTGTCTCGTCAACGCAGATACCATTATCGGTTGCGAGCCCCGCGCGTTCGGCGAGCTCGACATTCGGGATCGCGCCAATGCCGATGATGCAAAGATCGGCCTGAAGCACGGAACCGTCGCCGAGGCGTACTTCGACGCCACTGTCCTTATCCTCGATCGCGGCGATGGTTGCTCCAAAGCGGATGTCCACGCCGTTCCTGAGATGGGCGTCGGCAAGGACGGCCGCTATCCCCTCAGGCACCGCGCGCGCGAGCAGGCGCGGCAGAGCTTCCAGGACTGTCACGTCGCAGCCGCGACCACGGGCGGAGGCAGCCAGTTCGAGGCCGATGAAGCCTCCACCGATGATGATGACGCGCGGACCTGATCCGAGCCGTGCTGCGATCAGTCCGGCATCGTCATGCGTGCGAAGGTATAGGCAATGTCGCGACGTGTCGGCCAATGACAGCAGGCGCGGTCGCGCACCGGTCGCCAGCAGCAGCGTCTCATAGGGCAGCGTCGTGCCGTCACCGAGATTGAGCGACTTCCTGGCGCGATCAATGGAGGCGACTTCCGTGGAGAGCATCAGGCGGATCGCGGCGCTCTCGTAGCGCGATGCTTCCGCTATTGTCTTGATGCCCGGCGCGTCCGCGGACATGCCGTCCTTCGAGAGCGGAGGCCGCTCGTAGGGCAGGTGACGCTCCGCACCCAGCAGGGTGATGGGGCCTGCATAGCCTTCCTCGCGAAGGGCAAAAGCGGCGCGGGCGCCACATTCCCCCGCGCCAACGATCACGGCCCCGTGGTCGCCCATCGCGGTCAGCTCAATTGGATCATGACCATGCCGGCTTCCACTTTCACCGGATAGGTCTTGAGGTTCACGCAGACCGGCGCTCCCTTCGCTGCGCCTGTCTTGTAGTTGAACCGGCCATTGTGCTTTGGGCACTCGATGATATCGTCCATCACCAGCCCGTCGGCGAGATGCACCTTCTCGTGCGTGCAGAGGCCGTCGGTGGCGAAATACTCGTCGTCAGGCGAGCGGTATATGGCGAAGGTACGACCCTCATGATCGAAGCGGATGACATCCTCCTCGTCCACGTCGTCGGCTGCGCAGGCTTCTATCCAGTCGGTCATGGAGATGATTTCCGGTTGTTCGTCGAGGAAGGCCGCGCAACAAGCGGCCGTTCCTAAATCCAGTTCGTGCGAGGGCTATTCGGCGGCTGCGGCCGGCACCGTGATATTGTGGAATTCTTCCTTATACGGCTTGGCCGACGCGGGAAGCTCGCGCTTCAGGTAAAAATCCTCATAGCGCAATTGCCTTAGAACGACGGGCCATACCTCCTTGTAGGCATGCCACATTGAAGGGTTTGGCGCAGGCAGGTCGTGCTTGATGAGTTCATGGAGCCTGGGCAGTGCGTGATAGGGCACCATCGGAAACATGTGGTGCTCCACGTGATAGTTCATGTTCCAGTAGATCCACCGGCTTATCGGATTCATGTAGACGGTGCGGGTGTTCAGCCTGTGATCAGTGACGTTGTCGGCAAGGCCGATGTGCTGCAGGAGCCCGGTCAGCACCATATGCCATGTACCATAGAGGCGCGGCCCGCCGATCAGCATAAGTGGCAGGAATGACCACGTGTAGAGGGCAAGCGCTGCGGTTGCCGCATAAATCGCTACCTGCCAGCGCGCCGCGGTTATGGCCTTCTGCCGTTCCATCTCGGGAATATAGTTCTTTTCATCTTCCGACAGCCTGCCTCCCGCCTGCCGAAACAAGGTCGGCAGCAGATAGTAGAAGTCGAGCACGCCGGTGAAGCTCAGTGCCGCCCTCAAAAGGTCCGGCGGGCGCATCACGGCGATCTCGGCATCGCGGCCGACGATGATGGTGTCGGTGTGATGACGCGCATGGCTCCAGCGCCATTGCACCGGGTTGCGCATCTGCATGAAGGAGGCGATCTGATAGACCACGTCGTTCATCCAGCGGGTCTTGAAGGCGGTGCCATGGCCGCATTCATGCCAGCGTGAGTCACTGGAGGATGCGTAGAGAACGCCATACACGGCAAAGAACGGCACGCACCACCAAGTGCCCCAGAAATAGATTGCGCCGGCAGCCGAGCCGAGGATGAGGGCAATCCAGATGACGGTGTCGCGGATCGCGGGGCCATCGGAGCGCTGCATCAGCTCCTTCATAGTCTTGCGAGGGATATCGGTGTGATACCATTCGGCCGACGCGAGACCGGTCTCGATTGCGCGCCTGCTGCTTTCTCCGACGAGGCTGTAGTCCCTGCCAGATTTCCCGAAACTGTCTACGTCAACAGCGCTCATGCCTTCCTCCTCGGCCGCGGGACGATCGGAACCTCTCCTTCGGGCCGCCCGCATCTTGCCAAAGATATACATTCTGTGAGATACGACCTCAATATTTTTGAGGTAGAATCTATCATTTCTATCAGGGCGCAGCGCTTGATCTGCCAATAGGGAAAGCTAGGCCTCATGGCGAACCGTCCGACGATCGAGCTGGTGGCCAAGGCGGCAGGGGTCAGCGTCGCGACAGTCGATCGCGTGCTGAACGCGCGGGCGCATGTGCGGCCGAGGACGGCCAGGCGCGTTCACGAGGCCGCGCTGGAGGTGGGCTACCACGCTTCCGGTCTGATCGGCCGAAGGCTGATGGAGGAACTGCCAGAATATAGATTGGGCTTCCTTCTTCTCGACACGGGACAAGCCTTCTACGTCAATTTCGCGCGATACCTGGCCGAGGCGGTCTCGGAGGCAACGGACTTCCGCGGTGTCACTGCGTTTGAATATGCAAGTCCGCGCGACCCCGAGCAGATCGCCGAAAAGCTGACCGTGTTGGCGGATCGCAGCATGGCGATCGCGATCGTGGCGACGGAGCATCCTGCGGTCAGCGCTGCCATTGCGCGCTGCATGGATCGGGGCATTCCAGTGTTCGCGCTGCTCACCGATGTTGCCGCGGGCACACGGCAAGCCTATGTCGGCGTGCACAACGGCAAGGTCGGACGGACCGCTGCGTGGATGATCGCAAACTCGGCACCCCAGCCAGGAAAGATCGCGCTGTTTATCGGTAGCCATCGCTTTCAGGGCCAAGAGGCGCGAGAAATGGGGTTCAGGGCCTATTTCCGCGAGGAGGCGCCCGGGTTCTCGATCCTCGATACGCTGGTCAATTTCGAGGACTCGCACTTCACGCGTGACGCGCTTCTCGAATTGTCCGAACAACATGCCGATCTCGTGGGGTGCTATACCGTCGGAGGAGGCATGGAGGGCGCGATCGAGGCGGTTCGCCACATGGCTCCCGAGCGCCGGCCAGTTGTGGTCTGCAACGAGTTGACGCCTCTGTCGCGCGACGCACTGGCTGACAAGTCGATCACCATGGTGATCGACACGCCGATACAGGCCATCAGCCGCGAGGTGGTGCGACTGATGGCGCAAGGCCTCTCGGGAAACGCCTCGGCGCGCATCTCCGACGCTTACCTGCCCTTCGGCATCTATTTGCCTGAAAGCGTGTGACACGCGCTGCCACCGAGCAGCACCGGTCGCCCGAATTTCTTGGAGTCGCCAGAGGCGGTTTACGGCTCGACGGTCCCCTGCCGCGCCGCCCAGTCGAAGGGGTAGAGCGCATAGAAATATCCGGTGCGCTCCTTGGCTATGTATTTCAGGTGGGTTCCGTTTGGCAGCCAGACGATGTCGCCGGGCGTGCACTTGTGCTGGACACCGTCGAGTTCGATGGTCAGCGTGCCCTCGTGGATGAAGAGCACCTCGTCATAGGTCACGGTCCAGTCGATGGTGGTGTTCTCGAGATATTCGATGCCGCCGCCCATGTGCCGGCTGATCTCGCCGTTGATGACGCGTGCGATTGACGACGTACCGGTCGGCGTCACCGAAGGCTTCAACGTCAGTTCACTGTGCTTGAAGATTTTTGCCTTGGACATGGTCATCCTTTTGCGCCGCGCCGGTTTGCCTTCGATGGGGTAACGCCCGATGGCGCGAGGCCGGCAAGCCATCTGGTAAGGCCGTCCGGCTTGCGGCCGGCATGTTCCAGGTCGTCGCGCCTGCGCACCGCGCCGCGCACGAAATGAGCGCCGACGAAGCGGAACGGCTCCGGCGGGAAGCCGCGGGTCACCGGGCGCACGAGCGCGGAGTCGGTCAGGTCGGACTCGCTGCCCGTCAATATCTGGCTGAGGATCTGGCCGCCGAGATAAGCCATCGTCGTACCGTTGCCGGAGAAGCCGTAGCCGTAGGCGATGTCGCGATTGCCGGGCAGGGTGCCGAACAGCGGCAGTCCGCTCACCGTGCGATCGATGGGGCCGTTCCAGGAGGTTTCCAGATCGAAGTTTGCCAGCGCCGGAAAACCGTCGCGCAGGACGCGGCGCATTTCGCCGACGCGGGGCGAGGGACCGTGGAAACGCTTGTCGACGATGCCGCCGAGCCCGATGATGCCGCCGCTGACGCCGACCGAGAGGCGGCCGTCGCGCGTCGCCGACCAGCCGCCGACGAAGACGCGGGAATCGATCATCAGCGGCGCGCGGCGGTAGCCGACCTTCTCCAGCGTCTCCGGCATCGGCTTCGACATGGCGTCGTCGCTGGATATGTTGAAGATCGCCGGCGCGAGTTCGGGAATCGCACCCGACCATGCGTTCATCGCCAGCACGATCTTACCGCAGGAAACGCTGCCCTTTGCAGTATCCACCCTGAGCTTGCCGCTGCGGGAAAAGCGCGTCATCGGCGATTTTTCGTAGATGCGCACGCCGCGTTTCAGCGCTGCTCGCCGCAGTCCGCGCACCAGAAAGCCCGGATGGACCGTCGCCGACGAGGCATCGAAGGCGCCGGCGAGATGACTTGAGGTGCCGGCCATCGCAGCGATTTCGTCGCGCGAGACACGGCGCGCCGGCACGTAGCCGTGGGCGTCCAGCTTGTTGAGGGCGTCGTCCCATGCGCCGGCCTGCGCCTGGCAGGTCGCGCCCCATATCCACCCAACGCGGTCGAACCAGCCGTCGATGCCTTCTTTCTGGCAGAATGCTTCAATGCCCGATATCGCTGCCTGCGAAGCCCTGATGATCCTGAGTGCGTCGTCGGCGTTGCGCAGGGCCGCCAGCGCGCTGAACTTCGTCCAGGCTGACAGCACCATGCCCGAATTGCGCCCGCTGGGGCCGCCGCCGCAAATGTCGCGCTCTATGATCACGACATCCAGCGAGGGATTGCGTTCCTTCAGCCGGATTGCGGTCCAGAGGCCCATGTAGCCGCCGCCGACGATGCAGATGTCGGCGTGCGTGGTCTCCGCAAGCGGTGGCGCTAGGTCGGGGTCCTCGGGCAACGCCTGCCGGAGCCAGTGACTGCGCCAGACAATGTCACTTTCGGCGAGCCGCATGGCCTATTCTGTGTCCCGTGGCGCAAGCCGCCGTTCGACCATCCGCACCCACAGGCTCGCGCCCATCGGCAGGATGGCGTCATTGAAATCGTAAAGCGTGTCGTGGCAGGCAGCCTGGTGATCGGCGTCGATCTGGCCAAGCAGGAAGTAGCAGCCCGGTCGCTGCTGCAGCATGAAGCAGAAGTCCTCCGAGCCCATTTCCGGCGGCGGATCGATCGTGACGCGTTCTTCGCCCATGACCTCGGTCGCGACACGCGCCATGATGTCGGCCTGAGCAGGCGTGTTGATAGTCGGGGCGAAGGGACGCTCGTAGTTGATGTCCACCGTTGCGCCCCGACCTTCGGCAGCGGCGGTTGCGATGCGCTTGATCGCGGTTTCGATCATGGACTGAACTTCGGGGTCGAAGGTCCGCACCGTGCCCGTCAGCACGGCGACGTCGGGGATCGTGTTGAAGGCCTCGCCGCCCTTGAAGCTGCCGACGGTGACGATCGCCGGCGAATGGACATTGGTCAGGCGGCCGGGCAGGGCCTCGATGTCGAGCAGGATTCGAGCCGCGATCGGCAGCGGGTCATTCGCAAGATGAGGCATCGCCGCGTGGCCGCCACGTCCGCGCACTGCGATCTCGAAGCGGTCCGCAGCGGCCGCCACCACGGTGTGATGAACAACGACCTCGCCGAGCTGCCGCTCTGAATTGTGCAGGGCATAAACCTCGTCGCAAGGGAAACGCTCCAGCAGTCCGTCTTCGAGCATGGCTACAGCGCCACCCTGACCCTCTTCGGCAGGCTGGAAGATGAAGTGCACTGTTCCGGCGAAATCGGGAGAATGCGCCAAAGCGTGGGCGGCGCCGAGCAGCATTGTTGTATGGCCGTCATGACCGCAACCGTGCATCTTGCCGAGGACTTTCGAAGCATGTGGAAGATTGCGTGCCTCAATCATCGGCAGCGCGTCCATGTCGGCGCGGATGCCGATGCTCTCGCCGGGTCCGAGCCTGCCCCTGAGCGTGCCGACAACACCGGTGCGGCCAACGCCTTCCACAGTCTCTATGCCCCATGAGCGCAGCTTGTCGGCAACGAAGCGCGCGGTTTCGAACTCCTCGAAACCGAGCTCGGGGTTGGCGTGGAGATGACGACGCCATGCCGTCATCTCGCCTTCGAGCTGGAGGACCGAAGGGACGAGTTTCATGCCACGACCCGCATGCGCATGCGCTGTGAACGAACCTGGAGCCAGCCAATCAGCGCAAGCAATATCGCCGAGAAGAGGATGAGCAGCACCGCGACCGCGGCGATGGCCGGGCTGACGGATTCGCGCACGCCTGAGAAAATCATGCGCGGCAGGGTCCGCTCGTTGCCGACCGACAGGAAGCTCGCCACGACGACTTCGTCGAAGGAGATGATGAAGGCGACGATCGCTCCGGTCACTACGCCGGGCGCGATCAGCGGCAGGATGACCTTGAAAAAGGTACGCATGGTGCCGGCGCCGAGCGACGCGGCGGCGCGAACGAGCGTGCGGTCGAAAGTCGAGAGGCTGGCGACCACCGTTGTCAGCATGACAGGCACGGCCATGGCGGTGTGGGTCAGGATGATCGATAGCTTGCTGCCGACGAGGCCGAGCGTCGCGAAGAAGGAGAAGGCAGCCACGCCGACAATGACGACCGGTACCACCAGCGGCGCGGCGATAATCGCATAGATCACCTTCTTGCCGGGGAAGTTCCCCCAGGCGAGGCCGATTGCCGCCGGAATGCCGAGCACGCAGGAGAGCAGCGTCGTCGACAGGGCGATGACCAGCGAGTTCCACAGCGCGTTCGGCCAGCGCTGGTCGATCCAGAGTTCCTCATACCAGCGCAGCGAATAGCCGGGCGTCGGAAATGCCAGTGAATTGCTGCTGGTCAGCGACATCGGCACGACGATCAGCAGCGGCAGGATGATGAAGGATAGCAAAAGCGCGGAGTAGCCATACATCAGCCACTTGCGGAAGACGTCGGCGTTCATGCTGCCGTCCTCCGTTTCAGGATGGCGTTTGCCGTCAGGAAGAGGAAGGCGAACATGAGCAGGATCAGCAGCAGTTGCAGCGACAGCGCCGCGCCCAGCCCCCAGTTCAGCGTGTTGTTGGTGTAGAAGGCGATGTAGCTGGACACCATCTGGTCGGTCGGCCCGCCGACCAGTGTCGGCGTGATGTAGTAGCCTAGCGAGAAGACGAAGACGATGGCGCCGCCGGACAGGATGCCGGGCAGGATCAGCGGCAGTTGCACCCGACGCCAGGCCGTCAGCCAGGACGCTCCGAGCGAGAGCGCTGCACGCATGTAAGTCGCTGGCACACGCCGCATCACCGCGACGATGGACAGCACCATCATCGGCAGCAGGACCTGCACCATGGCGACATAGAGCGAGAAGCGCGTGTAGACGAGATTGAGCGGCTCGCCGACGATGCCCAGCCCCATCAGGGTGGCATTCACCGGGCCATTCCTTTGCAGCACGATGATCCAGATGACGGTCCGCACCAGCAGCGAGGTCCACAGCGGGAACAGCACGAGTGCGAACATAAGGCGCGACCAGGTTGGCGGCGCGCTGACGATCGCCTGCGCCAGCGGCAGGGCGAGCAGCGCGCAAAGCACGGTGACGACCGCGCTAATCCATATGGTTCGCAGAAGCACGTCGAGGAAAACGGCGCGATCGGGCGGAACGCTGGCTATCGCGTTATCCTCGCCGCGCATCAGGTCTACGCTGTTCAGCAGATAGTAGTCCGTAAACGCGCCCTTCTGGCGTGAAAGCTCCTGCCAGAGCGCCGGGTTGCTCCAGCCAGAATGTCTATCGATCAAGCTTTCGCGCACGGGCCGCATATCGAGCTTGCCGTCGGCGGCATCCTTGGCGGTCTTGATGATCAGGAAACGCGTACCGACGAGTCGCTGGTTGACGAGTTGGGCCAGCACGCCCTCCCGTCCGGCACGTTTGGCTGCGGCCAGATCCTCCACCAACGCGACAAACACCGCTTCGGAAGGGAGCCCGCTCTCGGGTACGTCTTGCGACAAGGCCACGATGGTGCGTGGCAGGTTGCCTGACATGTCGGAGTTGTCGACCGACAGCGCGAGGAAGCGCGCCACCGGCCACAGGAAGATGAGGACGACGAACAAGACAACAGGAAGCACCAGCAGGGCGAGAACCACGCCTTGCCGATGCTTTCCGGCCGGTAATGCCTTTACCGGCATCGATCTGACTTACTTCGCCTGCCAGGCCTTGAAGCGCTCTTCCAGCGCTTCCTTGTTCTCGGTCCAGAAGTCGTTGTCGTATGCCGTGGCAAACTTGATGTGCTCGTCAGACGTCGGCAGGTTTGCGGCCCATTCGGCGGGTATAAGCGCCGCGGCTTCCTTGCGACCCGTGCCGTAGGCGTAGAGTTTGGAGAAGCCGGCCTGGTTTTCCGGGATCGAGAACCATTTCAGGAGATCAACACCCTCCTTCTCGCGGGGCGCGCCCTTGACCACCGCCCAGAAATCGGTGCCGTAGAAGAAGCCGGCGTCCCACACGATGGTGTACGGCTTTTTTTCCTGGACGACTTCGTTGGTGATGCGCGCGTTGAAGGCGTCGCTCATCACCACTTCGCCGCTGTCTAGGTTCTGTATGCCCTGCGTGGTCGTCGACCACCACACGACATTCGGCTTGAGCTTGTCGAGCATGGCGAAGGCGCGGTCGACGCCTTCCGGCGTACTCAGCACCTTGTACATGTCCTCGCCCTTCACGCCGTCGGCCATCAGGGCATTCTCAAGCGTGAACTGAGCCTGGGAATAGAGGCCGCGCTTGCCGGGGAATTTCTCCACATCCCAGAAGTCGGCCCATGTCTTCGGCCCGGTACCGTCTTTGAACACGTTGGTGTTGTAGGTCATGATCGTGGCCCAGGTGTCGGAAGCCACGCCGCATTCATGCAGGGTGCCGGGCAGGTAGTTCTGGGGATCGCCGGTCACATCTGGTGTCAGCGGCAAGAACAGTCCTTCGGCGCAGCCAATCTCCATTGCGGGGGCCTCGACCGAGACGACGTCATAGGTGACGTTGCCGGCCTGAACCTGCGCGCGTACCTTCGCGACTTCGCCGGCCCATTCCTCCTGGATGATCGGGGTGCCCGTCTGTTCGGTGTATTTGTCCCAGACCCCGTCCTTGTAGGCCTTGTCCCAGGTGCCACCCCATCCGACCACCGTTATGGGGTCTGCAGCGGATGCAACAAGCGTCGATGCCGAGAGGGCCAACGCCATGGCGGAAATGGTTCGCAGGTATGTCTTCATTCCAGTTCCCCTTTTCTGTTGTGGTAGATTTGATCAAATTTGTTGCGCGAAACGGATTGATAAGCAATAGCTATTCGCGATAGGCTGAAAAAAATTCGCCTGATGCCGAGGATTTGATCGAATGTTGCAGGGAATTGCCGAGACGCGCCGGAACGCCAATCTGGACTCCGTGCTCGCGGAGGCTCGGCAGCGGTTCACGGATGCAAATCCGAAGAGCCTCGCGCGCCACAAGGAGGCATCGGCTTCGCTGCCGGGAGGCAACACGAGAGCCGTGCTCTGGTACCGGCCATTTCCCGTGTCGTTCGTTTCAGGCGATGGCTGTCGGGTTACCGATCTCGACGGTCATACCTATGTCGATCTCGTCTCGGAATACAGCGCCGGCTTCTATGGCCATTCCGACAAGACCATCGCGGCGGCGTTGGTGGAGGTCATCCAGGGCGGCATCATGCTGGGCGCGCCGAACCGTTACGAGGCGCGGCTTGCCGCTGCCGTGGTCGATCGCTTTCCGGCTATCGAGCGCGTGCGTTTCTGCAATTCGGGCACAGAAGCCAACATCATGGCCATCTCGGCTGCCCGCGCAATTACCGGGCGTTCCAAAATGCTGGCGTTCAGGGAAGGCTACCATGGCGGCGTGCTGACCTTTGCGCATGGCGGTTCGCCGCTCAACCTTCCGTTCCCCTTCGTCTTCGGCGATTACAATGACATCGAGGGCGCTGTTGCGCTCATCCGGGAGCACGCCGGCGACCTCGCGGCGGTCATCGTCGAGCCGATGATGGGCGGCGGTGGCTGCATCCCGGCGACACGCGAATTCCTGCAGGCCCTGCGCGAGGCGACGCGCGAGGCCGGCGTTCTTCTGATCTTCGATGAAGTGATGACCTCGCGTCTCGATTATCGCGGTCTGCACGGTGCGCACGGCGTCCATCCCGATCTCGTGACGCTCGGCAAATATATCGGTGGCGGCGCCAGCTTCGGCGGCTTCGGCGGTCGCTCCGATCTCATCGACCGTTTCGATCCCGCGTCGCCCGGCGCCTTCTCCCATGGCGGCACGTTCAACAACAACATCCTGAGCATGGCGGCGGGGTTCACCGGCCTCACCAAGGTGCTGACGCCGGAAGCGAGCAAGGCCGTCAACCAGCGCGGCGACAGGCTGCGCGAGGGAATGAATGTTGCGCTGGAGAAGCATGGCGTCGAGGGCGTCGTGCTTGGCTGCGGCTCGCTGATGAACCTGCATTTCGTCAGGGGACCGGTCGACACACCGGCGCCGCTCGACGATGCCGACCCATCGCTGATCGCTCTCTGGCATGTCGAGATGCTGCTGCGCGGATACTATGTTACGCCGCGCGGAATGCTGGCGCTCTCGCTGCCCTTCGGCGACGCGGAACTCGAGGGCTTCCTTGCTGCCTTCGATGATTTCCTTTCCAGCAATCGGCAGGTGCTGCCGTCTCGGGCTGCCTGATGCTGGATCGCAGGGCAGGAGCTGCAGGCGCCTCGCGGGAGACCGCGCATGTGCGCGTCCATGCGGGGTTGAAGGAGGCGCTGATGAACGGCGACTTTCTGCCGGGCCAGCGCCTCGTTGTCCGACAGATCGCCGAAAAATTCCGCACCAGCGCCATGCCGGTGCGCGAGGCGTTTCGGCAACTGGTCAGCGACGAAGCCTTGTTCGACCATCCCAATCGCGGGGTGATCGTGCCCGAGGCGACGGTGGCGCGCATATCCGATCTTGTGCGCGTGCGCTGCAACGTCGAGGGCACCGCGGCAGAGTGGGCGGCGACGACCATCTCCGAGGCTGAAATCGACGGACTGGTGCGCCTGAACGAGCGGATGCACGAGTGTGTTAGCGAAAACGTGATGGCCGACTATCTGACCGTCAACCGCCGGTTCCACTTTTCCGTCTACCGGGCCGCCCGTTCGCCCGTGCTTGAACAGATGATCGAGAAACTGTGGCTGCGGGCGGGGCCGTTCCTCAACGTCGTGCGCCCGGCCTACATTTCGGGCCTCGTCCATCACGACGAGATCATCGATGCGCTGCGCCGGGGAGACGGGCAGGCCGCGCGGCGCGCGCTAGTCGCCGACCTGACCGAGGCGGCCGACGTTATCCTGCGCGCCGCCGCGTCGCCGCAAGGGCTCCAGGTTCAACCACGAGCGGCTCCCAGGCGCAGGCGTATACCGATCACCGCCAGGGCGCCCGCCAAATGACGACCGCCGCTTCGCAAGACGCGACCCACGTCCAATTCCGGGGCGTAAGCAAGCGCTACGGCGAGGCGGTCCTCGCGGTCCAGAATCTCGATCTCGAAATCCAGCGCGGCGAATTCCTGACGCTGCTCGGTCCGTCCGGCTCCGGCAAGACCACGGCCTTGATGATGCTTGCCGGCTTCGAGGACCCGACTGAGGGCGAGATACTTGTCGACGGCCGCCGCATAGATCGTGTGCCGGCGAACCGCCGCGGCATCGGCATGGTCTTTCAGAATTACGCACTTTTCCCGCACATGACTGTCGCCGAAAATCTCGCCTTTCCGCTGGAAGTGCGAAAGCTCGGCAAGGCAGCGATCGCCGAGCGCGTCAAAAGCGTCCTCGACATGGTGCAGTTGCCCGGTCTCGGCAATCGACGCCCGGACCAGTTGTCCGGCGGCCAGCAGCAGCGCATCGCTGTCGCCCGCGCGCTGATCTTCCAGCCCAAACTCGTCCTCATGGATGAGCCGCTGGGAGCGCTGGACAAGCAGTTGCGCGAGCAGATGCAGTTCGAGATCAAGGACATTCACGCGCGGCTCGGGGTGACCTTCGTCTATGTCACGCACGACCAGACCGAGGCGCTGACCATGTCGGACCGCATCGCCGTGTTCAACGCGGGGCGAGTCCAGCAGCTATCCACGCCGAACGAACTCTACGAGCGGCCGCAGACGAGTTTCGTCGCGAGCTTCATCGGCGAGAACAACAAACTGCCCGCGACCGTCGACGCCGTCGCCGCCAATGGCGATCTGACGGTTACGCTTGCCGGGGAGGGCGTGAAGCTGAATGCCGTCTCTCCGCTGCACACTCTTTCACCCGGCACGCCGGTGACGCTTTCCGTTCGCCCGGAACGCATGATGCTGGTTTCGGAAGGTTCGACGATGTCGAACGAACTGCCGGCGACGATCGTCCAGTCGGTCTATGTTGGCGACCATGTCCGCCTCGTCGCCCGCACATCCGGCAATTTCCAGTTCGTGGTCAAACTCGCCAACACGCCGTCGCTGCCCGCGCTCGCGCCGGGGGCGGCAATCCGGCTCGGCTGGCGCGGCGAGGATTGTCTCGCACTCGATCCATAGCATTTCATAAAAAGGAATTTGGGGAGAACCATGCAGTCGTCGCCGAAAGTCATCATCACCTGCGCCGTAACAGGGTCCGTCCACACGCCGACGATGAGTCCCTACCTGCCGATCACGCCGACCGAGATCGTCGACGCTGCGGTGGGGGCTGCCGAGGCAGGCGCTTCGGTGATCCACCTGCATGCACGGGACCCCGAGACCGGTAAGCCGTCGCCGGACCCCAGACTGTTCATGGATTTCCTGCCGCGCATCAAGCAGCAGACGGACGCCGTCATGAATATCTCCACGGGTGGCGGTCTGGGCATGACGCTGGAGAGCAGGCTCGAAGCCGCCCACGCCGCAAAGCCCGAACTCTGCTCCCTCAACATGGGTTCGATGAACTTCGTGCTCAGCCAGGCGGCGATGAAGCAGTCGAACTGGAAATACGATTGGGAGAAGCCCTATCTCGAAGGCACGCGGCAGGGCATTGTCTCCAACACATTCGACCAGATCGAGCGCGTCATCGTCGAGGTCGGCCATGCCTATGGCACCAAGTTCGAATGCGAGTGCTACGACGTCGGCCACCTTTACGCGCTTGCGCATTTCCTCGATCGCAAGTTGCTGACGCCTCCGCTCTTCGTGCAGACTGTCTTCGGCATCCTTGGCGGCATCGGTCCCGATCCGGAGGATATGATGCACATGCGCCGCACCGCCGACCGGCTTTTCGGAAAAGACTATCTGTGGTCTATCCTTGCCGCCGGAAAGCACCAGATGGGGCTTTGCACCATGGGCGCCATCATGGGCGGTAATGTGCGCGTCGGGCTGGAGGACAGCCTCTATGTCGGCAAGGGCCAACTGGCGAAAAGCAATGCCGACCAGGTGGCGAAGATCAAGCGCATCCTTGGCGAGCTCTCGCTTGAGGTTGCGACACCTGCGGAAGCGCGCGACATGTTGAAGCTGAAGGGCGGCAACGAGGTCGGGTTTTGAGCGAACGGGGCATCGTCACCTACGCCGGCATCGTCCATCCGTGGATGTGCGATGCGATGGGACACCTGAATGTCCGTCACTACGTGGCGATGTTCGACGATGCCAGTTTCCAGATACTTGGCCGCATCGCCGGCAAGGAGGATGTGGGCGGCGGCCTCGGCTGGGCCGACGTACACATGGAGATCGGCTACAAGCACGAGACCGCCGTGGGCACGCTGGTCACGGTCTACAGCCGTGTCGAAAAGGTCGGAACATCCTCGCTCACCTATCTGCACGAGATGCGCGGCACGCTCGATGATGTGCTCCATGCACAGATGCGTACGGTAACAGTGCGGTTCGATCTGCGCGAGCGCAGCAAGATCGGTCTGGATGAGGCGACCCGGGAGAGGGCCACCGCGCTCTTGTCCGAAGGGCTCAGGTAGTCGGTCGGCTTTGGTGGCCGTGAAGATGTTACCTTCCCCCTAGGCCAGACGCCCGCATCCGACCTGGAGGCCTGAAAGCTTCTCAGACCATTACGACGTTCAGCATATCCCGGTAGTCGGAGGCTGTCGGCTCGCGAGGGTTGGTCGGATGGCTGTGGTCGAGGAGGGCGCGTTCGATCACCCAGTCCAGTTGGTCTGGCTTCACGCCAAGCGAGGCCAGTCCGGCAGGAATGCCAATTTGGCGGTTGAGCGCCGCAATTTCGTCGGCTAGGTCCGTTTCCCGTGGAATTCCCATCGCACTCCTCAGGCGAGCGTACTTTTCGGAGCATGCGCTTTCGTTGAAGCGAAGGACAGGCGGAAGCAGGATCGCGTTCAGCGTTCCGTGATGAAGCGTCGGCTGCTTGAGTCCGCCCAATGCGTGCGACAGCGCATGCACCGCGCCGAGGCCCTTCTGGAAGGTAAGTCCCCCTTGGAGGGAGCCCATCATGAGCTCCGTGCGCCCCTCGATCCTGCTTCCATCCGAGACGACGGATTCGAGGTTGCGCCATATGCGTCCTGCACCGTCCAGCGCGATCGCCTCCGCCGGCGGGTTGAAGCGCGGCGACAGAAAGGTCTCGATGCAGTGCGACAAGGCATCCATGCCAGTCGCGGCCGTCAATCCAGCGGGCAAGCCCAGCGTCAGTTCGGGGTCGCAGATCGCGCGCTTGGGGAAGAGATGTGGGCTGATAAAGCCAAGCTTGCGACCGTCATCCAAGGTGATCAATGCCGCACGACCCACCTCGGCGCCAGTGCCGGCGGTTGTGGCGATCGCTATAACGGGAGCCACGGCCTGCGTTATCCTGGGAATCCCGCCGTAAATGGCCGCATAAGCCTCCAGATTTCCTTCGTGCGTCGCGAGCAGGGCGACACCCTTGGCGAGATCGATAGGCGAACCGCCGCCGAGCGCGACGATGCCGTCGCAATTGTTTGCCCGGTACGAGGCAAGCGCGGCCATTGTTGCGGCTTCCGTCGGATTGGACGGAACATCCAGGAACGTCGCCGTACCGCCTGGGAGCATGGCGGAGACCCTGTCCACTAGGCCGGTTCTCTCGAGGCCCCTGTCACTGATGAGAAGCGGTTTGCGAATACCGGTCTGGTTAAGATGCTGATCGACCGTGGACAGTGTTCCCGGGCCAAACTCGATCGTCGTAAGATAGGAAATAAGCGCCATTTGCAGTCAGGTCCTCGCAAGTTGCGCACCAGCTCGATATCGAAGCGGTAAGAGGGCACGCGCCCCCAACTCAAGGGGGCAAGAGTCATTACGCCTCATGACACGACAAACAAAGTGGAGGAAAACTTCAAGGCGAAGAAATTTGGTTCGTCGAACACCCGAGGGAGGCGCGCCACCGCTGTATGATGGCGTCGAAAATAGTGGATCGCCGGACGTTGCCTTGCCTCGACGGCGCATGCAGCCGCCGCTGGCATAACCGATGATTGATTGGAGGATGAAAAATGAAGGTGCTTGCCGATCAACTTGCCCTGGTGACGGGCGCCGGGCGCGGGCTCGGGGCTGCGATAGCCCGCGGTCTCGCCGAAGCGGGCGCGAAGGTAATAGTCACGGACATCGACCTGACGCTTGCTCAGGAAAGCGCCGCCGCGTTGGTCAGTGATGGTCATGCTGCCTGGGGCGAGAAGCTCGACGTCACCGACAGACCAGGACTTAGAAGCTTTGCCGCGAAGGTCGAGCGCGAACATGGCCTTCTTTCGATACTCGTCAACAATGCAGGCGTCGCCGGTAACGCGCGCATCGGCGACGTGGACTCAGAAGCAACCTGGGACAACAACATCGCGGTACACCTGACGGGCGCATTCAACATGGCGCGGGTCTTCCTGCCAGCCCTGGCGGAGATGCGAGGCACTATTATCAATGTCTCTTCCGTTGTCGCGTTCACCAGCGGCTTCGCGCATGTCGGCTATGTGGCGGCCAAGGGTGGGGTAAAGACGCTGACCCAGGCAATGTGCCGCGAACTGGCGCCTTCCTCAATTCGCGTCAATGCAGTCGCGCCCGGATACATGGATACCGAGATGGGCGGCAAGGGCGACGGCAGCACCGACGAGTGGCTCAAGTGGCACTGCCCCATGAAGCGTTTCGGCCTTCCACGTGAGGTCGCAGGGCCGGTCGTTTTCCTCGCCTCTCCGGCCGCCAGTTTCGTGAATGGCGTAACGTTGCCTATCGACGGTGGCTATCTTGTCGTCTGAGGGCTGCACAGTTCTGCTCCGTCTCGGACGATCAATCATGCGCCAGTCGTCAAAGGAAGTCGGCGCGATGCGGCGTGAAGGTGTCGACCAGCCGTCCGGCCTCCAGCGCCTTGACGCCATGCACCAGACCCGACGGCACGATGAACGCGCCGCCCTTTTCGACGATCTCGCTCTTGCCGTCGATGGTCACCTCGAAGCGACCCTCGGCGACATAGCTCGACTGCACGTGCGGATGGGAATGCAGCGCACCGATGCCATCTTTTTCGAAACCGAACTCAACCATCATGAGTTCGTCCGTATGCAGGATGACACGGCGGCGATTGCCATCAGGCGTCGGCATCCATTGCTTCGCGTCGGGCTGAGAGAAAAGCGTCGTATCTGTCACCTAGAAATTCCTATCTGGCCAGCCAACCACCATCCACGGGCACCACGGCGCCATGCATGTAGGCCGATGCAGGCGCGAGTAGAAAGACTGCCGCGCCGCCAATATCCTCCGGCTTGCCCCAGCGCGCTGCGGGAATGCGGCCGAGGATGGCCGCGCTGCGATCCGCGTCATTGCGCAAAGCCTCGGTGTTGTTGCTGACCACATAGCCAGGGGCGATGGCATTAACGTTGATGCCCTTCGCCGCCCACTCGCATGCAAGCGCCCGCGTCACGCCAAGAACGCCATGTTTTGAGGCGGTGTAGGAGGGAACACGAATTCCGCCCTGGAAGGAGAGCACGGAGGCGACATTGACGATGCGCCCTTCACGGCTGGCCGCAAGCACCTTGCGCGCGAATGCCTGGCTGAGGAAGAACAGCGACTTGAGGTTGACGTCGATAACGTCGTCCCAGTCGGCCTCGGAAAAATCGACTGCGTCGGCGCGGCGTATGATGCCGGCATTGTTGACCACCCCGTCGATTGGGCCGATGGAATCCCATACGCCCTCGATCATCGTACTTGCCGCGGCATGATCGCCGAGGTCGCAGGTGACGGGCGCGAATGTTGCGCCTGCAGCCCGCACCATCACCTCCGTCTCATCCATCGCCGAGCGGCCGACGCCGATCACTGCTCCGCCCGCCTTGGCGACGGCAACGCAAATGCCCTGGCCGATCCCGGTGTTGGCGCCAGTCACGACAACGCGCTTGCCGGCAAGGCTGAAGGCGGAAAAGTCAGTCATCGCAAAGTTTCCAGCGGCACGGGGTCGACGTCGGTGTAGTCGACATTGTCGCCAGCCATAGCCCAGATGAAGGCATAGCTGGAAGTGCCAGTGCCGGAATGGATCGACCAGCAAGGCGACACCACCGCCTCCTCGTTCTTCATGACGATGTGACGGGTCTCGTCCGGTTCGCCCATCAGGTGGAAGACACGAGCGTTTTCGGCGAGATCGAAATAGAGGTAGGCCTCCATGCGCCGGTCGTGGATGTGGCAGGGCATGGTGTTCCACACGGAACCCGGTGCGAGCTGCGTCATGCCGACGACCAGTTGGCAGGTCTTCGCCCCTTCCGGATGGATGAACTGGAAGATGGAGCGCTCGTTTGAGGTCTGCTGGCTGCCGAGATCGACTCGCTTGGCGTCGCCGATGCGGATCAGTTTTGCAGGATGGCTCGCATGCGCCGGCGCGGAGAGGAGGTAGAACTTCGCAGGCGTCGTCGCGTCCTCGGATGCGAAGGACACGCTTGCCGTGCCCATGCCGATATAGACCATGTCGCGCGAATTCGTCGCGAAGGCCTCGCCATCCACTTCAACACTGCCGGCACCGCCGATGTTGATGACGATCAGTTCGCGGCGGTCGAGGAAGTTTTTCGTGCCAGTCTGCTTGATCGGTTCAAGCGACAGCGGCTGTAAGACGGGCACCGCGCCGCCGACGATCATGCGGTCGTAATGCGTATAGACCTGCGAAACCTTCCCGGGCTGGAACAGGTCCGGCATCAGGAAATTCGCGCGCAGTTCGTCCGTCCCCATCGCCGAGGCCGCCAGCGGATCGATGGCGTGGCGGATCTCCACTTCGGTTACTCCGGAGCCGGTTGCGTTCTTGTCCTGGTTCGTCATGTCAGCACCACATATTCCGTAAGTTGGCCGATGGTCGTGTCCGCCTTGGCCACGTCGAACACTTTCGTGCCGTGGCTCATGATCACGAAGCGGTCGCACACCTGATAGGCGTGATAGAGATTGTGGGTCACGAGCACGCTCGACACGTTCTCGGCCTTCAGTTTCAGCACCTGGTTGAGCAGGGCCTCGGTCTCGCGCACCGACAGCGCGGACGTAGGCTCGTCGAGCAAGAGCACGCGGCGCTTGAAGAACACGGCGCGGGCGATGGCGACTGCCTGCTTCTGGCCGCCCGAAAGCTGGCCGACCAGCTTGTCCGGCGAGTCGATGCCGGAGATGTGGACAGCAGACTTCAGCACCTCCATCGCGATCTCGCGCATCTCCGACTGCTTCAGGAAGCCCATGCCGTTGACGCGCTCGCGGCCCATGAAGATGTTGCGCGTGATCGACAGCGAATCCACCAGCGCGGTGTTCTGGTAGATCGTTTCGACGCCGGCGTCGGCCGAGTCCGTGCGACAGGTGAACAGCGTCTGCTTGCCGTCGACTGAGATATAGCCTGATGTCGGCTGATGGATGCCGGAGATCAGGTTCACCGTCGTCGACTTGCCGGCGCCATTGTCGCCGAGCAGCCCAACCACCTCGCCCTCGTTGACGTGGAAGGACAGGTTTTTCAGAGCAGTCAGGGTGCCGAAACGCTTGCTGACGTCGTGCAATCCGAGAAGGGGCGCGGCGGACGTCATGCTGACCCCTTGCGTTCGATGAACTGGTTGAGGATGGCGGCGCCGACGATGAGCGTCGCGATGAACATTTCAAGATAGAAGCCCGGCGCACGGACGAGCAGCAGCACATTGGTAATCGTGTGGATGAGCAGCACGCCAAGGAAGATGCCGATCACCGAGCCACGGCCGCCATTGAGCGACAGCCCGCCGATGACGCAGGCCGCAATCGCCTGAAGCTCAAGCCCGGTGCCTTGCCCCGGCTGAACACTGCCGACGCGAGACGTCGCCAGGATGCCAGCGAAAGCCGCCATGCCGCCGGCAATGGCGAACGCAGCGATCTTTATGCGTTTCACATTGATGCCGATCGCAGTCGCTGCGGCGCGGTTGCCTCCGGTCGCGAAGACATGGTTGCCGAACCAGTGATTGTGCATGAGCAGGTGGAAGACGACGACCAGCAGTATGATCCAGATGAAGGCCGCGTTGAGCCCGAACAATGTGCCCGAGAAAAGCGACGAGAAGGCCGGCCCCGGGTCGAAGCGTACCTGCACCGCACCATTGTAAAGAAGCACCGCGCCGCGCCAGAACAAAAGGCCGCCGAGCGTTACGATGAAGGATGGCAGGCCGAAGCGCAGCGTGATGACGCCGTTGAGCATGCCGATCGCCACGCCGATCAGGATGGCCAGCGGCGCAGCGAGAAAGGCGCTCATGCCATCGCCCACCTGAACCGCCATGATGATTGCCGTCAGCGTGTAGACCGACCCGATGGACAGGTCGAACTCACCGGCGATCATCAGGACGCCCGCGCCGAGCGCGAGACAGCCGAGAACCGGCACCGCCTTCATCAGAATGGTCAGGTTCTGCGGCGACAGGTAACGAAAATCGTCGGGAAAGAGCAGGCCCGCGACGATGCAGGCAATCTGGATCAACGCGAACACCACGAAGATCGAACCTGCGGGCTTTGCGAGCAACTGCCTGGCCAGAGAACTCCTGGCCGTGCGGGATGGGACGGCGCCGCCGTCGGTAGACGAGATGGTCAAGGCCGGAGCCCTCATGCCGGAAAGAAGATGCGACCTTCCGGCTTGAAGCCGGAAGGTCCAATGAAGGTTTCGATCAGCGATACGTGCCGATCATCGGCTTGACGGCGCCGATGCGATCCTTGTCGAGGAATGCGCCCTGGCCGGTGTCGACATCGGTGGGAGTCAGGCCATACTTCTTGGCCAGAGCGATCTGGGCGATAGGGTAGAAGCCCTGCAGGTAGGGCTGCTGGTCCATCGTCGCGAACATCGCGCCCGACTCGACCGCGTTGACGATTTCCACCGCCAGGTCGAACCCGCCGAACGGAATTTCGACGCCGGCGTCCTTGATCGCACCCGCACCGACGGTCGAGGTGACCGATCCTGTTCCGAACAGCGCCTTGGTGTTCGGGTTGGCGATCAGGAACTGCGCCATGATGTTCTGGGCTTCCGCCAGATCAAGGCCCGTCTTGACGGTCTCGACCTTGATGCCCTTTTCGCCCATCGCCTTCTCGATGCCACCGCCACGCGCAACGGCGAAGCTCGCTTCGGGGATCTCGCGCGGGTTGAACACGACGTCGCCTTCCTTGAGGCCGAACTTCTCGATCATGCGCTGGCCGAGCTCGTATCCGGATGCGAACTCGTTCATACCGACATAGGCCTGGCGGCAGTTGCCCTTTGCGCCTTCCAGATCGTCATTGTTGAAGCCGATGACAACGACGCCTGCCTTGGTTGCGTCGCAGATGCTCTTGTCGAAGGCATCTGAGCTGGAGATCGCCACAGCGATGCCATCGACGCCGGCCGCGGTCGCCGCCTCGATCAGGTCGTTCTGGCGGACCGGATCGTTGTTGGCGTACTGCACGTCGAGGTCGACGCCGAACTGCGCTGCCGCGTCCTGAGCGCCCTTCACCACCGGATTGAAGAACTGCACGCTCGGGTCGAGATAGATGATCATCGTCGCCTTGACGTCGGCAGCATAGGCCGCCGTGGACAGGAGCGTCGCGCCAAGCGCTGCGCCCAGTACCTTCCTGAAGCTTTTGTTACGCATAGACTTTCCTCCCATTGAATGAAGTCCCCGCCGGGTCTCCTCCCAGGCGGATTTCGTGAAACGGCGTCAGCCGTTGAACCAGCGCGCGGGTTGTCCGAGCGTGATGTGGATGCCCTTGACCTGGCTGTACTCGTCGAAGCCGTAGCGGCCGAGCTCGCGGCCAAGTCCGCTCTTCTTGTAGCCGCCGACCGGCAGTTCGGGCGTGCCGTCGATGACGCTGTTGACCCAGCAGCGGCCGGCGCGAACCCGGCGGATTGTCTGCATGGCATTTTCGAGATTGGTCGACCATACGGTGGCCGAGAGGCCGAACTCGGAATCGTTGGCGAGTGCGACCGCCTCGTTGGCGCTACGGAACGCGATGGTCGAGAGCACCGGGCCAAAAATCTCCTCGCGCGCGATCGACATGTCAGGACGCACGTTACGGAAGACCGTTGGCTGGTAGTAGAGCCCGGCGCCCTCGCCGGCCATGTGGCCGCCGGTCAGAAGCTCGGCGCCCGCCGCTTCGCCGGCGCGCACATAGCCCTCGACCTTCGCGATATGCGCCTTGGAGATCATCGCGCCGATGCGAGTGCGGTCGTTGAGCGGATCGCCGTAAGGAACTTTCGCAGAGATCGCCAGCACCCGGTCCATGATCTCGTCGCGGATGCTTTCCTCGACCAGCAGGCGGCTGCCGGAGATGCAGCACTGTCCGGCATTGTGATAGACGCCATAGGCGATGCCGTCGGCGGCCGCGTCGAGGTCGGCATCGGCGAACACGATCTGCGGTCCCTTGCCGCCAAGCTCCAGCCCGACGCGCTTGACCTGCTTGGCTGCGATCTCGGCCAGCAGCGTGCCGACACGCACCGAGCCGGTGAAGGCGACCATGTCGACGCGGGGGTCTTCGGCGAGGATCTGCCCGGCCGGGTTGCCGTAGCCGGTGACGACGTTGAACACGCCATCCGGAATACCCGCCTCGCGCGCCAGTTCGGCCATCCGCACCGACGTGCCCGAGGTGAACTCGGACGGCTTCAGCACGACCGTGCAGCCGGCGCCGATGGCCCATGGCACGCGCTCAGAGGCGATGATGAAGGGGAAATTCCAGGGCGTAATGATGCCGACCACGCCGACCGGCTCGCGCAGCACGAGGCCGAGGCGATTGTCGCCGATGTTGTTGAAGCTGTCGCCCTCCTGCCCGCGCGCCTGTCCGGCGGCATAGGCCCAAAGGTCAGCGCAATATTCGATCTCGCCGCGCGCCTGGGCGATCGGCTTGCCGACTTCGAGGCATTCGGCGAGCGCCAGTTCGTCGAGATTGGCGAGGATCAGTTCCGATACGCGGTATAGCAGCCGCGAGCGCTCCGCTCCCGCCATCCTCGGCCAAGGTCCCTTATCGAAGGCTTCACGTGCCGCGGCGATGGCATTCTTCACATCGTCAGCGGAGGCATCCGGCCACTCGCCAACGACATTGCCCAGATGTCCTGGGCTCTCGCGCAAGATCGTCTTGCCGCTCGCGGCATCAACCGACTTAGCGCCGATCAGCATGTGGTACCGCGCGCTGCGCAGGCGGCTGTCGTCGAGTTTCGGGACGATGAATGTGTTCGCGATGGTCATGGCAAGCTGGCTCGTTTGATATTGTATGGTAGTGTATGTAAGAATGGTACGGTATGGTAGTTGCCGAAGCGTGTCAATGTGCTAGGAAGCGGTATGAACATTCAGTCGCTGAAGATCGAAAAAGGCGCCGAAACCGGCGACAGCACCGCCGCCCAGGTCGAGCGGGACCTTCGCGAAGCGATCATCCGGCTGGAGCTGAAGCCGGGCACCCGTCTATCCGAACAGGAGATTGCCGACAGCCTCGGCGTCTCACGTCAGCCGGTTCGAGAAGCGCTGATCGCGCTTGCCAAGTCGAAGCTGGTCGAGGTGCGGCCGAAGCGCGGCACGGTGGTGGTGAAGATTTCCGCCCGTGAGATGATGGAGTCGCGCTTCGTTCGCGCGGCGATCGAGACCGCCGTGGTGCGCCGTGCCTGCGAGACGTTCGACCCGTGGGTGCGGGCGTCCATCACCGGCATCCTGGCGCGGCAGGAAGCAGCGCGGCAGGCACAGGACTTCAACCGCTTCCGGCGTGAAGACGAGCAATTCCACATGGCGATCGCTACCGGGGCGGGCTGCGGCATGGCATGGTCCGTCATCGCCGACATCAAGGCGCATATCGACCGAGTCTGCAATTTGCAGTTGCGCAAGCAGGATTCGATGGGCCCGCTCATCGCCGAGCACGAAGCGATCGTGCACGCCATCGACGCCCGCGACGCAGATGCCGCAGTCAAGGCGATGCAGACTCACTTGAGCGGCATACTCGCCGATCTGCCAAGCATCGAAGGCGAGAATCCCGCTCTGTTTGAATAATGCTTCCGGCGCCCTCGTACCGGTCTTGAATGCGGATACGCGCAACCCACGCGCCGCCATGGGACTTCCGGTTCTGTCGGTCGGTTATTCAGCAGTCCCGGACAGGCGTGACGTCTCCGACGCTTTGTCCGGAGTCGATACGATCACAACGAGCCCGAGGCAGGTTATGGCAGCGCCCACGGTGATCGCCAAAGGCGGAAAACCGTGCCCGAGGAGAATTTCCAGAAGAATGACAAAGCTCGGCGTCAGATAGGCGTAAGCGAATAGCTTTGACGCGGGAAGATGCATCGAGCCGTATTGCAACAGGTAGAACGAAACGGCAGTCGCTCCGACGACCAAATAGGCGATTGCCAGCCACACCTGCCACCCAAGGCTGCTCCAATCGGTCTGGGCAAGCTCAGGTAGGGCGAATGGCAACAGGCAGACAGTGCAGCCCACAAGAGTCCACACGGTGAATTCCAGGATGCTTTCGCCGCGGCTCAGCAATCTGACCATGGGTGCGTACAGGGCCTGACATGCGCAGCCGACAAGGAAGATCGCCTCGCCTTTGCCGATACGGAAGTCCATCGCGCGTGCAGCGTTACCCCCGAAGATCACCCAGAGCGCGCCGATCGCTGCGATCAGCAGTCCGAGCCAGACGGCAGCGCGCGTTTTCTGTTTCAGGAGGAACCAACCGAATACGGCGGACATGAAGGGGATCAGCGTGAAGACTGCGCCGGTGGATACCGGATCGGTGATCCGCAGGGCGACGAACATAAGGACGAAATAGACGGCCATGAGCCCGCCGAGGATCAGGAACCGCCAGAGTGACGATGGCATTTGCACACGGCGTTGTGACGCGAGCAGCATGAAGCCCATCAGAACGCTCGCTGCAAGAAAGCGCAGCGCGTTTAGAACGGTTGGGGGAACGTGCGGAGCAGCCAGCGCGCCAAAGGAGAAGGAGCCGGCGATCAACAGCGCGTAGGCAAGCATTGCCAGATGCGCGAGAAAAATCGCGCGGCGCGTATGCCCGGGGCTTTGGGCCATCATCAACATCCTGAAAAAGAGAAGGCGAGTCTTGATCCTGACGCTCGTTACGATATGTTGCTGCAGCCATTAAGTGGATATAAAGTCCATTATATGGATATTCTTTAGGCGGCAAGCCAACTGGCTATCAGTCGCCTTCTTGATGTACCGAGGCGGCCACTGGGACGAATACCGGATATGTCTTTCCTGAGCGACATGTTGGCAGCGATCACCGAACGTGGACGGTCGCTCGTGGATTTCACTTCCCTTTCTCAGGCCACTCCCATGGAGCAGACGGCAGCACTCTGTCATAGCCTGCTTTCCTCCCGCGGCGAGGCGAGCGCGCTTGCCACAGCATCCGAGATTCTTCTTCGGTATCGTGCAATGGACAGCGGGGGAAAGCTGGCATTCTTTCGCATGCTGCTTCAGGATTTCGGTCCGGACATGAAGCCTCTGGTCGCTGCAGTAAACACGTTCGTGGCGTCCCCGAACGAACGCGCAGCCGAGGCGCTGCATCGTCTGTCGGAGCCGCGTCGGCAGAATCTCTTCCGCATGCTCAACCAGTCGGCGCAGGGAACCGCGGAACTTATCCAGATGCGCGCCGAACTGCTGGCACTGCTGCCCGACCATCCTGAACTGGATCCTGTCGACAAGGATTTTCAGCACCTGTTCCGCTCGTGGTTCAACAGGGGCTTCCTGGAATTGCGCAAGATCGACTGGCGCACGCCGGCCGCCATCCTCGAACGGATCATACGCTACGAGGCCGTGCACGAGATTGCGGACTGGGACGATCTGAGGCGGCGCATCGATCCGTCAGACAGGCTGCTTTACGCCTTTTTCCATCCTAGGCTGCCTGACGAGCCGCTGATCTTCGTCGAAGTTGCCCTGGCCAGCGAAATGGCCTCATCGATCGATTCCATTCTCGACCCCGATCGCACGATCATAGCGACCGAAAAAGCCGATACCGCCATCTTCTATTCGATCTCGGATTGCCAGCCGGGGCTACGCGGAATCTCTTTCGGGAACTTCCTTATCAAGCAGGTTGTCGAGGAGTTGCGCACCAACCTGCCGCAGCTCAACCGTTTCGTTACTCTCTCGCCGGTTCCTCTGTTCGCACGATGGCTGTCGCGCCATCAGATCGAAGATTCCGAGATGGACGCCCTGTCTCAGCCGGACTGGTGGCATGATGCGAAGGCCGCGCCTGTCCTGGAGAAAAAGCTTCCGGCCCTGGCTGCATGGTATCTGACCGGTCCACGCGACGCCGCTGGTCGGCTGCTGGATCCCGTGGCGCGTTTCCATCTTGGCAACGGGGCGCGTCTGGAGCGCATAAACTGGCTGGCCAATACCGGGAACGCGGGCATGGCTTCGTCGCACGGGATCATGGTCAACTATCTCTACAAGCTCGACGAAATCGAGCGTAATCACGAAGCCTATGCGTCAGGCCAGCCTGTAGCTGTGTCGGCATCCGTTCGTCGCCTGGCAACTGGCGGCGCGCGGCTGCTGGAGACGACGCACACAACCGGGGGGAAATCATGAAGGGCAATTTGTTCGCAACCATTGCGGATCGCATCACCGATGCATCGCGCCCCTTCCTGTTCACCCAAGGTGGAGCCGTTTTCAGTTATGGCGACATGCTCGATGCTTCGGCACGCTATGCCAATGCGCTTGCTTCGCTCGGCGTCAAGGCGGGCGACCGCGTCGCAGTCCAGACGGAGAAGCATGTCGACAGCGTGTGGCTCTATCTCGCCTGCTTGCGCAAAGGAGCGGTCTACCTGCCCCTCAATCCTGCCTACACGCCCGCTGAGGTTGCCTATTTCGTGTCCGATGCCGAGCCAGCGCTACTGGTTTGCGAATCCAGGTCTGTAGATACGCTTCGCGCCATTATCGGAGGCTCGTCTTCCCGGATCGAGACGCTGGATGGTGCCGGTGACGGCTCGTTGCAGACGCTGGCCAAAACCATGCCCTCGCAATTCGAGACCGTAGATGCAGGCGCGGACGATCTCGCCGCAATTCTCTACACGTCCGGCACGACGGGGCGTTCCAAGGGCGCGATGATCACGCACGAAAACCTGCGGTCGAACGCGCTCGCTCTTGCCGACATATGGCAGTTCACGGCAGGCGATGTCCTTCTTCACGCCTTGCCGATCTTCCACACGCACGGCCTCTTCGTCGCAATGAACACGGTCATGCTGTCGGGCTCGTCCATGATCTTCATGCCCAGGTTCGATCTTGAGGCCGTTATGGCGGCGTTGCCGGCTGCAACGACCATGATGGGGGTTCCGACCTTCTATACTCGGCTTCTGTCGGATGCGCGTTTTGACCGCGATGCAGCCAGTCACATGCGCCTTTTCGTGTCGGGCTCGGCGCCGCTTTCGGCCGAGACGCACCGCGCGTTCACCGCGCGCACGGGCCACGCGATCCTCGAGCGCTACGGCATGACAGAGACGAACATGATTACGTCGAACCCCCATGATGGCGAGCGACGTCCGGGCGCGGTAGGTTTCCCGCTGCCCGGCGTGTCCGTGCGGATCGCTGATCCCGAAACCGGCAAGGCGTTGCCGGAAGGCGGCATCGGCGTGATCGAGTTGAAGGGGCCGAATGTGTTCAAGGGATACTGGCGGATGCCCGAAAAGACCGCACAGGAGTTCCGCGCCGACGGCTGGTTCATTACCGGTGACCTTGGCTACATCGACCCTGACGGGTATGTCACCATCTCCGGCCGGGCCAAGGATCTCATCATATCCGGCGGCTTCAACGTTTACCCCGCAGAAGTCGAGAATGCGCTGGACGCGCTCCCGATGATCGGAGAATCGGCCGTCATAGGCCTGCCGCATGCGGACTTTGGCGAGGCAGTCACGGCCGTCGTCACCGCCCGCGGCGGATCTGAGGTCGACGAGAGCGCTGTCCGCGCGCAACTGGAATCCGCCCTGGCGAAATTCAAGATACCCAAGCGTGTCCTGGTCAAGGATTCATTACCCAGAAATGCCATGGGCAAGGTCCAGAAGAACGCGCTTCGCGAGGAATATGCGAAGCTCTACTCGATCTGATCGATAGGCCTTACCCGACCAGCCAACATTCAGCAGCGCGGCTTCCCCACCGCTTCCGCATTGACCGGAGGCGGTGATTTTCGCGCGATGCGTCGCTTTCAGTCCGACCCTGTCGCCTCGTTACAATGGCATGCGCGCGCATGCTTCCACCGTTTTTCGGACTGTGCCGAGAACCTGTCGACGGGGTTGAGAAAGTGGGTTGCCAGCTTTCACAGAATGTGCGTTAAATGAACGATGTATCCGTATAGTGGATATTTTGGAGGGCGAAAATGAACGTCACGGTAGCCATCGACACCGGCGGCACATTCACCGACGTGGTGGCCATCAACCAGCAAAGCGGGGCGATCACGGCAATCAAGACGCCGTCGACGCCAAGCGACCCGAGCGTCGGTTTGCTCGATGGCGTCCGCAAGGTTCTGGAGAAGGTAGGCGCGGAGCCGAAGGACCTCGCCATGCTGCTGCATGGTTCGACTGTCGCCACCAACGCCGTGCTGGAGCACAAGTTCGCCGGTCTCGGCCTCATCGTGACGCGGGGCTTCCGCCACATGATCGAGATCGCCCGCCAGTCTGTCCCTGACGGCTATGGCAACTCCTTCTTCTGGGTGAAGCCGCCCAGGCTGGTTCCGCTGCATCTCGTTCGCGAGGTTCCCGGCCGAATGAAATTCGATGGCAGCGAACTTGAGGCCATCGACGAGGAAGAGACACTCCAGGCAGTGCGAGAACTCGTCGAGGACGGTGTGAAATGCATCGGCGTCTGCCTGCTCCACTCCTATGCCAATGGCGAGCATGAGCGCCGCATTGGCGACCTGATCGAGAAGAATTTCCCAGGCGTTTTCGTGTCGCTGTCCTCCGTCGTCCTGCCGGAATACCGCGAATACGAGCGCGCCATGACGACGCTGGTGGATGTGCTGGTAAAGCCTTACTGCAAGACTTACCTGCAGAGCGCCGCAGACCGGCTGCGCGAGCAGTCAGGGGACATTCCGTTCCTCATCATGCAGTCGAACGGCGGCGTGGTGAAGCATTCGACCGCCGGTGAAAAGCCCGTGACGATGCTGCTGTCCGGTCCGGCTGCGGGCATTCTCGGTGCGATCCACATGGCGACGCTTGCCGGCTACGACAACATCCTGACTTCGGATGTCGGCGGCACGTCCACGGACATCGCCATCATCGAGAAGCAGACGCCGATGTACACGTCGGAATCGATGATCGAGCACTATCCCGTCAAGACGCCGATGCTCGACATCGTCACCGTCGGCTCCGGTGGCGGCTCGATCGCCTGGACCGATCCCTACGGCAGCCTGAAGGTGGGCCCGCAGAGCGCCGGCGCCGATCCCGGCCCGATCTGCTACGGGCGCGGCGGCACGCAGCCGACCGTCACCGATGCTGCGATCGTGCTTGGCCGGCTGCCGACCTCGCTCATCGGCGGCGAGATCAAGCTGGATCTCGATGCCGCCCGCAAGGCCTACGAGGCCCTTGGTCGCCAGCATGACATGAAGCCGGAAGAGGTTGCGTCGGGCGTGCTCGAGATCGCCGCCGTCAACCAGGTTTTCGGTATTCGCAAGGTGACGACATCGCGCGGCCGCGATCCCGGAAACTACGCGATGGTTGCGTTCGGCGGTGCGGGTGGCTTGTTCGCAACCGAAGTTGCCGATTTCCTCGGCATGAAGACGGTCATCTCGCCGCCCGATCCGGGCAATCTCTGCGCGCTTGGCCTGCACGTCTCGGACGTTCGCCGCGACTACATCCGAACCATGGTGCGCCGCCAGTCGGTGGCGGACATTTCCGAAATCGTTTCTGCCTGGACAGCGCTCGCCGATGAAGGCCGCCGCGACATCCGCGCCGAAGGCATCGCAGACTCGGACATCAAGATCGAATATGTCGCCGACGTCCGCTATTTCGGCGAAGGACACGAGGTTCAGGTGACGGCCCCCGAAGGCGCCGCCGGTGATGCCGCAGTCGCGCATATGTGGAAGGACTTCCACCGCGTGCACGACGAGTCCTTCGGCTTCCACTATGAAGGCGAGCAGGATGTCGAACTGGTCAACCTGCGTGTCCGCGCAGTTGGCATCCAAAGCCGCCCGCAAATCAACTCCACGGAAAAGGTCGGTGCCCACGCCAAGCCCTTCGGTTCGCGCAACGTCTATTGGAAGGGTGCCGGCTGGATCGAGAGCCCGCTCTATGAACGCACCGAGCTTGCCGCCGGCCAGGTGATAGAAGGGCCGGCCATCGTTCAGGAATATGGCTCCACCGTCGTCGTGCCCGGCGGATGGACCTGCACCGCAGACCGCTACAGGAACCTGATTTTGACCGCGAGGGAGACGCAGTCGTGAGCAGCAAGAAGAATATGAAGCTCGGCCCGATCGAGCTGGAAGTCATTCACGGCACCATCCGCGCCGCGGAACTGGAGATCGAGGCCGCCGTCGAGCGAACCGCTCGCTCGCCGATGATACGAGACCAGCACGACTACCGTGTCGCGCTATTCGACGCCAAGGGCCGCAAGCTTACCGGCCGCTCCTATTCGGCCATCGTCGAGCCGGTGTTCGAGTATTTCGGCGAAGACAACATCTTCCCCGGCGACGTCTTCTTCTGGAACGATCCCTACAATTCCTGCGGAGGTATCGGCCACGTTCCGGACCTCTGCACGACCGTGCCGATCTTCCACGAGAACAAGCTCATCGGTTTCAGCCAGGTCTTCGGCCACCATGACGACATCGGTGGCGCGGTTCCAGGCAGCTTGCCGGTCCATGCGACTGACAGCTGGATGGAAGGGGTGATCATTCCGCCGATCAAGCTATACGACAAGGGCGTCCTGAACGAGGCGGCGTTCCGCATCATCACACGCAACTCACGGCTGGAAGACCATCTTGCCGGCGATCTCGATGCCGAGATCGGTGCCTGCAAGCTCGGCTCGCGCCGTATCGTTTCGCTCGCCGAACGTTATGGCGTCGAGACGCTGGAAGCCGCCTTCGAGCAGATACTGAAGAATGCCGCGGAAATCTTCCGGCGCGAAATCCTGCCAAAGATCAAGGACGGCGTCTATCACTACGAGGATTACATCGAGGCCGACGGCGTCGAGGAAGGCAAGATCCACGCGCTGCGCGTCACCATGACCAAGACGCCCGACAAGATCGTGCTTGATTTCAACGGTACCGATCCCGAGGCCAAGGGCCCGATCAACTGGTCGCTGGACGAGGCCGAGGGACGCTATTTCAGGAAGTGGCTCGCGCCGGTTCTGCGGTCGCTGGCCGCTTCTCCCGAACGTGCCGCGGAGATCGACTCCAACGAAGGCGTGCTCGACGTCATCGACGTTGTGTTCCCAAAGAAGGGAACGCTGATTACCCCCACCTTCGGCAAGCCGACCGGCATGCGCTTCTTCCTCATGCTGCGTTCGCTCGGCGTCTTCGCAGCATGTCTCTCGAAGGCGACCGACGGCCGCATGCCAGCCGACCACGAAACCATCCGCATCTGGGGTCTTACCGGCGGTCGCAATCGCGACGACTTCTTCCTGTTCCGTGAAGTGCTGGGCGGTGGTGGACCAGGCCGGCCTTGGGCCGACGGCTCCGACGTCGTCCACATCGTCCCGAATTCACGCAACCTTCCCGCGGAATTCTCCGAGACGCGCTACCCGATCATGGTCGAGCAGCTTGCGCTCAAGGTGGACTCCGGCGGCGCAGGTTTCCGCCGCGGTGGCTTCGGCTATGACAAGCGCATTCGTGCGCTGGATGACTGCAAGCTCATTTCCAACGCTGACCGATCGATACTCGGCTGCTATGGCGTAAACGGCGGCAAGATCGGCCAGAACTATCAGGTCTCGGTCATCGAGTCCGGCGTTGAAAAGGTCTATCCCGGCATGTCCGACACGGTGGTCGTCGAACCCGGCACCTCGGTGCGCGTCGTGACGACGGGCGGCGGTGGCTGGGGCGATCCGCTGGCGCGCGAGGCCGACAAGGTTCTCTACGACCTGCAATGCGGATTGATCTCCGAGGCGAGTGCGCGCGACGACTACGGGCTTGCCGTGACGTTGAAGGGGCGGAAGTGGACATATGACGCCGCGCAGACGCAGGCATTGCGCGAGCGCCTCAAAAAAGCGCGTGGCACGCCGTCCATGTTCGATCGCGGTGAGGCCTTCCGGGCAATGAAGGCAAAGGGCATGGTGCGCTATCCCGAAAACTGGAGTGATCCGGATGAGGGGTGGCACGCAGTGGGCGAGGGTGCTTCCTTCTCGCAAGCGGCCGAGTAGCCGGCTTACAGAACGCGGAGGGAATGCGATGCAGATCAAGCAAGCCGTGACGGTCAACCGTCCCCGCGAGGAAGTCTGGGCGCTTTTCCAGGACATCCCGGCGGTAGCGGGATGCATGCCTGGCGCAGAGCTTACCCGCGACGATGGCAACGGCGCCTATGCTGGCATCGTCTCCATCAAGCTTGGTCCGTTCAAGGCTGCGTTCGAGGGAGAAGTCCAGCATACGCCGGACCCGGCCAATTTCTCCGGCAAGGCGGAAGGGCGCGGAATCGACAAGAAGGGCGGCAGCCGCTCCCGCATGACCATGAACTACCTCCTCCTGGATAAGGGAGAAGCAACCGATCTGGAAATCGAGGCCGAGGTCCAGCTCAGCGGTCCCGTGGCCCAGTTCGGGCGGCCGGGCATTGTTTCGGAGACCGCCAAGCTCCTGATCCAGCAGTTCGTGTCCAATATCGAGGCCGAGCTCAATGGCGAAGGTGGTTCTGCTGGCTCGGCCAAGGATATCAGCGCGCTGAAGTTGAGCGGCAAGGTGGTTGGCGCGTCGGTCAAGCGCTGGCTCGGCAAGGAAGGCTGATAAGGTCGGCCTAAAGAGTAGGTCAGGGTCGCAGGAGACGAATATGCAGCACCGCATGTCTTATATGACGCAAATGGAAATCGCCGACGCGATTGCCGAGGGGCGTGCCGTTATCGTTCCCACCGGAGCGACCGAGGCGCACGGGCCTCATATGCCCGTCGATACCGATACGCATCAGGCCGACCACATAGCCGTACTGCTCGCAGAGAGGATCGGCGCGATCGTCGCGCCGCCGGTCGCCTATGGCGTGTCGATGACGTTCGAACATTTCCCGGGCACGATCTCGCTGTCGATCCCGACCTATCAACTCATGCTTTTTGAAATCGGCGCGGCGCTCGTGAAGCAGGGCTTCACCCACATCATACTCCTGAACGGCAACCGCCCGAGTGGAACCGCGAACGATCAGGTGGCCCGCCACATGGTCGACCAACTGGATACGAACCACAATTTCAAGGTTTCTGCGGTCAGCTACTGGGAGCCTTCGGCGGACAAGATCCACGCCATGCGCAAATCCGTCGTCGGCGGCATGGGCCACGGCTGCGAACTTGAGGCCTCTTTCCAGCTTGCGACCCGGCCGGAGCTTGTGAAGATGGACAAGCTCAAGGGAGCGAAATACGGCCCGGTCGGCTGGGACCTGGTGGCGCCCACGAACCCCACCCGTACCTATGCGCGCCGCCCACGTCCGGAGGCAGGGCACGCGGCGATCTTCGGTGATCCCACGGTTGCAAGCGCCGAGATGGGCAACAAGGCCATCGAGATCATCGTCGACGTGCTCGAGGAGACTTTCAAGAACCTCCAGGGATCCTATCAGGACAGGCCGGGAATGACGAAGACGGCTTGACCTCAAGCCTGCCTTGGATGCCAGCCCAGTTCGACCGAAAGCGCGTGCGTCATGAGCAGAAGTGCTTCCTTCAATTCGTCCATGGCGACCTGGTCGCGCGCCAGCTTCTTCAGATAGACGAAGCAGATGCAGCCGATCACCCCTTTGGGACCGAAGACCGGAGCGGCGATCGATCCGGTAAAGTTCTGCACGTCGCCTTCGGTCTGTGCGAAGCCGGCGGCTCGCACTTCTGCCAGTTGCTGGCGCAGCGCCGCCTCGTCGCCGATGGTCAGGGCGGTCAGTTGTTCGAGCGGCTGCGCGCAATAGGCGGATATAAATTCCGGGGTCTCATAGGCAAGAAGGACGAGCCCCTTCGAACCGGCATGAAGCGGTATGTGGTAGCCGTACTGAGCCTTGGAGATTTCCTGAAGCTGACGTTTTTCGGCATGGATGACGACGGAAAAACTTCCGATGCGTTCGACCACCTGCACGTCCACGCCACGGATGTCGCGGTCCCGGGCAAGATAGGAGATCGCGGACTTCAGCATCTTGTTGTTGGCCAGGTAGGCAGACCCGAGATGCCACATGCGCGGGCCGATCTCGTAGTGCGACGTTTCGGGATTGAGCATCAGGAACTGGGCCTTCTCCAGTTTCTTTACCGTCCTGTGGGCCGTTGCCCACGGCAGGCCCATGTCGCGCATCACATCGACTACCCGGCAAGGACGGGCGGCAATCAGGTCGAGCACCGCGAAGGAGCGTTCAAGGCCCTGCTTGGCGTCGGGCGAGCGGGCGTCCATGGCCGTCGGTTTCTGAATTTCGTATCGCGCGGCAGCGTCCTCTTCGGGCTGCTCTGCCAATCGCTTTCCCCCCGGTGCTTTCGCCATCGCAAACCATCTGCCGCTTGTTCGTTATTTAGATATCGTATCCACTATTTCGACAATTTGCCAGCAAGGGACTGGCGATGCGGGGGAATATCGACATGAGCGAGCCGCTTTGGGCCGAGGACGCGGTTGCCGTCGTCAAGCTCCTACACTCGGGCGAGATTGCCGCGCAAGAGTTGCTGGATGCAACCGAAGAGCGCGTAAAAGCCGTAAATCCGGTCGTAAACGCGCTGCCCACCCTCTGTTTCGAACGCGGCAGGCAGCGGATCGCCTCGCATCGTGATCTGGCGGACACTCTGCTGGGCGGTCTTCCGGTGCCCATCAAGGATTCCTATCCGGTAGAGGGAGTGCGCACGACGTTTGGTTCTCGTGTCTACGAGCACAACATTCCCAGCCGATCCGACTTTCTTGTCGAGTCAGTCGAAGCAGCGGGCGGCATCGTCTTTGCAAAGTCGAACACGCCTGAGTTCGAAGCGGGTGCCAACACGTTCAACGATGTCTTCGGCGCGACGCTCAATCCATGGGATACGCGTCTGTCGGCTGCTGGATCGTCTGGCGGTGCGGCCGTCGCGGTAGCGACAGGCATGGCGGCGATTGCGCAGGGGTCTGACTTCGCCTGTTCGCTTCGCTATCCTGCCGCCTTCTGCGGCGTGGTGGGCTTGCGGCCGAGCCCGGGGATCGTGCCCCAGGGGCCTGGCGGCGTGCCGGGGCAAACGCTTTCGGTGATTGGCCCGCTTGCGCGGAACGTCGCCGACGTAGGGCTGGGCCTGCAGGCGATGGCGCGTTTCGACATGCGCGATCCGCTGTCTCGTCCGATGAAGCAGACCAATTTCGCCGCAGCCGCGACGCGGCCCGAAAAACCGTTGCGCCTTGCCTTTGGGGCGGATCTCGGCGTGGCGGACCTCGATGACGAAGTTCGCGATGTCGTTGTCCGCGCCATGCACAAGCTAGCCGCGGCGGGAGGAGACGTCGTCGAAGCTTGTCCCGATCTGTCGGCTGCCGATGCGGCCTTTCGAACGCTCAGGGCGCACCAGTTCGCCGCCGCGCGGGGCGAGCTTCTTCGGGGCCCTGAGCGGGACATGCTCAAACCGGAAGTCATCTGGAATATCGAGCACGGCCTTGGCCTCTCGAGCGCCGACATTTCGGCAGCGGTGCGTGAACAGGCGCGCGCGCGCGCCAGCCTCGTCGCGTTTCTCGACGATCATGAATTCCTGCTAAGCGCCACGGCCCCGGTCGCGCCGTTTCCCGTCGAGGAAAGATATGTCTCTCGGATAGCGGGCCGCGAGCTTCCGACCTATCTTGATTGGCTCATTCTTGGATACGCGGTTACCGTTACCGGCTGCCCCGCTATTTCCATTCCATGCGGCTTCACGTCGGCAGGTTTGCCCGTCGGGCTTCAGATCGTCGCACGACCATATGCAGAAGCGTCGTTGCTGTCCGTGGCTGCTTGGTGCGAGGGCGTTCTGGACTGCAGAATGAGACGCCCCATAGACCCCAAAGTCTTCTCGGGCGATTTGGTTTGAGAATGTTGGCGATCATGCCGCAGGCCAACCCTGGAAGTCTTCGACAGACGTTTCCAAAAAGCCGGTTGACACTCCTCGAAACGCAAATCTATAGTCAAAAAGTCGATATAATATCCACTATCAGGATAGCGACGGGGAAAAATGAAGGCTTGCCAAGGGAATGGCAGCCGCGGGAGACGAGTTGCGCATGTGGCGCAATTTCCAGCGGCGTGCTCGCTTCTTCAGGCCTGATGTTGGGGAATGCCGGGTGAAACCACCGCTTTTCGACTATCTCGTCGCGCGGTCTTCGGATGAGGCCATTCGCCTGCTTTCCGACAATCCCGGCGCCATGATCCTCGCGGGCGGACAGAGTCTTATCCCCGCGATGAATTTTCGCCTGGCGTCGCCATCGGCGCTCATCGACATAAGCCGGATTGCCGCACTTAAGAGCATAGACATCGTCGATGGAAATGTCCGGGTCGGAGCGGCGGTGAAGCATCGCGATCTCGAGCAAAGCGACGCTGCCTTTGCCGTGAACCCGCTGATGCGTACAGCCCTGCATTACGTGGCGCATGTGCCGATCCGTAATCGCGGCACGACCGTTGGTAGCCTGTGTCATGCGGATGCGGCTGCAGAGATGCCGATGATCCTCCTTCTGAGCGACGGCTGGGTCATGGCCGAGGGCCCGAACGGTCAACGGAAAATTCCTGCCGCGGAGTTTTTCGAGTTCCACATGACGACGACTCGCGAAGCAGACGAGATGATCGTCAGCGCTACCTTTCCGGCCTTGCCGTCCGGTGCCGGTTACGCCTTCGCAGAATTTGCCCGGCGCAAGGGCGACTACGCTGTAGCCGCCGTCGGCGCGATCCTGGAATGCGACTTGGACGGCAGGGTTGCCGCCGCGCGGCTTGCCGCATGCGGGATCGCCTCGCGACCGATCAGGCTGTTCGACGTGGAGGCTTCGCTGGTCGGAGCCAACCTTTCAGACGCCGAAATCGACGCCGCCGGCGAACTGGCGAAAGAAGCCGTGACAGCGCCCGACGATGCCAACGCGACCACTGCCTATCGCCAGCATTTGCTTGCTTCGTTGACGCGTCGTGTCATCCGCGAGGCGTCAGAGAAAGTACGGAAAGGCTGAACCGATGAGCAGGCACGAGCACCTCGAGCGCTCTATACCCAGCACATCCTCTGACCCGACAGCAGAGGTCACGGTGACGATCAATGGCGTTACACTGACGCGGCAGGTCAGCACGCGTATGCTTCTCTCGGACTTCATCCGCCATGGATTGCGCCTGACCGGCACTCACGTCGGCTGCGAGCACGGCGTTTGCGGTGCCTGCACCATCATGATCGACGGCCGCGCCGCCCGTTCCTGCCTGACATTTGCGGTCCAGGCGGATGGTGCGGAAATCCGGACCATCGAGAGCGAGGAAAAGGATGACGGCACGCTCAGCGCGCTCCAGCAGGCGTTCCAGGAGTGCCATGGTCTGCAATGCGGCTACTGCACGCCCGGCATGATCATGAACATTCGCTCGCATTTCGATTCCGGCGAAGAACTCGATCTCTCGGATGACGGCATCCGCGAACTTATCTCCGGCAATCTGTGCCGATGCACGGGCTATGCCAACATCGTGAAGGCGGTTCGGCGCGCAGCCGAACTCACCGGCAGGGCCTGAGGGAGCGGACGATGTCGACGCGAAAGTTCGGAGCCCCCATAAAGCGCAATATCGACCCGCGCCTCCTGACGGGCAGGGGGGCGTTCACCGATGACATAAATCTGCCTGGCGTGCTCCACGCGGCGTTCGTGCGAAGCCCGTTCGCGCGAGCCCGCATAAACGGCATCGACACGAGCATCGCGGAGCAGGCGGAAGGCGTCGTCGCCGTCTATACCTGCGACAATATCGGACATCTCGATATAGAGCTGCCTCTCCTTATTCCGCACCCTTCGATGACGAAAGCGCGTACCCAGCGGCCGCTGGCGCGCGGCGACGTCTATTATGTGGGACAGACGGTGGCTATGGTCGTGGCCGTCGACCGCTATGTTGCGGAAGACGCTGCAGCTCTAGTCGACGTGGACTACGATCCGCTCGACGTCGAGCTTGATCTGGAACAGGCCATCGAGGACGGCGCGCCTCTCGTCCACCCTACCCATCCGAACAACATCGCCGCCGACTTCACCCAGGTGAGCGGTGATCCAGAAGCAGCCTTTGCCGAGGCCGAGCACGTCACGCGCATCCGGGTACAGGTCGATCGCTCGACTGCGGCTGCAATGGAATGCCGTACGGTCGCCGCCCGCTATGACGCGACCCGTGGTGAACTCACCGTGTGGGACGGCACGCAAGCGCCACTCGGGGTGCGCGGCGGCCTAGCCTCCATCTTCGGCATGGACGAGGACAAGGTGCGGGTCATCGCGCCGGATGTGGGCGGCGGCTTCGGGCAGAAGGTGATGTTTCCCTATCCCGACGAGTTGCTCGTGCCGCATGCGGCGATCCAGCTTGGCCGACCGGTTAAATACATCGAAGACCGGCGCGAGAACTTCATCGGTTCCAACCAGGAGCGCACACAGATCCACGAGATCGAGTTGTTTGCCAAGAAGACCGGCGAAGTCATCGCTCTCAGGGACAACTTCCTGCACGATACCGGTGCGTTCATCCCCTACGGTATCGCGGTCGCGCAGGTCGCGTCGACCTCGATTGCGGGACCGTATCGCATCCCCAACATCCATGTCCGCTTCCGCGCGGTCTATACGCCGACAGTGCCGGTCACGCCCTATCGAGGCTGTGGCCGCCCGCAGGCCTGCTTCGCCATCGAGCGCGCCATGGACCAGCTCGCCGAGGAACTTGGCATAGACCGCTTCGAGATACGCCGACGCAATCTCATTCGCGACGAGGATTTTCCCTACACGCGCGAAGGGTTGCTCTTTGCGGACGGCCTGCGCGTCAAGCTCGACAGCGGGCAGTATCTCAAGGCCCTCGACATGGCCCGCGACGCAATCGGATGGAACGAATTCGCCGCCATGCAGTCCAGGGCCGCCGACGAAGGAAAATCGCTCGGCCTCGGGCTTGCCTATTATGTCGAAGGCACGGGCCTCGGCCCCTATGAGGGTGGCCACGTCAAGATCCACCCGATTACCGGCAAGGTCTATGTCAACACTGGCCTGACCTCGCAGGGTCAGGGCCATGACACGGTCTTTGCGCAGATCGTTTCCGACCAACTCGGCGTGAAGGTCGAGGACGTGATCGTGGTCGAGGGCGATACCGGCACCTTCGAATGGGGTGTCGCCACCTTTGCGAGTCGCGCGGCGGTGGTCTCCGGCAACGCAATCCACAAGACCGCGGTGAAGGTCCGCGAACAGACGATCAAGGCAGCGGCGAACATGCTCGAGGCCGACCCGCTGCAGGTTGTCCTGAGCGACGGTTACGCCGAAGTGCCCGGCACCAACCGCAGGGTATCGCTGGCGGCCGTCGCCACCGCCACCAATCCGTTGCGATATGCTTTCAATTCCGCCGCGCAGGCTGCGACACAGTTCGCCTCCGCTTCGCGGCATGACGGTCCGCCGCTCATCGACGGGCAGCATCCCGGACTTGAAGCCACCGACTATTTCAGCCCGGAATGCGCGACATGGGCCTATGGCGTCCATGCGGCAATCGTCGAGGTCGATCGCGAGACCTGCCGCGTGGACGTGAAGAAGTACATCTGCATTCACGACTGCGGCAACATGATCAATCCGGTGATCGTCGATGGCCAGGTCATGGGTGGTTTCGCGCAGGGCATCGGCGGTGCGCTTTATGAGCGTATCGAATACGACACGGACGGGAACCCGACCAACGCGAATTTCGTGGACTTCCTCATTCCATACGCGACCGAGGTGCCCGCGATCGAGATATCGCACCTCGAAACGCCGTCGCCCCTGAACCCACTGGGCGTGAAGGGCGTCGGCGAGGCTGGCTGCATCGCTGTCGGTGCAACGCTGGCGTCGGGCATCGAGGACGCGCTGCGCCCGATGGGCGGTGCGAAATTCCACAAGACGCCGATCACGCCGAGCATGATCTTCGAAGCGATGGCGAAAGCATGAACACGATTCCGGTCGAGTAGCCAACGGAACCGACAAGAAGAAAGCGGCTACGGGAACCAACAACAGACACGAAGGATCATGAAATGGGCATGACTCGAATTTCCAGGACGCTTCTATGGGCGCTCGCTCTGTCTGCGGTGCCTGCCGCCCTTCACGCAGAGCCCTTCAAGCTGGAGGGCGCTCCGAGCCCCGCGCTTGTGATTTTCTCGCAGAAGAATGACGGCGGTTGGTCGCAATCGCTCGACGAGGCCCGGGTCAAGGTCGAAAAAGAGCTTGGCCTTACGATCCCTGTCGTCGAAAACGTGCCGGAAAATGCGACTGCGATCCGTCCCGCCGTGGAGCTTTTGATTGATCGCGGCGCCAACATCATCATCGGTTCTGCTTTCGGATATTCCGACACTTTCCTCGAACTCGCCAAGCAGTACCCAAACGTCGCCTTCATCAATCCCGCAGGCACCACAAACGCGGCGAACCTCCAGTCGATTTACGGGCGCACCTATGAAAGCCAGTATCTCTGCGGAATGGCAGCCGGCGCCATATCCAAGACAGGCAAACTGGGTTTCGTGGCTGCGAATCCCTTTGGTCTCGTGAACTGGACCGTCAACGCCTACGCGCTCGGCGCGCAGAAGGTGAACCCGAACGCAACCGTAACGGTCGTCTTTACAGGCGCGTGGAACGATCCGGTCAAGGAGCGCGCTGCCACCGAGGCTCTGATCGAGCAAGGAATCGACGTCATCGGCCAGCACGTGGATTCGCCCACGCCACAGATCGTGGCGGAAGAGAAGGGCGTCTATGGCACGGGACACCATCGCGATCTCGGCGAATTCAGCAAAGCGACCCAGTGCTCGTCCGTCTGGGTCTGGGATCGTTATCTGGCGCCTACGATCACCAAGATCGCCGCGGGTGAATGGGAGCCCGGTCCCTACGGCGCATTCCTGTCGATCAAGGAAGGCGGCACCGACATCGCTTTGAGCGGCGATGCTGTTCCCGAGGATATGAAAAAGCAGATCATGGATGAGCGGCAGGCCATCGTCGACGGCAAGAAGCAGGTCTATGCTGGCCCGCTCAGTGACCGTGACGGCAAGGAGCGCGTGAAGGCCGGAGAGGTCCTGTCCGATGCCGATCTTTGGGGCATGGACTGGTACGTCAAGGGCGTGATCAGCCAGCAATGAACGCGATCATGGGCCATATGCGGGGTACCGTCCGCCGTGGCCCGGATGGGGCAGATGTCCCGCCAGCCCTGGTGTTGGCGGGCATATCCAAGACTTTCGGCGACTTCGCTGCATTGAGCGACGTGGATTTCGACCTGAGGCCTGGCGAAATCCATGCCCTGCTCGGAGAGAATGGCGCCGGAAAATCGACGCTCATGAACATTGTTGCCGGCATCTACACGCCGGACAGCGGCAGGGTGGCCATCAAAGGCCAGCCTGTCGCAATCCGTGGACCCTCAGATGCTCAGCAGCTCGGCGTCGGCATGGTCCATCAGCACTACAAGCTGGTGAAGCCGTTCACCGCGCTTGAGAACATTCTTCTTGCACACCCCGGCGGGTCGTTCCGCGCGGCGCGCAGCCGGCTGGAGGCGTTGACGAAGGACGCTCTGGATCGAATAGGATTTGACGTCGATCTCAACCGCACGGTTGAAACCCTCTCCATTTCGGAACAGCAGCGCGTCGAAATACTCAAGGTTCTGGTGGCGGGGGCCACGATTGTGATCCTCGACGAGCCGACGGCCGTTCTGACCGACGATGAAGCAGTGCGGCTTTTCAAGGCGATCAGAAGCCTGGCGATGGAGGGGCACTCCATCGTGCTTGTAACGCACAAGCTCTCCGAAGCGCTGAATTACGCCGATCGCATCACCGTCATGCGCGGCGGAAAGGTCGTGCGCACGGTCCTGCCCACCGAGGTTACAGAAGCGGAACTGACCGAACTGATTGTTGGCAGCGCGATCAGCGAACGCAGCCACAGGGCCGGGAAGGCGGGGAAGCCGGTTCTGAAGCTGCGCGCCGTCGAACGCTCCGATAGCCGCGGCGGCAAATTGCGCAATCTGACGTTCGATGTCAGGGCAGGTGAAATTTACGGTATCGCCGGCGTCGGCGGCAACGGCCAGAACGCGCTGGTCGAGGTCATTACCGGGCTCAGCCGGGTTGACGCCGGCAACATGTGGCTCGACGCCCATGGCGACGTAACCAACCAACCGTCGGATCGCATGCGCCGGTCGGGGATCGCCTGCATTCCGTCAGATCGCCATTCCGACGCCATTGCGGGCGAGCTTCGGATTGCCGACAACTACGCCATCAGCGGCGTGATCGAGGGCCGGTACGGTTCCGTTGCGAGGGTCGACCGCCGCGGCATCGCGGCCGACACGCAAGATGCCATCAGGCGTTTCGAAGTCATGGGTGTTCGCGGCCCCTACCAGAAAGCCGGCCTCCTGTCGGGCGGCAACGCACAGAAGCTCGTCATTGCGAGAGAGTTTTCCGGAAAACCTTCGCTGATCATCGCGCATTCGCCGAGCCGGGGTCTCGATGTCAGGGCATCCGCTGCCGTTCACGAACATTTGCGGGCCGCGCGAGACCGCGGCGCGGGCGTCATTCTGATCAGCGAGGACCTGGATGAGGTCCTCGTGCTTGCCGATCGCATCGGCGTCATGAACCGTGGAACGATCGTCGCTGAATTCGAAGCGCCTGCCGATAGGCAGATGATCGGCAGGGCGATGGTGGGGCATGGCTGAAACGACGATCTCCACGGCCGCCGCGCGGCGCAGTTTCTTCGGCCGCTTCAATCTGGAAGTCCGCGGCCACATGCCGATGGGTCAGCAGATGCTGGTGGTTGCGGCTGGCATTATGCTTGGCCTGCTCATTTCTGCGATGCTTCTCGTCGTTTCAGGCGTCAAGCCGTCGGGTCTTGTCAACGAATTCGTCGTCGCGATCTTCACGAGCAGGCGCAATGTCGCCGCCGTCCTGTCATATGCTGCGCCGCTTACGGTAGTCGGACTTGCCGCCGCGCTGGCGTTCAAGGCGCGCTTCTGGAACATAGGTCTTGAGGGGCAGGTCATCCTGGGCGCCATCGGCGCCACTCTCGTTGCCAACCACGACTTTGGCCCGCCGGCGCTTCGTCTTGTCATCATGGCGCTGGCTGCGATGGCAGCCGGCATTCTCTGGATAGGCCTGCCGCTGTTCCTGAAGATCAAGCTCCAGGTGAACGAAATCATCAGCACGCTGCTGATGAACTACATCGCGTTCAACCTGCTTCTTCATCTCCTCTACGGACCCTGGAAGGACCCGCAGAGCGCTTTTCCCAATTCAAAGCTCTTCGATGATGTCGAGCGACTTATGCCGATCGGTTGGCAGAATCTGAACCTCGCACTTCCGATCGCAGTGCTGCTGGTCCTGATGGCTGCGTGGCTGCTGGGGATGAGCCGTTACGGATTTCTGCTCAATTTTGTTCACGCCAATGCGCGCATGGCTCGCGCCCTGGGCATAAGGATCGTCGGCTTGACGCTGCTGTTTGCGCTTGCCTCGGGCGCCCTCGCAGGCTTTGGCGGCTTTATCATCAGCACCGGCATCGAGAGCCGGCTGACGCAATCGTTCTTTGTCGGCTACGGCTTCTCCGGAATCCTGATCGCCTTCCTGGCGCGCAACAATCCCTTTGCGGTGGCGTTCTTCGCGATCCTTGTCGCCGTGCTCATGGTTGCCGGACAAAGCCTGCAGGTTTTCTACCAGATTCCGTTTGCCATGGTGCAGCTCATACAGGCGATCATCGTCATCTGCGTGGCCGCCTCCGAGTTCTTCATCCACTACCGTCTGAGAATGGTGGAGTAGGCGCGATGGACTTCGTCGTAAACTGGCTTGCAAATGTCCCCGGCTTTGCCGTGCCTTTCGCCTTGGCGGCGCTTGGCCTCATTATCTGTGAGAAGGCCGGCGTGCTGAATCTGGGCGCCGAGGGCTACATGCTGGTGGGTGCGATGGCGGGTGCTGGCGTGATGCTCTCGCTCGACGTCCATCCGCTCGCCGCCCTCGCCGTTTCGGCGCTCGCTGCGGGCCTGCTCTCCCTTCTCTTCGCTCTGCTGGTGATTGCGCTGCGCGTGAACCAGGTTATTTCAGGCCTCGTGATCGTGTTTTTTGCCCAAGGCCTGACCGCCTTGATAGCGACAAGCCAGGGTTGGACAAACCGGGCTTTCTCCGGCCTCCAGGATCTCAATTTCGGGGTTCTGTCGTCCCTGCCGGGCGTCGGACGCATTGTCTTCCAGCAGGACCTCATGGTCTATCTGACAATCGTCATCTTTGCCGTCGTGGTCCATGTTCTTCGCGCCACCCATGTCGGCATGCGTTTGCGGGCGGTTGGCGAGAATCCGGAAGCGGCGGATGCGGCCGGCGTGCCGGTTGGCTGGTACAGGACGGGTGCGGTTGTCGTCGGCTGCATGCTCATCGGTCTCGCCGGTGGTTACCTTTCGGTCGCCGTCTCGAAGATTTGGGTCGACGGCATGTCCGGTGGCCGCGGATGGATCGCGATAGCTCTGGTCATCTTCGCGCGCTGGCAACCATGGCCGGCATTGGCCGGCGCGGTGCTGTTCGGCTGCATCGAGGCACTTATACCGCGCATGGCAGCCATCGGGCTTCAACTGCCTCAGTATTTCGTCCTCATGCTGCCCTATGTGGTCACGCTCGCCGTGATGGTATGGACGAGCCTGTCCGCAAATCGTCGCAGCGGCCAGCCGGCGGCGCTCGGTCAGCCATTTGTTCGGGAAGAACGAAGATAGGCTGACCCGGGGGACGTCTGACGATCCGAAATCCGGCGGTAGACGTCGTTAGGCTTCGATTTTGCTGGTGATCCCGACAGGAATCGAACCTGTGACCTACAGATTAGGAATCTGCCGCTCTATCCTACTGAGCTACGGGACCAGCCGCGAGCACACATAGCGGTTTCCTTCCGTCTCGCCAACCCTGCAAACCGCGCAGTTTCAAGCTTTTTGGGGCTTCATCTCGATAGGATGGAGCCCTTTTTCTTGAGCGCCTTGTCGCTGCGCTGATTGCAAGCAGTAGCCATGAAAAGCAAGCGTTTGCTGCTGCTGGCTAGTGCTTGCTGCAACATTCGGGCAACAAAATCGCGCGCACTTTGAGGAAAAGTTTCAGGACCGCTCTTGCAGGGGAAATCCGGCGTCACCACATCGACAATGACACAGAAACAGCCGCGGACGTTTTGGTGGTTTTTCCGGAGGCTAATAAAAGGAGAAAACCATCGACGGACGGCCTTATGCGCTCGGCGGTTGCACCAAGAGGCCCTGCGCACGAATAAGATGGAGGTGACTTTGGTCGCTGCCGTTGAGTTCGAGGCTATCCAGTCGGGTGACAGCAAGCGGGTGCGAATCCGTTTTGCTTTCAGTCTGAGCCTTGGGATAGCTTCGGCCATCCTGCTGCTAAGCCGACTGGCTTGATAAGGAAGGGCATCCCGGGAACGGGGTGCCCTTTTTTCTAACGGAGGGGCAAATGATTCTCAGCGATGAAGAGAGCAAAGCGGTCCAAGAGGTAGCTAAGACCGCTACCGCCTATCAGAAGTCAGTCGATACTTTCGGCAAATTTGTAGCCAACGTGCTTGGCCACCCCCTCAAGCAGGGTATGGGTCTAGTTGGCGACGGCTTTGGCATGCTGCGCATCGAATTGGCGATGCGCTTTCAGCAGCGGGTAGAGCGTTTGCAGCGGGAACGTGGTTTGTCAGATTCGCATCGACCTGTGCCTCTATCGATAGCATACCCACTGCTAGAAGCCGCGTCGCTTGAAGAGGACGAAACTCTTTCCGACATGTTTGCTCAGTTACTGGTCAACGCAATGGACCACAAGTACGGCAAATATATTCCCAAGTCGTACATTGAAACCGTACGTCTGATGTCGCCGTTGGAGGCGTTGATACTCAAGACAATGGTGGAAGCGCCTCAATCCGTTATGAAGAAAAGTGGCATGATGTACACTTTGGGTCTTCCCTCCTCATACGCGGATCTGGGCAATGTTGACATGTCGTCTGTCCCCCCGCCTGAGGGCGATACTGCGATCGCATTGGCGGCTCTAGATGCGGCAGGATGCATTGAGCCAATGATGCTTATGAGTGGCGGATACAGCTATATCCAAGCAAAGGTGAGCGAATACGGTCGCGAGTTAATACTCGCGACGCGGCCGAATTAGCCTCAATGCGTCATATAGAGCGCATAAGCGGCGGCGAGGTACCCAAGGGCGATCATTACGTAGGCGGTCTGGAGCATGGTCATCGTGGGGGCGAATCCCTATTGAAAGATGACCCTCTAGGTATTCCCATAGAGTCGCGTCCGCAAACACTAGATGTAGGGGGTTCCCGCCGTTCACAGCGGTTCACAGGGTGTCCGGGGGACAAGCAGATTCGCACTTGACACGAATCAGCGGCAACTCGCCTGCATCAGATGACAACTGCCCGTTCGTCTACCTACGGCGCGCAGAATCCTAGCGTCCCTGTCAGCCGCGCAAGCATGCGCGAGCGGTTAGACAGGAGTCAAAGATGCCTAAAGCAAAAGTACCAGCCAAGCCGCTTTCCAAAAAAGCAACCGTCGCAGCGATGCTGGCGGACAAGCCAACATCCGTCGCGCAGATCGCGGAGAAGCTTGGTATCTCCAAGCAGGCCGCCTACTCGCTCATTTCCGATTGCAAGCGCGATGGGCTGGTCATTGTCGGCTCGCTGCACGAGGGAAGCATGCACTACACGCTGAAGGCACCGCGCAAGCCCGCAAAGGCCGCCCGTAGCTTCGGCGCACGCGTGCAATCGCTGCCTGCCGCCTAGTGCTTCAGCATATTCGCGAAATGAGGGGCGGGCTGCTTCTGTAGCGCGCCCCCTTTCATATACGGCGCTGCGGCGTTGGTCGTCAGGAACTCCTCGACCACTTCGGTCAGTTCACGCATCCCGTATTCGCTTTCGGCGAAGATGTTGAACTCGCCATCCGTCTCGTCCACGACAAGCTTGTGAGCGTCGCGCAGCAACGCCGTCGCACCGTGCAGCAGCGGCTCCTTCACACCAGCGAACACAAGCAGCTTACCGACTGCAGAGTCGATCATCCGGCTGTTGATACGAGCTTCCTGCCGCGCGCGTGCTTCCGTGTGCCGCTCGTGCTTCGCCTGAAAGGCAGCGTGTTGCGACAACCTCTCGTTCGCATCGGTGACGATAGACTCGAACTGCGCCCAAGCAGGGGCGCGCATGACATAACAGGGCACCATTCTGCCATCTCGATTCGTCTTTCCGAGGGCATACAGGTCGCGCCATTCGTCAGGGACGTGATACCAATCGCGCTTCATTACAATGCGTGGCGCGGCGAAAGCGCCGTCTGGAAAAAACAGGACATGATCAGCCATCGTTTCACTCTCCGTGGGCGGCCAACGCGTCGTCGGCCTGTTGCTTGCGAAGTCGAGCAAGGCGCGCGGCGCTGCTCTCGCTCATGTCGTTGACCATGGCGATGAATGACGCCGCCGACCGGTCATATGCTGCGAGCAGCTTGTTGAGGGCATCACGACGAGCGAGTGGGCCTGGGTGAAAGTCTTTCATGTAGCGCTGCCGATGCACGGCAATCTCCGTGTCCTTGAGACCGGACAGGAAGGCATCACCATTAAGCAACGCAGCGAGGACATGCGTCTTGCTGCCAGCAAACGCGCTGGCGATGGTGTCGCGGCGCTCCTTATCCGACATGCGCGCGAGCGCGGCCCGTATCTCGGCCTGCTCGGCGACCTGCTTTGCGTTGATGGGGGCAGCGGGTGCGCTGATGCCCTTCTCAATCGTCGCGATGCTCGTGACGAGCTTTGCCCGCGCTGCGTCCAGGCGCTGCGCAACCTTGGCACCTGTGGTCGAAGCCGCCTGAGCAATGGCAGCGCGCGCAGCGTCCTGTGGACGTGAGCGGTCGGACAGCACGACGAACTCGGTCTCGGCAAGCTGTAGTGCTGACTGCTGGGCTTCAGCGACAGCTTTTACGACGCCCTCAACATCGGGATCGGCAACAGTTTTGTCGATGCGATGCGGCGCATGATGCTGGACAGTTGCAGGGTCGAGGTCGATTGGAACGCTACGGCGCTTCAGTAGACCTTGGATCGTGGGATGGATGGCCATTACTTTCGAACTCCTATCTTGAGGGGGTCAGGCTTCCTGAAAGCGATAGCGGCATGGTGGGCGCAGTATCTGCTCCCCTCGCGAGTTGCCGCGCCGCAGTAGGAAAAGTCGTCGTCACGTGGATCACCGACCGGCCAATGACATTGGCTTCGCGTCAGTTGCTCCAACGGCAAGCAGAGCATCCGATGCTCCTGCTGGTGCTCGGCCTGCTCAGTGGGCTTTGGTGGCGCTGGCGCTTTGTCCAGCGCGTCCGCAATGGCGGCAAGGTCGGGGGTATTCCGCTTTGCATCACGCGCTACAGCTTCCGCCTGTGCCTTGTTGTCGTCGCGTGCTTCTATCTGCTTCTGGAACTTAGCCTTGCGGGCTGAAGCTCGTCGCTGAGCATGTTCGTTGACGAATTGACGGTCTTCGGCGATCTCACGCTTTTCTTCGGCGGCAGCACGTTCACGCTGCTCCCGCATTTCAGCACGGTGGATTTCACGCGCCAGTTTGTGCTCTGCCTTCACGCTCTCGCGTCTGAGTTTTTCCGCGGCGCTCGCGGCGCGTTGCGAAGCTCTGTATTGATTGAGCTGCGCGTCAACCTGAAGCTGGCGGGCCTTCCAAGCTTCCTGCTCCTGTTTCCGCTTCGCTTCAGCTTGAAGCCTCTCAGCCTTCCGTGCTGCCCGCTCAGTCCTTTTCTGTGCTGCGAGCAAGTTTTGGGCCGCTGCTTCCTCCCGGCTCAAGCGAACCACCGGATAGACCGGGTTATCCGTGACTTTCGATGTAGTCCGCAGCCACTCAATCAACTCCAAGCGGGGATAGACCACTGTCCGCCCGCCACGGCGACCGTATAGTGGAACACGTTCGTAAGGCGGTGAGACTTTTTCTACACGCGCCAGCACCAGAACGTTGTTTGTCACGTTCAGCAGGGACATGACTTGCAAGTTGTCGAGCACCTGCTCGTCCATGCGAGCAAGGTCCGCGAGTATGTCGGCAAGCGGTCGTCTGACGTTGAGACGCTTGCACGCCATTGTCAGAACTCCCCTGCGACGGCTGGTCGCCACTCAGCAGTGAGGAAGCTGAAGGGTTGGTCCTCACCAAGCATGAGCATGAGCGACACTTGCCAGCGCCATGCCCAGAAGTAGTCGCCGTCATCGTTCTTGAGCCACATGAACAGGGATGCGAGGTTGAAGGGTCCGCCCTTTCCTTCGCGCACTACGGACAGCAGTTCGCCGTCATGCATCACATGGTCGTGCTGCGCTATGACGGCTTCGAAGTGCTGTAGATGCTGAATCTCGTCCTCGTGCTTGAACGCGTAGATCATGTCGCGTCCGAACTCAGTCTCAATCGGACGAACGAGGAAGCAGTAGCGGCCCGGAAGCCCGCGCTTGATTTCCGTCTCCGTGTATTCGTCAGTGTGGGCGACGACGATCCATTGCTCGCCGTTGTCGGAGATGAGACGGTCGCCGGGTCTCATATGTCGATTGTCCTCGTCTTGTTGTTCCCGAACATCTGCATCTTCTGCTTGTGGTAAGCTTCGCTGCCCATGCGGTCCTCGCGCGCCTGCTCCTTCTCAAGACGGGCCTCGATGCGGGCGTGGTAATAGTCCCAGTCGATTTCGTCGTAGGGCAGGTCTTTGTCGTGACGTACGACTTGCCCCTTGTCCTCCTTCGATGGACCAAACCCTCGCCAGTACAGCTTGGCGATGAGCTGCTTGAGACGACCAGCCTTGAGGTCGCTAAACAGGGGACCGAGTTCGTCGCGCTCGTAGATGAGCTTCTCCGTCTCCTTCCGCTCGTCGGTGCTGAGGTTGTTGATTTCAGCGGTCCATACTTCGCCAGAACTTTGCGGTGGAGCAGGGGGAGCCTTGTCTATGCCAAGGCTTTCGTATGTGCGACGGAGCGAGTTAGCCATTGTTCCGTATGCAAGCATCTGCGGGAACGTTGCGCCGCCCTCCTGCTGCGAGAACTGAAGCTCAGCAGCTTCCATGCTCATCTGGATATTGGCGGCAGTCTTAATCAGCGCGTACTGTGCTTGGCTGACGTTGCCGCCCATGTCGGCCACGTGCCCTGCGATCAAGTCGTGCATGCGGCGGGCATGTGCGCTGCGCATGTCGATCCCCGGCACGAGCCTCTTGCCGTTTGAAGCAGCGGCACGCTGGCGCGGCGCTCTAATGCGGGGAAGGTTCATACTCTCGGTTCTCATGGAGTAACAACGATCAGCGGGCGGTCGGCAGACGAGTTTTGCGCCCTGCCTATTCTGGAAAGTACTAGGGGATAGGCGTAACAACCATGCAACATGAACATTTTTGTTCAATGTTTTCATGAAGTTATGCTGTGACTTACAGATACAAAATCTGTCAGTCGGCTTTGAGCTTTAGCCCGTTCTGCATCAGCTACAGGGGCGCGCAAAAAGCTCGGTATCCCGAGGAATGTGGCGATGGATGAAAAATCCCAGCACAGCAGCACAGCAAGCACCGGTGTTATCGTGCGCGTGTGCACGCGCATGTGCGCATGCGTGGACAGTTGCGGTGCTTGCGGTGCCGGAGTACTGAACAGCATACAACGCAGGTGTTTGCGTTAGCACCGCAGGGGAAAAGCAGGGGTACGCTTGCTGTGCTGCTGTGCTGAACCCACAGTCCATCGCGCAGGGAACTTGCTTCATGATGTATGTCCCCGTGTACGCGCATTATCCGCGCCCTGCGCATACGCGCATAAGCGCAGAGGCATGAACCACCCTGTTGAGGTCGCTGCCTTCGGGCTGTAGTCCCCGGACCACGTAGCGCCAGCACTTGTACTGGGGCAGCACTGCAAACGCCCTGTACAGCGCCCGCCAACACCGCTCTCAAAAGTCTGTCGTCCCAAACGCAGGATCAGGCTCAACAGGAGCTGCCTCAATGTTGAGCGACCAGAAGCGGCATTTCTTTTTGCCGGGAATGAGCGACTTGTTCTGCTCCTGACACCCCATCTCGCGAAGAACATCGGGCAGCGATTTTATCGTGGCCTCCACCTGCTGCGTTTTTAGCTGAATCATCAGACGATGGATTTTAAACCACACTTCACCGTTCTGTTGTTTCCAGGGGTGCGCATCGGAAGCGTAGAACTGTTCCGCGTTTATGGACTTAGCCTGCCCGTCCAGGAGTTTGAGGATGGTGCCTTTCAGCATGCCCTTCCCCGTATATTCCTCAGGAACTATTTGCTCCGCAGCACGCTGCATCGCCTCGCCTATAAGGCGCTCAAACTCCGGTTGCGGTATCGTTCGGAGATAGTCGTTGATGACCTCACCCACCGTCTCCTGAAACAAGCGCTGATTGAAGAGTTGCTTGTTCGCCAGACGGACGCGCTTGCCACGTATGTCCAACAGCCACTCGATCTGATCGCCAACGACTTTCGTCAGGGCGAGACGCGGGATATTTCCGCCGACACCAAACTTGCGCTGAATGCAGAGGTTCCGATTGCAATGCGCGTTGATCGGTGCCTTGCCACACTTGAAGAAGTATCTGTCCTTCTTTTTCTGCACCGACTTGGTTTCAGTGTTGATGTCCTCGATCGACATCTGCGGATCGCACATCGCGACGTTGTATTTTTGCAGGTCGTCCGAGGTCCAATCGCCATCGTGTCGCCTGTTGAGATAGACGGCGACATTGTACATCCCCTCGTTCCGGGTGCCGTGGGGAAAGCCACCATTGGCGTGCAGATGCTGGAGGCATGGCGGCGCTTCATAGAACAGGTCGTCGGGCGCGCCGATGTCAGGCAGCGCTGACTTCTCTATTTCATCAAGCTGTCCGCGCGTCTGTCGCATGCTGTCGGCGAATTCAAGGAACGCGGGCAGATCAAGCTCGTTGCCATCATGCACGCAGTAGCGGCTGGTACGCTCAGCGTTGAAGTAGGGCATGTTGAGCCAGTTCCCAACGTCCTTGTCCTCGTCAGCACGGCTTGCCTGCTTGGGGAATATCTCAGCGCCAACGTGCCCAAGCGCCGCTGCCCATGACGACAAGGTGTTGATGACATCGGCGGCAGGTAGCGGGTCGACCAAAAAGAGAAACAAGTGTGCCCCGCCGCTCTTGCTCCGGCACACGACCAAAGGCAGGCTTTTGGCTTTGCACTGCTTCTCAAGCTCGGCATGCTTCAGGCCGGAGTACTCGTCTATGTCGATGACGCCCCAGACGGCGGTGAAATCATCGCGCAGAGGGATAATGCCAAGCCCAGCGCCCGTACCGTCTATGTGCGCTTGCCACAGCGCCTCCGTGACAGGCTCCCTGACTGTGACAGCGCGTCCTTCATTCTTTCCCTTGTCGTTGACGCGCTTGACTTCGTATTTGCCGTGAGCTTTCGAGTATCCATCGAACAGCGCTTCAAGTTTACCGGCTTCTGATGTTGATGTATTTGACATTGATTACTACCCTTGTTGAATCAGTACTTCTTCGTTTACAGATGAAGTCGATATAGGGTAGTGTTTTGCGAGCATTGCCCTTGAGCTCGTTCCCCTTGTCGCGTTCTATTGGTGGTGCTGCCATGTACTTCTCCCCGCTCCCGATCCACCACATCGGGGGCGGTTTTTCTATGTGCCTTCCGCAAGCCTCTCACGCCGACGCGCCCAGCGCGCCTTCTGTGCGGCTTTGATGTTTGCGATATGCTCAGGGGTCAGCGGTCGGCCTCGCAAAGTATCAGCGCGCTTGGCGCGTGATTCCGCGGACTTCGGACGGCCCTTCAACGCGGCTGATATTTTGGCGCGGGATTCAGGAGTATGAGGATGTCCTGACAGCGCGGGGTCGCGAGCAGCTTGCGCAGCGCACATCTTTGCGCGGGCTTCCGGCGTGTGGCGCATGCCGTACGTGCCGGAGCCGCCGATTGTCCGATTTACAAGCGTTCCGCCATCTTCGATCTTGCCGTAGAGAGCGATACGCTCCATTTCGAGCGCCAGCGCTTCCAGTTCGGTCAGGTCCTGCGCGACGATACGGATTTCGACCTGCAATCCCTGTGCGCGAAGCGCTTCCTGCACAGCGCCGTGCGCCTTGGTGCGACAACCAGCCGACACTCCAAGGTCGCGTGATCGGCGAAGCGCTCCCTTGCCAACGTAGAAGCAGGCATTGGTATCGGGGCGCCAGTGCTCATAGACACAGCAGCCCATCACACCACCACCTCCTGCTCGACAGATTTGATGCTCTGCGCAATCTCAGCGAGATTGCTGGCAATTTGCGATCCGGACTTCAGACGATCTGCTGCCTCGCGTGACAGCCGCTCCAGAGTCTTGCGAACATGCTGCAAGGACTGAGCCAAAGTGGCTTCGTTAAATTCAGCAGGACCATCGATCTCAAACAGCCGCTCCAGCGCGAAATCGCTCACGCACCAGCGTCCATTGATCTTTCGCGCCCCCGGAATCTGGCCGGCTTCCAGCATATAAGCCACCGTCCGTTCGGGACGCCCCATCGACAATGCGATGTTTTTGGAACCCCAGCGGAGCCTGAGACTATCCAGCGGGTCTTTCATAACGCGACTCCCAAGTTGGCGTCCTGCTGCTCAACTGTTGGAAGTGCTATGGATCGGCAGCAGGCGCTGATTGCGCGGGCCTAGGGCGACATTGCCCGGACCAATATGGCTGCCGTTCCTATGAACGGTATTACTTCAGTGACAGCACTATAGCGCTCACAAAATGTTCTGCAAGTAGCGGCCAGCCACGGCGTCTTTTGGCGTTAATTTCGTGCTGCGCTTTATCGTTGACAATCGAATACTTGGCGTCGTTGCATGAACGACAGATTTTATCGCAACATTGCTTCTCTAGACAGGAAGAAAAGGAGTAGATGAAAATGAGTATCCGTAAGAGAACTTGGCAAACCAAGGCCGGTAAGACTGAAAGCTGGGTTGTCGATTACGTCGATCAGTCTGGAAAGCGCAACGTCAAGCAGTTCGCTCGCCGTAAGGATGCTGCCGAATTTCGCGATCAGGCTGGCGTTGATATTCGCAACGGGCAGCATGTCCCAACGCACAAGGATATCACGGTCGCAAAGGCAGCCGAGCATTGGCTTGCGCGTGCCGATGCGGAACTGGAGCCGCTGACGGCCAAAGGCTACCGCCAACACGTCGATCTTCACATCGTGCCATACATCGGCGCGACAAAGCTATCGCGTCTCGGCATTCCGGAGGTCCACGCGTTTGTTGACAGGCTCAAGGCTGCCGGAAAGTCAGACACGCTTATCCGTTCGGTTCGGACCTCGCTATCGGGCATTTTGAGTGAAGCGCAGGCACGCGGTCATTCCATCCGCAATGCGGTCAAGGACATGCCCACGCGTAGGGAGAACAAACTCGCGAAGCGGCGGAAGGCCAAGTTGCAGGTGGGTGTCGATATTCCCTCGCCTGACGATATCCGTACGCTCCAAGCCCAGTTGGACAAGACGGGCGGCGTTCACCGCGCGCTGGTCCTGACGGCAATTTTCACAGGCATGCGTGCGTCCGAGCTTCGCGGCCTTGAATGGGCTGATGTCGATTTTGAAACGAATCGCATCCACGTGCGCCAACGTGCCAACCTGAGTGGGACAATCGGTCGTCCGAAGTCGGAAAAGAGCGAGCGCTTCATTCCGATGTTTCCAATGGTGGCGAACATTCTGCGCGACTGGCGGCAGCAGTGCCCTAGAGACCGCCAGGGGGCGCTGCTGTACGCGTTTCCCTCGCAGCGCGGCACTATCCAGCGGCACGAGAACATCGTGCGCGATAGCCTGTGCCGACAGCAGATCAAAGCCGGGTTGACGAAGCTCAAGCCGCGCCGCGACAAGCACCTGAAACCCGTTATCGGCAAGGACGGGAAGCAGGAGATGATCACGGTCGCGAAGTACGAGGGAATGCACGCGCTGCGGCACTGGTTCGCTTCGTGGTGCATCAGCCCAAAGGCGCGCGGCGGCAGGGGGCTTACGCCAAAAGAGGCCCAGGAGCTTCTTGGGCATGCGTCGATTATGCTGACGCTCGACACCTACTCGCACCTGTTTGAGAGCACCGTGACTGAAACGGAAATGGCGCAAGCTGAAGCTGCGCTGCTAAATGTGGCGGGCAGCAATGGGGCAACAATGCCCTGAAAAAAGCGAGCAAACCCAAGCGCTGCACGAGTCGGCCACAATCTTAGGAATCTGCCGCTCTATCCTACTGAGCTACGGGACCAGCCGCGAGCACACATAGCGGTTTCCTCCCGTTTCGCCAACCGCCTTTCGGCGTCACGGGGCGAGGGCGGTCTCGGCCACCTTGACCCAGTAGCTCACGCCGTAGGGCGTCACCTCGTCGTTGAAGTCGTAGGCCGGGTGATGAAGGTTCGGCGTGTCGCCGTTGCCGATGAAGATGAATGCGCCGGGACGCGCGTTCAGCATGTACGAAAAATCCTCGCCGGCCATCAACGGCGGTGCATTGCGGTCTATGGCGGCCTCGCCCGAAACAGCGGCGGCGACTGCGCCCGCGAAGGCCGCCTGTTCCGGATTGTTGTTCGTCACGGGATAGTTGGCCTTGAAGCGGAAGTCGATTTCCGCCCCGTTCGCCTGGGCGATGCCGGAGCAGATCGTGCGCATGCGTTCTTCGGAGAGAGTCATCGCATCCATCTTCAGGGCACGAACGGTTCCCGCCAGATCGACATGCTCGGGAATCACGTTGTAGGCGTCACCTCCCGTAATCTTCGTCACCGAAATGACGACCGAATCGATGGGATCCATGGTGCGTGCGGCGATCGTCTGGAAGGCCAGGACGATCTGGCTCGCTACCACGACCGGGTCGATGCCCTTGTGCGGCATGGCGGCGTGGCTTCCCTTGCCGCGGACACGAATGTCGAATTCCGCTGTCGCCGCCATGATGGGGCCGGGCGCGACGGCGAAACGGCCGACAGGCAGGCCGGGCAGGTTGTGCATGCCGAAGACGCGGCCGATGCCGAAACGCTCCATGAGGCCGTCGCGCACCATTTCGCGACCGCCGCCGCCGCCTTCCTCTGCCGGCTGGAAGATGACCGCAACCGTGCCGGCGAAATTTCGTGTTTCCGCGAGATACTTCGCGGCGCCGAGCAGCATGGACGTGTGACCGTCATGACCGCACGCATGCGCCTTGCCGGCGATGGTCGACGCGTGGGGAACGCCGCTGGTTTCCAGGATCGGCAGCGCGTCCATGTCGGCGCGCAGTCCGATCGCCGGTCCGCTTCCCAACCGGCCCGCGATGACGCCAACCACGCCTGTCCGCCCGATGCCGGTCGCCACTTCGTCGCACCCGAAATCCTTGAGCTTTTGCGCGACGAAAGCCGCCGTCTTCTGTACCTCGAAGCCGATTTCCGGCTCCTTGTGCAGATGCCGTCGCCAGGCGGTTATCTCTTCCTGCATCTCGGCGGCGCGGTTCAGTATCGGCATTGCATTTCCTGTCTGCTCGGCGAACGGGTGGTTGCCCGTCGACAGGCTTTTTGCCATCTTGAGGTCATATAGGCTAGATAGCACGGAATCATGGGCAGCTGTCGATGAAGCGGCTCCATGATTTCCATGCAATTCAGGGTGCCGTGGTCCGACGGGATATTGCGGCCAGAAGCGGGTAGAATCGATGCGGCGCATGCTTTCCCTTGGTATGGCGACACTGGCGGTTGTCGCGGCAACAGTCGGTGCCACAAGCGCCGGGCCGGCGCTGCTCTTTGATGCGAAGACCGGCCAGGTCATCGAGAGCGAGGATCCGTTTGCGCGCTGGTATCCGGCTTCGCTGACCAAGCTGATGACGGCTTATGTGGCGTTCCGCGCGGTCAAAGTCGGCGAGATGACGCTGCAGTCGCCTGTCCGCGTGTCCGAGAATGCGGTCAAAGAACCGCCGAGCAAGATGGGCTTTCCTGTCGGCACGGTCCTCACGCTGGACGACGCGATCAAGATCATCATGGTGAAGTCGGCCAACGATATAGCGACTTCGATCGGCGAGAGTGTCGCCGGGTCGCAAGAAGCGTTCGCCGAGCGGATGAATGCAGAATCGAAACGCCTGGGGATGTCGGGTTCGAATTGGGTGAACGCGCACGGCCTGCACAATGACCAGCAATACACGACCGCGCGCGATCTCGGCCTGCTGACGACCGCACTTCGCGATGAGTTTCCGCAGTATGCGGCCTACTTCTCGATTGAGGGCCTGTCGTTCGGAAAGCAGGTGATCCCCAACCACAACAATTTGATCGGCCGCTTTGAAGGCGCCGATGGAATGAAGACCGGCTACACCTGCCCGGCCGGCTACAATCTCGTGGCGTCCGCCACGCGCGAAGGGCGCACCTTGGTAGCCGTTGTCATTGGCGCGACGTCGGTCAAATCTCGAAACGAGCAGGCTGCCGGCATGCTTGCCAAAGGGTTTTCGCAGCCGACAGCCGGTGGCCTGACGCTTGCGGCGATGAAGCCGTTGGGCTCTGACCCCGAAAAAGCGACCAACATGCGCGATACGCTGTGCACAAAGGCTGGCAGCGATGCGCTGCGCAAGCAGGAGCGTGAGATCGCGGCTCAGCGCAAGAAGGAGGGCCTGCCCGAGCCGGCGTCCTATCTCGTTGAACGCGAGAGCCCGCGCGATCTCGTGCCCGTCAGCATTGGAACGGCCACCGGGCCGGCCACCCCTGTCATCGCGGCGCTGCTCGCCCGTGACGCCGTGGAAAAGGCCGCCAAGGCGGCGGAGGAAATGAAGAAGCAGGCCGCGGTCGCGGCCGGGTACGACCCGAATATCCCGCTGCCGACCTGGCGTCCGGACATGCCGGTCCCGGAAGGAGCGAACCCCTCCGAGATCGGCGATTCGGCGGCGCTTGGCGACGACGCGGCCATGTCGGGCGAAACAACCGTCGAGCAATGATCCTGGCTCCGATCCCGGTCTCGGTGCTGACCGGGTTCCTGGGCGCCGGAAAGACCACTCTTCTGAACCGGCTGCTCAAGGATCCGGCGCTCGCCGACACCGCCGTCATCATCAACGAGTTCGGCGATGTCGCCATCGACCACCTGCTGGTGGAGAGTTCTTCGGACGGCATCATCCAGCTAGCAGACGGCTGCCTGTGCTGCACGGTGCGCGGAGAACTGGTCGATACGCTGGCTGACCTCGTCGACCGGCTGCAGACCGGGCGGATCGGAACGCTGAAACGCGTCATCGTTGAAACGACCGGACTGGCCGACCCATCGCCCGTATTGCAGTCGATCATGGGGCACCCGGCGCTGGTGCATGCCTACAGACTCGACGGCGTGATCACGCTGGTCGACGCCGTAAACGGCAGCTCGACGCTCGACAACCACGTCGAAGCCGTCAGGCAGGTCGCCGTGGCGGATCGCATCGTCGTCTCCAAGACCGATCTGGTCAGCGATCGGGAAACTCTGGCGGCCCTGACGGAACGGCTGGAAGCGATAAATCCCTCGGCGCCGGTCATTGATCTCCAGACGACCCAGGCGGGCTACGCGACTCTCTTCGAATGCGGCCTCTACAACCCGGAGACCAAGACGGCGGATGTCCGCCGCTGGCTTGGTGAGGAAGCCGATCACGCTCGCCTGCATCACGGGCACGAACACGGCCATCATCACGATCACGAGCATCGGCACGATTCCCGTGTCCGCACGTTTTCCCTCGTACACGACCGGCCGGTCCCGTTTTCGGCAATCGAAACCTTTCTTGACCTCCTCCGTTCGACGCACGGCGAGAAGCTGCTTCGCATGAAGGGCATCGTCGAACTTGCCGATGACCCGTCGCTGCCGCTCGTCATTCATGGCGTCCAGCGGTTGCTGCATCCGCCGGCGCGCCTGCCATTCTGGCCGGACGCAACGCGCGGGACTAGGCTGGTCCTCATCACCCTCGACATGCCGGAAGACTACGTCACGCGTCTGTTTGCGGCCGTTACCAATACGCCGGGAGTCGATACGCCCGACAGGCACGCCATGCAAAACAATCCGCTTGCGATTGTCGGCATGCGTCAGAGCGGCCCCTGAGAGCGGGAAAGGAAAAGCCGGCCTCTCGGCCGGCTTTAATTTGGACGACAGACCGGATGGGGGGTCGGGGGACAGTCCGCCGTCGCTTTAAAAACTTGCGTGGCCGGGAAAGGTTCCGCAGTTCAGTAAAAAAATGGTCAGGCCGATCGCGTGGCGCGCTCGACCAGAAACCGGTGTCCGTCCCCGGTTTGCTCCTGCGTGATCAGGCCATGCCCTTCCTCGGCGCAAAAGGCCGGAATGTCGATGCTGGCCAGCGGATCTGTTGTTTCCAGCCAGAGCCTGCTTCCAGCCGGCATGGCGGCAAGCCGTTTCTTGGCCCGCAACACGGGCAGGGGGCATTTCAGCCCCCTCAGGTCATAGATGTCGGTCAAGACAATCAGCTACCGAATATGTTGACGATGCGCTTGCGGGCGCCGCTCAGGAAGCCTGACCCCTCAGCTGGCGTCGCATCGGCGGATGCCGGTTCCACGACCTGTTCGCCAGTCGTCGCGGTCGTTTCAGCGACCTTGGCGGCCGCCTCGGCAGCCTGCGTCTCTTCGGCAAGCCGCTTTTTCTCTTCGGCCTTGGCCAGTTCGACTGCGGCCTTGTCGGCCTCATCCTGCGCCTTTTTCGCAGCTGCGGCGTCGAGCGCAGCCTGTTTGCGCCCGGCAGGTGAATCGATGCGTCCCATTCTGGACGTCTGTGTGACGGTCCCGTCGGCATTCATCGACGGAGGCTCGATCGAAATCCGCTCGCCGCGCGCCCGCTTCTTTGTCCAGTCCGAGACGATGTTCGCCTCGTTCAGCCCGGCAATGGATGGCTTCGGCGGGACCTTGTCGCCTTTCTTGGCGGCGACGGCGAAGGCTGCGTCATAGTTCTTCGCGTACGACTGGTAGGCGGTCGTCAACGTGTTGGGCTGGGCCGAGGGCGGGCATGCGCCGGTCGGGCTGAACGTCGCCGTCCCTTCCGGTATGCGGTTGAAGACGTAGCGCTTTTCACACACGTCGACTTTGGGCGGCACCTTGGTCAGCTCGAACTGGTCATACCCTTCCTTGAGCATCGTCCAGAATTCGAAGTTCGGGTCATTGCGATAGCGTGCCATGTTGGCGGCGGTCATGCGGAAGGGGAAGGACTGGACCTGGAACTCCGTCTGCCCGCCGCGGAAGGCTTCGCGGCCGAAAGCATAGATTTCCTCGATTTCCTGGTCGCTCACCGCGAAGCATCCCGAGGACGAGCAACCCCCATGAACCATGAGATTCGTCCCGCCGCGGCCGTTGGCGCGATCGTAGGCGTTGGGATAACCGATGTTGAAGGCGAGGTGATAGCTGGAGTTGGGGTTCATCTGCGACGGGCGAACCGTGTAGAAACCTTCAGGAGCCTGGCGATCGCCTTCGATGAACTTGGGGCCGAGCTTCCCGGACATCTTGCAGATGTTGTAGCTTGCCACGATGTCGTAGCGTCCATTCGTCTTCTGCTTCCAGATCTCCAGCTTGGCCTCTTCCTTGAAGATGCGCGCTATGATCGGAGACGTGCGAGTCATGCCCTTTTTCTGCAGTTCGGCCACTCGCTTGGCAGAAAGCTGTTTTTCGGCCTTGACGGTTCCGACAGTGGTGACCTGCTCGATGTCGGATGCGTTGCATCCGGCCAGCGCAACAGCCGCGGTCACAAGTCCGGCTCTGAGCAAATTCGTTATCATCTGTCTCTATGTCGTCTCTGGCCGACGTGCATGTCTTCTAGAACCACCGGCAACCCCGCAAAGCTGGAGGCCTAGGCCGGTTAGCTTGAAAACTGATTACCGTAGAAATTAACGGCTGTCCCAGTCCCCGGGCACAATCGACAGGCAGGCTTCGGCAATTTTGTGGCAAAATGCTGTCTTCGCGCCACAATCCCACCTGTTCCTATAGCGATCGACCCATGGAAAGGTATTTTTCGCGCCGATGCTCGCGGAAATCGGCGTTGGATTGCGCAAACTCAGCAAGTGTTTTCGCGATCAGGTCGCCGGTTGCGCTTATCACGGTATCGGGCGCGCGGTGCGCGCCCCCGACCGGCTCCGGGATGATTGCGTCGATGATCTTGAGGTCGAGCAGGTCATGCGCGGTGATCTTCATGTTGGTCGCCGCTTCCTTGGAGCGCGTGGTGTCGCGCCACAGGATCGATGCCGCGCCTTCCGGCGAGATCACGGAATAAATCGCGTGTTCAAGCATGTAGACCCGGTTGGCCGTCGCGATCGCGATCGCCCCGCCCGACCCTCCTTCGCCAATGACGATGGAGATGGATGGGCTTTTCAGCGCAAGACAGGCGGACGTTGACCGCGCGATCGCCTCGGCCTGACCGCGCTCTTCAGCGCCGATGCCGGGATAGGCCCCCGCGGTATCGACGAGCGTAATCATCGGGAGCTTGAAGCGATCGGCAAGCTCCATGATGCGAACCGCCTTGCGGTAGCCTTCCGGCCGCACCGAGCCGAAATTGTGCTTCAGGCGGCTTTTCGTGTCGGAACCCTTCTCCTGGCCGATTAGGGCGACCGGCTGGCCCCGGAAACGGGCAAATCCGCCCAGGATCGCGGCGTCCTCGCCGAATTTGCGGTCGCCGGCTAGCGGCGTGAAGTCGGTGAAGAGACCCCTCGCATAGTCCAGGAAATGCGGGCGGTCGGGGTGGCGCGCCACCTGCACCTTCTGCCATGGGGTCAGCGACCGGTAGACCTCACGCAGAGCGTCCGTCGAACGCTTCTCAAGCCGCGCGATCTCGTCCGCCACATCGACGGCCTCGCCGCTTTCGGAGAGCTTCTTCAGCTCGAGGATTTTTCCCTCAAGGTCCTGAACGGGCTTTTCGAAATCGAGATAATTATACATTGCTTAAGCGGACCGATGCACCGGAGCAGAAATCGCGCGAAACCGTCCAGATCGGGGTTCCGGGCCGTGAAATCAAGCCTCACATAACCTCACGACGGCGGGTCGGCAAGCGGATGGTGGTCATTGACTAGCCGGACCAGCCTTTCCTCCAGCACATGCGTGTAGATCTGCGTGGTCGAAATATCGGCATGGCCAAGCAGTTGCTGGACGGCCCGCAGATCCGCGCCGTTCTGCAGCAAATGGCTGGCAAACGCGTGCCGGAGCACGTGCGGCGAGACTTTTGCGGCGGAAATCCCGGCGCGCGCCGCCAGTCCCTTCAGGTCACGGGCAAAAACCTGCCGCGGCAAATACCCGCTCTCGGAGCCCGAGGGGAACAGAAAGGGACTCTTGGCCAATGCCTCATTCTCGTTGCGCGCGGCAAGCCAGTTGCGCATGGCCTCGCGCGCCTTGGGCGACAGCGGCACCATGCGTTCCTTGTTGCCCTTGCCGCGGACGACGAAAAAGCGGTCGTCACGCAGGGCCACCGTTACGGGCAGGCTGACCAGTTCGGAAACGCGCAGGCCGGTTGCGTAGAGAACCTCCACCAGCGCGTGCATGCGCTTTACGGCGAAGAGATCGCCCTCCGGCTCCTTCGTCTCCAGCGAGGCCCTGTCCAGGAGTCGTCCAGTCTCAGCCTCCGACATTGTCTTGGGCAGCGAGCGGTCTCTCTTCGGGCTGTCCAAGGGGCCGGTGGGGTCGTCGGCCCTCAGGTTCTCGGCGTAAAGAAATTTATAGAACTGTCGCAGCGAGGACAATTTTCGCGCTTGGGAGGAAGCCGCGTACCCACGTGACGCCAGACCTCCGAGGTATGCGCGTATCTCGTTCGTGCCCGCATTGGCGAGCCCGCCCTTCATCGCTTCGGAAGCATCTTCGAGGTCGCGGCGATAGCCCGCCAGCGTATTGTCGGAGGCGCCTCGCTCGACACCCATCATTTCCAGGAAGGCTTCGATGCGCGCCGCGCCGCTCATTGTTTCTGGATATTCATCCGGTCAGGCGGGATCCGCTCGCTCATCTCGGCCGTCCGGGGTTCGACGAGAATGACCAGCGCGAGCATCGCGCCATATCCAAGTGCCGCCAGAATGCAAAGTGTTATGACAAACCTGAATAGGGTCGGCATCTATCCCCGACTCGCCCGCACCTGTTTTCGTCCCGCGCCCTTATGCGGCGCGAATCCTGCCAACACAAGGGCGATAGGACCATTCGGCGCAATTGCCTGGAGCCCGCAACCTTGACGCAACCCGGCTTTTGATGTCGAAACGCGGCATGATTGCGACGACGGCTCTGGCTATCGATGACGCTGCGGGCCTGCTCGGCAAGCTCGGCGGGCGTTCCATCGTCTTTGTCGGTCTCATGGGAGCCGGAAAGACGGCCATAGGGCGTAAGGTTGCGACTGCGCTTGCTATCCCCTTCATCGACAGCGATCACGAGATAGAGAGCGTGTCGCGCATGACGATCCCCGACCTTTTCGAACGCTACGGGGAGGCCGAGTTCCGGGCGCTGGAGCAGCGAGTCATCCTGCGGTTGCTGGAAAACGGGCCTCAGGTGCTGTCGACCGGCGGCGGCGCCTACATGAATTCCCAGACACGGGAAGCGATCGCGGACCACGGCCTGTCCGTCTGGCTGAAGGCCGATCTGAATACATTGTTCGACCGCGTTTCCAAGAAACAGAACCGTCCGCTGCTGAAGAACGCCAATCCGCGCGCCGTGCTCGAAAAGCTGATGGACGAGCGCTATCCGGTCTATGCCCTGGCGGACCTTACCGTGCCCACCCGCGAGGAGCGCAAGGAAGTAATCGCCGCCGAGGTTCTGGAAGCGCTCGGCAAGCATCTGTCATCGCGCGATACAGTCGGCGAGAAAATATCATGAGCATCCAGACAGTACCGGTTCGCCTGGGCGACCGGACGTATGACATCCTGATCGGTTCCGGCCTGATCGCACGGGCGGGCGAGGAAATCGCCAGCCGACTGCCGCGCGTGCGCGTCGCCATCGTCACCGACGACAACGTTGCTCGCCCGCATCTGGCGCCGCTGGTTGAGAGCCTCGAAAAGGCCGGTGTCGCATCGACCGTGATCACGCTTCCGCCCGGCGAGAAGACGAAGAGTTTCGACGCCCTCCAGAAGGTGGTGGACGGCATTCTGGCTGCGCGCCTTGAGCGCGGCGACGCGGTGATCGCGCTCGGCGGCGGCGTCATCGGCGATCTCGCCGGTTTCGCGGCCGGCATCGTCAGGCGCGGCATGCGGTTCGTGCAGATGCCGACCTCTCTGCTGGCGCAGGTGGATTCCTCGGTCGGCGGCAAGACCGGCATCAACAGCGCGCATGGCAAGAATCTCGTCGGCGTGTTCCATCAGCCGCAACTGGTCCTGGCCGATATTGACGTGCTCGACACGCTGCCCGAGCGCGAGTTCCGGGCAGGCTACGCCGAGGTGGCCAAATACGGCCTGATCGACCGGCCGGACTTCTTTGCGTGGCTGGAGGCGAACTGGCGCGAGGTCTTCGCCGGTGGCCCGGCCCGCACCCAGGCTATTGCCGAATCCTGCCGCGCCAAGGCGGATGTCGTCGCACGGGACGAGTTCGAGACCGGCGACCGCGCGCTCCTCAATCTCGGCCACACCTTCGGCCACGCGCTCGAGGCTGCGACAGGTTACGACAGCCAGCGGCTCGTCCATGGCGAAGGCGTCGCCATCGGCATGGCGCTCGCGCACCGCTTCTCTTCGCGCCTCAACCTCTGCAGCATGGACGACGCGCTGCGTGTCGAGGCGCATCTGAAAGCCGTCGGCCTTCCCATGAAGATGTCCGATATTCCCGGCTCGCTGCCGGACGCCGAGCGCCTGCTTGGCTACATCGCGCAGGACAAGAAGGTTTCGCGAGGCGAACTCACCTTCATCCTGACCCGCGGCATCGGCCAGTCCTTCATCGCGAAGAACGTGCCGTCGTCCGAAGTCCTGTCGTTCCTGCGGGAGAACCTGCCGGCTTAACCTCTACCAGCGTGTTGGTTCGCCTGGAGCTGCCGGCTCGATCGCCAGCGCATGTACGCCGCCCCTCAGTTCGTCGCCGAGCAGTTCGTTCACTGCCCGGTGGCGTTCGATGCGGCTCATGCCGGCAAATTTTGGTGAGACCAGCCTGACGCGGAAATGCGTCTCTCCCGTTCCGTCGAACTCGGAATGATGGCCCGATTCCTCGTGGTGGTGTCCCGCATGGAGATGACTCTCGTTTATCACGACGAGCCTTTCGGGCGAAAAGGCGCGTTTGAGTTTCTCTTCGATGCTTGCCTGTATCGACATCGGCGTCTCCTTTTCCCATATATGGTTCGGCCGCTTCGAACCGCCACCCGCACACGACCCTGTTACCTTGGCCCTGTTATCTGGCCCGGTGATTTGCCCGGGTGGGGACGTTTCGCCAAAATGTCAATTCTTGTATCGCACCTTCGATGCGCCCATAACGCTGGCAGATGAAGCCGTATCCGAAATATTTCGAGAAGATTCGCATCCGCCCTGAGAAGGACGCGGAGCTGAAGTCGCGCGCGCCCGCATGCCAGTGGGACGGGTGCAAGGAGGCCGGCACCCATCGCGCCCCGGTCGGCCGCATGAAGGAAGGCGAGTACTTCCGCTTCTGCCTCGATCACGTGCGTGAGTACAACAAGGGTTTCAATTATTTCTCCGGCGTTCCGGATTCCGACATTGCACGTTTCCAGAAGGAAGCTCTGACCGGTCACCGCCCCACGTGGAAGATGGGCACCGGCGGCGGCACCCGGTCCTCGCCCGAAATGGCGCAGATGCGCTCCGGTCGCGCCGGCTACTACAACCGCATGCGCGACCCGTACAACCTGTTCGGTGGGCCGAAGGACCAGCGCCAGCCGCGCGAGCGCAAGGCCAAGCCGCTTGAGGCCAAGGCGCTGGAAACGCTTGGCCTTGACGCAAAGGCGACTGGCGCAGACATCAAGGCGCGCTATAAGGAACTGGTGAAACGCCACCATCCCGACGCGAATGGCGGCGACAGGGGTTCTGAAGACCGGTTCCGCGATGTGCTGCAGGCCTATCGCGTGCTGAAACAAGCGGGCCTGTGCTGAGGCAATAAAGCCCTTTTGTGCTTGCCGCAGGGTCTGCTAAGACGCCCCCGGACAAAAACAAGGTATTTGCCGGCGCAAGGAAGCGCCGCGCGCGAGGATGTTATGAACAAGGTCGACCGCGACATCGCCAACCTTCCCGATACCACAGTCTCGGTCAAGGACACCTTCGGCTTCGAATCCAAAATGGTTGTGCCCGCCTATTCGGTGGCGACCGAGCACGTGCCGGACATTGACCCGGACTATCTTTTCGACCAGCAGACCACGCTCGCCATCCTCGCCGGCTTTGCCTTTAACCGCCGCGTGATGGTCTCCGGCTATCACGGCACCGGCAAGTCGACCCACATCGAGCAGGTGGCGGCGCGCCTCAACTGGCCCTGCGTCCGCGTCAACCTCGACAGCCATGTCAGCCGTATCGACCTTGTCGGCAAGGACGCCATCGTGCTGCAGGACGGCCAGCAGGTCACGGAGTTCCGCGACGGCATCCTGCCCTGGGCCTACCAGCACAACATCGCGCTCTGCTTCGACGAGTATGACGCCGGCCGTCCGGACGTCATGTTCGTGATCCAGCGTGTTCTGGAATCGTCGGGCCGCCTGACGCTGCTCGACCAGAGCCGCGTCATCCGCCCGCATCCGGCCTTCCGCCTGTTTGCCACGGCCAACACCGTCGGCCTCGGCGACACGACCGGCCTCTATCACGGCACGCAGCAGATCAATCAGGCGCAGATGGACCGCTGGTCGATCGTCACGACGCTGAATTACCTGCCGCACGACAACGAAGTGAACATCGTCGTCGCCAAGGCCAAGCACTATCGCGACGCCAAGGGCAAGGAGATCGTCAACAAGATGGTGCGCGTCGCCGACATGACGCGCCAGGCCTTCATCAACGGCGATCTCTCGACCGTGATGAGCCCGCGCACGGTCATCACCTGGGCCGAGAATGCCGAAATCTTCGGCGATATCGGGCTGGCGTTCCGGCTAACCTTCCTCAACAAGTGTGACGAACTCGAACGTTCCATCGTTGCCGAGTTCTTCCAGCGTGCCTTTGGACAGGACTTGCCCGAGAGCGCGTCCAACGTCGTTCTGGGCTGACGGACCGGAGCTTCGATGGCCGGTCCCGGCGACAACACGCGAAACAGGTCCAAGAGCGGCTCTGACACCGACGCGTTCAAGCGCGCGGTCACGGTCTGCATGCGCGCCATTTCCGGCGACAACGAGCTCGAGGTCGGTTTCGCCAAGGACAAGCCGGCCCTTGCCGGCAATCGGGCGCGACTTCCGGAAATCCCCAAGAAGGCCACGGCGACCGACATCGCGGTGACTCGAGGTCTCGGCGATTCCATGGCCCTGAAACGCGCTTGCCATGACATGCGCGTGCATACGAAGTTCGCCCCCGAGGGCAAGCAGGCGCGGGCCGTTTTCGATGCTGTCGAACAGGCGCGCGTCGAGGCGATCGGCGCGCTTCGTATGACGGGCGTGGCTGACAACATCGGCCATATGCTGGAAGACAAGTACGCCAAGGCCAATCTGGCAGACGTGCGCGATCGCGCCGATGCGCCGATAGAGGAGGCGCTTGCGCTGATGGTGCGCGAGAAGCTGACCGGCCGCGCCGCGCCCAGGAGCGGCGAGCGCGTAGTCAACCTCTGGCGCGACTGGATCGAGGAGAAGGCAGGCCCCGACCTCGAACATCTCGCCGGCAACGTCCAGGACCAGCAGGCCTTTGCGCGCGTTGTGCGCGAGATGCTGGCCTCGATGGAGATGGCCGAGGATTTCGGCGACGAAGAACAGTCCGACGAATCCGAGGACAGCGAGGATCCGCAGCCGCAGGGCGAGGAGCAGTCCGAAGACGGCGGCGAGGACGATTCCGGCGCCGACCAGTCGCAGTCCGACGATCAGGACGCCTCTTCCGAGGAGGAGCAGGCCGGCGAGATGGAAGCGGCCGATGCCACCTCCGACGAGTTCTCCGACGATGACGATCCGGACGCCGAGACGCCGGGCGAAGCCAAGCGCAAGGACAACCCCTTCGCGGACCTGCCCAATCAGGTCGACTATAAGGTTTTCACCACCGCTTTCGACGAAACCGTTGGGGCGGAGGAGCTGTGCGAGGAAGAAGAGCTCGACCGGCTGCGCGCTTTCCTCGACAAGCAGCTCGCCAATCTCCAGGGCGTCGTCGGCCGCCTCGCAAATCGCCTGCAGCGCCGCTTGATGGCGCAGCAGAACCGTTCCTGGGATTTCGATCTAGAGGAAGGCTATCTCGATCCGGCCCGGCTCGTGCGCGTCGTCATCGATCCGATGCAGCCGCTCTCCTTTAAGCAGGAGCGCGACACCAAATTCCGCGATACGGTCGTCAGCCTCGTTCTCGACAATTCGGGATCGATGCGCGGTCGTCCGATCACGGTGGCGGCCACCTGCGCCGACATCCTGGCGCGTACGCTCGAGCGCTGCGGCGTCTCGGTCGAGATTCTCGGCTTCACCACCCGCGCATGGAAGGGCGGCCAGTCACGCGAGAAGTGGTTGAAGGACGGCAAACCGCCGAATCCCGGCCGGCTAAACGATTTGCGCCATATCATCTACAAGTCCGCCGACGCCCCGTGGCGGCGCGCGCGCCGCAATCTCGGCCTGATGATGCGTGAGGGCCTGCTCAAGGAAAACATCGACGGCGAGGCATTGCTGTGGGCGCACCAGCGACTGATCGCGCGCCCGGAACAGCGCAAGATCCTGATGATGATCTCGGATGGCGCGCCGGTCGACGATTCCACCCTGTCGGTTAATCCCGGTAACTATCTGGAACGTCACCTGCGCGGTGTGATCGAGCTGATCGAGACACGTTCGCCGGTCGAGCTCTTGGCCATCGGCATCGGTCACGACGTCACCCGCTACTACCGTCGCGCCGTCACGATCGTCGATGCCGAAGAGCTTGCAGGTGCGATGACCGAGCAGCTTGCCTCGCTGTTCGGCGAGGAGACGGTGCGCGATGCCCGCCGCGGTTCGCTGAGGCGCGCCGGATGAGCGTCGCCCTGCGCCGGTGGGGCTTCTACGCAGCCTTTGTCGTCATCGCGGTTGGCAGCGCCTTTGCCTACACGTCCCGGCAGCCCGTGCGTGCAGCGGGTGATGCGGTCGAACAGATCGACGTGTCGGCGCGGCCGATCACCAATTTCCGGATTGGCAGCTCCGAGACCCGGTTCGGGCCGCTGGAGTTCCTCGGCGGTATGGAGATGACCTCGCCATCGCGCGACTTCGGCGGACTGTCGTCCTTCCGCTTTCTCAAGCCGGGCAGCGATTTTATCGGCGTGTCCGATTCCGGCTTCTGGTTCTTCGGCTCTGTGGCGCGCGACGCCGACCGAAAACCGACCGGTTTTGACAATTTCCGCATGCAGCAGATGTACGACCGGGCGGGAAAGCTCTCTGGCAACAAGTGGCAGGTCGATGCCGAAAGCCTTGCCGTAAAGGATGGCGTCGCCACCGTGGGCTTCGAACGCGACCACAGGATATCGCAGTTCCGCATCCAGCCGGACGGGATGAAGCCGGCCTTCGAGGATCTGGATTTCCTGATCCCGAAACGCGAATTGCGCGAGAACCGTGGTTTCGAGACGGTCGCCCACGCCAATCCCTACGGGCAGCATGAGGGCGGGCTCGTCGTCGTCAGCGAAAAGAGCCTCGACAAGGACGGCAATATCTTCGCCGCGATCATCGAAGGTCCCAACAAGGGCATCTTTACCGTCAAGCGCAACGGCGAGTTCGACATCACCGACGGCGCATTCCTGCCTAATGGCGATCTTCTGCTGCTCGAGCGCAGTTTCTCCATGGCCACCGGCGTAAAGATGCGGCTTCGGCGCATCTATGGTGAAAGCATAGCGAAAGGCGCGATCGCTGACGGGCCGGTGCTGTTTGAGGCCGACATGCTCTACCAGATCGACAATATGGAAGGCATGGATGTCTGGACCCGCGAGGACGGCGCGCAGATGGTGTCGCTGATGTCAGACGACAACCATTCGCTTATTCAGCGCAACCTCTATCTGGAATTCGTGCTGCACGACGAGGCCGAGCCGCAGGCGACGCGCGCGCCGTAATCTGCTTCGGCTGCGATGCCTACGCTATTTCGTTGCGAGCCAGATTATATGCCTTGCCCCGCTTTTTCCGGCATTGGCGCGAGCCTTGACTTCCTCGACCGAGAAGCCGGCGGCGTTGAGCCTCTTGGTAAAGCGGGGCTCAGGACCCTGCGACCACACCGCTAGGACGCCACCCTTCGCCAATGCGCGGTGTGCCCGCGCCAGTCCACGAGGGTCGTAGAGGCTGTCATTGGCCTCGCGCGAAAGTCCCTCCGGGCCGTTGTCCACGTCGAGCAGGATCGCGTCCCACGCAGGTTGCGCTTCGAGGATCGTTGCGCCGACGTCGGCCACCAGCACTAAGACCCGTGGATCGTCGAGACATCCCTTGAAGACCGATGTCATCGGTCCCCTGGCCCAGGCCACGACCTCCGGCACCAGTTCCGCCACGGTCACCCGTGCATCGGAACCGAGAACCTCCAGCGCGGCGCGCAGCGTGAAGCCCATGCCAAGCCCGCCGATCAGCACGCGCGGCGCGCTTCTGCCGGCCAGCTTTGCAATGGAAAGTCGTGCCAGCGCTTCCTCCGAACCGGAGAGCCGGCTGTTCATCAACTCGTTCGTTCCGAGCATGATGGAGAATTCATCGCCGCGTCGCTTCAGGCGCAGTTCGCCGCCGCCGGGAATTCGGGCGCTGTCCAGATGAACCCAGTGTATCACAGTGTCACGCCGCCGCCGGCTGAGCCCATTTCGCGGCGATCAGGCGATAGGGAATCAGCGCGAACACCGCGATCAGCAGCTTCACCGTGAGATCGCCGGCCGCCCATGAAACCCAGCGCTCGGCTTCTAAGGGAAGGAGCCCGAGAAGCGGTGCGCTTTCCAAAGCGAAGGCGTCATCGGGGCCGACGAAGGCGAAGGTTGCCGAGAAAGCGATGCTGAAGAAGATGGCCGTATCGAGCACCGAGCCTGCGAGCGATCCGAACACCGGCGCCCGCCACCAGGATTGCCGGCGCAGCCAGTTGAAGACGGTGATATCGAGAAGCTGCGCCGTCAGGAACGCCGTTCCCGACGCAATGGCGATACGCACCAGGCGGTTGGCGGACGTCTCGAATTCGATCAATCCGTGCTGGTAGAGCAGGGGCGGCAGCAGGATCGAGCAGGTGACCGCCAGCACAAAGCCGACGAAGACGATGCTGCGTGCAACAGCCGGGCCATGGCGCCGGTTCGCGAGGTCGGTGACCAGAAAGGCGAAGGGATAGGTAAACGCGCCCCAGGTCAGGACGTCAGCAAGTGCGAGACTTCCTACCTGCCCATCGACAGGGAACTGCACAAGGACGTTCGAGGCCACCACGACAAGCGCCATGGCAGCCACAAAGGGAAGATACGCGATAAGGCGAGGCATTTTTTTATCCTGGGTAATGGAACCAGCCGGGCGTCACCGCCCTCGAAAACGCCGATCAGGCAGCCTGTTCGGCGACCTTCTTGGCGATCTGCTTCTTGAGCAGCTTGGCGCGCTGCGACAGCTCAGCCGCGTCGGCCTTGGCCAGGAAGGCGTCGAGGCCGCCGCGATGCTCGACCGAACGCAGGGCGTTGGCCGAAATGCGCAGGCGCACGTTCTGGTTCAGCGCTTCCGAGATCAGCGTCACGTTGACGAGATTCGGCAGGAAGCGGCGCTTCGTCTTGTTGTTGGCGTGGCTCACATTGTTGCCGGTCAGGACGGCCTTGCCGGTCAGTTCGCACATGCGGGACATCTTACTTACCTTCAGGTCTTCAACGGCTACCTAGCAGCGCACCGAACTGTTGGCGCGCAGTGCTGCAGGCGGCCTTGTGGAAAAGTTGGCGTTCCATAATGGCATTTGCCGTCCGCGTCAAGCAGCGCGGGCAGGGCGCTTAGGCTGGCCTTTCTTTCATAGAATGGCCGGATTTCAAGCGTTATCGTGGGGAAGCGGGTTCGGTCATCCGCCGCGAAGATGAATAGGTTCGGTCCTGCCAGCTTTTCCCACAATCCGTGTCCTTATAGTCAGCGTCGCCGTTCTTGCCTCATCGGGGGCAGCAACGCGTGCCGAAACGCCTGGTTATCGCGGCGAGTTCACCATCTCCTTCCTCGGCCTGCCGGTCGCGCGCATCGATTTCGACAGCCGCATGGAGGGCGAGAGCTACAAGGTGGAGGGCAAGGTCGAGAGCGCTGGGTTGGGCGCCTTCTTCTACGACACCAAAGGCACGCTGACCGCGACCGGCCGCGTGGGCGACCGCATTGAGGCTGAGAGTTTTCGCGCGCAGTACAGTTATGATGGGAAGCCGACGCTGGTCGATATCCGTTTCGCCGGTGGCAACGTGGTCAAGGTCGTGAACGAGCCGCCGCTCAAGAAGCGCGGCAGCGACTGGGTACCGATACCGCCCGAAGACCTGAAGTCGGTCGTGGATCCGCTTGCCGCAAGTCTCGTGAAGGCGGACAAGCTGGAAGACGTCTGCAAGGGCAGTTCGCGCATGTTCGACGGCGAACTGCGCGCCGACCTGGCGCTGTCCTTCGTCGGTACCGGCACGATGTCGGTCGAGGGCTTCGAGGGCCCGACCGTCACCTGCCGCCTGACGTTCACCCCTTCATCCGGCTATCGCAAGGGCCGCCGATCGCTCGAATATCTCAGGACCAAGAGCCGGATCATGGTGACATTTGCCCAGATCGGCGAAACAGGAATATACGCGCCCATCCACGCCACGATCGGAACGCAGATCGGCACCATCACCGTTCGGGCGCGGCGTTTCGAAGCTACCAAGGCGTCCTGAGCCCCGGCTCGCGCCGGAGAACGACCATGGCGCGTGCAACCCTCATCGGCTTTTCGGCGATCGCCATGTGGGCGCTGCTGGCGCTCCTGACAGACGCCTCCGGCCAGGTGCCGCCATTTCTCCTTGCCGCCATCACCTTCGCCATCGGCACGGCAGTCGGTCTGGTGGCCCGCCTTTTCATGCCGTCGCCGGAAAAGCCGGCAAAAATTCCGTTCCAGGTCTGGATCATCGGCATCGGCGGCCTGTTCGGCTATCACTTCTTCTACTTCACGGCGCTACGCAACGCGCCGGCCGTTGAAGCCAGCCTGATTGCCTATCTCTGGCCGCTTTTCATCGTGCTCGGCTCGGCGCTGATGCCCGGCGAGCGGCTGCGTTGGTATCATGTCGCGGGCGCGCTGCTGGGGCTTGCAGGCACCGTTCTGATCGTCACGCGCGGCGGCGTGGCCTTCGAGAGCCGCTACGCCTTTGGCTATGCGATGGCGGGCGTCTGCGCCTTCCTTTGGTCGGGCTACTCGCTGCTGTCTCGCCGGTTTCCATCCGTCCCCACCAGCATCGTGACTTGGTTCTGCGCCGCCACTTCGGCGCTTTCCCTGATTTGCCACCTTCTGCTGGAGGAAACCGTGTTGCCGGCCACGTCCGGGCAGTGGCTCGCCGTCATCGGGCTGGGGCTGATGCCGGTCGGGGCCGCCTTCTATGCCTGGGATATCGGCGTGAAGCGCGGCAACATCCAGGTTCTCGGCGCTGCAAGCTACGCCGCGCCGCTGCTCTCGACGCTGATCCTGATCGCAGCCGGTGTCGCCGAGCCATCGCTCAGGATACTCGCGGCCTGCCTGCTGATCACCGCTGGCGCGGTGCTGGCGGCGAAATCGATGATTTTCGGCCGCAAGTCGACACGTCAGCCGGTATGACTATCCGCGCGGCGGCTCCCAATCCGCCGGCGCCATCTCGAACTGCGCGAAATCGAAGCCCGGCGCCACGGTGCAGCCCACCAGCGTCCACTCGCCGAGGCTGCGCGCAGTCTGCCAGCTGCCGGCCGGGACGACGACCTGCGGCCTTTCGCCTACTGTGAGCTCTGTGCCCAGAACAGCCGGCACCTCACGGTCATGCTGGTCGAGGAACCGGATTTCCAGCGGCGCGCCTGCGTAGTAGTGCCAGACCTCGGCCGCGTCCTTGACCCGATGCCACGCCGAGACGTCGCCTTCCTCGAGCAGGAAGTAGATCGCCGTCGAGTGGCCGCGACCTCCGGTCCTCTCGTTGTCTCGGAACGTCTCGACATACCAGCCGCCCTCAGGGTGGCGGCTCATGCCGAGTGCCGTGATGATGTCGGCTGCGTTCAAAAGACGTCCTTGCGCTTGCGGATTTCGGCGAAGACTTCCTCGTCCGATGCCTTTTCCATGCCGAGGTTCTTGCGGATCGCGGGGTCGTGCCAGCGCAGGAATGGGTTGGTCGCCAGTTCCTCGGCCAGCGTCGTGGGCAATGTCGGCTTGCCGTCGGCGCGCAGCTTCTCGATCTTGGCTGTGCGTTCCTTCAGCGCCGAGTTGGTCGGATCGATGGTGAGCGCGAAGCGGGCATTGGAAAGCGTGTATTCGTGGCCGCAATAGAGCTTGGTGGCTGCGGGCAGCGCGACGAGCTTGGTCAGTGAGTGGAACATCACGGGAGCCGGTTTTTCCAGCAGCCTGCCGCAGCCCAACGCGAAAATCGTGTCGGCGACGAAAGCGACATGCGATTGCGGCAGGTAGAAGCAGATATGTCCCGCCGTGTGTCCGGGCGTCTCGATCACTTCCACGGGCTGGCCGGCGAATTCTAGCTTCGAACCCTCGACGAGTTCGACGTCGATGCCCGGAATCTTGGAAGCCTCGGCCTTCGGCCCGACGATCTTCAGGCCGAAGCGCTGTTTTAGCGCCAGATTGGCTTCGACATGGTCGATATGATGGTGCGTCGTCATGATCATCGTCGGCGTCCAGCCGGTACGCTCGACGGCCGCGAGGATCGCGCGCTCCTCGGGCGCATCGATCAGCGCCGTCTCTCCGCTCTTCGGGTCGTGGATAAGGACGCCGAAATTGTCCTCGCGGCACATGAACTGGTCGATCTGCAATGTCATCTCGCTAACTCCAATCGTCGCGCGGAACATAGGGTGGCGCGCCCGCCCTGTCATCACATCGGCGAGACGCGGCTTCATTATTTCCCGATCAGGCATTACCTTCCGGACATGAATTCGGACATCGTCGATCTGCGGTCCTTCTATTCGTCGCTGCTCGGGCGCCTGGCCGACCGCGCCATCGCGATGGCGCTATCGTCGATCTGGACCAAGCTGCCCAACGAGCGGCTTGTGGGGCTCGGCTATGCGCTGCCCTGGCTCGACCGCTTCGGTACGGATTGCGAACGCGTCTTCGCCTTCATGCCGGCAACGCAGGGCGCGGTCGTATGGCCGGTCGGAGGGCCATCGGCGACCGCCCTCGTCTTTGATGAGGAACTGCCGCTGGTCGATTCCTCAGTCGACCGCATGCTTCTCGTCCATTCGCTGGAACATGCCGAAAGCCCGCGCGAAACGCTGAAGGAAGTCTGGCGCGTGCTGTCGCCCAACGGCCGCATCGTCATTGTCGTGCCAAATCGCCGCGGCGTCTGGGCGCGTTTCGAGCACACGCCTTTCGGCACGGGCCGCCCGTTTTCGCGCAGCCAGCTCAACGAATTGCTGCGTGATGCCAATTTCACGCCGTCTGCTTGGTCGGAAGCCCTGCTTTTCCCGCCCTCGAAGAAGCGCTTCATGATGCGCTTCCACAACATACTGGAACGAACCGGCCGCCGGTTCTGGCCGATTTTCTCGGGCGTGATCATCGTAGAGGCGCAAAAGCGCGTCTATCAGGGTATACCTGTCGCAAAACGCGCTTCGCGCCGCGTCTTCGTGCCCGTCCTCTCGCCGCAGGGGGCGACCAGCCTTGGCATGCGGCTTGCGCCACATGCCTCGACCGACAGGACGGCGGTCGACAGATAGATCCTGTCAGGCCGTCAGCTTTTCGACCTTGGGCGCGCCGACTTTGCCGAGTTCGAACGACGTGGTCTGGTAGACCCGGTTGATCCAGTTGCCGAAAAGCAGATGCGCATGCGAACGCCAGCGGTTTAGCGGCGGGCGCGCCGGGTCGTTGTTGGGATAGTATTCGTGGGGCACGTCGATCGGCACGCCGGCCGCTACATCGCGGTCGTATTCTTCTTTCAGCGACGTCGAGTCGTATTCGATATGGTTGAACATATAGAGGCGGTTGCCCTTCAGCTCCGATAGCAGGCCCGGTCCTGTCACGTCGGACTCCATGAGGATCTCAAGCCCGGATTCCGGCCGGATATCGCGGCTGCGCACCTCGGTCCAGCGTGAAACCGGAATGGCGAAGTCGTCCGAGAACCCGGAAAGATAGGGCGAGGCCGGCACGTTGTTGCCATGCCGGAAGACGCCGAAGGCCTTCTTGTCCAGCGTATACTTCGGCACGCGATGGAAGTGCCAGGCCGCGGCCATCGCGCCCCAGCAGATGAAGAAGGAGGAATGGACGTTGGTCGTGGTCCAATCGAGAATCTGCTCGAGCTCCTTCCAGTAGTCGACCTGCTCGAACGGCAGCAGTTCGATCGGCGCGCCGGTGATGATGAAGCCGTCGAACTTGCGGTCGCGCACCTGGTTCCACGTCTGGTAGAACGAGATGAGGTGCTCTTCCGAGGTATTCTTGGCCTTGTGGTTGCCGACCCGCACCAGCGTAAGCTCCACCTGCAGCGGCGTCGCGCCCATCAGCCGTGCAAACTGCGTCTCGGTGCGGATCTTGTTCGGCATCAGGTTGAGCATGCCGATCTGCAGCGGGCGGATATCCTGGCGGCGCGCAGTGCGCTCATCCATGATGGACACGCCTTCGCGCACGAGAATCTCGCGGGCGGGAAGCTGATCTGGAATCTTGATCGGCATGACGCAATCTCCGAAACAAAAAGACCGGCGGCGTAGTCGCGGCCGGTCCCAACGGACTTTTGTTGCGAACGGCCCTTTAGCTACTTGTTTAACGTGGCTGCAAGCCGACCGGCCAAATCACCACGGATCGCGTCTCAAATAGTCCTGCACCGGCAATGCGTCAATGGGGGCGGGTTCGGGCTCTCGACATTGCCCGCTGCCGCCTGTATTGCGCTGCGACCCCCGTTTTCTGGGCATTTGCGGACGAATGTGATGACCAAGGCAGCCGATCTTTCCCGTCCACAGCCGCGCGCCGGCATCATGGATATCGAGGCCTATGTGCCCGGCAAGAGCGGCGCACCCGGCGCCGTCAAGGTTCACAAGCTCTCTTCCAACGAGAACCCGCTCGGCTCTTCGCCCCGCGCCATCGAGGCGGTGCGCGACGTGGCCGGTAGGTTGGAATTCTACCCCGATGGCTCTGCTGCGCGGCTGCGCGAGACGATCGGCGAGGCGCATGGGCTGAACCCCGCCAACATCATCTGCTCCAACGGCTCGGACGAAATCCTCGGACTGCTTGCGCAGACCTACCTGTCGGCGGGCGATGAGGCCATCATCACTGAGCACGGTTTCCTGGTCTACAAGATCTACATCCAGGCGGCCGGCGGCATTCCGGTGACCGTGCGTGAGGTCGAGGAGCGCGCCGACGTAGACGCCATCCTCGCCGCGGTGACTGCGAAGACGAAAGTCGTCTTCCTCGCCAATCCCAACAATCCGACCGGCACCTACTTGCCGTTCGAGGAAATCCGCCGCCTGCATGCCGGACTGCCGAAGCATGTCCTGCTCGTGCTCGACGCGGCCTATGCCGAATACGTCCGCCGCAACGACTATGAGGCCGGCGTCGAGCTCGTCGGCAATTCGCAGAATGTCGTGATGACGCGTACCTTCTCGAAGATCCATGGCCTTGGTGGGATAAGGCTGGGCTGGATGTACGGACCGTCGCACATCATCGACGCCGTCAACCGCATGCGTGGTCCCTTTAACGTCAACGCCGCTTCGATCGAGGCCGGTGTCGCAGCGCTCAGGGACCGCGCGCATGTCGAGCGCACCGTCGAGCACAACGATCGCTGGCTTGCCTGGCTGTCGGAAGAGCTGCCGAAGCTCGGCCTGCGCATCACGCCGTCCGTCGGCAACTTCGTCCTCGTCCATTTCCCTGACGAGAAACACTCGGCCGCCAAGGCCGACGCCTGGCTCTCCGAGCGCGGCTACATTCTGCGCCGCGTCGCCGCCTACGGTTTCCCCAACGCGCTGCGCCTGACGGTCGGCACCGAGGAGGCCAATCGCGGCGTCGTCGCGGCGCTGGCCGAATTCCTGAAAAGCTGACGCCATGGCCGGATCGTCACCCGAACCCCTGTTCGAGAAGATCGCGCTCGTCGGCATCGGCCTGATCGGCTCGTCGCTGGCGCGCGTGGTGCGCCGCGAGAATCTCGCCCGCCACATCGCCATCTCGACGCGCAGCGAAAAGACGCTTGCCCGCGCCGAGGAACTTGGCCTCGGTGACAGCTATTCGACCGATTCGGCCAAGGCGGTCGCGGACGCCGATCTTGTCATCGTCTCGGTTCCAGTCGGTTCGTCTGGCGATGTTGCAAAGGATATCGCGCCTGCCTTGAAGAAGGGCGCGATCCTGACCGATGTCGGCTCGACGAAATCCTCCGTCATCGCGCAGATGTCGCCGCATGTGCCGGAAGGCGTGCACTTCATTCCGGGCCATCCTCTCGCGGGTACGGAAAAATCCGGACCCGACGCCGGCTTCGCCGAGCTGTTCGAAAACCGCTGGTGCATATTCACCCCCCTGCCTGGGACGGACCCCGACGCACTCGAAAAGCTATCCGAGTTCTGGCGGCGTTGCGGCTCGAACATCGACACGATGGACCCCGAGCATCACGACAGGACGCTGGCCATCGTCTCGCACCTCCCGCACATCATCGCCTACAATATTGTCGGCACGGCCGACGATCTGGAGACGGTAACCAAGTCGGAAGTCATCAAGTACTCCGCTTCCGGTTTCCGCGATTTCACCCGCCTCGCGGCCTCCGATCCGACCATGTGGCGCGATGTCTGCCTGCACAATCGCGACGCCATCCTCGAAATGCTGGCCCGCTTCTCTGAGGATCTTGCGTCGCTACAGCGCGCGATCCGCTGGGGCGAGGGCGACAAGCTGTTCGAGCTTTTCAGCCGTACGCGAGCGATACGGCGTTCCATCATAGAGGCAGGCCAGGACATCGATGCGCCGGATTTCGGCCGCCAGGCCGTCGAGCATCCGAAAAGCTGACCTGCGACCGGCCTCAGAACGCCGGTATGTTGCCGAGCGTGAAGAAGGCGAGCTTCGCTTCGCCCCGCTGGATGCGCAGCGGCAACGAGGGATTGTTGCCCATGAAGGTCAACGCGGAAGCGACGTTGTTGATCTCGCGACGTTTCTCCGGAAACGCCTCGGCTACGGCAGTCGACAGGTTTTGCGGATCGCGCACCGTCACCCTGAGGTCGGCATCCAGCAGGCCGTCTTCGGAGACCGAAAAATTCCCGGTGACGGTGAAGCCGCCATTCTCGCCTATGTTCAGTGTGGCGTTGCGGATGACGCCGGAACGTCCGCGCAGATCCTCGGGCCGCAGGCCGCGTAGAGTGACGCCTTCGTTGATGGTGAAATCGTACTCGCCTGAGAATGTCGGCAGCGTTCGCCCTTCTACCAGCGTCCGATCGACCGTAAGCCCGCTGAAGTTGCTGGCAAGGTCGATATCCTGCCCGTTGGGGCGCATATGCGCCTCGAAGGCATTGATTGTCGCGAGCGGCGCGCCGGTGGCAGAGGTGGCGGCAAGCTGCCCGCCTTCGATAGAGATGCGCTCTGGAAGCGGCCTTGCCCAGCGAACACTGGCCCTCAGTTTCTGCCAGTCGAGGTTTACCTGGCCGCTGCCGGGCGTGGCGATCGTCGCGGGCCCGTCGAGTTCGGCGATGAAACGCCGGGGATCGTAGATTTGACCGGCCGTCCGCAGATTGCCTGCGGTCAGGCCGACAGCCTCCGCAACGCTCGCATACGCGACACGGTCGCAGTAGATCCCGAGCCGGAAGGGAAAGCCGCGCGCGATCGGATTTTCGCATTCGACGGTAACGCCGTCGCGGTTCATGTCCGCGATCGTCTCTTCGGTGCGGCTCAGAATGCCGTCCGCCAGATAGTACCACCCGGCGCTGTAGCCTGCGATCAGCAGCACCACGAAGATCGCGAGCCATATGATTCGGCGACCGTAGTTCGGCGTCCTTTCTGCGGTCTCGGTCATCGGCGTTCCCCCGGCTGTCTGCGGTTTGTCCGAAAGGCCTCAACCTTTCGGGAATCATGCGCTAATCGTTCAAGCCGTTCCGGATTGGATGAAACGGACATAGGCTCGGGATATGGGCGATTTTTGGGTTTTTGGCTATGGCTCGCTGATGTGGCGGCCGGGTTTTGCGCATGTCGAGACACGCCGTGCGCGATTGCACGGGTTTCGGCGCTCGCTATGCGTGTCCTCGGTCATCTATCGGGGATCGCCCGAGAGACCCGGTCTCGTGCTCGGATTGGACCGGGGCGGCTCCTGCGTCGGCCTCGCTTTCCGCGTTCCGCAAGAGCTTCGCGAAGAAGTGCTTGCCTATCTTCGCGACAGGGAACTCGTCACAAGCGTATACATCGAACGCATGCTGCCGATCCGGCTGGAGGGCGGCGAAAGCGTGGAGGCCGTCACCTACATCGTCGATCGCTCGCACGGACAGTATGCCGGGGCGCTCGACGAGCCGACCGCGGCGCGGATCGTGTCCGGCGCGGTCGGCCAGGCCGGCCCGAACGAGGAATATGTCCACAACACGATCGACCATCTGAAGGCGCTCGGCATCCGGGATCACTGGCTTGAAGAAGTCGGCCGCCTGGTGTCTTGACGGTAACGCGGGCATTCATCAGCGTGATTTGAAGTTGAGGTATAGGGCAACTAGGTTGCCGCCGGCCGCTGCTTTCGAGTCGCGGCCGCTGGGACCATCGGACCACGGAGAAGCATCTTGCAGAAGCGCCGCCTCGGAAAAACCGAACTCGACATCGCACCGCTCGTTCTGGGCGGCAACGTCTTCGGCTGGACTGCTGACGAAAAGACTTCCTTCGCCATTCTCGATCGCTTCGTTGATGCCGGACTAAACGCCGTCGACACGGCGGACTCCTATTCGCGCTGGATTCCGGGCAACAAGGGCGGCGAATCCGAGACGATCATCGGCAAGTGGATGAAGAGCCGCGGCAATCGAGACAAGGTCGTGGTGATCACCAAGGTTGGTTCGGACATGGGGCAGGGCAGGACCGATCTGTCAGCCTCCTACATCATGCGCGCAGCCGAACAATCCCTGAAGCGCCTTCAGGTCGAAGCGATCGACCTTTACCTCTCGCACTGGCCGGACGAGACCGTGCCCTATGACGAGACGCTCGGCGCATATCAGCGGCTGATCGAGCAGGGCAAGGTCCGCTGGTGCGGATGCTCCAACCTCGATGCCGGCCAGCTCGAGGCGTCGCTCCGGGTTGCCAGCCAGCGCAAACTGCCGCGCTACGAGGTGCTGCAGCCCGAATATAATCTCTACGACCGTTCGTCCTTCGATGGCGCGCTGCGCGACCTCTGCATCCGCGAAGAGATCGGCGTCATCACCTATTTCTCGCTCGCCAAGGGTTTCCTGTCCGGCAAATACCGCAGCGAGGCGGACCTCGGCAAAAGTCCGCGCGGGCAGGGCGTGGCGGCCTATCTCGACGCTCGGGGCCACCGCATTCTGGCTGCGCTCGATGCCGCATCGGCGCGCCATGAAGCAACGCCGGCAGAAGTGGCGCTCGCCTGGGTCATCGCGCGACCGGGCGTCACAGCTCCGATCGCCAGCGCAACGTCTATCGCCCAGACGGACAGCCTGATCCGCGCCGCTTCGCTCAAACTCACCACGGAAGATATTGCCGAGCTCGACAAAGCCAGCGCCTGAGCCGGCCGGCGCTCCAGGTTTCAGGCCGACGGCAGCGCGCCCAGCTCCTGCAATCGCTTTACAGCCGTCGGCGGCAGGTGCGGCGGATTCTTGGAACGGGCCGCCTCGATCAGCAACTGGTCGCAGGCGGTTTCCGTGTCTGATATCAGCCGCTGCATGAATTCCTCCTTGGGTAGCCCAGGGGGGATCGGTGGCAGGAAGCGCGCCTGGATCGTTCCGGGGTAGCGCAGGAATTTCCGGCGCGGCCAGTAAAGGCCCGCGACATGGGCCACAGGCACCACTGGCAGGCCAAGCTGGGAATAGATTTCCACGATGCCGTATTTGTAGGCTGGCTCGGCGCCCGGCGGCCTGCGCGTGCCTTCGGGATAGATGATCAACTGGCGCGGATTGCGCGCCAACTCTTCCTTGGTCGCCGCGACAACCGATCTCAGCGCCTTGCCCCGGCTGCCGCGATCGACCGGGATCATGCGCATCTTCATGATGTACCAGCCGAAGAAGGGGATCCAGGTCAGCTCGCGCTTCAGGATGTAGATGGGATCGTCAAGATAGGGATAGAAGGCGATCGTATCCCAGAACGACTGGTGCTTTGGGGCGAGAATGAACGAGCCTTCCGGCAGGTTTTCCACGCCCCGGACGTCTTTCTTGGTCAGGGCGATCTTCTCGTAAAGCCACATGCTGGTGCGCGACCAGAATTTCGGCACGAACCAGGCCTTGTGGCGCGGCGCCAGGAAATAGAACGGGGTCCAGAAGATCATCTGGACGATCAGGTTGACGTAAAACACGAAATTGAACGCCAGCGATCGGATTTGGAGCATTGCGCGCGAGGCCCGGTGAGAAAGCCCGCGTTGGTTACACCAGAGGGCGCCTCGAAGGAAAGTGCGGCGTCAGTGTTCGCCGGGTGATGCGTTCGCGGAAATCATACTGGTATCGGGCAGGTGCGTCGGGAATGCGCCCCGCGCCAGGGCCAGCAGGTATTTGCCGTATTCAGTGAATAAAACGCGCAGCACTTCCGGTCGCGCAATCCAGCTGCCCTTGTCTATGGCGCTGTTGACGACAGGGTAAGGTTCAAGTTCTTCGGTATCGAGAAGTCGCTGCATTTCCAGCAGGCTGCGCGGCATGTGATAGTTGTTTGTGACGAGGATCACGCGGTCGTAGGCGTTGGAGTGCACCCATTTCGCGCTTTCCTCGGCATTCCCGACTGTGTCGAGCGCTTCGCGGTCGATGTCGACGCAACAGGAAAACAGCGCGTCGTCGGCTCCGGTCGCGGCCTGCAGCGTTTTTCGTGTCGTCGATGGGTGCACCCCGCTGATCAGCAGTCGCTTGCCCTTGCCCGATTTCAGCAGGCTGACCGCCGCATCAAGCCGCGCCTGGCCTCCTGTAAGGACGATGATTCCGTCGGCTGACTGTGGATTGCGTGGCGCCGAGAGCCGGCTGACATGGGTGGCGAAAAGGGCGAACCCTACCAGCAACAGGACGATGCAGCATGCGACGAGGGTGCCGGCCATGCGCAAGGGCGCCGGCAGCCTGCGCGGTCGCGCGACAGCCTCGACGTCGCGTCCGGCCCCTACTCCGGTCACGTCTTCGATTCGATGTCCCTTCATCGTCAGCATGAGTAACGTCGAATTGAGGCGATTGGTAGGAGTCGCGTCATTATCCCGCATCCGATTGCCGGCTTTCGATGTCCGACAGGTAGGCGACGACGGTCAGATGAGAGGTGGCGGCTGTCAGCATGCCGATCAGCACCACGATCAGCGCCACGCCGCCATAACCGCTCAACCCGATGGCGAAATTGCCGAACAGTGCGGTAGCCTGGTCAGCCTCCGGTGTAGCTAGGTTTCGCGCCGACCAGAACGAGACGATCAGAAAGACAAGCACGGCGCCGATGCCTCCCGCAGCGGCGCCCTTCATGCCGGTGACGAGGAAATGCCGGCGGAACTGGCGCGCGATGAAACGGCCTTCCGCGCCGACGAAATGCAGCACTTCGATGATGTGTCCGTTGCCGGCCATCGCGCCGCGTGTCGCGAAGACGACCGAAAGCACCGTCGCCGCCAGCATCAGGGCCAGCGCTGCCATGCCGATGGCGACCGTCGTGCGCGCCATGGTCACCAACCGGTCGACCCAGGTCCGGTGGTCGTCGAGCGACGCCTGCGGCACCTGCGAGACGATCGCCTCGCGCAGCCGCGCGAAGTTGGGCGGGTAGTCCTCGTTGATGGTGACGATGATCAGTCTCGGTACCGGCAGTTCGTCGATGTTCAGTCCGCTCCCGAGCCAGGGCTCCAGGAGCCGCGTCGTCGCCGCCCGATCAACGATGCGCGCACTGGTGATCCCGGGGAAGCCGCGCGCCACCAGGGATGCGCTTTCCAGCGCTGCCTCCATGTCCAGCCCTTCCTCCGGCCGGATCTGGATCGTCGCCTCCCGCGAAATCTGGCTTTCCCAGACCGAGGCTGTGTCGCGCACCAGCGATACCGCGCCAAGAGTCAGGCAGGACAGGAAGGTCATGATGGCGATGACCGAGACCAGCGCGCGGCCGACCACGTTCTGCGCCGGTACGATCGGTGCCATGCGGCGGCGCACGCGCGGCAGGGCGATCTCGCTCTCGGCGATGCCGTCTTCGGTGAAGGTGGTGCCGGAGGTCGTGTCAGTCATAGATATCGAGCTTTCCCCCCGACAGGATCATCCGCCGGGCATCGACCTGCTCCATCAGGCCGAGGTCGTGGGTGGCGATCACCACGGCGGTGCCGAGCCTGTTCATCTCGATGAAGAGCCTGAGTAGGCGTCGCGCCAATGGCGGATCGACGTTGCCGGTCGGCTCGTCGGCGAGCAGGATTTCGGGCTGCTCGATCAGCGCCCTGGCAATTGCCGCGCGCTGCTTTTCTCCGCCCGAAAGGACAGGCGGCACAACATGCATGCGTTCGCCGAGCCCAACCCACTTCAGAAGTTCCTCAACGTCACCGCGATAGCTTGATTCCTCGCGCCCGCGCACGCGCAGCGGCAGTGCCACGTTCTCGTAGGTCGTCAGGTGGTCGAGCAGCCGGAAATCTTGGAACACCACGCCGATGCGCCGGCGGATCAGCGGCAGTTCGCGCCGCGTGATCCGCGAACGGTCCTTGCCGAAGACAGTGATCAGGCCGCGCGTCGGCTTCAGCGACAGGAACAGCAGCCGCAGCAGCGATGTCTTGCCGGCGCCCGAAGGGCCGCTCAGGAACTGGAAGGATCGCGCGGGAATGTCGAAGGAGACGTCGCGCAGGACCTCCGCGCCCATCCCGTATCGTAGCCCGACATTTTCGAAACGGATCAAGTGCTGGAATACCTTCGTTGCGGCTTCGGCCATCCCGCCGTCCGGCTCCCGACCATCGGACCCGTATGGTTAATCATGGGTTAATTTTGGCCCCGATTGGGGCCGAAGTTGTGAAACTTTAACCATTCCGGTTTACTCCCTGGCAACGAACGCTCCACAGGATCGCCGCCGAATGGCTGATGATGCGAAGCCACGCGCCGTTTCCGGCGAAATCATGACCGATGGTGCCGCTGCTGAAGCAGGGCGGATTCAACCATCTGCCGACGTCATCGACGCCGATTACATCAGCCTGCCGCAGGAAGCACGGGCCGAACCCAGGAAGCCCGCTGAATCGCCTGCTGCAATCGGGTCGGCAGCGGCGCCTGCCCTGGGCATGGACATGCTGCGAAAGGACAAGCCGCCAGGGCCGACCAATCCGGTGCGCGGAGGTCCGCTCTTCTGGGCCACCGGCATTGCGCTCGTCATCGCTTCCTTCTGGGTCTCGGGCGGCCACGCCCTGGTGCGGGAGATGTCCTTCGCCGGCACCCCGCAGAGCGCACTTCGCATTTCGGGCGTCACCTCGCGCATCGACGCGACGGGCACACGCCTGGTCCTGTTCGTCGATGGCGAGGCCGCCAACGACGGCAAGACGACGGAACACCTGCCGCCGCTGGAGATCGCGGTGACCGGCAATGACGGGCTCGTGACCCGCTACAGGCTGGGGACATCCGGCCGGCCGCTCGCTCCCGGCGAAACATTCGCCTTTTCCAGCCGTCTCGATGCCCCTAAGAACGGAGTGAAGACCGTAACGGTCAGCTTCGCGGAATAGGGAACGACAAGCATGCCTGTTGTCAGGGGCAAGGAGATCGAGGTTCTGTTCTCCGCGTCGGCGATCGCCCGGCGCAATCTCGAACTCGCCAAGGAGATCGCGTCCAAGGACTATACCGACCTGCTTGTCGTATCGGTCCTCAAGGGCTCGTTCATTTTCGCCGCCGACCTCATCCGCGCCATGCACGATGTCGGCCTGTCGCCGGAGGTCGAGTTCATCTTCATCTCCAGCTACGGAACCGGCACCACCAGCGGCGAGGTGCGTGTGCTGCGCGACATCGACAACGAGGTGGCGGGCCGCGACGTCCTGATCATCGACGACATCCTCGAGTCCGGGAAGACGCTGAAATTCACGCGCGAACTCCTGCTGTCGCGCGGCGCGAAAAGCTGTTCCATCGCCGTCCTGCTCGACAAGCGCATGCGTCGGCAGACCGACCTCAATGCGGACCACGTTGCGTTCGACTGCCCGGACTTTTTCGTCGTAGGCTACGGCATGGACGTGGCGCACGCGTTCCGCGAACTGCCCTTCGTCGGCATCGTCAAGGGCGACGCCTGAACGAAGTCTCCTGCAAAGGTTCCTGACAGTCGGTTGTCAGGAGATGTCTGCTAATGTCCTCCGGCAAACAGGAGGTATCGGATGCTGGCTTTCTATCATTGCCCGTGGTCGCGCGGATCGAGCATATTCTGGCTGCTTGAGGAACTGGGCATTCCCTATGAGATGAAGATCGTGGACATCAGGGCACCGGGTGGCGTGCCCGAGGACTATCGCGCGATCCAGCCGAACAAGAAGGTGCCAGCGATCGTCCACGACGGCACGGTGGTCACCGAGCGCGCCGCGATTGTCCTCTATCTAACGGAAACCTTTCCCGAGGCGGGCCTTGCGCCCAAGCCCGGCGATCCTGATCGCGCACAATTCCTGTCGTGGCTTGTCTATGCCGATGCGGTCTACGACCCGGCGATTGCAGCGAAGGCGCATGGCTGGGACTACAAGCCGGCCGATTTCTCCTTCGGGTCCTACGAGGATATGGTGCGCCATCTTGAGAAAACGCTGTCGTCGAGACCCTATATCGCCGGCGATCGCTTCACCGCTGCCGATACACAGATGGGCCTGGGCGTGCACTACGCCATCAATGTGCTCGGACAGTTGAAGGATAGGCCGATCCTGGCCGACTACCTGTCGCGGCTCTCGGAGCGCCCGGCGTTCAAGCGCTCGTTCGGCAAGGACTACGAGCTTGCCCGCGAAGCCGGGATGGCGGGGTAGCGTGATCCCGAAAAGTGGGGACCGGTTTTCGGAAAAGATCATGCTGAAACAAAAAAGCGAGAGCAGGATGGCGTTTCAACGAAACGGCATCATGCTCTAGCGCTTACCGCATCTCCAGCAGGCGTTCGAGGTAGCTGCGCTCCAGTTCGGGGCTCAGCGCGTTGCCGAGACGCTTGCGGATGGCCTCGAGGATCTGGCGGGCGCGCTGCACGTCGATCTCATCGGGCACGGTGACAGAATCGCCGAAGTCCGGCCCGGTCGTGGCGCGCGGGCGGCCGAGCGGATCGCGGTCGGCGTTCTGCTGCCGACCGCCTTCCTGTCCTTGACCCTCCTGGCCCTGTTGGGCCTGCATCATCTGGTTCATCATGTCCTGCGCGCCGCGGCGCAGGGCCTCCAGCGCGCGCCCTTGTTCGCCGACGGCTCGCCCACCGTCACCGCGCCCGAGCGAGCCCTCGGCTTGACCCATCGCGTCGCCGGCCTCGCCGAAACCCTCGCCGGGCTGCATGCCCATGCCTTCCATGCCCTTTGTCAGGGCCTCGAGTTCGCTTTGCAGCTGGCCCTGGCCTTCCTGCAACTGGCGCAAGGCCTCGGCGAACTCTTCAGGCGTCATCGGCTGTCCCTGGCCCTGCTGCTGCCCCTGGCCCTGCTGGCCTTCTCCGGGCTGCTGGTCCTGGCCGTTCTCGCCGCGCTGCTCGGAGCGATCCTGGCCCCGCTGCTGCTGGTCGCGCCGCATCTGGTCCATGCGGAACGTCTCGTTCATCATCTCCTGCTGGCGCCGCATGATCTCGCCGAGCTTGTCCATCTGCTGGCGCATCTCGGAGTTCTGCTGGCCATTCTGGTTCTGCTGCTGGCGGCCGGCCTGCAGGTTGTTCATCATGTTCTGCAGTTGCGACAGCAGGTCCTGCGCCTGGTCGCGATTGCCCGACTTCGCCAGGTTCTCGATCTGGTCGAGCATGCGCTGCAGGTCGTTCTGGCGCAGTTCCTGGCTGTTCTGCGGCATTTGCTGCGCCATGTTCGGGTTCTGCATGGCTCGCTCGGCGAATTCGCGCAGGAACTCGTCCATCGCCTGGCGAAGTTCCGACATCAGCCTGTCGATCTCTTCGTCCGACGCGTTGTTCTCCAGCGCCTGCTGCAGCGCTTCCTGCGCCTGGCGCAGGCGACGCTCCGCGTCGGAAAGGTCGCCGTCCTCGATCGACAGCGCCATCTGCCACATATAATCGGCGACCTCGCGCAACTGCTCGTCGCTCTCGGCCATCACCAGCTTGGTGCGGCCGGTCATGATGCCGAGATAGTGCGACGGGTTCTGGATGGTGTCCTCGGGGCGCAGCGTGATCGCGTCGATCAGGTCGAGCGCTTCTTTCTTGCGGTTGGCGTCCAGCGAGAAGATCTGGCGTTGTTCCACGATTGCGCGCGCCAGCGGGTTGGTGAAAATCCTCGCCGGCATCGTCAGCGTCTTGGTCTCGCTTGCGCCTTCCTGTCCCGCCGCGTCCTTGACCTTGAGCGTCAGCTTGATCTGCGCCCCGGACCACACGTGCTCCGTCAGGTCGCGCGCTGTCTTGACCGCCGGTCCCTTGGCGTCGCGGCGCGGCAGCGAGAGCTTCATGTCAGGCGCGGGATAGAGCGGGCGCGCATCGGGAGCGGGCGCCTGCTCCAGTTCGAACTCGGCAAAGGCTTCCGTCGCGCCGTAATCGTCCTCGACCTCGTAGGCGAGTTCGAGCGCACCGTTCACCGCGCGCTTCGGTTCGTCGGCGAAGCGGATCACCGGCGCTTTGTCAGGCGTCACCGCGAAGGTCCAGCTGGAAATCTCGCGGTCGCCGGATTTCAGCGTCAGCACGCCGTCGCCTGTCAGCTTGCCGGCAAACTGGCGGGGCGCGCCGGGGACGGGCGGCTGTGGCGCGGCAGCCTCGGCGTTCGTGCCTTCCGCAGCGGGAGCGCCTTCGGGCTGGAGATCGCGGATATTTCCGTCCGCGTCGGTGAAGGCCAGCGTTTCGGTGCCGGACCCGCCCGTCACACGCAACGACAGCTCGCTGTTCGCCGGGACGGTGTAGAAAGCGAATGGTGGCGCGTCCGGCGGGGCGGCCTGCGCGCTGTCGCCAGCGTTGGGGGTCGTCGTCAGGAACACCGGCGCCTTGCCTGTATAGGCCGGCGGCGTCACCCAGGCGTCGATGCGCGGTGGAACGGTTTCGAGCCAGCTGTGCGAACGGAAGCCGTCGACAAGCCGTCCACCGAAGGGGCCGAACGAGAAGGCAAAAGCCGTTACCAGCAGCAGAGCAACGGCGGCGCGCAGGCCCCACGGGTCGCGCTCCGGAACGCGTGTGCGGGGGAGGTCGCCGCCGACATTGTTGAGGCTGGCCGCCATGCGGCGCTGGTGCTCGCGCCACAGCGCATCGCCGAACGGGCTTGCGTCGCCGACGGGGCGGTCGGTCTGCACCAGAACGGGTGTATGGGCCAACTGGTTGGCGCGCTCGATGCGACGGTCGATCTCGCCGGCAGTCGGGCTTCGGTAGAAACGCAGCGGATAGAGGGCGGCTATCGAGGCGATGGCGAAGCCGGCCACGACGACCAGCCGCGCGATGTCCGGGAGAATGCGGAATACGCCGAACCAAGAAAGGCTGAGGAAGACGCCGGTGACAAGGAGGATGGGCAGGACCAGCGGCCAGCCACGCTCGACGATCATCGCGGCGCGAACCGCAAGGCGCGTTCGCGTCAGTGCGGAGAACGGTGCAGAGGCCGGGCCGGCCGTCGGTTGCGATGTGTTTCCTGCGGCTTCTTTTTCCGTCATCCGCCTTTCCTGCCGCCGCGCGGCGACGCGGCGTTAGCACATGCAACATAGCACCAATCGCGGCAAAGGCGAGGCAGTCGCCAAATCGTGATCGTGCTCCAGACCATTGTTTCTGGGGATGAACGGGGGTCGGAGACTGGCGAGGGGCCCTTGTCCGTCAGCCCGGTACCCGCGCCCTGGCTTCCAGATACCGGCTGATCGCCGCGTTCAGCTCGCCGCCGAGGATGAAGATCATCGAGATGATGTAGAGGAAGACGATCGCGACCATGATCGATGCCAGCCCGGCATAGGTCGTCACATAGGACGAAAAATTGTCGAGGTAGGTCGCGAAGACCGACGAGCCGACGAGCCAGCCGACAAGTGTGAAAATTATCCCGGGCAGGATGTCGACGAAACGCCGCCGTCCGGCCGGCAGCCAGATGTGGACCGCGAACAGGCCGAGCACGATGACCAGCGAGGCGACGCCAAAGCGCCAGATGGTGATCGTGCCGAGATAGGGTTCCAGCCATTCGAACCGCGCCACGAGCAGGCGCACGATCAGCGGCGCAAAGACCAGAAGCACGCTGATGACCACGCATCCGACGGTCGCGATGAACACGAAGGCGAGGCTCTGGATGCGCCGGTGGATGAAGGATCGCGTCTCCAGGACCCTGTAGGCGCGGTTCAGCGACGTGCGCAGCGCCTCAATGCCGTTGGAGGCGAAGAACGCTGCAAGCAGCACGCCGTATGTAAGAAGGTCGGTGCGCGGAACAGTCAGCACGTTGACGACTTCCTGCGATATGGGCTCGGCGATCTGCTCCGGCCAGGTATCGAACACGATGTGGACGATGTCCTCGGTAAAGGTTTCGGCGCCGAGGAAGCTGGCCAGTGTCGTGGCGAAGATGAGAAACGGAAACAGCGCCATCAGTGCGCTGATCGCCAGATGCGACGCCATTGACCATCCGTCATCGTCGTTGAAGTGGCCGAGCGCGTCGTAGAGGATGCGCTTCAGGGCGACGATCCTGCGCATCATTCAGGCGGCTTCCGGAAAGTACAGAACCGTCAACACCAATGCTCCCCGTCGCCTTTCGACCGTCATTGTCACTTGCCGACGAATATGGGAAGGGATTTTCGGAATTGGCAAGGTCGGGGCCACGTCAGTGAGCGGGTTGCGCACGATCATCGTGACGGGAGCATCGTCTGGCATCGGCGCCCACTGCGCCCGCGCCCTGAAGGCCGAGGGCTGGCGCGTTTTCGCCACGGCAAGGAAGCCTGACGACATCGCAGCGCTCGAGGCAGACGGGATCGAGGCCTTCTATCTCGACTACCGTGAGCCGGAATCGATCGCCCGGCTTGTCGACGACGTGCTTTCGCGAACCGGCGGGCGGCTCGATGCGCTGTTCAACAACGGCGCCTATTCGCAGCCGGGCGCGGTGGAAGACATCTCCGTCGATGCCTTGCGCGAACAGTTCGAGGCGAATTTCTTCGGCTGGCACGACCTCACGCGGCGCGTCCTGCCGGTCATGCGCGCCCAGGGGCATGGCCGCATCGTCCACTGCTCGTCGATCATGGGCCTCGCGCCTTTCCGCTTCCGCGGCCCCTATGCGGCGTCCAAGCACGCGCTGGAAGGGCTGATGCTCTGCCTGCGCTCCGAGCTACTCGACACGGACATCCACGTTTCGCTGATCGAGCCGGGGCCGGTGAAATCGAAGATAGCGGCCAATGCGCTCGGCTGGTTCCTGAAGAACGTCGACTACGCCAATTCCCACCACAGGGAGGCCTATCGGGCGCAGCTCGACCGCCTGAAGGCCGGCGGCAGCGTCTCCAGCCTGAAGCCTGGCCCCGAGGTGGTGCACAAGGCATTGCGCCACGCCCTCCTTTCCTCCAGGCCCCGGCCGCATTATGTGGTGACGTGGCCGGCAAGAATCGGAGCAGCCATGAAGCGCCTCCTGCCGGCTGCGATGGTCTATCGCATTCTGGCGGCGCGCTCTTAGGAACAGTCCATGTCAACCGTCTTCAACATTCTTGCGCTCGTCGTGATGTTCGCCGTGGTGGTCGTGCTGATCCGCGGCCTTGCCAACATGCTGCGCGGCGGTTCGGGCAATACGTCCAACAAGCTGATGCAGATGCGCGTGCTCCTGCAGTTCATTGCGCTGGTGCTGATCCTGCTTGGCGCCTACGCGGCCGGCCGGTTCTGAGCCGCATGGTCAAGCTGAACAAGATTTACACCCGCACCGGTGACGACGGGACCACAGGCCTCGGCAGCGGCGAGCGGCGGCTGAAATCGGACCTCCGGGTCGAAGCCTACGGCACGGTGGACGAGGCCAATTCCTGCATCGGGCTGGCCCGGCTGCATACGGCGCAATCGCATCCCGGCCTCGACGCCATGCTTGGCCGCATCCAGAACGACCTGTTCGACCTCGGCGCGGATCTCAGCACGCCCGACACCGGCAAGAAGCTGAACTACGAGCCGCTGCGCATCATCGCGGCGCAGACGGATCGCGTGGAAGCCGATATCGACGCGTTGAACAAGGATTTGCAGCCACTGCGCTCCTTCGTCCTTCCTGGCGGCTCGCCGGCATCCGCTGCGCTGCATCTCGCACGGACGGTGGCGCGCCGCGCCGAGCGCGCCATGGTGGCGCTGGCCCAGGTCAAGGGCGAGCATGTGAATCCCGAAGGCGTCCGCTACATCAACCGGGTGTCCGACCTGCTGTTCGTCGCGGGCCGCGTGGTCAATGACAACGGAAACGCCGACGTGCTATGGGTTCCCGGCAAGAATCGCTAGGATTCGATGAGGGGCAGGCCGCGACAGGATGTTCATTCCGCTCCACGACGCCAACAGCCTCAAGCGAATCCGGGTCCAATACGTCACAATCGGGCTGATCCTCGCCAACGTCATTATCTACTTCCTGACCTCCTTCAGCTCGGAACAGGCGCAGATCGCCACCGTCTACGGACTCGGCTACATACCGTCGGTGGTCTTCGACACGGTCGACCTGCCACCGGAACTGGAACTCGTCCCGGAAGACCTGACCTACATCTCATACGCCTTCCTGCATGGCGACATCTTCCACCTTGGCGGCAACATGCTGTTCCTGTGGGTCTTCGGCGACAATGTCGAGGACGCACTCGGCCATGTGAAATTCCTGATCTTCTACCTTCTATGCGCGATCGCCGGCGCGTTGTTGCATGGGCTGGTCGCGCCGGACTCGCAGGTGCCGCTGATTGGCGCGTCAGGCGCGATCGCCGGCGTGGTGACCGCCTACCTGATCCTGCATCCGCGGGTGAAAATCTGGATACTGGCCTTTGCCCGTATCCCGCTGCGCATTCCGGCCTATATCGCGCTCGTCATGTGGATCCTGTTCCAGTTCGTCATGTTCGGGATGGCGGGGGAGGACCAGGTGTCGTGGGCCTGCCATGTCGGCGGCATCATCGCGGGGGCAATTCTGGTCTTGATCCTGCGCAGCCGTGACGTGCCGCTCTTCGACCGGGAGATTGTCACGCCTCGCGCCGTGGTCGTGAAACAGCCGAGCGCGGTGCGTCCCGTGGACGCCGAGCCGTCGCCGCGCTGGGGACGGCAGTAGCGTCTGTCCGAGCTGAACCGATTTGACGCATTTCACGATATTGACGCCCGCAGCGGCCCACTCTAGGGTCCGCGCGCTTTTGGGCCTTTAAGGACCGAAAACCGCAATAAAAGTCTGTTTTAGCGCCAGGAATGTCGGCTACCGACAACCGAGCCGGACGCGGTGCTGCTAGACGCGCCACAAATCTACGGAGAGGCATTAAGCGATGAAGGTTTTGGTCCCGGTTAAGCGGGTAGTGGACTACAACGTGAAGATCCGGGTTAAGTCGGACGGTTCGGGCGTCGAGCTTGCGAATGTGAAGATGTCGATGAACCCGTTTGACGAGATCGGGGTCGAGGAAGCGA
>NZ_JAEULZ010000017.1 GCF_016793485.1 Mesorhizobium sp. | reverse complement strand
TGAGCTACTCCCCGAAAATCGGACAGTGACGAAAGCTACGAACTGACGTCTGCTGATCTCCAAGGACGAGGAGATCACAACATGCGCAAACGCAGGAATCATGACGCGGGCTTCAAGGCTCGCGTAGCGCTGGAGGCCGTGAAGGGCGAGCGCACCATGTCCGAGTTGGCCGCGGATTATGGCGTGCATCCGACGATGATCCACCAGTGGAAGAAGGCGCTACTTGACGGGGCGGCGGACATCTTCGAGCGGGGCACGAAGAAGACCGCTGAGGTCGACGAGGACACTGTGCGTTCCTTGCATGCGAAGATCGGAGAGCTGGCCGTCGCCAACGATTTTTTGTCACGAAAGCTCAAGCCTTGGGGCGGGAAATGAGACGCGGGATGATCGAGCGGAACCATCCCGTGCTGTCGGTGGGTGCGCAATGCCGCCTGCTGTCGATCTCGCGGTCCTCGTTCTATCACGAGCCGCAGGGCGAGACCGAAATGAACCTCGCCCTCATGCTGCTGATCGACAAGCAGTTCCTGGAGACGCCCTTCTACGGTGTGCAGCAAATGACTTGGCACCTGCGGAACGAGGGCCATGCCGTGAACGTCAAGCGCATCCGGCGGCTGATGCGGCTGATGTGCCTGATGCCGATCTTCCAGAAGCCGGACACCAGCAGGCCCGCGAAGGGGCACAAGACCTATCCCTATCTGCTGGGCGGGCTGCGGGTCGAGCGGCCCAATCAGGTCTGGTGCGCTGACATCACTTACCTGCCGATGCGCAGGGGCTTCCTCTATCTGGTCGCGATCATGGACTGGTTCACCCGCAAGGTGCTGGCCTGGTGCATCTCGAACACGCTGGAGGCCGACTTCTGCGTCGAGGCCCTGAACGAGGCGATCCACCGCTTCGGTCCGCCCGAGATCATGAATACCGATCAAGGCTCGCAGTTCACATCCTTCGCCTGGACCGACCGGCTAAAACGGGTCGGGACCCGGATCTCTATGGACGGCAAGGGACGCTGCCTCGACAACATCTTCATCGAGCGCCTGTGGCGGTCGATGAAGTATGAATGCGTATACCTGCACGCCTGGGAGACCGGGTCGCAGGCCAAGGCAGGCATCGGTCGTTGGATCACTTTCTACAACCACCAGCGGCCTCACGCCGCCCATGGCGGACAGCCGCCCGCCGTGGTCTACTTCAACAGCATCGAAACCGATCAGCAGGCGCGGAGAGTAGCTTAAACCACCCGGAAATCTGTCCAAGGATCGGGGAGTAGCTCAACTCGTTCGGGAACTGCTTGCTGAGCGACACGACAAGCAAGGCCCCGAACAATGAGGTACATTGACTCAACGCGACTTAGATTACCTGACGAGTGGCTCGACCGGGCCGCGATAGCATCACAAGCAGTTACGCACGGCGGAGACCCCAATGATCACGCTGCTGTATGGAGAGAGTTGAAAGACGGCTTGGCTGACCTGTCGAATGACAAATGTTGGTATTGCGAAGTGCCGGTGCCTCGATCTGACAATGCCGTCGATCATTTCCGACCAAAGGGGCGTGTGGGCGACGCCGCACATGAACATAATGGCTACCGATGGCTCGCCTTCGAGAGGTCAAATTTTCGATATGCCTGCACCTTTTGCAATTCGAGGCGGAAAGACGTTGCCGGTGGTACGGTAGGAGGGAAAGCGGATAGGTTTCCCCTTTTGGACGAGGCGCAGCGGGTTTACGTGCAGGGTTCGCTTGTCGGCGAGCGCCCAACGTTGCTCGACCCCTGCGAATTTGGGGACTGGAGACTTCTCGGATGCAGACAGGAAAATGGAAAGCCTTGCGCGGCAAACAACGACGCTGAACAGCAAGAGCGTGCAAACCTCTCAATTGAAATCTACCATCTGCACCATGAGCCGACGTGCAAACTTCGACACTCAGCAGCGGTTCAGTTGTTGAGTGATATTGAAGAAGCGAAAAGCCTATTCATTGCCACGCAATCGGATGCGGCCCAGGCTTTATCTTTTAAAAAAGCAGCTGATCGGATTTTAAAAGCAATACATTCTGATAGCGCATTTAGCGGTGACATGCGCTTTCTCCTCGGCGGGGCGAGAGACCCGGATCATTCTTGGGTTCAAAACCTGCTCGAAACTTAACAACAATCTTGGACGGATGTGGAAGACTGTAGCTGGGCCGGAACACGAGTGGCGCCATCAAAGATAACCATCGGTCGGTCATTTCTGCTCTCCCTGTACTTTGAGATTTCTCCAAAGGAAATGCTGGGTAGCCACCAGTCACCATATTGATGAGGGGAAAGCCTTCCCCTGCCCCAAGTCTTGCGCCTTGGTGGCCCCCCTTCTGCGGGGACACCCCGCAACGCCCACTACGATTTGGCGATCAGGGTCTCATGAGTTTCGGCATCGAAAGCCTCGTATTCTGATCCGGTTATTCTCCCGGCTCCCGCTGACGCTCACGCCGGGCGGGTCGCTTGGGGGCGCCGCCCCGTGGCGCGGTCAAGGGTGAAGCGCCGGCAAGCCGGCGCCGTCCGGGGTGGTCTCCCCGACCTTCCGCGCGGATGCGGTTTTCCGCACATCCGTAACTACGGACATCCGCTTGTGCAGGCCGGGTGATCCCCCTCCACCCCGGCCGCCCTGGCCCTTGCACCCCCCGGTCTCGCCGACGGGCAGGGTTTCAGCGCGGCGCTTCGCTGCGCGAAACCCAAGCCCATAGGAGTGATAGACCATGACAACCCTAGCCACAGAAACCACCGCTACCCCTGCTGCCGTGACCGGCGCGGAGGTGTTCATCCCGCTCAACAAGCTCAAGAAACACCCGAACAACGCCCGCAAGACGCCGCACAGCGAGGCGTCCATCGAAGCGAAGGCGGCGAGCATCCACGCCAAGGGCGTCCTGCAGAACCTCGTGGTGGAGCCGGAGCTTGACGCCGAGGGTGCCGCGACCGGCTTCTATCTGGTCAGCATCGGTGAAGGCCGCAGGCTGGCGCAGTTGCTGCGCGTGAAGCGCAAGCAGATCAAGAAGACGGAACCCGTCCGCTGCGTCATCGACACCGTGAACGACGCCTGCGAAATCAGTCTGGACGAGAACGTTACCCGCGAAGACCTCTCGCCCGCCGATCAGTTTGAGCGCTTCCGCGAGCTTGCGGAAACGCGCGGTTGGGGCGCGGAGGAAATCGCCGCCCGCTTCGGCGTGACCGCCCATGTCGTGCGCCAGCGGATGCGCTTGGGCGCGGTCAGCCCCAAGTTGATGCAGGTCTATCGCGACGGGGATTTGACCTTGGAGCAGTTGATGGCCTTCGCCATCGTGGACGATCCTGCCCGGCAGGAGCAGGTGTACGAGAACCTGTCGTGGAACAGGGAGCCTTCGACCATCCGCCGCGACCTGACCCGGATGCACATCGCGGCGACGGATCGGCGGGCGGTGTTCGTCGGCGCGGAAGCCTATACCGAGGCGGGCGGCGTGATCCTGCGCGACCTGTTCACCGAAGATCGCGGCGGCTTCTATGAGGACGCGGCACTTCTGGATCGGCTTGTCATCGAGAAGCTGGAGGGGATCGCGGAGAGCGTGAAGACCGAGGAAGGCTGGAAATGGGCGGGGGTCTATATCGACTACCCACACGGCAACGGTCTGCGCCGCACCTATCCGCATCCGGTAGCGCTGTCGGAGGAAGACGAGGCCGCCTATGCCGCCGCGCAGGAAGAATATGACGCGCTGACCGAACAGTATGACAGCGCCGAGGAACTGCCCGACGACGTGGATCAGCGGTTCGGTGAGTTGGAAACCGAGATCGAGCGTATCGACGGCTTGCGCCACGCCTACGACGCCGACGAGATCGCCAGTGGCGGTGTGTTCGTCATCCTCTCCCATGAGGGGGAAGCCCGTATCGAGCGGGGTTTCATTCGAGCCGAGGACGAGAAGCCGGAACTCGAAGAGGATGCGGGCGGTGACGGTAGCAGCGTGGTGGACGGCGTTCGCGTCAACGGTGACGGCGAGATCATCGAGGACGGCGAGCGATACGAGGACGGCAATGCCGTTTCCGCGCTCGAGACGGAGGACGAGGACACCGGGGATGCGGGCAAGCCGCTGTCGGACCTTCTCATCCGCGATTTGACCTCACACCGGACGCTGGGCCTTCGCCTTGCCTTGGGCGAGCAGCCGGACATAGCGTTGATCGCCGTCACCCATGCGCTGTCGGCGCAGACCTTCTATCGCGGGGTGGCTGCTGCCTGCCTCGAAATCCGCCCGATCAGCAGCTTCCTTGCTTCTCACGCGGACGGCATCGAGGACACCGCGGCGGGCAAGGCGCTGGCGGATCGTCATGCCGGATGGGCGGCGGACATGCCGCGCGACGTGGCCGACCTGTGGGGCTTCATTGCCAGTCTGGATCATGCCAGCGCCATGGCGTTGTTCGCTCATTGCGCCTCGCTCACCGTCAATGCGGTCAAGCTGCCTTGGGAGCGCAAGCCCCACGCCCATGCGACGGCGGACAGGCTGGCGGCGGCGGTGGCGCTCGACATGACGGCGCACTGGACGCCCACTGTGCGAACCTATCTCGGTCGCGTCACCAAGGCGCATATCCTTGCTGCCGTGCGCGAAGCCGTCAGCGACGCGGCGGCGGAGCGGATCGCGGGCTTGAAGAAGACGGACATGGCGGTGGCTGCCGAAAAGCTTCTGGCCGGAACCGGCTGGCTTCCCGCCTCCCTGCGCACGGCGCGGCCCGCGTGGATGGGCGAGCGGCAGCAGGACGGTGACGCCTTCCAGATCGCCGCTGAGTGAGGACCGGGCCGGGATCGCATCAGCGGTCCCGGCCTTCCTTCCGCCCGACACCCCGAAATTCCGACCGGCTGACCTCGACTGTCCGATGACGGCAACTGCCATCGGACCTATGGAGAACCGTCATGATCGCCGTGATGTTGATGAGCGTGGCACTGATCGCGGGACTGTGCGTCCTGGCCTATACGCTCGCCGTCTATGCGCTGCCCTTCATGCTCGCCGTGGAAGCGGCGCGCTTCGCCTACGTCACCAGCTCCGGCCTGATCGGCGCGGGCCTTGTCGGCCTCGTCGCCGGGGCCGTAGCCTATGGCCTGTTGGTGTTCGACGTCGCGTCGTTGCGCTCGCCGGTGCTGCGCCTGATTGTGGCGCTGGTCTTCGCCGCGCCCTCCGCCGTCGCGGGCTACGCCCTTGTCCACGGTGTCACGGGCGAGGCCGTGCCGTCCGAAGTTTGGCGGCAGATCTTCTGCATCATCGGTGCGATCTTCGTCGGCATATCGGCGCTAATGCGATGGTCGGCACCGTTGGATACAAAGTCGAGTTGACGTGGCGCAAGCCTTCTCTTTTTGCGCAAAATTTGCGATAAATCCGACGACCTTAAACGCTAGAGGGATTAGCGACGAATGACTGCGCCCCTTCTAGAATGGTTTGACCTCACGAGAACCATTGCCGTCGCCGGCTTTTGTATCTCAATCGTCAATTTATATTTTACGTGGCAGGGGCGTAAGCTCGCGAATGAACAAGAGAAGCGCCGCCTTCCTCGCTTGGTCCCAGCCTTGGTCAATGGATATTTCCAAGATGCTAAAGATGGCAGCGGTCGGGTCTATGCCTTCCTCATAACAGTGACGAATCCGACCGACAGTAACAACGCGGTAGCGGAAGTGGATCTCTCGATCACGTATCTAACAACGGATCGGGTACAAATGACGATGAAAGTTCGAGCCAACGAGCGCTTAGCCCCGTCCTTTGTAAAAGGACAAGACGAGACCCTTGCCGTCCCCGCATCAATATCGGCGCACAATGCGATTTCAGGATGGCTTCGCTTTCATATCCCAGGCCCTATGTTGCTCGACCGAGATATAGAATCCTATCGCCTAATACTGACAGACACGCACCGCGAGAACGTCAGCGTTGCCCCAATCTTGGTGCAGGAATATCGCGATGAGACTTAGACAAAAGCGATACTCTGCAATTAATATGAACAGCGCAGAGGAAGCGCAGGTAGTAGCGATAGCTGGCGACGCTGCAATCGCGACTGTCGGTACGGGGCATGGACGGCTCATCCCTTTAGTTATTTTGGATACGACAAAGCGTCCCGACTTGGCTGAAGTCATCCGAGTGCAGGCACATTTTCCAGCAGGCGATGTCGTGGTCCAATGGGGAGGCCTGCCGAAGCGTCCCGATCACGTCGCCCTCTTTCTCCGGTTTCAGCGTCCAACGGAACGAGCCGCCGTAATAGAGTTCGATATCGCGAAACAAGGCATTCTCGTCGAGCACATACTTCAGTCGAATGCGCTATATATCCAATCTGGAAAGGTTGGAGACAGATTGATACATGATCTCAATCTGCCAAAGATGATTTTGGAAGTTCCGGATACCGGATTTCGAGCGCATTGGGACAAGTTGTATTTTGACGGAGTCTTTAAGCGTATGAGAAAGGAAGGTCTCGGGCGCACTAGGGCGAAAGAGGTTGCCCGGACCTACATCGAAAAAATTCGAGAGTTGGCACGCTTTAGAATGAAGTAAAAATCCAGGCGTTGCCCTACGGGCCGCGCTTTCGGCTTCGCCGGAACCACGCGAAGGGCGCGTTTCCGCCATTCGGCTTCAATCGCTAACGCGAAGAGCGGCGGTTGGCGGTCCCTCCGATGATGTAGCCCCGCTCGGGCGGGCGAAGCGAATGGCGATGCCTGCTCACAATGACGGTGGCAGGACCATGATGGTGGCATTGACACCCCCCGGGCGGGTAGTGCGCCGGGAATCTTGGATCGTCCATTGGCGAGAAAAGTCTCGTTGCTCCAGCGTGTGGTCGTCTCCGGCCTGCCAATGTCGGCGCTGCGCAGCAGGTGAAATCGGGAAGCGCCGGTGTCCACACATGGGCGATGGACCGGCCTTGCCGTCGGAGGTCAGGGATAAGCCTGGTGCGACCGGAGTTTCGCCACCGTTTTTGTACCTGGCGCAGAGATCGACGGCCACCAGTGTCGTGTTCTTCGAGTTTCCCTGTCAGCCACACCCACGGCGTCCTCGAATGGATTGGGTCTGACCGAGACCGGCTGCGCCTCGCTCGTCTTCCCGCAACGCCCGTCGCCAGCTTTTTTCCGCCGCCTGGACCACCCCACGCGACAAGTCGTGCGGGGACCCCGATCCGGCTTTGCATCGCGAAGCAAAAAAGCCGTCGCCACACGCCTTCCACTTCGTTCCAGCCCTGACGGGTGCGGGGCCGATCGTCCCCGGTCGCATGACCACCATCGGGGTCGCGATAGGCGCGGCCCGAAGGAAAAGGAACACGGCAATGGCGACCATCGGCACCTTCACCAAGAACGACAACGGCTCGGCTGGCTTCACCGGCGCGGTCAAGACCCTGACACTCAACGTCAAGACCGTGAAATTCGTCCCGACCGAGGGCGACAGCGAGCGCGGTCCCGACTTCCGTATCTTCGCAGGGGCCACGGAATTCGGAGCAGCCTGGAAGAAGACCGCCCGCGAGACGCAGCGCGAATATCTCTCCGTCAAGCTGGACGATCCGAGCTTCCCCGCCCCGATCTACGCCAGCCTTGTCGAGGGCGAGGACGGCGAAGGCCACAACCTCATCTGGTCTCGCCGCAACGGCGACTGAGACGGACATCTCCAGAAGCCCCGCTCGGGCGAGCGGGGCTTCGTCATGGTCATGGCCGTCACCGCCTGTCAGGAAATACGGCAATCAGGATGTGCGGATTTCCGGGTTTGTGGCTTTGCACATCTCGATCAGATCCTGATGCCCGGCGCCCGCCGGCCCTCATGCCGGGCGGGTTTGGCTAGGGGTTCCACCCCCGCGCGGTGCAAGGGATCGCTGACGCTCGTCCGGGCCGGTGTCCCCGGCCTTCCTCCACGTCGTTCCTCCGTTCCGTGCAGGCCGGGTGATCCCCCTCCGGCCCGGCCGCCCTTGCACCTTGCTACCCCGGTCTCGGCGACGGCCAAGGTTGCAGCGCAGCGCTGCGCTCCAACCCAGACCCACGGAGACAGATCATGTATCATCAACTATCCACCCGGTTCGGCCGGAATTCTCACCAGATCAGCGGGCGCGAAGCCCTCGACAACGAAGCCCTCTACCGCCACGTCCCGTCCGTCTTCGCCCGTGAGGCGCATGACAGCCGGTCGGATCGGTATGTTTACGTCCCTACCATCGAGATCGTGGAGGGGCTGCGAAAGGAAGGATGGTTCCCGTTCTTCGCCGTGCAGTCCGTGCCGCGCGACGGCAGCCGCCACGGCCACGCCAAGCATATGCTGCGCCTGCGCCGCGATGACGGCATCGGCAAGCCAGAGGCGGCGGAAGTCATCATCGTGAATTCCCACGATGGAACCTCGGCTTATCAAATGTTTGCCGGTGTACTGCGCTTCGTCTGCACCAACAGCATGATTGCGGGCGAGCGGTTCGAGGAAGTCCGCGTGCCCCACAAGGGCGGCATACAGGATCAGATCATCGAAGGCGTCTATACGGTCGCGGAAGACTTCCCGCGTCTGATCGATGCCACGGAGACGATGAAGGAGACAAGGCTGTCGCAGGACGAACAACGTGTTATGGCCGAGGCGAGCCTTGTCGTTCGCTATGGCGAGGACGAAAGCCCCGTCCGCCCGGATCAGATCATCGCGCCGCGCCGCCGCGAGGATGTCGGGCAAAGCCTGTGGAGCACGTTTAACGTCATTCAGGAGAACATGATACGCGGCGGGCTGGACGGTCGCCGCACCAATGCCGAAGGCCGTATCCGTCGCGGCCAGACCCGCGCGATCAACGGCATCGATCAGAATGTCGGACTGAACCGGGCGCTGTGGACGCTGGCGGAAGGAATGCAGCGCCTGAAGCGCGGATGATCGCAAAGCCGTGCAGCCGGATTTGCGGTTGCACGGCTTTGCGTCTTTCCGGTTCAGCACATCTCAGATTTTCCGCCGATCCGTGGAACCGGATCGGCGGATACGGCCATGTCGATGACCCGGCCGCCGCGCGCCGGGCTGCGCCCGGCTCGCCAAACCATCTTTGCAATTTTAAGTAATGATTCACCAATATTGATCGGATTGTGTGATCTACATATCCGATAATAACAAGTTCAAAATACACCTCAAGCTGTGAACACTTCGTCTTTCCAGCGCCGACGGCGCGCGGGAAGAAAGAGGTGACGCCATGCCGAGTTCTGATTGGCGCGCGCCGGCCACCTATGGACATGCTCGAAGCATTCCTGCTGCCGGCTTCGCTTGGGAATACCTCCGCCGCGACGACGACTATCGTCGCGACTTCCATCGCCTGAAACGGAAATCTCGCTACGACACCGAGGCGCGGACCGCGTTCGCCAACCGCTGGGGGTTGCGATTTCGCGGTGGACCCCGACCAACCCGCCGATCGTGCATCGCTGTTCTGGGCGCCTGCGCTCCAGCCTGACGCCTTCCGGCTCCAGCCATCGAGCGATCCCCCCAACGACTTCACCATGCCCATCGTGCTGCCGGGGCTCCCCGGCCTCGCGGCGCGATCGGCGGTCGATGGCGTCTGGCATGGTCTATGGCGCGGATCGGGCGGCGAGCACCGCTTCTGGCTCGCGAACGCTCCGCCCGAAGGTCCGGCAGGCTTCGTCGTCATCCTGCCGCTCGACACCCTATTCGAGTTGCGCGCCGAAGCGGCGTTGCGCTTCTGGCTGGCGCTGGCCGGGCGCCCTCCCGGCGACCGGCGGCGCAACCTTCCGGCCCAGACCCGCGACCGGCACATCCTGATTCTGCGCGCGCTCGACGCGAAGCTGGCCGGGGCCAGCTATCGCGTCATCGCCGAGGCGCTGCTCGGCTTTCGCGGCCGGTCCAAGAACGACTGGGAAGTCAGCCCCTTGAAGAACCAGGTCCGCCGCCTCGTTGCGGACGGCCTGTTCTACATGCGCGGCGGCTATCGCGAGCTGCTCCACTATCCGGTTCACGTGCCACGCCGCCGCTGATGAGCAACCTGGCCTCGGCTTGATCCGACACCTCCGGGGTGCCGGAATCACACCCCCCTTATTCCGGCACGCTGCAAGCCGCCGATCCTCCGCCACGGTTCGCCATAGCCCGCTGTCGCCGCCGACAGCCGCCAAACCCGAACCGGAGGTCCAATCATGATCGACCCGAAGACGGGGCTGCCGCCCCGATTCCTGCGCACGCCCGATGCGGCCCGCTTTCTCGGCATCTCGCTACGGACGCTGGAGAAGCACCGCACCTACGGCACCGGCCCGACCTATCGCAAGATCGGCGGGCGCGTCGTCTATGCGCTGGACGATCTGCAAGCCTGGACAGCGGTCGCCGCCCGCAAATCCACCACCGACAAGGACGCAAGGCGAGTCTTTCCGGCCCGTCCGCTGACGCCCGCCGAGCGGGGCGCACGCTGAATGTCCGGCGGTCCCTCCCAGGATGCTGGACGGCACCCGCAGCGCCTTGCCGGTAGCGAGCGGGCGCGGCTCGATCCCTTCGTCATCGCGACGGGCGATGCCAGCCCCCGCGACCAGCGCGACCTGATGGAGCGGCCGTTCTTCTCGCTTGCCAAGGCCAAACGGGTAACGCCGATCCTCTACGAATCCGGCGGCGTCCGCGTCGAGGTCTTCGCCATGCCCGAGCATGGCATGGCGACCATCTGGGACGCCGATGTGCTGATCTGGGCGGCCTCGCAGATCGTCGAGGCCGAGAACCATGGCCTGAAAACATCCCGCTTCCTGCGCTTCACGCCGTACCAGCTCCTGATGGCGATCGGTCGGGGCACCGGCGCGCGCGAATACCGGCTGCTCAAGGGCGCCTTCGCCCGCCTGCAATCAACTGTCATCGCCACGACCATTCGCCATGGCGAGCGTTGGCGGCGGCACCAGTTCTCCTGGATCAACGAATGGGAGGAGATGACCACCCATGACGGCCGCGTCGAGGGCATGGAGTTCGTGCTGCCCGACTGGTTCTATCGCGGCGTCATCGACCGCTCGCTGGTCCTGACCATCGACCCGGACTATTTCCGGCTGACCGGCGGCATCGAGCGCTGGCTCTACCGCGTCGCCCGCAAGCACGCCGGCCGTCAGGTCCATGGCTGGGTCTTCGAGGTCGCCCACCTCCATGAGAAGTCCGGCAGCCTGGCGCGGCCGTCCGACTTCGCGCTCGACATTCGCCGCATCGTCACCCGCCAGCCGTTGCCCGGCTACCGGCTTGACATCTGGCGCGAGGGACGACGCGAACTCCTGCAAATCCGGCCCTCCCGACTATCCACAGTGCCTGTGGACGAGGCTGTGGAAGCGCTCGTGACTTCGGGCGCAAACGGTATCGGGACTTCGGGCGCAGGACTATCGGGATTTCGGGCGCACGGATCGCAGTTAAACCTCTGGCCCGAAACGCTGAATCCGACTGCTAACTTAGAGTCTAACCAAGAATCTAACTATTTGTCTTTGACGCGCGCGGGCGCGAGCCATGGTGCCGGTGCCGCCGGGCGATCGAGGCGCGTGCCATGATCGTCGCGCTGCTCAATCAAAAAGGCGGCGTCGGGAAGACGACGCTGGCCCTGCATCTCGCCGGAGAATGGGCGAGGACCGGCAGCCGCGTCACCCTGATCGACGCGGACCCGCAAGGCTCGGCGCTCGACTGGTCGCAGCAACGGGCGCGTGAAGGTTGCCCTCGACTGTTCGGCGTCCTCGGCTTGGCCCGCGATACCCTGCACCGGGAAGCGCCCGAACTGGCGCGCGATGTCGATCACGTCGTCATCGACGGCCCGCCGCGCGTCGCCGGCCTGATGCGCTCGGCGCTGCTCGCCGCCGACCTGGTGCTGATCCCGGTGCAGCCGTCGCCGTTCGACGGCTGGGCCTCGGCCGAGATGCTGGCGCTCCTCACGGAGGCGCGCATCTACCGGCCCGAGCTGGCCGCGCGCTTTGTGCTCAATCGCTGTGGCGCGCGCACCGTCATCGCCCGCGAGACGGCCGAGACTCTGACTGACCACGATCCACCGTTGCTCGCCGCCACCATCGGCCAGCGCGTCGTCTTCGCCGACGCCGCGCAGTCCGGGCGGCTCGCCTCGGAGATTGACGCCGCCAGTCCGGCCGCGCGCGAGATCGCCGCGCTGGCCGCCGAGATCGGCCGCCTCAACATCGGAAGGATCGCGCCATGAGCGAGCGATCCCCGAAACGCGGCTTCGCGGCGCGTCCCGCCGATCCCGAGAGCTGGATCAAGTCCAGCGAACAGCCAGCGGCCCGCGTGGCCGACGGCGCGGCGTTCACGGCGCGGCTGACGATCGACATCACGCCGGAGCTGCGCGGCCGAATCAAGATCGTCGCGTTCCAGCGCGGCGTCACCGTCGCGGACATGCTGCGCGCGCTGCTCGCGCGCGAATTCCCATCAACCGAAGGAGACCCATCATGACCGGCAACGCGGCTCCCCGCGTGCGCGGAGGCCCCGTGCCGTCAGCGCATCCCTCCGACCACCTGACCCATGTCGAACTGATCCATATCGAGAAAAAGATCGAGCACTGGGTTCGCTTCGGCCGTCTCGCCGAAGAAACCATCATCGACCGGCGGCGACGCATCTTCGCGTTCCGGCCCGGCGCTATCTTCGCCTTCATCCGCTGGGCGTCGAACGACTTCGGCACGATCATCTCGCGCATCGACATCGTGCGCGCTGTGCAGCCGCACGAACCCTATCAGACGCTGCCCTTTGTGCGTCCCGGCGGCGAGATCCTGTTGAAGATCGACGGCTGGCCCAGGGTCGAACAGGTGCTCCGCCACATCGACGCCATCCAGGCGATCGGCATCGATCCGGAGGATGTTTCGCCCGGTCATTGGCGGCAGGTCCACAACCGGCTGACCGCCGGTCATGAACCGCGCGCCTACACCGCCGACCAGCATCGGGCGTTCCTTATGCGCCGGAGGGCCGAGCCATGACCCGCTTCGGCTATGTGATGGTGACGTATTTCTCGATCATGGGCGTCGCCATCGCGTCCTTCATCCCGACGCCGACCCGGCTGGTGTGGAACGTCTCCGCCAGCGCGCCGATCGGCCTCTACGCGATCGATCAGCCCGGCGACCTGACCGTCACCGATCTGGTCGCGGTCGATCCTCCTGGACCGCTCGCCGACTTCATGGTGGAGCGCGGCTATATCGGCCGTGGCGTGCCGCTCTTGAAGCGCGTCATGGGGCTGCCAAGGCAAGTGGTCTGCCGCATCCGCCGCACCATCACGGTCGATGGCGTCGAACTCGGCGCGGCGCTCGATCGCGACCGCACGGGCCGCGACCTGCCGGTCTGGAACGGCTGCCGCCGCATCGCCGGTGACGAGATCTTCCTGATGAACCCGGCCGTCCGCGACAGCCTGGACGGCCGTTACTTCGGTCCGATCCCGGTCAGCGCGGTCATCGGCCGCGCGACACCGATCTACACAGACGAAGCCGGCGACGGCCGCTTCGTCTGGCGCGCCGCGACGCGCTGACCGCCACGATTCCGGCGGGCATGGCGCGCGCCGGCTTTCACCCCCCCCCAGCATCGAGGAGATTCCCATGCCGCAGATCGGCCAGTTTACCCGTGATACGACAGGCTTCGTCGGGCGCGTTCATACGCTCACCCTCTATCGCGAACTCACCATCGTTCCGGCCGAACCGTCCGATGCCGAGAACGCGCCGGACTATCGCATCCACCACGGCACCGACGACGGACCGGAGATCGGCGCGGGCTGGAAACGCACAGGTGAGCGCGCCGGCGAATATATCTCGCTGCTGATCGACGATCCCGCCTTGCCGCAACCGATCCGCGCCAACCTGTTCCGCGATGATGACGGCGGGGCCGCCTGGTCGCTGCACTGGACGCGCCCGGTCAAGCGCGGCGAGCGGGAGTGATCCCATGCGATCGATCATCAGGATCGCAGGCGGCATCGTGCGAACAAGTCCCATCTCTTTGTTCGCAGGAAAGCCGTCTCATCCCTTCGTCCCGCTCGACGATCCGTCGGCCGGCGCGCGCAGCGAAGGTCAAGGGCGATCGGAGATCGGCGCTGTGCGCGAACCCTTGACCGCAGCGAGCACGCTGGCAGGCTGGCATCGTGGCGGAGACAGGATGCCCGTCCGATCGGCGGTCCTTCTCCTTTCCGCCGTGCTCGCTGTCGCAATGCCGCTGCCCTGCCAGGCGCAGCCGGAGCCGGTCCAGCGCGCGTCCCAAGCCGATCCTTATGCCGCGCATATCGCCGAGGCGGCGCAGCGCTTCGGCATCCCGGCGGCGTGGATCAGGGCCGTCATGCGCGTCGAGAGCGCCAACCAGGTGCGGGCGATCTCGCCCAAGGGTGCGATGGGCCTGATGCAGATCATGCCGCCGACCTGGGCGGAGCTTCGCGCCCGCCATCGGCTCGGCAGCGATCCCTACGACCCGCGCGACAACATTCTGGCGGGCGCGGCCAATCTGCGCGAGTTGCACGACCGCTACGGATCGCCGGGGTTTCTGGCGGCCTACAATGCCGGTCCCGGTCGATACGAAGAGCATCTCGCTGGCCGTCCGTTGCCGACGGAAACGCGCGCGTATGTCGCCACACTCGCGCCGTTGATCGGCGGTGGCGAGAGCACCGGGCCGGTCGATGTCGCGGTGGCCGATCCGCTGTCATGGACCCGCGCGCCGCTGTTCGTCGCGCAGACTGAGCGCATATCGTCCGCCGATACTGTACAGCCGAATGACGCTCCGGCTGCAACGCCCGTGCGCGATGTCCGGGCGGTCGTGCCGCAGTCGGGCAGTCTGTTCGTGGCCCGCGCGCAAACGGGAGGGCCGCGATGAGCATGGCGGTTAGACATGCCCGGCGGTCCTTTCCAGTGTGCAGGGGGGATGGGCGGGATCAGGCGGAATCAGGGTCAGGACGGGCAGAAGAGGCAGAGAGGCGGGAGGGCAAGATTAAAGCGGACGGCACCCCATGGGTCCGATCCGGGGGCCAAGCCCTTGTCTGCACACTGTTTGGGACGGCACCGTCGCCGGGCCTGCATGGTGCCGCGAGGCGCGGTACAGCCAGTATCTGCCACGTTATTCGCGGCACTCTTCGCCGAAATCGGCGGTTTCGGGCGGGATGCCGTCGATGAGCGCCGACGACGACAACCGCTTCCGGCCGAAGCCGGGCCGCATCCGCTCCGATGCGTCGAAGGCCGGCCAGGCGAAGAGCTTCCTCACCAAGGTCCGGAAGATCGCCCGCCAGCAGGGCGCGGCCTCCGGGCGGGTGTCGCGCGGCAACGCCGGAGAATCAGGCAAGCCCAGCCGCAATGGCGCGGTCGCCTCCGGCCGGGGCGTCAAGCGCGGGCGCGGCGCGGCCTTCGTCCGCTCCCGCAACCTGTCGAACGGCTGGAGCCATCGCCAGCCCGGCAGCCGCCGTGTCATCGTCAAATCGCGTTCCGTTCGCGCCGCCGGCAAGAGCGGCAAGGCCGCCGCCCATCTACGCTACATCCAGCGCGACGGCACCTCGCGCGACGGCGAGCGCGGCCGGCTCTACTCGGCGACCGAGGACCGCGCCGATGGCGACGCCTTCCTCGATCGCGGCAAGGACGATCGTCACCAGTTCCGTTTTATCGTCTCGCCGGAAGATGCCGCCGAGATCGAAGACTTGACCGGCCATACCCGCGACCTGATGCGCCAGCTCGAAGCCGACCTCGGCACGAAGCTCGATTGGGTCGCGGTCAACCACTTCAACACCGGCCATCCGCATGTCCATGTCATCGTCAACGGCCGCGACGATCTCGGCGAGGATCTGGTCATCAACGGCGACTACCTCGCGAACGGTATCCGCGAACGGGCGAGCGAGTTGGCGACGTTGGAACTCGGTCCCGTCACCGAGATCGAGCAGCGCCGCAAGCTGACAGCCGAGATCGATCAGGACCGCTTCACTCGCATCGACCGGGCGATGCTGAAGGAAGCCGATGGCGGTGCGCTTGATCTGCGCCACGCGCCCGATGATGCGCGGGTCCAGGAAGACCGGACCATGCGCATCCGTCGTCTCGGCAAGCTGGAGAAGATGGGTCTCGCCACGGAGATGTCGCCCGGCGTCTGGGATCTCAGCGACCGGCTGGAGCCGACGCTGCATAAGATGGGCGAGCGCGGCGACATCGTGCGCACCATGCAGAAGTCCATGCGCGCCGAGGGCCGCGACCGCGATCCGATGAGCTTCCAGATTCACGACGCCGCGCCCGCGACGCCGATCGTCGGCCGCGTGGTGGACAAGCATCTTTCCGACGAGCTGGGCGAGAACCTGACGCTGGTGATCGACGGCATCGATGGCCGCACGCATCACATCTCCGGCGTCGATCAGGCGAAGGTCGCGGACGCCCGCATCGGCAGCGTCATCCAGATCCAAGCGACCGACGCCGGACCACGCCCGGCCGACCGCGCCATCGCCGGCATGGCCGAGGACGGCATCTATCGACCGAGCCGCCATCTGGAGCAGGCCCGGTTCGATGGCCGTGTGCCCGGTGGCGACTATGAGGGGTTCGTCGATGCCCATGTGCGGCGGCTGGAGGCGCTGCGCCGTGCCAGCATCGTCGAGCGGATCGACGCCGACCAGTGGCGCATCCCGCAGGACTTCGAGGTCCGCGCTGCCGCCCACGATGCGGGCCAGGGCCGCCAACTCAACATCCGTGTCCTCTCGACCTTGGATCTGGAGAAGCAGATCACGGCGGACGGTGCGACCTGGCTCGACCGGCGGCTGATCGGGCGCGGCCCGTCCGATCTATCGCCGGCAGGGTTCGGACAAGACGTGAGCCAGGCGATGGACCGGCGCCGCGAGCGCTTGATCGAACAGGGTGACGCCACGCGCCAGCAGGACGGCCGCGTCTTCTATCGGCGCGATCTTCTATCGACATTGGAAGCCCGCGAGGTCGCTCGCGCCGGGGCGGAACTGGCAGCGACAAAGCCGATGCCGTTCTGCGCGGCTGGAGACGGCGACACCGTCAGCGGCACCTTCACCGGGACGGTCCAGCTCACCAGCGGCAAATTCGCCATCGTCGAGAAGAGCCACGAGTTCACGCTGGTCCCGTGGCGGCCGGTCATCGACCGGCAGCTCGGCAAAGAGGTGACGGGAATCGTCCAGGGCGGATCGGTGTCGTGGCAGCTCGGGCGAACACGAGAATTGGGGTTATGACGGCCGCAATAGGCCGCTGGATGATTGGAGCGGCAACAACGTCGGACTGAGCGAATGGTGGTGCATCGCGCGGCGCGAACAGGAAAGCACTCGGCCGGTTGGCCAATTTCGCGTTCTCCCTCTTGTCAACATACCTACCGCGCGGTATGTGTATTACATGACAAGCATCCGCCAAAGCCCAAAGCAGCCTGAAGTGCTGCGCAGAAAACTTCTCGCTTGCACTGCTCAGCTAGCCGCCGAGCAGGGCATTAACGCGGTAACCATCCAGGCGGTCGCCGCCGCCGCAGGCGTTACCAAAGGGGGCCTCTTCCATCACTTCCCAAGCAAGGAAAAGCTGATCGAGGCCGTGTTTCGAGACCAGATCGAACAGTTCGATGGTGCGATCGAAGCTCTTCTTGCCGATGACGCCGACACGCATGGCTGTTTCAGCCGTGCCTACATCAACGTTGTGCTGCAGCTAAGCGATAACCCGCTAATCGCGCAGTCTCTCTCGGTGATCAGTGATACCGCGCTGTGTCAGATTTGGTCCGATTGGCTGCGCGACCGACTAACAAGGCATCAGGCAACCGATGCCAGCATTGAGCTCGAGGTCATTCGCTACGCCGCCGACGGCTATTGGCTTGCCGATCTATGGAAAGTCGATAGCGCCATAAGACAAGAGCGCGAAATCCTGCGCCTTCATCTCATCAACGCAACAATGAAAGCTCCGTAACATGAATCCTGCTTTGATTACCTATGGTGCCCTGACCATCGCGATCGTCTGCGAAGTCATCGCCACGTCGTTCCTGCAGCAGTCGCAACAGTTCTCCAAGCTCGTTCCGACACTCCTTATGGCGCTCTTCTACGGAACCGCATTCTATTTCCTGTCGCACGCCATTCGAACCATTCCCGTCGGGGTCGCTTACGCCTTGTGGAGCGGCCTCGGGATCGTCCTGATCTCAGCGGTCGGCTATTTCGCTTTCAAGCAGTCCCTCGATCTCCCGGCCATGCTTGGCATCGGCTGCATCGTCGTTGGCGTCGTCATCATCAACATGTTCTCCGGGACGGTTGCCCATTGACGAGACGGCCGAGAAACGCGCGCGGGGAAGCTGGCGAGTCCGAGAAGTCCATCGCGAAATCGATGACGCTAAAATGGCTCGCATGCGGCGTCCTTCTCTTCGCTTTTGCTGTCGCGCTCGGCCAGAAGGCCGGGCTTCGAGCGCCTGACTGGGTCATCTCGACCGTGATGACTGTCGGCATCGTCATGATCCTCATCGGCCTGCTGACGTGGTGGCGCAGTAGGTCGTCCCAACCCTAAAGAGAAGAATGCTATGGAAACAGCTCGGGCACTTGCCCCCCGGATATTCGCGGCCTTTACCCTCATCGCGCTCGCAGGTTGTTCTGACGAGAAGGCGGAGGTGGAGAAACCGCGTCCCGTCCGCACCGTGATCGCAACGCCAGCTTATGTCGACCAGATGATCACCCAAACAGGTGAGATCAGGCCGCATATCGAGACCGACCTTGGCTTCCGGATCGACGGACGAGTGTCAGCAAGGAAGGTCAATATCGGCGCGGTGGTCGCAAAGGGCGACGTGCTGGCGACCCTGGATGACCGGGACGTGCTGAATGAGTTGCGATCCGTGCAGGCCGATCTAACGAGTGCGATCTCGGCTTCCGAGCTTGCGAAGACCAATCTGGATCGTCAGCGGTCGCTGTTCGAAAAGCAGGTTGTCGCCAAAGCGCGCGTTGATGAGGCCGACAGCAACTGGCGGGCTACAGCAGCCAGGCGCGACGCTGCCGAGGCGGCCGTCGAGACCGCTAAGCGGAAAGTCGGATACACAAATCTGATCGCTGACAGTACCGGCATCGTGACCGCCATCGGCGCGAATGCCGGACAAGTAGTCGGCGCCGGCCAAATGGTCGCTAGGATCGCCAACACGGCGGAACTCGACGCCGTCTTCGATGTCTCCGAACGCGTCATCAACATCAGCCCGGCGACCATCAAGGTGCGGGTCAGCCTGGTTTCCGATCCGTCCGTCGCCGTTACAGGAACCGTACGCGATGTCAGCCCGACAGCGGATCCGGCGACGCGTTCTTATCGCGTCAGGATCGCGCTGCCTGATGCACCGGCCGGTATGGCGTTCGGCGCCGCGGTGACGGGCAAAGTGGAACTACCCGTCGGCAACATGATCGCCTTGCCGGCCACCGCCCTGACTAGCGTCTCTGGCAAGCCGGCGGTTTATGTCGTCGACCGCGAGGCCAAGAAACTTCAGCGGAGAGAGGTTTCGATCGCCAAGTATTCAGACACGCAGATCCTTGTAGCCTCCGGCCTCCAGGCTGGAGACGCTGTGGTTATCTCCGGCGTGAGCAAACTGCGCCCCGATCAAATCGTCGTCGTTGACGGAGCGGGCAAATGAGCAAGACCCCTTCTGCCGAAAATCAAAAATTCAACCTGTCCGCATGGGCGCTGCAGCAGCAGCCGTTGGTCATCTTTCTGATGATCATCAGTCTCGCAGCCGGCAGCTGGAGCTACTTCAACCTCACACGCAACGAGGACCCGCCGTTCACCATCAAGCAGATGGTGGTTTCGGCATATTGGCCGGGCGCCACGACGACGGATACGACCAATCTCCTCACAGACAAGTTGGAGCAGAAGCTCGAGGAGGTCCCTTATCTCGATCGGCTCGATAGCTACACGCGGGCGGGGGAATCCGTCATCTTCGTCAATCTTCGCGACGATGCACCGCCGTCCGTCGTTAGCGATGCTTGGTACCAGGTCCGCAAGAAAGTAGCCGACATCATCCCTACATTGCCGAGCGGTGTGTCGGGGCCATTCTTCGACGATGAGTTCGGGGACACCTTCGGCACCATCTATGGGTTCACCGCCGAAGGATTTTCCGACCGAGAGCTTCGCGACCGTCTCGACACGGTCAGGACGGACCTGCTGAAGATTCCGAACATCGGAAAGGTCCGGTTGCTCGGAATTCAAGAAGAACAGATCGTCATCGAGTTCTCGCCGCGCAAGGTGGCGGCGCTCGGCCTCGACCTGCAGAGCGTTATGGATGCGCTGCGCGCGCAAAACGCCGTGACGCCAGCAGGGACGGTGCGGACAAGTGCTGAGAAGATCGCGTTGCGGGTTAGCGGCGCGTTTACCTCCGAAGACAGTCTTCGCGCGATCACGCTGCGGGTTGGCGAACGTTATGTTCCCCTCACGGATCTGGCGACGATCGCACGGCTTCCAGCCGATCCTGCGGGCCCGACCTTTCGCGTGAACGGCGAAAAGGCGCTCGGATTGGCGATCTCCATGGCGTCGACTGGCAACCTGCTCGACTTCGGCGCGGCCGTGAAGGCGAAGATGGCCGCCGTCGCCGAAAATCTCCCGCATGGCATCGACGTCGTTCAGGTCGCCAACCAGTCAACTGTGGTGGAGGACGCGGTCTACGGCTTCATGAAGGTTCTGGTCGAGGCGATCCTCATCGTTCTGGCCGTCTCGTTCATCTCGCTCGGTACAAGGGCGGGATTGGTAGTCACGATCTCCATTCCCCTGGTTCTGGCCTTGACGTTCGTCGGCATGGAGATGACCGGGATCGGGCTGCAACGCATTTCGCTCGGGGCCTTGATCATCGCTCTCGGTCTGCTCGTCGACGACGCCATGATCACCGTCGAGGCCATGGTCTCGAAGCTCGAGGAGGGATGGGATCGCTCGCGCGCTGCGAGCTTCGCCTACGAGTCGACCGCCTTCCCAATGTTGACCGGCACACTGGTCATGATCGCCGGCTTCATTCCGGTTGGCTTTGCGGCCTCCAGCGCCGGCGAATACACCTTCTCCCTCTTCATGGTGGTGCTGATCTCGCTTTCGGCGTCGTGGGTGGTCGCCGTGCTGTTCTCGCCGCTGATCGGCACTTGGATTCTGCCACGGAACATGAAGTCTCATGGGCACGGTGAAGGCCGGATCCTGCGCTGGTATGGTCGGATCCTGGCTTGGGTGATGCGTCACCGTGTTGCAACCATTGGTGCTGCAGTTCTCGCATTTGGCGTGTCGATCTGGGGATTGACGAAGGTCGAGGAGCAGTTCTTCCCCCTAGCCGACAGGCCTGAGCTTCTCGTGAGCCTGACATTGCCGCAGGACGCGGCGGTCGAGGCGACCGAGCAACAGGCAAAACGACTGGAGGCGATCCTCAAGACGGACCCGAATGTCGAGCGGTTTTCGACCTATGTCGGTTCCGGCGCCATTCGGTTCTATCTGCCGATGGATGTGCTGCTCACCAACGACAATATCGCCCAAACGGTCGTCGTCGCGAAGGGGCTGCACGAGCGCGATGCCCTGCAGGCCAAGCTGCAGGAAGCGTTCCGGACCGACTTTCCCGAAATCGTGGCGCGGGCGACACCTCTTGAGCTTGGTCCCCCTGTGGGTTGGCCTTTGAAGCTTCGGGTCACCGGACCCGATTCCGGAAAGGTCCGCGACATCGCCATGACGCTCGCCAACGTGGTCGCCGCAAACCCGAACACCAGGGATGTCAACCTCACGGCCGGTGAGCCTCAGAAGAGCGTCGAGGTGAGTATCGACCAGACAGCGGCACGGGCTGTCGGCCTCTCCTCGCAGGATGTCGCGAGTTCGCTAGCTGCGATCTTCTCCGGCACGCCATTGACGACCGTCAGGGACGCGAACCGGTTCGTCGACGTTATCGTCCGGGCGACCCCCGGCGAACGGACGGACCTTGAGACCGTGGCCAATCTGCAGCTCACTGCGGCGAATGGTCGATCGATCCCGCTGCGTCAGATCGCGACGCTCTCCTATGGAGTTGAGGATCCGATCATCTGGCGGCGGCAGCGCGAGGCCATCATCACAGTCCAGGCCGACGTAGGCCCCAACGTGCAACCGGCGACCGTCTCTGCCCAATTGGCGTCGGAGATCGCACGCTATGCGGCTGAGCTTCCTGAAGGCTACCGCATCGCTGAAGGCGGCGTCGTTGAAGAGAGCGCCAAGGGTGGCTCATCGGTCTACGCCGTTCTTCCGTTGATGCTGCTGGTGATGATTTCGCTGCTGATGGCGCAACTGCGCAGCTTCTCCCGCATGGCCATCGCGCTCCTCATGGCACCATTCGGTTTGATCGGCGTGGTCGCAATCATGCTGGTGACCGGCTCGCCGATGGGTTTCGTGGCGCAGCTCGGGGTCATCGCGCTCGCAGGAATGATCATCCGCAACGCCGTCATCCTGATTGAGGAGGTAGACAACAACGTAGCGGCGGCGATGGCGCCAGCCGATGCGATCGCGGCGGCGTCCAAGCATCGCGCGCGTCCGATCATCCTGACGGCCTGCGCGGCGATCCTCGGCATGGTGCCGATCGCCCATCAGGTGTTCTGGGGGCCGATGGCGTACGCGATCATCGGTGGCCTCGCCGTCGCGACGATCCTGACTCTCACACTGCTGCCGGCGATACTCACCTATCTCCTCGGTTGGGAGGAGCGAAGAGAGCAGAACAGAGGAGAAGAACCCAGCCAAACCACGGAAAGCCTGGCATGAGGCCGGGTGGCCGAGTCGCCCAAGACTTCACCGACCGCGCCATGGTGCGGTCGGGCGGTGTGGCCGGAGAGTTCAGTCGGGTGCGCGTGATCAGCCTTTTGGTAGAGTCGATGGAGCTGCTCGCCGCGTTTGTGAACATTCTCGTCGTCCTGGCGCACTTGGTGACAATGACCGTGGCGGTTTGCCTGCTCAAGTTACGACAGGATGCCAGCGCCTCCGGCTTGCGAGGAGAGAAGGCGTAAATATGCGGCGAAGCGCACGGACTCGGACCAACCCATCAGAACTTACCCAGGTTAAAACTGGACAAATTCCGCTTGTTGCGCTTCGCCACGCGGTTGTCGTCTCCGAAATCTTGAACTTTCGCCACGCCGCAAGTGTATTAGGTGTCACGCAATCATGCGTCAGCACGCGGATCAAGTCGCTTGAGGAGACTCTTGGTATCCTCCTGTTTGAGCGGCGCCATCGCGGTGTCCGGCTGACCGAGGCCGGACGCCGCTTCGTCGCCGAAGTGTCGGCGGGCATCGACCATCTCGACCACGCCGTGCGAACCGTAAGCGCGATTTCCAGCGGCGGGGAAGGACGGCTCGCTATCGGGCTGCACACCTCCATTGCTTTTGGCTTTCTCGCCGATCTGCGCGGTCGTTTCCGCGCTGCCTACCCAAAGGTTGAACAGATCATCACAGAAGGCCGATCCTCCAAGACAATCGCTCTTGTTCGGGATGGCAAACTCGACGTCGCCTTTGTTGTCGGCCCGGTTGAAGCACCAGACTGTCATTCTCGTGAACTCTGGCAGGAGTCGCTTGTAATCGCTCTACCGGAGAACCACCCAATGGCGTCAGCCCCATCGATCACATGGGCCGACCTCGCGGCAGAGACCTTTCTTGTTCGCAACGGGGGCTCCGGCCCGCAAGTGTTCGAGCATATAATCCGTCGAGTCGCCGAGCGGGAGCGGTCTCCGCATATCCATCGTATTGATGTCGGTCGCGACACGCTGATGCACATGGTTGCGGCGGACGACGGCATCACGCTGACCAGCGAGGCCACCACGCACGTCCCTTTCCCCGGCGTCGCGTTCCGCCAAATAGCCGATGAAACAGAACAGGCGCGGTTCAGCGCCGTGTGGTCGCCGCACAACAGCAGCCCTGCGCTCAGAAACCTGCTCGACATCGCGACTGAAATGAGCCGGTCAGCGCGATCCGACTAACGATTTCCGAGGCTCGTCCGGTTCAAACCCGCACGTATCGGCTATCTGGCCCAATACCGTAACGCTCGCTGCCACGTCGGCGCGTTCGATCAAGTCCCAGTGATCCGCGATTTCTTTGATCTCGCCATGAAGGCCAGTCGCTCAACCGCGCACGTCTGAAACCTTCAGCAAATCTCCTGGCTCGACACACAGCGCGTCCGCGATCTGGCCGAGGACAGTGACGCTGGCAGAAACGTCGGCGCGTTCGACCGCTCCGATATAGCGCGCACTCAGGCCCGAGCGGTCCGCCAGTTCTTCCTGCGTCAGTTTCTTGTCATGACGTATCCGACGCAGATTGGTCGCCATGACCTCCTTGAGATCCATGGCGGTAGCGGAGCCTTAACAGGAATGATCGTTCCAGGAACGATCATTCCTATTCGTCGTGCGATGTGATATTCATAGGGTCGCTTCGACTATGGCAGGCAGCACGATGCTTGGCGGAACTGTGGCGCCAAATACCACCGTCTCACACCAGAAGAAAATTGAGATAGTCATCATGCCGAGCCAGCGGTGCTGGAAGGAGGCCGCAGATGCGCTTCAAACCCGAACTCGATCCCGACGTAGACGACTTGGCTCCTATGGAGCCGGATGTGACCCCTTATGACGAGGCGCATTTCGTTACCTATCTGCGCCTGCTCGACGCTGAGGCCGACGCCGCTGACTGGTCCGAGGTGGCGCGTATCGTGCTGCATCGCGATCCGCTGGCAGAGCAAGACCGGAGCAAGGCATGCTGGGAAAGTCATCTTGCCCGCGCGCAGTGGATGACGAAGATCGGCTACCGGCGCATTCTGGAACAGGCCGTCGAGGAAGCTCGCAACACGCGGCACTGACCCGTCCCATTTCTACGCCGTGGTATCCGGCAGCACGCTCGCTGTTCTTTCCTGTTGCCTCTCGCGAAACCGCCTATTCTCTGATCGGCTCCGTCTCTTTTGCCGATTGGAGCCTGTATGTCGGGAAGCCGTGTCCTCTGGGGCCAGATCACCATCGTCGTCGTCATCGTGCTGGCGGCGATCTGGGGCGCGACCGAGTGGACGGCATGGCGGCTCGGGTTTCAGGGGCAACTCGGCACGCCATGGTTCGAGCTGGGCGGCTGGCCCGTCTACTATCCGCCGCTTTTCTTCTGGTGGTGGTATTCCTACGACGCCTATGCGCCCGCGATCTTCGTCGAAGGGGCGATCATCGCCGCGTCGGGCGGCTTCCTCTCCATCGCCGTCGCCATCACCCTGTCGATCATCCGGGCGCGCGAGGCGAAGAACGTCGCCACCTACGGCTCGGCACGCTGGGCGTCGCCGGAGGAAGTGAAGGCGGCCGGTCTGCTCGGACCGGATGGCGTGGTGCTGGGCCGGCTGGAGCGCGACTATCTGCGCCATGACGGTCCCGAGCATGTGCTGTGCTTCGCGCCGACCCGTTCCGGCAAGGGTGTCGGCCTCGTCGTGCCGACATTGCTGACCTGGCCGGGCAGCGTCATCGTTCATGACATCAAGGGCGAGAATTGGGGGCTGACGGCGGGTTTTCGCGCGCGCCACGGTCGCGTCCTGCTGTTCGATCCAACCGACGCCAAATCCTCAGCCTACAATCCGCTGCTGGAGGTGCGGCGCGGCGATTGGGAAGTGCGGGATGTCCAGAACATCGCCGACATCCTGGTCGATCCCGAAGGCGCGCTCGACAAGCGCAACCATTGGGAAAAGACCAGCCATTCGCTGCTGGTCGGCGTGATCCTGCATGTCCTCTATGCCGAGCCGGACAAGACGTTGGCCGGCGTCGCCAATTTCCTCTCCGATCCGAAGCGTCCCATGGAGGCGACGCTACGCGCCATGATGTCCACGCCGCATCTGGGCGAGGCCGGCGTCCATCCCGTCATCGCGTCATCGGCGCGCGAGCTACTCAACAAATCCGACAACGAGCGATCGGGCGTGCTGTCCACCGCCATGTCGTTCCTCGGCCTCTATCGCGATCCGGTGGTGGCGAAGGTGACGGCTCGATGTGACTGGCGCATAGCTGATCTCGTCGCGGGTAAGCGGCCGGTCAGCCTCTACCTCGTCGTGCCGCCGTCCGACATCGCGCGCACCAAGCCGCTGATCCGCCTGATCCTCAATCAGGTCGGGCGGCGGCTGACCGAGGAACTGAACGCCGCCAACCGCCATCGCCTGCTGCTGATGCTCGACGAGTTTCCGGCGCTGGGACGGCTCGACTTCTTCGAGTCGGCGCTGGCCTTCATGGCCGGCTACGGCATCAAGAGTTTCCTGATCGCGCAGTCGCTGAACCAGATCGAGAAGGCCTATGGTGCGAACAATTCGGTGCTCGACAATTGCCATGTCCGTGTCGCCTTCGCCACCAATGACGAGCGCACCGCCAAGCGTGTGTCGGATTCGCTCGGCACCGCGACCGAGATGCGCGATTCCACCAACTATGCCGGCCATCGGCTGTCGCCCTGGCTCGGCCATCTCATGGTCTCGCGGCAGGAGACGGCCCGGCCGCTGCTCACCCCCGGCGAGGTGATGCAGCTTCCGCCCAGCGACGAACTGCTGCTGGTCGCGGGCGTGCCGCCGATCCGCGCGAAGAAGGCGCGCTATTACGAGGATGCCCGCTTCAAGGAGCGGTTGCTGCCGCCGCCCGACCTATCCGCCCAGCCCAAGGCGTCGAAAGCGCCATCGGGCGACGACTGGTCGGCGCTGACGATCCCGGCACCAGTAGCAGCATCAGCACCGCCGCCGCCCGCCGCCGCGACCGATCCCGCCAATGCCGGCATCCGCCGCGAGCCAGAACTGCCCGAGCACGAGGAGATCGTCCCCGACGAACGTCCGGTGGCCGGCGAGTTCGACGTGCTCGACGACGAACCGGACGTGGACGCCGCCAAATCCCGCACCATGCGCCAGCAAGTCACGTCCGTCGCGCGTCAGGCGACGATGGACCCGGCCGACGGCATCGAACTGTAAGGAGCCGCCGCCATGCAGACGAAGGCCCGCATGAATGTCTATTTCGAGCCGGACCTGTTGAAGAAGGTCGAAGCTCTGGCGCTGCGCCGCAACGTGTCGAAGTCCGCCGTGATCGAAGCCGCCGTCGCGTCCTTCCTGTCGGCCGACGCCTCCGAACGGCTGGAGGCCGTCTTCGCCCGCCGCATGGACAAGCTCGGCCGACAGGTCGATGGCCTGGATGAGGATCTAGCCATCCTCGGCGAGACGCTTTCGCTGTTCATCCGCTTCTGGCTGACCGTAACCCCGCCGCTGCCTGACAGTGCCCAGGCGTCAGCCCGTGCAAAGGGCTCGGAGCGGTTCGACGGCTTCCTGCAATCGCTCGGAAGACGACTCGCGACCGGCGATCGGTTCCTGAAAGACCTGTCACGGGACATCGACTCACGGCGTAATGGAGCGGATGAGTTAGAATAGCGGACACGCTGAATATTCGGCGTCCTATATTCGATCCCGCCGATCACCGCCGTTTCTTCGCTATGACCGCCGGCTGTTAGATACTTGTTGAATCAGCCAAACTTCCGGCTCTTTTAATCATCCCCGTTGGGGAAACGTCTGTGTCGTCCCCGGCGAGATCGGGGATGGAATGGCGGCATCACACCAGGATTCGGAGAGTTTGACGCGGGGCGCGCGGATGCTGCGCACCGCGCTCGGCCCTGCCATCGCCCGGTTTCTGGAAGACCCCGCCGTCGTCGAAGTGATGCTGAACCCGGACGGGCGGCTGTGGATCGACCGGCTGTCGGAAGGTCTGTCCGATACGGGTGAGCGGCTCGCCCCGGCCGATGGCGAACGCATCGTGCGCCTGGTCGCCCACCATGTCAGCGCCGAGGTCCATGCAGGCGCACCGCGTGTCTCCGCCGAACTGCCCGAGACCGGCGAACGGTTCGAGGGTCTGCTGCCGCCCGTCGTTTCCGCGCCGGCCTTCGCCATCCGCAAGCCCGCCGTCGCCGTCTTCACGCTGGGCGATTACGTCGCCGCCGGCATCATGTCGGCCGGCCAGGCCAAGGCGCTTCGATCAGCCGTCGCGTCTCGCGCCAACATTCTCGTCGCGGGCGGCACGTCCACCGGCAAGACGACGCTGACCAATGCGCTGCTGGCCGAGGTGGCGAACACCACTGACCGCGTCGTCATGATCGAGGATACGCGCGAGTTGCAATGCGCCGCGCCCAACCTCGTCGCGATGCGCACCAAGGATGGCGTCGCCTCGCTCTCCGATCTCGTCCGCTCCTCGCTTCGCCTGCGCCCCGATCGCATCCCGATCGGCGAGGTGCGCGGCCCCGAGGCGCTCGACCTGCTGAAGGCCTGGGGCACCGGCCATCCCGGCGGGGTCGGCACCATCCACGCCGGGTCGGCCATCGGCGCGATCCGCCGTCTCGAACAGCTCATTCAGGAAGCCGTCGTCACCGTGCCGCGCGCGCTGATCGCCGAGACCATCGATCTCGTCGCCGTGCTCGCCGGGCGCGGAGCGCAGCGCCGGCTTGTCGAACTCGCCTGCGTCGAAGGCCTCGGCGCAGACGGCGATTACCGCGTCGTGCCAGCCGTCACCGACGGCAGCGACATCCAGCCCGTCCTCAACCTCACAGGAGATATCCGATGATCTTTTCCCTCCGTCTCGGTCGCCAACGCCTGGCGCTGATGGCCTCCGCCGCCGTCATCACAGTGATGATGGCGCCCGCCGCCCATGCCTCCGGCTCGTCGATGCCGTGGGAAGCGCCGCTGCAATCCATCCTCCAGTCGATCGAAGGTCCGGTCGCCAAGATCATCGCGGTGATCGTCATCATCTCGACCGGTCTGGCGCTGGCCTTCGGCGATACCTCGGGCGGTTTCCGCCGCCTAATCCAGATCGTCTTCGGGCTGTCGATCGCGTTCGCCGCATCGAGCTTCTTCCTGTCGTTCTTCTCGTTCGGCGGCGGGGCGCTCGTCTGATGGCGGATATGGCCGACCATGCCGGAGACGTGCCGGGCTATGCCGTGCCGGTCCACCGGGCGTTGACCGAGCATATCCTGCTCGGCGGCGCGCCGCGTGGCCTCGCCATCCTCAACGGCACGCTGGCGGCGGCGCTGGGTCTTGGCCTGCGCCTTTGGCTAGTCGGCCTCGTCATCTGGGCCATCGGCCATCTCGCCGCCGTCTGGGCGGCGAAGCGCGATCCGATGTTCGTCGATGTGGTGCGCCGTCATCTGCGCATCCCCGGCCACCTGTCGGTCTGAGGGGAGCGCGCACCATGATGAACCTCGCAGAATATCGCCGCACCGCGACCCGTCTCGCCGACTTCCTGCCCTGGGTAGCGCTGGTCGGCTCCGGCATCGTCCTCAACAAGGATGGTAGCTTCCAGCGCACCGCGCGCTTCCAAGGCCCCGATCTCGACAGCGCCGTGCCCGCCGAACTGGTCGCCGTCGCCGGGCGATTGAACAACGCCTTTCGCCGCCTCGGATCGGGCTGGGCGATCTTCGTCGAAGCGCAACGCCATGAGGCTGCGTCCTATCCAGGCAGCACCTTTCCCGATGCGGCATCGGCCCTGGTCGACGCCGAGCGCAAGGCCGACTTCGAGGAAGCCGCATCGCACTACGAGTCCAGCTACTTCCTGACCTTCACCTACCTGCCACCAGCCGAGGACGCGGCACGGGCCGAGACATGGCTGTACGAGGACCGCGAGCGCGCCGGCGTCGATGGGCGCGAGATGCTGACCGGCTTCGTCGATCGCACCGACCGCGTGCTGCAACTGGTCGAAGGCTTCATGCCGGAATGCGTCTGGCTCGATGACGCCGAGACGCTGACTTACCTGCATAGTTGCGTTTCGACGCATCGCCACCGCGTCCGCGTGCCCGAGACGGCGATCTATCTCGATGCGCTCATCGCCGATCAGCCGCTGACCGGCGGGCTTGAGCCGCGCCTGGGATCTGCGCATCTGCGCGTGCTGACCATCGTCGGCTTCCCGACCGCGACCACGCCCGGCCTGCTCGACGAGCTGAACCGGCTGGCGTTCCCCTATCGCTGGTCCACCCGCGCCATCCTGCTCGACAAGACCGATGCGACGAAGCTGCTGACCAAGATCCGGCGGCAATGGTTCGCCAAGCGCAAGTCGATCGCCGCGATCCTCAAGGAGGTGATGACCAACGAGGCCTCGGCCCTCGTGGATACGGACGCCGCCAACAAGGCGGCCGACGCCGACATGGCCTTGCAGGAACTCGGCGCGGACTATGCCGGTCTCGCCTATGTGACCGCGACCGTCACCGTCTGGGACGACGATCCGCGCCTCGCCGACGAGAAGCTGCGTCTCGTCGAGAAGGTCATCCAGGGCCGTGACTTCACGGCGATGGCCGAGACCATCAACGCGGCGGACGCCTGGCTCGGCAGTCTGCCCGGCCACGTCTACGCCAATGTCCGGCAGCCGCCGCTTTCGACTTTGAACCTCGCCCATATGATCCCGCTGTCTGCGGTGTGGGCGGGCGAGGTGCGGGACGAGCATTTTGCAGCGCCCCCACTGCTCTTCGGCAAGACCGAAGGCTCGACCCCGTTCCGGTTATCCCTTCACGTCGGCGACGTCGGGCATACGCTCGTCGTCGGCCCGACCGGCGCCGGCAAGTCCGTCCTGCTGGCCCTCATGGCGCTCCAGTTTCGGCGCTACGTCGGCGCGCAGGTCTTCGCCTTCGATTTCGGCGGTTCGATCCGCGCCGCCGCCCTGGCCATGGGCGGCGACTGGCACGATCTCGGCGGCGGATTGTCGGACGGGGCAGAGGATAGCGTCAGCCTTCAGCCGCTCGCCCGCATTCATGACGTGCCCGAGCGCGCCTGGGCGGCCGACTGGATCGTGGCGATCCTCATTCGCGAAGGCGTCACTATCACCCCGGAGGTGAAGGAATATATCTGGACGGCGCTGACCTCGCTCGCCAGCGCGCCGGTCGGCGAGCGCACCATCACCGGCCTCGCGGTCCTGCTCCAGTCCAACGACCTCAAGCAGGCGCTCCGGCCTTACTGCGTCGGCGGCGCGCATGGCCGGCTGCTCGACGCCGAGGCCGAATATCTCGGCTCCGCCAGCGTTCAGGCCTTCGAGACCGAAGGGCTGATCGGCACCGATGCTGCGCCGGCTGTGTTGGCCTATCTGTTCCACCGCATCGGCGACCGGCTCGACGGATCGCCGACGCTCATCATCATCGACGAAGGCTGGCTGGCGCTCGACGATGAGGGGTTCGCCGGCCAGCTCCGCGAATGGCTGAAGACGCTGCGCAAGAAGAATGCGTCCGTCATCTTCGCCACGCAAAGCCTGTCGGACATCGACGGCAGTTCAATCGCGCCCGCCATCATCGAGAGCTGCCAGACCCGGCTTCTGCTCCCCAACGAACGGGCGATCGAGCCGCAGATCACCGCCATCTATCGCCGCTTCGGCCTCAACGACCGCCAGATCGAGATCCTCACGCGGGCCACGCCCAAGCGCGACTACTACTGCCAGTCGCGGCGCGGCAACCGGCTGTTCGAGCTGGGCCTGTCAGACGTGGCGCTGGCGCTCTGCGCCGCCTCGTCGAAGACCGACCAGACCACCATCGCCCGGGTCGTAGCCGAGCATGGCCGCGACGGCTTCCTCGCCGCTTGGCTGCGCCATCGCGACCTGTCCTGGGCGGCAGACCTCATCCCCGACCTCACCAACCTGGAGATTCCGTCATGATGTTGCGCCGCTCCTATGGCCGCCGTTTCGCTGCCGCCTTGCTTGCTGCTCCCGTCGCGCTGTCGTCAATCATGGTCACGACGCCGGCCCACGCCATGGTCGTCTTCGATCCGTCGAACTATGCGCAGAACGTCATTCAGGCGGCCCGCGCTCTCCAGCAGATCACCAACCAGATCACCTCGCTTCAGAACGAGGCCCAGTCGCTGATCAATCAGGCCCGCAACCTCACCAGCCTGCCATATTCTTCGCTTCAGCAATTGCAGCAGTCGGTCCAACGGACCCAACAGCTTCTGCAACAGGCGCAGAATGTCGCCTATGACGTCCAGCAGATCGACCGGCTATTCCAGCAGAAATACGGCAACGTCTCGATGTCGGCCTCCGACAGCCAGCTTGTCTCCGACGCCCGCTCGCGCTGGCAGAACACGGTCGGCGGCTTGCAGGACGCGATGAAGGTGCAGGCCGGCGTGGTGGGCAATATCGACACCAACCGCGCCCAGATGTCGGCGCTGGTCGGATCGAGCCAGTCCGCGACCGGCGCGCTCCAGGCCACCCAGGCCGGCAACCAGCTCCTCGCGCTCCAGGCCCAGCAACTCGCCGATCTCACCGCCGTCGTCGCCGCCAACGGCAGGGCGCAGGCCCTGACCGAGGCGGAACGCGCGGCTGCCGCCGAGCAGGGCCGCGAACAGCGCCGCCGCTTCCTGACGCCAGGCACGGGCTACCAGCCCGGCAACGCGCAGATGTTCAACAACGGCAACAACTGAGCGGGGGATAGCGCCATGGACGGCAAGACCCTCGCGCGCCTCGGCGCGGTCATCTTCGTCGCGATCGCCGTGACCGCCACGGCGATCGAGATGACCCGCCAGGACGAGCCGCCGGCAAACGCAGCCACGCCGATGGTCGCGCCGTCCGCGCCCGATCCGCTGCGCGAGGGGCAGCGCCGGTGCCAGCGCCTCGGGGAGGCCGGCGCGCGTGACGCCGAGTGCCTGCGCGTCTGGGCCGAGAGCCGCGACCGCTTCCTCGGTATCGATCGGAAACAGCCGCCGACAGCCCCGCAGGCCGTGTCGCCCGCAACCCCGAATGACGATCCCATCACCAAACAGACCGCGCCGGTAGAGCCAAGCATGGCCGGGGAGCGCTGACGATGGGTGGCACCGGCGTCATCGACCAGTTCCTGGCCGTCTTCACCCGCTACATCGATAGCGGCTTCGGCCTGTTGTCAGGCGAGGTCGCCTTCATCGCCACGACGCTGATCGTCATCGATGTGACGCTGGCGGCGCTGTTCTGGTCGATGGGCGGCGATGACGACATCCTCGGCCGCCTCATCAAGAAGACGCTGTTCGTCGGGGTCTTCGCCTACATCATCGGCAACTGGAACAATCTCGCCCGCATCGTCTTCGAGAGCTTCGCCGGTCTCGGCCTGAAGGCGTCCGGCACCGGCTTCACGACCGCCGATCTGCTGCGCCCCGGCAAGGTGGCGCAGGTCGGCCTCGATGCCGGGCGACCGCTGCTCGAATCCATCTCCGGCCTGATGGGCTGGATTTCGTTCTTCGAGAACTTCATCCAGATTGCCTGCCTGCTGTTCGCCTGGGCGCTGGTGCTGCTGGCCTTCTTCATCCTCGCCATCCAGCTCTTCGTCACCCTGATCGAGTTCAAGCTGACGACGCTCGCCGGCTTCGTGCTCATTCCCTTCGGCCTGTTCGGCAAATCGGCCTTCATGGCTGAACGGGTGCTGGGCAACGTCATCTCGTCCGGCATCAAGGTGCTGGTGCTCGCCGTCATCATCGGTATCGGCTCGACCCTGTTCAGCCAGTTCACCGCAGGATTCGGCGGCACGGCGCCGACGATCGACGACGCCATGGCGATCGTGCTCGCCGCGCTGTCGCTGCTGGGCCTCGGCATCTTCGGTCCCGGCATCGCCAACGGCCTCGTCTCCGGCGGGCCGCAGCTCGGCGCGGGCGCGGCGATCGGCACGGGTCTGGCGGCAGGCGGCATGGTCGCCGCCGGAGGTGCTGCGATCGGCGCCGTCGCGTCCGGCGGTGTGGCTCTCGCCGGCGGCGCTGCCGCTGCCGCCCGAGGCGGGGCGACCCTCGCAGGCGGCGCGACCGCAGCCTATCGCGCGGGCGGCGCATCGGGCGTCGCTAGCACCGGCGCATCCAAGGCGGGGGCCGCCTTCGCCAGCCCGTTCAAGCGCGCCGCAGCGTCCGTGAAGGACAGCTTCCAGGCCGGCGAGCGATCCGTGAGTGGCGAGACCGAATCCGCAGCATCGGGTGAGGCCGCCGACACGCCGTCCGGCTCTTCTTCGTCCGCCTCGAATGCTGGCGGCCCGCCCGCCTGGGCCAAGCGCATGAAGCGCGGCCAGCAGGTTTCCCACGGCATTCAGGCCGCCGCCCATGCCGTCAAATCCGGTGACAGCCATGGCGGCGGCTCTTCCGTCAACCTCTCCGAAAGCGACCGCTGATGTTCAAACGACCTTCCACCCATTACGGCAAGACGCCGCAACCCGAGACCCCATACCAACGCGCCGTCCAGGTCTGGGACGACCGCATCGGCTCGGCCCGCGTTCAGGCGAAGAATTGGCGGCTGATGGCCTTCGGCTCGCTGATCTTGTCGGCGGGGCTGTCGGGCGCGCTGGTCTGGCAATCGGCCAACGGCTCGATCGTGCCTTGGGTGGTGCAGGTCGACCGGCTCGGCCAGGCGCAAGCCATCGCACCGGCCGTCGCCGACTATCACCCGACCGATCCGCAGATCGCCTGGCATCTGGCGCGCTTCATCGAGCAGGTCCGCTCGATCCCGGCCGATGCCATCATCGTTCGCCAGAACTGGCTGCGCGCCTATGAGTTCACGACGGATCGCGGGGCGATGGCGCTGAACGATTATGCCCGCGTCAACGACCCTTTCACCAAGGTCGGCAAGCAGCAGATCGCGGTCGATGTCTCCAGCGTGATCCGGGCTTCGCCGGACAGCTTCCGCGTCGCCTGGGTCGAGCGTCGCTATCGGGACGGCAGCCTCGCGGAGACCTCGCGCTGGACCGCCATCCTCACCATCGCCGTCGCGCCACCTCGCGACGCCGAAAAGCTCCGGGCCAATCCGCTCGGAATCTACGTCAACGCCATCAACTGGTCGAAGGAGCTGGGTCAATGAGACCGTCTTTCCGTCAAGCCGGGAAGCCGGCTTCCCGTACATCCGTATTCGCGGCTTTCGTGCTTTGCACGTCGGCGCTCGCCGGCTGCGCCACGACGCAGAAGCCGCCTGAGATCGCCTACGACGATGCCGCCCCGGCCGTGCAGACGGTCGATCCGCCATCGCCCGTCACCGTCGTCGAATTGCCGCGTCCCTTGCCGCTGCCCGGTCAGATGAAGCCGGTGGAGCGTTCGCGCCAGACGCCGGAGCCGGCCGATCCCGCCGCCCGTGTCAACCAGGCCAACGCCGCCGCTCGCATCCAGCCGGTGCGGGACGGCTTCATCAACGCCATGCAGGTCTATCCATATACCGGCGGCGCGCTCTATCAGGTCTATACCGCCGTCGGTCAGATCACCGACATCGCGCTCCAGCCGGGCGAAACGCTCGTCGGCTCCGGCCCGGTCGCTGCCGGCGACACCGTGCGCTGGATCATCGGCGACACGCTTAGCGGCTCCGGCGCGACCCAACAGGTGCATATACTGGTCAAGCCAACGAGGCCCGAGCTGATGACCAACCTCGTCATCAACACCAACCTGCGCACCTATCACATGGAGCTGCGCTCCACCGAGCGGACCTACATGGCCTCGGTGTCCTGGCAGTATCCGCAGGACCAGCTCATCGCCCTGCGTCGGCAGAACCAACAGGCGGAGGCCGCGCAGCCGGTCGCCTCCGGCGTCGATCTCGCCAACGTCAACTTCCGCTATGCGATCGAGGGCGACCGCGCGCCGTGGCGGCCGTTGCGCGCCTTCGACGACGGGCGACAGGTGTTCATCGAGTTCCCGCGCGGTATCGCACAGGGCGAGATGCCGCCGCTGTTCGTCGTCGGTCCCGAGGGCAACACCTCCGAACTGGTGAACTACCGGGTGCGCGGCCGACACATGATCGTCGACCGACTGTTCGCCGCCGCCGAACTGCGCTTCGGCAACGGCGACAACCAGAAGCGTGTCCGCATTACCCGCACCGATGGCAGGCCCGCATCATGAGCGACACCGGTTCCGAGAAGGCGAAAGGGTCGGTGCCCGAGACACCTGACGATGACGCGAAGCCGCTGACCGGCGAGCCGGTGGCGCCCATGCGCCTGCGCGCCGAGCCGCCGCGCGTCACCCGGCTGTCGCGCAAGGTGCTGATCGGCCTGGGCCTGGTCGCCAGCACCGGGATCGGCGGCGCGCTGATCTATGCGCTCCAGGCCCGTGATGGCGGCGGCGGAAATGCCGAACTCTATTCGACCGAGAACCGCGCGACCGCCGATGGGCTCAATGGTCTGCCGCGCGACTATACCGGGCCGGTCCTCGGTCCGGCGCTGCCCGGCGATCTCGGCCGCCCGATCCTCGACGCGCAGAACCGCGGCCAGCCCGTGCCCACGCCGGGCATTGGCACACCCGCCGCGACTCCGCCGGGTCTTAGCGCCGAAGAGCAGCGCCGGCTTCAGGAAATCGAAGCGGCGCGAACCGGCAAGCTGTTCGCTTCGACCGAGACGCGGACTACCGCGCCGTCCGCCACCACGGCCGCCAATGCCACGCCGTCCGTGCCGGACCTGACTAGCCTTGGCTTGGCACCACAGCCGTCGACGCCCTCGGCGCAGGACCGCCAGCTCGCCTTCCTCAACCAGGCGGCCGACCGGCGCACCGTCGCGCCCGATCGCGTCGCAGCGCCCGCATCGCCGAACGTGCTTCAGGCCGGTGCGGTCATTCCGGCGGCGCTGATCACCGGCATTCGCTCCGATCTGCCCGGCCAGATCACCGCTCAGGTGACGGAGAATGTCTATGACAGCCCGACCGGCCTCCTCCTGCTCCTACCGCAGGGCACGCGGCTGATCGGCCAGTACGACAACGGCGTCGGCTTGGGGCAGCGCCGGGTGCTGCTGGTCTGGAACCGGCTCATCATGCCCAATGGACGGTCGATCGTGCTGGAGCGCCAGCCGGGTGCCGACGCCGAGGGCTATGCGGGGCTGGAGGATGGCGTCGATTATCATTGGGGGGAACTGTTTAAGGCGGCGGCGCTCTCGACGCTGCTCAGCATCGGCGCCAACACGGGATCGTCCAGCGACGAAAGCGATTTGCTCAGCGCCATCCGCGATGGTGCTTCCGACAGCATCGGCCAGACAGGCCGGCAGATCGTCCAGCGCCAGCTCAACATCGCCCCGACGCTCACCATCCGTCCGGGCTTCCCCGTCCGGGTCATCGTCACCCGCGATCTCGTGCTCGAACCCTATGGAGCCACGCCATGACAAAGCTGAAGCTCGGCCCCATCGCCGACGACAAGCCGGTGAAGGTGACGATGGAATTGCCCGCCGACTTGCATCGCGACCTTGCCGCCTATGCCGAAGTGCTCGGCCGCGAGAACGGCCATCCCCCGACCGATCCAGTCCGCCTGATCGTGCCCATGCTGGAGCGGTTCATCGCCACCGATCGAGGCTTTGCAAAGGCCCGCAAGACCTCGATCCCGTAAGGGGAATGGTGACGACGGAAGGTTTGCCGTTGGAGTTGCGTAGACCATCCGTTTCCTACGCCAACACCGCCGTTTCTACGCTGGCTTTCGGCCCGGTATTCCCAACCCTAACGTCTATCGTCTTCTATCGCCCTCAGATTTTGAACTGGAGGTATCGCCATGAGCCATTCGCAATCAGCCCTGAGCAAGCGAACGATCCGCCGAAGCCAACTTCGCGAGATTGTCCCGCTTGCCGACACCACCATCTACGACATGGAGCAGCGGGGTGAGTTTCCAAAGAGGTTCTATCTGACTTCCCGCTGCGTCGTATGGGATCTCGCGGAAGTCGAGGCCTGGCTGGCGATGCGCCGTCAGGCTTCGATTGCGAAGGCCGTCAAACGCGCACCGTCTCCCGACGTCCATCTGAGGAAGACCCGGCCGGTCACACGGTAGGTTCCGGCACCAGCAAGTCCATCGACGGCGGATAAAGCGTCGGGGCATACTTCTGACCGATGACCCAGGCGTCCACGAGATTCGCCCATTCCTGCATCATGTGACGGCGCTGATGCTCATACTCGGCTTTGTTATAGATACCGCGCGACGAACGACCGTCCTCATGGGCGAGGCACTTCTCGATCCAGTCGCTGTTGAAGCCCAGCTCATTGAGAAGCGTCGAGCCGGTACGCCGAAGATCGTGGACCGTGAACGGCTCCAGCGGCAATCCCTCCTTTTTCGCGCGAACCACGACAGCGGTCGTGATCCGGTTGAATGTGGCACGCGACATCGGCGCGTTGGCTTCATAGCGCGACGGCAGCAGGTACTTCGAGTTACCCGCGCAGGTCTTCAGCGCGATGAGCATGTCGATCGCCTGCTGGGCAAGATAAACGTTGTGCGCCTTCGAGCGCTTCATACGTTCCTTCGGAATCGACCAGACTGCGTTCTCGAAATCCACCTCGTCCCATGTCGCATCCTGGAGTTCACTCTTACGGACCATCGTAAGCAGGATGAGGCGCAGACCGAGCCTGATCGTCGGCAACGTCGGCACATGCTCGAGTTGCCCGAGCATGACCCGAATTTCGGCAGGGGAAAGTGAGCGGTCCTTGGGAACGAAGGTTGCGATCGAGGCCGGTCCAACCTCGTCAGCCGGATTGGCGACCTTCTCGCCATGCAGGATCGCGAAGGCGAAGATCAACTTGACGATGTCACGGACATGAACCGCCGTCGCCGGTGCCCCGCGTTCTTTGACCTTCGCGCACATGGCCCGCAGATCGTTCGGAACGATCTCCGTCAGCAGGCGGTTCCGGAACGTCGGCAGGATGTCGCGCTCGAAGATTGCGCGTCGCATGGCTCTGGTGCTATCGGCCATCTTCGCCTCTTGCATCCAACGTTCGCCGAATTCGCCGAAGCTCTTGGCTTCCTTGAGGCGACGCTTCTCGCGCTGCTTTTCATGAGCTGGCGAGCGCCCTTCGCCGATCGCTCGCTTGGCATCGATCAGCTTTTCACGCGCCCGCGCCAGGGAAAGGTCGGTTGGCGCGTATCGTCCTAGGGTAACCGTCTCGCGCCGACCGTTCAAACGGTAGTCATAGCGGAATACGATTTTGCCTGATGGCTGGACCAGCGCATACATACCGTCACGATCGGCTACTTTATATAATTTCTCTTTTGGTTTCAGGCTCTTAAGAGCGGCATCCGTGAGCATAACTCCCTCCAAAAATGGACGATTTCCAGGGGAGAGTCTCGAATTATACCGTCAGGCCAAAATCACCCTCTCTGAAGATGAATTATCGCTTCAATTTCAACGCGGTATGGCCAAAAAATATACCGTCAAGGCTCTCTTGAACCTGACGGTATAATGGTTTTGGTGGTCAATCAAGATTCGGCCGCACCGTCATCCGTACCGTCATTCCATTCGCATGCCCTGCGATAGATACCGATAGAAGACGGGATATAAATTTTTTATTTCAATGACTTAGATCGTGCTTCAGCGTAGTTTCGGATACGTTCGGATGGGCCTGAATCATTCCCTACGCATTGTCGATCCTCGCGCTCATACTGGTTGCGCGCCGCGCGACCTATCCGAAGGCGCTGATGATCCCCTACCAGAAAGGCGAGAGATGAGTTTTGACCTGATCGTCAAGGGTGGCGTGTTGCCCGACGGGCGGACCGTCGATATCGGCATCAGCGGCGAGGCCATCGCCGCGATCGAACCGGCGATATCGGGTGAGGCTGGCCGCGTTGTCGACGCGTCGGGCTGCCTCGTCTCGGCGCCGTTCGTCGATCCGCATTTCCACATGGACGCGACGCTGTCCTACGGCATCCCGCGCATCAACGTGTCGGGCACGCTTCTCGAGGGTATCGCCCTCTGGGGCGAACTGAAGCCGCTGCTCACGCATGAAGCTGTGAAGGAGCGGGCGCTCGCCTATTGCGATTGGGCGGTCTCGATGGGCCTGCTCGCCATCCGCACTCATGTCGACGTCTGCGACGACCGTCTGCTCGCCGTCGAGGCGCTGCTGGAGGTGAAGAAGGAGATCGCGCCCTACATCGACCTGCAGCTCGTAGCTTTTCCGCAGGATGGCCTCTACCGCTCGCCGACAGCGCGCGAAAACACCATCCGCGCGCTCGACCTTGGCGTCGACATCGTCGGCGGCATCCCGCATTTCGAGCGCACCATGGCCGACGGCACGCGCTCGGTCACCGAACTCTGCGAAATCGCGGCGAAACGCGGCCTCATGGTCGACATGCACTGCGACGAGACGGACGATCCGAATTCGCGCCATATCGAGCAGCTTGCCTATGAAACCGAGCGCCTCGGCCTGCAGGGACGCGTGGCCGGCTCGCACCTCACCTCGATGCATTCGATGGACAATTATTACGTCTCGAAACTGCTGCCGCTGATCGCGGAAGCCGAGGTGTCTGCCATCCCCAACCCGCTGATCAACATCATGCTGCAGGGGCGTCACGACACCTATCCCAAGCGCCGCGGCCTGACGCGCGTGCGCGAAATGCTATCCTACGGAATCCGCGTTGGCTTCGGGCAGGACTGCACCATGGATCCCTGGTATTCGCTCGGCACAGCCGACATGCTCGACGTTGCCTTCATGGGGCTGCACGTGGCGCAGATGTCGTCGCCATCAGACATGGCGCGCTGCTTCGACATGGTCACCAACGTCAACGCCGCGATCATGGGCTTGGACCATCTCGGCCTGGAAGTCGGCAAGCGCGCCAGCCTCGTGGTGCTCGATGCGAACGATCCGTTCGAAGCGCTGCGGCTGCGGGCGGACAGGCTATGCGTGGTGGCGCGCGGCAAGGTCGTGGCCGAGCGCCCGAAGCGCGATATGGCTCTCTCGCTGCCCGGTCGCCCGGCGACCGTCAGCAGGCGTCACAAGAGGGCAGGCTGACCTATTCCACGAAAGGCTCGGCCATGAGGGGCTCGGAGGCATCCGGCAGCGCATCGTCGAAATTCACCGGCGCCTGCTGGAAAGCCCGGCTGTACTGACGGTTGCCGATCACGACGCCGCCCTCTTCGGGAATGAGCATGGTTCGCTCGGTGCCGTCGTTGCAGGCCATGACCGCCTGCGCGTCGCCGCCGGGCCAGACGGTCATGCGGCAGTTGAGCTCGCGAAACCAGTTCCTGTCGGTGTCCTCGAAGGAAAGCAGGAACGCCCCCTTGCCGACGCGCGCCACGAGATCGCCGTTCGGCGCGCTCCACGCGTATTGCAGCGGTTCGGGAAGCTGGTCGCTGTACGTCCATGACTGCACGACCAGCGGCGGCTCGTAGCCGTTTGCCAGCGCCACCCGGTACCATGTCATCGCCGTCGCATATTCCGCCGGCACCGCAGCCGCCAAATCCGTCCCGGCGGGATCGACCGCCAGCGGGGACTTTTCTGCCAGTGCAAAGCGGAATGCGGATTTGTTCTGGGCGGACGGGTCGATGCGGTAGTCGAATCCAAAAGCCTGCCCGCTCGCGACGAACCCCACAACCGCAAAGACCAGAACCGACAGACGCCTCATCGGGACGAAATATAGCATTGGTCGAGCGAGTCTTGAACCGCGCAAACAGGGAAACTTAATTTTTGATTAAAATCCACCTCGGCACCCCTTGGGTAGGGGTTCGGAGGGGACTGTTAACGAGGCGAATTAAAGTATACCATGTTAATCCAGTTTTACAGCAGCCAGTTTGTATCGAACGGAAATCACATGAGACTTTGGGTGTTGCCGGCCTTGGCCCTGACCGTCCTTCTCGCCGGCTGCATGTCGCCCCAGGAGCGCAAGGCGGCCGACGAGGAGCGCTGCCGGTCCTATGGTTTCAAGCGAAAGAACGATGCCTTTGCCCAGTGCATGCAGCGCATCGACATGGCCCGCCGGGCTCGCATGAACACCGGCGCCTATGTCGATCCGTTCCCTGGAACGGTCATCGTTGTCGACTGACGCTGGCATCCCGCCAGGAGCCTCGCAACGGTCAGGCTCCATCTTCAACCGGCAGGTGGCACAAGGCGGTCCAACTTTGTCTCTCGCCAGACGCAGCCGACCCGTCTAACAACCGCTGCGGAGGACGCAGCGACATCCATGGAATTTTTCCGCAATCCCAGAAATCCAGTTCTCCTGGGCGTGCTCGTCATGCTGCTCGGGGACTTCATGTTCGCGCTCAACGACGCGATGGGCAAATGGCTCGTCGCGACGCTTGCCGTCGGGCAGATACTCGCGGTCCGCTCGGTCGGCTCGTTCATCGTGCTCGGACCTCTGATCTGGCGTCAGGGGGCTGACGCGCTTTTCAAGGTGGAGCGCCCCTGGCTGCAGGTGGTGCGGGCGCTTGTCATCGCCTCCGAGACCGCGGTCTTCTATGCCTCGGTCTTTTTCCTGCCGCTCGCCGACGTGTTCAGTTTCTACATGGCCGGACCGATCTACGTTGCCGCGCTTTCGCACGTCCTGCTCGGGGAAAAGGTCGGCTGGCGCCGCTGGATGGCGATCCTTGTCGGCTTCTGCGGCGTGCTGATCATGCTGCAGCCATCAGGCGATTTCACCATCGGCTCGGCCTTCGCGATTGTCGGCAGCGTGCTGTTTGCCTTCACCATCATCCTCGGACGCATGCTGCGCGGCACCAGCGACACCACGCTTGTCACCTGGCAGACGGTCGCATCGTGTGTGCTCGGCATCTGCATCGTGCTCTTCATCGAGGACTGGAAGACGCCGACCGCCGTGGAGTGGGGCGCCATGCTGCTTCTCGGCGTCGTCGCCTGCGCTGCGCATCTTCTGATCGTGCGCGCGCTAAAGCTGGCGCCGGCCGCGCTGCTCGCGCCGATGCACTACACCCTTCTGCTGTGGGCCGTCATACTGGGCTGGCTGTTCTTCAACGAAGTGCCGTCCACCCAGATGCTGGTCGGCTCGGCAGTTGTCGTCTTGGCCGGCCTGTTCATCTTCCACCGCCAGAAGGTGGTTGCGAGTGTTCCCCCGGAAGACGTACCGAAGGGCCTGAACTAAGCCTCAGCCCTTTCTCACGGCTTCGACATGCCGGGAGAAATCCTTGCCCTCCATCAGCTTGCGGCAGCGCGCGAACCGGCCATCGGCATAGGCCCGGAAATCGTCGACGGGATTCTGGTTGGCAAGCTGGATCAGGCCCCAGAGCGTCCACAATAGGTCGCACATCGCCTTGTAGATGACGATACGACCGCGCTCCGCCGGTCTAGGCTCGCCGCCGAAATAGGCGCGGACCATTTCCTCCTCCTGGCGCTCGCCGAACTTGCCTTCGACGGCGAGGTCTCCGAGGTCCCACATCGGGTCGTTCATCCCCGAATATTCCCAGTCGACGATCCACATGCGTTCGCCGGTATCGAGGAAATTCTCGCAGAGCGGGTCGCAATGACAGGCGACGAGCGGAACGGGATGCAACGACAGTGCGGTCCTGATGTCCTCCGCCTCGCGTAGAACGTCGTGATAGCCTTTTGGCAACTCGACGTCCTTCGTCGCCAGGATCTTCAGATAGTCGTCGATCATCGCGAAGAGGTAGAAGCGGAAGGGGAACACCGCGCCGGACGTGTGCAGCTTGCGAAACGCCTCGGCCGCGCGTCCCGGCGAGCCCTCGTTCAGCTTGAAGGCGGCCGGCGACATGGTCTGCGCGCCTTCGATGAAGCGGGTCACCATCACGCCGTCATCGCCGAAATAGAGCACTTCGGGGCTGACGACAGCCTTCGCCGCCTCGCGGGCTGCGACCGCCTCGTTGGCCCGGTTGATGTATTCCTCGGTTCCCCTGCCGGGGACACGCAGGCAGTATTCGCCGACCTGGAAGACAAGGTTGGTCAACCCGCCAAGACGCAGAACCTGTCCGGAAAAATCTTTCAGAAAAGGCACTTTGGCCATGGCCAGCCGCGCCAATGTCAGTTCGTCGCTCATCAGGTCCCCTTGTCGCCCAATTTTCGGCCCATTTTTTTGACCGACCGTTCCACAGATTGGATCGCTTGGCTATGATCCATGTGACACAGCAGGGCGGACAATGACGATGGCTGACGGCAGGCATGGTGGCGCGCTCGGCGCCGTTTACGAGGCGAAGGGAACGGACGAGGTCGCCGCTCTCTACGATGGCTGGGCGCAGACTTACGACCACGAGATGGCGTTGGCGGGCTATCGCCACCCTTCAATCTGCCTGGCTCTTCTAGCCCGCCACCTGCCGCGAGGCGCCTCGCCGCTGCTTGATGCAGGCGCGGGGACCGGTCTTGTCGGCGAATGGCTCGGCATTATGGGCTACCCGCACGTCGAGGCGCTCGACATTTCCGAAGGCATGCTTGCCAAGGCGGCCGAGAAGGGGGCCTACAAGGCGTTTCACCGCCTGGCGCTTGGGGGCCCACTGCCTTTCGCAGACGGCCATTTTGCCGGCATCATTTCGGCCGGGGTCTTCACCTCCGGCCATGTCGGCGTCGAGGGCCTCGACGAACTGATCCGCATCTGCCGTCCCGGCGGCGTCATCGTCCTGACCGTCAAGAACACGCTCTGGGATGGCGGCTTTTCTGCCCGCATCGCCGAACTGAAAAGGCAGGGCATCGTCTCCCGCGCAGAGGAAACCGAGCCCTACGTCTCCATGCCTGGCGAAACCGGCACCGTGCCGAGCCGCGGACTGGTGCTGAAGAAGTTGTAAGTTCGTGTCGTGCTCCCTTTTCCCCTTGAGGGAGAAGGTGGATCGGCGCAAAGCGCCGAGACGGATGAGGGGGTAAGTCGGCGCTAAGCCACCCCTCGTCCGACTTCGCTGCGTTCAGCCACCTTCTCCCTCAGGGGAGAAGGACGGTCATCG
>NZ_JAEULZ010000004.1 GCF_016793485.1 Mesorhizobium sp. | reverse complement strand
CGGAGGGGGGGTGCTTTTCCTCTCCCTGCGTCTTGAGAGAGAAACCGATCAGCGAGCCCATCAATGAGCTGGCTTCCGCTCACCTTCGGCTTTCCGGCGATCCTGTGGGGACTGCTTGCGCTGCCTGTCATCTGGTGGCTGCTGCGCCTGACGCCGCCCAAGCCGCAGACCGAAGTCTTTCCGCCGCTGAGAATCCTCGCGCGTGTCCTGCGCAAGGAGGAGACGCCCCACCAGAGCCCGTGGTGGCTGACCCTGCTGCGCCTGCTGATGGCCGCCCTTATCGTGCTTGCCCTCGCCGACCCGATCTGGAACCCGCGCGAGCGGCTGCCCACCGGCGGCACGGCGCTGGCGCTCGTGGTGGACAACGGATGGGCGAGCGCTCCCGGCTGGGACGAGCGCGTCGCCACCGCCGCACGGCTGATCTCCGACGCCAATGCGACGGGATCGCCCGTCGTGCTCGCCTTCACGGCGGAGCGCCCGAACGCCGAGATCGGCCCGTTCGACGCCGCAGCCGCGATGGAAGTGCTGAACGTCGCCGAACCGCGTCCTGTCCCGGTGGACCGGCAGGCGGTCTATGCCCGGGTCGCCGCCGCCCTCGAACAGCTACCCGGCGCTTCCGTCGCAGTCCTTGCCGACGGGCTGGCAGCGCCGGGCGACGATACGGCTTTTGCACAGCTTCTCGGCCGCGATCCCGCCAATATCATCTGGGCCGTGCCTGACCGCCTCGACATGGTCGGCCTCACCTCCACCGAAAACGCCGCCGCGGGCTTCACCCTGTCGGCTGTCCGCGCGCCGACCGACGTCGCGCCGCGCCAGGTCACAGCCGGCGCATTCGACGATCGCGGCCGCCGCATCGCCGACGCCGTCATCTCTTTCGGTGCGGGACAGGCATCGGGCAGCGGCGAGATGACCGTGCCCTTCGAACTGCGCAACGACTTCGCTTCAGTCGCCATCGACGGCGAGCGGCAGGCCGCCTCCGTTCGCGTGCTGGATGAAAGCTCGCGGCGCAGGCGCGTCGGGTTGCTTTCACAGGCCGAGGCCGACCAGGCGCAGCCGCTGCTGTCTCCGCTCTTCTACATCACGCGCGCGCTCCAGCCTTTCGCCGATCTGGTCGAGCCGGCAAGCAAGGACCTCGCCGAGGCCATTCCGCAGATTCTCGAGCAGAACCCGGCAATGATCGTCATGGCCGATGTCGGCACCATTCCGGACGCCGCCCGCGAGCAGCTCGTCAAATGGGTACAAGACGGCGGCACGCTGGTCCGCTTCGCCGGCTCCCGCCTCGCTGCCGCCGGCAACGACGAGGAATTGCTGCCGGTGCGGCTGCGCCTCGGCGAACGCTCGCTTGGCGGCGCGCTGTCATGGACCGAGCCGCAGCCGGTCAGCGACTTCCCGGCCAACGGCCCCTTCGCCGATCTGGCCCCGCCCGCCGAAGTGACCGTCACCCGCCAGGTCCTTGCAGAGCCGACCTCCGACATCGTCGAGCGCACATGGGCCAACCTCGCCGACGGCACGCCGCTCGTAACCGGCGCCACGCGCGGCCAGGGCACTGTTGTTCTCTTCCACGTCACGCCCGAAGCGACGTGGTCGAACCTGCCGATCTCCGGCAGCTTCGTCGAGATGCTTCGCCGCATCGTGCAGTTGTCGCGCAACCAGGGCGCGGCGACGGCGGGCGCGGATGGCCAGCCGGCCTCGCTTCCGCCCTACCGCATGATTGCAGCAGACGGCCAGATCGTCCCGCCCTCGCCGGACGCGCGGCCGCTTGCCGCCGGCTCGATCGCGGTCAATCTGGAGAACCCGCCCGGCCTCTATGGCAGCGAGGAAGGCGTGATCGCCCACAATCTCCTGCCGGCCGACGCCGCTTTTGCGCCGCTCGTCCGCCCGACAGTGACTGCGCCTGTGACCGAAGTGCGCTATGCTTTCGACGAATCGCGTGATTTGAAGGGGCCGCTGGTGGCTGCCGCGCTCGCGCTCATGGTGCTGGATACGCTCGCCGTCTTCTGGATGGGCGGTCTCTTTTCGCGCCGTTCGCGCATGCTGCGTCGCGGGTCCGGTACGGCTGCGGTGCTGTTCCTCGCCGCCGGTCTCGCACTCGTTCCCGGCGTCTCGCGCGCGCAGGACATGAAGCCGGGCGACGAGGCTGCGATGGCAGCCATCTCTACCACCCGCCTCGCCTATGTCATAACGGGCGACTCCTCGGTCGATGCCATCTCGCGCGCCGGGCTTACCGGTCTGTCCCGTTTCCTCATCGAAAAGACGGCGCTGGAGCCGGGCGAGCCGGCCGGCGTCAACATCGCCACCGACGAACTCGCCTTCTACCCGCTCATCTACTGGCCGATCGACGCGAATGCCGAGATGCCGAGCCAGGACGCGATCGCCCGCATCGACGCCTACATGCAGGCCGGCGGCACCGTCCTGTTCGACACCCGCGACCAGTACGCGACCGGCATCGACGCCGGCCCCGCAAGCCCCGCAACCCAGCGCCTGCGCGACATCCTGAGCAACCTCAACGTGCCGCCGCTGGAACCGGTGCCGGAAGACCACGTGCTGACGAAATCCTTCTTTATTCTCCCCGAGTTCCCCGGCCGCTTCAACGGCAGTCCGCTTTGGGTCGAGGCGTCGCTGGACGCGCAGAACACCGACAACCGTCCGGTCCGCACCGGCGACGGCGTCACGCCCATCATGATCACCGCCAACGACTTCGCCGGCGCATGGGCCGTCGATGCGCAGGGCAACCCGATGCTGCCGACCGTTCCGGCGGACCCGATGCAGCGCGTCTACGCCCTGCGCTCCGGCGTCAACATCATGATGTACATGCTGACAGGCAACTACAAATCCGACCAGGTCCACGTGCCTGTGTTGCTGGAGAGGCTTGGGCAGTGATCACTATTTCTCAGTTCCAGACGCCCCCCTCTGGCCTGCCGGCCATCTCCCCCACGAGGGGGGAGATCGGCAGCTTCAATGGTCCCGCCAATCCTGCAACCTCTAGGATTGGGCGGCGCGCTGGCGACAGCGTAATCTCCCCCCTCGTGGGGGAGATGTCCGGCAGGACAGAGGGGGGCGCGACAGGGAGCCAAGGCGTCCGCCATAAGCAAAGTCGGGAGGCGCGCCCATGAACTGGTCCGTCTCCTTCGAACCGCTGATCTCGTGGACTTGGCTGGCCGTCGTCCTCGTCCCCATCGCGCTTCTTGCGCTGGCCGGCCTGTTCTTCCGCCAGCGCGGCGCCTGGGTGCGCATGCTTGCGCTGGCAGCACTTGCACTTGCCTTGGTCAACCCCGTCCTGCTGGACGAAGAGCGCGAGCCGCTGAAAAGCGTCGTCGCGCTTGTCGTTGACCGCAGCCAGAGCCAGGACATCGGCGACCGGCAGGCCGAGACGAGCGCGGCGGTCGAGGGCCTGCAACAGCGCCTCGCCCGCTTCCCGCAATTCGAGGTGCGCGTGGTCGAGGCCGGCCGCGCCAACGCCGCCGACGACCGCACCCAGACGCGCCTGTTCGGCGCCTTGGAAAGCGCATTCCGCGATGTGCCCCCGTCGCGCGTTGCCGGCGCGATCATGGTCACCGACGGGCAGGTGCACGACGTACCGACAGGCGCGGAACCGTTCAACGCGCCGCTTCATGCGCTGATCACCGGCGACGATGGCGAGCGCGACCGCCGCATCCGCTTCGAGAACGCGCCGCGCTTCGGCATCGTCGGCAAGCCGCTGCAGATGAGCTACCGCGTTATCGCCTCCCCGCAGAACCAGGCTGGCCCAAACCAGGCTGGCCAAGTGGAAGTGCGCGTGCTCGTAAACGGTGAATGGGTCTCCACCGAGCGCGCCACCATCGGCCAGCAGATGCTGCTCGACCTCGTCATTCCCAATGCCGGCCGCAACATCGTCGAACTCTCGATCCCCGCCGAGGATGGCGAGATCACCGACACCAACAACCGGGCCGTCGCCATCCTCGACGGCATTCGCGAGAACCTGCGCGTCCTGCTCGTCTCGGGCGAGCCGCATGCCGGCGAGCGCACGTGGCGCAACCTGCTGAAGTCCGACGCCTCGGTCGACCTCGTGCATTTCACCATCCTGCGCCCGCCGGAGAAGCAGGACGGCACGCCGATCAACGAACTGTCGCTGATCGCCTTCCCGACGCGCGAGTTGTTCGTCGAGAAGATCAACGATTTCGACCTCATCATCTTCGATCGCTACCAGCATCGCGACGTGCTGCCGATCCTCTACTACGACTACATCGCCGAATATGTCGAAAAGGGCGGCGCGCTGCTGATCGCGGCCGGGCCCGAATATGCCGGCGACCAGTCGATCGCGCGCACGCCGCTGATGTCGGCCCTGCCCGCAATGCCGTCCGGACAGGTCATCGACAAGCCCTTCTACCCGCGCCTCACCGATCTCGGCCAGCGCCATCCCGTCACGCGCGGTCTCGAAGGCTCGGGGTCCGAGCCGCCGCAGTGGAGCCGCTGGTTCCGTGTCGTCGGCATCGACCGTCCCGAGGGCGAGGTCGTCATGAAGGGCCCGGACGACCGTCCTCTTCTGCTGCTCAACCGCAAGGGCGAAGGCCGCGTCGGCATGCTTCTGTCGGACCAGGGCTGGCTGTGGGCGCGCGGTTTCGAGGGCGGCGGCCCGTACGTGCAACTCTATCGCCGGATGGCGCACTGGCTGATGAAGGAGCCGGAACTGGAGGAAGAGCGCCTGGTCGCCAATGGCCGCGGCATGACGCTTGATGTCGTCAGGCAGACTATGTCGGACGATCCGGGACCGGCCACCGTCATCTCGCCGTCCGGGCAGGCGATCACCGTTCCGTTGACGAAGTCCCAGCCCGGCGTCTTCACCGGCTCCATGGCGGTAGATGAGATCGGCCTCTATCAGGTTGGCAACGGTGACCTTTCGGCGCTTGCCCATGTCGGCCCCGTCAACGCGCCGGAATTCGCCGACACCGTCTCGACCATGGACGTCCTGCGCGCTCCTGCGGAGGCATCCGGCGGCTCCGTGCGTCGCGTCGCATCGCTGAGCGGGGTCTCGCTTCCGGGCATCGTCCCTGTGCGCGGCTCTTCCAACGCGTCCGGCAACGACTGGATCGGCCTCAGGACCACCGACGACAGCGTGCTGAAATCCGTCAGCCGCGTGCCGCTCTTCGGCGGCTTCTTCGGCCTCGGCGTCCTCCTGCTTGCGCTAGGCTCCATGTGGTATCGCGAGGGTCGGTAGGCCTCTACTCCTCCGGCTCGGTCGTGAACATCAGCGGGTAGCCCTTGGCCTTGCCCGCGTCTGTCGCGCGGGTCGCCTTCGTCTCTGCGACGTCCTGCGGAAACACGGCGACCACGCAGGCGCCGCGCCGGTGCGCCGTGATCATGATCTTGTTGGCAAGGTCTTCCCCCACATGGAACTCGGCCTTCAACACCATCACGACGAATTCGCGCGGCGTGAAGTCATCGTTGAGCAGGATGACCTTGTGCAGTTTCGGCCGCTCGACCTTCGGCTTGGTCTTTACGCGCGGTTTTACGAGAGTCTTGTCATCGGACATCGGCGTCGCCCTACGGCACGGAAGCTCATGGTGACACGACATTGTGGCGCAATCCACTGCCCCAGGAGGATCGCGTTACAGACGGCGCGCCGCAGCGTCACAGGCACGAAACACGATGCAACCAAGTTGCCGGTCCCGACAAGGAACTGTCATGACCTGCAATGCGTCCCCCGCGCTCGCTTTCGTAGTCCCGTCATCCGCATTGGATGGCCACGCATGCTGAGGCTTTCGAACCGGGATGTCCCGGCCGGCGATCGCCTCTCATACCTCCACGATTTCGTCGCTCGATCAGTGGCAGGCCTGCATTTCACGCCGAGAGACCGCGCCGGTTTCGCCTTCGAACTGGCCTCCTTGGACCTCGGCGGCGGCACGGTTGTGGGCTCTGCGCGCTATTCCGCCGTTACCGGCGCACGGACGCGCGAACTGACGGCCGACGGCCGCCAGAACTACATGCTGACCATCCACGAGGCCGGCTACGAGATCGACTTGAATCGAGGACGCGGAAACATCAGCGTGGCCACCGGCGACGTAGTGATCGTGCGCGAAAGCCTCGAGCAAACCTTCACCATGCCCGAAACGAGCCTGCTCGCCATCGTGCTGGACGAACGGCGGATGAACGCTCTTGCCCCCGCGATTGCTACGCAGCCCCTGCATCATCTGCCTGCCGCGACGCCCGGCGCTGCATTGCTGGCGGGCTACGGACGCATGCTTCTCGAACACTCCCCGCTGCAGGGCAGCGCGGCACAACTCGCGGCCGAGCATCTCTACCAACTCGCTGGCCTCGCTCTTGAACGGGGCAAGGGAGCGCCGGCATCGGAACAGGCGGGCATCGGCGAAGCGCGCCTCGCTCTGGTGAAGGAAGACATCGCGCGAAACCTCTCCGACGCCGGCCTGGACATCGCTGCCGTGGCACGACGACAGGGCATCACGCCACGCTATGTCCAGCGCCTTTTCGAGCGAGAGGGCACCAGCTTCAGCCAGTTCCTGCGCGACAGCCGTCTCGATCTTGCCCGCGAGGCGATCGAAAGCAGCGGTGCCAGGACGATCGCGGCGATAGCGTTCGACTGCGGCTTCGGCGACCTTTCCCATTTCAACAAGGTGTTTCGACAGCGCTTTTCCGCCACGCCCCGGGAGATCAAGGCGACCACGCTCCTGAACAAGCATTAAAAAAACCCCACGCAGTTCGCGTCAACCCGCATTCGTTCGCCTCTCCCCAAGACCGGTCCCCGCGGCGGTCCTAGACGGTTTGCCACAAGCAGAGCGCGCTTCCGTTCCCGTGAACGGACGGCGTGATGTTTGCTTGGGAAACCAGCACGCGCAACACGCCGCGTCACGCAATCCGATTGAGGAAGAACGATGAGAACAATCGCAGTCCTGTTTTGCGGCGCGCTTGCCGCATGCAGCCAGACGACTAACCAGCAGGTCTCCGCAACTAAAGGTATGACGCAGAAGCCGGCGGCGCGTCAGGCCGCTTCCGCGACACGTTGCCAGGATGCGGTCGCCAAGGCGCAGCAGCAGGCGACAAACGCCGCCTTGCTCGGCAGTGCCCTCTCCATGGCGGGCGGGCTTGGTGGCTTTGCCGGACGCGGCGGCGCCATCGCCGGGCAGGCCGTGTCGATGGGCAGCTCCGTCATGCAGTCCAAGGCGCGAAACGACACCCAAAGCGCGATACAGCAGGAGTGCATGTCGTGAAGCACCCCTCCTTTTTCCGCCGTATCCTGATCGCTGCGATCTCAGGAATCGGCCTCGCGCTCGGCCTCACCTTTCCCGCCAAAAGCCTCTCGCCCGACGAGGTCGAGAAGGTGACGCTTCTGATGGTCAGCCTTGCGCCGGAGCTCGGGCCCTTCGCATGGGACGAAGAGGAAGCCGATCGCATCTTCGAGGACGACTCGAACTGGAATGGCGAAATCGCCGCCGCCGGTTTCTCCCGGCAGGCGTGGAAGAACGCCCTCGACACGACCTTTCGCGGCTATCTGGCGACCATCCCAACCGACGTCTTCTCCACCCGGCTGACAGAGGCGATCAAAGGCTTCGATGACGCCCCCCACCTGTCGGCGGAGCAGAAGACGGAACTGCGCGGACTTATCGAGGAAAAGATCGCCGAGATTCAGCTCCTGCGAGCCGAAGGCGCACGCTACGCCGACCTCGTACGCCCGCACGCGGCCAAGCTGGAAACGGCGTTCGACACCGGTTTCGGCTTCAATGAATAGCCTGAGCGCCGCGGCGGCGTCAGGCCTCGCTATCTTCGCAGCACCGCGCTCAGAACGTCCCTCACCCCGATCGCGCCGACAAAGCGCGACTGGTCGTCGAACAGAGCCACCGGTGCGGTTTGCGAGCGATGCATGGCCAGCATAACCGTCTTGAGCGAAGTCCCGGGCCGCGCCCAGAACACGTGTGGCGCGTCCTCGGGCAGCCTCTCGACATCGTCGCAGGATACCCAGACCGAAGGCTTGCCGTCGCGCTCCGCCGCCGCCACGAGCCCCTGATCGTCCAGCTTGAAACGCGTCGTCTGGCGGCGATCCAGCCATATCCAGCCGTCGCCGGCCTGCTCGAGGTCGCGGCGGTCGCGCATGACGTTCCATGCGGTCAGCACCGAGAGCGGGTTCACGTTGGCGATGAAGTCGCGCACATAGTCGTTGGCAGGCCGGAGCACGATGTCCTCCGGCGCACCGGTCTGGACGATGCGCCCGCCCTCCATGATGGTGATGTGGCTGCCGATCTTCAGCGCCTCCTCCAAATCGTGGCTGACGAAGACGATCGTCTTCTTCAGTTCCGCCTGCAGTTGCAGCAATTCGTCCTGAAGCTTGGTGCGGATCAGCGGATCGAGCGCGGAAAACGGCTCGTCCATCAAAAGGATGGGCGCCTCGGTGGCGAAGGCACGCGCCAGGCCGACGCGCTGCTGCATGCCGCCCGAAAGCTCGTGCGCGTATTTCTTCGACCACTGGTCGAGGCCGACGAGCTTGAGCTGCTTTTCGACGCGGGCCTTGCGCTCGGCATCCGGCACGCCGGCAAGCTCCAGACCCAGGCCTACATTCTGCTCGACGGTACGCCACGGTAGGAGCGCGAACTGCTGGAACACCATGGCGACATGGCGCTGCCTCACTCCGCGCAGCGTTTCGGCGTCGCAGGTGGCGACATCGACCGTCTTGTCGCCGGCCTTGACGAACACGTTGCCCCGCGCCGGGATGTTCAACCGGTTGACCGCACGCAGCAGCGTCGACTTGCCCGAACCCGACAGGCCCATCAGCACAGAGATTTCGCCCTCGTGGACGGTCAGGTTCGCGCCCGCGCAGCCCAGAACCGCCCCGGTCTTCTCCAGGATCTGGGCACGGGTCGCGCCCTGGTCGATCATCGCCAGCGCGGCCTTCTGGTTTTCGCCGAAGACGATATCGACATTTTTGAAATCGACGGCGACGCTCATCATGCGCCTCCCATTCTGACGCGGCTCATCCGGTCGAGGATGATGGCGAGTATGACAATGGCGAGGCCGGCTTCGAGGCCGAGCGGGATGTTCACTGTATTCAGCGCGCGCACCACGGGCTTGCCCAGACCGTTGGCGCCGATCAGCGCGGCGATCACCACCATCGACAGGCAGAGCATGATGCACTGGGTCAGGCCTGCCATGATCGTCGGCAGCGCCGCCGGCAGCTCGACCTTCCAAAGCAGTTGGCGCTTGGTCGCGCCGAACGCCTCGCCCGCCTCGATCATCGGCTTGGGCACCGAGGTGATGCCGAGGTACGTCAGCCGGATCGGCGCCGGCGCGGCGAAGATCACGGTCACGATCAGGCCGGGCGCGATACCCAGCCCGAACAGGATCAGAACCGGGATTAGGTAGACGAAGGTCGGCATGGTCTGCATCAGGTCGAGGATCGGGTTCAGCCAGGACCAGACGCTCGACTTGTGCGCCGCCCAGATGCCGACCGGCACGCCGATCGCCATGGAGGCCGCCGCCGCCGCCACGACGAGGACGATCGTCTCGACCGTTTCCTTCCACAGGTTCTGGTTGACGATGAAGAGCAGCCCGAGGACGACGAACAGCGCGATCTTCCAGGACCGCTGCAGCCACCAGGCGAGAGCGGCGATGGCCGCCACCACCACGATCGGCGGGAACCACAGCATGATGTTGATCATGCCCTGAAGAAGGTAGGTCAGCGCGCCCGCGATGGAATCGAACAGCCATTCGAAATTGCTGGTGAGGAAATCGAAGAACGACTTTCCCCATTGGCCGATGGGAATCTTGACGCTTCTTATGAGTTCGCTGATCGGATCCAAACTCGCCCCTCCGGCCGCTGGTTCTTCTTCGTGCAGGTTTTCCTGCTTGCTTGCGATAAAGGCGGCAGTCTTGCCCGGACTGCCGCCTCTAAAACGCTTATCGCATCGGGGTCACAGACCCGATCATCCGCCGATCGCGGTTTTGACCGCCGCGGCGGCATCGCCGCCGTCGAAGGTCGTCACGCCTTCGAGCCATGGCGTCATTGTGTCGGGGCTGGCCTTGAGCCATGCCTTCGCCGCTTCCTTCGGATCGGTCCCGTCGTTCAGGATCGCGCCCATGATCTCGTTTTCCATCTTCAGCGTGAACACGAGGTTGGAGATGAACTTGCCGACGTTCGGGCAGTCGGCGACATAGCCGGCGCGCACGTTGGTGTGGACGGTCGCGCCGCCGTAGTTGGGGCCGAACACGTCGTCGCCGCCCGAGAGATAGGCCATCTCGATGTTGGCGTTCATCGGATGCGGCTCCCAGCCGAGGAACACGACGTCTTCCTTGGCGCCCGCCGCCTTCTGCACGGCCGCCAGCATGCCGGCCTCGGAGCTTTCCACGAGCTCGAAGCCGCCGAGGTCGTACTGGTTGGCCGCGATCATGTCGAGGATCAGGCGGTTGCCGTCGTTGCCGGCCTCGATGCCATAGATCTTGTTGCCGAGCTTGTCCTTGAACTTGGCGATATCCTGGAAGCTCTTGAGCCCGGCGTCGAAGGTGGCCTTCGGCACGGCAAGCGTGTATTTCGCGCCCTCGAGGTTGACCTTGATGTCCTCGACCGACTTGTCTTCGAGATACGGCTTGATGTCGGCTTCCATGGTCGGCATCCAGTTGCCGAGGAACACGTCGATGTCCTTGGACGACAAGGACGTGTAGGTCACCGGCACCGAAAGCACCTGCACCTCGGGCGCGTAGCCCAGCGCCTCAAGGATGACGGAGGCCGTCGCCGTGGTGGCGGTGATGTCGGTCCAGCCCACGTCCGAGAACTTGACCGTCTTGCAGCTTTCAGAATCGGCCGCCAGCGCCCCGGTCGAGAGCAGGGCCGCCATGCCCATGCCGGCGACGAAAGATTTCATACGCAACATGAATGTATTCTCCCATTGTGGATGCTTGTTGCCCAGAAGCGGCTCGAAAATCCTTGCGGACGCCGCTCCACCCCTTATCGCCCAAGCCAAACACCATTTTCATGCCGTTTCAAGCGCTATGACGCAGCGTGGCGCGGCGATTTTTGATCCTTCTGCGACATGCAACCCGTTTCCGACAAATAACGGAATCGCTCCGCCGCGTCTTTCAATCGATACCGACCCCCCATATATTCCCGCCGCGTAAGCTTTGCGGGAGACATCAAATGGCGACATTGCAGAATTTCGATGCCGAGATTGCGAAGACCAGGCAGGTCGTCGAGGAGATGCGCTCCAAGATCGAGCAGTCCGGCACCGTTCTCGACAAGATCGCCCGGACCGACGCGAAGATCGGCGCGTCCGACTTCGACATCGAAAACGCCCGCATCGAGGACGTTCTGAAGCAGCAGAAGGTCATGGAAGGCAACATCGCCGACCTGATCATCGGGCTGGAGGACGCCACCAACGTCTTCGGCACCGAATTCGAGAGCATGAAGAGCTTCACCGGCTGGGAAAGCTTCATCGGCATCTTCTCGGCCCAGTCCAAGCAGCGCATGCGCACCGAGCGCGTCCGCAACATGTCGCTTTCGGGCAACCTGCAGGAGCTTCTGTCGAAGTCCGACACCATCGTCGGCATCCTCAAGGCGCAGAAACAGGTCCTCGAACAGCGCTACGCCACCTCGGAAACGAGCCTCGCGCAGGTCATCGAGCGCCGCAAGGCAACCGTCGACAACCTGACGGGCATCCAGAAACGCATCGAGGAACTGAACCCTGCCCTGCTGGACGTCGAGAACAGGATCGCCGCCTCGACCGACCAGACGCAGCGCACGCAGCTTGAGGGCGAGCGCTCGAAGCTCGCCACCGAATACAATGAGAAACAGGCCAAGGAGCAGGAACTGCTGGCGGAAAGCCAGACGCTCGAGCGCTACACGTCCATGTTCCAGACCTTCGTCGATTCGCTGAACAACCAGATCGCTGCGCAAAACACGCTTATCAACAAGCTCACCATCGATACCGAACAGCGCATTGTGCTATACAAGGCGCTGGAGGACAGCTTGAAGACCGCCGCGCAGCAGGATGTGGCGCACAAGATCAACACGCTCGGCTCAAAGGTCGACAACACCGCCGAGGAGACGATGGCAGGCATCGGTGCGGCCGCGCAGAAGCATATCGGCGACCTCCTGGAAATGCACGAGAAGAACATGGTCGCGACGGCCGACATCCAGCGCCGCAAGAAGCTCGCCGACGACGCGTTCGCACGCCGTTTCGACGACGTCCTGAAGAAGCACAACGCCTCGAACTACGTGCAGAGCTGATCGGCGAACAGCAGACGTTGAGTTCTATGTCGCCCCCCTCTGTCCTGCCGGACATCTCCCCCACACGGGGGGAGATCAGCCTTCGTATGTGGCAGCGCCCATATCGCAGTAGCGAACATTGGCGAACGTTGTCGCGCCAGCCAATCTCCCCCCTCGTGGGGGAGATGTCCGGGAGGACAGAGGGGGGCGCGACAGGGCACCATCTTCCGCGAGACTCCGCATGACCCCCGCTCCCGACGCCGCGGCGCAATATTTCTCGGCGATCGCGGCCGCGCTTCGCGGTCTCGAAATCTTCATGCGCGACGATCGCTCGCCGCTCTACCGGCACGGTATCGTGGCGAAGGTGGTGGCCGAATACATCGCTCGGCTGGAAATCTCGTTCTCCTGCTGGAAGAACCGGCTCGGCTTCATGGAAACGTTCCGCATCAGCAAGGCTGAAAGCGGCTTTCCGGTGTTCCAGAACCTGCTCGAACTCGAGAACGACCGCCGGCAGGCCGAGCAACGCCTGGCCAACATCCCCGCCGCGGATGACCTGCGCGCCGAGATGGCCGACTTCATCCTGCGCCGCAAGGAGTTCCCGCTGGCGCTGCAGAAGTCGATGGCCGAGCGCCTCTATCTCGAAGCCGTGCAGGCAGGCGACATCTTCGGTCCCTTCACGCTTGCGAAAACAGTAAAGGTCTCGGTCAATCCCAAGACCGGCAGGCCGTTCTACCTCGTCCACTGGGCGGCGTTCGACGGCACGGCAAACCTGCCTCTGATCTACATGGTGACGATCGAGGATTCCTCGGAGGCGATGCGGCGCCAGCTCGTCACGCGCGACGGCAAGCTGAACGACAAGGTTGATATCCCCCTGCCCGTAGACGGCCTCCTCAATCCCGAGCTTGCCCATCGCTTCGACGACTTCACCGAGAAGAACTCGGCCTACACGCTGTCGCCGACCACCATCGCGACCAATCTCGACAAGGACTTCGAGACGCTGCACCCGACGCAGTTGCGCCGTGTCGTGCTCGGTCCCTTCTATTCGGCGGGGATCACCGAGCACAATTCGGCGGTCTCCGACGTGCTCTCGAAGGTTCGCAAGCCCGAAAATGCGTGGCTGCTCACCTGGACCGTGCAGGAGGTTTATTCGAAGGGCGAGCGCGCGGGCCGCAAGGGCCTGTGGTCGAAGGAGAAGGACGCCCAGGAATTCTATATCAACACCGACGACCTCGAGGCCGCCCGCCAGGGCGTCTCCAGCTACGAGAAACATGCGCTCATTCCCCACGAGGCCTATCAGGCCCTCTACGCTGCCGGCGAAGCGCAGAAGATATTCCTCGGCTACAAGGTCCACATCCTGTCGAAGGGACAGGTGATCAGCGATGTGTGACCCGGCTTTCCATAGCGCGGAGTTGGCGCCATGACGCTTGCCGACGTGGTGCTCGCCAAGAAATGGGAACTGGATGCGCTGCGTCATGCGCTGCCGGCCGACGCGCTTTCCGCCCTTGAGCACAACCACCTGATCGGCATCACCTACGCGTCCAACGCCATCGACGGCAGCGCGCTGACCGCGGGTGAGACGGCGCTCATCCTTGAAAAGGGAATGACGTTCACCGGCAGGCCGCTCAAGGATCATCTGCAAACCGCCGAGCACGCCGGCGCGATCAACTGGATCGTACAGGCCTCGACAAAACCCGACGCTCCAATCGCCGAGTCGGACATACGCCATCTTCACCGCCTTGCGGTGTGCCAGTCGATCCCCGAAATTTCCGGACGCTATGCCGACAAACCGCGCAGGATGGAGACCGAGGCGGGCGCGATCGACTTCCTCGGATCGGCCGGCATACCGGCCCTGATGGCCGACTTCTGCGCCTGGCTCGCACCCGCGCCAAAGGAACCGGCAACCGCCTTCGAGGCGCATTTCCGGCTGATGGCCATCCACCCGTTCAACGACGGCAACGGCCGCACCGCGCGCCTGCTCACAAACTGGCTGCTCGCCCGCTGCGATTTTCCGCTCATCGCGATCCGACCGGAGGACTATTCCACCTATTCTCAGGCGATCGGCAAAGGCCTGCGCAACGACGACAACAAGGCGCTGAGCGAATTCTTCTTCCAGCGGCTCGACAGCACGCTGGATACTTTTCTGGGAGCCGCGCGGCGCGCGCAGGCCGAGGCCCTTCCGGCGAGCCGGGCAAGTCAAACAAGGACGTGATCATGGACACAGGCCTGACCACCATCCCCGAAGCCGACATCGAGAAGCATCGCGCCACGGCGCAGTCGATGATCACCCGCATCGTCGTGCTGGAGGATTCGTCCGGCCAGTCCTCGACCGCGCTTGCCGGCACCGGCCGACGCTTCGTCTCGACCGTCTCCACCGGCTCGGTGCGCAAGACGCGAGAGGTCGAATTGTCGAAGACGGTCGCCTCGGTGAAGCCCGACGACCAACTCATGTCGATCGCCCAGCACACACTGCTCTACCGTGCGCGGCGCGGACTCGCCATTGCGCTGGCCGTCTCCGACGTCTTCTCCCGCTCCGGCGAACTGGAGAGCCTGCAGGCCAAGAACGCCCGCGCGCCGCTCGAAGGCGAGGAAGCCTCCCGCTTCAAGAAGCTGTTGTCGGCATCCGCCTATGTCGCCGCCTTCGCCTTCGCCTCCTACCTTTCGCAACTCATCGAAGTCGACGGCGAAGCGCCGAACGACGTCAAGGAACCCGATTTCCTGTTCGACACGCCGCAGGACGCGTTGAAGTCGATGATCGCGGGGCTGGACGCCGCACTCGCTGGCGTGAAGGCGGACACAGATATTACCCTGCGCGCAAAGACCTTCGCCCGGGTCGCCATCGACGGGCTGCTCACCCGCAAAGGCCGCTTCGACGGTCTCGGTGCCTTCGAGGACGCGCATATCCGCATCGACGCGGACGATTTCACGCTCGACGGCTTCGATGTCGCGCCCGGCAAGCGCTCCAAGCCCCTGGTCATGACCTTCAAGAAGCCCGAGGAGGTCGTCGGCAACCACATCGCAAAATTCCAGTCGGTCAAGCTCGCCAAGATGCTGATGGCTTACGACTTCGACCGCCAGTCCAACCCCTTCGTCGAGCTTGGCGGCTTCCTCTTCACATTCATCGGCGACGGCGCGCCCGGCACCGGCAAGACGACGCTGATCCAGATGATCGCCGGCCTCGTCAACGACTACTGCCAGGTCGCCGGCTGGCCTTTCCACTATGAGAATTTCGGCGTCGACCAGATTTCGTCCTACCAGGGCAAGTCCGGCCAGAACTGCCGCGCCTTCATCGACAACGTGCTCAACCCGCGCGCCATAGGCTTCGGCACCATCGACGACATCGACCAGGTCGCAGCCAAGCGCTCGGACGACCGCGCCTCGGCCGGCCAGCACGAGATCACCGGCGTTCTCATGTCGGCCTTCTCAGGTGCGATGACCGTCATTCGCGGCAACTGCTCCTTCGGGATGTTCTCCAACTACCCCGAGAATGTCGACGACGCGCTGCGCCAGCGCGCGGGCGCGCGGTGGCTGGTCGACGGACCTCAGACCCGCGAGGACTACATCGACATCTTCGTGCTGCTCGCCGGCAAGAACCACAAGATTCCGCTCGGCGAACATGAGCTTTACGCCGCGCAGGAAATCCAGCGCGCCGTGGACACCGCCTACGAAAGCCATGCGAAGCCGCAGGAGGACGGCCTGATGAAGGTCTACGAGCGCTTCATGAAAGAGAACGGCGACCCGAAGACGCTGGCCGATGTCGGCGAATATCTGCATCTGATCAAGGAAGCCGAGCCGCGCTTCACCGGCCGCGCCATCAAGAACGTCACCGACGCCATCAAGATGCGCGCCATGGACATCGAGCTTCCCGACGACTGGTTCGAGAAGCCGGAAACCTTCATGCACAAGTCCTACGACGACAAGAAGGCGATGATCGAGGACCTGCGCGGCCCCTTCGACATGGCCATGGTCATGCAGGAGATCAACCGCTACGCCGACAGCGAATTCCGCTACTCCGACCGCGCCGACGATTCCGCCGTCGAGAAACTCCTGCGCGACCAGCGCCTGCGCGAACGCGCCGCCCGCGAAATGGAGGAACTGAAGCAGAAGGGATTGTGGAATGCGTAATTCCCTTCTCCCCGTTCACGGGGAGAAGGTGCCCGAAGGGCGGATGAGGGGCAACGCAATGCGTGGAGGAAATTCCAGCAAGACCACACGATCCCGAATGCTTCGCAGGGTCGAAAACGAGGCGGAAGAACTGATGTGGCACGAACTGCGGGGCCGCCGCTTGAACGGTTACAAATTTGTCCGTCAGTTTCCGATCGGGCCGTTCTTTGCCGATTTCGCATGCCGCGAAAAGAATATCGTTGTGGAAATAGATGGCAGCCAACATGCGGATTCGGGTTACGATAGGATGCGTGACGAAACAATGTCTATGAATGGCTGGTCGGTTTTGCGATTCTGGAACATCGACGTATTGACGCAACGCGGTCTCGTCCTTGATACGATCGTCGAAGCGCTCGAAGGGCGTCTGGTCGATGGTTTTGTTGCTACCGACATGCGCTTCGTCCCCGCAAGATCGGCGGAGAAGTCATGAAGGTTAGCGCCGCCCCTCATCCGCCCTGCGGGCACCTTCTCCCCGTGAACGGGGAGAAGGACTGATGGACCTCCTGCGCGACAACGATCTCATCTACGGCCGGCTCCTGCCGGTCGAGGAGCCGCATCTCATCGACCGCTACAACAAGGCGCTTGTCGCCTTCGGCTTGAAGCCCACAGCGCTCAAATCCTTCGAGATCGACCGCAGCGGCTTCTCCCCGCAGGTCGCGGAAGAGCTCGGCGACTATCAGTATCTCGATCCTAACGAGATCAACCGCCGCTTCATCATCCTGACGCCGTCGCAGCAGGAGCTGCCGGTCGTCCACACGGCCTTCTCCAACACCTCGCAGCTTCTGTTCGAGTTCTTCGAGAAGAACGCCCGCGCCATCGACGCGCTGACCATCAAGGATGTCATCTACGGCGAGATCGAGGATTCAGTCTCCAAGGTCGAGGACATCGAGGACCTGCTCTCCATCAACCAGGTCGAGTTCCGCGTCCTGTCGGCCGAGGACGTGCTGGGCAAGGCTGCTCAGCTTGGCCGGCTGGTCGACCGCCTGAAGCTGGAGCCGGAAGCCTGGCGCGACGACGCCATGCTGAACGAGATGGTGGAACTGGCCAAGGTGACCGGCGACATCAGGGAGAACGCGCTGGTTCCCGACCAGGTCATCTTCCGTCACAACGCCTACTGGACCAGCCATTTCGGCGGCCTCTACGTCTTTGTCGATCCGGACATGACAACTGTCATTTCCGACCCCACAGCGCCCGGCTTTCGCCGCTCGCGACCATGGCAAGTCAGCTATCTGTCGATCCGCGATGCCGACCGCGTCTTCCGCTTTCTCGCCACGACCGGCCGCATCGAGCTCCCCCGCGCCTCCTGGCTGGAATCGTCTGGCTATCTCGAGCATCGCGCCGAGATGGCGACGCGCACCCTCATCCGCGACAGCGACCCGAAGCGTGATCTCCGGCAACTCGACAAGGTCTGGCTGCAGACGTGGATCCACCAGAACGCGCAACTGATCGCCAGCGAAGGCACCTTCCCCTTCCTCAACGCGGCGAAGCGCGAGATCGCGCAATATGGCCAGTTGAAGCTGGAGGAGATTTTCCCGCTGCACCGTTTCCTCGTGGTGCGCGCCAAGCCCGACCACCCCGACGCGTGGCTGACCAACCGGCTCATCTCAGACTTCGTGCCCTCAGACTTCGTTTCCCGTTACATTTTCAACAAGCAGGGCTTCTATAAGGACTATCAGGAGTGGCCCGAGCTTTGGCGGGCGCATGTTGTCGAGACGCTGAAAACCACATATCTGAAGGACAAGGCTGGCTACCGCGAGCGACTTTACGGCTTGGTGGACTAGGCTTGGCGCCGCTGCCGGCAACGGAGGGAATGCATGCTTGATCCGATTGTGAACTTCTTCACCCGGGTCTTCCAGTGGATCGGGCGCGGCATTGGCTTCGTCATCGGCATCCTTCTCTGGCCGTTCATGTGGTTCGGCCGCTGGTACGCCGAGCGCGGCTGGATCCTGAAGACGGTCCTCGGCGCGATCGTGGTGGGCATCGTCCTTGCCTACGGCTATTTCTTCTACGTCACCCAGTTCTGGAAGAATTTCGACCCGGACTATCCGGGTCCGATCCTCGCGGATGCGGCGCCCCAGAGCGCAAGCCTGCTGGCGGGCGAACGCATCCAGACCGCACAGGGCGCAATGAGCGGCACGCAGGGCTCCGGCGATGCTGCCGCGAGCGAACCGGCCACGCCCGCCGCACCGTCCTGCAAGCACTCCGAGATCGCGCATACCAGCGCCTTCCTGGTCGATTTCAACATCAACCAGAATGCGTGGATTTCCTCGATGCTGGCCTATAAGCTCGGCCTGTTCGGTGTTCCCTGGCGCAACACGCCATGGTTCGACAACAAGGCGGCATTCCAGCTCGGCATCAACCAGGTCATGCGCCGCACGACCACCGAGTTGGTCGACACGCTCGGCCGCGCGCGCGGCACCTCGCGCATCGACCAGAACCTGCAGAATGCGCGCACGGCGCTCGCCTGGGACGAGGACGCCTGGTACGTCGGCATGCGCGGTCCCACCCGTCCGACGCCAAGCGTCTATCGCGACGCGATCGAGAACCTGAACGCCTTCAATGCAACCCTCCAGCAGTGCCAGGCGACGTTCGACGCGCGCGCCGACAATCTCATGCAGTTCCTCGACCGTATCGCCGGCGACATGGGCTCCACCTCCGATATCCTGCGCGGCCAGATCGAGGCCTCCGACGCCGGCTGGTTCGATCCGCGCGCCGACGACCGCTTCTGGTTCGCCTACGGCCAGCTTTACGCATACTACGGCATCCTGAGCGCAACCCGCGCTGACTTCTCCAAGGTCATCCAGGAACGCAACATCGGCACGCTCTGGGACACGATGATGGTGCAGATGCGCGATGCGCTGAACATGCAGCCCTGGATCATCTCGAACGGCAACGAGTCGAGCGCCTTCTTCCCCTCGCATCTGGCGACGATGGGCTTCAACCTGCTGAGGGCGCGCTCGCAGATCGTCGAGATCAGGTCGGTGCTCGAACGCTGATGAAAGGCGCTCCGGCGACGCTGCTCAATTTGCGGCGTCGCTTTTCGTTCATTCCACGCCTGTTTTGGGACGGCGCGCCGCACGACGCTGAGGCTCTATTCCAGCGCTCGCACGGCCGAATGGAAAATCCTCTTGGCCAATCGAAAGTTTCTTTCGAGGAAACAATTTTGCATGCTGGTTGACTAAGCGGTTGGGGAAAGTTTAGATCGCCGCGCAGCCCGCGCGCCGGCCTTTCGCCAAGGCGCCGACCAGAACAAGAACCGCCGCAAACGTCCAGCCCAAGGGAACGCCGTCATGGCCGAAGTGAAATCCGACATCCAGATCGCCCGCGCGGCGAAGAAGAAGCCGATCATGGAGATCGGCGCCAAGCTGGGCATCCCCGCCGAGCATCTGCTTCCCTACGGCCATGACAAGGCGAAGATTTCCGCCGAGTTCATCGCCTCGAAGAAGGGCGGCAAGGACGGCAAGCTGATCCTCGTCACCGCCATCAACCCGACGCCGGCAGGCGAAGGGAAGACCACCACGACCGTCGGCCTCGGCGACGGTCTCAACCGCATCGGCAAGAAGGCCATCACCTGCATCCGCGAGGCCTCTCTTGGCCCGAACTTCGGCGTCAAGGGCGGCGCTGCCGGCGGCGGCTACGCGCAGGTCGTGCCGATGGAGGACATGAACCTCCACTTCACCGGCGACTTCCACGCCATCACCACGGCGCACAACCTGCTGTCGGCGCTGATCGACAACCACATCTACTGGGGCAACGAACTCGGCATCGACACCCGCCGCGTCGCCTGGCGTCGCGTCATGGACATGAACGACCGCGCCCTGCGCGAGATCGTCTGCTCGCTCGGCGGCGTCGCCAACGGCTATCCGCGCGAGGCCGGCTTCGACATCACCGTCGCCTCCGAAGTCATGGCCATCCTCTGCCTCGCCACCGACTTGAAGGACCTGCAGAAGCGCATCGGCGACATCATCATCGCCTACCGCCGCGACAAGACGCCGGTCTATGCCCGCGATCTCAAGGCCGACGGCGCGATGGCCGTGGTGCTGAAGGACGCCATGCAGCCGAACCTCGTACAGACGCTGGAGAACAACCCGGCCTTCGTGCACGGCGGCCCCTTCGCCAACATCGCGCACGGCTGTAATTCCGTCGTCGCCACCACGACAGCGCTCAAGCTTGCCGACTACGTCGTCACCGAAGCCGGCTTCGGCGCGGACCTCGGCGCGGAGAAGTTCTTCGACATCAAGTGCCGCAAGGCGGGCCTCAAGCCAGCCGCGGCCGTCATTGTCGCCACCGTGCGCGCCATGAAGATGAACGGCGGCGTCAAGAAGGAAGACCTCGGCACCGAAAACGTCGAGGCCGTGAAGAAGGGCTGCGCCAACCTTGGCCGCCACATCGAGAACGTGAAGCAGTTCGGCGTGCCGGTCGTTGTCGCCATGAACCACTTCATCTCGGACACCGACGCCGAGATCGCCGCGATGAAGGAATTCGTCGCCGCACAGGGCTCGGAGGCGATCCTCTGCAAACACTGGGCGCATGGCTCGGCCGGCATCGAGGAACTTGCCAACAAGGTTGTCGAGCTCGCCGAGTCCGGCCAGTCCCAGTTCGCGCCGCTCTATCCCGACGACATGCCGCTGTTCGACAAGATCAACACCATCGTCAAGCGCATCTATCGCGGCTCGGAGGCGATCGCCGACAAGTCGGTGCGCGACCAGCTCCATGCCTGGGAACAGGCCGGTTACGGCAACCTGCCGGTCTGCATGGCCAAGACGCAATATTCCTTCTCGACCGACCCCAACCTGCGCGGCGCGCCGACCGGCCACACGGTCCCGGTCCGCGAGGTCAGGCTCTCGGCCGGCGCCGGCTTCGTCGTCGTCATCTGCGGCGAGATCATGACCATGCCCGGCCTGCCCAAGGTCCCGTCGTCCGAAAAGATCTACCTCAACGACAAGGGCGAGATCGAAGGCCTGTTCTGAGCTTCAGGCACCATCCAAACAAAAAAGGCCGGCAAATGCCGGCCTTTTTTCGTTCAAGCCGCTTTCGGCTCAACTCGATCGACCTTGATGTCGCCCGCAAACTTCATCGCCTCCGCCAGATCGTAGCTGGTCTGCATCCGCAACCACGTTTCAGCGCCACCGCCGAAAGCCTTGTCCAGCCGGATCGCCATTTCGGCGGATATTCCAGCCTTGCCATTCACGACGTTGTTCAAGGCCTGTCGGGACACGCCCAGAATCTTGGCGCCTTCGGTGATAGACAGGTTCAGCGGCTCCAGGCAGTCGTGCCGGATGGAAAGACCGGGATGGGGCGGAGCAAGCATCGGCATCGTCGCGTTCCTCAGTGATAGTCGATCAGATCGACCTTTTGCGGCTGACCTTGTTCGAACCGAAAGATCACACGCCAGTTTCCGTTCACAGTGACAGACCAGAACCCCTTCAGGTCGCCAGTGAGAGGATGGAGACGATAGCCCGGCAACGCCATTTGTTCCGGATCGGTGATTTCGTCGAGGCGTTGCAGAATACGTTCAACCTTGGCGACCATATCGGGTCTGACCCCGGATCGGTCACCACGCCCATAAAGACGTTTAAGGCCGCGATGAGCAAAGCTCCCGATCATGACGGGAGTGTAGCGTGACAATTGTCACTTGTCAAATTGAGCTCGGCAATTCTTGGTCTGCCAACATCGGAACCGACCGGAAGATCAGTCCTTCGCGCGCTCCACATACGACCCGTCGGCCGTCATGACGACGATGCGCGTGCCGACTGCGATGTGCGGCGGCACCGCGGTCTTTACGCCGTTGGACAGCAGCGCCGGCTTGTAGGAGGAGGACGCCGTCTGGCCTTTGGTCGTTGGCTCGGTCTCCACCACTTCGAAGGTCGCGCGCTGCGGCAGCACGATGGCGATGCCGACGCCCTCGTGCACCGAGAGCGATACGCTCATGCCTTCCAGAAGATAGGGCGCGGCGTCGCCGATCACCTCTTCCGACACCGCGACCTGGTCATAGGTCTCGGGGTTCATGAAGTGGAAGCCCTCGCCGTCGGCGTACAGGAATGTGTGCTCGCGATCCTCGACATGGGCGCGCTCGACCTGCTCGGTGGTGCGATAGCGCTCCGACACCTTCACGCCATCCGAAATGCGGCGCATGTCCAGCTGCGTCACCGGCGTGCCCTTGCCAGGATGGATGTTCTCGGCGAAGAGAATGACATAGAGCTTGCCGTCCTTGTCGACGACATTGCCCTTGCGGAGCGAGCTGGCGATCACTTTCACCATGAGAAATCCTGCGATTGTTCGCCGGCGAATGCCGGCCATGAAGGGTTTGAGCCGTGCCCTAGCGCATCTTGAGCCGCGCCGCCAGCCCTCAACGACAGGCGAAACCAGGCGATGAGCGAGGTCTCACCCTGGTGGACACCCCACCGCCACGCCGACCGCCGCCCTCGCCTGTTGGCGCGCAACGCCATCGCCGCCGCCATCCGCGACTGGCTCGCCGCCCGCGATTTCATCGAGGTGCAGACGGCGGCCCTCCAGATTTCTCCCGGCAACGAAACGCATCTGTCCGCCTTTGCGACGCAAGCGATTCTCCCCGACGCAACCCGACAGCCCCTCTACCTCCACACCTCGCCCGAATTCGCCTGCAAGAAGCTGCTCGCCGCCGGCGAGGAGCGAATATTTTCCTTCGGCCCGGTCTGGCGCAACCGCGAGCGCGGCCCGCTGCATCATCCCGAATTCACCATGCTCGAATGGTACCGCGCTAGCGAAACCTACGAGAGCCTGATGGCCGACTGCGCCGCCTTCATCTCGCTCGCGGCCGAAAAGACGGGCGCGAAAACCTTCTCCTTTCGCGGCCGCGAAGCCGATCCCTTCGCCGAACCGGAGCGCCTGACCGTCGCCGACGCTTTCGCCCGCCATGCCGGCATAGACCTGCTCGCCAGCGTCGGACGCGACGGCTCGACCGACCGCGACGCGCTCCACGCGGCGGTCAGCAATGCAGGCATGCGCACCGCGCCCGACGACACCTGGACCGACCTGTTCAGCCGCGTCATGGTCGAGCGCATCGAGCCTAACCTCGGCTCCGGCCGCGCCACCATCCTCTACGAATACCCGATCTCCGAAGCAGCGCTTGCCCGCCCCTCCCCGCGTGACCCGCGCGTCGCCGAGCGCTTCGAGCTCTATTGCTGCGGCGTCGAACTCGCCAACGCCTTCGGCGAACTGACCGACGTCGACGAACAGCGCCGCCGGTTCGAGGCCGACATGGACGAGAAGGAACAGATCTACGGCGAACGCTATCCCATCGACGAGGATTTCCTGGCGGCGCTGAAGATCATGCCCCAGGCCTCCGGCTCCGCGCTCGGTTTCGACCGCCTCGTCATGCTCGCCACCGGCGCGCAGCGGGTGGATGATGTCATCTGGACCCCGGTCGCGGGCGGGGATTACTGATCGACGACCGCCGCGCCATTCTCTATCTGGCGCCGCAAAATCTTCTCGGCTACCGTTGCGTCAGCCGACCTGTCGCGCGGGATGTTTCCCTAAGCCGGTCACGCCAACGGCTTCGATCACCAATAGCTTCGATCTTAGAAGGGAACATCATGCTGTACCTGCTTGCACTTTTGATCGGCGTGGTCGCCGGCCTGCGCGCCATGACCGCGCCTGCCGCCGTCGCCTGGGGCGCCTATCTCGGCTGGCTGCCGCTCGCCGGCACCTGGGCCGGTTTCATGGGCCACTGGATCGCGGTTGCGGTCTTCACCGTGCTCGCCCTCGTCGAACTCGTCACCGACCAGCTTCCCTCGACGCCGAGCCGCAAGGTGCCGCAGCAGTTCGGCGCGCGCCTCGTCAGCGGCGCCTTCACCGGCGCGATCATCGGCACGGCCGGCGGCGCCTTGCTCGTCGGTCTGCTTGCCGGCGTCGTCGGCGCGGTCATCGGCACCTATGGCGGTGCTGCCGTCCGCGCCCGTCTCGCCGCCGCTTTCGGCAAGGATCCGCCCGCCGCCATCCTCGAGGACATCGTCGCCATCGCGCTCGCCTTCTGGCTCGTCTCGGCGGTTACCTAATGGTGAATAAGTTTGACGCCATCGTCATCGGGGCCGGACAAGCCGGCCCTTCGCTCGTCGGCCGTTTGACGGCGGCCGGCCAGTCGGTCGCCATGATCGAACGGAAATTCTTCGGCGGCACCTGCGTCAACACCGGCTGCAAACCCACGAAGACAATGGTCGCCAGCGCCTACGCCATGCACATGACGCGCCGCGCGGCCGACTACGGCTTTTCCGTCGGCGGCGACATCGTGCCCGACATGAAGGCCATCAAGGCGCGCAAGGACAAGGTGACGCTCGATTCGCGTTCCGGCACCGAAGGCTGGCTGGAAGGCATGGAGCGCTGCACCATCTTTCGCGGACATGCGACATTCGTCTCGCCGCACGAGGTCAGCGTCAACGGCGAGACCCTGTCCGCCGACCGCATCTTCATCAATGTCGGCGGCCGCGCCAACGTGCCTCCGATGCCCGGCATCGACAGGATCAGCTACCTCACCAACTCCTCCATCATGGACATCGATTTCCTGCCCGAACACCTCGTCATCGTCGGTGGCTCCTACATCGGGCTGGAATTCGCCCAGATGTACCGCCGCTTCGGGGCAAAGGTCACGGTCGTTGAAAAGGGTCCGCGCCTCATTTTCCGCGAGGACCCCGACGTCTCCGACGCCATCAAGACCATCCTCGAAGAGGAAGGCATCGCCTTCCGACTCGACGCCGAATGCATCAGCTTCTCCCCCCGCGCCGACGGCGTCTGCGTGCATGTCGACTGCATGTCAGGCGACCGCGACGTGCCCGGCACCCATGTCCTGCTCGCCATCGGCCGACGCCCCAACACCGACGACCTCGGCCTCGACAAGGCCGGCGTGGCGACGGACGCGCGCGGCTACATCGCCGTCGACGACGAACTGCGCACGAGCCAGCCGCACATCTATGCGCTGGGCGACTGCAATGGGCGCGGCGCCTTCACCCACACCGCCTACAACGATTTCGAGATCGTCGCCGCCAACCTGCTCGACGGAGACACACGCCGCGTCAGCGACCGCAAGCCGGGCTATGCGCTCTACATCGACCCGCCGCTCGGCCGCGCCGGCATGACGGAAACCGAGGCTCGCAAGTCCGGCCGGAAAATCCTCATCGGTACACGGCAGATGACACAGGTTGGGCGCGCGGTGGAGCGCGGCGAGACGAAGGGCTTCATGAAGATCATCGCCGACGCCGACACCAGGGAACTTCTCGGCGCTTCCCTTCTCGGCGCCAGCGGCGACGAGGCGGTGCACGGCATTCTCGACATGATGTACGCTAAAGCGCCCTACACGGTCATGCAGCGCATGGTTCCGATCCACCCGACCGTCTCGGAACTGCTGCCGACCGTCATCGCCGACATGAAGCCTGTCGGCTGACCGGCCCTGGCCGAACCGGTGCACAAACGCCTCACCTCGGCAGCATCCCGCGTCTCCGGACCATACAATCCCTGAGCGCGGTTGCGCCGGGCAGGCAGGTGCGGCACTGTCGCCGCCGCAGGAAGGGGAGACGACTGGTTTATGCGTGCTGCGTTCAGCTCAGTTTGTATCGCGTTCGCCGGGTTGGTGCTTTCCGCCTGCGTTTCGGCCGATGTCGGGCCCATCAACACCCATGTCGCGCAAGCCGGAAGGCCGTCCGCGCAGTATATCCCCAACGCCGCCGATGACGGGTCCACCGTAATAGGGCTCGCCATCTCGGGCGGCGGCACGCGCGCTGCCGCTTTCGGTTACGGCGTGCTGCGTGGGCTGCAAGAGATCGTCGTCGACAGCTATCCGGAACGCCGCACGCTGATCGACGACATCAGGATGATTTCCGGCACGTCCGGCGGAGCCGTCACCGCCGCCTATTTCGGCCTCAAGGGTCGCGGTTATGTCGACCTGCGGGAACGCTTCCTGCTCGCCGACGCCGAGAAAGAGCTGCACAAGTCGGAATTTTCGCCGGCCAACTGGGTGCGCATCTACAATGGTGGCGCCAACGATCGCTCGACCTTCGCCGACTGGCTGAACCGCAAGGTTTTCGACGGCAAGACCTATACGTCTTTCCGCCGCAAGGACGCGCCGATCGTCTGGATCAACGCATCCGACATCTACAACGCCACGCCGTTCGCCTTCACCTACGACACCTTCGCCGCGCTCTGCAGCGATCTCGACAAGGTTCGCATCGCTGACGCCGTAGCGGCGTCGGCCGCCTTTCCCGTGGTCTTCGCGCCGCTCGTCATCTCAACCGCAACGCCCAGCAGGAAATGCGGCTACCAGCAGCCGGAATGGCTGACGCGGGCGCTTGCCGACCCGGCCGCGTCGATCCGACTGAAAGCCTATGCGCGCGCGCTCGACACCTACCAGAACGACGACAACGTCGAGTATATCAAGCTGCTCGACGGCGGCCTGACCGACAATATCGGCGTCACTGGTTTCAGCCTGGAGCGGGAAGCGGCAAAGTCTGCTCATGGTCCGCTGTCGGCGGAGGAGGCCGTTAAGCTCAAGACTTTCGTCTTCATCGTCGCCGACGCCAGCATCCGCACCGAGGGCGACTGGGTGCAAACGAAAAACGGGCCGAAGTTCCCGCAGATGGTCGGCGCCATCTCGAACGCCAGCATTCGGTCCTCGGTTCGCGATGAATTCGACGCGCTGCGCATGGCTGTCGCGGCCTGGCGCGGCAAGCTGGTCACATGGCGTTGCGGGTTGCCCGCCGAGACGGTGCGCCAATATCGTGGAACGCTGGCCGGCTGGGACTGTCGCGACGTCGAGCTCGTCGTGGAGAATGTGTCCTTCGACGATTTTGCTCAACCGGAGCGGTCACGGCTGAACGCCGTCCCGACCCGCCTCAAGCTGCCGCGTGAGCAGGTCGATCTCGTTATCTCCGCAGGCACCCAGTCGTTGCGCGACAACGTCATCCTGCGTGATGCCTTCTACAGGATTCAGCGCAAGGCGGGCGTCAAGCCCCTGTCGGCCTCGCTGGACTGAGGCGCTTCCAACCACCCCGAAACTGGGCTTTCGGGGCCGTCAACCCTCCCGGTCTTCACCCTTAGTCTGGGTTTACATGCAACTCGAGGTAGCGCTACCATCCGGGGTTCAAGACCTGCGTGAAGCAGGCGTTTATCCAGGGATGGCGCGTTCCGTTGGAAAGGCGTCGCGGAAGCAACCGTTCGGGAGGAACGATGGCGTCTGTCGAAATCCGTGACGTCTATAAATCCTTTGGTGCGACCGAAATTCTCCATGGCGTCGGCATCGACATCGTCGATGGCGAATTCGTCACGCTTGTCGGCCCATCGGGCTGCGGAAAGTCCACCCTTCTCAGGATGATTGCCGGGCTGGAAAGCATTTCCGGCGGCGAGATCGCGATTGGCGGGCGCGTTGTCAACCGTGTCGCGCCTAAGGAACGCGACATCGCCATGGTGTTCCAGAACTACGCGCTCTATCCCCACATGACGGTTGCCGAGAACATGGCGTTCTCGCTCAAGCTGAAGAACGCCCCGAAGGCCGAGATCGACACGCGCGTCGGCCGCGCCGCCGAAATCCTCGGCCTCGTGCCGCTGCTGTCGCGCTACCCGCGGCAACTGTCGGGCGGTCAGCGCCAGCGCGTCGCCATGGGCCGCGCCATCGTGCGCGACCCCCAGGTCTTCCTCTTCGACGAACCGCTTTCCAACCTCGACGCCAAGCTGCGCGTGGCGATGCGCGCCGAGATCAAGGAATTGCACCAGCGCCTCAAGACCACCACCGTCTACGTCACGCACGACCAGATCGAGGCCATGACCATGGCCGACAAGATCGTCGTCATGCATGACGGGATCGTCGAGCAGATCGGCAAGCCGCTCGAACTCTATGACAATCCCGACAACCTGTTCGTCGCCAGCTTCATCGGCTCGCCTGCCATGAACCTCCTGAAAGGCGTTGCAGCAGGCAACGGCGCGCCCGCCTTCGAAGGCTCTGGTGGCATCTCCATTCCGCTGCCCCCCGGCACGTCGGCCGCGCGCGGCGCGTCCGTCGTCCTTGGCATTCGTCCCGAACATCTCAGGCTCGCCGACGAGGGCTTTCCCGTCGAGATCGTCGTCATCGAGCCGACCGGCTCCGAACTCCAGATCATCGGCCGCACGCCCGGCGGCGAGGAGGTCGTCGCGAATTTTCGCGAACGCCATTCCTTCGAGCCCGGCCAGACCATCCGCCTCGCGGCGGACCTGCGTCTGATCCACCTCTTCAACGCAGAAACCGGAAAGCGAATCTAGGGGAAGCCAACGCAAAACCGGACAGGACCGCACGCGAACAACCATTTCATGGAAACAAGGAGGAAGTGACTATGAAATTCACCAGACGTGACTTGATGCGCACCACGGCGGGGCTTGCCGCCGGCGTCGCCGGCAGCAGGCTTATCGGCGCCACGCCCGCCTTCGCGCAGAGCGAGCCGACCTACACGCCGGAAGCCGGCGCAACCTTGCGCGTCCTGCGCTGGTCGCCCTTCGTGCAGGGCGACGAGGATGCCTGGATCGCCAACACCAAGAAGTTCACCGACGCCACCGGCGTGCAGGTCCGCATCGACAAGGAAAGCTGGGAGGATATCCGCCCGAAGGCAGCGGTCGCCGCCAACGTCGGCTCAGGCCCCGACATCATGTGGGTCTGGTTCGACGACGCCCACCAGTACCCCGACAAGCTGCACGACGTGACCGAGCTCGCCGATTACCTCGGCAACAAGTATGGCGGCTGGTACGACGGCGGCAAGGACTACGCCACCAAGGACGGCAAGTTCATCGGCCTGCCGCTCGCGGCAATCGGCAACGCGATCGTTTACCGCGACTCCTGGGTCAAGCAAGCAGGCTTCTCCGAATTCCCGAAAGACACGGCAGGCTTCCTGGAGCTCTGCAAGGCGCTGCAAAAGACCGGCCATCCGGCGGGCTTCACCCACGGCCACGGCGTCGGCGACGGCAACAACTACGCCCACTGGCTGCTCTGGAGCCACGGCGGCCGCATGGTCGATGACAGCGGCACGGTCGTCATCAACAGCCCGGAGACGCTGAAGTCCATCCAGTACGCGCAGGAGCTCTACAAGACCTTCATCCCCGGCACGGAAAGCTGGCTCGACGTCAACAACAACCGCGCCTTCCTCGCCGGCGAACTGTCCGTCATCGCCAACGGCATCTCCGCCTATCGCACCGCGCAGATCAACAGGGACAACGATCCCAAGCTGACGGAGATCGCCAAGGACATCCGCACCACTAACCTGCCGATCGGCCCCGTCGGCAAGTCGGTCGAACTGCATCAGACCACGACCGCAGTCGTCTTCGACTACACGCCCTATCCGAACGCGGCGAAGGCCTATCTCAAGTTCATGTTCGAGCAGGAGCAGATGGCCAACTGGATCGAGAAGTCGCTCGGCTATTGCTGCCAGTCGCTGAAGGCCTTCGCGGACAACCCCGTCTGGACCTCGGACCCGATCGCCGCGCCCTATTCCAAGGCGTCCGAGACGCTGCGCCCGAACGGCTATTCCGGCCCGCTCGGCTACGCGTCCGCCGCCACCATGGCCGACTACGTGCTGGTCGACATGTACGCCCGCGCGGTCACCGGACAGGCAACGCCGGAAGACGCGATGGCCGAGGCCGAGAAGCGCGCCAACCGGTACTATCGCGTCTAGGCGCCACTTTCCTTCTCCCCGCCCGCGGGGAGAAGGTGTCACGAAGTGACGGATGAGGGGCAGCGCCCGGATCGCGAATTGTAACGCCGCCCCTCACTGTCCTGCCGGACATCTCTCCCCGCAGGCGGGGAGAGAAACACGGACATCGAGGTTTTCGCCAATCTCGCCGCGCAGGCCCCAAGGGAAAAAGCCGGAACACGCCATGGCCTCTACGACAGCATCGACCAAGGGCACGTCCTCCCGCCTTGCGGGCCTCACCGAAAGCCGCGGCTGGCTGTCGGCGTGGTTCATGCTGCCGGCAGCGGCCCTGCTGCTCGTCTTCCTCACCTATCCGCTCGGGCTTGGCGTCTGGCTCGGCTTCACTGATGCGCGCATCGGCCGACCGGGCATCTTCATCGGGCTGGAGAACTACGAATATCTCTGGGACGACAGCGTCTTCTGGCTCTCGGTCTTCAACACGCTGCTCTACACCACCGTCGCCTCGATCCTGAAATTCGTGCTCGGCCTCTGGCTGGCCCTGATCCTCAACGAGAACCTGCCGCTCAAGTCCTTCTTCCGCGCCATCGTGCTGCTGCCCTGGGTCGTGCCGACGGTGCTGTCGGCCATCGCCTTCTGGTGGATATTCGACTCGCAGTTCTCCATCATCTCATGGGCGCTGATCGAGATGGGCATCATCGACCAGCGCATCAATTTCCTCGGCGACCCCACCAACGCGCGCGCCTCGGTCATCGCGGCGAATGTCTGGCGCGGCATTCCCTTCGTGGCGATCACGCTGCTCGCCGGCCTGCAGACCATCCCGCAATCGCTCTACGAGGCGGCCACGCTCGACGGCGCCGGGCGCTGGCAGCTCTTCCGCTATGTCACGCTGCCTCTGCTCACGCCCATCATCGCCATCACCATGACGTTCTCGGTGCTGTTCACCTTCACCGACTTCCAGCTCATCTACGTGCTGACGCGCGGCGGCCCGGTCAACGCCACGCACCTGATGGCGACGCTCTCCTTCCAGCGCGGCATATCGGGCGGCCAACTCGGCGAGGGCGCGGCGATTGCGGTCGCCATGATCCCCTTCCTGCTGTCCGCGATCCTGTTCTCCTATTTCGGCCTGCAGCGCCGCAAATGGCAGCAGGGAGGAGGCGACTGATGGCCGTCACCGAAACCCGCAAGACGTCCCTCGGCCCGAAAGGGGGAGACGACGGCGGCATGGGCTATCTGCAGAGCCTGCCGCGCCGCGTCGTCACCGTCTACCTGCCGCTGCTCATCTTCGTCTTCGTGCTGCTCTTCCCGTTCTACTGGATGGCGGTCACCTCGGTGAAGCCCAACGAGCAGATGACCAACTTCAACGACTACAGCCCCTTCTGGGTCATCGGGCCGACGCTGGAGCATTTTCGCTACCTGCTCTTCGACACCTCCTATCCGGGCTGGCTGTGGAACACGATCCTGATCTCGGCCGGCTCCACCTTCCTGTCGCTTCTGGCCGCCGTCTTCGCCGCCTACGCCATCGAACGTCTGCGCTTTTCCGGCTCGCGGCAGGTGGGCCTGGCGATCTTCCTCGCCTATCTCGTGCCGCCGTCCATCCTCTTCATCCCGCTGTCGGTCATGGTCTTCCGGCTCGGCCTCTACGACACGCCGTTCGCGCTGATCCTCACCTACCCCACCTTCCTGGTGCCCTTCTGCACCTGGCTCCTGATGGGCTACTTCCGCTCCATTCCCTTCGAGTTGGAGGAATGCGCGCTGATCGACGGCGCCAGCCGCTGGCAGATCCTGACCAAGATCATCCTGCCGCTCTCGGTGCCCGGCCTGATCTCGGCCGGCATCTTCGCCTTCACGCTGTCGTGGAACGAGTTCATCTACGCGCTCACCTTCATCCAGTCGTCGGAAAACAAGACGGTGCCCGTCGGCGTGCTCACCGAACTCGTCCGCTCCGACGTCTACGAATGGGGCGCGCTGATGGCCGGCGCGCTGATCGGCTCGCTGCCGGTCGTCATCCTCTATTCCTTCTTCGTCGAGCATTACGTCTCGTCGATGACCGGCGCGGTGAAGGAGTAGCCTTTCCTCTCCCCGTTCACGGGGAGAGGATGCCGGCAGGCAGGTGAGGGGCAGCGCAAACATTCCGAAACGAAGCGCGGCCCCTCATCCGTCACTTTGTGACACCTTCTCCCCGTAAACGGGGAGAAGGAAGGACGCGCCCCTACCCCAAATTTGTCTTCACCGCCGCGCGAACCAGCGCCTTCAGCGCCGCCGCATCCACCCTGTCCCCCTCGAACACATCGATCGCACGGCGTGTGCCCGCATCGAGGCTGGCGTTGAAAATCCCATTCGGGTCAGGCAGCGCCGCGCCCTGCGCGAAGGTCAGCTTCACCTTGTCCTTGTAGGTCTCGCCCGTGCAGATGATGCCGCCGCGCTCCCACACCGGCACGCCGGCAGGGTTCGTCGGCTTCCGCCACTTCACCGTCTCGACGATCTCAGGATCGGCCTCCCTGATCGCTGCCCGCAACTGCGCCAGCGTCTCGCCCCGCCAGCCGCCGAGGCCCGCGATCTTGGCGTCGATGAGTTCGGAAGCTGACTTCTCTGCGGCGGTGTCGTTGGTCATGTCTGCCCCTCACATCCTCTCGCCCGGCAGCATACTTGCCTGCTTCACCCAATCAACTAACTGCTTTTCGTCCAGTTCGTCGTCCTCGTGGATATGAAAATAGCGCACATCCTTCTGCTTCGACGTGACGGGCGGCTCGGGCTCCAGTTGCGCGCCACGGAAGAACGCCACCTTGATGTATTTCGCGAAGACGTGGAAGCTGAGGAACCAGTTGCCCTTCTCGACGCCGTAGAAAGGCGAATTCCACTTCACCGCCTTCTCCACCCCCGGCACAGTCTTGGCGATGATCGCATCCAGCCGCTTGCCGACCGCGCTCTTCCAGCCCGGCATGGCGGCGATATAGGCCTGCACCGGTTCGTCGCCATAGCCCTTGGCGATCTGCGGGTTCCCACCCGAAAGCAGCGCGACGTCTTTTTTTGGCGTAGCCTTGCCGACGGCCTTTGTTTTCGCCGCGCTCTTAGGCTTGGGTGTCGTCTTGTCGACCATGAGAAGCTTCCTCCGGAATGCAACCTAGCGCAGTAAGGAAGATTGCCAAACTGCGATGTGTTGGCGCCAAGACGCCCCCCTTCGTCATCCTAGGGCAAGCGTAGCGCGACCCTAGGATCCATGCCGTGACGGTCCGGCAGCGCGCAACCCCTCAAGAACACGCGCTGGACCGCCAACCTTAACGGACAGATCGCGCCTCACGGCATGGATCCTCGGGTCAAGCCCGAAGATGAAGAATGGAAAGGGCAGATGTGGAAAGCCAAACCGGCTAAATCGTTGATTTAATTCGATCTGTCGAAAAATTCCGCCCGATTTATCCACACCCGTCCCACCTCCTTTATTCTCCACCCTGCAACTTGCCTGTGGGACCTGGTGTGTACAGCCAGCATCAAGGGGCAAGTGTGGCGCCGGGTGCTTCCGCTGGACTGAGCGGGACGTCCGACCGCCTGTCGCCTCGTGCGCTCGCGGACTCCAGACGATCGGAGTCCG
>NZ_JAEULZ010000013.1 GCF_016793485.1 Mesorhizobium sp. | reverse complement strand
TATCAGGGAGGGCGGCGGTGCCGGATCGGTCAGCGCTGCGGTCGCGCTGGCTGGGTGATGAACCCCCAGGTCCGGGCCCTTGCGGAGACCAGCGGCAACGGCCGTGTCCTCCGTCGGGGCAAGAACACCGGCGGGGCGCGGAAGTCGCGCCACGTACTAATAATTGAGAGGCTCGGCCCCGTGCCCCGCTTCCCGACTTCTCCCTCCGTGGCTGGGAGCGTTCTTTGACAGAAGCCAGACTGCGAAAGCAGGGCGTGGCAACGATGAGGTGTGTGCGCCGTCCTTCCTTCTCCCCTTGAGGGAGAAGGTGGCTGAGCGAAGCGAAGTCGGATGAGGGGTGCTTCAGCTTGGGCCTTCGCATCGCGGAGGCCCACCGCCGGCAGGCGGCGAAACGGCCCGTAGGCGAAACTACGCGTCCGACCACTCGGTCAGCGCGGCGAGCACGCCCGGAAAATCGGCCCAGCGCCGGATCACCGTTTCGGCGCCAGCCTCGGTCAGCACGTCGGCATGGCCCGGATAGCTGTGCGACGCGCCGGTGAAGCCGATGACGCGCATGCCGGCCGCCTTCGCACCCGCAATGCCATGGACCGAATCCTCGACCACGAAGGTTTTGGCCGGATCGGCGTCGAGTTTTTGCGCAGCGAACAGGAAGACGTCGGGCGCCGGTTTCGGTTTTCCTCCCGGAACGTCCAGCGACGAGTAGATGTGATCGCCGAACAAGGGGCCGAGCCCCCACTTTTCGGCCATGAACCGAACCCGGTCGGCGCGCGAATTCGAGCAGATCGCCCGCTTCGCGGTCACCGACGCGACGGCGTTCCGCGCGCCTTCGATGGCCCGGACCTCGGCGCGCAGCCGCTTGTCGACGAGATCCTCGGCCTCGTCGATCAGCGACGCCTTGAGCGGAATGGAGGACACTTCCTCGATCCGCAGCAGGATGTCCTTGAAGGTCAGGCCGGCATAGAGCTCCGACAGTTCTTGACCCGTGATCTCGTAGCCGGCTTTGGTGATCAATTCGGCCTCGATCCGCGCCGCGACGAACTCGCTGTCGACGAGCGTTCCGTCGAAGTCGAAAATGACGAGGTCTGGCTGCGGCATTGCGGTCACGCGATCATGTTGGAGGAAGCGGCGCGCTTACACCATGCGGCGCTGCATCGCAAATTCCGCACCGTCATTTCATTAAATCTTTACCCAGAACGGTAACCATAACGGACAGTGAACAGTAACGCGTGTCCCGAGTGTAACCATGTCCGCAGCAATTGCGCTTCTCGACGAGTCCCTCGCCCCTGCCCCATCTGCGGAACCAGAATGGCTGAACGCAATCCTCAAGGGTGATTGCGTCGCAACGCTCGACCGGCTGCCGGAAAAATCCGTCGACGTCATCTTCGCCGACCCGCCCTACAACCTGCAGCTCGACGGCGACCTGCACCGGCCCGATCAGTCCAAGGTCGACGCGGTGGACGATCACTGGGACCAGTTCGAAAGCTTCGCCGCCTACGACGCCTTCACCCGCGCCTGGCTGCTCGCCGCGCGGCGCGTGCTGAAGCCAAACGGCACGATCTGGGTGATCGGCTCCTACCACAACATCTTCCGCGTCGGCGCGATCATGCAGGATCTCGGCTTCTGGATCCTCAACGACGTCGTCTGGCGCAAGACCAACCCGATGCCGAATTTCCGCGGCCGCCGGTTCCAGAACGCCCACGAGACAATGATCTGGGCGTCGCGCGACCAGAAGGCCAAAGGCTACACCTTCAACTACGAAGCCATGAAGGCCGCCAATGACGACGTGCAGATGCGCTCCGACTGGCTGTTCCCGATCTGCACCGGCGCGGAGCGATTGAAGGACGACAACGGCGAAAAGCTGCATCCGACCCAGAAGCCCGAAGCGCTGCTCGCCCGCATAATGCTCTCCTCCACCAGGCCCGGCGACATTGTGCTCGATCCCTTCTTCGGCTCCGGCACCACAGGCGCTGTCGCAAGGCGTCTCGGCCGCAATTTCGTCGGCATCGAGCGGGAGCAGGCCTATATCGACGCAGCGTCCGAGCGCATCGCTTCCGTCAAGCCGATGGCCGACGAAGACCTCGCCACCATCTCCGGCAAGCGCGCGGAACCGCGTGTCGCCTTCGTCAGCCTGATCGATTCCGGCGCGATCAAGCCCGGCGCGACCCTCTACGACGCAAGGCGGCGCTTTGCCGCCAAGGTGCGCGCCGACGGCACGCTGGCGGTCGGCGAGGTTGCAGGGTCCATACACCGGGTCGGTGCACAGGTTCAGGGCCTCGACGCCTGCAACGGCTGGACCTTCTGGCACTACGAGCGCAATGGCGGCCTCACCCAGATCGATGAGCTCCGCCGCATCGCCCGGCTCGGGATGGAACGCGCTGGCGCCTAGAACGCCAGGCCAAGCCTGCGCAGGTCTGCTTCGAGCGGGCCCGCGCCTGTGAAGAGCACAGCCAGCCAGCCGGCATCTTCGGCCGCTTTCGCGTTCTTCGGGCTGTCGTCGATAAAGAGCGTCGCTGGCGGCGTCAGTCCGAACGTGTCGGCGTGCAGGTCGTATATGGCGCGATCCGGCTTGATCAGCCCGACTTCCCCCGAAACCGTCACGCCGCGAGGCTTTTCCAGGAATGGAAAGCGCACACGCGCCTCGGCGAAAGTGTCCTTTGCCCAGTTGGTCAGCAAGGTCACATCGTGCCCTGTATCGATCAGGCGCTCCATCAGGTCGACGCTGTCCTCATAGGCATGTGGCACCATCTCGTGCCAATGGCGTCGGAAACCGCGTATGCTTTCCTCGTGCCCAGGGTAAATAGCCAGCAATTCCGCCTCGGCCTCTTCCCAGTCGCGCCCGCGATCCTGCTCGATATTCCAGTCCGAGGTGCAGACGTTGTCGAAAAACCACTTCCGCTCCGCGGGGTCCGGTATCAGCCGGCTGAAGGGAATATCCGGATCGTAGTGGATCAACACCTTTCCGATATCGAAGACGATATGCTGGACTTGCGACATGCGTATCCTTTCAATGCCTGCGTTTGGTGGCACCGGGGATAGCGGATTCGATCGCCTTTTTCATGACGGTGGGCAGCGCCTCGTCATGCACGGCCGAAACCGGCGACCACCAATGCCCCGCAGGCGTTTCCGGCGACACGACGTCTGCCCGGTAGACATCAAGTTCGAGCGCGAAATGGGTGAAAACGTGGGAAATGCTGCCCGCATGCCGCCAATCGGCAGAAAAGGGCGCGCTCGTGGTCGTGAGATCGCCATCCTGCCGGGCGGTCCATCCGGTCGTCGGAACCTCGCTCATGCCACCCAGAAGGCCTTTTTCCGGCCGCTTCCGCAACAGGATCGCACCATCATGGCGCAGCGCCACGAAGGCCGCCCCGCGCCTCGTCGGCTTTTCGGCCTTGGCCGCCTTGATCGGGAGCAATTCGGGATCGCCGGTCAGGATCGCCAGGCAATCATCCCGCAGCGGGCAGAGCATGCAGCGCGGGCGCCTCGGCGTGCAGATCGTCGCACCCAAATCCATCATCGCCTGCGCAAAATCGCCGGGACGGTCGGAAGGCACCAGCTTCTCGAGATGCGCGCGGATCGTCGCCTTGGCCTCCGGCAGGGGAATCCGGATCTCGAAGAGCCTCGCCATCACGCGCTCGACATTGCCATCGATCACCACAGCTCGCTGGCCAAAAGCGATCGCTGCTATGGCGGCAGCAGTGTAGGCGCCTATGCCCGGCAACTGGCGTAGGCCGTCCTCGGTACCGGGAAAACTGCCGCCGTATTCCGCAGCAACCAGATCCGCGCATTTTTTCAGGTTGCGGGCGCGCGAATAATAGCCCAGCCCGGCCCAGGCCTTCATGACATCCTCGGGTTCCGCGAAGGCAAGGTCCGTCACAGCAGGCCATTTGTCGAGAAACTTGGCGAAATAGGGCTTCACCGCCTCGACAGTGGTCTGCTGGAGCATGATCTCCGACAGCCAGACCCGATAGGGATCTGCCCGCACGCCGGCCGCAAAAGCAGATGGCGACACGCGCCACGGTAACTCGCGATGGTGCGCGTCGTACCAATCGAGCAGCCGGTCGGCGACATCGCCCGAACCAACCGTGCTCTTGCGGGATTTTTCTGTCGGTGCCATTGGTTTGACGATAGGCCTTCAGACAACCGGATGCTCAACGCCCATGGCAGGAAAAGGGCCTGACCGCAACGCCGTGGCGGTAAGCGATCTCGCCACCGCCATCCTTGATCCCGTGCTGCGCAAGCGCGCCGGGATATCCATCGGCCTCGTCCAGTCCTGGGAGGACATCGTCGGAGCCCGGCTTGCAGCCACTTCGCGACCAGAGAAAATCCAGTGGCCGCGCCGCCTTCAGGACGACGACCCGTTCGAGCCGGCGGTCTTGGTCATCGCTTGCGAGGGCATTTCGGCGCTGCATATTCAGCACGAAACCGGCGAGATCATATCAAGGGTAAACGCCTTTCTTGGATTCTCAGCGATCGGCCGCGTCAAGATCGTTCAGAAACCAATACAGACGTCAAACTCCCGCAAAAGGCAGCACGTGCGCGCGCTTGCCCCTGAGGAAAGCGGCCACCTCGCCCGTGTTGTCGACGGAGTGGACGACGAAGGTTTGCGCAAGTCGCTCGAACGGCTGGGAGCGAGCGTAATGGCCTCCAGGCCCCTTAAAGGCTGACTGGCCTCTCACGAACGTGATTGTAGCCACAATTTTGCCGATTGGATTGGACATCGAGAGGCCCTATTGCGTGCTGAAGCTCGATTCCTGAGCCAAGGCGTTACAACATCCCAGCAAATCAGGTGATTCGCATGACTCGCTCGCTGCATCGCAGGACCGTCCTTTCTCTACTTGCTGTTTCAGGCGCGGCTCTCGCCTCGGGCTGCAGCGACTCCAGTCAAGCGAATGCGGAAACGGCAGCCGAACCGGCAAGCCCTGCGGCTGAAACGCCCTCCGCAGACGCTCCGCCCGCAGCGGTCGTTGAGGCGCCCGCGCCGTCCGGAACCGTCGACATGACAAAGCTGCTTGAACCTGGCGCCCTGCCAGACATCGTGCTCGGAAAGGCCGACGCGCCCGTCACGATCGTCGAATATGCATCGATGACCTGTCCGCATTGTGCGAATTTCCATGAAAATACCTTGCCGGCAATCAAGTCGAAGTACATCGATACCGGCAAGGCGCGGCTGATCGTGCGCGAATTTCCGTTTGACCCGCGTGCGGAGGCAGGTTTCATGCTGGCGCGGTGCTCCAAGGACAACTATTATGCAATGGTCGATGTGCTGTTCAAGCAACAGCGCAACTGGGCTTCGGTACAGAACGCCAAGGAAGCCCTGCTCCAGATTTCCCGTCTTGCCGGTTTTTCACAGGAGTCCTTCGAGGCGTGCTTGACGGACCAGAAGCTTCTGGACGATGTGAGAGCGGTGCAAAAGCGCGGCGCGGAGGAATTCAAGGTCGACTCCACCCCGACCTTTTTCATCAACGGGAATACCTACAAAGGGGCCCTTACAGTTGAGGAAATGTCGGCGATCATCGACGGCATGCTCTGACGCCCGCATCGAGCGCAAGGGGGCGGGCTTCTGCTCGCCTTCAGGTCTGCGCAGATGAAATTCTCCCGCCTTCGCCTTCTCGGCTTCAAATCCTTTGTCGAACCGGGCGAATTCGTCATCGAGCGCGGGCTGACTGGTATTGTCGGTCCTAACGGTTGCGGCAAGTCCAACCTTGTCGAGGCCCTGCGCTGGGTCATGGGCGAAAGCTCATACAAGAACATGCGCGCGTCCGGCATGGACGATGTGATCTTCTCCGGTTCGGGTACGCGTCCCGCGCGCAATACGGCCGAAGTCACGCTTTTCCTCGACAATATCGACCGGACCGCGCCGGCCGCCTTCAACGACGCCGATGAACTGCAGGTTTCGCGCCGGATCGAGCGCGAAGCAGGCTCTGTCTACCGCATCAACGGCAAGGAAGCGCGGGCCAAGGACGTCCAGCTTCTGTTTGCGGACCAGTCGACCGGCGCGCGCTCCCCTTCGATGGTCGGACAGGGCCGCATCGGCGAACTGATCCAGGCAAAGCCCCAGGCGCGCCGTGCGTTGCTTGAAGAAGCTGCCGGCATTTCCGGCCTGCACACCCGCCGCCACGAAGCAGAGCTTCGGCTGAGGGCAGCCGAGCAGAACCTGGAACGGCTCGACGACGTGGTCGGCGAACTCGAGGGCCAGATCGAAAATCTGAAGCGTCAGGCACGACAGGCCTCGCGCTTCAAGAACCTGTCGGCGGACATCCGGAAGGCCGAGGCCACTCTGCTGCATGTACGCTGGACCTTGGCCAAGGCTGCCGAGGCCGAGGCGCAGTCTGCGCTTTCGGCCGCGACGTCTGTCGTTGGCGAACGCGCGAGCGCGCAGATGGAGGCCGCCAAGGAACAGGCGATCGGCGCCCACAAGATGCCGGAATTGCGCGATGCCGAAGCCGTCGCGGCCGCGGCCTACCAGCGGCTCTCCATCGCAAAGGCGCAGATCGAGGAAGAGGCAGCGCGTATCGAGCGCCGCCGTACCGAACTTGCCCGCCGGCTGGAACAACTCAACGCGGACATGACCCGTGAGGAGCAGATGGTCCGCGACAACGCGGATGTGCTCCAGCGGCTCAACGCCGAAGAAGCGACCCTGAACGACGAAAATGCCTCGTCGGTCGAGCGGGAAACGTCGACACGCGCCGCCTTCGAGGCGGCTTCCTCGGCGCTGACGCTTTCGGAGGCCGGCCTCGCCAAGCTGCAGGCCGAACGCGCCGAGGTCGCCGCCGCACGCAACCAGATCGAACGTTCGCTGCGGGAAACGGCTGAGCGCCGCGAGCGGCTTGAGCGGCAGCAGGCGACGCTCGACCGCGAGGCGGAGGAACTCGCCCAGCGGATCGCCGGCCTTCCCGACCCGGTCGAAAAGAAGCAGATCGCCGACGAAGCGCAGGTAAAGCTCGAAAGCGCCGAAGCCGCCACGACCGCTTTGGAAAAGGCGGTTGCCGAGGCTCGTGCCACGGAAAGTGCTGCCCGCCCGCCGTTGCAGGAAGCCCGTGCAGAACTCGCCCGCATCGAGACCGAAGCGCGCACGCTGGCCAAGATCATCAACGCAGTTTCCGGCGATCTTTTCCCCGCTGTGCTGGAACAGATCACGGTTCAGCGTGGATACGAAGCGGCGCTAGGTGCTGCGCTTGGCGACGACCTCGATGCCGCCCTTGATCCCGGCGCGCCGGCGCATTGGGGGAATATAAAGGCGAGCGAACAAGACCCGTCCTTGCCGGACGGCGTGCGCAGCCTCGCGAGCGTGGTCAAGGCACCGGATCAGCTTGCCCGGCGCCTTGCACAGATCGGCATCGTCGAAATCGCCGATGGAAGTAGACTGCAGAGTTTGCTCAAGACCGGCCAGCGACTTGTGACCAAGGACGGGGCGCTGTGGCGTTGGGACGGCTTTACCGCCAGCGCCGATGCGCCAACCGCCGCGGCGCAACGGCTTGCCCAGAAGAACCGGCTCGCCGAACTCGACGCCGAAATGGTCATTGCCACGCAGAAGGTGCGAGCGGCCGAGGCGGCAATGGCCACTGCCGAAAACACCGTGCGCGAACGCGTCGCTGCCGAAGCTGCCGCCCGGCAGGCCTGGCGTGATGCGCAGCGTGCACTGGGCGAGGCTCGCGACACGCTGGCGCGGGCAGAGAAGGCCGCCGGCGAGTTTGCCGCCCGGCGACAGTCCCTTGCGGAATCGCGCGGGCGCATTGCCGAGGATGTAGCAGAAGCCGTCAACGCGATGGCGCAAGCCGAGGCGCGTCTTGCCGAAGCGCCGGACCTTGGCAATCTTGGCGAGCGGCTGGAAGCATTTGCCGCGACGGTGACCCGCGATCGCGGTATCCTGGCTGACGCGCGTGCTATCCACGAAGGGCTGAAGCGCGAGGCAGAGGCCCGCACCAGGCGACTGGCTGCGATCGCGACCGAACGCAGCACCTGGGTGCAGCGCGCGGCCAATGCGGACCAGCAGATCACGTCGCTGGCGGAACGCCGTCTGGAAACGGCGACCGAGTTGCAGGGCCTTGAAGACGCCCCTGACGAAATCGACGCCAAGCGACGCGCCCTGCTCGGCGAATTGTCGAAGGCGGAGACGCTGCGCAAGGAAGCGGCCGACCGCCTTCAGGAGGCCGAAAATCGGCAGGCTGTCCTCGACAAGGCGGCGATCGCGGCTGTCCAGCAGCTTTCGGAATCGCGCGAAGGCCGGGTACGCGCGGAAGAGCGCCTGAACGCTGCCGACGAGCGCCGCAAGGAAGCAGAGGCGCGCATCCTGGAAGTATTGAACACGCCACCGCATCTCGCGCTCCGTCAGGCCGAACTGGAGCCCGACGCACCCTTGCCGGACGCTTCCGAAGTGGAAAAGCGCTTGGAGCGGTTGAAAGTCGAGCGCGAAAGGCTTGGTGCGGTAAACCTGCGCGCGGAAGAAGAACAGCGCGAGCTTTCCGAGCGTCATGAAACAATCGTCTCCGAACGCGAGGACGTTATCGAGGCGATCCGCAAGTTGCGCCAGGCTATCCAGAGCCTGAACCGCGAGGGACGGGAACGGCTGCTTGCCGCCTTCGAAGTGGTCAACAACCATTTCCAACGGCTGTTCACGCATCTCTTTGGAGGTGGCACTGCCGAGCTTCAACTCATAGAGTCCGAGGATCCTTTGGAAGCCGGATTGGAAATTCTCGCACGACCGCCGGGCAAGAAACCGCAGACCATGACCCTGCTGTCCGGCGGCGAGCAGGCGCTGACCGCGATGGCGCTGATTTTCGCCGTGTTCCTGACCAACCCCGCGCCGATCTGCGTGCTCGACGAAGTCGATGCACCGCTCGACGATCACAATGTCGAGCGCTTCTGCAACCTGATGGACGAGATGGCCGCGTCCACCGAAACGCGCTTCGTGGTCATCACGCACAACCCGATCACCATGGCGCGCATGAACCGGCTGTTCGGCGTGACCATGGCCGAGCAGGGCGTCAGCCAACTTGTCTCGGTAAATTTGGAAGCGGCCGAGCGCATGCGCGAGGCGAGCTGAACCGGCCCTTCGAGCACCTTAGCGAAAGCTTCTTGTCAGCGTCGCGAAGAGGATTTTCATATCCATCGACAGTGACCGGTTGGCTAGATATTCGGCGTCGGTCACCGCACACGTCTCGGGTGTCGACATGTCGATGCCTCGAACCTGCGACAAACCGGTTATGCCAGGCCTGATCGTGTACACGCCAAGCTCGCGCCGGCGACGGATCAGGTCAAACTGTGTGGGCAGGCACGGTCGCGGACCGACAAGGTTCATGTCCCCCGTCAAAACGTTCCAGAGTTGCGGTAACTCGTCGAACTTGAATCGGCGAAGCCACTGGCCGGCGGGGGTCACCGCATCGTTGCCAACCTCATGCGTGGGCAGTGAACGGGTGAATTGATCCATTGTCCTGAGCTTGCAGCAGAGAAACGGTTTTTCGAACCGACCTACTCTCTCCTGAAGGAACAATACGGGTCCCCGGGACGTCAACGCGACCAAGATCGCGGCGATCAGAACAACCGGCAACGCCAGCAATGCGAGAGGGATTGCGACGGCAATGTTGAAGGCGCGGCCCAACAGGCTAAATCCGTCCAAAGGCGGCTGCCAACCACAACGCAACTGTCCCGCGCCTTGTCTGACGATAAATCCGTGACTTTGCCAGACCTGAAAGGCGGCTGAAAAACCCGCCATGTCGGACGTGGCGAAATCGTTCGATGACTTCTAGGGTATCCTCGGTGAGGATATTCCGATTGCGGTCAAGACCGGCGAGGTTCACGTCGTTCCATCGTGAGAGCCGCCCACTCCACACCAGCCTCAGCCTCGTCAGCAGCGCTTTCCACGACGTGTTCGCGCCAACAACATTGCCGGTATGCTGGCGATAACGCACAAGCGGTTCGCTGCAGTAGTTCACGACGCCACCGCCGCCCGAGACAATCAGGTAGCTCCACCAGTCATGACTGACGAATTCCGCTCTGCGCGACGCTTCATTGAGGCGCTGCCAGGCGAGGGCGTTCAAAACCATGGTGTTGCCACCGGCAATGCTTTGCACGAGGGCATTGCGGAAAGACGGCTTGCGATTGAAGAGAGGAGACATGCCTTCGCGGGCGCCGGTCTCGGTGACGTTTAGTGTCCTGGAACAGAACATCAGCGGCAAGCCCTCGTCCTGCTGGCGCATCCATGCCAGGGCGCACTCGATCTTGTGCGGTTCCCATATGTCGTCCTGATCGCAAAATGCGATGAAGTCAGGCTGCATCTTGTCGTTGGTAATAAGCGCACGAAAGTTCTCGGCGAAGCCCTTCTTGGGGCCTTGGGAGATGTGGAAGCATCCTTTGTCCCATCGCTTTTGCCATTCCTGAAGGATCTGCATCGTTCTGTCCGTAGAGCCGTCGTCTGACGCCCATATGTCCATCGTCGCGTGGGTCTGGTCAGCGAGGGATCGCATTTGCTCGTCAAGGAACGCTTGCCCGTTTCGGGTAGCGAGCAAGATGGCGACCAGCTCAGAGGTTTTGCCGGCTTGCAAGGTCCCCTCCCCCGAAACTCACGCTCAAATGCTGGACCAACTCACGTAAAATCGAAAAGACTTTTGCGAAGCATGACCTCCTCGCCGGCCTCGATCTGATTGCGTAGACGATTGATCTTGGCCGGAATATCAACAATGCGCTTGGATGGACTGTCGCGCAAAATCTTCGGATGTGACGTCGGCGTGACGCCAGACGGGTCGTAGAAAAGCTCCTCGTGAAGTTTCTCAGGGGATTTTATCCCGATAACGGCTATTTCTATATCACCATCCGGATTTTTGTCGGTTCTGATCGTTTGCCCCGCAAGCATGATCATGTCCTCGGCCAGACGTCTTATTTTTACCGGTTCGCCCATTTCAAGCATCAGCACATCTCCCGGTTCGGCAAGGCCCGTCGCCTGGACGATAAGCTCAGCAGCCTCGCGTCCTGACATGAAGTAGCGTGTCATGCCTTCGTGGGTCAGCGTCACCGGACCACCCTGGGCTATCTGCTCCCTGAAGAGCGGGACCACGGAGCCGCTGGACCCTATGACATTACCGAAACGCACGGACGAAAAATTGCATCCTGATCCTGTCTCGGCGGAAATGAAGCCGAAGTGCTGTACGATCAATTCCGACCAGCGCTTGGTCGCACCCATTACGTTGGCGGGGCGTACCGCTTTGTCCGAGGAAATAAGGACAAAATTCTTCACGCCGCACTCATGCGCAGCCTCGGTGATTGCCCATGTACCAAGGATGTTGTTCCGCGTCGTCTCAAGGCAATTGGCCTCCACCATGGATACATGTTTGTAGGCTGCGCAATGGTAGACCGTATCCACCTTGTTCACGCTCAGTATATGGCGGACAAGGGAGGCATTGGTGACCGAGCCAAGCAACCGAGAGACGGGGAACTCGGCGGCAGTGCCAATTTCTCGCGCAATTTCGTATAGACCGTGCTCATTGAAATCCATGAGGATGAGTTTTCGAGGCGCCAGCCTAGCAACAGTCCTGCAAAGCTCCGCACCGATCGAACCGGCTGCTCCTGTGATCAGGATCACACGACCCGCAACGACATCGCGCATCAATTCAGGGTCGGCCGGAACTGCGGACCTGCCCAACAAATCGTCGATATCAATATCCCGAACGTCGCCGATCAAATATTTTCCGGAAGCCAGATCGGCTATCGCAGGCAGGATACGAACCCTAACCGGCAGCGAGCCCAAGTCCGCAATCAATTCGCGGCGGGCAGCGCCGTTGGGCAATTGTATCGTGACAATGATCTCGTCGATCCCGAAATTGCGCACCACCGGATCCAGTCTGGACATAGGGTACACGCGCAAACCAAGTATCTCCATTCCGGCTAGGCTTTCGTCGTCGCTGACGAAGCCCATCACATTCCGCTCAGGAACGGCCGTCAGCGCATTGACGAGTTGAATTGCAGGATTGCCGGTGCCGTAGATCAACGTTCTCAGAGCGCCGGCAGGCACTGCAGCGGTCGACCAAAGCAGCTTCTTGGCGCCGATCCTACTGCCCGCAATCAAAATCATGCTCAGTGCCCAGTAAACGAGCGCCACCGACCCCGGGACGGCAGTGATCCCGGTTGTTTCGGCTAAAAAGACGAGCGCAGCCCAGGCAACAGCTGCGGCTGTGACGGACGTGAAGATGGTCCACACTGCTCTTTCCGGCAGATACCGAAGCACTGAACGATAAAGCCCAGTCCTGATGAATATCGGTAATGCGACCGAGGGGGCTGCCAGAATAAGCAACGCCTGCCGAGAATCGGGGACAAACCAGTCGTTAAGTCCAATAGAGAAGCTGCACCAGACGACGACGAGCAACAAGACTACGTCGAAAACAACAAACATCGACCTCTTGGCCTTGCGCGGCATCTCGGAGAGATGCCGACCTAGCCGAGTTCCGGGCATCTGACGTCCTGCAATCTGCGTGCTTCGGAATGTTAGGGTTCAAGATGCCACCATCGGGCAGCCCGCGCGTATGCACAATCAATTTTCTCAAATTACCCCAACCAAGGCCATTTATATTAGTCACTTCTAAATTTATCTTGGAGCGCACCGACCGCGGTCTGACCCGCAAGTCTGGCGCGGTGTGACTGACGTTTCAGATGGATCTGACATGAAAAAGTTCGTGGAAGTTTATCCACGTCACCCCGACGGCAATTACCATCGGCGCCTTAAGAACTCGAAGGAGCAGCCATGGAAAACAGTGCAAATCTTCTACTCCCCTACATCATGCCGTCGCAGGCGCAGAAGCATGTGACTCACAACGAGGCGATCCGAAAGCTGGATGCGCTTGTCCAACTATCCGTCCTCGACCGAGACCTTGCCAGCCCGCCCCCCTCGCCCGTGGATGGCGACCGCTATCTGGTAGCAGCGGGCGGAACTGGCACATGGGCCGGCAAGGATGGAAAAATCGCCGCATGGCAGGATGGCGCATGGGCGTTTCTGGCTCCCAAGACCGGCTGGATGCTATGGCTGGAAGACGAAGGGAATCTCCTGGCATTCGACGGGGACGAATGGCGCGATGCAGTCGCCGAGGGACTGAATCCGGCCTCGTTTATCGGAGTCAATGCGACGGCGGACCTGACATCAAGATTCACGGTGAAGAGCCCAGCCACGCTGTTCGATGAAGAGGCCGGCGACCACAGACTGAAGGTCAACAAGGCGACGCCAGCGGATACCGCTTCAATGCTTTTTCAAACCGGCTACTCCGGTCGCGCCGAATTGGGTCTCGCAGGTGACAACGACCTTCACATAAAGGTCTCGGCCGATGGAGATACCTGGTCGGAGGCCCTGAAGGTTGACACCGACACTGGCGCCGTGAGCCTGCCGACCGGCCTGCCGCTTGGCAATGACGATCAGGTCGCAACGCGCAGGCATATCCGAGAACGCCTGACCGCCAATCGGACTTACTATGTCCGGACGGACGGCTCCGACAGCAACGGGGGACTGTCCGACAGTTCCGGAGGCGCGTTCCTGACCATTGGCCGCGCCAATCAGGCAATTGGTGAGATCGACTTGAACGGACATGCAGTAACGATTGACATCGGCGCTGGAACCTTCGCCGAGCAGGTCGAGGTGCCTGTTGTCGTCGGCCTGACGACCTACCATTATTTGATCTACAGTGGCGCTGGCGACACCACGATCATCACCTCGAACCTTGGATACCAAGGCACCATCCAGGCTCGGCTCGGCGCTGGCGCGGTGCTGCAGAACTGCAAGATCGCCAACCCCAACGCCAACGGCTACGGCTGCCTGTCGCTCCAGCGCGGGTGGCTCCGCATCGGAGACGGCATCAAGTTTGGGAGCTGCGGCGGATCCTGCATCACGGTGCAGGGTTCAGGATCCTATGTGCTGTCGGACGCAAGCTTCACGCTTGATGCAGACGTCGGGTGCCTGGTCCGGGCCATCGATCAGGGCGGCATTCAGATATTCGGAAACACGATCGCGATGGGCACACGCACTGTCATGACGACGATCGAAGCCAGAAACCTTGGCTTTGTGGAGGTGAACAGCGTGACATTCACGGGCACGGTGACCGGGAAAAGGTACGACGTCGGCAACAATGCGCTGATAAACACCAACGGAGCGGGCGCATCCTACATCCCCGGAAATGTTGCCGGCGACGCCTGGGCCGGCGGCGCCTACGCGTGACGGCGACAGACCTTGGAGAGCGGATCTGGCAGGCGTCGCTTAATCAGCGACTCCTGTCGGTACAGCTTGCTAGAAAAGCTCTTCGGACTGTTTTTTCACTGGACCGGTGTCGAAGCCAGCAAACACTTGAAGTGAGTTGTCTGTGGGAATAGGCACGACCACGTTCTGGTCGTTGAAGAGGAACTGCTGTGCCTGGTTTCCGGCGAGGGCGACTTGCTGGTTGAACGTTTGCGAATAGAGCACGGTGCCGCCGGCCTGGAGCACGGTGACCTTGATCGGCAAAGTGACCGTGCCCGGAGCACCGGCGGGGCCAGGTACCACGCGGCCGGCAACGGCAACCTTCATGGTCAGCATGCCGGTTTGGCGACTGCAGCTGCGCGTCGAATCCGAGATCGATGCCTGATATGTCAGCTTGGTCGGATCGCCTTCTCCGCCCTTGGCGTAGCGATTGATCGCGCCGTCCGCCTCTTTTACGGTCACGCGCGGGCAATAGGCGAGCAGTTCGCTCGCCAGAACCTTGTCCTCTTGGGGCTTTTCTTCCTTCGCACCGCCAAAGCCGAGCATTCCACCGCTGCTTCCGTCGCCAGACTGACAACCCGCGACGGCGAGAACGCAGCCAGCGACCGCTAGAACCGGCAAAAAACGACCCTTCGACAACAGAAAACTCCACTTCCCTCTCGCAAAGCCGCTGCTCTATAGCAACCAAAGGGCAAAAATGCGACTGACGAAACACCGGGCACAGGCACGATTGTTAACGAACGGCCTATAGGCCGGAAACGAAAAGACCGGGCAGGAACGTAATGCACTATATCAGCACACGAGGAGAAGCACCGACGCTCGGCTTCTCCGACGCCGTACTTGCGGGCCTCGCTCGAGACGGCGGGCTGTACCTGCCCCAGGCCTGGCCTGAATTCAGTATTGCTGAGATCCGCGCCATGCGGGGACTGTCGTATCCCGAGCTTGCGGTCAGGGTACTGACTCCGTTCCTCGGCGGCGAAGTCCCTGCAGACGTCTTCGAAAAACTGGCTCGCGAAGCCTATGCAACATTCCGGCACGAGGCCGTCTGCCCCATAGTGCAGCTCGCCCCGAACACCTTCGTCCTCGAGCTTTTCCACGGCCCGACGCTGGCCTTCAAGGATGTAGCCATGCAGCTTCTCGCGAGGCTGATGGACAACGTGCTCGCCGAACGCGGTCAGCGCGCGACCATCGTGGGCGCAACCTCGGGCGACACCGGAGGCGCTGCCATCGAGGCGTTCGCTGGGCGTGAGCGCACGGACGTCTTCATCATGTATCCGCACGGCAAGGTGTCGCCCGTGCAGCGGCGGCAGATGACGACGCCTACCGCCTCGAATGTCCATGCCCTCGCCGTGGAAGGCAATTTCGACGATTGCCAGGGCCTCGTGAAGGACATGTTCAACGATCATGCTTTTCGCGACCGTGTCGGTCTGTCGGGGGTGAATTCGATCAATTGGGCCCGCATCATGGCCCAGATCGTCTACTATTTCTCATCGGCGCTCTCCCTCGGCGGTCCCGACCGGCCCATATCGTTTACGGTCCCGACCGGCAATTTCGGTGATGTTTTTGCCGGTTACGCCGCGAAGCGGATGGGTCTGCCGCTCGAACGGCTGGTTATCGCAACCAACGACAATGATATCCTGTACCGGACCCTGGAAAGCGGCGAATACCGCATGAAAGGGGTGGTCGAGACCACCTCGCCGTCCATGGACATCCAGATTTCCTCGAATTTCGAGCGGCTTCTGTTCGAGGCGGGTGGACGCGACGCGAGCACGGTGCGCCGATACATGGACGGGCTCAAGCAGTCGGGATCTTTCACCATCGAGTCGCTGGCTCTGGCCGGTATCCGGGCCGAGTTCGACGCCGGCCGGACCACGATGGCCGAGGCAGCCGAGGCTATTCGGACAACGTTGAAGGCCAACGGCTACCTCCTCGACCCGCATACGGCAACCGCGGTGCATGTGGCGCGGGAGACGGCCGTCAGCGACACACCGATGATCGTTCTTGCCACGGCTCATCCGGCGAAATTCCCCGCCGCGGTGGAAGCCGCCAGCGGCGTGACGCCTGCCCTGCCCGATTGGCTGGCTGGAATGATGGACGCAGAGGAACGATTTACGGTACTTCCATCCGACCTAAAAATGGTGGAAGATTACATAAGCCGCCGCGCAAGAGCGACGCGTTAGGGAGTTAAGTCCATATGGGCGTTGAGGTAAGCCGTCTGTCGAACGGCCTGACAGTCGCAACCGAAACCCTTCCCAGCACAGAATCCGTTGCCCTCGGCGTTTGGGTCAAGTCCGGCGCTCGCAACGAGCGCGAAGACGAGCACGGCATGGCCCACCTGCTTGAGCACATGGCGTTCAAGGGCACTTCGCGTCGCAGCGCCTTCCAGATTGCCTCCGAGATCGAAAACGTCGGCGGCGAGATCAACGCTGCAACTAGCGTCGAGACGACGTCATACTATGCGCGCGTGCTTTCCGATGACGTCCCGCTCGCGATCGATATTCTGGCCGACATCCTGACGGACTCAAAATTCGACCCGTCGGAACTCGAGCGTGAGCAGCATGTCATCCTGCAGGAAATCGGCGCAGCGCACGATACGCCGGACGATATCGTTTTCGACAAGTTCACCGAAACGGCTTACCGGCACCAGACGATCGGCCGTTCCATTCTCGGCACGCCGGAAACTGTGAAGTCTTTCACCTCCCGGCAGATTCACGATTTCATAAACCGGCAATACGGCGCCGAGCGTATGGTGGTGGTGGCCGCCGGAGACATCCAGCACGACGTTTTCGTCCGTGAGGTCGAAAAGCGCTTGGGGTCGTTCCGCGAGAAGGCGGACAGCACCGTACCGACCTATGCGCAGTATATCGGGGGCGACTTTCGCGAGAACCGCGACCTGATGGACGCGCAGATCATACTCGGCTTCGAGGGACGCGCCTACCATGTGCGTGACTTCTACGCCTCTCAGGTCCTGTCGATGATCCTCGGCGGTGGCATGTCCTCGCGTCTCTTCCAGGAAGTCCGTGAGAAGCGCGGTCTCTGCTATTCGGTCTACGCCTTTCACTGGGGTTTCTCGGACACCGGCATCTTTGGCGTTCACTCAGCAACCGGCCAGAGCGACATCGCGAAATTGATCCCGGTCATAGTCACGGAACTGCAGAAGGCCGGCGAAAGCATAGGCCAGGACGAACTCGATCGCGCCCGCGCCCAGTATCGCGCAGGCCTCATCATGTCGGGCGAAAGTGCGTCCAGCAGGGCATCGCAGATTGCGCGCCAGCTCCTCCTGTTCGGCAGGCCGATCACCAAGGACGAGTTGATGGAGCGGCTTTCCGCGCTGACCGTGGAAAGATTGCGCGACCTGTCCTCGAGGCTCTTCTCCACAATTCCGACGATTGCCGCGGTCGGCCCGATCGCCAAGCTGGCGACATACGAAGCGATCCGCGACTCGCTTCCGGGACAAGACCTTGCCATGCGTCGCCGGGCGGTCTGACGCGGACGCAATCCGATGTTCGTTCTTCCGTTCCTCCGCCGCGATCTTCCGGCTCTGGAGGGCGACAGGGTGATATTGAGATTGCCCGTTTCCAGAGACTTCAAGGAGTGGGCAAGATTGCGCGGCGAGAGCCGTTCGTTCCTCGAACCCTGGGAGCCCAGCTGGGCATCCGACGAACTGGACAGGTCCGCGTGGCGATATCGGCTTCGTCGATACCGCGAAGACTATTCACGCGGCCAGGCAATCCCGTTCTTCATCTTCGAGAAAATATCCGGCAAGTTGCTTGGTGGCGTAACCTTGGGGAACATCCGGCATGGCGTCTCGCGCTCCGGCCATATCGGCTACTGGATCGGAGAGAAACACGCTGGCCAGGGCTACATGCTGGAGGCGATCGAGCTCCTTGCGAAGCATGCGTTCGGCACGATGCGGTTGCACCGGATCGAGGCTGCCTGTATTCCCGGAAACAGAAGGTCCGTTCGTGTGCTTGAAAAAGCCGGATTCACGCGCGAAGGGCTGCTCAGATCCTACCTGAAGATCAACGGGACCTGGCAGGATCACTATCTCTACGCGCTGATCGCCGACGATCCGCGCTCCGGAAAGGCAAGGGACTGATTTTGGCGATCGATATGCTCAAAGCCAGACTCGCTTCGCTTGCCCTGGCGGCAGTGACCTTGCTTTGCGCGGCGACCGCCGCCCTAGCGATCGAGCCCATCAAAATATCGCGAGACAATGTCGCGCTGGATCTCTCCGGCGCGGTTCAGATTTACCGGAACCAGGGCGAGAACTTTCAGGTTTCGACTGCTCCCGGTCCCGATGGCATCGTGCGTCGCATCGAGGTGGAGGCGAACGACGAACGGTCGAGCGGCGACTGGGCTGTGTTCGCGCTTGCCAACACGACCGACGAGCAGATCGACCGCCTGATCGTTGCGCCGCATTTCCGGCTGGTGAACTCGGGGCTATTCTGGCCCGATCTTGGTTCGAGCCGCATCGCCGCAATTACCCCGAGCGAGGGCTTTGCCCTGGACAGGGAGGCAAGTCAGGACGCCGACGTCTTCCTCGTCACCATGAACCCCGGCTCGGTCGTGACCTTCATCGGTGAACTTGCGTCGCCCAACCTGCCGCAGGTCTATCTGTGGGATCCGGAGGCCTACAAGGATTCCGTAAACTCCTACACGCTCTATCGCGGCATCGTCATCGGCATCGCCGGTTTGCTTGCGTTGTTTCTAACCATTCTTTTTGTCGTCAAGGGAACATCCATGTTCCCGGCGACCGCCGCGCTGTCATGGGCGGTGCTGGCCTATATCAGCGTGGACTTCGGCTTCCTCAACAAGATCATCGAAATCTCGCCTGGAAACGAACAGATGTGGCGCGCCGGCACTGAAATAGGCCTTGCCGCGACGTTCGTCGTCTTTCTGTTCGCATATCTCAATCTCAACCGCTGGCACGGACATTTCAGCTATGGCGCGTTCGTGTGGATTTTTGGCCTCGTTCTGATTGCCGGTGTCGCGATCATCGATCCGGCCGTTGCCGCAGGCATAGCGCGCATCTCCTTTGCGGCAACTGCGATCACCGGCATCGGCCTCATAATCTTCCTCGGCATCCGGGGCTATGACCGCGCCATCATGCTTATTCCGAGTTGGGTGATGGTTTTGATCTGGCTGACCGGATCGTGGATGGCCATCACCGGCATGATCGATAACGACGTCGTGCAGCCGGCTCTCGGCGGCGGACTGATCCTGATCATCCTGCTGATCGGCTTTACGGTGATGCAGCACGCTTTCGCCGGCGGGGCACTTCATCAGGGATTGTTCAGCGACATGGAGCGTCAAGCGCTGGCAGTGGTCGGCTCCGGCGACATCGTGTTCGACTGGGATGTGCTGCGTGACCGCGTCGTTACCAAGCCGGACGTCAGCCTGCAACTCGGGCTGCCGCCCAACAGCCTTGGCGGCCCGGCGCGCACATGGCTGCCGGCGCTGCATTCCGACGATCGTGACACATTCCGCACGACGCTCGACGTCGTCCTTGAGCATCGGCGCGGCAAGGTCGCGCAAAGCTTCCGCCTGCGCGGCGCGGACGGTCACTACCACTGGTTTTCGCTTCGCGCCCGCCCGGTCGTCGGCTCCGACGGTGAGGTCATTCGCTGCGTCGGCACGATGGTCGAGGTCACCGAGCAGAAGAAGGCGGAAGAGCGCTTGCTGCACGACGCCGTGCACGACAACCTGACCGGCCTGCCGAACCGCGAACTGTTCATGAACCGGCTGGAGGCGATCATTTCCGTCGCGAGGTCGGAGGACAAGATTCAGCCGACGGTCTTTGTCATCGACATTGACCGGTTCAAGCAGGTCAACGATGGCCTCGGCATTTCGGCCGGCGACACCATCCTTCTCACCATCGCGCGCCGCCTGCACAGGCTGTTGAAGCCAAAGGACTCGCTCTCGCGCTTCGCTGGCGACCAGTTCGCCCTGATGCTGCTTTCCGAGCAGGATCCAGTTCGCATCGCGGCCGTTGCCGACGCGATCAAGCAGGCGATACGCGCGCCGATCAACTTCGCCAAGCGCGAAATTGTTCTGACGGCATCGATCGGCTTGATCACCTGGACGAACTCCCAGAATACCGCCGAAGACATGGTCAAGGATGCCGAACTGGCCATGCATCAGGCCAAGCGGTTCGGTGGCGACCGCATCGAGCCGTTCCGGCCCGCATTCCGATCTGTAGGCACAGATCGCCTGCAACTCGAGTCCGATCTCAGGCGCGCTGCGGAGCGGCAGGAATTCACGCTGGCGTATCAGCCGATTGTGCGGTTGGAGGATGGCAGTGTTGCAGGCTTCGAGGCCCTGCTGCGCTGGGATCATCCGCGGCGCGGGTCCATCCCACCTTCGGATTTCATTCCGGTCGCGGAGAATTGCGGACTGATCGTCCAGCTTGGTCTGTTCGCGATGCAGCGGGCAGCCGAAGACCTCGCCTACTGGCAGAAGCAGATCGGCGATACGCCGCTGTCCGTTTCGGTGAACCTGTCCAGCCGGCAACTTATCCGGCGCGACCTCGTCAGCGACGTCCGCTCGGTGATAGCACGCGCCAACCTGAAGCCGCGCTGTTTCCGGCTTGAGCTGACCGAGTCGCTGGTCATGGATAACCCCGAACAGACGAACCACGTGCTGAGCAAGCTGAAGCAACTTGGGATCGGCCTGTCGCTTGACGACTTCGGTACCGGATACTCGTCGCTCGCCTATCTGACGCGGTTCCCGTTCGACACTATCAAGATCGACAAGAGCTTCGTGGACGACGCCACGCCGAAACGCACGGTGCTGCTCAAGTCCATGGTGAACATGGCGCATGAACTCGGGCTGTCCGTAGTGGCGGAGGGTGTCGCTGACGAGAACGACGCGCTGGAGCTCAGGCAGATGGGCTGCGAATATGTGCAGAGCTACATGTTCGGCGCGCCGATTTCGGGCGACCAGGTGCTGCGGATGCTGAAGGAACAGTACCCAGTCGCGCAGGCCTGACGCGGTCTTTCAGGCATGGCCGGCGGTCATGCTGAGATGCGCCGGATCGATGCCAATGGATGCCAGAATGCGGTCGTATTTGCGATCGATGTCGCCGTCGAACAGCAGATCGGGCGTGGCCGGGCAGGTCAGCCAGCCGTTTTCTGCGATCTCGGTTTCGAGCTGCCCCGCTCCCCAGCCCGAATAGCCGAGCGCCATCAGCGCGCGTTGCGGGCCCCGACCGGCCGAGATGGCGCGCAAGATGTCGACGGTGGCGGTCAGGCAGATATCGTCGGAGACGGGGAGTGAGGATTCGACGGTGTAGTCGCCGGAGTGCAGCACGAAGCCACGACTGCGATCCACCGGTCCCCCATTGCGCACGACGAAGTCACGCGCCTTGCGCGGCAGGCGGATAACCTCCTGCTCGTTCATGATGCCGAGTTGAACGAGAAGGTCGGGAAACTGCATCTGCTGCGCCTGGTTGATGATCAGGCCCATCGCCCCTTCATCGCTGTGGGCGCAGATGTATATAACGGAGCGAGCGAAGCGATCATCCTTCATCCCGGGCATGGCGATGAGGAACTGATCGTCCAGGAACCCCCGGACAGCGTGCTTCTTGTGCCGTATAAGGTCCATGTCGCGAAGGTAACCCGTTTTTTCCTTGCTTGAAAGCCGCAGGCTGCCGCAAAACGGCGTCAAACTCACGCAATTATGATCCAAATGCGCTATCGAACGTCGTTGCAGAGGCCGCTTTTCCGGTCCAAGTCTCGCGCCATGAAACTGCTCTTCCTGCCCGTCATGCTGGCTCTCGTGGTCCCGACCTCCGGCTCGGCGCTCGCCTCGTCCAGCGAATGGTTCGAGATGGAAGGCGCGCGCGTCCGGCTCGTGACGTCGGGTGCGCCTGATGTGGAAGGGCGGTTGCAGGGTGTTCTCGACATCGAGCTGAAGCCTGGCTGGAAAACATACTGGCGCGATCCCGGCGACGCCGGCGTGCCGCCGACGATCGACGTCTCCGCCAATCCCGGCATCGCCGGTGCTACACTCGATTTCCCTGCTCCGCAGCGGCATGACGAGGGCGATTTCCAATGGGCCGGGTACGACTATTCCGTCCGTTTGCCTGTGACATTCACGTTTCGCGACCCCGCTGCGCCGTCCACGATCGACGCCTACGTCTTCCTCGGTGTTTGCGAGACCATCTGCGTGCCAGTCCAGGCGACGTTGAAAGTCGATCCGGCCAGCGATCCGGACAAGGTGGGCGACGCTCTGGCGGTGGCTCAGGCTTTCGCCATGGTCCCCCCGCCCGCGGGTCCGGAATTCGGGGTCAAAGTTGTCACAGAAACTGGCACGAAGACCGCGCTTCTTGAAGCGCGCTTTCCCGGCACTCCCGGCAGCGCCGAACTGTTTATCGCCGCTGATGAGGGGTATTCCTTCTCGACCCCGAAACGCGTTGAAAAGGACGGCAAGACGTTCTTTTCGGTCGATGTCACCGCACCGACCCGCAAGGCTACGGGCGATGGACTTCGCTACACGCTGGTGACAGACGCAGGTGCGGTCGACGGCCTGCTGCCCTATTTCTGAGTTGGTCCAGTCGGCGGCGACCGGTGCCGGTTGCCGACCGCGCGACAAGCCGCTAACTGTCTGGCTACCTGAACATCCGGAGTATATTTTGATGACCATCGCCGTTGGTGAGAAACTGCCTGACGCCAAGTTCAAGACGCTGACCGAGGATGGGCCGAAGGAACTGACCACCGCCGACGTCTTCGCCGGCAAGACAGTCGTCCTGTTCGGCGTCCCGGGCGCCTTTACACCGACCTGCAGCAACAACCACCTGCCGGGCTACCTCGAAAACCATGATGCCATAAAAGCGCGGGGCGTGGATACGATCGCGGTCATCTCCACCAACGACGCTTTCGTGATGGGCGCTTGGGCCCGTTTTACGGGCGGCGAAGGCAAGATCCTGTTCCTCGCGGACGGCAGCGGCGATTTCGCGAAAGCGACCGGCCTCGATCTCGATCTGGCCGCCAACGGCATGGGGCTGCGCAACAAGCGTTTCTCGCTGATCGCGAAGGACGGCGTGGTCACGTCGATCAACGTCGAGACGCAGCCCGGCGTCAATGAATCCGGCGCGGCGAAGATTCTCGAACTGCTCTGAGGTTCTTCGAAGCTCAATAACTCTGCGTCGAGCGGCGAGGTTTCGGCTTCGCCGCTTTTGCGTTCGGGGTGGGTGCAGCCTTTGTCTGTCGAGAACTGCCTCCGGTTACCCCCTCTGTCGCCTTCGGCGACATCTCCCCCGCGAGGGGGGAGAGAGGTTTGCGCTTCGTCTTGAACGGCGCCATGCCCTCGCGCGCCAGTTCGTCGGCGCGCTCGTTCTCGGCGTGGCCGGCATGCCCCTTCACCCAATGCCACTTGACCTTGTGGCGGCGGTTCGCCTCGTCGAGTTGCTGCCAGAGTTCGCCATTCTTGACAGGCTTCTTGTCAGCGGTCTTCCAGCCGTTGCGCTTCCAACCATGAATCCAGCTGGAAATGCCGTCCATCACATATTTGCTGTCGGTGTGAAGCATCACTTCGCATGGCTCCTTCAGCGCATTAAGCGCCGAGATGGCGGCCAAAAGTTCCATGCGGTTGTTGGTGGTGACCGCCTCGCCGCCGGACAGTTCCTTCGTCGTGCCGTTGAAGCGCAGGATCGCGCCCCAGCCGCCGGGGCCGGGATTGCCCGAGCAGGCGCCGTCGGTGAAAATCTCCACGGTTTTCATGTCAGCCCAGCCCGTATTCCGAAGGCGACTTGACCGCGCGGTGGAAGCGCAGGCGCCGGACATATTCGAGCGGGTCGCGCTTCTGGACGAGCGCGCCATCGGGAATTGTCAGCCAGTCGTAGAGACGCGTCAGCATGAAGCGCAACGCGGAACCCCGCGCCAGGAGCGGCATCGCCGCCTTCTCCGCGTCCGAGAGGGGGCGCGCTGCCTGATAGCCGGAAAGCAGCGCCCTGCCCTTCGTGATGTTGAAGGAGAAGTCTTTCTCGAAGCACCAGGCGTTGAGGCAAGTGGCGACGTCGTAGGCGTAAAAATCGTTGCAGGCGAAATAGAAATCGATCAGCCCAGAAAGCTTCTCGCCGAGGAAAAAGACGTTGTCGGGAAACAGGTCGGCGTGGATGACGCCGGACGGCAGATCCTTCGGCCATTCCCTGTCGAAAAGCACGAAATCGGCGTCGACTTCGTCGGCCAACCCCTTCTCGACCTCGTCGGCGCGGTCGCGCGAGGCCGCCCAGAGCTGACGCCAGCCATCGATCGCCAGCGCATTGGGCCGTGTGATCTTGAAGTCCATGCCGGCAAGATGCAGCCCGGCGAGCGCCTTGCCGACTTCACGGCACTGGCCGACCGTGGGACGACGCATCCACATGCCTTCGAGGAAGGTGATGATCGCGGCCGGCCGGCCGGCAAGTGTGCCGCACAACTGGCCGTCGCGGCGTTCGACCGGCAGTGGGCAGGAGATGCCCTTGCCCGCCAGATGGTGCATCAGACCCAGAAAAAACGGCAGATCGGCTGCGTCGACGCGCTTCTCGTAGAGGGTGAGGATGAACGACCCCTCCGACGTGTGCAGGAGGAAGTTCGAGTTCTCCGAGCCCTCGGCTATGCCCTTGTAGGAGAGCAGCCGGCCGACCGGATATTCCAGCAGCAAGGCTTCCAGCTCGGTTTCGGAAACGTCGGTATAGACTGCCATATTGTCCGACCGGTCAGCCGTTGACGAAGGCCATGTCGGCCCGGGTGAGTTCGACGTCGCGCAGAGCGCGCATGACCGGGAAGTTCTCGGTCTCGGTCGCAGTGATGGCGAGGTCGACGGTCACGTCGAAGCGCTCGCGGAAGGAATTGATGATCTCGTCGACAATGATTTCGGGCGCGGATGCGCCGGCCGATAGACCGAGCGTGCCGATCTCGCCGATCCTGTCCCACGGAATGTCGGAAGCGCGCTGGACAAGCAGGGACATCCTGGCGCCGGCGCGTTCGGCGACCTCGACCAGCCGCATCGAATTGGACGAGTTGGGAGCACCTACGACGAGGAACAGATCGGCGCCGGACGCGGTTTCCTTCACCGCCTCCTGCCGGTTGGTCGTTGCATAGCAGATGGATTCGGCGGCTGCCGCATGGATGAGCGGAAACTTCTCCTGCAGCGCGCGGATGATGCCGGCGCAATCCTCGACCGACAGCGTGGTCTGGGTGACGAAGCCCAGCGCGGCCGGGTCGGCAGGCTCGAAACGGCGGACATCCTCCTCGCTTTCGACAAGCGTCACCGCGCCTTCGGGCAACTGCCCCATTGTGCCGATGACCTCGGGATGGCCTGCATGGCCGATCAGCACCACATGACGGCCAAGCCGCTGATGGCGCATCGCCTGCTTGTGGACCTTGGAGACGAGCGGGCAGGTCGCGTCGAGATAGAAGAGATTGCGCGCCTGGGCGTCGGCCGGCACGGATTTCGGCACGCCGTGCGCCGAAAAGACGACGGGGCTGGCGTGGTGCTCGGGTGGTATCTCGGACAGTTCCTCGATGAAGACGGCGCCGAGATTTTGCAGCCCCTCTACCACGTAGCGGTTGTGGACGATCTCATGGCGAACATAGACGGGAGCGCCGTATTTCTTGAGCGCCAGGACGACGATCTGGATGGCGCGGTCCACGCCGGCGCAGAACCCGCGCGGCTGGCAGAGCCGGATCGTCAGCGGCGGTTTTGTCGGGCGGTCGAGCATTCTGCCGACATGGCGTCGGGGGGTATCGCATGTCAAGGGGAAGGGTTCCTTTTCGGGTTTTCGGTCGCTTTCGCTCACTGGCCGTCTCGCCGCCTGTCGACGAGGATGCCCAGTTTCCTCGCCCCTGCGAAGCGGGGGAGAGGTGGCCGCGAAGCGGACGGAGAGGGGGTGTTTGGCAGACCAACTGCTTCGCCTTTTCCGGACAGGTTGCTCCCCCACTCCGTCACGACCCTTCGGGTCGCGCCACCTCTCCCCCACATCCGTGGGGTTGAGGATGCGCTGATCGCGAAGGTTGAGCGCTGCCTCCGGCACCCCCACCCGGCGGCTTCGCCGCCACCCTCCCCGCAAGGGGGAGGGTTACCCGCGCACTTTCTCGTTGCCACGCCCTGCTTTCGCAGTCTGGCCTTTGAACTGTGTGGGAAGCGGCGCATGGCAGCGACGTCTTCTCAGTAAAGCAATTGACGCGCTGCCATGCGCCGCCGGCGTTTATCCCCCTGCCGGCGCCCGGCCCATCGACTTCCGGTAGTCTGGAAGCCGCGAGCACACAAGGCGGCAGACGGTCGGACGTCCCGCTCAGTCCAGCGGAAGCAACCGGCGCCACACCTGCCCCTTGATGCTGGCTGTACACACCAGGTCCCACAGGCAAGTTGCGAGAGAATTGTAGGGGGGGAGGAAGGGGCGTGGATAAACAGGCGAATTTTTATGGTCGGATCAAATGAAATCAACGGGTTGAGTGGAATTTGCTTTCACCGCCGCCGACCTTCTCAGGGGGAAGATCAGGACCTCCACGGCGCTTCCAGAACCAGACGCCCATCACGCCGACCAGCGCCAGCGCGAGCCCGTACCAAGTGATGACATATTGAAGGTGGTTGTTGGGCATGTCGATCATCGTGACGCCGCCGACCGGAAGGCCGCCGGGGTTTGGAGTGGCGTCAGCGTCGATGAAGAAAGGCACGATCCCGTCGGCGGAACGCAGGCCGGCGCTGCGCGCCATGCCGTCGCGATCCTTCCAGTAGAAGACGTTCTTGTCCGGGTCGTTGTTGGGCACGATCCAGGAGGGCTTGCCTTGCAGCGGATTGCGGGCAAGGCCGGATATCGTGACCTCGCCTTGGACCTGGCCTTCGGGGCGCGTGGCGGCGCTTTTCCGATCATAGGGAACAAAGCCCCGGTTGACGAAGACTAGGCCGCCCCCTGTCAGTTCAAACGGCGTGTAAACGTAAAAGCCCGACTGGCCTTGCCAGGTTGCGAGGAAATGGCGCTCGCCGGCATGCTGGAACACGCCCGTCGCGGTCACCGGAATATAATCCACGTCTCCGGTCGTCCGGTACAGAGCCTCCGCCTCCGCAAGCGGCATGGGTGCGGAATTTGTGCGCTTCTCGATAGACGCGAGAAGTTCCTCCTTCCACTGCATGCGCTGGACCTGCCAGGTTCCCAGCGCAATCAGGACGCCGAAGGCAAGAAAGCCGAGGATCGCTGCCATCCAGGGAAAGCGGTCGTTTTGTCGCGATGGTTGAGCCGTCATCGGTCGATCCTGCCCTCGGCCGCCTTGTTGGCATATTGCAGGGTGACCAGCACGCCCTTGACGAGCCGCAACGCAACGAGGCTGAGCGCCAGCGTCAAAGGAATCCAAAGCAGGAAATGGAGCCAGAGCGGCGGATCGAAAGAAACCTCCGTCCACAACGCAAGACCAACCGCGACAAAACCGACAATGAGGATGACGAAGACCGCAGGGCCGTCGCCCGCATCCGCAAAGGAATAGTCCAGGTCGCACTTGTCGCAGCGTGGCGCGACTTTCAACAGTCCGGAGAAAAGCCTGCCCTTGCCGCAGCGTGGGCAGCAGCCCCCGAGGCCGGCGCCTATAGGCTCGACCGGCGGAAACCTGCCTGCATTGTCGTTCGTTGCAATCACCGCGAAACGCTGTCCCTGCCGCACTGCCGGAGCCATCTGTAAGGCGATCAGAACAGAAAAAAAGTCGGCCACGTTGCCGCAGCCGACCCTTTTCCAGTTCATGTCCCGTCCGGGAAGTCTCTCGACTTTCCGCGGAGCCGGACCACAGCCGTCATTCCATTGCGATCGGCGCTCCGATCGAACCCCAGACATAGATCGAGGCGAAGAGGAAAAGCCAGACCACGTCGACAAAATGCCAGTACCAGGCGGCCGCCTCGAAGCCGAAGTGCCTCTGCGGCGTGAAGTCGCCGCCCGTCGCGCGCAACAGGCAGACGATCAGAAAGATCGTACCGACCAGCACGTGAAAGCCGTGGAAGCCGGTCGCCATGAAGAACGTCGCGCCATAGATGGAGTCGCGGAAATTGAACGGCGCGTGAATGTACTCATAAGCCTGCACGAACGAGAACAGCACGCCGAGCGCTACGGTCAGCGTCAGCCCGTACACCAGCCCCTTTCGGTCGTTATGCAGAAGGGCGTGGTGCGCCCAGGTGACCGTGGTGCCCGACAGAAGCAGGATGATCGTGTTGTAGAGCGGCAGGTGGAAGGGGTTTATGACCTCTATGCCCTTGGGCGGCCAGATGCCGCCGGTGAACTCGGCCCGCATGACCTGCGTCGCTTCGTTCGGGAAAAGGCTGGCATCGAAGAAGGCCCAGAACCAAGCGACGAAGAACATCACCTCGGAGGCGATGAACATGATCATGCCATAACGCATGTGCAACGACACGACGCGGGTGTGATGCCCCTCATTCCCCTCGCGGATTGTGTCGGACCACCAGCCGAACATCACGTAGAGGATGATTGCGAGGCCCATGAAGAAGACCCACGGCGTGGCGAGATTCAAGCCAAGGAAATAGAACTCGTTGCCCTTGAGGTCCTGCATCCAGCCGATGCCGCCGATGGCCATGACGAGGGCGCCGATTCCGGCGATGAAGGGCCACGGGCTGGGGTCGATGATATGGTAGTCGTGGTTCTTTGCGTGCGCGTCCGCCATGTCAGCCCCCGAGATTGTCGTCCGTAGTGGTTTCGGTTCCGCCCTCGCCCGCCTGCGGCGCGGCGGCTACAGGCTTCCCCGCCTCTATCGGGAAGAAGGTGTAGGAGAGCGTGATTGTCGTTATGTTCTTTAGCTCAGGCGAGTCCACGATGTCCGGATCGACAAAGAAGACAACAGGCATATCGAGCGTTTCGCCCGGATTCAAGGTTGTGTCGGTAAAACAGAAGCACTCGACCTTGTTGAAATACGAACCGGCAAACTGCGGCGTGACGTTGAATGTGGCGCGGCCGGCGGTCGGCGCCGAGAAAAGGTTGGTGGACGTATAGTTCGCCTGCGCGGTCTCGCCGATCTTCAGGGTCATGGAACGTTCGGTCGGCTTGAACTCCCATGGCAGGCTGCCAGCGACATTGGCGTCGAAGCGAACGGTAATCTCGCGGTCGAGCACGCGGTCCGAATACTGCTCGACGCGCTGCGTCGTGCCGCCGTAGCCGGTGATCTGGCAGAACATCGCGTAGAGCGGGACCGCGGCGTAGGCCATGCCGATCATGCTTCCGAAGAAGGCAATGCACATCGCCGCGATCAGGCGATTTGACCTCTGCTTTGCCGGATCGATACCCTGTTTCGCCATATCAGCCATACTCACATGGGTCGTATGAAAACGGACGAGCCGAGCTTGACGAGCGACGTGACGTAGACGAGCACCACGAATGCGCCGAGCGCCAGCGCGATCGCCAGGTTGCGGCTGCGTCGCGCCTTTTGCTGGGCTTCGGTGGGCTTTACGGTCTCAAGTTCCATGACGCTCAAACCCATACCCCTGCAAGAAACGCACGCTCGACCACTGCGTCGGCGAGATAGATGGCGAAGATCGCGAAAAGATAGAGCACGGAATAGGCGAACAGCGCCTTGGCCGGGCGCATCGCGCGGTCTTCCGACGGCATGTTCAGCACCTGCCAGGCATACCAGACGAAGCCGAGGCCAAGCGCGGCCGCCGCGACGCCATAGGCAGCGCTTGAGTAACCGAGCGCCCACGGCAGCACGCCGACAACTGCCACGATAAGCGAATAGGCGAAGATCTGGCGGCGGGTGGAGGCCTCACCGGCGACGTTCGGCATCATGGGGATGCCTGCGCGGGCATAGTCGCCCGACTTGAACAGCGCCAGCGCCCAGAAGTGCGGCGGCGTCCACAGGAAGATGATGAGGAAGAGGATGATGCTTTCGAGGCTGATCGAGCCGGTGGCCGCGGCCCAGCCGATCATGGGCGGGAAGGAGCCGGCCGCGCCGCCGATGACGATGTTCTGGGGCGTCCAGCGCTTCAGCCACATCGTGTAAATGACGACATAAAAGAAAATGGTGAAGGCGAGCAGAGCGCCGGCGAGCCAGTTGACGAAAACGCCGAGCGTCATGACCGAAAGCGCCGACAGCACCAGCCCGAATGCAAGCGCCTGGTCTGGCAGGATACGGCCGCTCGGCACCGGGCGCGAGGCTGTCCTGCTCATGACGGCGTCGATGTCGGCGTCGTACCACATATTGAGGGCGCCGGACGCCCCTGCCCCGATGGCGATCGACAGGATGGAAATAACCGCGATGACCGGGTTGAGGGCGACGGGCGCCGCGACCATGCCGGCGAATGCCGTGAAGACGACGAGCGACATCACCCGAGGCTTCAGAAGCTCCAGATAGTCGCCAGCGGTCGCCTCGGAGAGGCGGACATCGTCGATCGCGGTCTTTTCCAACAAGGTCATTCTGTCTAGCGTCTTCGTTCCTGTCCGGTCTGTGCCGGATTCACGGGTAGAATGCTGGCCATGCGTAATGTGCTTCCGTCTGGCGGGACGCCGCCGACAGGAACCGGCGGCATCGATCCTAATTTCGGCCTACTTGATCTTCGGCAACTGTTCCCACTGGTGATAGGGAGGCGGCGAGGAAAGCTGCCATTCCAGCGTCGTGGCGCCCTCGCCCCACGGATTGTTGCCGGCCACACGCTTCTTCTGGAACGCCTCGAAGACGCCGTAGAGGAAGATCAGCACGCCGAATGCCGACAGGTAGGAGCCGTAGGACGACACCATGTTCCAGCCGGCATAGGCGTCCGGATAGTCGATGTAGCGGCGCGGCATTCCGGCGAGGCCGAGGAAATGCTGCGGGAAGAAGACGAGGTTCACGCCGATGAAGGTGACCCAGAAGTGGGTGCGGGCGATGAACGACGAATACATGTATCCGAACATCTTCGGGAACCAGTAGTACCACGCCGCGAAGATGGCGAAGACCGCGCCCAGCGACAGCACGTAGTGGAAGTGCGCCACGACGTAGTAGGTGTCATGCAGCGCACGGTCGAGACCGGCGTTCGCGAGCTGGACGCCGGTGACGCCGCCCACCGTGAACAGGAAGATGAAGCCGATCGCCCACAGCATCGGCGTGCGCATGGAGATCGAGCCGCCCCACATGGTGGCGATCCACGAGAAGATCTTCACGCCCGTCGGAACCGCGATGACCATGGTGGCGAAAACGAAGTAGCGCTGCGTGTTGAGCGACAGGCCGGTCGTGTACATGTGGTGCGCCCACACGATGAAGCCGACCGCGCCGATGGCGACCATGGCGTATGCCATGCCGAGATAGCCGAACACCGGCTTCTTCGAGAAGGTCGCGACGATGTGGCTGATGATGCCGAAGCCCGGCAGGATGAGAATGTACACCTCGGGGTGACCGAAGAACCAGAACAGGTGCTGGAACAGGATCGGGTCGCCGCCGCCGTCCGGCGTGAAGAAGGTGGTGCCGAAGTTGCGGTCCGTGAGCAGCATGGTGATGCCACCCGCCAGCACCGGCAGGGAGAGCAGCAGCAGGAAGGCGGTGATCAGCACCGACCAGGCGAAGAGCGGCATCTTGTGCAGCGTCATGCCAGGGGCGCGCATGTTGAAGATGGTGGTGATGAAGTTGATCGCGCCAAGAATCGACGATGCGCCGGCGATGTGGAGCGACAGGATCGCGAAATCGACGGCGGGACCTGGCGAACCTGAAGTTGAAAGCGGCGGATAGAGCGTCCAGCCGCCGCCGACGCCGTAGCCGCCTGCCGGACCCGGCATGAAGATCGAGATCAGGAGCAGGAGGAAGGCGGGAGGCAGGAGCCAGAACGAAATGTTGTTCATGCGCGGGAACGCCATGTCCGGCGCGCCGATCATGATCGGCACCATCCAGTTGGCGAAACCGCCGATGAGCGCCGGCATGACCATGAAGAAGATCATGATGAGCGCGTGGCCGGTCGTGAAGACGTTGAACAACTGCTTGCCGCCATCCAGCGACGCGTCGCCCTCGAAGCCGTAGACCATCTGGGCCAAGCCGGTGAATATCTGGATGCCGGGCTCCTGAAGCTCCATGCGCATCACCACCGACAGCCCACCGCCGATGATACCCGCGATGATTGCGAAGATCAGGTAGAGGGTCCCGATGTCCTTGTGATTGGTCGAATAGACCCAACGGACCCAGCCCTTGGGCCTGTGGTCGTCATGGTGATCTTCAGAATGGTGGGTTGTCGCGCCTGCCATGGTCCCGTTCCCTGATTTTCTTACGCCGGCCGTCAGTTTCCGGCGACCGTGACGGCCTTGGCCGCCTCGACCTCGGCCACGAGCGCCTTGTTGGCGCCGCTGAGATCGGTGCGGGCAGCAGCCAGCCACGTCGTGTATTGAGCCTCGTTTACCACGCGTATGGCGATCGGCATGAAGGCATGATCCTTGCCGCAAAGCTCGGAGCACTGGCCATAATAGAGACCCTCCTTGTTAGCCTTGAACCAGGTCTCGTTGATGCGGCCGGGCACGGCGTCCACCTTGATGCCAAACGCAGGCATCGCAAATGCGTGGATGACATCGGCGGCGGTCACAAGCACGCGCACCATCGTGTTCACCGGCACCACAACCTCGTTATCGACGGCAAGCAAGCGCGGATATACAGCGATGTCTTCCTTGCCGGCGGCGGCGCGCTGGTCTTCCTGCAGCATCGCCGCATTGAATGTCAGCGGCTCCTCGACCTGATATTCATAGTCCCAGTTCCACTGGTTGCCGGTTGCCTTGATGGTGAGCTGGGCTTCTTCCTCGGGGGTGTATTGCGCTGTCAGAAGCTGGAACGATGGAATAGCCAGGAACAGGAGGATAACGACCGGGCCGACAGTCCAGATGACCTCGATCAAGGTGTTGTGGCTGGTGCGCGACGCCGTCGGGTTGACGCTGGCACGGTACTTTATGATGCACCATGCAAGGAGCAGCAGAACCAGCAGCGTGATCGGAACGATGAACCAGAGCGTGTACTGCTCGAACCACCTGACCTGAGACATAATGTCGGTGGCGGCCGGCTGCAGCGTCATCTGCCATTCCACCGGCTGAGCTGCATGGGCAGCACTTGCCGCGAGAACGGCTCCGATACCAGCCAAAGCAAGAAGTCTTCTCATGGAATCTCTCGTCTCCCATATGACATGCCGGCAAATCCCGCACCAGAACGCATCTGGGCCCTCGCGGGAATCCTGTTGGATGCCTTGGTCGGTTCAAACCATACTCTCTTTCCTACCGCAAGAAAGGAGCAGAGCAAACCATGCGGCATTTTTGCGCGATGCGATTTGGCGACGCCCGCGGCAGCGCATCAGCCCGTCGACGAGAAGATCAGGCCTGCGGTCGCATTTCGGACGAATTTCCACCGGAAAACGCCGGCAAACGCCCCATGCTGTCGCGCATGCGGGCATCATCCTACTAATCGCAGGCGTCCCGGCCTATCATGCCGTGATTCGCAATGGAGCCGTCATGACATCGAGGTTTGGCAGAACCTTCGCGCAGGCTGTCTGCCTCGCCGTTCTGGCGGGGTCGGCGCTGCCCGCATATGCCCAGCAGAACGGGACCGTCCGCGCCACGCATGGCTCGTGGTCCATCATCTGCGACACGCCCGCGGGGGCGAGTTCGGAACAGTGCATCATGATGCAGAACGTTGTCGCGGAAGACCGCGCCGACCTCGGGCTTTCCGTCGTCATCCTCAAGACCGCCGACCGCAAGGCGGAGATCATGCGCGTGCTGGCGCCGCTTGGCGTGCTGCTGCCGACCGGCCTCGGCCTCTACATCGACAAGAAGGACAATGGCCGCGCCTACTTCAAGCAGTGCTTCAGCGACGGCTGCTATGCCGAGGTCATCCTCGAGCAGCAACTCATCGACACGCTGAGGGGCGGCAAGGAAGCGACCTTCATCGTGTTTGCGACGCCCGAGGAAGGCATCGGCATCCCGGTGGATCTGGCCGGTTTCGGCGAGGCGTTCGACGCACTGCCGTGAGGCGCTCAACCTTTCTACTTAGGTCCATCATGCAATCGTCGGTTAGCATGTAGCTAATCTTCTCTTGCTTGGTGGTTTGCTATTTGCTATCAATAATCAATGAAGAAGGTCGCGTACAGCAAGGACGCCATCAAGACCTTAAGCAGGATGCCAGCAAACATCGCCCGGCAGATCCGTTCGAAGATCGAACAGTATGCCGATGCCCCGGATAGCCTTACGAACAACATCAAGGCACTTAAGGGAGCGGAAGGATATTACCGCCTAAGAGTCGGCGACTGGCGAGTGATCTTCTCGGAGACTGGCGAAATTATCGCCATTATCAGAATCGCACCGCGGGGCGGAGCTTACGATTAGGAGATGTCCATGGGCGAGCAGGTGATAACGACCCCCAGTGGCGAACGCCTCGTGGTTTTACCCGAAGCTGAATTCCTCGCCATGCGCGAAGCGCTTGAAGATCGCGAAGATGTCGCGGCCGTTCGTGATTTCGAGCGCAGGCTTGCAGCCGGTGACGAGGAAATGATCCCAGCCGAGTTCGCCAACCGGATTCTGGACGGCGAAAACAAGGTGCGTGTATGGCGCTCCTGTCGCGGCCTATCCGCGCGCGACCTGGCTGCGGCTACCGGGTTGAGCGCGCCCTATATTTCCGAGATCGAGAGCGGCAAGAAGGATGGCAGCGTTTCGGCGATGAAGAAGATCGCTGACGCCCTTGGCGTCGATATCGACGACATCGTGTAGGCGGCGCAACTCATGTCCCCACGCCGCACTGGATAGGCGGCTGCCGAACGCCTAGATAGAGATAAGCCCTATTCGTAGGGGCAATCCCATTCGAGGTCCCCATGACCAAATCCCTGACCTCCGTCTTCGACTGCTCGGAAGAGCGCCTGAAAGAGATTGTTGCCGACGCGGTCAAGGGCGCGGATGACGGCGAACTCTATCTCGAAAGCAGCGAGAGCGAGGCGCTGATGTTCGACAACGGTCGTTTGAAGACCGCGAACTACAGCACCGACCAGGGTTTTGGCCTGCGCGCGGTGGCAGGCGAGGCTGCCGGCTATGCGCATTCGAGTGAGCTTTCCGAAGCAGCACTCCTACGCGCTGCAGACGCCGTTTCGGCGGTGAAGACCGGCTATTCCGGAACGCTGGCCGAGGCCCCTCCCCGCACCAACAGGCACCTCTATGGCGACGAGAACCCGATTGGCGCACCCTCCTTCGAGGAAAAGGCGAAGCTCTTGACCGAGATCGACGCCTATGTGCGCAACGCCGACCCACGCGTGCGGCAGGTGACCGCGTCGCTGGCGGCTTCGTGGCAGCATGTCGAGATCATCCGCGGCGACGGGCAGATCGTGCGCGACATCCGCCCGCTGGTTCGGATGAACGTTTCGGTCGTGGTCGGCGATGGCGACCGGCAGGAAAGCGGTTCCTATGGCGCGGGCGGACGCAAGGGCTTTGGCGACTTCATCGCCGACGGAAGCTGGAAGCAGGCCGCCGACGAAGCGCTGCGCCAGGCGCTGGTAAATCTCGCCGCCGTGCCCGCGCCGGCAGGCACGTTCGACATCGTGCTGTCGTCGGGCTGGCCGGGTGTCATGTTGCACGAAGCCGTCGGCCACGGGCTTGAAGGTGACTTCAACCGCAAGAAGACGTCAGCCTTCGCCGGGTTGCTCGGCCAGCAGGTTGCCGCCAAGGGCGTCACCGTCGTGGATGACGGCACGATCACGGAGCGTCGCGGCTCGCTCACCATCGACGACGAGGGCACGCCGACCAACCGCAACGTGCTGATCGAGGACGGCAAGCTGGTCGGCTACATGCAGGACCGGCAGAACGCGCGGCTGATGGGCGTGAAGCCGACCGGCAACGGAAGGCGCGAGAGCTACGCGCACCAGCCGATGCCGCGCATGACAAACACCTACATGACCGAAGGCGGCTACACGCCCGAGGAGATCATCGCGTCGGTGAAGAACGGCGTCTATGCGGTGTCGTTCGGCGGCGGACAGGTCGACATCACGTCAGGCAAGTTCGTGTTCGGCTGCACCGAGGCCTACATGATCGAGAACGGCAAAGTGACCCAGCCGATCAAGGGCGCGATGCTGATCGGCAACGGGCCCGACGCGATGCACCGGGTGTCGATGGTCGGCAACGACCTGAAGCTCGACAACGGCATCGGCATGTGCGGCAAGGCCGGACAGGGCGTGCCGGTCGGTGTCGGCCAGCCGCATCTCAGGATGAACCAGATGACACTCGGCGGCACGCGGGTCTAACGCCGCCAAACAGCCTTAGAATGTGATCTTGACCGACGGCGCGCTGTAGGTTGCGGGGCCATGGTAGACAGCCTCGATGTTATTGCCGTCGGGGTCGAGCAGGAAGGCGGCGTAGTAGCCGGGGTGATAGTCGCGCTCGCCGGGCTTGCCATTGTCCTTGCCGCCGGCCTTCAGCCCGGCCTTGTAGAACGCGTCAACCATCGCACGGTCTTTTGCCTGGAACGCGAGATGATGGCGACCAGTCAGCTTGCCGGCGGCGGCCTCGCTATCGGTCGAAGAGATGAAGAGTTCGTCGGCCCAGAAATAGTTTTTCCCCTCGCCGGCGACAGGAATTCCGATGGCGGCAAACACCGCTTCGTAAAAACGGCGGCTGGCCGAAAAATCGCGGACGACAAGCTGGATATGGTCGATCAACCGTCCGCGATGCAGTTCCTGCGTTTCCATGCCGCTTCTCCTTGAATTGCACACAGGTAGGGCGCGTAAAACCGGTGTCAACGCAGAGGCTGGCGAGCGATATCAGAGAAAATCGCGACGCCTCGGCGGGTTCGGCTGATGAAACAGCTCTTCCTGCATGGCGATCATCGGGTCCGCCACAACCTTTCGAAAGGAAGACTTGTTCAGATACCGATCGAACCCTTTCCATCGGTCAAGCCATAGCTTCATCTGGTCGTGAGTTTCAGGAAGGACGTCGAGAAACCGGTCGAAAGCCGTGTGGTTATAGGCAATCGCATGGGTGGTCGTGATCGCCAGCGGCGTGCGCAAGGACTTGCAGCCCGGGATACGAGCCTTCTCCTCCCCCCACGTGTGTCCTCCGAAGTAAAACAGGTCCCATTCCACGGTCTCCAGTTCCTTCAGCATGTTTTGCAGAAGCAGGATCGTTTTGCGATGAAAGAGAACATCGTCCTCAAGCACCAGGACGGTCTTCAATTCGCGTCGACGCGATTCAGCGATCAACGCGCGGTGTGACAGCGCACATCCGACATGATGGTTGTCAGGTGTTTTGATCGCGGGAAAGCGCGAGCACTTTTTCTCGATGCCCAGTTGCGAAAGCTGCAACCGTAACGCTTGCCGCCGATCCGGCCTGTCATCCAGATTGATGTAAAAAATGCCGCCGAACCAGTCGAAGGGATTTGGCAACGTGCCGCCGGCCTGAATGCCTAATCCCCCGTGCCAGAAGAATCGTGCCATCGCCTGCTACCGAGCCCACACTCATTTTTACGCCCTTCCGGACGACACAACTTCAGCATGTGGTCACTTCGGGCCACGGTCAATCGGGCCTGAAGCTCATAACCAGGATGCGGCGCTTCGTGGCATGCGACTTTCGGGGTCAATCACATCCAGGCGCGGATGACCGGTCTTGTTCCAGCGCCATAGCGCAACACAACTTCCGCCCGATGACATGAAGGAGGGGTAGATCACGCCGTGGAATCGTTCCTTGAGCAGACGTGTCCGCAGCTTGTGGGTTGGAGGGACGCGCCCCCCATCCATGATGGCGCGCCATTCGCAGAGATGGATGTCCGCGCCGACGCCTAGGCCTTGCAACGTGTCGTCGTCCGTCAGGTCTGCAAGGCGTGCTTTGGAAAGCTCAAGCTGCGCGATGAGCGCCGGATGCTGGACGAAACCCTGATTGTACTCCGCCCAGGCCGTGGAAAGCTCGCGCGCTGCGTAGATCGTCGGCGCCCCGACGGGATTCCAGCGGCCGCCGAACCGTGACGCGCCCTCTCCTGAAAGTGGCATGTGCGCCCAGCGCGGCACATAGGCGCGCCAGAGGACGATGGGCCGCTCGGGCTGGCTTTCAGGCATAGACGCCGGAACGCACTGCCTCCAGATAGGCGAGAACCTTGTCGGCCTTGCCCTCGCGGACGAGGTCGTAGGCGGTCTTGCCGGCCCAGCCGGGGATGGGCTGGTGCTTGAACCAGATCGCGGCGCGCTGCTCGTTGCCCGCCATCTCGCCAGCCATCGCGAAGATGCGCACGATCGGGCTGAGCGCTGCGTCGGCCTTGCGCCCAGCCGCCTTGGCGGCGAGCGTGTTGCGCGCCACGCCGACCAGATCGGCGAGTTCGGAAAGGTTTATGCCAAGCGTTTCGGCAACGCGGCGCGCAGACAGGAACGGCGCCGGCTCCTCGCCGAACCGCGTCGCCGTGAGATCGAGTGCCGATGCGCTCATGACAAATTCCTCTTGTGGATTGATCCACTATCGTCAAAATATGCGCAAATCACGCTCGTTTCAAGTCAATGCCTTTTAATCCCTGCCCTCCACGGAGCCAAGATGTCAGACCCGAAGACCGTGCAGCACGTCAGCCTGCGGCTCGCCCGACTGGAGGAACTGGTGGTGGCGCCCGAGCCAGATCCGCTGGCGGGACGGTTCGAGGAACGATCCGGCGTCGACCGCATCCTCGATGCAGCGCGCGCGCATTTCAACCGTCGGCTCGCGGCGATCGAAGCGAAGCTGGTACTGGATGAACAGCCAAGCCCAGAAGAACGGCGCAAGGTCGATGACGCGCTCAAGGCGCTCTGGCGTTACCAGGACGAACGGCTCGGCGAGCAAATCGTCACCATACGGCGCGACGGCCTGCGAGCGCTGGCCAAGGGCTGCGTCTTCCTGCTCATCTGCATGGCCATTTCCGCCGTTGCCAGCAACTCCACGATCCTGCCGGACATCGTGCAAAGCCTGGTGTCCGAAGGCTTCATCATCGCCGGCTGGGTGGCGCTCTGGCTGCCGATGGAGCTTCTGCTCTACGAATGGTGGCCCGTCTCGCGCGACCGCAAGCTCTACCGCATGATCGCGGAGATGAAATACTCGATCGAAGCGCCTCGGCCGGCCTGAGCAATCAGCGGCGCTTTCTTGGTTTCTCCAGCAAGGCCACAGCCTCGACATGCGGCGACCAGAGGAACTGGTCGATCGGGGTGACCGCCGTGACGCGATAGCCGCCGCCGACTAGGATGGCGAGGTCGCGCGCGAGCGTTCCGGGATTGCATGAGACGGCGGCGACGAAAGGAATGTCTGAGCGGGCGATCTGCTTCGATTGATCCTCCGCGCCGGCGCGTGGCGGATCGAAAACGAGACCGTCGAAGGCATTGAGTTCCTTGAAGGTCAGCGGGCGGCGGAAAAGGTCGCGCCGTTCTGTCGTCACTCGCTTGAGGCCGGTTGCCTGGCGGAAGCCCCGGTCAAGCGCGGCAAGCGCATCGGCGTCACCTTCAACCGCATGGACTTCCGACTTCTTCGCCAGACGCAGCGCGAAGCTGCCGCAGCCAGCGAAGAGGTCGGCGACCTTCCTGGCGCGGGAAAGATGAGACAGCACGAGGTCGGCCATGGCCTGCTCGGCAGGCGCGGTGGCCTGAAGGAAGGATCCAGGCGGGACGGGCACTGGGGCATCGCCGAAGACCACGAGCGGCTTTCGCGGCTCGATGACGATCTCGCCGTCGACGGACAGCCGCGCGAAGCCCGCCTCGCCCGCGAAAGAGGCTGCGGCGCGACGCTGGGCGTCGGCCATCTTGCCGGAGTCACGCGCGGCGATGTCGAGGCCGGAAGCCGTGGCGGTGACCGTCATGTGGAAGGCCTGCGGAGTCGCGGAGATCAGGCCAGCGAGCTGGCGCAGCCTGGGCAAGGCCGACACGATCTCGGGCAGCGAGATCGGGCACTCCTCGATGTCGATGATTTCCTTCGAGAGCGCGCGGTTGAAGCCGAACACCGCGCCTCGCTCGGTCTTGCGGGCGGAGAACGTCAGGCGGCGACGCGTGGCGGGCGCACAGGGCACGATGGGGGCGGCGTCCAGATCGATGCGGCCGCCGCGAAGGGCCTGCACGACCTTCTGGCGCTTCCAGTCGAGGTAGGTTGTCTCCTCAAGGTGCTGGACAGCACAACCACCGCAGACCGTGAAGTGGCGGCAGGCCGGATCGACGCGCTGGGGCGAGGGATTGAGGACCGCGATCAGATCGGCGCGATCCTTGTGGCGCGCGGCCGTGACCGTCTCGCCGGGCAGCGCGAAGGGGATGAAGACCTGGCCGGTTTCCGTATCGGCGACGCCGTCGCCCTGTGCGCCGAGGCGCCTGACCTCGAAGGTGGAACTCATTGATCCTTCACCCCGGCGAGCAGGAATTCATGATTGCCGTCGCCGCCTTCGATCGGAGACGGACAGACGCCAAGCGCGCGCCAGCCCGGCTGGCTGCCGAGCCACAGGCGGAGGCGCTCGGCGACGCGAGGCCCCTCCTCCGCGTCTTTCAGAAGTCCGCCCTTGCCAATCGCTTCGCGCCCGGCCTCGAACTGCGGCTTGACAAGAAAGACGCCTCTCGCGCCGGAAGCGGCCAAGGACAGCGCAGGCGGCAGCGCCAGCGTCAGCGAGATGAAGGAGACATCGGAGACGAGGAAATCGGGCCGGCTTCCCGCCAGATGGTCCAGCGTGAGGTCGCGCGCGTTCAGCCCTTCGATGACGGTGACGCGCGGGTCATTGCGAAGGTTTGCGGCGAGCTGGCCGTGGCCGACATCGAGCGCGACGACATGCGCCGCGCCTCGCTCGAGCAGCACCTGCGTGAAGCCGCCCGTCGATGCGCCGATGTCGAGCGCATGTGCGCCTGCTGGGTCGAAGCCGAAATGGTCGAGGCCGGCGATGAGCTTGAGGGCGGCGCGCGAAACATAGCGAGCCGCTGGATCATCAATCCGGATATCGCTCGACGGCGCGACCACATGCCCGGGCTTGAGGACGACACAGCCGTCGATGCTGACCGCTCCACGGGTGACCGCATCGCGGGCCCGCGAACGCGTCGCGTAGAAACCGCGACCGACGAGAAACTCGTCCAGCCTTACGCGGCTTTCATTGTTTTGGGCGGTTGCCATGGCCATCCATGGAGAAGGACCGGCATTTAGGCAAGCGTCTAGCGAGCGGTCGACTCCAAGGGCACAGGCTCGGCCTGTTTCTGCTCGACGGCGGGCATCAAACCGTCCGCCGGTGCCGGACGGTGCGTTGCCGTGGGTTCGGTGGTGCTTCGGACGGTATCGCCCTGGACGACGATCATGACCGGCTTCGTGTCGAGCGCGAAGCCGCCGCGTATCTCGCCCATTTTCGAAGCGACGATACCCATCACAGCTTCCTCAAGCTTGCGGTCATAGCGCTGCTGGGCTGCGACAGATCCGATTCCGCCAGCAGCCAAGGCAACCGCAATCACCGCGCCGACAAGCGCCTTCATCCCGCCAAAACTCCCTACCTGCGGGAGGTTCTAGGGCATCAGGGCTAAGAAACGGCCAAGAGACACGGTAAGCAAACCGCCAAAAGTCAGCGTAAACAGAACGTTAGCGATGACGGTGTCGCGTTAACCGACGTCACGCGGTGGCGGCATGGGTGCCGCGCCCGCCTAGCGCCGCAAACACGGTGCGGACGATACCGGCACTGTCCAGGCCAGCGTCGATATACATCTTTTCAGGCTTGGCGTGGTCGGTGAAATCGTCTGGCAGAACCAGTGGACGCACCTTGAGGCCGGTTTCCAGCAGGCCCTGATGCGCGAGGAAATGCAGCACCTGCGTGGCGAAACCGCCGATCGCGCCTTCCTCGACAGTGACAAGCACCTCATGCTCGCGGGCGAGCCTGCGTACGAGATCCTCGTCCAATGGCTTGGCGAAACGAGCGTCGGCGACGGTCGTCGAAAGGCCGGCGGCGGAAAGCTCCTCGGCGGCGAGCAGGCAATCGGCCAGACGCGTCCCGAAGGAGAGCAGCGCCACCTTGCTGCCTTCGCGCAGCACCCTGCCCTTGCCGATTTCCAGAAACGATCCGCGCTCGGGCATATCGACGCCGACGCCATTGCCGCGCGGATAACGGAAGGCGATCGGGCCTTCGTCGTAGTCGGCCGCCGTACGAACCATGTGGCGCAGTTCCGCCTCGTCGGCGGCGGCCATGACGACCATGCCGGGCAAAGTGGCGAGGAAGGTGGTGTCGAACGCGCCGCAATGGGTCGGGCCGTCCGCGCCGACGAAGCCGGCGCGGTCGATCGGGAAGCGCACCGGGAGCTTCTGGATCGCAACGTCGTGCACGACCTGGTCGTAGGCGCGCTGCAGGAAGGTCGAATAGATCGCCGCGAAAGGCTTCAGGCCCTCCGACGCAAGACCGGCGGCGAAGGTGACCGCGTGCTGCTCGGCGATGCCGACGTCGAAGGTCCGCGACGGGAAAACCTCGCCGAAAAGATCGAGCCCGGTGCCCGACGGCATGGCAGCGGTCACCGCGACGATGCGCTCGTCGAGCTTCGCTTCCTGAATCAGGCTTTCGGCGAAAACCTTTGTATAGGCTGGCGCATTTGCCGGCGGCTTGGCCTGCGCGCCGGTGATCACGTCGAAGCGGTTGACGCCGTGGTACTTGTCGCTCGCAGCTTCGGCGGGGGCGTAGCCCTTGCCCTTCTGGGTGACGACATGGATCAGCACCGGGCCGGTGTTGTTGTCGCGCACATTGCGCAGGACCGGGATCAGGTGCTCCAGATTGTGGCCGTCGATCGGGCCGATGTGGAAGAAGCCGAGCTCCTCGAACAGGGTGCCACCGGTCATATAGCCGCGCGCATGTTCCACAGCCCGCGTCACCGCGCGGTCGACGCGCTTGCCGAGATAGGAAGTCAGCTTCTTGCCGAAATCGCGGATGCCCTGATAGGTGCGGCCAGACGCCAGCCGTGCGAGGTAGGCGCTCATCGCGCCGGTCGGCTGGGCGATGGACATGTCGTTGTCGTTGAGGATGACGATCAGCCGGGCATCCAGCGCGCCGGCATTGTTCATCGCCTCATAAGCCATGCCGGCAGACATCGCGCCGTCGCCGATGACGGCGATCACGTTGTTGGCGCCGCCCTTGAGGTCGCGCGCCACCGCCATGCCGAGGCCGGCCGAGATCGATGTCGAGGAATGCGCCGCGCCGAACGGGTCGTATTCGCTCTCGGCGCGCTTGGTGAAGCCGGAAAGGCCACCTTCCGTGCGCAGCGTGCGGATGCGGTCGCGGCGGCCTGTCAGGATCTTGTGGGGATAGGCCTGGTGGCCGACGTCCCAGATCAGTCGGTCGGAAGGCGTCTCGAAAACGTAATGCAGCGCCACGGTCAGGTCGACAACACCGAGACCCGCGCCGAGATGGCCGCCCGTCACGGAGACGGCGTCGATCAGCTCGGCGCGCAGTTCGGCTGCCACCTGCGGCAGGTCGGCCTCGGGCAGCGCGCGCAGGTCGGCCGGCACACGGACCTTGTCAAGAAGCGGCGTTTGCGGTCTGGAATTCACTCTTTCGGACACCTTCCGGGCAGCGATTGCAGCAATCCTCCGCAATAGTGGCGGCTTCATGGAATGTAAACGCCGAACCCGCTACCCCTCGGGCAGCGGGATGAATTCCTTGTCATCGCCGGGGACGATATCGAAGCGGCCGGTCTTCCACTCCTCCTTGGCCTGCTCGATCCGTTCCTTCGACGACGACACGAAATTCCACCATATATAGCGCTTCGAGCCGAGGGATGCGCCCCCGAAAAGCATGAAATGCGCACCGGCCTCGGAAGAAACCACGATTTCGTCGCCGGGCTTGAAGACGAGCAGGCGATTCTCGGGAAAGCTGTCGCCGGCGATGGTGACCGTGCCGTCGAGCGTGTAGATGGCGCGTTCCTCGGCGTCAGCGGGAATGCGCACGCTGGCGCCGGGCTTAAGCCTGATGTCCGCATAGAGCGTGTCGGAAGCGGTGCGGACCGGCGATTTAAGGCCCTCGAAGCCGCCGATGACGACGCGACCGGACACGCCGGCATCGTCGAACTCCGGCAACGTCGCGCACGCGGTGTTTTCAAACAGCGGCGCGACTTCTTCGCCGCCATCGGGCAGCGCCAGCCAGGTCTGCAGGCCGGACACCGACATCGGCGCGCCGCGCATCTCTTCCGGCGTGCGCTCGGAATGGACGATGCCCCGGCCGGCGGTCATGAGGTTCACGTCGCCCGGCTCGATCACCATCTCGGTGCCGAGCGAATCCCGGTGCCTGATGCGGCCGTCGAACAGATAGGTGACGGTGGCAAGCCCGATGTGCGGATGCGGACGCACGTCGAGCGCCTGCCCTACCCTCAGAAGCGCCGGACCCATGCGGTCGAAGAAGATGAACGGGCCGACGAGACGGCGCTTCGCGGTGGGCAGCGCCCGCCGCACCTCGAATCCGCCGATGTCCTTGGCGTTCGGGATGACCATCAGTTCGAGCGCGTCGCAGGCGAACCTGTCGCCGACCTCGGGATCGGTGCCGGGGAAAAAACTCATGGGGCCTCGCTATTCCTGTTTCGCTAACGCCGTCGGCAGATCGTGTCCTGGTTCAGGACCAGGTCAGGAGCGCCACGTCATACTGCGCCAGATGACGGTCATATGTCACGAACTGCATGTTCTCCATCACGGCCTGGGCGAGCATCAGGCGGTCGAAGGGGTCGGCGTGCAAGCGTGGCAAGCGCTCGACGAAGGCGGCGTGTGGCGCGGTGACATTCAGAAGGCTGAAGTTAGCGTTCTCGAACTCGCCAATCGCCTGATGGCCAGACAGAGGCGGGGCATCAGGCCGTCCGAGCGGATGCTTTATGGCGATTTCCCATATCGCGACGACGGAAACCCACACCTGCGACGCGCTATCCTCAATCGGCGCGCGAATGTGCGCCGGAATGCGCTCGGGCGTGTTCGTTGCCCAGATGGCGACATGGGTGTCGAGCAGAAATTTCACTTGTCTTCGCCGAAGAACATCTTCTCGATTTCAGCGTCCAGCGCCTGAAAGGCTTCGTAGTCGAGCGGCGGATATTTACCCGCCGCCAGTCCAAGCTGGCGCTTCTTCTTCGGCTCGGCTGTGACGGCGACCAGCTTCGCCGCGGGCTTGCCGTTTCGCGCGATAATGATCTCGGTTTCCGCACCGCTTTCGACGGCTTCCACGAGTTTCGAGAGCGACGTCTTGGCGTCGTGCATGTTGACGGTCGGCATTGGATTGCTCAAAGGTTAGCTAACTGTAGCTAAGCTAATCCCGATCGTAGTAAACTTCAAGCGAAGCGGATCAGGGTGCGGGCGCGGGCCTTGGCGGCCTCCTCCTCGCGGTTCTTGGGCGGCTGCGTGGTTTCCATGGACTCGATGAGTTCGCGGACGCTCGCGGAGATGGCCCCCACGGCGCGGTCGAAGGCGTCCTCGTTGCGCTGCGACGGCTTCGTCGAGCCACTGACCTTGCGCACGAACTGAAGTGCGGCGTTGCGTATTTCGTCCTCCGTCGCCGGCGGCTCGAAATTGAAAAGCTGTCTGATGTTGCGGCACATGGCTGCCTCCCGGCACTTTGCCTCCTTATCTGGGGAGTTAACCGCAGAGATCAACCATGGCAGGACGCGTCAGTTGAAGCGATAGGTGACGCCGAACACTGGACCCGACATGTCGACGTCGAACACATAGCCGTCATCGTCATAGTCGACGGACAGATATTTGTAGCCCGCCGAAGCCGACCATTTGTCGTTGAACACGTAGTTGAAGGTTCCAAGCACCGACCAGGTAAATTCGGAGCCGACGCCGAAGCCGCCGATATCGGCCTGACCCATCACGGACATCTTTTCGTTTATGTTGTAGAAGGCGCGCCCGCCGATCAAAGGATCGATCCAGGTGAAATCCGCGCCGCGAGAGATGGAAAAGCCGGCATAGCTGAGCGTGACATCGTTGGAGATGTACCAGAAGCGACCGCCTGCCAATGCATCGAGCGTAAACTCCGGAGTGTCGACGACACGATAGCCCCCCTGGAGCGCGGCGTAGAATTGCACGGTGTCGAGCGTTGCATCGAGGGCGCCGCCTGGGAAGTCGGGAAGGTTCGGGATCCCGATCGTCTTCGTATCCGACAGGTTGACGTACATCAGGTCGCCCGAGAAGACGAAGCGGTCGCGACGCGCCCAGACACTCATGAACCCGCCGAAGTTCAGGTTGTCCCAGACCTCGGAGAACGGCACGTCAACGCCCACCGTCGGCGCCCTCTGGAACGGCGAGATGTTGCCCTCGATGCCGGACGCCCAGAGATAGGGCGTCACCTGCACAACCCAGTCGGAGGCCGCTACCGGCGGCTCTGTCATGACCCCGGGATCAGCCGCCAGCGCGGAACCGCCGAAAAGCATGCCAGCCGAAAGCATGCCGAAAAACGCGCCTCGTACCATCGCGACTATCCCCTCAAAGTGTCCTTGTGGATACGACCATCCTTGACGATGATCCTGAAATTGGTGTCAGGGTCCGCGACGAGATCGATGTCTTCGAGCGGATTGCCTTCGACGACGAGCATGTCAGCGAAAGCGCCTTGCTCGATTACGCCGAGCTTGCCCCGATACGGACTGCGCGCGCCCGACAGCGCCAGAAGGTCGCCGCTGTTGCTGGTGGCCATTCGCAGGATCTCCGCATTTTCGAACCAGCGCGAAAGCTTGGCGAGTTGCCTACCCTGTCCCGACGTGCCGCGCGGGTTGAAAAGAATGTCCGTACCCCACGCCATCCTGACGTTGTACTTCTGACCAAGCTCGAAGGAGCGCACGGTTCCAACCGCGATCTCCTCCTGTTGCTGGCGCTGGACGGGATCCGCTTTCGGATTGGAATCCTCGTCGGCAAGAAAGGGCTGGATGCTCCACCACGTGCCCGTGTCGGCCATCTTGCGCACTGTATCCTCGTCGGCGAGCTGGCCGTGCTCGATGCATTTCACGCCATTGTCGATGGCCCTGTTGATGCCCTCCGACGTGTAGACATGGGCACAGACATAGGTGCCCCAGTCGGAAGCTGCGTCGACCGCCGCGCGTATCTCCTCGGGAAGGAATTGCATCGAGTCGAGCGGGTCGTAAGCAGAAGATACACCACCGCCGACCATGATCTTGACCTGGCTGGCGCCGAGCATGAGCTGCTCCCGGACTCGCCTCAGGACTTCCGGCACACCATCGGCGATCGCCGATATTCCGGCGACTTCCGCATGGGTGATGTCGTTGCCCGAGCCGCGCGGCACCTCATAGCGGAAGCGGAAATCGCCGTGGCCGGAGGTCTGCGAGATCATGGCGCCAGCCGGGAAGATGCGCGGCCCCGGGAAGCGCCCTTCGTCGATGGCGCGCTTGAGCGGAAAAGTAGGACCTCCGACATCGCGCACCGTGGTGAAGCCGCGCAGGAGCGTCGCCTCGGCCTGTTGGGCGGCGACGAGATGCACGTAGGGTATGTCGGCCGTCATGGCGACCAGTTCGGGAATGGCGGCGAGCATGGCGTGCCAGTGCGAATCGATCAGGCCGGGCATGAGGACACGACCGCCGCAGTCGATCACATCGGCATCGGTGACGGTTTGGGAGGCGGGAACCAGCGCCTCGATCTTGTCGCCGGCGACCAGAACGCCGGACCCTTCGACCAGCGAACCCAGCCGGCCATCGAAAATGCGAACATTCGAGAAAAGCAGCGGCTTGCCGGCCGTCTGGTTTCCTGCGGTCTGTGCAAAAGCCCCGTTCTGACCCAGCGAAACGGCTGCAAAGCTCGCCGCGATGCCCTTCAGAACCGAACGGCGATCAAGACCGGCGGAGATCCGGCGATTGAGTTCAAGGACGGCGGGTGTGTGACAGGCGCAGCCGAAACCGTGCGCCAAGCCCTCGTAGCGTTTACCAAACCGAAGCCGCATTCCCTGCCCTTCTTGTATTTCCCTTCGGTCAAGAATGGACGCCGACGGGGTATCGGCGCAAGCGGATTCGCTTACTCAGGGTCGAGCGGCTCGGTTCCGACAGGCTTGCCTTCGCGCGACAGCCGGATTTTCTCGACGCGGTCCTCGGCCGCCTTCAGCAGCCGGTCGCAATGGGCCTTAAGCGCCTCGCCGCGCTCGTAGATACGAATCGACTGGTCGAGCGGCACATCGCCGCGTTCCAGGTCGTCCACGATCTTCTCAAGCGCTTCCAGCGCCTTCTCGAAGCTAAAGGCCTTGATGTCTTCATTGGCTTCGCCGGACATGCTTATCCTCTCATCATGCGGCCGACATGCGCGGCGACCGAAAAGGCCAGCCCCTGCAGATCGTAGCCGCCTTCGAGCAGGCTGACGAGCCTGCTGTTTGCATCGCGCGCGGCACTTTCCATCAATTGTCCCGTCGCCCAGTCGAAATCGTCCTCGACCAGATTGATCTCGGCCAGCGGATCGCGGTGATGGGCGTCGAAGCCGGCGGAAATGACAATCAGATCGGGCGCAAAGTTTTCGATGGCCGGCAGGATGCGGGTGCGAAAAGCCTCGCGGAAGAGGTCGCTGCCCGTCCGGGGCGCAAGCGGCGCGTTGACGATGTTGCCGACGCCGGTTTCGCCCAGTGCGCCAGTGCCGGGATAGAGCGGCATCTGGTGGGTAGAGCAATAGAGCACGCTCGGATCGTCCCAGAAGATGTCCTGCGTGCCGTTGCCGTGATGCACGTCCCAGTCGACGATGGCGACGCGCTCGGCGCCATGCGCCTTCTGGGCGTGGCGGGCGGCGATGGCCGCGTTGTTGAACAGGCAGAAGCCCATGGCGGTCGTCTTCTCGGCGTGATGGCCGGGAGGGCGCGAGGCGACGAAGACATTGTCCGCCGCGCCGGAAAATACGTCATCGACCGCCGCATTGGCCGCGCCGACGGCGGTGAGCGCTGCCTGCCAGCTTTTCGGGCTGACGGAGGTGTCGGCATCGACCTTGACGATACCCTCCACTGGGATGGCGGCACGTACCTTGTCCACGAACGATTGCGGATGGGCGTAGAGAATGGTCGCCGGGTCGCCTTCGGGAGCCTGGACACGGTCGAGATCAGTGAATTTCTCATCATCCAGTACCCGCTCGATGGCGCGCAGGCGATCCGGACGTTCGGGATGACCTGAAGGCGTCAGGTGCTCCAGATAGATCGGATGGGAATAAAGTCGGGTGACCATGCCCCGATATAGGGCCGTCCGCGCGCCGTTTCCACGCCTTGCGCCCCGGCGCGCCCGATGTTCACAGCTTAGGCTGTCGGGCTGCGATCCCAGCGCGATCCGCCGACCGAAGCCAGAGCCTTGTCCTTCAGTTCGCGAAAATGCTTCGAGCTCTCGGCCAGACGGGTGTCCCACTCGGGGTCCGGCACCTGCCCCTCGATGACGCGGAAATAGACCTGCATCAGCGCGGCAATGACAAACGGCTCGACGAAGGCCGAGATGAACGCCCAGGCGAAGACGATGGCCAGAACGAAGGCCCAGCCGGCAAGCTGGCCCGGCATGGCATAGAGGATGGCGGCGGCAGGAGCGAGCGTCAGGAAGAAGACGATAGCGCCGAGCACCCACGTCATGACGGTGAGCCAGATGGCGTTCTTCAGCATCGTGGTGCCGTTCTGCGCATAGAGCACAACGCCTTGCCGGCCGGTCTCGAAAGGAACGGTGCTGCCGACGCGGATGTTGTAGCCGAGGATGATCTCGTCGACATAGGTAAGCGACATCCGGATCACCGAATTGACGAACTTCGCGATGCCCTGAAGACCGGGGATGGGCAGTACGGCTGCAAAGCCCCCGATCAGGCCTGTGATGACGCGCACGACACCCTTGATGAGCTGGTCGAGCACGAAAAGCACATTGGCCTCGACGAAGCGCTCGCGCACGACACCCTGCGCATAGGCGATCTGGCTCTGGCCGCCGGGAACATCGCGGCCGTCGATCAGTTGGACCATGACGGCTATATGGCCGGCCTTGACCATGTAGAGGATGTATTCGCGTAGCCAGAAGAGCAGCATGGAGACGAGGCCGAAGCCGAATATGCCGCCCCAGACGGAAAAGCTCAGCGGGCCGCCGTCGTCAAAGATATGGCCGACGCCGTAGCCTACCCCTGCCCCAGCGCCGGTCGCGACGATGTAGGCAACCGTTATTCCGAAATAGACGATGATGCGCAGAATGACGAAGGGCCAGGTACGGATGACGATGCCGAGCGTCCTGCCGATCTCGAAATCCCACATTGCGCGAATCGCCCCACATTTCCGTTGGGGAAGTATAGCCTGAACGGGCTTTGTCAGACCAATCGGCGGAGTTCACGCCTTGCTGCGGGCAAGTCCGTGCGCGATCAGCCGGTCGATGATCTCCGGGTAGCTGACGCCGCTTGCCTCCATCGCCTTCGGGTACATGGAGATGTTGGTGAAGCCAGGGATGGTGTTCAGTTCGTTGAGCACGAAACGCATGTCGCGCATGACGAAGAAATCGACGCGGGCCATGGCGTCGCAGCCGACCGCACGGAACGCTTTCGCAGACACCTTGCGAAGCTCGGCCTCGACCTCTGCCGGCAGTTCGGCCGGAACCTTGATCGCCGCGCCATCGGCGTCGATGTACTTGGCGTCGTAGGTGTAGAAGCCGTGGCTTTCGGCCGGGGCGATCTCGCCGGGGCGCGATACGAACAGGCTGCCGTCCGGATTTTCCAGCACCGCCAGTTCGATCTCGCGACCGTCAATGAATTCCTCGACCAGCAGCTTGGCGTCGTGGCGGAAACCCTCTGCCAGCGCGTCGGCATAGCCGGCCTCCTCGGTGACCTTGCTGACGCCGACGGAGGAACCTTGACGGGCGGGCTTGATGAAGATCGGCAGGCCGAGCGCTGCCTCAAGTTCGGCGAAGGCGGGAGGCGCGTCCTGGCGGATCGTCAGCGAGCGGGCGACCGGCACGCCGGCCTCCTTCAGCAGATGCTTGGCGATGTCCTTGTCGAGCGCGGTCGCGGAACCGAGGATATCGCAACCGACAAGCGGCACGCCAGCGACCCGCGCCAGACCCTGGATGGAGCCGTCCTCGCCATGCAGGCCGTGAAGGACGGGAAACAGGGCGTCGATTTTAGGCAATTCCTGCGCACCACTTGCTTGCAACGCAAACAAGCGCCCGTCTCCGCCCGGCACGAGCACCAGTTCGTTGCCGTCGGTCGGTTTCGTCAGGTCGCGATCATCAAAGCTGCTTGCCAGCCAACGGCCCTCGCGGGTGACGAAGATTGGAACGGCATCATATTTCGCCGGGTCGAGCGCGCGCATGACGTTGGTGCCCGACATCACGGAGACGTCATGCTCGGAGGATCGCCCGCCGAACAAGACGGCGATGCGCAGCTTCTTCGATGTCCCGGTCACGAATTCCCCTCCGGCCGCGCTGTCAGATAATCTCGGTGCTGGTGATCCTGATGCCGAATCCCTCTATGCCGACATAGTGGCGTTCGCGCGACGCCAGCAGCTTGATGGAGGATATGCCGAGATCCTTCAGTATCTGCGCGCCGAGGCCGATCTCGCGCCACTCGCTTTCACGCCTCAGCGCTTCCTCGTGGCCCTCATTGGCCGTCGGCCGGTTGCGGTCGCGGTGACCGACGCCGACCGACCCCTCGCGAAGATAGACGATGACGCCGCGCCTGTTCTCGCCCATCGTCTTCATGATGTCGTCCAGCCGATGGCTGGATCCGAAAACGTCGCGCACGACTTCCTCAGGGTGGAGGCGGACCGGCACGTCCTCGCCGTCGCGGATGTCGCCGAAGACGACGGCAAGGTGCTGCATCGGATCCCAGGGCAGCGTGTAGGCGTGGGCTATCGCCTTACCGCCGACGGTCTGGACGTCGAAGGTCTCGACGCGCTCAATCAGCGTCTCCTTGCGCTGGCGATAGGCGATCAGGTCGGCGACTGACACCTGCTTCAGACCATGCTCCTCGGCGAAGGATGTGACCTGAGGGCCACGCTTGACCGTGCCATCATCGTTCACGAGTTCGCAGATGACGCCGACCGCCGGCAGGTTGGCGAGCTTGCAGAGGTCGACGGCGGCTTCCGTATGGCCGGAGCGCATCAGCACGCCGCCCTCGCGCGCGATCAGCGGGAAGATATGGCCGGGCCGGGTGAAATCGGACGCGCCGACATTGCCATTGGCGAGGTTGCGAACGGTGAGCGTCCGGTCCTCGGCGGAGATGCCGGTGGTGGTGCCATGCTTGAAATCGACGCTGACCGTGAAAGCGGTGGTGTGAGCGGAATCATTGTCGGCCACCATGGCCCCGAGGCTGAGACGCTTGGCGTCTTCGCGGGTCATCGGCGTGCAGACGATGCCGGATGTATGGCGCACGATGAAGGCCATCTTCTCCGGCGTGCAATGGACCGCGGCAACGATCAGGTCGCCCTCATTCTCGCGTCCGTCGTCGTCCATGACGACGACGATCTCTCCACGCTCGAACGCACGGATGGCTTCAACGATTTTCTTCTGGTCGTAGGGCATGGGACGCTCGTTTCACTCGCTAGGGGAGTAGGGAATAGTGAGTAGGGAATAGTGAAGGCAAGCGGCGCTTCACTATTCCCTACTCACTATTGCCTATTCACTACTGCCTCCCACCTGTCCACGATGCCGCAGATAATGATCGGCAATGGCGCAGGCAACCATCGCCTCGCCGATGGGTACGGCGCGGATGCCGACGCAAGGGTCGTGGCGGCCTTTGGTCATGACGTCGACGTCGTTACCGTCCCGGTCGATGGAGCGGCGCGGGGTCAGGATGGAGGAGGTCGGCTTGACGGCGAAGCGGGCGACGATGTCCTGCCCGGTCGAGATCCCGCCGAGGATGCCACCGGCATTGTTGGACAGGAAGACGGGCTTGCCGTCGTTGCCGCTGCGCATCTCGTCGGCGTTCTGTTCGCCGGTTATACGCGCCGCCTCGAAGCCGTTGCCGATCTCCACGCCCTTCACTGCGTTGATCGACATCAATCCCGAAGCGATGTCCTGGTCGAGCTTGGCATAGATCGGCGCGCCGAGACCGGCGGGTACGCCTTCGGCGACGATCTCGATGACGGCGCCGACCGAGGAGCCGGCCTTGCGTATGCCGTCGAGATAGTCCGCGAAGACCGGCACGGTGGCAGGGTCCGGCGTGAAGAAGGGGTTTTCCGCGTCGCCGACGAAATTCCAGTTCCAGTTTGCGCGATCGATCGACTTCTCGCCCATCGAGACGAGCGCGCCGCGCACCACCATGCCGGGCACGATCCTGCGCGCGATGGCGCCGGCCGCGACGCGCGCGGCGGTCTCGCGCGCGGAGGAGCGCCCGCCGCCGCGATGGTCGCGGATGCCGTACTTCGCCTCATAGGCGTAGTCGGCGTGACCGGGACGGTATTGTTTGGCGATGTCGCCGTAATCCTTGGAGCGCTGGTCGACATTCTCGATCAGCATGGAGATCGGCGTACCGGTGGTGATGAGCTGGCCGTCCTCGTCCAGCACTCCCGAAAGGATTTTCACCTCGTCGGGCTCGCGGCGCTGGGTGACGAAGCGCGACTGGCCCGGGCGGCGGCGATCGAGCTCGCGCTGGACGTCCTCGCGCGTGAAGCGGATGCCAGGCGGGCAGCCGTCGACCACGCAGCCGAGCGCCGGCCCGTGGCTCTCGCCCCAGGTGGTGACCCGGAAAAGGTGCCCGAAGGTGTTGTGCGACATGAAAGTCCCGACCGGCTGTGCGCTGCCGGCAAAACCGGCGACGGCTGCCTTCTATTGGCCTTTTCGGCGACGGTCAAACGAGGGGTAGCTTCTCCGGAGTTACGCACTGTCTGTCATCTGCGTCCCGCGCGCCACCGAACCGATACACGAGCCAGCTAGCCTTTCTTCCCAATGCACGATCCCGGAAAATAAGGCGGTGCAAAACCGGGCTCAACTTTTGACACATTCGCCATGTTTCTGCTCTGCTTCGCGCCGGACGCCCGTCCGTCCCGCACGAAAGCAAAAATGACGAGAGGTCGATCATGCGTAGCCTTTTCGCCGGCGCCCTTGCCGCCGCCCTGATGTTCTCCGCAGCCGCTTTCGCGGCCGAGGCGGAAGGCAAGATCAAATCGGTTGACCGCGACAACCTGACCATCACTCTGGAAAACGGTAAGTCCTACAAGCTGCCGGGCGAAGTCGACATCGACTCCATCCAGGAAGGCATGAGCGTGCTTCTCGCCTACGATACCGTAGGCGACCAGAACATGATCACCGACATGGAACTGTCGGAATAGCTAGGCGCTTCGGGGCTACAGCCACTCCAGCCGCGAATCCTTCAGCCGCAGGACGCGATCCTGTGGGACCTCCATCGCCGCCACATCCGCCACCGGCTTGTCATCGACCAGCTTGAACAGCGTGCGGATGACGCCGCCATGGGTGACGCAAATCGTCTGGCGGTCGAGCGCCTCGAACCAGGGGCGCACACGGTCGAGCAGCATCTGATAGCTTTCGCCGCCCGGCGCGACGAAGCCCCATTTGTCAGATAGACGCGCTGCCGTCGAGCCCGGCCGCATCGTTTCCAGTTCGGCATAGGTATAGCCCTGCCAGTCACCGAAATGGACCTCCATCAAGCGGCTGTCGACACGATAGCCGCGCTGCTGCAGGCCCATCTCCGTTCGGACGATTTCCATCGTCTCGCGGGTGCGTTTCAGAGGACTCGCGACGAAATCGAAGGCGCTCGCGTCATCAACCAATTCGGCGAGACGCTGGCCGTTGCGCGCCGCCTGCCGGCGGCCGAGTTCGGTGATGTCGGTGTCGGCCTGCCCCTGCAGACGCAGTTCCGCGTTCCAGCCGGTCTGCCCGTGCCTGACAAAGTAACAGAGTGGCGGCATGCCGGGCGTTTCCCGCGACCGACCGCGCGGCTCAATCCTTGACGGTCGAGATATCAGGCGCGTCGACAGCCTTCATGCCGACGACATGATAGCCGGAATCGACGTGATGCACCTCGCCGGTGACGGCGCGCGACAGGTCCGACAGGAAATAGAAGCCGGCATCGCCGACCTCCTCGATCGACACGGTGCGCCGCATCGGGGCGTTGTATTCGTTCCACTTGAGGATGTAGCGGAAGTCGTCGATGCCGGAGGCGGCAAGCGTCTTGATCGGGCCGGCGGAGATGGCGTTGACCCTGATGTTCTTCGGACCAAGATCGACCGCGAGATATTTCACGCTGGCCTCGAGGGCAGCCTTTGCGACGCCCATGACGTTGTAGTTGGGCATGACCTTCTCGGCGCCGTAATAGGTCATCGTCAGCAGGGAGCCGCCGTCCGTCATCAGCCGCTCGGCGCGCTTGGCGATCGCCGTGAAGGAATAGACGGAGATGTCCATGGTCTTGAGGAAGTTGGCATGGCTGGTGTCGACATAGCGCCCGGTCAGTTCCTCCTTGTCGGAAAAACCGATGGCGTGGACGACGAAGTCGAGCTTGCCCCACTTCTTTTCCAGACCCTCGAAAACGGCGTCGATGCTGGCCATGTCGGTGACGTCGCAATGACCGGCGACCGTCGCGCCGATCTCGGCGGCCAGCGGCTCGACGCGCTTCTTCAGCGCATCGCCCTGATAGGTGAAGGCCAGTTCCGCGCCGTGCTGCGCGCAGGCCTTGGCGATGCCCCAGGCGATCGAGCGGTTGTTGGCCACGCCGAGAATCAGGCCCTTCTTGCCGGCCATCAGGCCCTGACCAACCGTCATGTGGGAGTCTCCGTGCTCGATTTGGCGCAGATGCCTATCGCACAGGCCCATGACAGCTTCAAGCGGTCAGAGATCGCACCTTTTATGTCAGAATCCGGCCGAAAATTACCAGCCGGCGTCTTTTCGCGCAGGCGTCAGCCCTTGCGCATCAAAGATTCCAGTTCGGGATCGCCGCCCTCAGGCAGCATGATGCGGACGTGGACGTAGAAATCGCCATGTCCACCGGTCTTTTCCGGCAGGCCGCGCCCCTTGAGCCGCAGAACCTTGTCGGAACTGGACCATGCGGGCACGTTGACCGCGATGCGGCCCGTTGGCGTCTCCACGGCCTGTTTCGCCCCGAGCACCGCATCCTTCAGCGGCACCGGAAGGTCGACATGCAGGTCTCGGCCCTCGACGCGGTAGAGCGGGTGCTTGCGCAGGCGGACCTTGACCAGCGCGTCACCCGGCTGCCCCATGCCCTGCTCGCCCTGCCCTTTCAGCCTGATGGTCTGGCCGTCCTCGACATAGGTCGGCAGCTTGACCGCTATCTTGCGGCCATCGGGAAACTGCGCGGTGACCTTGGGCGCGGTCGCGACTTCCTCGACGGTCACGTCAAGGGTGACGTTGATGTCGTTCCCGGCCGGTGCGGCGCGCTGCCTGCCGCCCATTCCCGCTCCCATTCCAGCACCTGGGCCCGCGCCGCCGCGCTGCGAGAAGGCCTGGCTGAAAAGGTCCGAGAAGATGTCGTCGGCACCGCCTCCGCCGAACGGGCTGCCGCCGGCGCTGCGGAACTCGAAATGCTGTCCACCCGGGCCGCCCTGCTGGCGGCGGAAACCGGCGAATGGATCGCCGCCGGCGCCATGAGCGCCCTGGAAGCCGTCAAATCCCTGGAATTTCGGCTTGCCATCGGCATCGATCTCGCCCCGGTCGAACGCGGCGCGCTGCTTCTCGTCGCCGATGATCTCATAGGCCTGGTTGGCGGCCGCGAAGCGGTCCTTCGCCTTGGCATCGCCCGGGTTCTGGTCCGGGTGATGTTTCTTGGCGAGCTTGCGGTATGCCGACTTGATGTCCTTGGCCGAGGCGTTCCTGGCAACGCCCAGCACCTCATAGGGATCGCGCATCTTCAATTGCCTGCGATTCTTCAGCTTTGTCGCTGTGAATATAGGGGGTTTGTTCGCCCTGATATATGCGCTTGGCTAGGAAGAAATTCCAGAGGCGACGGGATCAAAACTCGTCATGCGCCAGGAGCCCGACGTTCCCACCATGCAGGCCTCGCCCCGGAACATGGTCACGCCGTCGAAGTTTTCGCGCGTTGCACTGAACTGACGGCAAAGCGTGCCGGGGGCCTTCTTTTCCGCGATGTGAATGATCTGCCCCCGCGCGCCCGTGCCTGCATTGGCCCATGGCAGCGGCGCGGCGCCCAGCGTCTCAAGGTCGGCCGAAGTCACGGCGTTGCGGATCGTGCCCTCGTCGGAGAACCGCTCGGCGTCAAATGTTCTGGTGGCGGCTGGAGCGCTGCTTGTGTAGAGGCTGCGATCGACCTCCGCCTTTTCCAGACTGAACCCCCCGGCGCCGCAGCCCGACAGGATGGCCGCAGCACAAAGCAAGGCCACGCCCGGGATGGCGCGCAGCGCAGGACCATCAAAAATCGATCGCTGATCGGCTTGCGCAGCGCGCGGCAATCGGCATTCTCCCCGCGAACCAAAGGGCTAAAGCTAAATTATGAGCGATACGGGGTTAACGGCTGGTGACTTTACCGAAGCGGCGGAGCCGTTTCGGCTTTTTGCCACGTGGCTAGAGGACGCCACGAAGAGCGAATTGAACGACCCGAACGCGCTGGCGCTGGCGACGGTGGATAGCGATGGCCTGCCCGATGTGCGGATGGTCCTGCTCAAGGGCTTCGACGAAGAGGGTTTCGTTTTCTACACGAATTTCGAGAGCGCCAAGGGCCGCGAGATCCTCGGCTCGATGAAGGCGGCGATGTGCTTTCACTGGAAATCACTGCGCCGGCAGGTGCGCGTGCGCGGGCCGGTGGAGATCGTCAGCGACGAGGAAGCCGACGCCTATTATGCGACGCGCCCGCGCGGCAGCCGCATCGGCGCATGGGCCTCGAAGCAGTCGCGACCCCTGGAAAGCCGTTTTGCGCTGGAAAAGGCGGTCGCCGAATACACGGCGCGTTATGCGATCGGGGAGATTCCCAGGCCGAAGCACTGGTCGGGGTTTCGCATCGTGCCGTCACAGATTGAGTTCTGGCACGACCGGCCGTTCCGATTGCATGACCGGGTGGTGTTTACACGGGCCGGGGATGGAGCGTGGGAGAAATCGAGGCTCTATCCCTGAGGCGGGAGAAGCGAGAGCCGCGACCGTTTCCGGAGCGCGGCCCTCCAAAAGTGGCTGCCTAGCGGCAGCCGGCGCGGCTGAGCATATCCTCGACAAGTATGGGAGTGGCGGCAGTCTCGTCCCGCTTACCCTTCTGTGTGCGCGAAAGCGCGGCAAGCGCCGCATCGCTGGAGATGCCTAGTGGTCTGGCGCAGGCGATGCTGTCGGACGCGCGCCGTCCAGCCTCGGCCACCAGCAGGCCCGTGGTTTCGCCGACTCCTGCGAGATAGGCCATGGCTGCGTTACGGGCGGCATTGTCCCTGGACGAGCGCTGGATCAGGTCAATGACCTGGGCGACAGAGATTTCGCCCTTGCCGGTGGTCGGAACTGCTTGCGACGGAAAGGCGAGGCCCAGGGATATCGAGACAAAAAATGCTGGAAGTCTGAGTGTCATTTTCAACTCCGTTATCGTAAAACAACAATTTTAGGTTATCGATCGGAATTTAATTATTGTCAAACAATAATTTTTGGATGTAGATTTATGCAAAGCCAATGAGGTGAATTGATGAGCGAGACCGATAGCGTGGTGTTTTCCCGTCGGTTGGGAGCAGAGGCGACCATGGCGTTGCCGGCAAGGACCCGGATGGCTTTCAACGCGCTGAGCGTAGTCGCCGCGGGACTGGCGGTTCTCCTCCCGGCGCTGGCAATCATCTATTGGATGAGCGACGCGATGCCCATGGCGCAAAGCACAGGCATTCAGGCAGTAGCAATCGGAACGGCCATGTTGCATCTGCTGCCGCTGGGCTGGGGCCTGCTGCGGTTGCGGGTCTGTCTCCGGCAGTTCGCGATCGGTCGGCCGTTTGACGCCAGAGGCATTGCCGGATTGCGCGATTTCGCCCTGGGCACCGCATTAAGCGCGGTGGCAAAACCATTGGCGGGCATGCTGTTCAAGCTGGCCGTGCGCCAGGATGGCGAACCAAGGCAGATCGTCATAGAAATTAGCTCGGACGTCATGATCCTGGCGTTGTTTGCTGGCGTGATCGCAGCGTTGGCCTGGGCAATGCAAAAAGCCGCCCTGCTGGCTGAAGAAAACAGTCAGTTCGTTTGACCGCCATGACCATCAAGGTGAGCCTTGCCATGGTACTGGCGCGACGCAGCGTGAAATCCAAGGAACTGGCGGAATACATCGGCATTACCGAAGCCAATCTTAGTCTGCTGAAGCAGGGCAAGGTGAAAGGCATACGCTTCGACACGCTGGAGGCAATCTGCCGTTACCTCGACTGCCAGCCGGGAGACATACTCGAATTCGAACGCGACGACGACGCCCACGAGCGCGGGAGGTCCTAGGGACAGGCAACGCGCGTGTCTCTGCGCCGGCGGAAATACCCCTCACGAGGATTGCCAGCAGCGCGCTACTTCTTCCGCGTCATGAAGGTCATCAGCGCGGTTAGTGCTTCGTCCGACTTCAGCCGTTCCTGAAAGTGTTCGCCCTCTTCGCGGATGCGTGCGAGGAGCGGTTCGCGCGAGCCGAGAATCAGATCTCGGGCGATCTTCAGGGCTTGCGGGGGCTTGGATGCGACCAGTGCGGCGGCAGCCATGACGGCGGCTTCCAGCGCATCTTCGCCGACGATGGCGTAGATCAGCCCGGCCGCGAGCGCCTTATCGGCCGAAAAGCCTTCGCCGAGCCCGAGCAAGGCAAAAGCCTGCTGGCGGCCGATGACGGAGGGGACGAGCAGGCTGGAGCCCGCTTCGGGCACCAGGCCGAGATCGACGAAGGGCGTGCGGAAGACGGTGCGCGGAGTGGCGAAGGTCAGGTCGCAGTGGAGGTTCAGCGTCGTGCCGATGCCGACCGCGATGCCGTCGACGCCCGACACAACAGGCATTTGCGCGCCGGCGAGCGCTTCGAGGAAGTTCCATACTTCCAGACCGCCCTCGCCGCCCGTGGCGATCGCCATGAAGTCGTTGAGGTCGTTGCCGGCCGAAAACGCGCCGGGTACGCCGAGAAAGACATGGACGCGGATTGCCGGGTCGGCGTCGCCCTGCCGCAACGCCTCGGCCATCGCCTGGTACATGGCGCGGGTGAGTGCGTTCTTCTTGTCCGGCCGGTTCATGCGGATCACCTGAACGGGACCCTGACGCTCGATGATGACGTGGTCGGACATCGGTTCGCTCTCAGCCTGAAATCAGGATCTTGCCAGCGGCCAGAAGCCCTTCCGCGCCAATGGTGATGCTCGAGCGCAGCGCTTCGGCTTCCGGCGCGAGGTTTTCGGCATAGAAGCGAAGCAGCGCTACGCGTTGCGGCGTGCTGTCGGCAAGCGCGGCGCGGGCGAGATACGCGCCGCCCGACGCGAGCGCGAACAGCCGCAGATAGGCCGTCGCGCCGGCGAGTGCGATATCGGTCTCACCAGCGGAAAGGTTCTCCTGCAGATATTCGGTGGCGGCGGAAAGATCGTCGACGGCGTCCTGCAGGAAGTCGACCGCATGCTCCATGCCGTCGAAGCCGGCGTGGGCAAGCTCTGCGACCGTCCCGGCCAGCTCAGCGATGTAGCCGTGGACATGGCCGCCGTCGGATTGCGGGAGCTTGCGGGTGACGAGGTCGATCGCCTGGATGCCGTTTGTGCCCTCATAGATCGAGGCGATGCGCGCGTCGCGATAGAGCGCGGCCGCGCCTGTCTCCTCGATATAGCCCATGCCGCCATGCACCTGGATGCCAAGCGAAGCGACTTCCGAGCCGATATCGGTGGAGAAGGCCTTGGCGACTGGCGTCAGCAGGTTGGCGCGCTCCTGCCAGAACGTCTTTTCCGCGCCCTCGGAGACGCGCGCCATGTCGAGCGCGTGGGCGCAGGAATAGGCGATCGAGCGGGCGACGCGGGTCAGCGCCTGCATGGTCAAGAGCATGCGCTGGACGTCGGGGTGATGGACGATCGGCGCCATGCCCTCGCCCGTCCAGCCGGACGCCTTGCCCTGGCGGCGTTCGTTGGCAAAGGCGAGCGCCTTTTGGAACGCCGTCTCGGCGATCGCCACCCCTTCGAGGCCGATGGCGAGCCGGGCGTTGTTCATCATGGTGAACATGCAGGCGAGGCCGCGATTCTCCCCCCCGATCAGCCAGGCGACCGCGCCCTTTTCCTCGCCGGCGACGAAGCCGTCGCCATAGATCATGGTGCAGGTGGGCGAGCCATGGATGCCGAGCTTGTGCTCCAGAGAGGCGCAGAAGACATCGTTGCGGCGGCCGAGCGAGCCGTCGGCGTTGACGAGGAACTTCGGCACGAGGAAGAGCGAGATGCCGCGCGTGCCGGCCGGCGCATCTGGCAGCCGCGCCAGCACCATGTGCACGATGTTGTCGGTGAAGTCGTGCTCGCCATAGGTGATGAATATCTTCTCGCCGAAGATGCGATAGCTGCCATCATCTGCGCGCTCGGCGCGGGTGCGGAGCGCGGCGAGGTCCGAGCCTGCCTGCGCCTCGGTGAGGTTCATGGTGCCCATCCACACGCCCGAAACGAGTTTAGCGAGATAGGTGCGCTTGATGTCCTCGGAGGCATGTTTGTCGAGCGCCTCGACTGCCCCCATCGTGAGAGTGGGGCCGAGCGCGAAGGCCATCGCGCCGGAATTCCACATTTCCAGCGCCGCGACCGAAAGCATGTTCGGCAGGCCCTGTCCGCCGAATTCCTGGGGACCGGTCAGCGCATTCCAGCCGCCTGCCGTCCAGCGGCGGTAGAGTTCCTTCCAACCGGGCGGAGTCGTGACGGCCGCATCCTGCAGAACCGCGCCATGCTCGTCGCCGGCGTGATAGAGCGGGGCGATCTCTTCGGTCGCGAAACGCCCGGCTTCGGAGAGAATTGCGGCAGCCAGATCGGCGGTGAGGTCCCCGAAACGCCCTTCCTCAAGCCCGGCGCGAAGGCCGGCGACCTCGTTCAGCGTGAAGGCGATCTCTTCGACGGGCGCGCGGTACATGAATTTCCCTCTGGCAAACGCACGAGTTTGGTCTAAACGCCCAAGCAGAATGCGGCTAGCGCCTTTTTACGTAAACGTCAAATTTTGTGCATGAGGTTGATGCGACTGCCTGACAAGGCTAGTTTCGCGCGCACTGAGGGGAATCGAGATGCTTGCGAGACCGGAAACCCGGCGATGCACCGAGTGCGGCCTGCCTTACGGCGCGGCCGGATTCTCGTGCTATCACGGCGATGTAGACCAGGGTCCGGCATACTGGTCGGATCGGGGAATCCTGTGCTCGCCAAAATGCTCGCTGGCGCATTGGAAGCGCCGCGATGCCGAGGGATCGTTGCCGTCCGTTCCGGCGCCCGATCCTTTTCTGCTTGATCAATCGCCATTCCGCAGGCGATAACCGTGCGGACGGCGGAGGATAGTGTTGCAAGCAAGCTGCGGCTTTCCCGAAAGGGCGGGATAGACGGGCCAGCAAGGGAATTCCGCATCATTGCTTAAATCGCTTGATCGTTTCGTCCGCGCCTTGCTGATCGCTTTCGGAGCCTCCGTGCTTACCGGGGCTATTTCCCACGCGTCGGATTTTTCGGAACCATGGAAGCGGGCCGACCGAGCGCTGATCATAGACGCCTACGAATATAATCCGATCAACTGGCAGAAGCTGGTCAGCGACAAGCGGATCGCCGGCTTCATCAACAAGGGCTCTGACGGCCTGTCGCCGCCCTACAAGTGCTCCGGCAGCGAGGCCGATATCCGGCTCTGCAAGGCGTTATGGAAGCGACATGCCGTGGCGCGCGAGCTTTTCCACACGCGCCGGACGGTGGCCAAGGCGCTCGGCCTGAAATGGGGAGCCTATCACCTGGGACGACCCGGCAACCCGATCGACCAGGCCAACAACTTTATCGATTTCGCCGAGCCCGCGCCCGACGACCTGATCGCGCTAGACATCGAAGACAACGATCCCTCGAAATGGATGTCGCTGGAGGACGCGGAGACATTCGCGCGGCATATCTACAAGCGGCTGGGCCGCTGGCCCGTACTCTACACCAACGGCAGCACCGCGCTTTACATCGCGGAGAACCGCAAGCGGTATACGGTACTGTCGCGCCTGCCGCTCTGGTACGCGCGCTACAAGCCGGAGATAGGCCTGCATTTCCCGAAAGGGCACTGGAAGAGCTACGCCCTGTGGCAGTTCTCGGCCAGCGCCAACTGCGATGCAAAATCCTGCCCCTATCGTCCGCCGGGTACTCCGATCGACATCGATGTGAACGTGGCGACGATGAGCGTCGAGGAGTTGCGCGCGCAATGGCCCTTCGACGAGTTGATGGACAAGAACGACTATCCGGACGAGGAAACCGTGCCAGTGCCTGTAGCGCGCCGCGACGCGCTGAAGGGTGACGATGTGACCATCGAGTTCGTCAACGTCGCAAAGGGCGACGACCTAAACGATGCCGCAGAAGCTGAGGCCGTTGAAGCACGCGCGGCCGAGGTTCAGGCAGCCGAGCAAGCGACCCAACAATTGGCGTCCGCCGAGGCTGTGGTCGAGACGCCTGCCGTGGTCACCGAGCAGGTCGTCGATACCGGGGAAAAGATACCGCTGCCGATCTGGCGGAAGGACGCGCGCAAAAAGCGCGCCGACGTGACCCTCAAGTTCGTCTCCGTCGAGCAGGTTGTCACGAAGGAACTCGTGGCGCGCGCCACAGCGGCGTCGTCGCCCTTCCAGGCGCTGCTCGGGAAACAGGTCGTGGCGAACCCGCCGATCGTCCTGGCGGGATACGCCCAGACGGTGGATTACTCTCGTCAGCCACGCAGGGCATCAGCGAAGGCAGCGCCAAAACCAAACCATGTTCCCAGCGGGGAGATTTCGGCGGCGGCGTTGGACGAACCGGGACCGGTTCTGTCATCGACACAATTCTCGCGTCAAGACCTGCCGATCTTCCTGATGAGGAAACTCGACGGCCCCGACGAAGTGCAGCCCTAGAACATGGTTCCCACTTTTCGGGATCATGCCCTAGCCTGCGTTCTCACGGGCGACCGCGCGCCAGCCGATGTCGCGGCGGCAGAAGCCGCCCGGCCAGTCGATGCGGTCGACCGCTTCATAGGCCAGCTTCTGCGCTTGGGTGACGGTCTTCGCCATCGCGGTGACGTTGAGCACGCGGCCGCCATTGGCGACAATCTCGCCGCCGCTTAGCGCGGTGCCGGCGTGAAATATCTCGGCTCCGCCTGACACCGCCTCATCGAGCCCGCGAATGATCGTCCCCTTCTCCGGCGTGCCGGGATAGCCCTTCGCGGCCACGACAACCGTCAGCGCCGCGTCGTCGCGCCAGCGGGTGGATGTATGCGCGAGTTGGCTGTCGGCCGCTGCTTCAAGGAGGACGAGCAGATCGTCCTTCAGGCGCATCATCAGCACCTGGCACTCCGGATCACCGAAGCGGACGTTGTACTCGATGAGCTTGGGACCTGAGGTGGTGATCATGAGACCGGCGAAGAGCACGCCGGAGAAGGGCGCGCCGATCTCGGCCATGCCACGCATTGTCGGCTCGATGATCTCATTCATCGTGCGGTCGATTATTTCTGATGTCATCACAGGCGCCGGCGAATAGGCGCCCATGCCCCCGGTGTTGGGGCCGGTATCGCCATCGCCAACCTGCTTGTGGTCCTGCGCGGTGCCGAAGGGAAGCGCGGTCGTTCCGTCGCACAGGCAGAAGAAGCTCGCTTCCTCGCCGGTCATGAACTCCTCGACAACGACCTCCGCGCCGGCTGCGCCGAAGGAACCGGAAAAGCAGTCGTCTATCGCTGCCAGCGCCTCGGCCTCGGTCATGGCGACGGTGACGCCCTTGCCAGCGGCCAGCCCGTCGGCCTTGACGACGATCGGCGCGCCCTGCCGGCGGACATAGGCTTTCGCGGCCTCGGCATCGGCGAAACGGCCATAGGCGGCGGTGGGGATGCCGAAACGCGCGCAGAGATCCTTGGTGAAGCCCTTGGAGCCCTCAAGTTGCGCTGCCGCCTTTGACGCGCCGAAGACCTTGATGCCGGCCGCACGCAGGTCATCGGCGATGCCGGCGACCAATGGAGCTTCAGGGCCGACCACGACAAGGTCGATCTTCCTGGCGGCGCAGAACGCGACAACCGCCTTGTGGTCTGCGATGTCGAGCGCGACCAGTTCGGCTTCCTTCGCGATGCCGGGATTGCCGGGCGCGGCATAAAGTTTGGTCAGCAGCGGCGAGGCGGCAAGTTTCCAGGCGAGCGCATGCTCGCGGCCACCCGATCCGATGAGAAGAACATTCATGCGGTCAAATCCATCGCTGGAAGTCGTCGCTTTCCGGTATGGCCATGGGGACGGCTGGTCAAGCACCGCGTCGGTTGAGGACCGACTATCCCAAGCCTTGACGCCCCGGCCCTCGCCTGCCACTCCACCACCATGGAAGAGATACAGACGAAGGCAGCGCAGGGCCGGGTTGCGGATGCGCCGAGCGGGCACTGGGTCTATCGCGCGCTGCCGCGCTGGCTTTGGCCTTATGCGCAACTGGCGCGGTGGGATCGACCGATCGGATGGCAGCTCCTGATGTGGCCGTGCTGGTGGTCGGCGGCGATGGCGGCCAGCGCCTACGCACGGCCGACAGACAGCTTCGAATCGCTGATCCCGCAGCCCATGCACCTCGTGCTTTTCTTCGTCGGCGCGGTGGTCATGCGTGGGGCCGGCTGCACCTATAACGACATCGTGGACGCCGACATCGACGGGAAGGTGGAGCGGACGCGCTCGCGCCCGCTACCCTCGGGCAAGGTGTCGCGAAAGCGAGCCTGGGCGTTTCTCGTGCTGCAGGCGCTGGTTGGGCTTCTGGTGCTGGTGCAGTTCAACAGCTTCGCCATCCTGCTCGGCATCGCGTCGCTGGCAGTGGTGGCGATCTACCCGTTCATGAAGCGCTTCACCTACTGGCCACAGCTCGTGCTCGGGCTCGCCTTCTCGTGGGGCGCGCTGATGGGATGGGCAGTGGAATTCGGCGATGTCGACCGGCCGTCGATCCTGCTTTACCTCGGCACCATCTTCTGGGTCGTCGGCTACGACACGATCTACGCGCACCAGGACAAGGAAGATGACGCGCTGGTCGGCGTGAAATCGACGGCGAGGCTGTTCGGCCACAGCACCAAATCTTGGCTGATCGGGCTTTATGGCGGCGCGTTGATCCTGATGGCAAGCGCGTTTACCGCCGCCGAGGTTCCCGTGCCGGCGATGGCGGGGCTGCTTGCCGCTGGCGCCCACATGGCGCGCCAGATCATTGCGCTCGACATCAACGATCCGGATCAATGCCTGCGGCTGTTCAAGTCAAACAATACCGTCGGCTGGCTGATCTTCCTCGGGCTGATCGGCGGCGGGGCGTGGGTGGCTCTGAAGCCGCTGCTTTAAGTTCTCTCCCCGCTTGCGGGAAGGGAAACGACCTCACTCCGGCGCGATGATCTCTTCGCCGTCGACGACGAGGCGCAGGCCGAGATTGCCGGGCTTGCGGCGCATGAGGAAACGCGGGCGGCGGGCCGGCGTGACGCGGCGCTTGCGGCGATCCTGCGACGGCAGCGCCTTGATGGCCTCGCCGAGCGACTCTTCCAGTGTGCGGGCGATGCCATCGGATTCGATGAGCATCATAGGCAGACGGTAGGCGTCGGCCCAGGCGCGCCAGTCGGCCGCAACGTCTTCCAGATTGTCGGCGACGAGGAGCGGTACCGACAGCATGGGGTCGGCATGGAGCAGTTCGAGCGTCACGGTCACGTTGCCTTCGGCATCCTCCATGGCGCGTGCAGCGACGCCGCGAAACGCGTTGGCAGGGAGCACGACGGTAGCCGGCAGACCGCTCATCAAGAGGATGCGCTTCACGATGGCGCCGCGCTGGTCGATGGTGAAGGTGACGTCGCCGAAATCGTCACGCGTCGCGTAGCTGACGACCTGCGGCAGACGGAATGGGTCGAGCCGCATGTTGCGACCCGCCCAGACTGGCTTCAGTCCGGTGCTCATGCTCTTGCCTTCCTGTCTCTCCTGAGAGCCGGTTTGCCCGACTTCCCACGGACCGGTTTTCCCGATCTCGTTTGTGTGATTGACAGTAGCGGCGTACCCCTACCCACCCGCTTAAAAAAGTCGGTTAAATTTTGCTGATCTCAGGCGTGGTTACCGGAATCCAACCGGGTGTAACGAACAATCAGGCTTTGTTTACAGCGCATTACCGGCAGCGCCTGGATGACCCTTGCCGGCAAAAGTCAGATGACCTTGCCGGGGGGGCAAAAGTCAGATGACTTTGCCGGGGTTCATGATGCCGGCGGGATCGAAGGCGGCCTTGACGCGGCGCATAAGGTCTATGCCGACCGGCGGCGCGGTCGCAAGAAGCTCGTCGCGCTTCAATTGGCCTATGCCGTGCTCGGCGGAGATCGAACCGTTGAGGTCGCGCACGATATCGTGGACGGCCTTGTTCATGGGTCGGTACAGGTCGAGGAACGCGTCCTTGTCCATGCCGCGCGGCTGGCTGACATTGTAGTGCAGGTTGCCGTCGCCCATATGGCCGAAGCAGACCACGCGCGCGCCGGGACACACGCTTTCCACCGCCACGGCTGCGCGCGTAATGAATTGCGAGATCGAGGCGACGGGCACGGAAATGTCGTGCTTGATCGAGCCGCCTTCCGGTTTCTGCGCGTCCGAAATGTTTTCGCGAAGCGCCCAGAAGGCATTGCCTTGCGCGATGCTCTCCGAAATCGCGGCGTCGCCGACGACACCTTTTTCCAGCCCGTCGGAAAGGATCGTCTCCATCAGCGCGCGTGCATCCTCCTGCGAGCGGCCGGAGGAGATGTCGACCAGCACATGCCACGGCCAGTCGCCCGACAGCGGCGGCCGGGCGTCGGGGGTCAGCGCCAGCGAAAAGTCTAGCGGCGTCCGGCCGATGAGCTCGAAGCCTGTCAGGTTCGCGCCGGCACGTTCGCTCGCCAGGCCGAACAGCGAAAGCGCGGCTTCCGGTGAAGAGACGCCGGCCCAGCCAACCTCGCGGCCGCGCGGTCGGGGAAATATCTTCAGCACGGCCGCCGTGATGATGCCGAGCGTACCTTCCGCGCCGACGAACAGGTTCTTGAGGTCGTAGCCGGTGTTGTCCTTCTTCAGCTTGCGCAGGTCGTCGAAGACCTCGCCTGTCGGCAGCACGACCTCGACGCCCAGGCAGAGTTCGCGCGTGTTGCCGTAGGAAAGGACCGCCGTGCCGCCGGCATTGGACGACAGGTTGCCGCCGATCTCGCAGGAGCCCTGGGAGGCCAGCGACAGCGGATAGAGTCGGTCGACAGCCTCGACCGCGCGATGCAGCGCTTCCAGCACGACGCCGGCCTCGGCGGTGACGGTGTTGGAGAGCGTGTCGATCTCACGGATGCGGTTGAGCCGCGACAGCGACACCACGATCTCGTTGCCGGCCGCATGTGGCACCTGCCCGCCGACGAGACCCGTGTTGCCGCCCTGCGGGACGACGGGCGTTCTCGTCTCGGTGGCAAGCTTGAGGATACGGCTGACCTCCTCAACGCTCCCGGGTTTGAGCACGAGCGACGAGCGAGCCGGCCATAGCCCTCGCGTTTCCCTGAGGTAGGGCGCGATGTCGTTCGCGTCGCGGAGCGCATGCGCCGGTCCGACGATATCCGCGAACCGGTCGAGCAGGGATTGGTCGAGGGCGGACACGAGCCGGACGACCTTCAGGCGTCGCGCGGCGCGGCGGCGCGGCGCAGCCGGTCGTTGATCGCTTCTCCGAGGCCGGTTTCCGGTATCGGCTCGACGGCGATGGTCGGCGCGCCGCTGCGGTCCAGCGTTTGCATCGAGGAAAAGAGGTTGGTGGCCGCCTCGCGCAGATTGCCCGCGGCGGAGAGGTTCAGCACCGCCATGGCCTTGTCCGCATCCGCAATGCGGGAGGCTCCGAAGGCAAGCAGCGCCTCGCCGGGCAGGACGCTCGTCGCGCCGATGCGGACTGCTGCGCCGGGCGCATAATGCGAGGCCAGCATGCCGGGCGCCTCGACGCCCGCCGACGCACCTCGCAGCAGCGGAATCCCGGCGATCGCCTCGATGACCTCGGCAGCGATCCCGCCCGGCCTCAGCAGCCTCAGCGTCTCGCCCTCGACCTTCACTATGGTCGATTCCAGACCGACCTCGGTCTGCCCCCCGTCGACGATGAGCGGAATTTTCCGGCCAAGGTCGACCTCCACGGCCTCGGCCGTCGTCGCCGTGATGCGGCCCGAAGAATTGGCGCTGGGGGCTGCGAGCGGACGGCCGAGCCGGGCAATCAGTTGCGCACCAAAGCCCTGCGGCATACGCAGCGCCACGGTGTCGAGGCCCGCCGTTACCAGCGGATGGATAGTCGCGCCAGGGGCAAGCGGCAGCACGAGCGTCAGGGGTCCCGGCCAGAAAGCCTGCGCCAGCTTCTCGGAGAGCGGATCGAAAACGGCGATGCCCGATGCCATGACGATGCCGGAGACATGGGCGATCAGCGGATTGAAACGCGGGCGGCCCTTGGCCTCGAAAATCCGCGCCACCGCCTCGCCATTGGTGGCATCGCCGGCTAGTCCGTAGACCGTCTCGGTCGGGATTGCGACGACCTGGCCGTCCTCCAGCAGCGCCAGAGCCCGCTCCATCGCGTCGTCCGCTTTCAGGATTTCAGCCAAAGACCCGTCCCGGATTTCGTTGCCCGGTTGCTACCGCGCCGCCACTTCAGCCGCAACAACCGCATCACCGATTTGTTAATCGCTCAAATGCTAATGTTTCTTGCAAGCCGCCACAAACAACCAGGTGGCAGGATTTGTTGGGGTCAGGACCTGCTTCTCGGAGTTACCGGTCATGCGTATCCGTGGCACAGTGATTGTTCTGGCGGCGATTGTCGCTTCGCACGCTTCGGCCTCGTCCATCGTGACGCTTGCCGACAGCACAGCCTGGCCGTCGGTCGTCACGCTTGGTGCTGAGGGTGCGATCGATCCTTCGATCGTCGCCGCGACACCTGCCACGGCGGGCCCCAGCCCGTCCATCGTAACGCTGGCGGATACACCAAGCGGATCCACTTCCTCCATTATCGCGCTCGGCGACCCGGCGCCGTCAGGCGAAGCTGTCGCAGCGTCGCCATCGCAACGTGGGCTCGTGCCGATTGTCATTCGCGGCGGCGAGGTCGGCGACGCCGACCCGCAGCCCGCAGCCTCGCCCGCGCAGGCATCGACGCCGGCACAGCTCGATCCCAACGACAAGGGCACACCCGCCAAGCGAAAGGCGTTGAGACGGCAGGCCGAGAAGATGGCCCAGGACAAGGCGAACGCCGCGCAGGGCACCCTGCAGCCCGATCCGACCACGCAGGCGTCGGCACCCGGCAGCTGAGCGCAGGTTCAGCCCGATATCTTCGAGAAGTCGGCGACCTGTCCGGTCGCAGCCCGGATGCGGGACAGCAGCGCCAGACGATTGGCGCGCACAGCCTGATCCTCATCATTCACGAGAACACGTTCAAAGAATGAATCAACAGGTTCACGCAACGCGCTAAGCGCGCGCATGGCGGCCGAAAAGTCTTCATTCTGAATCGCTTGGGCGGCTTCCTTCTCAGCCCGATTCACCGCGACGGATAGGTTTTTCTCGGCGTCCTCGCGGAAAAGGGCGGGGTCGACGGCCTCGGCGACGGCGGTTCCCTTCTTCTCTTCGGCACCCAAAATGTTGGCCGCACGCTTCGTGCCAGCCAGCAGGTTCTTGCCGTCCTCGGTATCCAGGAAAGAGCCCAGCGCCTCGACGCGGCGCACGATGGTGAGGAGGTTGCAGCTCTCTGGCGTGATCACCGCATCGACGATATCGTGGCGCACACCGCCGTCGCGCAGATGGACCTTCAGGCGATCCTGAAGGAAGGCGCGCAGGTCGTCGCTGACGGATGGATCATGCTCATCGACCAGCGGCATCCATGAGGGCGCTTCGGCCTTGGCGGCGACGACGCGCGCGCGGGTCGCCTCACTGAAGAGGCCGCCCTTCGCAGCTTCCGAAAATATCGCGCGAAGCGTCTCCGGCGCGGCGGGAGATGCTCCGACCTGATGGCGCAGGACCTGGATGTCGTTCAGCGGGTCGATGGAGAAGTTCAGCTTGTTGTCCAGGACGATGCGGATAACCCCGAGCGCCGCCCGTCTCAGTGCGTAGGGGTCCTTGCTGCCGGTAGGCTTCTCGTCGATCACCCAGAAGCCTGTCAGCGTGTCGAGCTTGTCGGCGAGCGCGACTGCGACCGATACCGGGTCAGTGGGCACCCGGTCGGACGGGCCTTGCGGCTTCCAGTGCTCCTCAAGAGCTGCGGCCACGGACGGGTTCTCACCCTGAAGGAGAGCGTATTTGCGACCCATTGCACCCTGAAGCTCGGGAAACTCGCCCACCACCTCTGTCTGCAGGTCGGCCTTGGCCAGCACCGCCGCTCGGCGCGCGAGCTTCGGGTCGGCACCAACGATCGGCGCGAGGTCTTCGGCGAGGTCGGCAATGCGGCCGACGCGTTGCCCTTGGGTACCCAGCTTGGCGTGGAAGGTGACGTCGAGCCTGTCGAGCCGCGCCATGCGCTGGTCGAGCGGCTTCTTGAGTTCCAGTCCGAACTTCTCGGCCGAAGGTTTCAGCGTTTCGAGGTCCGGCAGGTCGGCCTGATCCGTCTTCCAGAAATAGAGCGCGTCGGACAGGCGTGCACGCACCACCTTGCCGTTGCCGTGCGCGATTTCCTTGCCGCCGTCCTTCGCCTCGATATTGGCGGTGACGACGAAGCGATTGGAGAGCGAATCCGTCGCGCCGCCGGGCCGCGTGACGAAGCACTTCTGGTTGGCGCGGATGGTCAGACGGATCACCTCGGCCGGGATCGACAGGAAATCTTCCTCGAACGCGCCAAGCAGAACGACCGGCCATTCGACGAGGCCGGACACCTCTTCAAGCAGCCCGTCGTCCTCGACCAGGTCCAGCCCGTTGGCGAAGGCCAAGTTCTGGGCGTCCGAGAGGATGATTTCCTTGCGGCGGTCAGCGTCGACAACGACCTTCGCTGCTTCCAGCTTCGACGCGTAGTCTTCGAAACGCCTTACGGTGATCGGGCCGGGAGCGTGGAAACGGTGGCCGTAGGTGACATTGCTCGAGCGGATGCCGTCGATCTCGAAATCGACCACCACCGGCTCTTCCGTCTCAGGACCGAAGGTGCAGACGATGGATTGCAGCGGGCGCACCCAGCGCAGCGAGCCCGGCTTGGCCGACGCCGGCCCCCAACGCATCGACTTCGGCCAGGGAAAGGCGCGGATGACCGACGGCACGAGTTCCGCGATGATCTCCTCGGCAGCCCTGCCCGGCTTCGAGATGTGCGCGACGTAGAAATCGCCCTTCTTCGGGTCGGAATGCACATGCGCCTGGTTGACCTCGGACAGGCCGGCCTTGCGCAGGAAGCCCTCGATCGCCTGCGGCGGGGCCTTGGTGGACGGGCCCTTGATCTCCTCGTGGACATCCTTCGAGCGCGCGGCGAGGCCGCGCAGGTCGAGCGTCAGGCGGCGCGGCGTCCAGTATTCGCGCGCCGCCTCATAGGTCAGGCCGGCCTCGACCAGACCGTCCGTCACCATCTTCCTGAGATCGCCAGCCGCCTTGCGCTGCATGCGGGCGGGGATTTCCTCGGAGCGGAGTTCAAGTAGGAGGTCGGGCATTTCTCGGTCTCGCGGGAGGCAAGGGACGGCGCGGAATAGCAACTCCGCCGGTGCATGTCACCCGCCCTGTGGCTTTGCATGAACCTTTTGCGCGCGTGCCGCGACAGAGCGGTATCGAAAGGAGAGGCTTTCAGCCATGAAAACGATATCCACCACTGTCCAGATCGCCGCGCTGGCTTTCTGTTTTGCGGCGCAGTTCCATCCCGCGGGCGTCACGGGCATGCCGGGCTCGCGCAAGGCGATGCAGACGCTGGAGGTTTTTACCGGCCAGTCGCCTGAGAAGCCGGCGCAAATGCTGGCTTCAGCCACACTCCCTTAATGGTGCCATCCACGTTGAACGCGCTTGGCCTTGAGCCGACCATCCAAAATGATATATATTGCCGATATCATATATGGAGATCGCGATGCGTGCGCTCGTGGACATCGATGAGAACCAGATCCAGCGGCTGGACGAACTCGCGCGTCGCCAGAAGCGATCGCGCGCGGCCGTCATTCGCCAGGCATTGCGCGAGTATATCGACGCGAGCGCTGCCCAAAATGCCGACGAGGCATTTGGACTTTGGGGCGATCGCGCGGTTGACGGTCTCGAGTATCAGGAGCGCGTCAGAAGCGAATGGTGAAGGCGCTCTTCGACACCAACATCCTGATCGACTTCCTCAATGGGGTTCCACAGGCACGCGACGAGATCAGCCGCTATGCCGAGAGGTCGATCAGCATCATCACATGGATGGAAGTGCTGGTCGGAGCCGGCGGCGATGTGGAAGCGCGCACCCGTGCCTATGTCGACTCGTTCGACGTCATACCGCTCGACGACAAGGTAGCAGACCGTGCCGTGACGCTTCGCCGCGAACATGGCGTGCGGTTGCCGGACGCCATCGTCTGGGCCTCGGCAGAGGTCCACGCAATGCTGCTGGTCACCCGCAACACCAGGGATTTCGGCAGAGACAGTCCGGGAGTGCGCGTGCCCTATAAGCTGTAGCGGGATTTGCCCTCCCCTTGATGGGGAGGGTCGGCGCGATAGCGCCGGGGTGGGGTGTCTTACGACCTAGAACCCAGCGCGCGCTTCTGACTTTCAATCGCCAACTCTATAAGGTTAAGCACGGAGTTCATATCGGTTGTCACTTGTTGGTTCGAGAAGCGAAGAACCCGATATCCTTCGTTTTCCAACCACTTGTCCCGCACAAGGTCGTGGCGCTTCTGCGCAGGCTCTTGATGAATCGGTCCGTCGATTTCGATAAGCAACTTCAAGCGCAACGAACCGAAATCGCTGCGGTAGGGTCCGATTTCAACCTGTCGGCGGAAATGCGTGCCGTCCAGCGGAATGCGGTTTAGGTTGTCCCATAGAACCTGTTCGGCGTCGGTTTCTGCTCGTCCGCGGCGCCCAGTTGGTCGCTTGAAGCGGTCGAGTTTCGACATCAAGCCGTAGCGCCTGCACCCCCACCCGCCGCTTCGCGGCGACCTCCCCCCTCGAGGGGGAGGTGAGCGAACCCACCCGCTTCGGTCAACAGGAACGCCTCGCCGCAGGCTTTCGCCAAGGTGCGGACGCGCTGGATATAGCTGGCGCGCTCGGTCACCGAGATGACGCCGCGCGCGTCAAGCAGGTTGAAGACGTGCGATGCCTTGATGCACTGGTCGTAGGCCGGCAGCACCATCTTGTGGGCGCCGCCGTCGCTCGCCTTCGCCCCTGCGTCGAGCAGCGCCTTGCACTCCTTCTCGGCATCCTCGAAATGGCGATGCAGGATCGCCGTGTCGGCATATTCGAAATTGTGGCGCGAATATTCCTGCTCGGCCTGCAGGAAGACGTCGCCATAGGTGACCTTGTCGGCACCTACGAGGCCGTTGAAATTCAGGTCGTAGACGTTGTCGACGCCCTGCACATACATGGCGAGGCGCTCCAGGCCATAGGTCAGTTCGCCTGACACGGGCGAGCAATCGATGCCGCAAACAGCCTGGAAATAGGTAAACTGCGACACTTCCATGCCGTCGCACCAGCATTCCCAGCCGAGGCCCCAGGCGCCAAGCGTCGGGCTTTCCCAGTCGTCCTCGACGAAGCGGATGTCGTGCACCAGCGGGTCGAGGCCGATGGCCGCCAGCGAGCCGAGATAGAGCTCCTGCAGGTTCGGCGGGTTGGGCTTCAGGATGACCTGATACTGGTAATAGTGTTGGAGCCGGTTGGGATTTTCGCCGTAGCGGCCATCCTTCGGACGGCGCGACGGCTGCACATAGGCGGCGTTCCACCGACGTGGCCCCAAAGCGCGCAGCGTCGTCGCCGGGTGGAAGGTGCCGGCCCCGACCTCCATGTCGTAGGGCTGCAGGATGATGCAGCCGCGCTCCGCCCAGTAGTTGTGGAGCGTCAGGATCAGCCCCTGGAACGAATTCTGGGGGCGCATATGGGCAGGAAGTTCGGCGGACAAGGCTGGCCTCGGACGGTCTGGACGAATTGCGCCCGTCCTAGTTGCGCAACGCGGGATGGTCAAGAAGACAGGCCATGCAGCCGCTCCAACGCGGCGAACCGGATTCCGTGTTCTGCGTCGCGGCCCCGGAATGACGAGCGGAGGAGAGACGCCTCAGTTGCCTGCCGGTGGCAGCTTCAGTTCTTGGCCGGGCACGAGCCGTCCAGGATCGCCGCGAAGCTGCGGGTTCAGGTTCAGTATCTCGATGTAGCGGCTGCCGTTGCCGAGTTCGTCGGCGGCGATCGACCAGAGCGACTGACCGCGCGACACCTTGTAGGCAGCGGGCTCGGCAATGGCGGAGGGCGCTACCGCCGGTCCGGCGTCCGAACGCTGCTCGGGCTTCGCGGGTTCGGGCTCAACCGCCGGCGGCGCGGGCGTCACCTCGGTCTGCCCGGCAACCGCCCGGGCCTCGACGGGCGGCAGCCCTTCCTTCAGCTTCTTCTCGACTTCGGCCAAAACGGCAGGTTCCGGCTTCATGTCGCGGGCATGGCTCCACTGGAAGGTGGCCTCGAGCTTGCGACCGACACGCCAGTAGGCATCGCCGAGATGGTCGTTCAGCACAGGATCGTTCGGCATCAGCGAGACGGCCCGCTCCAATTCACGCACGGCTGCGTCGTAGTCGCCGAGGCGATAGTGGGCCCATCCGAGCGAATCGACGATATAACCGTCGCTTGGACGCAACTCGACGGCCTTGGCGATCATATCCATGCCTTCCTGGAGATTGATGTTCATATCGATCCAGGAATAGCCGAGATAGTTCATCACCTGCGGCTGGTTCGGGAAGAGCTCCAGCGCCTTGCGGAAATTCGGTTCCGCCTTCGGCCATTGCTTCAGGCGTTCGTAGGCGATGCCACGCTGATAGTAGATGTTCCAGTTGGACGCGGCGCGAGGGTCTTTGGGCATCACGAAACCTTTTTTCGTCTCGAGACGCTCCACGGCACGGTCGTAGGTCTTGGCGGCTTCCGCGTAGTCCTCCTTTGAGGCGTAGACGCCACCGAGCGCCAGGTAGCCGCGCATATCTTCCGGATTTTCATCAACCAGCTTCTTCAACTGCGCGATGGCCTCGTCGCGACGGTCCAAGTCGGCGAGGTTGAGCCCGAGTTGCAATTGCGACACCCGCTTGAGGGGCGAAGATGCCGGGATGCGCTCATAAAGTGCGATAGCGGCTTCGGAGTCCTGCTGCTGCTCCGCCACGCCGGCAAGCTGGATGAGCGTCTGGTCGCTGTCCGGCCGCAAGGCGAGCGCCAACTGGAGATACAGCCGGACGAAGGGTTCGCCGCCGCCGCGATTGAGAGCGCTCGCCAGAACCATCAGATGCTCGCTCGCGCCCTCCGAAGGCGTGGCGACTATCGGGGCAATCGTGTCGCCCTTCATGATCCTGTCCCGCAGGCTGAGAATCGGCAGGCGGCCAGACGCGAACTCGTCCGCCTTTTCCAGAACCGCCAGCGCCTCGTCCTTCTTGCCCTGCCGCGCCAGGAAGCCCGCATAGGATTCGGCGGCGCGCAGCCAAGCGTCAGGCGCGGCGCCACCGTTGGCAACATCGTCCAGCGCCGCACGGTAAGACCGGTCCGCAATGTCCTTTTTGCCCGCCTGATCAGCGATCAGCGCCTTTGCGTAGGAGACGAAGAGACCATACCAGTCGGGACCGGACAACCCATCCATGGCGGCGATGGCCCCGTCCTTGTCACCGGCCCCGAGCTTTGCCCAGGCAATCACGATACCGGAGATCAGGGAGTCGAGATCGGATTCCTCGGCAAACGTGAGTTGTGTCTGGGCGGCCTGATAATTCTTCTTGTGAAACGAATCGATGGCAAGCGTAAGCCCAGCCAGCCGTTCGACCTCGGGAACGGACCTCAGTTTTTCGGCCTGGGGCACGGCTTCGTCGAAACGCCCCTCAGACAACAGCGCCAGCATCAGGCTCTGCCGCAGGGCGTCGTTGTCCGGCGCGAAGGAGAGCGCCTTCTTGTAGTAGACGATCGCATCGGACAGCTTGTTGTCCACTTCGGCGACACGGCCGGCGAGATATGCCCCCGCGAACGAATTGACTTCGATGGGCTCCGCCGACTGCGCCGCTCGCGCGGCCTGACCCGACACCGAAACCATCAGCCCGGTGGCCGCTGCCAGCCCCAACAGCCAGCGTCTGCCCTTCTGCCGCATCGTCTTCCTTTCCGAGCGCCGGCCGCCCGTCCGGCGGCATACCTACGAATTTAAACGGGAACTGCCAGCAAAGCATGGCCTTTTTGGGGTTGGCTTACAATCCGCTGCCATTCACAAAGCGGTCACTCTCGCCCCGAAATGCTAACCCACCGTTACACCACGCGGCTGATGCAGAAATCGATGACATCCAACAGCGCCGCCTTCTGCGGCGTCTCGTCCAGAGGAGCAAGCGCATCGCGAGCAATGCCGCCGAAGTGACCGGCTCGGCCGATCGTGTCGGAGATCGCGCTGTGCTTCCTCATCAGCCCGATGGCTTTTTCCAGCGCGGCATCGTCCGTCTGATTCTCCTCGATCGCCGCCTTCCAGAACTTCCGCTCAGCCGCGGTTCCCCTGCGGTAGGCGAGAATGACAGGCAGCGTCACCTTGCCCTCGCGGAAATCGTCGCCGACGTTCTTGCCGAGGTCCTTGCTGGACCCGCCATAGTCCAGTGCATCATCGATGAGCTGGAACGCCAGGCCAAGGTTCATGCCGTAGGAGCGCAGCGCCGAACGGTCGTTACGTGACGCGCCGGCGATGACGGGGCCCACCTCGGCAGCGGCCGAAAACAGCGCTGCGGTCTTGGCCTTGATGACCGCGAAATACTCGTCTTCCGTCGTTTCGAGATTCTTGGCGGCGGCAAGCTGCATCACTTCGCCCTCGGCGATGATGGAGGCGGCGGCGGAGAGGATGTCGAGAGCGTCGAGCGAGCCGACCTCGACCATCATGCGGAAGGCCTGCCCGAGCAGGAAGTCGCCGACCAGCACGCTCGCCTGGTTGCCCCAGATCATGCGGGCAGTCTTCTTGCCGCGGCGCAGGTCGCTTTCGTCGACCACGTCGTCATGGAGCAGCGTCGCCGTATGCATGAACTCGACCGATGTCGCGAGCTTGACGTGGCCCTCGCCGCGGTAACCAAACATCTGGGCGGCCGCCAGCGTCAGCATGGGTCGCAGGCGCTTGCCGCCCGAGGAGATCAGGTGGTTGGCGACTTCGGGGATCATCTCGACGTCGGAACCAGCCTTCGACAGGATCAGTTCGTTGACCCGACCCATGTCTGCCGAGGTCAGCGCGATGAGATCGGCGATCGACGCCTGCCCGCGCTTGCTGCCTTCGAGATTGACTACTACGCCCACCAGAAACTCCGTCCCTAGCCTGTCCTCTGTCGAATTGGTTTCGACCTATGCCCCGGCCCTTGATTCTAGGGCGACCGGGGGCGCGACGGCAAGGGGCGAATTGGCGCGGTTTTCGCAGACGCACTGTCCTCGCGTTTACATTGCGACGACAACCTGCAATTTTTCCCCCCATGAAAGAACTCATTCGGACCAATGACGCAGTTGTCATCTCCTTCGTGGAATCGCTGCTGAAAGACGCCGGGATCGAAAGCCTCGTGGCGGACCAGAACATGAGCGTGCTCGACGGCTCCATCGGCATCCTGCCGCGCCGCGTCCTTGTCCTGGAAGACGATCTCGAAGAGGCTCGGCGCATCCTTGCCGACGCCGGAATCGCCAACGAAATCCGCGAAGGCTAGTCGGTTCACCATGGCCGCCCCCGAACAGACGCGGGAAGAAGCCGACGGTTTCACCGTCGACGCCTTCCATCGCGGCGACTTCCATCTGGTGCAGCCCGCCCGCCGGGGTCACAGGGCCGGCACGGACGCAATGATGCTCGCGGCGGCCGTTCCCGGCAATTTCAGGGGTAGACTGGCCGACCTTGGCGCCGGTGCGGGCGCCGCTGGCCTAGCGGTTGCCTCGCGGTGTCCAGGCGTAGATGTGGTGCTGATCGAAAACGCGCCTGAGATGGCCGATTTTGCCAGGCGCTCGCTGGCGTTGCCGGAAAATGCCGGCCTGGCTTCGCGCGGCTTTGTGCTGGAAGCGGATGTACAGCTTGCCGAGGGCGACAGAAGAAAGGCCGGGCTCGCCGATTTCTCCTTCGACTGGGCAATCATGAACCCGCCGTTCAACCGACCGGGCGACCGCGCGTCTCCCGATGCGTTGCGTCGCTACGCCCATGTCATGGACAATCACAATGTCTTCGAGAGCTGGCTGAGGACTGCCGGCTGGATCGTCAAGCCCGGCGGCGGCGTGGCGGTCATCGCCCGGCCGGAATCGCTGCAACCTATCCTTTCCGGGATGCATGCCTATTTCGGCGCGCAGGAGGTGAAGTCGCTGCATCCGCGTTCGGACCGGGCGGCCACGCGCGTCGTCGTCAGGGCTATCAGAGGAAGCAACCGGCCGCTGTCCATGCTGCCGCCGCTTTTCCTGCATGCCGAAGGCAGCGATCGCTTCACCGCCGAAGCCGACGCCATAAACAACGGCAGGGCCTCGCTTTTCGGCGACTGAGGCATTGCTCACGGCCGGTTTATGCCTACATGCGTTTTGACCCGCCATTCGGAGACGCCTTTCGGTGAGACGATTTTTCAACCGCCTGCTGCCGAAATCCATGCGTTCCGACGCGATCACCATACCCGTCATCAGGCTCCACGGCACGATCATGGCCGGCGGCGGCCAGTTGCGGCCGAGCCTGTCTCTCGCCTCGACGGCGGGCGTCATCGAAAAGGCCTTCGCCTATTCCGGCGCGCCGGCGGTGGCGATCTCCGTCAACTCGCCGGGCGGCTCGCCCGTCCAGTCTCGGCTGATCTTCAAGCGCATCCGCGACCTCGCGGCGGAGAAGAACAAGAAGGTGCTGGTCTTCGTGGAGGATGTGGCGGCTTCGGGCGGCTACATGATCGCGGTGGCCGGCGACGAGATCATCGCCGACCCGTCCTCGATCGTCGGGTCCATCGGCGTGGTGTCGGCCTCCTTCGGCTTTCCGGAGCTCCTGAAGAAGATCGGCGTGGAAAGGCGTGTCCACACCGCCGGCAAGAACAAGGCCGTGCTGGACCCCTTCCGTCCCGAGAAGAAGGAAGACATCGAGCGGCTGAAGGCGTTGCAGCTCGAGGTCCACGAGACCTTCATCGACCTCGTCAAGCAACGGCGCGGGGTGCGGCTGAAGGACGATCCCGACCTCTTCACCGGCCTGTTCTGGACCGGCAAGAAGGGTCTCGAACTGGGCCTGGTCGACGGCCTCGGCGACATGCGGCAGGTGGTCAAGGACCGCTACGGACCGAAGACGCGGCTGGCGCTGGTGTCGCCGCCGCGCGGGTTTTTCGCCCGCAGGCTGGGTTTCTTTGGCAGCCGCTCTGCCACAGACCTTGCGGCCGAGGCGACGCATGGCGTTTTGGACGCTGCCGAGGAACGCGCGCTGTGGTCGCGTTTCGGACTTTGAGTTTTGGGCGCGGGGCCGCTATTATATGGATAGCCCCTGCCCGCCGCCATAAAAACGCCGGCCTTTGAGGGAAGGATTGGACGTATGCCGCAGATCATCTTCTTCGCATTGGTCGGCCTTGCCGCCTATATCGGCTACCGCTCGTTCGTCCGCGAGGCCGAGCGCGTGACCGCAAAGGTGCGGCGGGCCGAGAAGCAGGCCTCCACCGGGGCCAACGGAACCCTGGTCAAGGATCCCAAGACCGGCGAATACCGTCTGGCGAAAGACTGACACTGACCCAGTTGGACGTCTTGCAGGAAGTGGCGCCGCGCGTCGAATTCGCGTCGGCGAAGATCAACCTCGCGCTGCATGTCGTCGGCCGTCGCGATGACGGCTATCACCTGCTCGAAAGCCTTGCCGTCTTCACGCGCTTCGGCGATCGTATCGAGATCGAGGAAGCCGACGAGGATTCCTTTGTTGTCTCCGGCCCCTTCGCGGACGGTGTGCCGACCGATGCCACGAACCTGGTCGTCAGGGCGCGTGACGCGCTGCGCGCCGCCTTGCCGCACGCCTCCGCCCGCGTCTCCATCAAGCTGCTGAAGAACCTTCCCGCTTCCTCAGGGATCGGCGGCGGCTCCAGCGATGCGGCAGCGACTTTGCGCGGGCTGGCGAAGCTCTGGGAGCTCGATGCCGGCAACGAGCGATTGTGCGCAATCGGCGGCGAACTCGGCGCCGACCTGCCGATGTGCATCGAAGCGAGACCGCTTATTGCGCGCGGGACCGGGGAGTTGCTTTCGCCGGTTGCAGGCTTTCCGTCGCTGGGGCTGGTGCTTGTCAATCCGGGCGTGGCGGTGTCGACGCCTGCCGTGTTCTCGGTGCTTGAGCGGCGCGACAATGAACCTTTGCCACCCCTCCCGTCGCGCATCGATTTTCACACGCTGCGCAACTGGCTGGAGCTAACCCGTAACGACCTCGAGGAAGCAGCCCTTTCCATCGAGCCGTCGATCGGTGCGGCAAGACGGGCGCTCGAAAAGGCCGATGCAGGTTTTGTGCGCATGTCCGGCTCCGGTGCGACATGCTTCGGGCTGTTCGAGACGGGCAACGTGGCCAAACGCGCCGCGGCCGCCATCCGCAAGCGATATCCGGACTGGTTCGTCGCGGCGACACGGACGATGCCCTCGGAGGACGCGCATGAGCAGGATTGACGAAAGCCGCGCCTTCATCCCGCTCGGCATCGCGGTGCTCACCGTCTCGGATACGCGCAGCCTCGCCGAGGACAAGTCCGGACAGACGCTTGCCGATCGCATCTCAGACGCTGGCCACACGCTGGTCGACCGCGCAATCGTGACGGACGACGCCACGCTGATCCGCGAAAAGGTGCTGGGATGGTCGCGCGACGAACGCGTCGACGTCGTCATCACCACCGGCGGCACGGGCTTCACAGGACGCGACGTGACGCCCGAGGCGCTGGAGCCCATCTTCGAGAAGCGCATGGACGGTTTTTCGGCCGTCTTCCACCGTATCTCCTACGACAAGATCGGCGTCTCGACGATCCAGAGCCGTGCGACCGGCGGCGTCGTCAACGCCACCTTCGTGTTCGTGCTACCCGGCTCGCCCGGAGCCTGCAAGGACGCCTGGGACGGCATATTGAAAGCCCAGCTCGACTACCGGCACATGCCCTGCAACTTCGTGGAAATCATGCCACGACTGGACGAGCACCTGAAGCGCAGGGGCTGACGACTAAGTCTTTTTCGGCGCGACGACGATTTCGCCTTCTAGCCGGCGCGACGCCAGTCCCCGCGCAATCGCTTCCGCGCTTGTGGCCGTCCGCGACAGGGACGTGGCCTGGCGCTTGGTGATCACCAGTCCTTCGGCCAAGGCTCTCGGCCGCGAGAACGCGCGGGCGAAAAACGGCCTGCGGCTGCCCTTGGCGCGGGAGAAGCGGGCCGGCATCGTCGATTTCGCCACATGCATGACGACCGAGTCCGACCAGTCTTCCGAAAGGCGCGCGCCGGGCTCGAGCAGCAGCAGCCACTCCCCCTTCGCCTGCCTTATGCCGGCTGCGATGCCGCCCGTGGCGAGATAGGTGCAGCCGGCGTGCTCGGCGACGTAGTGCGTCTGGTCGGTCGAGCCACGGTCGCAGACGATGACCTCTCGCACGACACCCTCCACCGCCCCGCCGATCAGCGAAGCCAGAGTTCGCGCAAGCCCCTCTTCGTCGTTCTTCGTCTCGATCAGAACGGTCAGCATCCCGTACCCGCATTAGCCGAAAGCCCCGGCAGATGCCAGTTCGGCAGCCGGCAATCAGAAAGTTCTTGATTTGTTCTTATTTCAGAAATAGGAATAATTTCATGAGAACGACGATTCGCCCTGCTTCCGAAACCCCGTGGGAACGCGCCAAGATGGAACAGATCGTGCGCGCCGACATTGCTGCTTTCAGCAGCGGGAGAGCCGAGATGGCGAACGCCATGATCGAGGAAAGCGGCATCAGGGTCAGGCCAGATCGCAACCGGGGCCGGTCAGCCGGCATCAACCCGACCGGCCGCTTCGAGCCCGTGACCCGCCATGTCTTCGACGACGGCTGGGAATCGCTGGAAGACCTGGCGCCGTTCAAGACCGAGGTGCAGGTGGAGAAGCCGCGCACCATCATCACGCGCAACGATTCGCCCGACATCTCCTTCGACCGATCGATCAATCCCTATCGGGGCTGCGAGCATGGCTGCGTTTATTGTTTCGCGCGGCCGACGCACAGCTACATGGGCCTGTCGCCGGGGCTGGATTTCGAAGCGAAGCTCTTCGCCAAGCCCGACGCCGCCAAACTGCTCGACAAGGAACTGTCGAAGGAAGGCTATCAGCCGCGCACCATCGCGATCGGAACCAACACCGATCCCTACCAGCCGATCGAGAAGCAATGGCGCATCATGCGCGAGATCCTCGAGGTGCTGGACGCGCGCAACCATCCGGTCGGCATCGTGACCAAATCGGCGCTGGTGACGCGCGACATCGACATCCTGTCCAGCATGGCCGAACGCGGCCTCGCCAAGGTGGCGCTGTCGGTGACGACGCTCGACCGCATGCTGGCTCGGACGATGGAGCCACGCGCATCAACGCCGACGAAACGGCTGGAAGCGATCAGGCAGTTGAGCAATGCGGGCATCCCGACCTCGGTCATGGTGGCGCCGATCCTGCCGGGGCTCACCGACTCCGAGATCGAGCGCATCCTCGATGCGGCGAAGGCCGCCGGCGCGCAGGACGCAGGCTATGTGTTGCTGCGCCTGCCACTGGAAGTCAGCCCGATCTTCAAGGACTGGCTGCTCAGGCATTATCCGGATCGCTACCGGCACGTCATGTCGCTCATCCGCTCGATGCGTGATGGCAAGGACTACGATTCGGAATGGGGCAAGCGCATGCGCGGCACCGGACCCTATGCCTGGCAGATCGGCCGACGCTTCGAGATCGCCGCGCGCCGGCTCGGGCTGAACGCGCGGCGCACGTCGCTCCGTACCGATCTTTTTGAAACGACGCCGAAGAAGAACGAGCAGCTCATGCTGCTCTGATTTTAAGCGCAACGAAATCCGTCCGGCCCCGCCCCCGGCCTTGGACGGTCGCTTGCCAAACCGCTTCCCCGGCGGACGGCAGGCCTTGCGGAGAATCGGGAGCGATGCGAGCATTGCCGCAATATGGCTCGTCAACGCCCCGATTCTCCGCCCCTCTTCGATCTGGTCCAGAAGCCGGATTTCTCCTTCGAGAAGAAGGCGATCAAGGATGGTCTATGGCCCGCCGCCGGGCTGGACGAAGCCGGACGCGGACCGCTGGCCGGCCCGGTCGTGGCGGCGGCCGTCGTGCTCAACCCGAAGCGCATCCCCAAGGGACTGGACGATTCGAAGCGGCTGACCGCTGCGCAGCGCGAAGAGTTGTTCGAGGCGATCCTGAAGTCGGCGCTCGGCGTCGGCGTCTCGTCAGTCTGCGCCGAGGGCATCGACCGCAGCAACATCCTGCGCGCCAGTCTCGAAGCGATGCGCCGTGCGCTCGCTGCCCTGCCGGTCACGCCACTGATGGCGTTCGCGGACGGCCGCGACGTTCCACCGGGCCTGCCCTGCGATTGCAAGGCGCTGATCAAGGGCGACCAGCGCTCGCAGTCGATCGCTGCGGCTTCCATCGTCGCCAAGGTGACACGCGACAGGATGATGCAGGGCTGCGGGCAGGCTGACGGTCGCTACGGCCTTGAAGTCCACATGGGTTATGCAACCGAGCGGCACCGCACGGCGATAGAAATCCACGGCCCGGTTACGCGACTGCACCGAATGTCGTTTGCGCCATTCCGCCTCGTCGAGGTGACGCAGGAGATCGAACTTGACCTGCTCGAACTGGACAGCGGAAACGAAAAAGCCGCCTGAACGGCGGCTTTTGTCTTTCGATGCTCGGCCAGGCCTCAGTTGAGCTTCGACTTCAATTCCTTGAGTGAAGACTTGAACAGTTCCTCGCCGGCCTTGATCTCGGGATTGTCGGCAAGCAGCTTGCGTGCAGCCTCGACCGCGATGTCCACGGCGCTGGAACGCACCTCGTTAACGGCCTCGCGCTCGGCCTGCGCGATCTTCTGCTCGGCCATGGCGGTGCGACGCGCCACATAGTCCTCGGACTTCTTGTGCGCGTCGGCGACGAGCAACTCGGCTTCGCGCTTGGCGGCGGCCAAGATATCGGCTGCCTCTTTCTCGGCTTCCTTGCGCTTCTTCTGGAACTCGGCCAGCAGGCCTTGAGCCTCTTCACGCAGGCGGCGGGCTTCGTCGAGGTCATGCCTGATCTTCACGGCTCGCGCATCGAGAGCCTTGGAGATCATGCCAGGCACCTTCAGGTAAACCAGAAGAGCGAGGAAGATGAAGAGAGCAACGGTCGTCCATACCGATGCGAGGGATGTCGCGGTCATGTCGTCAGCTCCTGACCGACTTTACGGCGGCGCTGACGTCGCCCTTGGCAGAGTTGCCACCCAGCGCGGAGACGATGGCCGAGGCAGTCTCCTCGGCGATCGAGCCGACGTCCTGCATGGCGGCCTCCTTGATCTTGGCGACGCGCGCCTCGGCGTCGGCAAGCTTCTGCTCGAGGTCGGCCTCGATCGACTTGCGCTTCGTCTCGGCCTCGGCCTTGGCGTTGTCGCGTGCCTGCTGGCCGATGGTGTTTGCGTTGCCACGTGCCTCGGCCAGTTCCTGCTCATACGCAGCAACGGCGGCGTCGGCGTCGGCCTTCATCTTGGTTGCCTGCTCGATGTCCTGGGCGATGCGTGTCTCACGCACGTCGAGGATAGCGCCGAGGCGCGGCACGATGACCTTCTTCAGGAAGATGTAGAAAATCCCGAAGGTGATAGCGAGCCAGAGAATCTGCGACGGAAAAGTGGAAGTATCGAAGGGAGGAAAGGCCGCGCCGCCACCCTCGCCCGGCACTTCGGTACCGGCATAGGCGGCATCCGCAGGCGCTGCGCCACCCTCTGCGCCATAACCGCTTTCAGCGGCAGGCGCGGTTTCTTGCCCGTAGGCTTCCGTCACGAACATCTCAGGTCCTCGAACCGGAGCCCGCCGCGGAGGCGGCCGGGCTCAAAGCGGACAGCAGGTATCAGCCGAACAGCGCGAGCAGCGCGATAAGCAGCGAGAAGATGCCCAGAGCTTCCGTCACGGCGAAGCCGAAGATCAGGCGGCCGAACTGGCCGTCGGCTGCCGACGGGTTGCGCAGCGCGCCCGCCAGATAGTTTCCGAAGATGGTGCCCAGGCCGATACCGGCTCCGCCCATGCCCAGGCATGCAATACCAGCGCCGATGTACCGTGCTGCTTCAGCTTCCATTTTTCAACTCCTTGGTAGATCTGGAAAGTTTCGTTGAACCGGCACCGTGCCGGCGTTTCTGGTGTTTCCTCAGTGACCCGGATGGATCGCGTCGTTGAGATACATGCAGGTCAGGACCGCGAAGACATATGCCTGGAGGAAGGACACCAGGAATTCGAGGCCGGTGAGCGCGACCGCCATGCCGAGCGGCAGGACCGCGCCGGCCATGCCGCCGATGCCAAAAGCGCTCAGCGACACGACGAAGCCCGAGAAGACCTTGAGCGTGATGTGACCGGCGAGCATGTTGGCGAACAGACGAACCGAAAGGCTGATCGGACGCGACAGGAAGGAAATCACTTCGATCGCCACGACGAGAGGCAGCAGGATTGCGGGCACGCCGCTCGGGACGAACAGGTTGAAGAAATGCAGGCCGTGCTTGTAGAGGCCGTAGCCAATGACGGTCAGGATTACGATCATCGCCAGGCAGAAGGTGACGATGATGTGGCTGGTGACCGTGAAGAAATAAGGGAACATGCCCAGCAGGTTGGCGACCAGCACGAACATGAAGAGCGAGAAGACGAGCGGGAAGAAACGCATCCCCTGCTTGCCAGCGGCATCGCGCAGCATGTTGGCGATGAACTCGTAGGACATCTCGGCGACGGACTGCATCCGCGAGGGAACCACAGCGCGGCTCGACGTCGCGAAATAAAGGAAGGCGCTGGTGAGGACGACCGTCACCACCATGAAAAGCGACGAATTGGTGAAGGACACATCAAAGCCGCCGATATTGAGATCGACGATCTTGTTGATCGCAAACTGGTGGATCGGATCGACCTTGTCCGGTGAAGCCACTTGCTGTCCCCTGAGGCCGCAACCGGCCTCCGTTCGTTCCAAACCCCGGCGAACCGGGACCATTCAATCTCTAGCGCCGTTGGTCCGGCCCACGGCTTGACCCGCGGTTTGAACCCTGGCCGAACTCGGCGACCTTTCCAACTGAGCGCAGGACGTTCAAAACGCCTGCGACAAAGCCGAGCAGCAGGAAGACGATCAGACCCCAGGGCGAAGAGCCCGCAAACCTGTCGATCATCCAGCCAAGGCCTGCTCCGACGCCGACACCAGCGATGAACTCGCTGGACAGCTTCATTGCCTGGCCGTAGCCGGTGGCGCCGCCGGCGCCTTCCTCCCTCTCCTGCCGAACCGGCTGTCTCGTGGCAAGGGATGCTTCGAGATTTCGACGGCGGCGGTCGAGGTCGTCGTCGCGTGGGTCCGCTTTCGTCTGTCCGTATGGCCCGGTTTTTCCGGTTTCGTCTGGCTCGCCATTGACGGCCATCCTAACCTCCATGCCCCGGCCAGCGGGCTGCTTTCCCGTCCGCTCCAAGTCGCGCGCAACATAGTTAGGGCCCTCCGCCCCGTCAAGCCGGGCAAAGAGCATATCTTTGGGCTAAATTTTCTTTATAAATCAGTTAGTTGACGAAGTGCGACATAGTGCGCGCCCGTTTCAGGTTCGGGCGCGCGGCGAATCCCGCCGCAGGCGACCGCCAGAGTCCGCTGCAACAGACCTCAGCTCCAGCCACCGCCATAGGTGCGATAGAAGATGTGCAGGCCGATCTTCTTCATCTTCTGCATGGAGCGCGCCCAGCCGGGGCTGACATATTGCGCGTAGTAGTGAGTCGAGGATGCGACCTCGGGAAGGAAGATCTTGCCGGCAGTGACCGCCATGGCGATGTCCTCGGCCGTCTTGTAGCTTTTACGGTTGTTGATGACGTCCTTCTTGCCGTCGCAGGCAAAGGAGAACTGACACCGATTCTTCATCTGCTGGTTTTGATAGACGACGCCGCAGATCGTGTTCGGATAGGTGGGGTTGCGGACGCGGTTCAGCACCACCTGCGCCACGGCCGCCTGGCCGCGCAGGCTCTCGCCGCGCGCCTCGAAGTAGATCGCGGTGGCAAGGCATTTCTGCTCCTTGGCGGAAAACACCTCGGGCGGCAGCGGCTTGTTCATCCAGGCATGGTCGCCCTTGACCGTCGGGGGGATGAAACGGCCGGTGTCGTTCGGATCCTTCATCAAGCTCTCGAACGGCGAGGCGCTGGCGTAGTCCGGCTGTGCCGGCGCGTAGGCGGTCGCGAGGATGTCGGGCTTGTCGTTGTTGACCAACTCGGCGAGCGCGACAGGCACGCCAGGCGACAGCTTCTTGTCGGCCTTCATATAGAAGGCGGTCGCGATCTCGACTTCCTTGCCGCGGATGTCGGGGATGGCGAAGGCCATCTTGACCTCGCCGGCCTTCGGTCCGACGAGCAGGCTGGTGCGCTTGAACATGGAGCCAGCATCGAAGGTTTTCGGCGGCCTGACGGGCGCGACCTGCACGAGCCGCGGCCGCTTGTCGGTGCGGCTGACACGGGCTTCGTCGGGAACGGGATTGGCAATTTTCGCGCGCAGAGACACCGTGCCGATACCGGGCGCCGCGATGCCGGAACCCGCGATCGAGGCCGTCTTGATGTCGGCGTCGACGAACGGCATCTCGGCGGCGTGAACCGAACCGGCGGCAGCCCGCTCGACAACGGCGTTCCAGCGCGTGGTCTGCGCTTCGATGCCCGAGACCATGCTGGCCATATCCTGATAGGCGGCGACCGTCGGGAAGCCGAGCCAGATACCGATACCTATGATGAACGGAGACAGGAAGGAACGCTTGTCTCGGCTGGTGACGGCAACGCGCCGCATCACTCGTCGATGCACAGAACAACTCTCCAGGGACGCGACTAACCCACTGGAGGGCAGACTGCGGCATTAACCTTGATGGACGGTTAACGGCTGGCTTTCGGCCTTAATGTGGCGGCTTCTTGCGGCAGGACGCCGCACTATTTCTTCTTTTTGGCGCGCGAGGCGTAGGGATTGTCCGACGCACTGATCGACACGCGCACCGGCACGCCCGGAATGTCGAAAGTTTCACGCAACCCGTTAACCAGATAACGGACGTATGAGGCAGGCACCTCGTCTGGCCGCGTGCAGGACAGGACGAAGCCCGGGGGGCGCGTCTTGACCTGCGTGATGTACTTGATCTTCAGCCGGCGGCCAGAGACGGCGGGGGGCGGATGGTGGCCGACCGTCTTTTCCAGCCAGCGGTTCAGACGCGCCGTCGAGATGCGGGTGTTCCAGGTGCGATGGGTCTTCAGGACGGCGTCCATCAACCGGTCGAGGCCGCGTCCGGTCTCGGCCGACACCGGCACCGCCTGGATGCCGCGCACCTGAGGCAGCAGCCGCGTCGTCTTTTCGCGAAGCTCCGCCAGCGCCTCCTGAGGATTGTCGATCAGGTCCCACTTGTTGAAGGCGATGACCGCCGCCCTGCCCTCGCGGATGATGAGGTCGGCGAGCTGGAGATCCTGCTTCTCGAAGGGGATGGTCGAATCGAGCACGACGATAACGACTTCCGCGAAACGGATCGCGCGCAGGCCATCGGCGACGGACAGCTTTTCCAGCTTTTCCTGTACCTTGGCCTTACGACGCATGCCGGCGGTGTCAAAGAGCTTCATGGCGCGGCCGCGCCATTCCCAGTCGACGGAGATGGAATCGCGGGTGATGCCGGCTTCGGGGCCAGTCAGCAGGCGCTCCTCGCCGATCAGCGCATTGATGAGCGTCGACTTGCCGGCATTTGGACGACCGATGACGGCGATGCGCATCGGCTTCGTCTCGTCATAGGCCGGCTCGGCGTCGGGATCGGCAATGTCCTCGCCGACCAGCGCATCGCTGACGGCGATGACATCATCCTCGTCTTCGTCGTCCGCAAAGGCGCGTTCCTCGCCGATCGCATCGATGACCGCATCGCGAAGATCGGGCAGGCCCTGCCCATGTTCGGCGGAGATGGCGACAGGCTCGCCGAGACCAAGCTCGTAGCCTTCGAGCAATCCGGCCTGCGCACCGCGCGCCTCCGACTTGTTGGCGACGAGCACCACCGGCTTGCCGGACTTCCTGACGATTTCCGCAAAAGTACGGTCGTCAGGCGTCAGGCCGGCTTTGGCATCAATCATGAAAAAAACGAGATCGGCCTCACGGATGGCGATCTCCGTCTGCTCGCGCATGCGCGCCTGCAGCGTGCCGGCGGCAGCAACCTCGAAGCCGGCCGTGTCGATAACATCAAAGTGAAGATCGTAGAGTTTCGCCGGATGGATACGACGGTCGCGCGTCACGCCGGGCGTGTCGTCGACAAGGGCCAGCCTGCGGCCGGCCAATCGGTTGAAAAGCGTGGACTTGCCGACGTTGGGTCGACCTATGATTGCCGCTTTGAAGGCCATCCGCTCACGACGCCGCGCCCTGGCCCTTGATCAGTTCCGCCATCACCGTGGCGCGCTGGCGGTTGTTCTGAGGCGCCTCGTTGTCGGCCGCGATCTGTTCGAAGAGGACCAGCGCATCGGCCGAGCGCCCATCCTTCCAGGCTGCGAGGCCGAGCGCCTCGCGCGCCGTGTGGCGTAGCGGGTTGGTGTCTCCCGTCAGTGCTTCCGCACGGGAAGACACGTCCCCATAGGTGCCGCTGTCCACGAGGATCAACGCCGCGCGCAGCCGCGCCATGTCGCGAATGGCGACCGGAATGGATGCGTCGGCGGCGACCTGGTCGAAACTCGCGACCGCTCCTGCCGTATCGCCTTTGGCGGCGAGCACGGTGGCCGCGCGCATGCGCGCCAGCAGCGGATATGCGCCGTAGCCGTCCGTTTCAAGCTGCTGCAAAGCGCCCAGCGCCTCGTCGTTCCTGCCTTCGTTTGCGAGCGTCAGCGCCTGAGAGAAAGCGTCGCCAGAGCGGTTGGCGTGCTGGGTCGTCCAGTATTCCCATGCGACGAAGGCCGCAGTGCCGAGCACCACCAGAAGCGCGAGCGCGAGCGCCCAAGGGCCATAGCGGTCCCAGATCTGCTTCGCCTTGTCCTGGCGGATTTCCTCGTTGACCTCGCGGAAGAAGCTGTCGTCCGACATTTTTTCCCTGAACCGCCCGCCCCAATCGGCAGGCCCCCGTTGTGAGCGTGCGTTTTAGCGGAATTTTGACGGCATGGAAGGGGGCGAACGAAATTTGCAGGGCTGCGAAAGGCCGCAGCAGCCCAGACATGCCACATTTGCCAGCTACCGGCGAAGGTCAGCCATCGAGAATTGAGTGCCCATGCCTGTTGTCTGTCGCGTAGTTCTTTCCGCATGCCTTTCCATCGCGCTCATCGCGCCGGCCCATGCGAGCGCCGTTCGGATCGGAGTGTCGGACTTAACATCGACGGAAGACCCCAAGCCGCAATATGTCATTATCTCCTTCGACGGGGCGCACGACATCGCGCAGTGGAAGCGCAGCCGAGCCCTTGCGGAGAAGACCGGCGCGCGCTTCACCTATTTCCTCTCCTGCGTGTTCCTGCTCTCCCGAGACATGCGCAAGGAATACAAGCCGCCCCGACAGGCGGTCGGCGGCTCGAATGTCGGCTTCGCGCAAACGCGGCAGGAAGTTGCCGACCGGCTGGACCAGATCAGGGGCGCGGCTGCGGAAGGCCACGAGATCGCCAGCCACGCCTGCGGTCACTTCGACGGCGGCAAATGGACAAAGGCCCAATGGCTGGACGAGTTCGCATCCTTCAAGCGCATCATGCGGGACGCCTACACGATCAACGGTATCGAGGGCGAGCCTGCGGACTGGCGCGGGTTTGCTGAAAGCGCCATCTCCGGTTTCCGAGCGCCTTATCTCAGCGCGAGCGCAGCACTTTACGAGGCGCTCGACGAAGCCGGCTTTCGCTACGACGCCAGCGCAATCTCCAGGGGTCCGGTGGAACCGCACAAGGAAAACGGCACCGAGCGTTTCGCCCTGCCGCAGATTCCCGAGGGGCCGAAGGCCAGGCGGGTCATCGCCATGGACTACAATCTGTTCGTCCGTCATTCGGGCGGTCTCGACCGGCCGGACGAGGCGGCGGCCTTCCAGGCGCGGACATACGACGCCTTCACGGCGGCATTCGAGCGCGAATATTCCGGCTCACGAGCCCCGCTTCAGCTCGGCTTCCACTTCACGCTGATGAATGACGGCGCATACTGGAATGCGCTGGAGCAGTTCGCGCAAGAGGTTTGCGCCAAGGCGGACGTGGTCTGCACCAGCTACGCGGACTACCTGAAGCGGACACAGGCTGCGGATGCGCCGGCGACGGGCGGGTAAGCCCGCCGCCGACTATCCTGTATCAAGCTGCCGGCTGGTCCTCCGGGCGAATGCCGGCCTTCTCGCGCTCCAGATAGCGGCGATCGATCTCGGGCAGTTCCTCGCCATGCAGCGTCGCCTCGAAAGCCTTGAGACGCTTACGGACGGAAAGCAGTTCGACGATGGTGGACCATGAGGAGACGAGGAACTGGAACGAACTGGTCACCCGTCCAAAGGCGTTGCTGACCTGATTCAACAAGCCGAGCGTGATGGTGCCAGCCACAAGCGCAGGCCCCATAACGAGGAAGGAGACGATGTTGTCGGCCTGCAGATAGGTGTATCGGATGACGTTGAAATAGACGTAGTGGCCATAGAGGCGGAAATAGTTCCGCCTGACGTTGCCGAATAGTTCCTTCACTAGCGGAGGCTGGGCACGGTCGACATGATCCTCGCCGTAAACGAGTTCCTTACGGTAGGCCGCCTCGACGCGCTGGTTGCGGAACTGCAGGCCAGGCAGTTTGATGCCGGCGATCATGACAGCTACCGTTCCGAACAGACACCATGCAATGGCGGCGACGACGAGCGGATGCTTGATCTCTCCGAAAATCGGCACCTCTTTCACATACTGCTCCAGGCCGATCAGCACAGGCAGAAACGCGATCAGGGTCATGATTGAGGCGACCATGCTGGTGCCAAGATCCTCCATGATCTGGGCAAAGCGCATGGTGTCTTCCTGTATACGCTGCGAGGCGCCCTCGATGTGGCGCAGTCGCGACCATTGCTCCATGAAATAGTCGTTCATGGCGGTGCGCCAGCGGAAGATCCAGTGGCTGACGATGAACGCGTTGATGACGCTGACGTTCATGCCAATGAGCGCGAGCCATGCAAAGGGTGCCAGCCTGCTGTAAAATTCGCCAATCGTGGATTGGACAGTTTTGTTGATCAACGCGTTTATGTAGTCGAAGAAGGGGCCGTACCAGTTGTTGACGGCAACCGAGACCTGCACTGAAAAATAGATCAGGAACAGGATGAGCGCCGAAACGAGGATCGACCAGCGCTGCCAGGGATGCGGCGAATACCAGTTCCAGAACGCGTAGAAGATACCTACACAGGCCGCGAAGTAGAGATAGAACCACAGGAACGGCTTAGACCAGAAGACGGAGATGCCGATGATGGGCGGCGTGCCCGCGGCATCTGGCGGAAGGCCTATCAGTCCGCCGAGTTCCGCGCCGCCGAAGAACCAGAACAGGATGGCCGCAAGGCTCCACAGGGTCGCCGAGAGGAAAAACATCTTCGGTTGCGGGAAAAAGGAAACGAACAAGCGGCGGCTCCCTGGGTGAGGCGCTGGAGATCGGATGGCATCATCCACAGTTCTCCGCGAAAGGGAAGGAATGTTGCCGTGTTATGCAAAGGCGTGGCGCGTTGCAGGTGTCGAAATGATGGCGGAAATCGCGAAAACGCCTGCTGTCCAGCCTCATCCGAGGCTCAGCGGACGGCCTGCTCGTAGATTTCAGGCTTGAAGCCGACCGTGATGGCGCCGTCCATGTCGAGCACCGGGCGCTTTATCAGCGTGGGGTGCGCCTGCATCAGGGCAAGCGCCTTCTTGCGATCGATGCCTTCCTTGTCGGCTTCGGGCAGGTCCTTGAAGGTTGCGCTTGTCTTGTTGAGCAGTTTTTCCCAGCCGACGGCCTTTTCCCAGACGGCCAGTTTCTTCGCTTCGAGCGCCTCGACGCGATAGTCGACGAAGCGGTGGTCGACCCCACTCGCTTCCAGCCAGTTGCGCGCCTTGCGAACGGTGTCGCAGGTCTTGATGCCGTAGATGGTGACTGTCATTTGCCTACCTGTCTCGCTCCGACGAACGCCGACTAGTCTGCTCCGCGGCAAGATGATACGGGCGGATCAGTTGATCCGCCGGCAAATGCCATTCGCGATTGAGGCGATAGACCATATCCATCGACAGGGCCCGCTTGCGACTGAGAATTTCAGAGGCCCGCGGCGGAGATCTTAGCACGGCGCCCAGGTCGGCCTGAGTAAGGCCCGACGCTTCCATATGTGATTTGATCAACTCGATCGGGTCGGCAGCTTCAATCGGCCAGTGCACTTTTTCGTAGGCCTCCACGAGAGTCACCAGCACATCGAGTTTGTCACCTTTGGGAGTACCGATTTCAGCGCCCCAAAGATGTTCGATCTCACGCAGCGCATTCTCGTAATCCGAGAGGGTCCGAATAGGGCGAATATCCATTCTGCTGCTTCCTAGAAAAGCGAAACTTTCAGCGCGTCGATGCGGTCATATTCAGCATGCGTTCCAAGAAACTTGACGAAGGCGATCTGTCGCCTGAAATCGAACGCGACGACCAGACGATAGTCTCCTCCGCTTATCTCGAAGCGGACGCGCTCCGCGTTGAGTACCTTGGCTTTTGAAAAAGCCGCCAACACGTCCTGCGTCTGCTCCCATCGTGAAGCCGTGGTCACCTGATACCAGTGAACCAAGGATGGCTTCGCGGCCGGATGCTTCTGCCAGTATCGAACAAGCCTGCTCTGCGCGATGACCCTCATGCCGCCTTATTCCCAAGACGGGAATATAGCGACCTGCACCTTAACGCGCAAGCAAAATTCCCGATTTGGGAATTCCGATCAGGCCGCGCTCTTCACGCGTTCCGGGAACAGCGCCTTCAACCCTTCCGGCGACGCTTTGGCGATGCCGCGTTCGGTGATGAGGCCGGTGATGAGACGCGCGGGCGTGACATCGAAGGCGGGATTGGCGGCGGGAGAGTTCTCAGGCGAAATGCGGACCAGCGCGATTTCGCCGGATGCCGCCTTGCCCTGCACGTAGGATACCTCGTCGGCGGAACGCTCCTCGATCGGGATTTCCTTCACGCCGTCATGCACCGTCCAGTCGATGGTGGGCGACGGCAGGCCGACATAGAAGGGCACGCCGTTGTCGTGGGCGGCGAGCGCCTTGAGATAGGTGCCGATCTTGTTGCAGACGTCGCCATTGGCGGTGGTGCGGTCGGTGCCGACGATCACCATATCGACCATGCCGTGCTGCATGAAATGGCCGCCGGCATTGTCCACGATCAGCGTGTGCGGCACGCCGTGGCCTGCCATCTCCCACGCCGTCAACTGTGCGCCCTGATTGCGCGGGCGCGTCTCGTCGACATAGACGTGGACCGGAATGCCGGCCTCGACGGCGAGGTAGATCGGCGCTGTCGCAGTGCCGTAGTCGACGGTCGCAAGCCATCCCGCGTTGCAATGGGTCAGGATGTTGACGCGCTCGCCGGGCTTTTTCTTCGCGGCAATGGCCTTGATGACCTCGAGGCCGTGGCGGCCGATCGAGCGGTTGAGCTCGACGTCCTCGTCGGCGATTTCGGCGGCACGCCGGTAGGCGGCGGCGGCGCGCTCGGAAACCGGCAGCGGCGACAGCACGCGCTTCATCTCGTTCAGCGCCCAGCGCAGGTTGATCGCGGTCGGCCGCGTCTCGTTTAGCTCGTGCCACACCTTTTCAAGTGCGGCGTCGGACGCATCCTCACGCATCTGCAGCGCGACGCCATAGGCGGCCGTAACGCCGATCAGCGGCGCGCCGCGCACCCACATGTCGCGGATCGCAATCGCAATGCCTTCGACGGTCTCAACCTTCACGATGCGGAACTCGTGCGGCAGCCAGCGCTGGTCGATGATGTCGACCGAACGGCCGTCCTCGTTCAGCCAGATGGTGCGATAGTGGCGATCTCCGACTTTCATTGCGAGTGTCCTTCGTCTGAGTCGAGAGGCAACCGCCCATCGTCGCAATCTCGCGCAAGCGTCACAGCGTCCTCCAAACTCATGGAGAACTTGGCATTTATTATTATGGAAGTGGCGAACTGCAGCGCTCTGGCCTCGCATGCAGCGCGAGAGTCGGTGTCTTCGATGTTTTCGAAGTCCGCGTTATGAGCCAGACCGAGGATCCGGCGGTGAATCTCTACGCCGGCAAAGCCAAGCATATCCTCTTCCATCTGACTGATCAGGCCGATCAGAGCAGCGCTCGATCCTGCATCGTCACCTTGATCCTCAAATACGCTTCTGGAGTACAGCATTCCGTTCCGCTCCGAGTGCCAGAGCCGTTCGAACTCCACGCGGAAGGTCTCCCAGATTTCAACGATGACGCCGAGTAGCCAATCTCTTTGCGCCGCCCGGCTGCCTTCCCGCTCATGTCCTCTCTGGGAGAAAAAGCTCATCCAGAAATTTGCCATCAGCATGCCAACGTCGAATGCCATCGGTCCGTAGAACGCAAACTCCGGATCTATGACCCGCGTGTCGTCATCGGTCACCATGATCGAGCCGGTGTGCAGATCCCCATGGACCAGAGTCTCGGCCTTCGTAGCGAAGAGATGTTTCAAGCGCTGAGCTTCGACCTTCAGTTCCGTATGAGACCTCATCTGCTCCACCAAAGCGTCGAGCTGGGGCGAGGTATGTCGATTAAGCTTGGCCTCGTAATATGGGTCAGTGAAGACGAGGTTTTCGCTGATGTCGCAGAGCTCGACATTGTCGGCAAACAGCGCAAGGTCTTCTTTCCGCCCCCGCGCCGTCATCGACAGATCGGAGCCGCGGAACAATGTGCGGGCTACGAATAGGCCGAGGTCGTTCGCGATCTTCGGCGGCATACGGCCTTCGATCAGCGCCCGGCGCAGAATGATGTGCGGCGTCAGGAACTCCATGACGATCAGCGCCTGCGCCTCGTCGAAATGGTAGATCGCAGGCACGGTGCCGACGCCCGCGCGGGCTTCCTGACGGACCAGCGCATGATATTCGAAGAAGGAGCGCTTCAGCGGCAGCGGCCAGCTCTCGCCCACGAGGCGGACATAGGGGAGCGCCTGCTTGACGATCGCCGCGCCCTTGTCGCCTGTGACAATGAAGACGAGGTTCAAATTGCCGTCACCAACTTCCTTCACCTTCCAGTGCGAGGAGTCTTTTCCGATGCGCGACGTCAGGGCGTCTACGCTTCCGAGTCGCGCTGGCAGCGTCTCGATCGTCAGAGCCTGAAAAGCCTCGGCTTTGCTCATGCCATTCCTCCCTTGGCCTTCCTTTTGGCGCGAAACCTATGAGCCACTCTGGCAATTGTCAATCGTATTGACAATTGCCGAACAACTCCATAGCGTCCGTGCGTGGGAGGAGTAATGGCAGACCCCGTGTTCCGCATAGCGGACCTGAAGAAGTCGTTCGGTCCGACGCAGGTGCTTGGCGGCGTGAGCCTTGAGCTTCACGCCGGCGAGGTGACTGTGCTCATGGGCGCGAACGGGGCCGGCAAGTCCACCCTCGTGCGCATTGTCTCCGGCGTCTACGACCGCGACGGCGGCACGATCACGATGGACGGCAAGGATTTCGCCCCCGCCTCCCCCGCCGATGCGATCCGCGCCGGCGTGGTCACCGTGCACCAGAACATCAATGACGGCGTCGTGGTGGCGCTCGACGTGGCCACCAACCTCACCCTCGACCGGCTGAACGGCAAGGGCGCGAAACTGTTCTTCAATCCTCGCGCGGTGCGCAGGCAGGCCCGCGAGGTCGCCGCGCGCATGGGGCTCGACGTCGACCTCAACGCCGAGATCAGCGACCTGTCGCTGGCGGACCGGCAGATGGTGGCGATCGCCCGCGCCATGGCGCACGAACCCAAGGTGCTGATCCTCGACGAGCCGACGTCCTCGCTGTCCAGCGCCGAAGCCAACCGGCTTTTCGAGGTGGTCGACCGGCTGCGCGAGCGCGGAGTGGCCATCCTCTACATCTCGCACCGCATGTCCGACATCAGGCGGCTTGCCGACCGCATCGTCAGCCTGCGCGACGGGCGCATTACCGGCACGTTCGACACCAAGCCGCTCGACTATGAGGGCGCGGTCAACGCCATGCTGGGCCGGACCATGCACCGCGCCGAGATTGCCGCGCGCGACGGCGCCCACACGATCTTCTCGGCCGAAGGTCTGCGCATCGCCGAACACGCAAAACCCTTCTCGCTGAAACTCGGAGATGGAGAGATCGTCGCCATCACCGGCCTTGTCGGCGTCGGCAAGACGGCGCTGGCCGAAACGCTGTTCGGCGTGCGCCCGCCGCTCGGCGGAACGATGATGCTGAACGGCAAGGCCTATGCGCCAGGATCCACGGCCGACGCCATCACGGCGGGTGTGTTCCTCGTCGCCAAGGACCGCGCCGAGAGTGGGATCATCAAGGACTTCAATCTTTACGAGAACCTGAGCCTGCCCTTCCTCGACCGCATTTCACGGCTGTCGGTCGTGCCGCGCCGGACGGAACGCGCGGTGGCGCGCGACGCGATCAGCGACCTGAAGATCGTCTGCCGCTCGGAGCGCGACGACATGGCGACGCTTTCCGGTGGCAACCAGCAGAAGGTGATGGTGGCGCGCTGGATGTCGCAGGATGCAAACCTCTTCATCCTCGACGAACCGTTCCAGGGCGTCGACATCGCGGCGCGGCGCGACATCGCCAACAAGCTGCGCGCGAGCGCCGAAGGACGCGCCACGCTGGTGTTCGTCACCGAACTGGACGAAGCGCTCGAAACCGCCGACCGCATCCTCGTCATGTCCGAACACACGATCGTCGGCGAACACCGCAACGCCGAGGTCGACATCGACCGGCTGCTTGCCGAAATCGCCGGGCAGCCTCTGAAGGGTGCGGCTTAATGGTAAGCGTAGCGTTCCTTCGCGCCCCCCTCTGGCCTGCCGGCCATCTCCCCCACAAGGGGGGAGATCAACCATCATCAAGTCTTTCGCCAACCTCCCACGTCTCTAAAAAGGCGATGTGGCCGAAGCTGCCAATCTCCCTCCTCGTGGGGGAGATGGCCGGCAGGCCAGAGGGGGGCGTGTCAAAGCGCGGACTGCGCAAGTCGATATTCCGGATGCATCCATGACCCTTCGCGACTTCGCCATCCGCTACGGCTTCATCGCCCTGCTCGTCGGGCTGGTGGTCTTCTTCACGGTGTCCACCGACGGATTCGCATCGCCGCAGGCTGCCGTCTTCATCTTCCAGTCGGTCGCGATCACCGGAATCCTGGCGCTCGGCGTCACCGCGACGCTGGTCGTCGGCGGCTTCGACCTGTCGATCGGCTCGGTGGCGACGACGGCCATGATGGCTGCCGCCTATGTCATGGTCATCATGGAGCAGAACGCCTTCGTGGCGGTGGTGGTATGTCTTGCCATCGGCGTCGTGGTCGGCCTGATCAACGGCTACCTGATCGTCTACATGCGCGTGCCGGACCTGCTTGCGACGCTCGGCATGATGTTCCTGCTGGTCGGCCTGCAGCGCATCCCCACCGAAGGTCGTTCGATCGCGACCGGCATGACGATGCCGGACGGCTCGACGGCCAACGGCACCTTCAGCGGAGCGTTCCTGGCGCTCGGCCGCCATCGCTTCGACTTCATCCTGCCGAACCTCATACCGGTGTCGGTGGTGGTGCTGGTGGTGCTGGCAGTGCTGATCTGGTTCTTCCTCGAATACACCCGCTTCGGGAGAATGATGTACGCCGTCGGCAGCAATCCGAAGGCGGCCGAACTCGCCGGCGCGCCTGTCAAGGCATATAAAATCTGGGCCTATGTGATTTCGGGTGTTTTCGCCTCAATCAGCGGCATTTTGCTCGCGGCGCGACTTGGACGCGGCGACATCGCATCGGGTAACAATCTGCTGCTGGATTCAGTTGCGGCGGCGCTCATCGGCTTTGCCGTGCTGGGGGCTGCCAAGCCCAACGCATTCGGCACCGCAGTGGGCGCGCTGTTCGTCGGCATCCTTCTGCAAGGCCTGACCATGATGAACGCGCCCTACTACACGCAGGATTTCGTGAAGGGGGCGGTCCTGGTCGTGGCCCTCGTCTTCACCTTTGCCCTTTCGAACAAGGGCAGAACCTAAACAACGCAACCGACCAAACATCGAGTGGAGGATTAAATGAACTTTACGCGTAGAACCCTGGGTAAGCTGGCAGTCGGTCTTGCCGCCGCAAGCTGCCTGATCTCGGCGCCCGCGATGGCGCAGGACAAGCCGGCACCCTTCGACAAGCCGGGCGACGTGAAGATCGCGCTGGTGCGCTATCTCTCGACCGGCGACTTCTTCCAGGCCTATCTCTCGGGCGTGGAAGCACAGGCAAAGGCGCTCGGCGTCGACCTGCGCGTCTTCGACAGCCGTCAGGACGCAGCGCTGCAGGCCGACATGGTCGACCAGGCGATCGCGCTCGGCGTTGATGGCATCATCATCCAGCACGGCCTGACGGAATCGATGAAGGAAGCCGCACAGCGCGCGGTCGACGCCGGCATCAAGGTGGTGGCCTTTGACGTGAACGTCGAGAACCCGAAGATCCCGCAGATCGAGCAGTCCGACCGCGACCTCGCAAGGCTGGCTCTCGAGCAGGCCGTGAAGGACAATGGCGAGGCCTGGAAGGCCGGCTATGTCTACGTCGCCGGCATCGCGCCGCTCGACCGTCGCGACGAGACGTGGAAGGAGTTCAAGGCCAAGTATCCGGGCATCGAGGAAGTCGCCATGTTCGGCACGCTCGACAACCCGATCGCCAACTCGGTCGCCAACCAGGCCCGTTCGGTGCTGACCGCCAACCCCGGCATCCAGGTGATGTTCGCCCCCTATGACGAATTCGCCAAGGGCGTGAAGATCGCGGTCGACGAAGCCGGTCTGTCGTCGGACATCAAGATCTACTCCGCCGACGTCTCGACCTCCGACATCGCCGCGATGCGCGAGCCGGGCAGCGCCTGGGTCGCCACCGCCGCTACCAACCCGGCCGTCGTCGGCCAGGTGTCGGTGCGCGCTCTGGCGCAGCTCCTCGCCGGCGAGGAAGTCGGCCAGTCGGTCATCATCCCGCCGACGCTGATCACGCAGAAGGACCTCAACGACAACGACATCAAGAACATGGAAGAGCTCTCGGCCAAGCTGCCGCAGTTCGCCCATGCCGAGGTCGCCATCTCGCCGTGGATCGCCCTGCCGGGCAAATGATCTTTCGGCCGTCTCGACCAAGGAAAAGGCGGGTCATTTGACCCGCCTTTTTTGTTTGAACGGTCAGTTGCCGATAATATGAAGCGCCGACTTTCCGCCCTTTACCGCGGCGACCGATAAACGGCGGTCGAATGTCACAAGCTTGCCACCATGCGCTTTCGCCAAGGCAAGAAGGTAGGTGTCGGTCACCTGCGCAGATGTCAGAACGTGTTCCGGCTGGACGATATCAATAGCGACGAGACTGATGTCATCCACCCAGAACCTATGCCCGGCCAGCGCGCGCAAACGTGCAACGATGGCAGCGACTTCTGAAGGTGAACCCGGCGAGTTCGGATACTTGGGATGGCCGACGATGCGCATCACGCCATTCTCGGTCATCGGGCATGTCGCCCAATCCTGATGCCCTTCCCTCTCGAACCATTCGTGTGCCGCATCATGGGCCACATGAGCGGGATCGATCAGCGCTATCAGCACATTGACGTCGAGAAGATAGGTCACGGAAGCTCGTCACGCAGGGCGTTGACTATATCCTGTGTGACCAATGCACCCGGCTTTACGCCAAGCAGAGGAACACCATTGCGTTCAGCGCGCTGACGCGGCCGCTTGAGCGACTTTCGCGCGAGTTCCGAGATGACTTCACCGAGGCTACGGTTCTGCTGCTCGGCCATGGCTTTTGCCACCACGAGCACATCGTCATCAATCGCCAGAGTAGTCCGCATGGTCCGATCCCAGCATGCGCATCAAACATCACGCATCAATGTAGATCGGACCAGTTGAACTTTCAACCAGAAGGCATCTTACCTCAACGCCGCCGCGATGTTGCCGCCGTCGACCGTGGTGACATCGGCGGTGGTGCGTTCGGCCAGCGCGTGGTGCAGGAAGGCCTGTGCCACGTCGAAGGCGGTGACCTCCTGCCCGAGCAGGTTGCCGGACATGTATTCCTTCTCCGAAACGCCGCGAGCGCCTGAGCGGTTGGCGATCATCGAGTCGGTCAGCAGGCCGGAGCGGATGCGGTCGGCGTTGACCGCGTTGGAGCGGATGCCGTCGGCGCCGTATTCCAGCGCGTACTGGCGCGACAGGAAGAGCGTCGCAGCCTTTGGCAGGCCGTAGGCGCCGAACTTCGCGCCGGGGTTCACTGCCTGCTTGGAAGCGTTGAACAGGAGTGCGCCGCCGGTGCCCTGCTCGCGCATGATGCGCACCGCGTTCTGAGCGGCCGTCTGGTGGGCGAAGAAGTTGAGCTCGAAGCTCTTGCGCAGCAGCGCGTCATCGATCTCGCCGATCTTGCCTTCCCAGGCAGCACCGGCGTTGGAGACGAGGATGTCGATGCCGCCATAGACCGCCACCGCCTTGTCGAAGGCGGCGCGGACCGAGGCGGGGTCGGTTACATCAGCGCCGACGCCGATAGAGTTGTTGCCGGCCTTTCTGGCCGAATCCGCCGCCTTTTCGGCGTCGAGATCGACGACCACGACATGCGCGCCGTAGTCAGCGAACAGCTTCGCCGTCGCCGCACCGATCGCGCCCGCGCCGCCTGTAACCAGCATCACCTGACCGGTCAGCGGCTTCGGCTTGTTGGAGGCGAGCTTGGCCTGTTCCAGCGACCAGTATTCCAGCGGGAAGAGGTCGGCCTTGGAGAGCGGCTTGAACGTACCGATCGCCTCTGCGCCCTTCACGGCCTCGATCCACATCTCGCCGACATCGGACGCGATCTTGGCATCCTTCAGCGTGCGACCGTGGCCGAACATGCCGACTCCCGGCACCAGGCTGAGGCGCGGCATCTGGTCGAGCATGGTGCGTTTGACATCATCGGCCGCGTCGTTGGTCTCGAAATAGGCACGGTAGTCGCTGGCGAACTGCGCGACGTGCTCTTTCACGATCTTGGTGTAATCACCGAGCTTTCCGGCCTCCGGCGCGGGCAGCGCCATCGGGCCAGTCTTTATGCGGATCGACAGGTCGGGCGTCGAGACGCCGCTCGCCGCGAGTTCACCGAGCTTCGAGGACGAGAGGAAATCGAGGATTGCGTCCGAAACACGGAAGTCGCTGATCATGCGGTCGAAGTGCCCCTCGCCCTTGTCCACCGCGACTGCGCCGCGCAGCGTCGATGCGATTTCGGCAGGCTTGGCGACGTTCGCCGGCAGCGCGGCCTTGGGTGCGGCAGGCTTCTTGCCCTTGGCGATGTAGTCCTCGGCCTTGGTCACCGCATCGATCATGCGCGTGTAGGCTTCCTCGGCGGTATCACCGAAGGTGAAGATGCCGTGCTTGTCGAGGATCAGGCCGATGACCGACGTGTCCTTCTCGAACACCTCAGCCGCTGCCTTGGCGAGATCGAAGCCCGGCATGATGTACGGCACGAAGCCGAAGGTCTTGCCGTAGACCTCGCGGCAGATCTCCTCGCTGTTGTCCTGGTCGACCAAGCCAAGGATCGCCGTCGAATGCGTGTGGTCGACGAACTTGTGCGGCAGGAAGGCGTGCAGCAGCGTTTCGACCGACGGGTTGGGCGAGGACGGGTCGATGAGGTTGGCGCGCTGCAAAGCGACCATGTCCTCGTCGGACAGCCGGTCGAGCTTGCGCGCCTTCAGCAGCGCGCCGAGCTTGACTGCGGGAAGACCCTGCGGCTCGATCACGCCCATGTCCCAGCCGCTGCCCTTGACGCAGAGCACGTCCCATTCGTCGCCGACGAGATCGACGGCCTTCGACTTCACCGAGGTGTTGCCGCCGCCATGCAGCACGAGGCGCGGATCGCCGCCGAGCAGCCGGGTCGTGTAGACACGCAGCGCCAATTCGCGGCCGACGCCCTTGGCGGCATACTGCTCCACCAGCTTCTCGGCTTCGGCGTCGTTCCAAAGGTTCTTCATCGTTTCTTCCCAGGTTTTCGAAGTTTGCGTTTGATTGGTTTTGGCGACAGGCGGATGACAGGTCGCAGGTCTCAGGATGCCTTGCGCCGGGATGCCGCTTTCGCGTGTTCGAGGAGCCGCGACGCCATCGCCGCGTTGATGACAAGGTGGGTGCAGAGCCCACCGGCGAGCCCGGCAAGCAGGGGCTCGAACTTGCTTGGTTCCTGCACGACCACAAGCCGCTTCGGAATGGCGCGCAGCGAGGCGAGGTCAGCCGAGATGGCGCGGCGGTTGTAGCTGCAATCGAGCAGCGCGCCCTCGGCGTCGACGATCTGGCCGGCGATGACGCCCGCGGCCCCCTCCCGGCGCAGTGCGTCCATCTCGGCCACGGTCAGCGCGCCGCATTTGACGACGTGGCTTTCGGAATCGACGGTGCCGACCGAATAGAGCGCGAGGTCGCAGTCGGAAATGCCCGCGAGCTGTTCGCGGATCACCGGTTCGTCGCGAAGCTGCTTCGCCAGTTCCTCGGTCGAAAGCACGAGCGGCGCATAGAAATTGAGCCCCTTGGCGTTAAGCCGGCGCGCGATCTCCATCGTGCACTGGTCGGGGCGATAGGCGAAGGGCGCGCCCAGATTGCCGCAGAGCTGGACGACGGTGACGTGCTGCAGATCGGCATAGGCCATGACGTCGGCGATCGCATAGACCGTCTGTCCCCAGGCGACGCCGATGCGGTCGCCCTTGCCGACCAGTTCGAGAAAGACGCCCGCCGCCAGCACCGGCACTTCGGCGGCCGGATCGACATGGTCGCCGTGCGGCGCAATCCAGACCGCGTCGAGGCCATAAGCATCCTCGATCTCGCGCGCCATCAGATCGTCGGTGAAAAGTTGCGTCGAGGTCGATATGTTGACGATGCCCGTCTCGCGCGCCTTGCGCAGATACATGGCGACGGAGGCGCGCGAAATGTTAAGCTGCTGCGCGACCTGATCCTGCCTCAGGCCGTGCGCATAATAGAGCCACGCAGCCTTGTGGACGATCTGGTCTGCCGGTCGGATTGCCATTCCCGACAATAGTCACGACCACTGACAAAAGTCAATTTGGTCAGTCGCCTAGCGTCGCCACCGTCTTCAGCGCGCCGTCGAGCATGTCGCCCTTCTCGTCCTTGAGCGCTGCCTCGCGCAGGCGACGCAGCCAGTCGGCGGCGTCGGGGCGGCCTTTCAGCATTGGCAGGGCCGAGAGAACGCGGTCGAATTTGGACCGCGCGCGGACATGGGTGTCGCTGTAACCCTTGATCAGGCGGCGCGTGTTCAGGATTTCCACCGCCAGCGCGTAGTCCTTCGGGACTGTCGCCAGCGCCAAATCGTACCACCGGTCGAGATGCGCCTGTTCGACCCGGTGCCGGAGCAGGCCGCGCCGCCAGCGACGCATGCCGCCGATCATCCAGAGCATCGCGAAGCCGGTAAAGCTGTCGGTTCGGATGCGGCGGCCCTTGTTGATGCGGCGATCTATGAAGGCCGACAACTTCGGGCGGTTCTCGATGTAGCTGCCGATGGTCGCCGGCATCGCGCCGCAGAATTCCTCGACGCGCGGGTGGAAATATTCCGTCGTCTGCAGGATAGCGTCATCCTTGACGCCAACCTCGCGGCGGACGCGCGCACCACGCGTCGAGCGCGTCTTCAGGTCGGCGACGCGGATCATGTCGTCGTAGCAGAGCGCGTTGGCGAGATGTTTCGCCGCTGCGATGGAGAGCGCGTAACCCTGCTCTTCGGCGTCCAGCATAAGCGCCCGGTCGAGACGGTCGAGATATTCCTCGCCGTAGCGCATGTCCTGATAGTCGACCACCTTGCGCAGGCCACGCAGCGCCATGTCGCGCACCGGCACCGGCATCTCCTCGATGCGGGCGGTCAGTTCCTGCCAGCCGGCAACGAGCCGGCGCGGGCCTTCCACATCAGGGCCATTGTTTTCGACCGGCTCGGCTCCATCGGCGGCCGTCGCGGAACTGACTGGGCTGTGCGCGGCAGCCTGATCGTCGGGACCGCCCGGCACAACGGGATGTGTGATCTCGACACCGCGGCCGCGCGCGCCGTTGTAGCCGCCGCCAAAGGCCGCGAGGCTGGCCTTCACGCCACGACCTGAGGCGCTGATCGTCGCCTCGTAAGTCTCGCGCGGGAAGGGCAATACGCTGGAGCCGGCCAGCGCGCCGAACAGGCTCGAGGAGACGACCGAGCCGTTTTGCACGGCGATCTTTTCCATGTCGAAGGCGATGAAGCGCTTCGAGGCTAGTTCGGCCGTCTCGCGTACCTTCGCCGAGGACGCGCGGCCGTCGCCGGGTTCGATCTTCTCCGACACCGCCGCGATGCGATGCGACGAGGCGATCAGCGTCGTCTTATCAGGCGTGACGAAACCGCGCATGATGGCTCGCCCGGCTTCCATCAGCTCGGCTGCGACAAGCACGTCCACATCGCCCTGCGATGGCGACAGCGCGAAGACCGGCAGGCGGCCTTTGTCGGGACACATCTCGATATAGTAGATCGTCGCACCCGTGCGCTGCGCCACGCCCGCGACCGATGTCGACTGCGCCAGATAGCCGTTGCGCTCGGCGACATCGACAATCCAGTCGGAGAGCACACCGCCGCCCTGGCCGCCGACGGCGAGGATGGCGATCTTGATCACCCCGCCGTCGCCGCGCGCCGGGACGTCGCGCATCGAGGATACGATATCAAGCATCGGCGAAGACCAGCCGGCGGCGCTCGCGGCGGCGCTGGAGGAAGCCGATCACGGCGCCGCGCATGCGGTCGAGGAAACGGTCCCAGCCGCTCGGATTATGCACGACATCGGCGCGGTAGAAGGACGGGCAGAGCACAGCCGCGTCCGCCACCTCGCCGCAATTGCCACAGCCGACGCAATTCTGGTCGATGCTCGCCACCGGATCATCGCGCAGCGGATCGTCCAGCGACTTCACCGACAGCGAGGGGCAGCCGGACAGTCGCATGCAGGCGTGGTCGCCCGTGCAGATGTCCTCGTCGACGCCGAATTTCGGCTTCACGACACGCGCGCCGTCCTTGATCGCCTGGTTGACCAGCGGCTTCTCGCGACGCTGCTTGTTCAGCATGCATTCCGACGAGGCGACGATGACCTTCGGGCCCTTCTCCTCGGTCGTCAGCGCTTCCTTCAGCGTGGCCTGCATCTTGCCGACATCGTAGGTGCGGTCGATATGGCGCAGCCATTTCACGCCCATGCCCTCGATCGCCTTGGTGATCGGGTGCTGGGTGGATTTCGTCCGGTTGTTGGCGCGCGACGACAGGATGTCCTGCCCGCCCGTCGCCGCCGAGTAGAAATTGTCGACGACAACAATGACGCCGTCATTCTTGTTGAAGACCGCGTTGCCGATCGAGGACGTCAGGCCGTTGTGCCAGAAGCCACCGTCGCCGACGAAGGAGATGGAACGGCGTTTGGCTTCCGGCGCGTTGAAGGCGGACGCGGAGGCCGGCCCGAGGCCGTAGCCCATCGTCGTCGCGCCGAGTTCGAAGGGCGGCATGATCGAGAAGAGGTGACAGCCGATGTCGGAGGCGATGTGGTGTTTGCCGAGTTCCTGCTCGACCAGCTTGGTCGCGGCGAAGATCGGGCGCTCCGGGCAGCCGACGCAGAAGCCCGGTGGACGGCCCGGCACGACTTTGCTGAGATCAGGAATTTCCTCGCCGCCGCCCATCTTGTTCGGCGCGCGGATTTCTGCCGACAGAAGCTGCGGCGCCTCGGCGCGCAGAAAGGCACCCAGACTGTCCAGCATGACCTGCCCTGTATATTCCCCGGCGACAGGCAGGTATTCCTTGCCGACGAGGCGCGTGCCGCGGCCGGCCTTGTGCAGCATGGCGGCAAAGGCCTGCTCGATGTAGTTCGGCTGGCCTTCCTCGACAACGAGAACGGAATCCTTGCCTTCGCAGAAGGTGAGGAACTCGTCGTCGATGAGCGGATAGACCGCGTTCAGCACGTAAAGCGGCACGTCGGTCTCGCCATAGGCGTCGGCCAGCCCAAGACGCTGCAGCGCGCGGATGACCGCATTGTACATGCCGCCCTGCATGACGATGCCGACTGAGCCCGCATCGGGTCCGAAGAACTCGTTGATCCCGTTCTTGCGGATATAGTCGACCGCCGCCGGCCAGCGCTTCGCCACCTTCTCCTTCTCGTGCAGGAAGGAAGCTGGCGGCAGCACGATGCGACCGGTGTCGCGGCGCGGGTTTTCCAGCGCATCGGCGACCGTCATCGCCGGGCGCTTGTTGTTCTTGGCGATGAACTTGCCATGCACATGGCAACAGCGGATGCGCACCTGCAGCATGACGGGCGTGTTAGACACCTCCGAGAGCTCGAATCCATGTTCCACTGCCTGCACGATGGATGGCAGGTTCGGGCGCGGATCGAGCAGCCAGACCTGACTCTTCATCGCGAAGGCGTGGCTGCGTTCCTGCATGATCGAGGAGCCTTCGCCGTAGTCCTCGCCCACGATTATGAGAGCGCCTCCCGTCACGCCACCAGACGCAAGGTTGGCGAGCGCATCGGAGGCAACATTGGTGCCGACTGTCGACTTGAAGGTGGCGGCGCCCCGGATCGGATAATGCACGGACGCGGCAAGCATCGCGGTTGCGGTGGCCTCGGAGGCCGACGCCTCGAAATGAACGCCAAGTTCGCCCAGAATGTCCTGCGCGTCCGCCAGCACATCCATCAGGTGGCTGATCGGCGCGCCCTGATAGCCGCCGACATAGCCGACGCCGCATTGCAGCAGCGCCTTGGTGATGGCGAGGATGCCCTCGCCGGCGAACTCCTCGCCTTCACCCAGCCTCAGCTTCTCGACTTCCTTGGCGAACGACCGCTCGGCCATCTCTTTTGTCCTGCTCCGTTGCCGCCGCTCCCCCAACGGCGCTGCGTAGATCTATTTTCTTGGCATGATCTTTTCCACAAACCGGCCTCCACTTTGCGGGATCATGCTCTGTCTTAGATGTCGTGCTTGCGGATGTTCCTCAGCATCTTCTGAAGCGTCACCACGAAGGACGAATATTCCGCATCGTCGATGCCATCGAACATGAGCTCGAAGGCGTCGTGCATGGCAGGCCACGCGCGGTTGAATTCGGCGCGTCCCTCGTCGGTGAGAAAAACCTTCTTCACGCGGTTGTCGCTCTCGCCGGCTTCGCGGCGCACCAGACCTTGGCTTTCAAGCGCGTCGAGCGTGCGCGACAGCGTCGATTGCTCGATCACCGTGTAGACCGCGAGATCGCCGACCGTAACGCCATCGCTCACCGACAGGACTGCCAGCGTGCGCACCTGCGGGACAGTCCGATTCTCGCGGCCATAGGCCTCGCGGAGCGTCGCGTTATAGCGCCCCATGATGCGGTTCATCAGGTAGGGCGCGAACTGCTGCAGCCCGATCTGGCCCAGCGTGGAGATGCGTTCGCGCTTTTCCGCGACCTTCTGGTCCATCAGAGCTTGCTCCCCAGAAGGAAGCCAGAACCGCCGCCGAGACCCGCGCCCGGATGGGTGGATGCGCCGATGTGGTAGAGACCTTTTACTGATGTCGCGTGGTTGCGGCTGGTCTTGAATGGACGCCACAGGAACGACTGGTCGATCGTTGACGAACCGCCATAGGGGTCGCCGCCGACCAGATTGATGTTCATCGCCTCCAGATCGGCAGGCGAATAACAACGACGGCCGAGCACCGTCGCCGAGAAGGCATCGATGTGCGATGCGAGAATGTCCTCGACGCGGTCGGCATAGGCTTCGCGCAACTCGTCGGTCCACTTCCCGTCGGCGGGCGCCTTCAGCTTGCCGGCGGCGTCGCCCTTGATGTGGCGCGGGGATTCCGGAAGCTGCAGCCAGAGGATGGCCTTGCCCGGCGGGCAGCGCGAGGGGTCCAGCGCATGCGGCTGGCCGACGCAAATGGTCGGCGTCTCCGGCAGCATGCCGCGCACCGCCTCGTTCGACGCCTTCGACACACCATCCAGACCCGGCGTCAGGTGCAGCAACGCAACTTCGCCAAGCGCCTTGTTGCGCCATGCCGGCAGTCGGTCGAGCGCGTAGTGGATCTGGAAATTGCCCTTGCCGTAGCGATAGGCTTTTGTCGCGGCGATATCGTCCGCTGGAGCGTTATTGCCGAGCAGGCGGCCATAGAGTTGTGTCGGCGTCACCGAGCAGATCACGCCCTTCGTCGCCTTAACCGTCTCACCAGAGGCGAGGCGAACGCCGGTCGTCTTGCCGCCTTCGACGATAATGGAGTCAACGTCCGCGCCGGTGCGGATCTCTCCGCCCTTTTCCCTGATGAGGGCATCGAAGGCGGAGAGGATATTTTTCGCACCGCCCTTGACGATCGGCGCACCTGCCGCTTCCAGTGCGAAGGCGATGACCTTGGCGATCTGGCCGGAAAACGCATCTTCCGGGCCGATGCCGGCATGCAGGGACCAGGGCGCCCAGAGAGCGCGCGCGCGGTCCGTCTTGTAGGAACTTTCCAGCCAGCTTCGCGATGAAGTCAGCGCATCGCCCATGAAGGCTGCAAGTCCGCGCGGGCCACGCCGCCGCGCCTCGGCGAACAGCAGCTTGAAGGTCGGCCATGTCCAGAGCCCGCCGCCGAGCAGGCCGAACAGAAGGCCGGCATTCGCGCCGATATCGTCGACGTCGGCAGCATATTGCGCGCCGTCCTCGCCGAACGCTGCGACATTCGCCGCGCGGTCCATCCGCTGGATCAAATGGCTGCCGTCAGGCCGCAACACGCCGGTGGGGGCATTGGCGTGACAGAACTCCAGCCCATGCCTGCCGAGGTCTGAGGCAAGCGCGGCATAGGCCGGCGAGGTGATGAAAAGCACGAAGGTCGTGGCCATCACATCATGGACAAAACCCGGCGCGGTGATCTCTTCCGTGCGGATGCAGCCGCCGATACGATCGTTACGCTCCAGCAGCAGCACCTTGCGACCCTTGCCGCCGAGAATAGCGGCGCAGACCAGCGCGTTGATGCCGCTGCCGACGATGATGTGGTCGGGGGCGCTCATGGGGAAAGCTCCGAAATTGGAGGCGTTGGCGCTCTACGGCGCCCCCCTCTGTCCTGCCGGACATCTCCCCCACACGGGGGGAGATTGGCAGTTCCAGCGGCTTGCCGTGCCTTGTAACGTCGGAGATGGGCGAAAGTCGTCGTGACAGCTGATCTCCCCCCTCGTGGGGGAGATGTCCGGCAGGACAGAGGGGGGCGCGAAGGATCGCAGCGGTAGAACATCCCGCTGCCTTCCCTCATCCCGCTCGTCCGCATGAGCCCGTCTCCCAACCAGCTCCTACTTCTTCGGTACGAGTGCCAGGGCGCGGATCGGGCTGCCGGTGCCCTTCTCGATCTTGAGCGGCGCGGCGATCAGGACAGCGCCCTTGGGCGGCAGGCGGTCGAGGTTGCAGAGGCTGGCGAGGCCATATTTGTTGGCCTTGTGCATCAGCGTGTGCGCCGGGAACGGCGGTTCCATGCCGCCAGCCTTGCCAGCGTCGGTGCCGATCGTCTCGGAGCCCCAGCCGGCAACATCCTTGTCGATCAGATAGAGGATCGCCTCGGCCGTCGGGCCGGGCGTGTGCGGACCGGTCTCGTTGGCGTTCAGGAACGCGGCTTCCGAGCCGTTCTTCTTGTACCAGTCGGTGCGCATGACAACCCATTCGCCCGGGTTGATGGCGCCATGCTTGGCCTCCCAGGCCTTGATGTGGTCGACAGTCAGCAGGAAGTCGGCGTCGGCGGCCGCTTCCTTGGAGAAGTCGAGCACGTTGACCGGTCCGACGAGCTTCTGCACCGGCAGCGTATCGGTCGAGCCGTCGGCGTAGTCCTTGCCTGAAATCCAGTGGATCGGTGCGTCGAAATGCGTGCCGGAGTGCTCGCCGAGCTTCAGCCAATTCCAGGCCCACCACGGACCGTTCTTGTCGTAGGCGGAGATGGTGTGGATCTCGACCTTCGGCGTATCGACCGCCAGTTCCGGCGGCAGCTTGATCAGCGGCGTCTCAGGCCCGAGCACGGCGGAGAGATCGACGACCTCGATCGCGCCGGAGAGAAGCTGGGTGGCGAATTCGCCGAGAAGTTTTGCGGAGTCCATTTCATTCCCCTTGTCGATTGGTAGCGGCTCTTGTCGGCCTTCAATATGCTACTAGACGAAAACATATGCATCTGCAATTATCTTTAAGCCTAAAGGAAATGGGATCGGGGCGTGAGTGAATTCGACGCCATCTTTGTCGGTGCCGGCCACAACAGTCTGGCCTGTGCGGCGCATTTGGCGACAAAGGGCTGGAAAACCGGCGTTTTCGAGCGCAATCCCGTCAGCGGCGGTGCGGTCCAGACACGCGAGTTGACGCTTCCCGGCTTCCGGCACGACCTCGCCGCGATGAATCTCAGCCTGTTTGCCGGCTCCGCCTTCCACCGGAAATATGCAAATGAATTGAAATCAGCCGGACTTGAATTCGTCCCCGCCGCCGATTGTTTCGCATCAGTCTTCCCAGACGGGCACTGGTTCGGCGTCAGCACCGACATTGAAAAGACCGTTGGCCGGCTCGAAAAATTCTCCAAGGGCGACGCCGAGACATGGCGGCGGCTGGTCGGCGGCTTCATGGGCGAGGCCGAACACCTCTTCCGCCTGCTCGGTTCGCCGATGGGTGCGCGTGCGCTTGCCGGCACGGGCTGGAATCTCTGGCGCAAGAAGGGCGTGAAAGGCTCGCTCGATACGGCGAAGCTTTTGCTGTCGTCGCCGCGCGCGTGGCTTGACGAGAATTTCACCTCGCCGCATGTGAAGGCGACGCTTGCCGCCTGGGGCATGCATCTCGATTTCGCGCCCGACATCGCCGGCGGCGCGGTTTTCCCCTACCTCGAATCCATGGCCAACCAGAGTTTTGGCATGGTGATCGGCAAAGGCGGCGCAGATACGATCATCCGTGCGCTGGAGGGCATGCTGGCGAAGTCGGGCGGCAAGGTGTTCCACGGCGCCGATGTCGCCGAGATTATCACCAGCGGCGGCAAGGCGACCGGCATCAGGCTCGCCAGTGGCGAGACGCATACAGCGACGAAGGCAGTGATCGCGGGCGTCGCGCCTGGCGCGCTTGCGGGCAAGTTGCTGCCGAAGGGTTCGGGCGATGCCGGCTTCGACGGCGCGATGAAGACGTTCCGCCATGCGCCCGGGACGATGATGATCCATCTGGCGTTGGACGGCCTGCCCGACTGGAAGGCGGGCGAGGAACTGAAGAACTTCGCCTATGTGCATATCGCGCCGTCGCTGGAGCAGATGGCGAGAACCTATCAGCAGGCCATCGCCGGCCTGCTGCCCGACGAGCCCGTGCTTGTCGTCGGCCAGCCGACGGCGATCGATCCGTCGCGCGCGCCTGATGGCAAGCATGTGCTGTGGGTGCAGGTGCGCGCGCTGCCGGCCAACGTTACCGGCGATGCAGCAGGCGAGATCGCGCCCGATCATTGGGATGCGATCAAGGATCGCTACGCCGACCGGGCGCTCGCGTTGGTTGAGAAGCACGCGCCGGGCCTGTCGCAAAAGATACTCGGTCGCGCGGTCTTCTCGCCGATCGACCTCGAACGCGAGAACCCCAACCTCGTCGGCGGCGACCAGATTTGCGGCAGCCATCATATTTCGCAGAATTTCCTGTTCCGCCCGGCGCCCGGCTACGCGCGCTGGAACACGCCAGTCACAAATCTGCATCTCGTGGGCGCAGCCACTTGGCCCGGAGCCGGAACAGGTGCAGGCTCGGGCTTCATGCTTGCGCAGCAACTGGCGGGCGCATGACAATGCAGGTCGATATCCGGAAGCGATAGAAGGTCACGATGAAGCGCAAGGCGATAAACCCAGCTACTTTATATGAGTCCACACAGTTCGGATTCTCGCACGCGGTCGAGCAGAACGGTGGCCGTACGCTTCATCTCGCTGGTCAGGTTGCATGGAACAAGGCCGGCGAGGTTGTCGGTCCCGGTGATCTTGCAGCTCAGACGCGCCAGGCGCTTGCCAACCTGAAGGCCGTTCTGGCCGAGGTCGGCGCGACGCCCGCCGACATCGTGCGCCTGCGGACCTATGTCGTCGATCATTCGCCGGACAAGCTTGGCCCGGTCATCGGCGAGATCATGGCCTTCTACGACGGCGTCGTGCCGGCGGCCAACACCTTCATCGGCGTACAGGCACTGGCGCTTCCGGATTTTCTGGTGGAGATCGAGGCAACGGCGGCACTTTAGGCTCAACCGCGCCTTCGGGCGTTCACACAACCAAACCAACAATCAACTGGGGAACGAGAACATGACCATCAACAGACGAACTATCCTCAAACTGGCCGGCGCGACCGCCGCCATGGCCGGCATCTCGATGCCGCGCATGGCGCTGGCGCAGGCAGACGAACTCGTCATCGCCTACAACGTCAACCTGCCGTCATGGGACCCGACCACCGGCCCGTCGGCGGTCAACCCGACCATCCAGGGCATCTACCAGTCGGTGTTCGACCAATTCATCCTGCAGAAGCCGGACCTGTCGCTTGCGCCGGGCCTGCTCACCGAATGGGGCTTCTCCGACGATCTCAAGCAGGTTCACATGACCGTGCGCGACGGCGTCACCTGGCATGACGGCTCGCCCTTCACGGCCGAGGACATCGTCTGGTCGCTGGAGCGCGCCGCCAAGGAAGAAACCGGCAACCCGATCCAGTTCGTCTGGAAGAACGTCAACAACTTCAAGATCGACGGCAACAAGATCACCGGCGACGTCGTGCAGTTCGACCCGACCTACTTCAAGTGGATGTCGTTCCTGACCGGCTACGTGCTGCCGAAAGCCTACTACGAGAAGGTCGGCGCGGAAGGTTTCGAGGCGAAGCCCATCGGCACCGGCCCGTACATGGTGGAAAAGTTCGAGCGCAACGCCTTCGTGCAGCTCAAGGCCAACCCGAACTACTGGGGCGGCAAGCCGGCCTTCGAGAACGTGACGATCAAGTTCGTCACTGATGCGGCGAGCCGCGTCGCGGAGATCGAGTCGGGCTCGTCGCATGTGACGCTGGAGATTCCCTATGAGGAATACGACCGCCTGATCGCCAAGGACGGGCTGGCCGGCTCGGCCGAGACGGTGTCGGACATCGGCATGATCTTCTTCAACGACATCGACGTGATGAAGGACGAGAACGTGCGTCAGGCCGCCGTCATGTCGGTCGACAAGAAGCTGCTGGTCGACCGCCTGCTGCGCGGCTACGGCGTGCCGCTCGATACGCTGGAGACGCCGGAATACGAGGCTTACGACGAGACGATCAAGGTCGAGTACAATCCTGAGAAGGCTATCGAGCTGCTCAAGGCTTCCGGCTACTCGCCCGAGAATCCGGTGAAGTTCACGATCCAGACGACGCGCGGCTTCAAGCCCAAGGACTACGAGATGATCCAGGCGATCGTCGGCATGTGGCGCAAGGTCGGCATCGAAGCCGATATCGAGGTCTACGAGATCGCCAAGCACTACGAGCTGCGTGCTGCCGACCAACTCGCGCCTGCCGCCTTCTACAACTGGGGCAACTCGATCGGCGACCCGACCACCTCGACCGGCTTTGCCATGTACGGCCCGAGCCCGCACTCGGTCTGGGACAGCCAGGACGTCATCGACGCGATCAATCCCCTGTGGGGCGAGGCCGACGAGGCCAAGCGCATCGCCGGCTGGAAGGCCGTCAGCAAGCTGATCGCCGACAACGCCTACGTGCTGCCGCTGATGCAGTACGCACAGCCGATCGTCTATTCGGAGACCGTCAAGGTCGTTCCGCACAAGTCCGGCGCACTGCTGCCGGCCCTGATGTCGCCGGCCTGAGGTGGCCGCGGGCAATTCAGCTGCAAATCCAGAGGTGAGCGTCTTGTGGCGCCCCCCTCTGTCCTGCCGGACATTTCCCCCACGAGGGGGGAGATTGGCTGGCATTAACGCTTCCGCCAAACTTCAACGTCGCAGAAATCGCGATGGGGATGACGCTGCCGATCTCCCCCCGTGTGGGGGAGATGTCCGGCAGGACAGAGGGGGGCGCGAAAGAACGCCAATCCTCAGCACGTTCACTACATGATCCTTCAACGCTTCCTGATCCGGCTCATCACCATGGCGATTACGCTGCTCGGCGTGTCGGTGGTGGTGTTCGTCATCATCCGCGTGGCACCGGGCGACCCGATCGCCATGATGCTGCCGCCCGGCGCCACCGATGCCGACATCGCCAGGCTGCGTGCGCTCTATGGCCTCGACCGCTCCATCGTCGAGCAATATTTCATCTGGCTGTCGGGCGTGGTGCAGGGCAATTTCGGCACCTCGATCTCGCTTCGGCAGGATGTGATGTCGCTGGTGCTGAGCCGCCTGCCGGCGACGCTCGAACTTTCGATCTTCGCCCTACTCATCGCCCTCATCATCGGCGGGCCGCTCGCCATTGTCGGCGCGCGTGAACAGGGCACGGCTGTCGAGGCCGGCATCGATGTCGCCAACGGCGCGGCCCTCTCCATCCCCGACTTCCTGTGGGGGCTGGCGCTCATCCTGCTGTTCGGCGTGCTGTGGCCGGTCTTTCATATTTCCGGCCGCGTCTCGCCACGCATGGACCTGCCTTTTGTCACGCAGTTCTATCTTTTCGAAAGCATTTTCCGTCTGCGCTTCGACCTGACGAGAGACCTGATAGGCCACATGTTCATGCCCGCGCTGGCACTCGCGCTGCCGCTCGCGGCGATCATCTCGCAGCTCCTGAAGATTTCGCTGAAAGAGGTGATGACGCTCGACTATGTCACGCTGGCCCGGGTGAAGGGTTTTTCCGAGACGAAGGTCATCCTGCGCGAGGCGCTGAAGAACGCCGCGCTGCCGACGCTGACCCTGATCGGCGTACAGTTCACCTTCCTGATCGGCGGCACGGTCATCATCGAGCGGTTGTTCTCCTACGAAGGGCTCGGCAACATGGCGATCGACGCGGTCATCAATCGCGACCTGCCGCTCATCCAGGGCATCGTACTCGTCTTCGCGCTGATCTTCGTGCTGATCAATCTCGCGGTCGACATGATGTACGCACTGCTCAATCCGAGGCTGCGCCATGGTTGACGCACGCGCCCTGCCCCGCCGCCGCTTCGACGCCCGCCTGATGCTCGCCGGTGGCTGGCTTCTCGTCGTTCTTCTGGCTGCGATCTTTGCGCCACTCGTCGCGCCACACGACCCGCTGGCGCAGGACCTGATGCTGGAACGCCTGCCACCCTTCTGGCTGCCGGGGTCGGAGCCCGGCTACTGGCTAGGCACCGACAGCCTCGGGCGCGATCTGCTCTCACGCCTGATCTTCGGCGCGCGCATCGCGCTCATTGTCGCCTTCGTTGCGGCGCTCGCCGCCTGCATTGTCGGCTCCACGCTTGGGCTCGTCGCAGGCTATTTCGGCGGCTGGCCTGACCGTATCATCTCGCGCATCGTCGATATCTGGATGGCGTTTCCGCCTGTGCTGTTCGCCATCCTGCTCGTCGCCGTCTTCGGTACCGGTCTGATGTCGGTCATCATCGCCATCGCCGTCATCGACTGGACGCGCTTCTGCCGCGTCATCCGCGCCGAGGCGATGAGCCAGGCACGCATGGATTATGTCGAGAACGCCCGCATCGCCGGCTTCGGCCGGCTGCGCATCATGGTCTCCGAAGTCTTGCCCAACGTGCTGCCTTCCATCGTCGCGCTGCTGTCGCTGGAGATGGGTATCGCGGTCATCGTCGAGGCGATCCTCTCTTTCGTGAACCTGTCCATCTCCAGCGACGCGCCGACCTGGGGCGGCATCATCGCGGAGGGGCGGCTCTCCATCCATCAGGCATGGTGGGTGCTGGTGTTCCCGCTGATCGCGCTCTTTCTCACCGTGCTCTCCTTCAGCCAGTTCGGCGAAGGGCTGAAGTCGCGCTTCGACCCGGTGCTGCGATGAGCGCGTGTCTCGACATCTCCAACCTGAGCGCGACGCTGCCGTCGGGCCAGCGCGTGCTGCGCTCGGTGTCGCTGACCGTGCAGCCCGGCGAGGTGCGCGCGCTGGTCGGCGAAAGCGGCGCCGGCAAGAGCATGATCGGCAAGGCCGTGCTCGGCGTGCTGCCGCCGAGCGTTCGCATCGTGGAGGGCGCGATCCGGCTGGAAGGGACCGACCTCGGCGCGCTGTCGGCAAAGGAGCGGCGTCGGCTGATCGGGGCGAAGGCCGCGCTGATCCCGCAGGATCCGCTGACCGCGCTCAACCCGTCGCGGCGCGTCGGTCCGCAGATGACAGATCGTCTCGTCCACATCCTCGGCTGGGCCGCCGACAAGGCCGACAGGCGCGTGCGGCAGTTGCTCGATGAGGTGCATATCCGCGAGCCGGATCGTGTCATGAAGGCATATCCGCACGAGCTTTCCGGAGGCATGCGCCAGCGCGTGCTCATCGCCGCCGCCTTCGCCTCCGAGCCGCGCCTGATCGTCGCCGACGAGCCGACGACGGCGCTCGACGTGACTGTGCAAAAACAGATCCTGCGGCTGATCGCGCAGTTGCAGCAGGAGCATGGCACCGCGATCCTGTTCGTCACGCACGACCTCGGCGTGGTCGCCAAGGTCAGCCAAAAGGTGACGGTGCTCTACGCCGGCAAGGTGGTCGAGGAGGCTGACACGCCTGCTCTGTTCGCCAATCCGCAGCACGCCTATACGCGGGCGCTGATGGCCGCGACGCCAAAATACACCGACCCGCAGGCGTCGCTGAAACCGGTGGACGAGTCGGTGCTGGCGGGTCTCGCCGCTGAAATCGCGGTCGCGGACCACGACTGGAGGCCCCATGGCTGAGCCTCTGTTCAAGGTTAGCGGCCTGAAGGTCGCGCTGCCCGACATGACGCGGAAGCCGCTGATCGGCAGCGCGCCTCTGGTGGAAATCCTGAAGGGTCTCGACTTCGAACTGCCGCGCCGCTCGGTGACCGGCATCGTCGGCGAATCCGGCTCGGGCAAGTCGACGCTCGGCCGCGCACTGGTGCGGTTGATCGAACCCAGCGCCGGCAGCATTCATTTCGAGGGCCGCGACATCGCGCATCTGCCGGAGGGCGAATTGCGCCCGCTCCGGCGAAACCTGCAAATGATCTTCCAGGACCCGATGTCGTCGCTGAACCCGCGTCGCACCATCGGCGCGATCATCGCCGCGCCGCTTAAACTCAATGGGCTTGGTGACAATCTCGAACAACGCGTCGCAGAGGCCCTGTCGCGCGTCGGCCTGCCCGAGAGTTTTGCCAGTCGTTACCGCCACGAATTGTCTGGCGGCCAGCGCCAGCGCGTCGGCATCGCGCGCGCGCTGGCGCTGTCGCCCGACTTCGTGCTCGCCGACGAGATCGTGTCCGGCCTCGACGTCTCGACGCAGGCGCAGATCCTGACGCTGCTCGAAAAGCTCGCAGACGAGATGGGCCTGACGGTCGCCTTCATCAGCCATGATCTCTCCGTCATCCGGCGGCTCTGCAGGCAGGTGATCGTCATGCGCCAGGGTGAGATCGTCGAGCAGGGTCCGACCGACGCGCTCTTCGCCGATCCAAAGCACGCCTACACGCGCGACCTGATCGCCGCGATCCCGCTGCCGGAGATCGACGACGAATGGCTGAAGGCCGGCTGACGTCGGCATGAAACTTTAAGCTTGAAATATCTTTCTGCTGGCGCGATAGTGCCTGACGCAAGCAGAGGAGAGCGCTCGATGAAGGTCGCGGTTCTTGGTGGCGGACCTGCCGGTCTCTACTTCGCGATCTCGATGAAGTTGCGAAATTCGGCGCACGACATCACCGTCATCGAGCGCAACAAGCCGGACGACACGTTTGGCTGGGGCGTGGTGCTTTCGGCCGAGACGCTCGACAACCTCAACCGCAACGACCCTGTCAGCGCGGTCTGGATCAAGCGCTACTTCGCCTACTGGGACGACATCGCCGTCATCTACAAGGGCACGCGAACCGTCTCGACCGGCCACGGTTTCTGCGGCATCGGTCGCAAACGGCTGCTGCTGCTCTTGCAGCGCCGAGCGCGAGAGCTCGGCATCACCGTGCAGTTCGAGACGGAGGCGCCCGATCCCCGCCCGTATATGGAGGCGTACGATCTCGTCGTTGCGGCCGACGGGCTGAACTCGCGCTCGCGCTCGACCTTCGTAGATGTGTTCAAGCCCGACATAGACACGCGCAAGTGCAAGTTCGTCTGGTTGGGCACGAACCAGAAATTCGACGACGCCTTCACCTTCATCTTCGAGAAGACGGAGCATGGCTGGGTCTGGGCGCACGCCTATCAGTTCGATCCGGACACCGCGACCTTCATCGTCGAATGTTCGCAGGAGACCTGGGACAAGTTCGGCTTCGGCGGAATGAGCCAGCAGGAATCCATCGCGACCTGCGAGAAGATTTTCGAAAAGCATCTCGGCGGGCATCCGCTGATGACCAACGCCAACCACATCCGCGGCTCGGCGTGGATCAACTTCCCGCGCGTGCTGTGCGAGCGGTGGTCCTACAAGAACCTCGCGCTGATGGGCGACGCGGCCGCATCGGCCCATTTCTCGATCGGCTCCGGCAGCAAGCTCGCGCTGGAAAGCGCGGTCGCGCTCGCCGACTACGTGCACTCCGAGCCCGACCTCGAATCCGCCTTCCGCAAATATGAGGACGCGCGGCGCACCGAGGTGCTGAAGCTTCAGTCGGCAGCACGCAATTCGCTGGAGTGGTTCGAGGAGGTCGAGCGCTATCTCGATCTCGACCCCGTTCAGTTCAACTACTCGCTGCTGACGCGTTCGCAGCGCATCAGCCACGAAAACCTGCGCCTGCGCGACCCCGAATGGCTCGGCGACGCGGAAGAGTGGTTCCAGCGCGAGGCCGGCGCGCCGGAGGAAAGCTGGAAGCGCGCGCCGATGTTCGCGCCTTACAAGCTGCGCGACATGCAACTCGCCAACCGCGTCGTCGTCTCGCCGATGGCGCAGTACAAGGCCGTCGACGGCTGCCCGACCGACTGGCATTTCACGCATTACGCCGAGCGCGCAAAGGGCGGCGCGGGTCTGGTCTACATCGAGATGACCTGCGTCAGCCCCGAAGGCCGCATCACGCCCGGCTGCCCCGGCTTCTACAAGCCGGAACACGAGGTCGCGTGGAAGCGGCTGGTCGATTTCGTGCACCGCGAGACGCCGGCGAAAATCTGCGCGCAGATCGGGCACTCCGGCGCGAAAGGCTCCACCCAGGTCGGCTGGGAGGAAGGCGACGCGCCTCTGGAAGACGGCAACTGGCCGATCATGGCCGCATCCGCCGTGCCGTGGTCGACGAAGAATCAGGTGCCGAAGGCAATGACCCGCGCCGATATGGATCTGGTGCGCGACCAGTTCGTCGCGTCAGCCGAGATGGCCGACCGCTGCGGCTTCGACATGCTCGAAATCCACGCAGCGCACGGCTACCTGCTCTCGTCCTTCATCACCCCCATCACCAACAAGCGCACGGATGACTATGGCGGCTCGCTGGAGAACCGCATGCGTTATCCGCTCGAAATCTTCCACGCGGTGCGCGAGGCATGGCCGCTGCACAAGCCGATCTCGGTGCGCATCTCGGCCAATGACTGGGTTGGCATCGAGGGCGTGACGCCGGCTGACGCCGTTGAGATCGCGAAGATGCTCTCCGCCGCCGGCGTCGATATCTGCGACGTCTCCGCCGGGCAGACCTCGACGCTGGCCAAGCCGGTCTATGGCCGCATGTTCCAGACGCCTTTCTCCGACCGCATCCGCAACGAGACGGGCATGGCGACGATGGCGGTCGGCAACATCTATGAGCCAGACCACGTCAACTCGATCCTGATGGCCGGCCGCGCAGATCTCGTCTGTCTCGCCCGCCCGCATCTCGCCGACCCCTACTGGACGCTGCATGCCGCCGTCTCATTGAACGACCGGGGCGTGAAGTGGCCCGAGCCGTATCTACCCGGCCGCGACCAGGCTTACCGCCTCGCGGCCCAGCGCAACGCAGTGCCGGAGTTCAAGGTATGAGCCGGCACGCCCTCGTCACCGGCGGCGGCTCCGGTGTCGGACGCGCAATCGCATTGGCGCTGGCCGAAGCCGGCATCAACGTGACGATCTGCGGCCGACGGCTGGACGCGCTCGAACGGGTTGCGGCGGAGAATACCCGCATCAATGCGGTCACCGCCGACGTGACCGACGAGCAGTCCATGCTGGCGCTCTACGAACAGGCCGAAGCTGAACGCGGCCCCTTCGACATCGTCGTCGCCAATGCCGGCAGCGCGGAGAGCGCGCCTGCGCATAGGGTCTCGCTGGATGACTGGAAGGCTACGCTCGACGTCAATCTTACCGGCGCGTTTCTCACCGCGAAGCCTGCGCTTGCAGGCATGGCCGCGCGCAAGACGGGCCGCATCATTTTCGTTGCGTCTACCGCTGGCCTGAAAGGCTATGGCTATGTCGCGCCCTATGTCGCGGCAAAGCACGGCGTCGTTGGCCTGATGCGCGCGCTCGCCGCCGAGTTGGCGAAGACCGGCGTCACCGTGAATGCCGTCTGCCCCGGCTTCGTCGAGACGGACATGCTGGAACGCTCGGTCGAGAACATCGTGCGCAAGACCGGCCGTACGGTCGAAGAGACGCGCGCAACGCTTGCCGCCACCAATCCGCAAAACCGCTTCGTGCAGCCCGCAGAAGTCGCCGACGCGGTGCTCTGGCTCTGCGGCGACAATGCGCGTTCAATCACCGGTCAGGCGATCTCCATCTCGGGTGGCGAGACATGGTAAGCGCGCCGCTGTCCGATATCTCCCACGACAACAAGGAACGCCTGCGGCTCTGGATCAGGATGCTGCGCGCCGCGCGTACCATCGAGGCCGAGCTGCGCGAGCGGCTGCGCCAGGAGTTTGACACGACCCTGCCGCGCTTCGACGTGATGGCCGCGCTCTATCGTACCCCGGACGGCATGCTGATGAGCGGCCTGTCGAGCTTCCTGCTGGTTTCAAACGGCAACGTCACCGGCATCGTCGATCGTCTCGTTTCGGAAGGGCTGGTGGAGCGCGCACGTCGCAATGGCGACCGCCGCACCTCGATGGTGACGCTGACCGACGCCGGCCGCGCCCAGTTCGAGGCGATGGCGGCCGCGCACGAAGGCTGGATCGGCGAGCTGCTGGCAGGCGTCGGCGAGGAGGACACGAAGCGGCTCGCCGCCATGCTGAAGGCTTTCAGCAGCAGTTGGGAGGGACACGAATGACGGCGATGGCGCACCTGAAGCCTCAGCATTTCCTCTGGGAAGCCGAGGGACGTGTCGCGAAAATCCGCCTCGACCGTCCCGAGCGCAAGAACCCGCTGAGCTTCGAATCCTACGCCGAACTGCGCGATACGTTCCGCGCGCTCGTCTATGCCGACGATATCGATGCCGTCGTCTTCTTGCCGAACGGAGGCAATTTCTGCTCGGGCGGCGACGTTCACGACATCATCGGGCCGCTGGTCCGCATGGACATGAAGCAGCTTCTCGCCTTCACGCGCATGACGGGCGATTTCGTCAAGGCGATGCTGAACTGCGGCAAGCCTGTTATCTCGGCGGTGGACGGCGTGGCTGTCGGCGCCGGCGCGATCATCGCCATGTCATCCGACATCCGCATCGCCACGCCGGAGGCGAAGACCGCCTTCCTGTTCACCAAGGTCGGGCTCGCCGGCTGCGACATGGGCGCCTGTGCGATCCTGCCGCGCATCATCGGACAGGGCCGCGCCGCCGAACTGCTCTACACCGGGCGCACCATGAGTGCTGCGGAGGGGGAGCGCTGGGGTTTCTACAACCGGCTCGTAGACGCCGAAGCGCTGGAAGCCGACGCAATGGAGATGGCTGCCCGCATAGTATCAGGCCCGACTTTCGCGCACGGCATCACCAAGACGCAGCTCAACCAGGAATGGTCGATGGGTCTCGACCAGGCCATCGAAGCCGAGGCGCAGGCGCAGGCCATCTGCATGCAGACGAAGGATTTCGAGCGCGCCTACAATGCCTTCGTGGCGAAGCAGAAGCCGGTTTTCGAGGGAGATTGATGCCTGACCGCTCCTTCCTCGACTGGCCGTTCTTCGAGCCGCGCCATCGCGAGTGGGCCGACAGGCTCGATGCGTGGTGTGCGGCGAACCTCCCGGTCGCCCATCATGACGTGGACGCCGCCTGCCGCGAACTCGTCGCCATGCTTGGCCGTGACGGCTGGCTGAAACCGACGGCAATCGATATCGCCAACCCCGCGCCGCTCGACGTGCGCACGCTCTGCCTCACGCGCGAGACGCTGGCGCGGCACGACGGGCTCGCCGACTTCGCGTTTGCCATGCAGGGGCTCGGCACCGGGGCGATCAGCCTGTTCGGCACGGACGCGCAGAAGGAGTGGCTGGCGAAGACGCGCGCCGGCAAAGCGATATCCGCCTTCGCGCTCTCCGAGCCGCGCTCCGGCTCCGACGTCGCCAACATGGACATGGCCGCGACGAAGGACGGCGACACCTACGTTCTCGACGGCGAGAAGACGTGGATTTCCAACGGCGGCATCGCCGATCTCTATGTCGTCTTCGCGCGCACGGGCGAAGCGCCCGGCGCCAAGGGGCTGTCGGCCTTTCTGGTGCCTGCCGATACGAAGGGGCTGACGGTTGCCGAGCGGTTGGAAGTGATCGCTCCGCATCCGCTGGCGCGCCTCTCCTTCGAGAGCGTGCGCGTTCCCTCTTCCGCGATGATCGGAAAGCCCGGCGACGGCTTCAAGATTGCCATGTCGGTGCTTGATGTTTTCCGCTCGACGGTCGGCGCAGCCGCCCTAGGCTTTGCGCGGCGTGCCCTCGACGAAAGCCTGAAACGCGCGGCCGATCGAAAGCTTTTCGGCGCGCCGCTCGCAGAACTGCAGATGGTGCAGGGCCACCTCGCCGACATGGCGCTCGATATCGATGCCGCCGCCCTTCTCGTCTACCGAGCCGCCTGGACGAAGGATTCCGGCGCAGCGCGCGTCACGCGCGAGGCTGCTATGGCCAAGCTTTTCGCCACCGACAGGGCGCAAGAGGTCATCGACAAGGCGGTGCAGCTTCACGGCGGCGACGGTGTACGCAAGGGACATATCGTCGAGAGCCTCTACCGCGAAATCCGCGCGCTGCGCATCTACGAAGGTGCTTCCGACGTGCAGAAGGTGGTCATCGCGCGGCAGGTGCTGAGCGACGCCAGGAAGACATAACTATCAAAACTCCAGAGGGTGAAGGGACTGCGTCATGACGAAGGAACTCGCGAAAGGCATTACCGCAAACGGCTCCGGTTTCGACGGCGTCAAATGGAATATCCTCGGACAGGTCTACTACCCCAAGGCGGTGTGCGAGAGCGCCTTTGCCTTCGAGACGAACAGCGCGCCCGGCCAGTTCGTGCCGGTGCATATCCACCCAGACCAGGACGAGTTCATCCTCGTGCAGGAAGGCCAGCTCGAACTGAAGCTCGACGGCGTGTGGTCGACGGCGAAGGCAGGCGACCTCGTGCGCATGCCGCGCGGCATCCCGCATGGCTACTTCAACAAGTCCGACAAGCCGTGCCGGGCGCTGTTCTGGGTGTCGCCGGCCGGGCGGCTGAAGGAACTGTTCGAGCACCTGCACGACAAGAGCGACATCCCGACCATCATGCAACTCTCGGCCGACCACGACGTCGACTTCCTGCCGGAAGAAGCGAACGCCTGAGATGCTTGGGCCGTCTGCACATACGGACACGTTTACGCGGGACAACCTGCCGCCCGAGGACCAGTGGCCGGATTTCCTGCTCGACGGCTTCGACTATCCGGAACGGCTGAATGCGGCGGTGGAACTCACCGACCGCATGGTCGACAGGGGTTTCGGCGACAACACCGCGCTGATCGGCAACGGCCGGCAGCGCACCTACAAGGAGTTGTCGGACTGGACGAACCGGTTGGCGCATGCGCTGGTCGAGAACTACGGCGTGAAGCCGGGCAACCGCGTGCTGATCCGCTCGGCCAACAACCCAGCCATGGTTGCCTGCTGGCTCGCGGCAACCAAGGCCGGCGCGGTCGTGGTCAACACCATGCCGATGCTGCGCGCGGGCGAGCTGTCGCAGATCGTGGACAAGGCCGAGATCGCACTCGCGCTCTGCGACACGCGGCTGATGGACGAGATGGTCGCATGCGCCAAGACCAGCGGCTTCCTCAAGCAGGTGATCGGTTTCGACGGTACCGCCAATCACGACGCGGAGCTTGACCGCGCGGCGCTCAGCAAGTCCGTCCGCTTCGACCCCGTGCAGACCGGCCGCGACGACGTCGCGCTGCTCGGCTTCACCTCGGGCACGACGGGCGTGCCCAAGGCGACGATGCATTTCCACCGCGATCTCCTCATCATCGCCGATGGCTATGCGAAGGAAGTGCTCGGCGTCACGCCCGACGACGTGTTCGTCGGCTCGCCGCCGCTTGCCTTCACCTTTGGCCTCGGTGGCCTTGCGATCTTCCCGCTGCGCTTCGGCGCGGCGGCCACGCTGCTCGAAAGCGCCACCCCGCCCAACATGGTCGAGATCATCGAGACGTATAAGGCGACGATAAGCTTCACCGCGCCGACAGCCTACCGCGCCATGCTGGCGGCGATGGACAAGGGCGCCGACCTGTCGTCGCTGCGCATCGCGGTTTCGGCCGGCGAAACACTACCGGCCCCGGTTTACGAAGACTGGATGCGCAAGACCGGCAAGCCGATTCTCGACGGCATCGGCGCGACCGAGATGCTGCACATCTTCATCTCCAACCGCCTCTCCGACATGGCCCCCGGCCAGACTGGCAAGCCGGTCACCGGCTACGAGGCGCGGATCGTCGACGAGGGCATGAAAGAAGTGCCGCGCGGCACGGTCGGGCGGCTTGCCGTGCGCGGACCGACGGGCTGCCGCTACATGGCCGACGACAGGCAGGCGAAATACGTCCGCGACGGCTGGAACCTCACCGGCGATTCCTTCGTGCAGGACGAGCACGGCTTTTTCCACTTCGCCGCCCGCTCGGACGACATGATTATCTCGTCCGGCTACAACATCGCCGGGCCCGAGGTTGAGGCGGCGCTGCTGGCGCATGCCCATGTGAAGGAATGCGCCGTCATCGGCGCGCCCGACGGCGAGCGCGGGCAGATCGTCGAGGCGCATATCGTGCTGGTCGAGGGCATTGAGGGCGACGATTTGGTCCGGAAGATCCTGCAGGATCACGTCAAGGCCGTCATCGCACCCTACAAGTATCCGCGCTCGGTGAAGTTTGTGGACGCGCTGCCCAAGACGCAGACCGGCAAGATCCAGCGCTTCAGGCTGAGGGAGGAGAAATGACCGACTTCGCCCGCACGCGCGCGCTGTTCGATATCCCTGACGGGCTCATCTATCTCGACGGCAACTCGCTCGGCCCCCTGCCCGTCGCGGCAAAGGCGCGCGTGGCCGACATGCTGGCGAACGAATGGGGCAAGCACCTCATCAAGGGCTGGAACGTCGCGGGCTGGATGGCGCAGCCGCGCCGCATCGGCGATCGTATAGGCAAGCTCATAGGCGCGCCTGAGGGCACCGTCGTCATGGGCGATACGCTGTCGATAAAAGTCTATCAGGCGCTTGCCTCCGCACTCGACCTCAACCCCGGCCGCAAAGTCGTTCTCTCCGATAGCGGAAACTTCCCGTCCGACCTCTACATGGCGCAGGGACTGATCGGCTCTCCCGGTCGTGGGTTGGAGCTGAAGGTGGTCGAGCCAGAGGACGTCGAGGCGTCGATCGATGATACCGTCGCCGTTCTCTTGCTGACCGAGGTCGATTACCGTACCGGCCGCCTGCACGACATGAAGGCCCTGACCAGAAAGGCGCATGCGGCTGGCGCACTCACGGTCTGGGACCTCGCGCATTCTGCCGGGGCGATTCCAGTCGATGTCTTCGGCGCCGGCGCGGACTTCGCCGTCGGCTGCACCTACAAATACCTCAATGGCGGCCCCGGCGCGCCGGCCTTCATCTACGTTGCGCCCAAGCATGCGGAGACGGCTCGCCCTACCCTGTCCGGCTGGATGGGCCATGAGGCACCCTTCGCCTTCGACCTCGACTACCGTGCCGGTCACGGGATCGACCGCATGCGCGTCGGCACCCCGCCGGTCATCGCGCTTACCGTCCTCGACGCGGCGCTCGATGCCTGGGACGGCGTCTCGATGCACGACGTGCGCGCGGCATCGATCGGGCTTTGCGATCTCTTCATCCGTGAGGTGGAAGGGCGCTGCCCGGAGCTGACGCTCGCCACCACCCGCCACGGCCATCAGCGCGGCAGCCAGGTGTCGTTCCGGCACCCGGCCGGCTACGCGATCATGCAGGCGCTCATCGCGCGCGGGGTCATCGGCGATTTCCGCGCGCCGGATGCGATCCGCTTCGGCTTCACGCCGCTCTATATCGGCGAGGCGGAAGTGCTCGGCGCGGCTGCGATCCTCGAAGCGATCATGAAGGACCGGCTCTGGGATACGCCGGACTATCACCGCAAGGCGGCAGTGACATGAGCAGTAAGCCCTACGATCCCGGCACGGAAGGCGCGCAGATGTCGTTCAAGGGACGCATGTCCTACGGCGACTACCTGCACCTCGAACGCGTGCTCGACGCGCAGGAGCCGTTGTCTACCGCGCATGACGAGATGCTGTTCATCATCCAGCACCAGACCTCGGAACTCTGGATGAAGCTCGCTATCCATGAGATCCGCGCCGCCATGCTGGCCATCCGTGAGGACAGGCTGGAGCCTGCCTTCAAGATGCTGACGCGCGTTGCGCGCATCTTCGAGCAACTCACCGGCGCGTGGGACGTGCTGCGAACCATGACGCCCAGCGAATACACTGATTTTCGTGCCTCGCTCGGCCAGTCGTCGGGCTTCCAGTCGTGGCAGTACCGTGCCATCGAATTCCTTGCCGGTAACCGCAACCTCGCCATGCTGAAACCGCACGAGCACGTGCCGGAAGTCACAGCGAGGCTCGAGGATATCCTCTCCGCTCCCAGCCTCTATGACGAGGCGCTGCGCCTGCTGGTCCGCAAGGGTTTCGACATCGGTGACGAAGCGGACCGCGCAACTTGGCGCGAGACACGCAGCGAGAATCCGAAGGTGCTGGAAGCCTGGAAGATCGTCTACCGCGATCCCACGACACACTGGATGCTCTACGAACTCGCCGAGAAACTGGTCGACTTCGAGGACTATTTCAGGCGCTGGCGCTTCAACCATGTCACCACGGTGGAGCGCATTATCGGGCTGAAGCGCGGCACCGGCGGCACGGCCGGCGTCTCCTATCTGCGCCGCATGCTGGAGGTCGAGCTGTTCCCCGAGCTCTGGAAGGTACGGACGGAACTTTGATGAATATGACGGAGGAGCTGATGCAAGAGATCCTGCAGCCGGAGGGCTGGGCCAAGCCGATCGGCTACTCCAACGGCATCGCTGCCAGCGGACGGCTGGTGTTCATCGGCGGCCAGGTCGGCTGGAACGGCCAGCAGCAGTGGGAAACGGATGATTTCGCCGGACAGGTCCGGCAGACGCTTGAGAACATCGTCGCGGTGTTGGCCGAGGCCGGCGGCGGCCCCGAGCACATCACCACGATGACCTGGTACTTCACCTCTAAGCAGGAATATCTCGCCAACCTCAAAGGCGTCGGGCAAGCCTATCGCGCAGTGATCGGCAAGCATTTCCCGGCTATGGCCGCTGTCGAAGTGACGGCGCTGGTCGAGGATCGCGCCAAGGTCGAGATACAAGCGATGGCGGTGATCCCCGAGGGCTAGCCAACCACCGCTTCCGCCTCGATCTCGACCTCATAGTCGCCGATCAGGCCGCCGGCTGCGATCATCGTATTGGCCGGCAGCACCTCGCCGAACACGCGACCATGCGCGCGCGAGACCGGCTCCCACTGCGCTGCGTCCCTGAGATAGATGCGCGTGCGCACGACGTCCTCCGTCGAGCCACCGAGCGCGGAGATCGAGGCCGCGATCTTGTCGAGGATGTATGTCGTCTGCGCGCCAGGATCGCCGGGCGCGACACAGCGGTCGCCGCCATGCGTCGCCGTGGTGCCCGACACGCGGATGGTATCGCCGACGCGCACTGCCCGGCTGTAGCCGGCAATCGGCTCCCACACGCTGCCCGAGGACACGCGACTGCGGCCCGGCTTGCCCGGCACAGGATCGGCCTTGAAGACCGAGGGAATCGCGTCGAGATGGTGGCTGAGGTCGCCCGACGCCGTGAGATAGGGCGGCTTGCGGTATTCGTCGCCGCAATCGCCGGGCACCGGCTTCGTCTTCGCGAATGCCGCGTCCAGCCGCGCCCGGTCCTCTGCGTCGAGCGCGAAGCCGAAAACATTCAGATTGTCGTCGCGATGTTCGTTTTCACCGAGACGCGCGCCGATGATGGTCGCTGCCACCGCCTCATGCTCCAGCACCCAGCGGGACGCGACGTTGGACAACGAGACGCCGTGCTTGCGGCCGATTTCGGATGCAGCGGCGAGGATGCCTTGGAACGGCTCCCAGCCGCCGGCAACGTCGATGAAACGCTTGTATTTTGAGCGGCTCCAGTCCGGTATTTCCGTTGGCTCCGGCTTGCCCAGCCACTTCTCCGAAAGGAACCCGCCGCAGAGCGTGCCGTAAGCGAGCAGCTTCACGCCCTTCTCGCGGCAAAGCGCGGAGAGGTCGCCTGCCGCGCGGCGATCGACCAGCGAGAAGGAGACCTGGTTGGTGGCAAGAGGAACGCCGTCGGACAGCGCGACGCGCAGGTGCGCGGCATCAAAATTGGTGACGCCGATCGCGCCGATCAGCCCCTCCTCTTTCAGCCGCGCCATCTCATGCAGCGCATCGAGCCAGCCCGGATGCTCGAAGGTCCACCAGTGGAACTGCAGCAGGTCGACCTTCTTCACGCCCAGCCTGTCGAGACGCTCCTGCACGCCGCTGCGGACGACATCGGCCGTCATCGGACCGGGTTCGGGGCACCATTTCGTGAAAGCGAGCGGACGCTTTTCTCCGTCGGGGTATCGCGACAGCAGCCTGCCGCTGATGATCTCGGCACTGCCGTAGTGGTCGGCCATGTCGAACGTATCGAAGCCTGCCTTAGCGTAGGCTTCCAGCGCGTCTGCACCGCGCTCGGGATCGATGATCTGCCCTGATTTCTCGATGTCAGCGACCTGCCACAGGCCGCAGACGAGGCGGCTGATCGACAGGCCGTCGGCAAGCGTGGTGCGATCAGGAACTTTTGGCATCTGAAGTTTGTCCATTTTCGGAATTTGCGCCGCGCGCACCGATATGCCGCGAGACGACGCGGCGCTCGCCCAGAATGCCGCGCGGCCGCAGAAGCAGGATGAGGCAGAGCGCGACGCCGATCATGACGATCTGCAGCGACGCCGCGCGCGCCTGCTGTCCGGGCGGGAACAGACCGGAGACGGCGGCCGCCGACATCGCCCAGATGCCCCACACGAGCACCGCACCAAGGATGGCGCCCCTGTTGTTGCCGGAGCCGCCGACGATCAGCATCGCCCAGACCTGGAAGGTGAGCATCGGCACGTAGTTGTCCGGCGCGATGAAGCCGATGAAATGCGCCTGCACCGCACCGGCAAGCCCCATGATGCCGCCACCGATGGCGAAGGCCTGCAGGCGGAATTTCGTCGCGTTCTTGCCGAGCGCAAGCGCTGCCTGCTCGTCTTCGCGTATGGCGCGCAGCACCCGACCCCACGGGCTTCGCGCCAGCCGCTCCAGCACGAGGTAGAGGACGAGAACGATGGCTACCAACACGGCGAGATTGGCCAGCCCGAAGACCAGCGGATTGCCGGCTTGATCGGCGAAGGGGCGCGGAATGAAACCGATGCCGAACGGGCCGCCAGTGATCCATTCGAGATTGAGCACAGCAAGCTGCACGACGACAGCCACGCCGAAGGTCGCGATGGCGAGATAGTCGGCGCGTAGCCGTATCGTCAGTGCGCCGATCAAGAAGGAGACGAGGCCCGTCGCAACCGCACCGCCAACCCAGCCGACGACGATCGGCAACCCGAAGCCGCCAAGCCGGGCCGGGTCCTCAGGCGTGGTCAGCAAGGCCGACACGTACGCTCCAACCGCGACGAAGCCGGCAATGCCGACGTTGAACAGGCCGGTCTGCCCCCACTGGACGTTCAACCCGAGACAGATGATGGCGTAGGTCAGCGCCATGGTCAGGAAGAAAGCGCCGTAGCTCAGGAGATCGACGCTCATTGCGCTCTCCCGAACAGGCCTTGCGGGCGGAAAAGCAGCACGAGAACGAGAATGACGAAGGCGACCGCGGACCGCCATTCGGCCCCGATCAGTTGCACGGCGAAAGCTTCCGACAGGCCGACGATCAGCCCGGCGATCATGGCTCCCGGCACCGAGCCGATGCCGCCGAGTATGGCTGCGGCGAAGAGAGGCAACAAAAGGTCGAGGCCCATCTGGGGCCTGATCTGCACGAGCAGGCCGGCGCTGATGCCGGCGACGCAGGCAAGCGCGGCTCCAAGCAGCCAGACGACGCGGATGACGCGGCGCACGTCGATGCCGGCGACCCCTGCGAGCTGTGGGTTCTCCGACACCGCGCGCATGGCGCGGCCTATCGGCGTGCGCGACAGCAGCAGGTGGACGGCAACGACCAGAAGCGCCGCCACACCGAGCGACAGCAACTGATCGGGCGTGGCGCGGATGCCGCCGCCGAGCGGCAAGGCGATCTGCAACGCCTTCGAGAAATAGAGCGGCTGCGCGGTGAAGATGAACTCGAGCAGGCTGCGCAGCGTCAGCGCCGCGCCGAAGCTCGCCATCACCATGATGATGATCGCGCCCTTCTGCGAACGCAGGCGGCCGAACAGCAGCGCATCGACAAGCAGGGCAAGGCCGCCGTTCAGCACGATGGCAACGACGGTTGCGATCACCAGCGCCCAGCCGAAGGAGAACGGCCCGATCGGCGTCGTCAGTGCGCCCGAAAGCATGCCGAGGGCGGCCGCGATGGCAAAAGCGATGTAGGCACCCCAGGCGATCAGCTCGCCATGAGCGAAGTTTGCGAAACGCAGGATCGAATAGGTCAGTGTGATGCCGACAGCGCCGAGCCCGATCATCGAGCCGGCGATCAGCCCGTCCATCAGCGCCTGCGGGTTCATGGCGCGGCCTTTTGGTGATGGCGCGCGCCGAGATAGAGCTCGGCCACCAGCGGATCGTCCATCAGCCTAGCGGCCGTTCCTTCGTGCGCGAGCCTGCCCTCGACCAGGATGATCGCCCTGTCGGCGATGGCGAGCGCCGCCTTCACATTCTGCTCGACAAGCACGATTGTGACGCCGCGCGCGTTGATCTCCTTCAGCCGCGCGAAGACCTCGGACACGATCTTCGGCGACAGGCCGGCCGACGGCTCGTCGAGGATCAGCACCGAAGGCTCAACGATCAGCGCACGCGCCACCGCCAGCATCTGCCGCTGCCCGCCAGAGAGCGCACCGGCGCGGCGCGAAGGGCGTTCGGCGAGGTCGGGGAACATGGCGTAGAGCGCAGCGACGCGTTCCCCGCGCTTCTCCTTCGGCAAGATGTCCGCCGCCAGCAGCAGGTTGTCGTGGATGGACAGGGTCGCGAAGATGTTCTCGGTCTGCGGCACGAAGGCCAGCCCATGCCTGATCTTCTCATGCGCGGGCACCGCCGTGATGTCGAGGTCGCCGAGTTTCATCGAGCCCGAGTGCACGGGCACCTGCCCTGCGATCGCCTTGACGAAGGTCGACTTGCCGGCACCGTTTGGGCCGAGCACCACGACAAACTCTCCGGCGCGCACCGCAAGATCGACGCCGCGCACGATCGGCAGGTCACGCTCATAACCGGCGACGAGCGCGGAGGTGGAGAGCACCGTCGTGCCGTCCGCCATCACGCCACCCCTCCGAGATAGGCATCGACTACGGCAGGGTCGCGCGCGATGTCGTCGGGCTTGCCCTCCGTGAGGTAGCGGCCACCAGCCATCACCACGACGCGCGAGCAGAGCCGCGCCACCATTTCCATGTTGTGCTCGATCAGCAGGATCGATGTGCCGCGCGCGTTGAGCTCCAGCACGCGGTCGATGATGAATTCAAGCAGCGTCGGATTGACGCCGGCGGCAGGCTCGTCGAGCAGGATCGTGGCCGGGTCCGCCATCAGGATACGCGCCAGTTCCAGCAGCTTGCGCTGGCCGCCGGAAAGCACACGCGCGGGCTCGCTCTCCAGCCTGGACAGCGTGACGAAGTCGAGCAGCGCCCGCGCCTTTTCCACCGCCGCGCGCTCCTCCGCCGCCACCCGGCTCGGGCGGACGATGTTCAGCCAGGCTCGCTCGCCGGACTGGCGCTGGCAGCCCGTCAGCACGTTCTCCAGCACGGTCATCTCGGCGAAGGGGCGCGGGATCTGGAAGGTGCGTCCGACGCTGTTGGCGATGCGCGTCTCCGGCCCCGCCGTGGTCATCTCGCGCCCGTCGATCAGGATCGTGCCGGCACTGGGCTTCAGGCTGCCGGCGAGAAGATTGAACAGCGTCGTCTTGCCTGCGCCGTTCGGGCCGATCAGCCCGAGCAGCTCGCCGCGCCCGAGCGCAATCGACATGCCATCGACCGCATGCAGCCCGCCGAAAACCTTCACCACGTCGCGCGCTTCGAGCGGCGATGTCGCTTTGTTCTGGGCGATGTCGGAAGCTGCCTGCATGCGACCCGATTTATTGATAGGTGATGTTTGATCAAACTTTACAGCCGGCAAATTTGCAACTACAAAATTCGCAAGCAGCAGGAATTGGCGTTCGTATGTCGGTATCGAAGTCAAAGTGCGCGGCATGTGCGGGAGGAACCATACGGTGACCTCGCGGCGCGGCGCACTTTCCCCTGTCGGCCGCGAAACGCTGCATGACCGCGTCTATGCCGAAATCCGAAATTCCCTGATCCACGGAATGCTCGACGCCGGCGCAGCACTGCGCATCGTCGACCTTGCCGAGACATTGCAGACGAGCACCATGCCGGTGCGCGAGGCGCTGGGGCGGCTGGTCTCCGAACAGGCGCTGGAGGCGCTGCCCAACCGCACCGTGCGCGTCCCGGTCATCACCCGCGAGAAGCTCGACGACCTCGCCCGCGCGCGCTGCCTGATCGAAGGCGAACTCGTCACACAGGCGCTACGTCGGCTGAAGCCAGAGGATTTCGCCGCGTTGCGCACCCACACCGAGCAGTGCGACGCGGCCTTCGCCGCCGACGACCCGGACAAGCCGCACCATACGTCCGAGCTCAACCACGCGTTCCATTTCCACATCTACCGCGCGGCCGGCTCGGCGGTGCTCATTCCCGTCGTGGAGAGCCTCTGGCTGCAGTCCGGTCCCTATGTGCGCGCCGCCGCGCAAATCCATGACGAGTTGCGCGACATGTCCGGCACCCATCATCACTGGGCGCTGATCGAGGCGCTGGAGCGGGGCGAGAAGGCTGCGTCCGTCAAGGCGCTGAAGGACGACATCACCCGGTCGTTCAATCTGGTGCGCGCTCGCCTGACGCAAGCCGACGCGAACGAGGAGGCGCGCGCCTATGGCTGAGACGCGGGACGACACGTTCCAGCTCTTCGACCTAAAGATCGAGGTCGTCGCCGACGAAGGCGCGAAGATCTATTGCGGGGCCAAGGTAGGCGACCATTTCGAGCTGCGTGGCGAGATGCTGCATCTGCCGCCCGGCCAGGGCATTTCCATCTACTCGCTGGCCTCGGTGCTGCCGCTGCTAGCCGCCAAGCAGCGCCCTACCCATCGCAACGACTGGATGACCACCGACGCCGAGATCGCCTGCCCCGACCCGCATTGCGGCTCGCGACTCAGGATTACCCGGCTCGGCTTGCGTACGTTCAGCCACGCGCAAACCACGGCGGTGCCGCTCGATGACTGACATGCAACGCATCAGGCTCGCGCCAGACTATGAGATTTCGCGCGTCATCCGCGGCGGGTGGCAGCTCGCTTCGGGCCACGGCTCGGTCAAGAGCGAGGACCCCGTTGCCGATATGGTCGCCTTTGCGGACGCCGGCATCACTACCTTCGATTGCGCCGACATCTATACCGGCGTCGAGGAGACGATCGGGCGCTTCCGCGAGCATTATGGCAAGGCGCGCGGGGCCGATGCGCTGGCGCGCATCAGGGTGCACACGAAATTCGTACCCGACCTCGACATCCTGCCGCGCATCAGAAAGACGGACGTCGAACGCATCATCGACCAGTCGCTGCGCCGCCTGAAGCTCGACCGGCTCGACCTCGTGCAGTTCCACTGGTGGGATTTTGCCGCGCCGCTATGGCTGGAGACGTCCGTCTGGCTCAATGAACTCAGGTTGGCGGGCAAGATCAACAAGGTCAGCGCCACCAATTTCGATACCGACCACATGCTGGCGATGATCGAGGCCGGCGTGCCTCTCACCTCCATGCAGGTGCAATATTCGCTGCTCGATTCCCGTCCGGCCAGGCGCATGGTGGAAGCCGCGACGGCAAACGGCGTCGCGCTGTTCTGCTACGGCACGGTCGCCGGTGGCTTCCTCGGCGACCGCTGGCTCGGTCAGAAGGAGCCGGGCGATTTCGAGAACCGCTCGCTGATCAAATACAAGCTCATCATCGACGATCTCGGCGGCTGGGATCTCTTCCAGTCGCTCCTGAAGACACTGCGAGCCATCGCCGACCGCCACGGCGTCGACATCGCCACCATCGCCAGCGCCGCCATGCTGCCGAGGCAGGCCGTCGCGGCCGTCATCGTCGGGGCGCGTAACCGCGACCACCTGCCCTCCAACCTCGCCATTTCGTCTGTGGCGCTGACCGCGCGGGACCTCGCCGATATCGACGCCATGCTGTCGCAAGCCAACGAACTCGACGGCGATGTCTACACGCTGGAGCGCGACCGCCACGGCCGCCATGGCTCGATCATGAAATACAACCTCAACAAGGGAGCCGCGTGAACCGGTCTCCGAACCTTCGCCTGACAGATGAACCGAAGCCGCTCCGGGAGAGCGTCGAACCAAAAGGGGAATGAGATGAAAAAGCTTCTGCTCGCTTCAACACTGCTCGCCACGGCCGCCTTCGCGCTGCCCGCCGCCGCAGCGGATTGCGATGTCACCGTCGGCGTCGTCATGGAACTGACCGGCCCCGCGGGCGCCTATGGACAGGCCGGCGCCAAGTCCGTCGAGATGGCGTTTCGCGACTTCAACGAGGCTTCCGGCGCGGACGGCTGCAAGCTGACGACGGACACGCGCGACAGCCAGAGCCAGGGCACCGTCGCTGTCGACCAGGCTACCCAGCTCGTCAATATCAAGAAGGTGCCGGTCATCATTGGCGGCATCATCTCCTCGGTGTCGATCCCGATCCTGACCTCCGTCACCGCGCCGGCTGGCGTGGTGCAGGTTTCGCCAGCGTCCTCCTCGCCGACGCTGACCGCGCTCGCCCGCGACGGCAAGACCAACGGCGTCTTCTTCCGCACCATCACGTCCGACGCGCTGCAGGGCACCGCGGCGGCGAAATACGCCATCGACCAGGGCCTCAAGAAGCTCGCCATCGTCCACGTCAACAACGACTTCGGCGTCAACATGGTGCGCGAATTCGCAGCTGCCTTCGAGAAGCTCGGCGGCACGATCACCTCGACCACGCCCTACAACGAAAAGCAGGCCAGCTATTCCTCCGAGGCGAGCGCCGCCATGGCCGGCGAGCCCGAGGGCCTCTATCTCGTCAGCTACCCGGTCGATGGCGCAACCATCGCCCGCGCCTGGATTTCCGGTGGCGGGCCGGCGAAGTTCCTGCTCAACGACGGGATGAACTCGCAGGAGTTCATCGACGCCGTCGGCGCGCAGTATCTGAACGAGGCCTATGGCACCTCGTCGGGCACCGCCAAGACAGCCTCGACCGACTATTTCTACAAGGACTACGAAGCCTTCTCCGGCGGCATCAAGCCGGACGCGCCGGCCGCCGACCGCTCCTATGATGCCGGCGCCATCGTCGCGCTCGCCATCGCCAAGGCCGGCAGCGGCGATCCCGCCAAGATCAAGGCTGCGATCCCCGAGGTGGTTTCGCATGACGGCGAGAAGATCTTCGCCGGCAAGGACGGGTTCGCCAAGGCGCTTGCTCTGATCAAGGAAGGCAAGCCGATCAAGTACGAAGGCGTCATCGGCCCGGTCAACTTCGATGAGTATGGCGACATCACCGGTCCATTCCGCCTCTGGAAAATCACGGACGGCGCGGTGACCACGGTCGGCGAGATGAGCGCCGACGACGTGGTGTCGCTCAAGGCCGAACTGGCGAAGTAAGGGACGCCAGCCTTCACAAAACAAGCCGGCCGTCCGAAAGGGTGGCCGGTTTTTCTTTGCCGGGAGGTGCGTGACGAGGACCTTCACTGTAGTCTCGCGTTGTTAAGAGGAGGAGAACGCATGTTGAGGACTGTCTTGTTCGTCGGGCTGATGTTGCTCGGCGCACCGGCGCTGGCGCATGATGCTCCGTCAGGCATCAAACGCACGCCGCTGCAGTCGATCGATTTTCCGGAAGGATACAAGACGGTGACCGGGCTGGCTGAGGTCGTGCCCGGCCATGCGTCGGGCCTGCACACGCATCCTGGCATCGAAACCGGCTACGTGCTGGAGGGCGAGGTCGTCATGTCAGTCGAGGGCGAGCCGGATCGCACCCTGAAACCTGGCGATTCCTTCGTCATACCGCCCGGCGCTGCGCATGACGTGAAGAGCGTCGGCTCCGTGCCGGCCAAGGCGCTCAGCGTCTTCGTGGTCGATGCGTCGAAACCGCTGGCCAGCCCGGCAAAATAAAAACGGCCGCGCCAGTTAAGGCGCGGCCGTTTTTGTCCAATCGACTTACTCGCCGTAGCCGATGATGCCCTTGATTTCCAGGAAATCGTGGATCGCCCAGTCGGCGTATTCGCGGCCGTTGCCCGACTGCTTGTAACCGCCGAACGGCGCATAGAGGTCCCAGTCCGGATAGTTGATCGATATCTGGCCTGCGCGTATGCGGGACGCGATCGAACGGGCGTGGTCGATATTCTCCGACTGGACGTAGCCGGCAAGCCCATAGAGCGTGTCGTTGGCGATATCCACGGCCTCGTCCTCGGTCTCGTAGGAGATGACCGACAGCACCGGCCCGAAGATTTCTTCCTTCTCGATCCGCATGCCGGGCTTCACGTGGCCGAAGACGGTCGGGCGGATATAGTAGCCGCGGTTCAGGTGCTCGGGACGGCCAGGGCCGCCGGCGACCAGCGTGGCGCCTTCCTTGATGCCGGCCTCGATGAGGCCCTGGATCTTGTTGAACTGGATCTCGCTCACCACCGGGCCGAGCTGCGTTTCCTCCAAGCGCGGGTCGCCGGTGTTGTGCGCGTCGGCGGCCTTCTTGGCGATTTCCAGCGCTTCGTCGTGGCGTGCGGCCGGCACGAGCATGCGGGTCGGCGCATCGCAGGACTGACCGGTGTTGCCGAAGCAGGCGTTGACGCCCTTGCGGACGGCCTTCTCGAAATCGGCGTCCGGCAGGATGATGTTGGCGGACTTGCCGCCGAGCTCCTGGGAGACGCGCTTGACGGTCTTCGCAGCCGTCTCGGCGACGATCGTGCCCGCGCGGGTCGATCCGGTGAAGGACACCATGTCGACATCCGGGTGGCCGGCCATGACCTGGCCGACATCCGGGCCGGTTCCGTTGACCATGTTGTAGACGCCCTTGGGCGTGCCGGCAGCATGCATCACTTCCGAGAAGATGATGCCGGAGATCGGCGCGATCTCGGACGGCTTCAGGACGACCGTGCAGCCGGCCGCGATGGCAGGCGCAACCTTGCAGACGATCTGGTTGAGCGGCCAGTTCCACGGCGTGATCAACGCGCAGACGCCGATCGGCTCCTTGACAACCATTGTGGTGCCGCGGCGCTCGGTGAGCTCATAGTTCTCGAACGCCTTGATGGTGGCTTCCATGTGCCCCTGGCCGGCATAGGCCTGCGCCTCGCGCGCCCAGGTGATGGGAGCGCCCATCTCGTAGCTGATCGCCTGCGCGATGTCTTCGTAGCGCTCGTTATAGACCTCGAGGATGCGCCGCAGGAGCGCCAGGCGCTCGGCCTTTGTGGTCACCGAAAAAGCCGGAAACGCTGCCTTGGCGGCGGCGACGGCAAGATTCACATCGGCGGCCGAACCCACGGAAATCTGCGTGTAGGCTTCCTCGGTCGACGGATCGATCACGTCGAGGACTGCCGGCTTGACCGGATCGACCCATTTGCCGTCGATGTAGAATTTCAGATGGTTGCTCATGGTATCCTCTCAGATCGTTTCCGGCAGCGACTTAGCACAGGACGACGGCCTTTGCACAATAGCCGCGTGCCGTCGGATGTCGCCGTCGCGACATGATTCCACGGAGGTCAAGCCGGTCTGTAGATCCGCTCAGCCGTGTTCCAGAAAATGTCCGCCTCTGCCACTGCCCCATGTCTTGCGACTGCCTTGCGATGGGCTGCGATCAGCTCGGCATGGGTGGTCCAGAGTTTTTCGATCGGAAAATTGGAGCCGAACATCAAGCGGTCGCTGCCAAGGATGGCGATGGCGTTGTCGACCACCGTGTCGATCACGTCCGCATCGTTGCGATGGACGAAGGTGCCGAGGCCGGAGAGCTTGGCATAGAAGTTGGGTGCCTGCGCGAGCGTCCGCAGCCCCGCTTTCCATTCCTCGACCACCGGCTCCGCGAGATCGGTCAACATGCCGGTGTGGGTCAGGATGAAGTTCGTCTCCGGGTTCTCGCCGACGAGTTGCAGCCCGTCCTTCATCTGCGCCGGAAAAAGCTGGAGGTCGAACGACAGACCATAGTCCTTCAGCCGTCCAACATTCTTCTTGACGACTGGATCGATCACCTGGTCGGCCGACTTGGCGAAACGGAAGGCCGGCGTCTCGTGCCAGTGAAGCTGCATGCGCACGCCGCGCAGCAGCGGATATTTCACCAGCCGGTCGATCTGCGGACGAACATCATCGACCGTCATGTCGGCATAGCCGACGATCGCATGCGGCCAGCCGCTCGCTTTCGCGGTCTCGCTCAGGAAGGCAACCTCGTTCTCGAAATCCTCCTTCGCCCAGTTGGTCTGCACATAGACCGCCTTCTCGACCCTGGAGCCCTTCTGGTCAGCAAGGAATTCCTCGATCGGATAGTCGCGCCGGATCGCCTCGTAGGGTCCGAAGATGCGCGGCACCATCGGGCCGACCAGCCAGGGCTGATCCTTCTGGCGCCAGATATGGAAGTGGGAATCGATCGCCTTGTGCATCAGGCCCTCCTTTTCCAGACCGCTTCCGCCGACGGGGCCGGCCGCGCCAGCGTCAGCATAAACTCGGCGAGGCGCGGCAGCGACGAGCCATCCACCAGATCGTCGAGATGCGGCAGGATCGCCTTCAGCGCCGCGGTCTTCGGCGCAAAACGCGGATCGCCGGCGAGCGGCGTGGCAAGCGACAGGCGGAACGCGCGCGCGCCAAGCCGGCGGACAGCGGTTTCCAGTTCGGCATGGTCGCCACGCTCCAGCCCATCCGACAGGAGCACGATTGCGGCTCCCCTCGCGAAGGCAGCGAAACGCGGCACCGACAGGAAGGCAGAGAGCGTTGGCCCGATACGCGTGCCGCCGTCCCAATCCTCGACAAGCGCGGCAACCCGGCTCAGCGCCGCGCCGGAATCACGAACGCGCAGGGCGCGGGTGATGCGGGTCAGGCGCGTGCCGAGCGTGAAGACCTCGACTCGGTCGGCAGCCTGCACGGCAGCATGAGCGAGCTTGAGATAGTCGTCGGTATGCAGCTTCATCGAGCCCGAAATATCGATCAGGATCAAAAGCTTGCGGGACAAAGTTGGCCGGCGGCGGAAGGGTGGCGCGGGCACGTCGCCGTCTGCGCGTACGATGGCACGCAAAGCGCGCCTAAGGTCGAGTGTACCACGCGACCGCGTTCGCACCGGACGGAACGAGCGGCGCTGCGGCAAGGCCGATGGCAGCGCCCTGCAGAAGGCCGCAAGCGCATCCTGGTCATTCCGAAACGTCCGGCGACCGAGTTGCTCCAGCGTCGAGGCAGATTCGCCGCTCTCCTCCTGCCTCAATTCCAATTGCTCCCCTTCCCGCTCGACGCCGCTGTCGTCCTTGACCTCGGTATCCTCGTCGCCCTCGGCGTCAACGGTGACCGTCGCCTCCCCGTAGAAGAAGCTTCGAAAGAGCGCGTCGAATTCCGCAACGCGGTCGTGCGGGGGACTGAGCGTCGCCAGAGCCGCCTGCTTGATATCCTCCATCGAGCGCGGGCCGAGCAGGGCAACGCCTTGCAGGAACGCAATCGTCTGCTCGCCGGCCACAACAAAACCAAACCGCCGCAGATGCCTGGCGAAGTCCGCGAAGGGACGCGCACCGCGAGGGAGTGACGTCACGCCATCGCCCTTCCGAGGATGCGATCGAGTTCCGGATTGAGGAAGGAGATATCCTCCTCGTCCTTGATCAGGACGCCGAGCGCACGGCGAAACGCTTCCGGCCAGGGGCTACCGCCTTTTTCGAGCACGGTCGCCGCATTCGCCCATTCGACCGCCTCGGCGATGCCGGGGGGCTTCGCGAGAGGCTTCTGGCGGATTTCGCCGACCGCCTTTGCCACCGCGCGAGCGGTGGCTTCCGCAACATCGCCAGCGCGCAGCATGATGATCGCTGCCTCCCGCTCGGCATCCGGATAGGAAATCCAGTGATAGACACAGCGGCGGCGCAGAGCCTCGGCAAGTTCGCGCGTGCGGTTTGAGGTCAGCACGACCAGCGGCTGGCCGGTCGCAACCAGCGTGCCACGCTCAGGAATCGTGATCTGGAAATCGGAGAGGAATTCCAGCAGCAACGCTTCGAACTCATGATCGGAACGGTCGATCTCGTCGACCAGCAGCATCCGACTTTCCGGCTCTTGCAAAACCTGAAGCAGCGGCCGCGCGATCAGGAAACGATCGTCGTAGATATCGACCTCTCGTTCGCCCGCCTGCCTGATGGCGAGCAGCTGGCGCTGATAGTTCCACTCATAGAGCGCGTGGGCCGCATCGATACCCTCGTAGCATTGCAAGCGGACAAGATCGCGCGAGAGCAGCTTGGCAATGGCCTTCGCAGCCTCGGTCTTGCCAACGCCGGGCGCGCCCTCAAGAAGCAGCGGCTTGCCGAGGCGGATGGCAAGGAAGATGGCCGTGGCCAGTCCGTCGTCGGCGAGGTAGTTCATCGCCTCGAGACCGGAGGCCAAAGCCTCCGGCGAAATGGCTACTTCGGAGGCCAGCCGGGACACCTAGGCCGCCTGCTTTTCCCTGAGTGCGCGCAGGATGCGCTCCGGCGTTATCGGCATCATGTCGATGCGCACGCCGACGGCATCGAAGATAGCGTTTGCCAGCGCGGGTATCTGTGGATTGGCGCACATCTCGCCCGGGCCCTTTGCGCCGTATGGTCCATCCTCGGCGGGACGTTCAAGCACGATGATCTCGGTCGGCGCGATGTCACCCGGCCCCGGCATCAGATATTCATTGAAGTCGGTGCCGGCGTGATCGCGCTTCGGATAATAGGGCTCTGTCGTCTCATAGAGCGCGTGCGAAATGCCCATCCACGAACCGCCGACCAGTTGCTGCTCGACCATCTTCGGATTGAGCGCGCGGCCAATCTCGAAGACATTCTTCATCGAGATAACCGTGACCTCGCCGGTCTCGTCGTCGACATCGACCTCGGCAACCGTGCAGGCGTGCGCATAGCAGGTTGACGGCTTCATCGCGCCCGTTTCCACCTCGGGGTAGGAACGTGGAACAAGGAACATGCCCCGGCCCGAGATCGAGCGACCTAGCTTGAAGTGAGCCATCAACGCGGTGTCGAAAATCGAGATTGATTTTTGCGGCGCCCCTTTGACGTGGATGTTGCCGTCACCGTCAGTGTCGAGATCGCCGGCGTCTACCTCCAGAGCCTCCGCCGCAACCTCCAGCATGACCTGCCGTGCCTCTCGCGCCGCCTGGATGACGGCGTTGCCGATGCGGTGCGTGCCGCGCGAGGCGAAGGTGCCCATGCAATGCGGGCCTGTGTCGGTGTCGGCAGTGTCGATGATGACCTGCTCGGTCTTCACGCCGATCGTCTCGGCGCAGATCTGCGCCATGACCTGCTTGAGGCCCTGCCCCAGATCGACCGATGACAGCGTGACCATGAAGTTGCCCGTCGGCGTCGAATGAACGAGCGCCTGGCTGGGGTCACCGCCGAGATTCATGCCCGTCGGATAGTTTACCGCCGCAACGCCGCGGCCACGCCGGATCGTCATGGCTCAAACCTCCTTGTAGGACGACATCTCAAGATACTTTTCCGCGATGGGCCAATTGGCGACGCGGGAAGCTTCCTGCATGCATTCGATCAGCGCCGCCCCTGTCGTCGGCTGGCGATGCGCTTTCATGTCGCCGTCGCGGTAGGCGTTGATGAAGCGGAACTCCAGCGGATCCATGCCGATCAGGCGCGCCAGCTTGTCCATCTGAACCTCCAGCGCGAAGTCGGCGATGGTAACGCCGAAGCCGCGCATTGCCGAGGACGGCGTTCTATTGGTGTAGACGCACCATGTATCGACCCAGACGTTCGGGATCGTGTAGGGGCCGGGATAGTGCGCCGCGCCCTTCTGCGCCCCATAGGGCGAGTGGCGCGAATAGGCGCCGGCGTCAGTGTAGCCCCAGACCTGTCGCGCGACGATGCGGCCGTCTTTCATGACGCCGTCCTTGAGTACGATCTTCTCGGCCGCGCGCGGCGAGGAAATCTGCATCTCCTCGTAGCGACCGTAGATGAAGGACACTGGCCTGCCTGTCAGCTTGGCGGCGAGGATGGCGATCGGCTCGACCGTGACGTCCACCTTGCCGCCGAAGCCGCCGCCCACCGTACCGCCGACCATGTGGAGCTTGTGGCCGGGCATCTGCAGGATGATCGACGTGTTGTCGAGCGTGAAGAACATCGCCTGCGTGTTGGTGTAGCAGGTGAAGCGGTCGTTGCCGTCCGGAGTCACGATGCAGCCGGTCGTCTCCATCGGCGCCTGCTCGATCGGCGACGAGTAATAGGTCTGTTCGAGGATATGATCGGCCTCTGCGAAGCCCTTCTCGACATCGCCGTAGCGAACCTTCCGCGACTGGCCACTGTCGTACATGTAGTAGTTCTGGCCGTGATGCTCGTTCACGATAGGCGCGCCGGGAGCGAGCGCGGAGTCGATGTCGAGCACATCGGGCAGCACTTCGTAGTCGACCTTCACCTTGGCGGCAGCTTCGTTCGCCGCACGTTCGCTGTCGGCCAGAACTGCGACGACGGCCTCGCCCTTCCACCGCACCTTGTCCTCGGCTAGCACATGCTCATCCTCCGGACCGACCTGGATGAGGATGAGGATCGTGTAGAGGTTATGTGGGATGTCCTTGTGGGTGAGGATGCGGTGGACGCCCGGATGCTTCTCCGCATCAGAGAGATCGACGCTCCTGATACGCGCGTGGTGATGAGGGCTGCGCACCATCTTGAGATAGAGCATGCCGGGAAAGGTGCGGTCGGCGAAGTAGGTCGTCTTGCCGGTGACGTGTCCGGGCACGTCGGAGCGCGGCAGCCCTTGCCCGAGTTCCTTTAGGTCGTCTGTGCGCTGGTCGGCGAAATAGCTCTTGGCGAGTTTCATCTGGACCTCACGCCGCGTTCTGCGAATTGGAGCGCGCTGCCGTCAGCACGGCGCGGATGATCGGCTCGTAGCCGGTGCAGCGGCACACGTTTCCTGACAGCGCCTCGACGACATCCTCGTGGGAGGGGTTCGGGTTGCGGTCCAACAGCACCTTTGCCGCCATGATCATGCCCGGTGTGCAGAAACCGCACTGCGCCGCGAATTCGTCCATGAAGGCGCGCTGCAGAGGATGGAGAACACCGTCCGTCGCCAGGCCGCCCGTGGTGTGGATTTCAGCGCCACCACAGGTTTCGGCAAGCGTCAGGCACGACAGCCGCAACTCGCCGTCGATGATGACCGAGCAGGACCCGCATGTGCCCTGCTGGCATCCTGCCTTGGCCGAGGTGTCGCCTACCTTTTCTCGCAGCACCTTCAGAAGGGTCGCGCCGCCGTCGACAAAATCGGCCTTCTCTTCGCCATTCAACGTGAACTGGACCGGAACCTTCGCCATCTTTCCTCCCTGTGGCGTGCTGTCCGCGTTTTTTCCGCTCCTGCTACTCCAGCAACAGGCGGCGGAAATGCACCGGAAGCACCTCCCCTCGGTACCATGCGCTTGCGATCGCATCGGTCAGCGGGCGCGTGCCCTCGCCGATCGCGGCCACCGCCGGCGCAACGCCCTCCTCCGTCAGCGTTGCACCGGCGAGCGCTTTCTCGGCAGCTTTGGCGCGGATCGGACGATCCGCCATACAGCCGAGCGCGATCCTTGCGCCGTTGATCTTTCCACCCGCGTTTTCGACGAGAGCGGCAATGCTGAGCACCGAAACGCCCTTCGGTTTGATGCGCGATATCTTGACGAAGCGGAATTGCTCCGCCGATGGAACATCGAAGCTGACGGCGGAGACGACCCTGCCGTCACGGCCGGCCAGGAATTCTTCGGCGCCCAGATGGCCTTCGGTCGTATGCACCGTCGCATCCAGAGCGAGAAGCGCAACCGTGAAGTCGCCATAGGGCGACGCGGCGAACAGATTGCCGCCGACAGTCGCCATGTTGCGGATTGCCGGCCCGCCGACAGCCTTAGCGACCTTCGCGATCGAAGATAGGCCGGGGTGCCGGGCAACCGCCGACATGGTGACGGACGCGCCGATCGTTGCCCTGCCCCCGTCGATCGAAATCGAGGAAAGTGCCGGATCGGTCGAGCGGACAAGGGTAGAAACCGATACGTCGCCCTCATTGGCCGCGCGGACAACCAATGTCCCGCCGCCAAGATAACGTGTACCGGCCTCTTTCAGCGCGGTACCAGCTTCGGAAATCGTCGAGCAGGTCTTCAGGGCAAGCGGCATGGCGCCCTCCGCCTTATTTGCTTTCGAGAAGGTTCTTCAGCGCGTTGAAACCGCCCTGGAAGACGTTTTCGCCCATACCCTTGGCCAACTCGTCGGCCTTCTCGGCAGGCGCGTCGAATTCAGACGTCCACACGGCATAGGTCCGGTCGCCGTCTGTGACGCGATCGAGCTTCAGCGTCGCCGTATGGTTGCTGATCGGCGCCGGGTGTTCGATGATCGAGTAGGTGGTGAGGAAGTCATCGTCGGAAAAAGCGATGAGCTTCTCGCGAACGATGGGACCGGACGCCAGCTTGAATTTGCGCACCGCGCCGATATCGGTCGCCTTCTTGCCGTCTTCGATTTCGCTCTCGACCATGCGCGGATGCCAGCTCGGCAATCCGTTGAAGTCGCGAATGCGCGCCCAGACCTTCTCGATCGGCGCTTCGATGACGCTCGAAATCCTGACTTTCGCCACGCAATCCTCCCTCGATGTGCGTCTGGAGAATAACGCCTCAGCGAAAGCAGCGCTTATCAATCAGTCGGGAACGCTTATCGATCCGTCTGAAAATAGAGATCGCTAAGCGGCGGTTCTGGCCGCCTCGCGATATAGCGTCGGCGGCACGCCGGCATGGTCGCGGAAGAAGCGCGTGAAGTTGCCCTGCGTGGTGAAGCCGAGATTCCAGGCGACCGACGTCAACGGCTCGCGTGACCACTGCAACTGCCTGAGCGCCTCCTGCATGCGCAGCGCATTCCAGTAGACATTCGGGGTCAGGCTGGTCTGTTCCTTGAACAACGCGAAGAAATGCGGGCGCGACAGACCGACCGCCTTAGCAACCTCGTCGAAGCAGATGCGCTCGCAGACATTGGCTTTCATGAGGTCGATCGCCTTGCGGACGCGGAAGTCGAGTTCATCGCCACGCAGAGTGCCCGCATGCCGAGGACGGACCGAATCAGCCGCATCGGCCAGGCTGTCGATCAGCCGCTCGATCTCATAAAGGGCGAGTTCTCCAGCCTCGCCCACGTCCAGTTCCTCGTAGAGCAGCACAGCTGCCCGATGCAGCCAGATGTCGATCGGGATCGAGGCCGAGGCGAAAATTGGCTGGCCGCGCACAACGCCACGCCTGCGATAAAACCATTCGGGGTCGATGTAGAAGGCGAGAAACCTGCCCACCCTACCGTCGGCAGATAGAGCATGGCTGTGGGGCTGGAAGGAGTTGATGCCGGCCGCAACGCCCGGCCCGAGCCGCACCTTCTCCTGCCCGATCGTCATCTCGCCCGCAGCGCCGTCGAGCCAAAGGATGATATGCGCCTCGGCATGGGCATGGGTGACGAAATCGCTCGCGACGTTGAGCACCGAAACGTGCCCGAACGCGCCTCGGAAAAGGCGGATCGAGGTGGCCATCTGCTTCCTCCCGAGGCTGCGTTGCTTGTTCTGTTCGTCGCCTCGTTGACGAAAATTGTGATGCGCGGATCGCCGGCCGTCAATACGGCCAATCCCGGATTTAGCGCTCCGACGATTGTGCAGCGCAAAACATTTTTCCCCTTGCGTGTTTAGTAAATTCTGTTTCAACTAAACAAATTACTCAACATCGGCATGGCCGAACGGCCCCGTTGTCGAGCCCCCCGGGAGGAGAACCGGGGACGTTTTTCGAGGCCGTCATCCGGGCGGGCTCGCTAATGGGAGGAAGGCATGAAATCGACATTGAAGGTGTCGCTCGGCCTGGCTGCGGGGCTTGCCGCCTCGACCGCCATGACGGGCGCTTCGCAGGCCGAAGACCTGACGCTCTGCTGGGCTGCGTGGGACCCTGCAAACGCGCTGGTTGAACTGTCCAAGGACTTCACCACGCAGACCGGCATCGGCATGAAGTTCGAGTTCGTCCCGTGGACGAACTATGCGGACCGGTTCCTCAACGAACTCAACTCCAAGGGCAAGCTCTGCGACCTGATCATCGGCGACAGCCAGTGGATCGGCGGTTCGGCAGAGAACGGGCACTACGTCAAGCTCAACGATTTCTTCGACAAGGAAGGAATCAAGATGAGCGACTTCGTCGACGCGACGGTTGTCGGCTATTCGCAATGGCCGAAGAACACGCCGAATTACTGGTCGCTGCCGGCTTTTGGCGACGTGGTCGGCTGGACCTATCGCAAGGACTGGTTCTCCCGGCCCGAACTGCAGCAGGAATTCAAGGCGAAGTACGGCTGGGACCTTGATGCTCCGAAGACCTTTGCGCAGTTGAAGGAGGTCGCGGAATTCTTCCAGAATCGCGAGATCGACGGCAAGAAGGTCTACGGCGCCTCTATTTATACCGAGCGCGGCTCCGAAGGCGTCACGATGGGCGTCATGGACGTCCTCTATTCCTTCGGCTTCAAATATGAAAACCCCGACAAGCCTTATGAAATGGAAGGCTACGTCAACTCCGACAAGTCGGTTGCCGGGCTCGAATTCTACAAGTCTCTCTACGATTGCTGCACGCCGCCTGGCGCATCGAACAGCTACATGGGCGAAGGCATCGATGCCTTCAAATCCGGACAGGTGGCGATGCACATGAACTTCGCCTTCACCTGGCCCGGCCTGCAGAAGGACGAGATGGTCGGCGGCGAGAAGGTCGGCTTCTTCGCCAACCCGGCGGGTCCGGACGGCGAAAAGCTCGCCCAGCTTGGCGGCCAGGGCATCTCGGTGGTTTCCTACTCCGACAATCAGGACGCCGCGCTTCAGTACATTAAATGGTTCGCCAATCCCGAAGTGCAGAAGAAGTGGTGGTCACTCGGCGGCTTCTCTTGCCTGAAGGCCGTGGTTGAGGACCCGACCTTCCCAGAAAGCCAGCCCTACGCGAAGACCTTCCTCGACTCCATGGCGATCGTGAAGGACTTCTGGGCAGAGCCGAGCTACGCCTCGCTGCTGCAGGCATCGCAGAAGCGCTTCCATGACTATGTGGTGGCCGGCCAGGGCACCGCGAAGGAAGCCCTCGACGGGCTGGTCAAGGACTGGACCGAGATCTTCGAGGACGACGGGAAGATCTGACCGCCCTCCCAAGGCCGCCCCGCACCGGCTAGACTGGTGCGGGGCGGAGATCAGGCCAGATGCAAGACATGACCAGCGGAAAACCTGTCGTGACCGACACCACCTCGACGATACTCGATCGGGCGGCGGAAGCCGCAGCGCGCGCTACGCCCGACACGCTGGCCAAGAAGGTGCGCGGCCTTTCCGATCGCATGGTCGCGTGGATTTTCATCGCACCGACCATCGTCCTGCTGCTCGCCATCAACATCTTCCCGCTGATATGGGCGATCCAGCTTTCCTTCACGAACTATCGCGCCAACAGGCCGAACGAGGAGATCAAGAACGTAGGCCTGCAGAACTATTCGCGCATCCTGAACGACGCCGACACGTGGATGGCGATGCAGGCGACCGCGCATTTCGTCTTCTGGACGATCCTGCTTCAGACCCTCATAGGCTTCTCGCTCGCCTATCTCATCGATCGCAAGTTTCGCGGCCATGCCTTCTGGACGACGATCATCCTCGTTCCGATGATGCTGTCGCCGGCGGTGGTCGGCAATTTCTGGCGCTTCCTCTATGAGCCGCAGATCGGCCTGTTCACCTATATCGTGTCGTTCTTCACGGGCATTCCGACCACCGACATCCTGATGCTGTCGTCGGTGAAGCTCGCGCCCTGGGCCATCATCATCGTCGATACCTGGATGTGGACGCCCTACGTGATGCTGATATGCCTCGCCGGGCTGCGCTCGATACCGGACTACATCTACGAGGCAGCAGAGGTGGACCGCGCCTCCAACTGGCGGCAGTTCTGGTCGATCACGCTTCCGATGGCGCTGCCCTTCATCATGCTGGCGGTGCTGTTCCGCGGCATCGAGAACTTCAAGATGTTCGACATGGTGAACCTGCTCACCGGCGGCGGGCCTGGCTCAACGACGGAGGTCGCCTCGATCACGCTCAAGCGCGAGGCGTTCGAGAAATGGCGAACCGGCTTCTCCTCGGCCTTCGCCATCATCCTGTTCGTCGCGGTCTTCGGGCTGGCAAACATCTACGTCAAGGTCCTGAACAGGGTGAAAAGCCGATGAGCGCCGCCGCCCACTCGGTCGTCGAGCCAAGCAGCACGTCGAAGCGGATCGCCGGGACGCTGATCATTCTTTATGCGCTGATCTCGATGATCCCGTTGTTCTGGATCGTCGCGACAAGCTTCAAGACGCCGCCGGATTCGATCGCGTACCCGCCGAAGATCCTGTTCACGCCGTCGATCGAGGGCTACTGCAACCTCTTCACGACACGCACCCGGCAGACGCCGGAATACATCAACGCGCTGCCGCCTGCGGAGAGCTTCTGCGACGAGACCGTCCGCAAGCGCAATATGGTGATCGCCGGACCGTCGAACTTCCTGCCGCGCTTCCTCAACTCGGTCATCATCGCGTTCGGCTCGACCTTCTGCGCCGTTTTCCTCGGTACGCTCGCAGCCTACGGTTTCTCCCGCTTTCGCGTACCGCTCGCCGACGACCTGCTATTCTTCATCCTGTCGACACGCTTCATGCCGCCGATCGCCGTGGCTATCCCGATCTACCTGATGTATCGCGAGGTCGGCCTCTCGGACACCGCGCTCGGCATGATCCTGCTCTACACGGCGGTCAACGTGTCGCTCGCCGTGTGGCTGCTGAAAGGTTTCATCGACGAGATCCCGCGTGAATATGAAGAAGCCGCCATGATCGACGGCTACACGCGGCTGCAGGCGTTCCGCAAGGTGGTGTTGCCGCAGGCGACAACCGGCATCGCGGCGACCGCGATCTTCTGCCTGATCTTCGCCTGGAACGAATATGCTTTCGCCTCGCTGCTGACATCCGGCACCGCGCAGACGGCGCCGCCCTTCATCCCAACCATCATCGGCGAAGGCGGGCAGGACTGGCCGGCGGTCGCTGCGGGAACCACCGTCTTCCTCGTGCCGATCCTCGTCTTCACCGTCCTGCTCAGGAAACAGCTCCTGCGCGGCATCACCTTCGGAGCGGTGAGGAAATGAGCGCGGCCACGACGAGGAAAAAGCGTTCCAACTGGCCCGTCTGGCTGCGGCGCGGACCGCTCGAGAATATTGCGACGGCGATCATCGGCATCGGCTTCCTGATGCTGTTCCAGTCCTTCGCGCTGTCGCTCTACACCTGGTCGTTCGTCACGATGCTGTTCGGCACCGCGATGTTCATCATCGTCTCGAAGTTCCCGGAGTAGGCGATGTCGGAAATCCGTGTTCAGAACCTGCGCAAGGAATTCGGATCGTTCGTCGCGGTTCAGAACTCCAACTTCGTCGTCAATGACGGCGAGTTTTTCGTCATGCTGGGACCGTCTGGCTGCGGCAAGACGACGACGCTGCGGATGATCGCCGGGCTGGAATTGCCGACGGGTGGGCAGATCCTGCTCGGAGGCGAAGAGGTGACGATGCTGCGCGCACGGGAGCGAGACATTGCGTTCGTCTTCCAGCTCTTCGCGCTTTACCCGCACATGAACGTGCGCAAGAACATGGGTTTCCCGCTGCTGGCGCAGGGCATGCCGAAGGCGGAGATCAAGCAGCGAGTCGAAGAGACCGCGCGGCTGCTTCGCATCGACCACCTGCTCGACCGTCCGGTGTCTGGGCTGGCCGGCGGCGACCGCCAGCGCGTCGCGCTCGGACGCGCTATCGTGCGGCGACCAAAATGCTTCCTGATGGACGAGCCGCTCGGCACGCTCGACGCGGAGTTCCGCGACCTGATGGTGCATGAACTGCGCGAACTCCATAACCGCATCCACGCAACCACGGTCTATGTGACACACGACCAGCACGAAGCGATGGCGATGGCCGACAAAATCGCGGTGATGAACCATGGCGTCATCGAACAGTTCGGAAAGCCGCAGGAAATATACGACCACCCCGCCACCATGTTCGTCGCCGACTTCATCGGCTCGCCGCCAATGAATTTTCTCAAGTTCGGCGGCGGCCTGCAGAAGGGCGCCCGGGAGGTCGTCGTGCAGGGCGCCAACGTCGCCGTGCCCGAAATCCGCGAGGATTTCGCGCCTGCCGACTTCACGCTGGGTGTTCGTCCCGAGCACATCCGCTTCGACGACGGATCGAAGCTGCGCGGTTCGATCTACGGAACCGAATATCTCGGCACCACGCAGATCGTGGCGGTCGAGACCGCAGACGGCATGCTCAAGGCGCGCGTTCCGGCCAACGTCCCCTTGCGGACCGGCGATCAGGTTGGGCTGACCTTCAATGCCCAGCGCTTGTCGCTGTTCGACAAGGCGTCCGGCCGCGCCGTGATGACCAGCGCACGGGAGGCCGCCAATGGCTGACGTATCGCTCCGAAACGTGTCGAAAGCCTTTGGCGACACGCAGGCCATCGATGACCTGAACGTGACGATCAAGGACGGTGAATTCGTCGTCCTGCTTGGCCCTACCGGCGCAGGCAAGACGACGACGCTGCGCCTGATCGCGGGGCTCGAACGCCCCGATAACGGATCCATCCTGATCGGCGGTCGCGATGTCACCAAGCTGGAACCTGCGATGCGCGACGTCGCCTTCGTGTTCCAGCAATATTCGCTGTATCCGCACCTGACGGTGTACGAGAACCTCGCGTTCCCGCTGAGGTCCCCTTCCCGCAACTTCACGGAAGACCAGATCAAGGCGCGTGTCGCCGAAATCGCCAAGCTGGTGCGCATCGACCACAAGCTCGAGAACAAGTCGACAAAACTGTCGGGTGGCGAGATGCAGCGCGTGGCGATCGGGCGCGCGCTGGTGCGCAAGCCGTCCATCTATCTGATGGACGAGCCGCTGTCTTCGCTCGACGCCAAGCTGCGCGGCGACCTGCGCCTTGAGCTGAAGCGCATCCAGTCGGAGCTGTTCTCGACCCTGCTCTATGTCACGCATGACCAGATCGAGGCGATGACCATGGCCGACCGCATCGGCATCCTGGCCGAAGGTCGTCTGGTGCAGATCGGAACGCCGCGCGAGATTTATACGCAGCCCGCGAACCTGCACGTCGCCGCGCGTCTCGGCCAGCCGGCAATCAACATTCTGCCTGCCGGACTTCTGCCAGCAGACGCGGCGCCGGCGGGAACGAAAACGATCGGTGCGCGAACTGAACACCTGACCATCGAGAAGGCGACGAACGGCCACGCGGACGGGACGGTTGACTGGGTCGAGCATCTGGGCGACCAGAACCACCTTCATGTCACCGTGAAGGACCGCAAGCTCGTCACGCTCGCCGAGCCGGACACGGCGTTTGCCAAGGGAGACACCGTGACGATCCGCTTCAACGAGCCGCTTTATTTCGACGGCGCCGGCAACAGGATCGCGGGATGATGGTCGCAACCACGGACAGGATCGATGTTGCCGGGCTGGCTTCCGCAGTCGCGGATACGATCTCTGCGCATGCCGAGGAACTGACCGCGCTCGACCAGGCCATTGGCGACGGCGACCATGGGCTGAACATGAAGCGCGGCTTCGAGGCGGTTCGGGCCGAACTTCCGGCGCTGGCCGGAAAACCCTTGCCCGACGCGCTGAAAGCGATCGGCACGAAGCTGGTGATGACCGTCGGCGGCGCATCGGGACCGTTGTTCGGGACGCTTTTCATGACACTCGGCAAGGAACTGCCGGTCGAGCCGAGCAGGGCCGACTTCGCGACCGCTCTCGGCAAGGCCATCGATGCGGTGGCCGCGCGCGGCAAATCGCAAGCCGGGCAGAAGACCATGCTGGACGTGCTTTATCCGGTCAGCGAGGCGGTTGCCGGAGGCAAGCCCGCAAGCGAAGTGGCGGATATTGCCGATGCCGCCGCCGAGGCGACGAAGCCGATGAAGGCGATGCGGGGCCGAGCGTCCTTTCTCGGCGATCGCTCGATCGGCCATGTGGATGCCGGCGCGCGTTCGACGGCGCTGATCACAAGAGCGATTGCCGAAACGCTGGAGCGCGGCGCATGAAGAATGTCGGCATCGTCATCGTCTCGCATTCGCCCAAGGTTGCCGAGGGCACGGCGGACATGGTGCGCCAGATGGTCGGCGAGGAAGTGCCGCTCGCCTGGTGCGGCGGCAATGCCGACGGCGGGCTGGGCACGCAGGTCGGCGACATCATGGAAGCGATCGACCGCGCATGGTCGGAGGCGGGCGTGGCCATCCTGGTCGACCTCGGCGGTGCCGAGACCAACAGCGAAATGGCCGTCGAGATGATCGGCGAACCCAGAAGCTCGCGAATCGTGATCTGCAATGCGCCGATCGTGGAGGGCGCCGTCATGGCGGCGACCGAAGCTTCCGGTGGCGCGTCGCTGAAGGAAGTCGTGGCGACCGCGCACGAACTCGCGCCGGCCTGAGGATCCATCATGTCGGTGACAGCATCAGCGAAGGTCGAGATTACCCATGCGGTCGGGCTGCACGCGCGTCCGTCCGTCAAGTTCACGAAGCTGGCGAAGACCTTTCCGGCGACGATAGAGATGGCGCTGACGGAAGACGGTCCGTGGATCGACGCGAAGTCGATCGTGAAAGTCATGGCGGCCAAGGCGCCGAAGGGAACCGTGATCCATCTTCGCGCCAGCGGCGAAGGCGCGTCCGAAGCCGTCGATGCTTTGGTGGCATTGGTAACGCGCGATTTCGACGAGGCCGCCGAGGGCGACGTGCATGCACGGACGGCCTGACAAGATTTCGGCGACAGGCCCCGAGCAGCGATTCACCGGCATTTCGGCGTCAGCGGGGTATGCGCGTGGTCCGCTTTTCCGATTTGAAGCGGGGGCAGCGAAGTATGTGCCAAGCGCTTCACCTGCCCTCGAAACGGGGACGCTCAAGGCCGCTATCAACAAGGCATCCGCACGACTTGCCGAACTGATCGCATCTACCGCTGGCGAGGCCGCAGAGATGCTGGAATTCCAGCTTGCCATGCTTGCCGATGACTCGCTCACCGATCCGGCACTCGCATCGATAGAAAAGGGCTTCGCCGCAGACGAGGCCTGGAACGATGCGCTGGCTGCGGAAATCGCAGGGTATGAATCATCGGACGACGACTATTTTCGCGCCCGGGCCGCAGACCTCAGGGACATTCGCCAGCAGGTGCTCGATGCGCTGACTTCGAGCGAAAGCGTGTCTGCCCCGCCCGGCGCGATCCTGATCGGCAACGACATCGCGCCGACGCGATTTCTCGCCACCGACTGGACGCAAGGCGGCGGCATCGCGCTCAGCGCCGGCAGTTCGGCAAGCCATGTGGCCATGCTGGCGCGCTCGCGCGGCGTGCCGATGGTTGTCGGACTTGGTCCGCTTCCGGATCATGACGGCATTGCGCTGCTGGACGCAGAACACGGGACGTTGCTGCTCTGCGCCGGTAGTGAGGCTGCTGAACTATTCGAGGCTTCGGCGAAAGCCTTCGCCGGTCGTCAACAAAGGGCGCAGGATTATCTTCGCAGGCCCGCCGTCACAGCGAGTGGCACGCCGGTGCGCGTGCAGGTGAACATCGCCGATCCCGCCGATGTCGAAAGCATCGACATCTCGACGTGCGACGGTGTCGGGCTGATGCGTACCGAGTTCCTGTTCGGCAAGGCTGGCGGCCTGCCCGACGAGGACACGCAATACCGAGCCTATCGAAAGGTGCTGGAATGGGCAGGCGGCAAGCCGGTAACGATCCGCACCGTCGATGCCGGCGGCGACAAGCCCGTTCCGGGATTTACGGTCGAGGAAGGCAACCCGTTCCTCGGCCTGCGCGGCATCCGGCTTTCGCTCGCTCGACCGGACATCTTCCGAGTCCAGATTCGTGCATTGCTCAGGGCTGCCATACACGGCAATCTGAAGGTGATGTTCCCGATGATCGCGGTACCGGAAGAATATGGGCGCGCCGCAAAGCTGTTCGCTGAAGAGGCGCGCTCGCTAGCTGCTTCCGGCGTCGCGCATGCCATGCCGCCGCTTGGCATCATGGTCGAGGTTCCGTCGGTCGCGATCGCGCCCGAACTGTTTGCAAATGCAGCATTCTTTTCGATCGGATCGAACGACCTGACGCAGTACGTGATGGCGGCGGCGCGCGACAACACAGCTGTCGCCGCCCTCAATTCGGTAACAAACCCGGCGGTGTTGCGGCTGATCGAGGCGGTCGCGACTTTCGGGCACGAGCACTCAATCCCCGTCAGCCTGTGCGGCGACGCAGGCGGCGATCCGGCTTCCATCCCATATCTTTTGAAGGCGGGTCTCCGCGACCTCTCCGTCGTGCCTGCGCAACTCGCATTGGCGAAGGCAGCCATCGCGGAAGCTGAGGAATAGATGGCCAGGCAACCCAAGCAGGCCCCTGCCCCGCCTGATGTCGAGAGCGCGATCCGGGGCTACAAGGACATCCTGTCCACGGTGATCGAACAGCGTCCATCCGGAACGCGGCAGCGATTGGCGGATGCACTCGGCAAGCATCGCAGCTTTGTCACGCAGATCACCAGCCCGACTTACTCGACGCCCATACCGGCCAAACACCTACCGGCGATTTTTTCCGTCTGCCATTTCAGTCCGCAGGAACGTGACGCGTTCCTCGCCGCTTACAGGATCGCGCATCCGGGGAAGGCGCCGGCCGACGGGGAAATCCGCCGTACACGTCATGTATCGCTTCTTGTTCCGGACCTCGGCGACCCCAAGCAGAACGCGGCGCTCGATCGCGCCATCAACGACTTCATCCAAAGGATAACGAGCATAACCGGCAAGGGCGGATAGGATGCCGACCGGCTGAGGGGCCGGATGCGGCAAGCGGGAGGAGAAGCATGAAGAAGTTCATCAACGCCGTCGATGATGTCCTGGTCGAAAGCCTGGACGGCTTCTCGGCAGCCCATTCCAACATCGTGACGCTCGGTGGCGGCCACAAATTCATCCGCCGCAAGGTGCTGAAGCCAGGCAAGGTGGCGCTAATTTCCGGCGGCGGATCAGGTCATGAGCCGCTGCATGGCGGACTGGTGGGTCATGGAATGCTCGATGCCGCCTGTCCCGGCCAGGTCTTCACCTCGCCGACGCCGGACCAGATGCTGGAGGCGGCGGCTGAGGTGAATACAGGCGCCGGATGCCTCTTCATCGTCAAGAACTACGAAGGCGATGTCATGAATTTCGACATGGCTGCGGAAATGTCAGATGGCGTGCTGCAGATCGTCACGAATGACGACGTGGCGGTGGAAGACTCGCTTTTCACGACAGGCCGGCGCGGTGTGGCTGGGACACTCGTCGTCGAAAAGATCGTCGGGGCCGCTGCCGAGGAAGGCCGAAAGCTCGAAGAGCTCAAGGCACTCGGCGATCGCGTCAATCGTGCGACCCGTTCGATGGGCGTGGCGCTGACCTCCTGCACCGTTCCGGCGGCCGGAAAGCCGACCTTTGACCTCGGCGACAATGAAATGGAATTCGGCGTCGGCATTCATGGCGAACCGGGGCGCAGGCGCGACACACTCAAGAGCGCAGATGCCATCGCTGAGGAAATCTGTGCGGCGATCGTCGGCGATCTCGGCAACGCGGCCAGAGGCAATGCATTGCTCTTCGTCAACGGGTTTGGCGGGACACCGTCGATGGAACTCTACCTGATGTACAACAGCGCCCGCAGACTTCTGGAGAGACAGGGCGTGTCGATCGTCCGTTCGCTGGTTGGCTCCTACGTCACCTCGCTCGACATGGCAGGGTGCTCGATCACGCTCACCATGCTCGACGACGAGACTGTTCGTCTTTGGGATGCGCCGGTCCACACGGCAGCGCTACGTTGGGGCATGTGAAAAAGGCGGCCACTTGGCCGCCTTTTGTTAGTGTGCCGGCGCCGGGTCGGCCTGCGGCAACTCGGCATGTGGAGCCAGCTCCTTGCGCGAGATCAGCGTGTAGAACATGGGCACCACGAACAGCGTGAAGACCGTACCGATCAGGATGCCGGAGAAAATCACCAGGCCCATCGAATAGCGGGCAGCGGAGCCGGCGCCCTGGGCGATGATCAGCGGCACCACGCCGAGCGCCATGGCTGCCGTGGTCATCAGGATCGGGCGCAGGCGCACCTTGGCCGAGGCGATGATGGCGTCGAGTCGCGACAGCCCCTGTTCCTCGCGCAACTGGTTCGCGAACTCCACCATCAGGATGCCGTGCTTTGTGATCAGGCCGATGAGGGTGATCAGACCCACCTGGGTATAGATGTTCAGCGTTCCGAGACCGATGTTCAGAGGCAGGATTGCACCGAAGATCGAAAGCGGCACCGACATCATGATGATGAACGGATCGCGGAAACTCTCGAACTGCGCGGCCAGCACCAAATAGATGACGACGACCGCGGCGAGGAAGGCGATCAGTATGGTGTTGCCCTGCTCCTGCTCCAGCCGTGATTGACCGGAATAATCGATGAAGAACCCTGCCGGCAGCAGAGGCCTCGCTATGTCCTCGATCACAGCCAGGCCATCGCCGGTCGTCACGCCCGGCAGAGGAAGAGCGGTTATGGTCGCGGAGTTCAACTGATTGAACTGCTCGATCGCCGCGGGGGAAGCGTTGGTGGAGAGCGCCACCACTGCAGACAGCGGCACCATGTCTCCCGTCACCGAGCGCACATAGTAGTTGCCCAGGCTCTCCGGATTGCTCCTGATACGCTCCGGCACCTGCATGATGACGTCGTAGCTGTTGGAATCGCGGTCGAACTGGGCGACCGCCGCACCGCCGACGAGGAGATTGAGCGTCGCGCCAATGTCGCTGATCGGCAAATTGAGCGCAGCCGCCCGGTCGCGATCGATGGTAACCGTGACCTGGGGCGCATCAAAAGCAAGAGAGTTCTGGACGATGATGAAGCGTCCCGACGCCTGCGCTTTCTGCTTGATCTCCTCGGCCACCTCGAAGACCTGGCTCGGATCGCTGGTCGACTGGATCACCATGGAGATCGGCAGGCCGCCACCGGCGCCCGGCAGGGATGGAGGCGCGAACACGAGCGCCTGGACACCCGCCACCTTGGAGATCCTACCCTGGATGTCCTGCTGCAGTTCCTTCTGCGACCGCTCCCGATCCGCCCAGTCCTTGAAGGACCAGAGCGCGATACCGCTGTTGGTCTGACCGCCGAAACCCGTTACGGTGAAGTACGCCTTCAACTCCTCGATGTCCTTGGTCAGATCCATCATCTGATCGGAATACATGCCGGTGTATTTCGTGGTCGCGTAGCGAGGCCCGGTGACCAGTGAGAATAGCGCGCCGGAATCCTCTTCGGGCGCCAACTCGCTTGAAGTCTTCATGAACATGTAGCCGGTGACCGATACGAGCGCGATCACGATCATGAGCGTGACCGGCCGATACTTGAGCGATCCCTTCACGAGGCGCTCATAGCGGTTCGCCACGCGCTCGAATGTACGATCGACGATGCGCTGGAACCGGCCGTGCTCACCGCCCTTGAGTATGCGCGCCGACATCATCGGCGTGATCGTCACCGCCACAAGGCCGGAGATGATCACTGCGCCGGCAAGCGTGAGCGCAAACTCGCGGAACAACGAACCCGTCAGGCCTCCGGTGAAGGCAAGGGGCGCAAAGACGGCGGCCAGCGTGATCGTCATCGTCACCACCGGCCCGAAGATTTCCCCCATGCCCTTGAAAGCCGCCTGCATCGGCGACATGCCTTCCTCGATATGGCGCTGGATGTTCTCCACCACGACAATGGCGTCGTCGACCACGAGCCCGATCGCAAGCACCATGGCAAGCAGCGTGAGGAGGTTGATGGAATAGCCAACTGCAAACAGGATGAAGCAAACGCCGATCAGCGAGAGCGGAATCGTCACGATCGGCATCAGGACGGAGCGGAACGACCCGAGGAACAGAAGGATGATGACCACGACAATGGCAACCGCCTCGGCGATCGTCTTGAACACTTCCTCGATGGAGGCGCTGATCGTCTCGGTCGAATCGTAGACGAGCGTGATGGTCATCCCCTCGGGAAGCGAGGCCTGCACCGCAGGCAACTCCGCAATCACGGCTGCCGCAGTGTCGAGCGGGTTGGCAGATGGCGTCGGGAAGATGCCGATGAACGTGCCGGGCTCGCCATTGAACTTGACCACGGTGTCTGTGCTTTCGGCGGCCAGTTCGACGTCAGCGATCTCGCGTAGCCGAACCACCTTCCCGTCCTGCGACTTCAGCGGCAGTTCACCGAAGCTCTCGGGCGTCTGCAACGTCGACTGCATGGTGACGGAATAGGTGACGTATTCGTTCTTGGTCTTGCCCGGAGCAGACAGGAAATTCGCGGCCCGCAGCGACGCAAGCACCTCTGCAGCGGTCATGCCGCGAGCAGCCAGTCGGATCGGATCGATCCAGATGCGCATGGAATATTTCTGTGCGCCGAGCACCTGAACCTCGGCAACACCCTCGACCGTCGAAAGGCGAGGCCTGATGACGCGCTCGATATATTCGGTCAGCTGCTCGGCCGTCATGTTCGGGTTCTGCATCGCCAGATACATGATGGCGAATTGCTGTCCCGTGCCCTTGACGATCGTCGGGTCCTCGGCGTCGGTCGGCAGCTGACTGCGCACCTGCTGAACCTTGGACATTACTTCGGTCAGCGCGGCGTCGGGATCGGAACCGAGTTCCATCTGGACGGTAACGACGCTGGCGGACGGCCGGCTCTGCGATGTCACGTAGTCGATGTTTTCGGTTGTCGCGACGGCAGCAGCGATCGGCGACGTAACGAAGCCCTGGATGAGATCGGCGCTGGCGCCCGGATAGGCCGTCGTGATGGTCACGACGGTCTCCTCGACTTCCGGATATTGCCGGACGGTCAGGTTGAACAACCCCTGGAACCCCAAGAGCAAAATCATAAAGGCAAGAACCGTCGACAGGACCGGTCGACGGATGAAGAGATCAGACGGGCTCATGGCAGCATCGCAGCTTCTGTCGGGCGTGACGGATCGATGGTGTTGTCGATGACGACCACCGATCCGTTCGAGAGACGGTTCTGGCCGGCCGTGACAACCTGGTCGCCTGCGTTTACGCCTTGTGCGATTTCGATGCGGCCCTGGCTCCTGCGGCCGGGTTTCACGAAGACCTGCCTCGCGACCAGGGTCGGCGCGGTCTCCTCGCTCGGGGCAGGCGCACCTTCCTTCGCCTCCGCCTCGCTGACGACATAGATGTAGTCGCCGTAGAGGCTGCTAACCAAAGCCGTTTGCGGCAGCGCGATCACGTTGGGCTCGACCGGCAGCTCGACACGCACGCGGACATACTGTCCGGGGCTGAGCAAGCCTTGCGGATTGGCGATTTCGGCTCGCACGGCGACAAGCCTCGTCGCCGGATTGACCTTGGGATCGATGCCGGTCACGGCGCCGGAAAAATTCATCTCTTCCTCAGTCGCTCCGAAGCGCACCGGCTGGCCAATCTTCAACAGCGAAAGCTGCTGCTCCGGGACGGAAAAGTCGACGCGCATCGTGTCGAGGTCCTGCAAGGTGGCCACCGTCTGCGAAGCCGGCAGATATTGCCCGACCTCGACGCGGGGAATACCGATGGTGCCGCTGAACGGAGCTTTCAACTGACGCTGGTCAAGCACAGCCTGGAGGCGATCGAGCTGAGACGCGGAAGCCTGGGAAGCCGCTCGCGCCTCGTCGACAGCGACATCGGATCCGACGCCCCGCTTTTGCAGCGCCAGCGCCCGGTCGAGCCGCTGCTGGTCAAGCGCCGCCTGCGTCTTTGCCGCATCGAGATCGGCGCGCTGCACGCCATCGTCCAGTTGCACAAGGATATCTCCCCGCTCGACATTCTCATTCGACTTGAAGTTGATCGCCTTAACGATACCCGCCGCCTCGACCGTCAGATCGACGCCTTGGGCTGCGGCGACCGTGCCGATGGCGCCTATGCCGGGCGTCCACTCGATCGGCTGGACCTCTACCGCCGACACTGTAATCGGCGCGACGGGCATGTTGGCGAAAAACTCGCCGATCGCCTGGTCGCGAAACATGTTGAACCCGACGATGCCGCCGCAGACCAGAGCGACGAGTACGAAGGCGATGATGAAGCGGAGGATCATGATTCCAGCCGAAGAATGATTGGTGCGAGGGTTGAGCTATACGTCGACACATGGACGGGGCCATTGTAGCCCCGACGCGATCTTAATTACTGTACCGTCTGGACGGTATTGTCAATCCGCGCTATCGTGTTCCCGGAGGATAGCAATGGCACCACCTGGCAGACCGAGTTCGCGCGACAAGATCGTGGCTGCCGCCGTCGAACTTTCCAAGGAAGTCGGCCCCGGCCACGTCTCGCTAGACGCCGTCGCGCAACGCGCAGGCGTCTCCAAGGGGGGGCTGCTCTATAATTTCCCGTCCAAACAAAAGCTTCTTGAAGCCATCGTCGCCCATCACATCCTGGAGTTCGAAACGGCGTTCCAGAAAAACATCGAAAACAATGCCGGCAAGACAGACAGCGTGATCTCTGCCTGTGTCGAACTGTTTGAAAAGAAACACAAAGGCAAGATGCCGCCGCCGGCTTCCGGCTTTCTGGCCGCGATGGTCGAGAATCCGGACCTGATGCAACCCGCGCGGTCTTTCAGCCGTAGGCTGGTCGACATGATCCGTGCAAACGCATCCAACGAGGCAGCGGCGCTGGTGGTCTTCCTGGCAATCGAGGGATTGCGGTGCCTTCCGATGCTCGACCTGGACGTCCTGACCAAGGACGAGCGCGATCTGGTCGTCCGGGAACTTCACAATATGGTGAGCAGAGGCTGAGAATCTCGGGAGCGGCCTGATCCGGCTGGCCCTCACCAGCCGGATGATGGTCAAGCTTCAGAAGAACGCCTGCAGGCCGGTCTGAGCGCGGCCGAGGATGAGGCTGTGGACGTCATACGTCCCCTCATAGGTGTTGACCGTCTCGAGGTTGACGAGGTGGCGCATCACCGGGAACTCATCAGAAATGCCGTTGCCACCGTGCATGTCGCGCGCCATCCGCGCGACATCCAATGCCTTGCCACAATTGTTGCGCTTGATGACGGAGATCATCTCCGGCGCCATCTGCCCCTCCTCGAACAAGCGACCGACCCTGAGCGCCGCCTGCAGGCCGAGGCTGATCTCGGTCAGCATGAAGGACAGCTTGTTCTGGAAAAGCTGCGTGTTGGCGAGCGGACGGCCGAACTGCTTACGATCCAGACCATATTGCCGCGCGGCGTGCCAGCAGGCCTCGGCCGCGCCCATCGCGCCCCAGGCAATGCCGTAGCGCGCACGGTTGAGGCAACCGAACGGCCCCGACAGGCCTTCCGCATTCGGCAAAAGAGCATCTTCGCCGACCTCGACGTTTTCGAGGACGATCTCGCCGGTCACCGAGGCTCTCAGCGAAAGCTTGCCCTCGATCTTGGGCGCGGACAGCCCCTTCGTGCCCTTGTCCAGCACGAAGCCGCGAATCTTGCCGCCGTGGGCATCCGACTTTGCCCAGATGACGAAGACATCGGCGATCGGCGCGTTCGAAATCCACATCTTGGACCCGCTCAGTACATAGCCGCCGTCGGTCTTGCGGGCGCGCGTCTTCATACCGCCGGGGTCGGAGCCCGCGTCGGGCTCGGTCAGGCCGAAGCAGCCGATCCATTCGCCGGATGCGAGCTTCGGCAGGTATTTGCGGCGCTGCTCTTCCGAGCCATAGGCATGGATTGGATACATGACGAGCGAGGACTGGACGGACATCATCGAGCGGTAGCCGGAATCGACGCGCTCCACCTCGCGTGCGACAAGCCCATAGGTCACGTAGCCGGCGCCGAGCCCGCCATACTCCTCCGGGATGGTGATACCGAGCAGGCCGAGTTCGCCCATTTCGGCGAAGATCGCGGGGTCGGTCTCCTCCTTGCGGTAGGCATCGCGCACACGGCTCGCCAGCCTCTCCTGCGAATAGGCCGCAGCACTGTCGCGCACCATGCGCTCCTCTTCGGAAAGCTGGTTCTCCAGCAGGAACGGATCATCCCATTTGAAAACGTTCTTTTCGGCCATGTCGTCTTCCCTTCAAATCCGTTCCATCAAAAGCGCCGCGCCCTGTCCCACGCCAACGCACATCGTCGCAAGGGCATGGCGGCCGGAGCCGCGCGCAAGTTCCAAAGCCGCCGAGCCGGCGATCCTGGCGCCGCTCATGCCAAGCGGGTGGCCAAGTGCAATTGCACCGCCGTTTGGATTGACGCGCGGATCATCGTCCGCCACGCCGAGATCGCGCAACACCGCCAGCGCCTGCGCGGCAAACGCTTCGTTCAACTCGATGACATCGACCGCGTCGAGTTTTACGCCCGTCTTGCCAATCAGCGACCTGACCGCCGGCGCCGGCCCATATCCCATGATACGCGGGGCGACGCCCGCTGATGCCGCGCCGACGATCCGCGCCAACGGCGTCAGTCCGGCACGCTTCGCCGCAGCCTCAGACGCGACGATCAACGCTGCCGCGCCGTCATTCACGCCGCTGGCGTTACCGGCGGTGATCGATCCGTCTGGCCGGGTGATCGGGCGCAGCTTCGCCAGATCCGCAATGGTCGTCTTGCGGGGATGCTCGTCGACGGCCACTTGCACCGTCGCACCGCGCGCGGCGGGCACATCTACGGGTACGATTTCCAGCGCCAACCGGCCGTTTTCCTGGGCCGCGCTCGCCCGCTCCTGCGACCGCAGCGCGAACGCGTCCTGGTCCTCCCGGCTGATCGAATATTGGTCGGCAAGGTTCTGTGCGGTTTCCGGCATCGAGTCCGTGCCGTACTGCGCCTGCATCTTCGGATTGATGAAACGCCAGCCGATGGTCGTGTCATGGATTTCCGCAGCACGCGACCAGGCTGACGCAGCCTTCGGCATCACCAGCGGCGCGCGCGTCATGCTCTCCACGCCGGCAGCAATCGCCAGATCCATGTCGCCGGCGCGGATCGCCCTCGCCGCAGCCGCCACCGCTTCTAAACCCGACCCGCACAGGCGGTTGACGGTGACGCCGGGCACGGTGTCGGGCAGTCCGCCGAGCAGCAGCGCCATGCGCGCTACGTTGCGGTTGTCCTCGCCGGCCTGGTTCGCACAGCCCATCCAGACTTCCTCGATCGATGCTGGATCAAGGCCGGGATTGCGCTGCACGAGCGCGTTCAGCGGAATTGCCGCCAGATCGTCGGTACGCACCGCCGCCAGCGCGCCACCATAGCGGCCGATGGGCGTGCGGACGTAGTCGCAGATAAATGCCTCAGGCATGCGTACCTCTGAAATCGTCAAGACGGGAGCCATTCTCTACGAGGCGACGTAGCAGGTCGGGAACGGACCACGAAAGGGGGTCTTGTGCGGCCAGCGCCTCGATGCGCCTTGCGACCTCCGCGAGACCGCTCCGCTCGGCGAGATGCATCGGGCCGCCGCGCCAGCGCGGAAAGCCGTAACCGTGCACCATCACCAGATCAATGTCGGAAGCCTTCGCGGCGATCCCTTCGTCGAGAATGCGCAGGCCCTCCTCCATCATCGCGGCGGTGGCGCGAAGGACGATCTCATCGTCCGAGAAAGCCCGCCGCTGAATGCCGGCGCTTGCGGATTCATCGATGACGATCCGTTCGATCACCGGCGATGGAGACTGCTTCCCGCCCTCATGATCGTACCAGCCCGCACCCGTTTTGCGCCCCAGGCGTCCGGTTTCCTCGACGATACGGTCGGCGATCGCCACGTAGCGAAAATCAGGCTTCGTCTTCCAGCCGAGACGCTTGCGGTTTGCATAGGCGATGTCGAGGCCGGAAAGGTCCTGCACCTCATAGGGGCCCATCGCCATGCCGAAACCCCGCATGGCGGCGTCGATCTGCCAGGGCAGCGCGCCTTCGAGCAGCATCACGTCGCAAGTCTGGCGGTAGCGCGTCAGGATGCGGTTGCCGATGAAACCATCACAGACGCCGGCCAGAACCGCGATCTTCTTCAACCTGCCAGCGAGCCGAAGCGCCGTGGCGAGCGTTTCGTCGGATGTCTTCTCTCCCTTCACCACCTCCAGCAACTTCATGACATGCGCAGGGCTGAAGAAATGAAGGCCAATAAACCGTGAGGGATTGCCTATCTCATCCGCAATGCGGTTGACGTCGAGGTATGACGTGTTGGTTGCAAGGATAGCGGTTTCGGGAAGCGCTGCATCGAGGGCAGCAAAGACCTTACGCTTGACCTCCAAATCCTCGAAGACCGCCTCGATCGCGAGATCGACTGCCGGCAGATCGTCATAGCCAACACGGAAGGAGAACAGCGCGGTCTGCGCGGCCTCGGCCTGCTCCGCCGTGGATTTTCGGCGCGACACTGCCTCGGCATAGAGCTTTGCGACATTCGCACGGGCGCGCTCGACCGCGGCCTCGTCGGCCTCGACCAGCGTCACCGCCACACCAACGCCAGCCAGGGCATAGGCAATCCCGGCCCCCATGTTGCCGCCGCCGACGACCAAGGCCGAGCCGATCTCCGCGCCACCCTTGCGTCCCCGCCCCATGGCGGCGCGCTCGGCGAAGAAGATGTGACGAAGGGCTGCAGCCTGATCGGACACCTTCAACTCAAGAAAGGTCTCGCGCTCCACCGCCAGCCCGTCTGAGAGCGGCAGCCGGCTCGCCGCCTCGATCAGTCCGATCGCCTTGACGGGCGCAACCTGGCCCGCGCTGCGACGCGCTGTCTGCTTGCGGGCATCGTCCAGCGCTTGTGCATCCGGCTGAGGATTGGGCATCGCGCCAGTCGGCGCACGCGCCGGGATCGCAAAGCTCCGCGCCGCTTCGAGCGGGTCGGGCGCAATGGCGTCGACGATGCCCAGCCGCGCCGCTTCTCCGGCATCGATGACGCGTCCTTCGGCGATCAGCGACACCGCATTCCTGACGCCGATCAGGCGTGGCAGCCGCTGCGTTCCACCGGCGCCGGGCACCACGCCGAGCGTCACTTCCGGCAGGCCAAGCGTCGCAGCCGGCGCTGCAATCCGCGCATGGGCGGCCAGAGCCAGTTCCAGTCCACCGCCAAGCGCCGCGCCGTTGATCGCGGCGACGACCGGAATCGGAAATGTCTCGATCCGCTGGACGATATCCGGCAGATGCGGCGGCTGTGGAGGCGCCGAAAATTCCTTCGCGTCGGCTCCGGCAACGAACGTCTTGCCCGCGCCTGTCAGCACGACGCGCTGCGCGCCGCTTTTCTCAGCTTCATCCAGCGCGGCAACCAGTCCCTGACGGACCGAAAGCGACGTCACGTTCACCGGAGGATTGTCGATGGTGATGACGGCGACGCCACCGTCCAGGGCAATATAAACAGGACCCATTTATGCAAAACTCACTGATGTCCGGGTGGGTTTGCAATCCAGCCGATTCCGACGATCATCCTCATTTCCCACTCGATTGTTCGGGACCATATTAGCCATCTGAATTCTTTGAATAGGAAAATTTCTGGCCCAGGTAATACCGTCTTAGAACTCGGAACAGCCGTAAGACACTGATATGATTCATAAATGTCAAACCGACCTCCGTAAGCCATCTATCGGCTACTGCCGCCCTTCCCTACTCTTTTTCCAGCTCTGATACCCGAATCCAGATTAGGGCGAAAAGTACCGACGGCTATGGCGTCGGCGGCAGCATGCCGAACCAAGAGACGAGTGCAACGGCGCCGGCTGCAAGCACAAGTTCGGCCAGGGTGCCGGCAACCAGCGCTTTCGGCGCACCGATCCATAGCCGCAGCCGCGGAACGAGCAAATAGCGGTTGACGACGGCCAGCGCCACCATTGCCCCAACGATCGCAATCTTCGCGATCAGCAGCACCTGGTAGGCTGACCCCATATCGGTTGGTAAGCCGCCGACGATCAGAACCGTATTTATGCTGCCCGAGACGAGGACAAGCGCCACGGCAACGTGTCCCATCGTGGAAAAGCGTGTCAGTGCCACGGCGGCGCCCGCTGCGGTCGCGCGGCTCCCCAGCATCGGCAGTACAAGCAGCAGGGGCACGAGCGACCCGACCCAGGCTCCGGCGCTCAACAGGTGCATCACCGCATTGGCCTGATGCAATGTGCGAAGCCAGCCCTCGTAGGCGGCAGCATGACCCGTCAACGCCGTGCTGGCGAGAAAGGCCGCCGCCATCAGAGCGGTCACTGCCGGGCTATCGCGGCGCGCCAGCACGAACAGGGCAAACGCACATGCCAGCGCCGCCTGCACCAGCCACGCTGCGCCGATGTTGGTGCTCCAGAGCAATGACCGGACGAGCGCGAAATCGGCGACGCTGCTCCATCCCTCGCCCAGCAGGGCGGTGCGCGACGGCAGCGTGACGGCAACGGCCAGCAGCAGGGCTGCAAAAGCGGCCAGACGCAACGCGGATAGCCGCCGCCAGAGTCCTAAGCCGATCTCGGCCGGGACCAAAAGCCATATATAGACCCCAGCCCCCCAAAGGAGCAGCGCGGCAACATCGAACGCGAAGCGTGCCGCGACGATGACGGCCGCCGCATCGGTCATCGCGTCACGGCACGACGGTGAAGCTATACTTACCAGTCAGCTTGTGACCGTCCGAGGACAGAACCGACCAGTCGACGGTATAGACGCCTTCCGGCAATTTGGTCTCGACGGGCGCAATCATGCCTTTTCCGCCCGGCACCAATACAGTTTCACCGGTCGCAACCTGTTTGCCGTCCGGCCCCAGGATCTTCATGCGGCTGAAGGCGAGATTGACTGCCTCGTTGAAGTTCATTTCCACCGTCGCGGGCGACGGGCCGCGGGACTTGTCTGCCGGAGTGGCCGAAACAATGTTTGCGTGGGCCAGCGCGGGAGCCGACATGGCGGAAAGGCCAACTGCGAACACGAAAAACCGGATCAATGTCAGCATGGGAATCTCCGCGCCGCGTACGCTTTAAATAGGCGCCAAGTATCCAGCGAACAAGCATTCGTCGCGAGATGACAGATTGGCGCATCGCTGCCGCAAAGGGCGTCGAAAGCCTGTCGCCTTCTGGCTCTGCTTCGCGGCCCAGTTGCGACGGATGGCAGGGTGATGAAGGGACTTTCCGACCAGGCTAGGTGCGAATGCCGGTCAAGACGGTGTAAAACCCGCACGCCGCCGCCGTCTCGTCAGCGCGACCATTTGTCCGCTGGAGTCCGTTGACCCTCAAGCAGCTATAGACTGTAGCCCGCTGGATGAACGTGACCAGCAATCGCGGTTGAACGGTGGGTGCGAAATCCCTGAAATGCGCAGGGCTTCTGATCGCGGGCATTCTGACGTGGACGGTTCCGTCGACGGCCCATGACCACAAGGCCGGTTCGATCGAGATCGAACATCCATGGTCGCGCGCAACCCCGCCAGGCGCACCTGTCGCCGGCGGCTATCTGGAAATCAGGAATGTCGGCAACGAGGCTGACCGTCTGGTGTCGGCGAGCTCGGATCTTGCGGCCAGCACCGAACTCCACGAGTCCACCATGCAGGACGGGATGATGCGAATGCGGCCGATGGCTGGCCCGCTCGAGATTCCGGCCGGTCAGACGGTGAAGATCGGCGACGGCAATCACATCATGTTCGTCAAGCCCGCGCGGAGCCTGCGCAAAGGGGAAACGTTCAAGGCGACGTTGACGTTCGAAAAGGCAGGCGCCGTGGACATCGAGTTTCTGGTGCAGGGCATGGGCGGCCGCGAAGCCGAGGAAGCGCTCGGTCACGGCATGCATGGAAGCGCAGCGCCATGAACGGGCTGAAAGCTTTTCGATTGGTCGCCTGGATCGCCGTTGCGATCGTGTCGATGGGACTCGCGGCTTTTGTCCTGCTGAAATCTGAATATCCGAGCACGCCAGCTTCGACCGTATCCGGGACGCCTGCGGTTGGCGGCCCCTTCTCGCTTGTTTCCCAGCGCGGCGAAGTCGTGAGCGACCAGTCGCTGCGCGGCAGACCCTATCTTGCATTCTTCGGTTTCACCAACTGTCCGGATATCTGTCCCACCACGCTCTTCGAACTGTCGGAGATGATGGCCGAACTGGGAGCGGACGCCGACACGTTCAAAGTGCTGCTGATCTCCGTCGACCCAGAGCGGGACTCCCAGGAACTGCTTGCGCAATACATGACCGCGTTCGATCCCCGGATCGTTGCCCTGCGCGGCACCCGGGCGCAGACGGACGCCGTTCTCAAGGCATTCGCCGCAGCGGCGATCAAGGTTCCTATGGAAGGCGGGAATTACACGATGGAGCATACGGCCGGAGTCTACCTGATGGACGCCGATGGCCGGTATGTCGATTTGATGCGCATGGAAGAGCCGCGTGAGGAACGCATGCGCAAGCTCCGCGAACTCATCAGTTGATGCAACCGCTTCGCAAAATCGCCACTCGGAAGCCTGTATCGTGAATTCCAAGCATCTGGTGATTGCCGTCGCGGCGCTCGGCGTGGTCTCGGGCCTGCTCTTCGCGGTTCTGACGCAGGACTTCAGCCGGAACGCCGAGACGGGTCCGCGGTCTGTAGCTATCGTGCCTGCCGAGTTGGCGGCGCAACCCGCAACGCCTCCCGCGCCGACTTTCGATCCGCGCTTCCGCAGTTGTGCCCATTGCCATCAGGCAGGCCCGGGCGCGCGCAACACCTCTGGCCCGGTGCTTACCGGAGTTCTTGGGCGTAAATCTGCCTTGACCGACTATCCCTACTCCAGAGCGATGCGCGCAGCCGCCATCGTCTGGGACGAGCCGACTCTGCGCGCTTTCCTGAAAGCACCGCAATCGATCGTCCCCGGGACACGCATGGCGTTCGGGGGGATGTCCGATGCCGACATGGATGGCCTCATTGCATTCCTGAAGGAGCAGGACGGGCAATAGCTTTCTTGTGGGCTTCCAGTAGCGGGAGACGACTGCCGCATCATCAATGCGCTGCAGCCCAGCCCGTCCGATGCCACAGCGCCGTGCGCGACTGAGGTCTCTCACCGACGATTCTCACGTTCGCGAGAACTCGGTCTGTCGGTCTTGAACCTATAGTTGCTCGAGAGATTACTTGTCGCCCAAGAGGACTGGTGAAAGGACCGAAGTCATGAGCAATACGATACCCAGGGTGGGCAACCACTCGAACTCCAGACTGCTGTGCCCTGCCTGTCAAGTCGATCTTGTCATGAGCGACCGGCAGGGCATTGAGATCGACTATTGCCCGCAATGCCGCGGCGTCTGGCTCGATAGGGGCGAACTCGACAAGATCATAGAGCGGAGCGTTGCGCCCGGTTTTCGGGACGCCGGTCAGGATCGGTCAGATCACAGTCAAGGATACGACCAGCATTCCGCCAGGTCCGGTCGTGACGGTCACGGCTATGGGGAGGGGCGCGGCAATCAACGCGGCCATGGGCGTGGCTCGTTCCTAAGCCGGCTGTTCGACTAGAGGCGCGCGGAGTATCCCATGTCAAGGAATGGCTTTCCTGCCGAGCGGAGCCAACGCTCCACCGATCAAGACAACTCGCGCGGGCGCGGCAGCAGGCCCGCACCACTTCTGCGGATCGTGATCGCCGTTGCAGTAGCCGTGTGGTCGCTGATGGCGTGGATCGGCTACAACGCGGCCGATCCGGTTGTCGCGTGGTTGGGCTCGATCGTCCTGGGGGTCATCGAGAACGGACAGGGCGTTGCCGAAGCATTCGGCGGCAAGCCCGCCGGCGAAGTCGTGAAGGCGCTGGATGGGGGCGGCCTAGCCGGTCAGATACTGGCGCTTGTGCAGATCATCATCAAGCCGGCGATCGTCGTGATTTGGGCCCTCGGCATCGTGGCCTTGATGATGCTTCCGCTTCTTGCCTCGCTCGGCCGCCGCATCATAGGGCGTTTCCAATAGCGGCGCACCTGTCGTCGCCGGGCGCATGCTTGCATGCGTACCCTCATTCGACGTGCCCCCTTCCGCGCCCTGCGACCGGATCGCGCCGAGGCCGCGCAGCGTCTCGGCCAAGTGCCTCCGGAAGTTGCCTCCCGGTCGAACTCGATATGTACGCCGCCGGCGGTGGTCGCCTAAGCCTCAATCACTTCGTCCGACGGACCAAGTGTCTTCGCCAAGGTTCTTGCGCAGCGCTCGTGCCGGATGCCTTCGCCTGTGATCTGCGCAACGAGGCGCAGCTCTTCACTCATTGAAATCTCTGTTCGGATCAGGACTTCGGCTTGAGAGCCTCGACCTCTTGAGCGACAGCGTCAATCAATTGCTGCTTGCCGAACGAGGCGAGCGGCTTTCCGTTGACAAGGAAGGTCGGCGTACCGGTCACCCCCACGGCTTGTACGTCGGCCATATCCTGAGCGATGACCGCATCGACCTCTGGTGCGGCCCCGTCCAGCTTGCCCTTGGCGACGTCCAGCCCGACTTCCTTCGCAACGTCCCATGCGCGCGCGGGCTGGGGATTGCCGTCGGCACCCCAGGT
>NZ_JAEULZ010000008.1 GCF_016793485.1 Mesorhizobium sp. | reverse complement strand
CTCCGGTGCGCGCGCTGCCGATGCGGTCGTGATCGCCGAACCGGAGCCCATGGAATACGTTCGCATCTGCGACACCTACGGCGCCGGCTTCTTCTACATCCCGGGCACCGAAACCTGCCTGAAGATCTCGGGCTACTTCCGTTACGACATTGGCGTCGGCAACCGTGGCTTCATGGACGTGTCGGACCAGAAGGATGGCATCGACTTCATCGATAGCCGCAACGACACCTACGCAAAGTCCGGTCGTTTCGCATTCCGCGTTGACGCCCGTCAGGAGACCGAACTCGGCACGCTGCAGGGCTTCGCTCACATCAACTTCAACTACGGCACCAACACCGACGGCTACTACCCGGGCCAGTTTGGTATCCCGGCCGAGTTCGTACCGCCGATCACCGGCTACTCCGAAGGCATCGGCATCAACTACGCCTTCGTCCGTCTTGGCGGTTTCCTGGTTGGTAAGACCGACTCCGTGTTCACCTCCTTCACCGGCGGTGGCTACGTCATGGACGACGACCTGATCCCGTACGGTCCTTGGGAAGGCCCGCAGGTGTCGTACACCTTCACCGGCGGCAACGGCTTCAGCGCTGCGATCTCCCTCGAAACCGGTCCTGGGTACGATGCTACCGTGCCTTTCATCTTCCCCGGCTCGACGATCGACGTGACGACGATCGATAGCTACATGCCGCATGTTGCTGGTGGCGTCGGCTACACGGCTGGTTGGGGTGGCGTGTCGGCTTCGGCTGGTTACGACTCCATCTGGGAAGAGTGGGCGATCAAGGGCCGTGTTGACTTCAACGCGACCGAAGCCCTCAAGCTCTACGCGATGTTCGGCTGGAAGTCGAACGGCGACGTCGGTGACATCCCGTACAACGTCTACGGCAACTGGAACGGCGACTGGGCCCTGTGGACCGGTGCTAGCTTCAATGCTACGGAAAAGGCGACCATCAACGCTCAGGTCACCTACACCGAAGCTGAAGACTTCTACGCTGCGTTGAACGTGTCCTACGAGTTGGTCAACAACTTCACGATCACGCCGCAGGTCTATTACACCGACAACTTCGACGTAAGCACCGACAACAACTGGGGCGGCAAGCTGCGCTTCGAGTACGCTTTCGGCCAGTAATTGTCGTAATCTGACTTCTAGTCTGGTGGCCCGTGTCGAAAGACACGGGCCATTCTCTTTTGGGAACCCGGTCAGGGAATAACGCGCGAGGCGCCCGGCAAGAGAGACGCTTACAAGAGATGTAACTCAAGCTTTGAATTCGTCTGGGAATGCTTGGACGCCGTTCGCGATATCAGCGCCTGTCTTCCACCTGGTCGAAGAAGCCCGCAATTGTAGCCGGCAGTTCGCCGGTTTCCAGCAACGGTGCATGTCCCTGGCCATCGACCGTGACCGTGCGGCAGTCGGGATGACGGTGCGCCATCTCCGCGAGCGTCGCGGGCGACAGCAGCTTCGAGTTGGCGCCGCGGACGACAAGCATCGGAAACTCAAGCAAAGCCTCGAAGAGATGCCAGATCGCGGGGATCGGCTTGTCGAGGTCGAACTGCTTCAGGATTTTCAGCAGGGCCGGGTCGAAATCCGCGACCGGCCGCCCCTTCTCCTCGCGATAGATCGCACCAGCGAAGCGCTGCCAGTCCGTTTCGGTCAACGCAGGGAAGGCGGCGCCGTGCGCGGCGCGCTGGATGGCGACGGCGGCCGCCATGTCGTCCGGTTTTGGCGCGCGCTCGAGGTAGGACCGGATCTGCGCCAGACCTTCGCCCTCTATGACCGGGCCAATGTCGTTAAGCACGATCGACGCGAAGAGCGTCGGCCTGACGACGCCGAGCCGATGGATGATCAGGCCGCCGCGCGACGTCCCGATGAAATGAGCTTTCTCGACTCCAGCGGCGATCAGGCCGGCGACAACGTCGTCCGCCTCGACGACCACGTTATAATTTCGCCAGTTGCGGTCGTAGGCGGACGACCCCCTGCCGCGATAGTCGAACACCACGACCCGGCGCGGACGCTCGTTGCGCGTGGACAGGTTGAGCGCGAGTTTATGGAAGTCCCGCGCGTTGCGTGAAAGGCCGGGCAGGCACACCACCGGCATGCCCGAATGAATTCTGTCGCCGTAGATGCGCGCATGCAGCTTCAGGCCGTCCGGCGCTGAATAGGTAAGATCGGAGAACTGCTCAGTCATGCGTGTCGGCCAGGCTGATGGGACTCTGCAGATAGCATCTGCCGGAGGCCGGGCAAAGGAACTGTTGACGATTCGCCGACTGTCGTCGCGCTCAGCAACAGGACCGCGACGGGTTACTGCGAAGCCACGCGCCGCCGGCCTTTCACGAGATCGCCCTCGATGTCGAAGGTTCCCGAAAGACGCATCTTGTAGACCTGATAGTTCTCCATCACGCGTTGCACGTAGGTCCTAGTTTCGGCGAAGGGGATTCGTTCGATCCAGTCGACGACCGCGTCGACGTCCTGCCCGCGGGGATCGCCGTAGCGGCGAATCCATTCGCGCGCACGCCCAGGGCCCGCGTTGTAGCCGGCGAAGGTCAGGATGTATGAGCCATCGAAGCGCCCGAGCTGTTCGCCAAGGAAGGCCGCGCCGAGCGTGGCGTTGTAGGCCGCGTCGGTGGTCAGCCTTTCGGGAAAGAAGCTCAGCCCGACTTTTTTGGCCACGGACTTCGCGGTCGCCGGCATAAGCTGAAGAAGGCCGAGCGCGCCTGCATTCGAAACCGCCGAAACATTGAACTCGCTCTCCTGCCTCGCGATCGCATAGGCGAGCGCCTTTCCGGCGGCCGAGATGTCCGCCTCGTCGGGAATGGCGCCAACCGGGTGCGACAGGGCTCCGATGTCGAGTCCGCGGCCCGCCGCGATCTTGCCGACCCTGAGCGCCAGCACCTGGTTGCCGCGGTCTGCGGCCATGGAGGCCAGCAGCGACAGTTCGGCCGGATCGTCGAGTTCCTCGGCGAGCGAGCGATAAAGCATGTCGGCGAGAGACTTGTTATCGCAGCGCTCCAGAAGGCGTATCGCACGCACGACCTCGCGCCGCTCGAACCGGTCGCGGTCAACAGCCGATGGTTCGGGCGAAACGACATTCAGCGTCCTCCCGCCAATGCGTTCCGCTGCGAGCTGGCCATAGAAAGTCGTGCCGAAGGCGGCTGCCTTTTCGTAGTAGGATTTCGCGTCGCCGGCAGCGCCCGCCTCGCTCGACCGGCCGAGCCAGTAATAGGCGCGCGACAGCGAGATAGGACCGGACGCAATTTCAGCAAGGCGTGCAAAATGTCGTGCGCCCGTCTTGGCGTCGCCCATCCCACGCAAGGCATACCAGCCGGCGTGGAATTCCGCGTCGGCCGCTTCCACGGGGCTTTCTGCGGCATGGGCGGCGGCGATGCGGTAGGCGAGCTTCATGTCGCCGATATCGACGAGTTCGCGCGACAGCACGCGTCGCTCCAGCCACCAGGCGTCCGGGTCGATCAGCGCCGAGCGGTCGGTCGGCGCCTTGAGCACCACCTCGGCGGCTTCGGCGAACTTTTTCTTGCGGCGAAGATTCTTGGCCTCGGCGAAATAATAGCCGGCCGAGCGCATCTCTGCAGGAACGGCCTGCAGCAGTTCGGCAGCCTTCCTGTCGTTGCGAATGACCGCCGCCCAAGCCTTGGCCAGGGGTTCGGCGTTCGCCAGCCTGGCGACGCGATCCGCCGACGAAACCCGCTCGGAATAAAGCATGCGCTCCATGCGCCGGCGGTGGTCCTCGGCAGTCAGGATCGCGCTGAACTCGCCCAGCACGCGCTGCTCTTCGGGCGCTTCCAGCTTGCGCGTCTGCCAGAACGGCGAGATGGCCTCCCGCGCAGCCTCCATCCGGCCGAGCATAACGTTCGCGCGGGCCAGCAGGATGACACCGTCGAGCGTCTGCGGCTTTGAAGCGCCGAAGGCCGCCACGACTGCGCGCGGATCCGGATTTTCGCGGTAGAGCGCGCGTTCGCTGTTCCTGCGCAGCGTCATGGCGCCGGGCCAGTTGGGCAAGGCAACGGCTGCTGCTGCGATGTCGCTGCTCGGCACGTCGCGGCCGCCATCCATGGCGATCGCCCAGGCGAGCACCTTCCACGCCACACTTGCCGGCGGCAGCGTATCGCGGATGCGGCGCGCGCCGGATATGTCGCCGCTGCCGAGCGCGTCCAGGCCGGACTTGAGCGGCTGGATACGTCCGTCGGCCGCTATCATGCCGGCATCTGGGATCGGGCTTGCGGACGCTGTGCCAGCCGCGCTTTCCGCGGCCGCCGGCGACCAAGCAAGCGACAGCGCCGCCAGAACGACGAGGCTGGCCGGTTCGCGAAGCAGCTTCCTGATCATGCCGTGTCCTTACACGATATGGGCCAGAACGGGTAGGGCGAGACTAGCCGTGGGGTGTGAAGCTTAGGTAAACGAAACGTTATCGCAGGGTGATTGCATGGTGTGCCTCGACTGACAGCCTGGACCGCCGGAATCTGTGGCGCGCCGGTTTGCTTTCGGCTAGAAGCCGCACGGGCATTGAAAAATCGTTGAAAAAGGTCCCTGGGAGAGTTCGTTCATGCTGAGAGGTTCGTTGACCGCGCTTGTGACGCCATTCGATGCGAATGGGCGCTTCGACGAGAAAGCCTTTCGCGCCTTCGTCGAATGGCAGATCGCGGAAGGCACCAACGGGCTGGTTCCCGTCGGCACGACCGGCGAATCGCCGACGCTTTCGCATGACGAGCACCGCCTTGTGGTGAAGACCTGCATCGACGCGGCGAAGGGCAGGGTGCCCGTCGTTGCAGGCGCGGGCTCGAACAATACGGAAGAGGCTGTCGGTCTTGTGAAGTTCGCCGAAGAGGCCGGCGCCGACGCGGTGCTGGTGGTGACTCCTTATTATAACAAGCCGACGCAGCGCGGGCTCTATGCGCATTTCGCGGCAGTGGCGAAGGCGACGACGCTGCCCGTCATCATCTACAACATTCCGCCGCGCTCGGTGATCGACATGACGCCGGAGACAATGGGCAGGCTTGCCCATGACTTCAAGAACATCGCCGGGGTCAAGGACGCGACAGGCAAGGTGGAGCGCGTGTCGGAACAGCGCATAACCTGTGGCAAGAACTTCATCCAGCTTTCCGGCGAGGACGCCAGCGCGCTCGGTTTCAACGCGCATGGCGGCGTCGGCTGCGTCTCCGTGACGTCGAACGTAGCTCCGAGGCTTTGCGCCGAGTTCCAGGCAGCGACGCTGGCCAACGACAAGGACAAGGCACTGGAGTTGCAGGACAGGCTCATGCCGCTGCACAAGGCGATCTTCATCGAGCCTGGCCTCGCGGGCGCGAAATACGGGCTGTCGCGTCTCGGCAAGATTGAGAATGTCGTCCGCTCGCCGCTGACGACCGTCGAAGAAAGCACGGCGGCGAAGATCGACGAGGCGATGAAGTTCGCCGGCCTGATCAACTGAGCCGTTCAATTGACTTGATCAAACGCCGGGACGGTCTTACCTGTCCCGGCCATGAACCAGGTCCGAAAATCCGACCCCAACAGCAAGGTCGCCGCGGAGAACCGCAAGGCGCGCTTTTCCTATGAGGTGATCGACACCTACGAGGCCGGGCTCGCGCTGACCGGCACCGAGGTGAAGTCGCTGCGCGGTGGCCATGCCAACATCGCCGAATCCTACGCCTCGATGGAGGGCGGGGAGCTTTGGCTGATCAATTCCTACCTGCCGGAATACCTGCAGGCCAACCGCTTCAACCACGAGCCGCGCCGACGCCGCAAGCTGCTCATGAAGAAGAAGGAAATGGCCAAGCTCAGCCAGGCCGTCGAGCGGCAGGGCATGACCATGGTGCCGTTGAAGATCTATTTCAACGATCGCGGTCGGGCAAAGCTGCTGCTGGCGCTGGCGCGCGGCAAGAACGCCGCCGACAAGCGGCAGACGGAAAAGGACCGCGACTGGGCGCGCGAGAAGGGGCGCTTGCTAAAGGATAGGGGGTAGTCGCTAAACCGGCTTACCTGCGATCATCCAAGCCTTCATTTCCGCAAGCAATTCTGAAGTGGGATAGTCTTGGATGTCGTCTTCCGAGAAACCCGCTGCTAACTGCTTCTCATAGTACCATTCCTGAAAGTCCGCATAGGCGCCTATGATTCTTGTGGCACCATCGGCTGCGATATTGGCCTCACTAACAAGCCAGTTCCGGACTTGTCGTACTGCTTTCTGAAAATCTGCAGCGTGCGTTTTAATATCGCAACCTGCTAAATCTGAAATTGCTGCTTGGTAGCGGAAAAGCTTCTCCTCAAGGATCAGAAGCTTTTTAGACTCTCTTCCCTGTCCAAAATATTGACGGCAACCGTAGTCCATACCCAATTCAAAGGGCATATTGAGACGATAATTCTCGCCCTTCTTCTTCGCCTGGCATCGGCTTAGGTCATGAATTGAGTATTTTGAGGCTTCAATAAGTCCCTTGATTTTTTCAAGACGAACCGCGCCTGAGTCATTACTTTCTGACGCCAATCGCGGCTCGAAGCCCAAATATATGACACAGAAGAGTATGGATTGGAGAATGGGTTCGTATTCCTTGTCGAAAGGGCAATTAATAAAAACAGAATTGTCGAATGCCCCCTCAGCCAAGAATTATCCTTTTGGTGGATATGGGTCCTTGTTGTAGGAATCCCGCTCTCGGATACGTCCGTCGCGGCCATGAATATAAAGTTCAGTGCCTTGGTTGCGGGCTATGCTCCGCGCTCGTTCAATGGCTTCGCCCTGTGTGGCATAGGTCCCAGTAGCCCGCGATGCGCCGGACTGCCTTACGCTCCATTTGCCTCCGTTAGGAACGACGTGCTGACCTTTTTTGGACACCGCTCTCACCTTACCATCAGGGAAATCACAATCAGAATATAATGGGAGTCTCTAAGAAAACAAACATCATACCGTTCGGCGAGGAGTTTGCAGAAATTCGGTGATATCCTTGAATACGCTGACAAACATGTCTTCCGTCAGCACACCGGTATTTGTGTTGTAGCGCGAGCAGTGGTAGCTGGAAAACAGCGTGAACGGCCCTGTCTGGTACTGTCCGGCGTGCTTGAAGGGCATTGCAGCCACACGCTGGCCCAGCGTTCTGACGGTCGACTGATGCGCGATGGCGCCAAGCGCGAGGATGGCCGACAGGTTCGGCATGCTCGACAGCGTGGAAGCGAGAAACGGGCGGCAGGTGGTTATTTCGGCGGGGGTGGGCTTGTTCTCGGGCGGGACGCAGCGAACGGCATTCGTAATGGCTGTTCCGACCAGTTCCAGACCATCGTCCGGTCGCGCCTTGAATTCTCCGCGTGCCAGTCCGAACCGGATCAGCGTCGAATAGAGGAGGTCGCCGGCATAGTCGCCGGTGAAGGGACGTCCGGTGCGGTTTGCACCTCTGACGCCGGGGGCCAGGCCCACGATCAGCAACCTGACCGACGACGCACCTTCGGGAGGCAGGAAAGTCGGCACCGGCGCGTTGAACCATTCCGGTTCCTTCTCGCGCCAGAGGTCGCGGAAATCCTTCAGGCGCGGGCAGAGAGGACAGTCTCGCGACGGTTCCAGCAGCATGTTTGCCATGACAGGCGTTCTCGCCTGACGTCAGAGGTCGTCGTCCGCGTCCGTCGGCTCGGGCTTGCGGACGGGCCTCTCGCTCTGCTCGCGACCCAACTCCGCCTTCAGCGACATCAGATCAATGAAATTGTCGGCCTGACGCCGCAGGTCGTCCGAGATCATCGGCGGCTGGGAGGCCATGGTGGAAATAATGCTGACCTTGCGCCCACGCCGCTGCAACGCTTCGACAAGGGTGCGGAAATCGCCGTCGCCCGAGAAGATGACGTAGTGGTCGACATATTCGGCGAGCTCCAGGGCGTCGACCGTCAATTCGATGTCCATGTTGCCCTTGATCTTCCGCCGGCCCGTCGAGTCGGTGAATTCCTTGGCGGGTTTGGTGACCACCTTGAAGCCATTGTAATCCAGCCAGTCGATCAGCGGGCGGATCGACGAATACTCCTGGTCTTCGACCAGAGCGGTGTAATAGTAGGCGCGGATCAGATAGCCGCGCTTCTGGAAACTCGAAAGGAGCTTGCGGTAGTCGATGTCGAATCCGAGTGCGCGCGACGTTGCGTAGAGGTTTGCGCCATCGATGAAGAGAGCGATCTTTTCACGGGGATCAAACATGCCCGAACCCTTCTGAAATAAGCCTAGAGGAAAACGTTCTTTTCAACTTACGCAGCCGCTAAAATCACGATCCGGCCGCCTTGGTTCCGACACTATCGGGCCAAAATCGACCTTTCCAAGGAATTCCGCGGGTTCACAAGAAAATGTGATCCGGTCCAGAGTTGCACACAAATGCGGCAATGGCGCTTGTAGCTCAGCGTGAATTCTGAAGGTGGGCAATCTCGCGTGCAGCATTGGCGGCCAGGTCCAACAGTGTGCGACGATGGCCCTGTCCTACATCGCGTCGATAGTCGGCGAGGAACCAAATCTGTACATTCTTTGCCGAGGTGTCCGACCTGCCTCGCAACAATTCAAAACTTATCACCAGTTTCGCGTCGACCAAGACGATGTATTGATCTTCAAATTGATCCGGCACGCTCTCTAGAAGATGAAATGTAGTGCCGTGCACTTGCAGCGACGATATGGCTTCAACAAGCATCGAATCGCGAGCAGATGTGTTCGGCCTTAACCGAATTGCCTCCAAATCGTAGCGATCATTAACGCGCTTGGGTGACATCACATCCGCTTCTTGTAAAGACCTCGTGCTGTTAGCTTTCTGCTTCTTTCATCTCAATCAAGGCAACGATGTTCGTGATCTCCCATTAGTCTGTCAAACCAACCCGGAGCGCCAAAAAGGCAAAACGCTTGTAATCGGGCGCTGATCGCGTTATGGACGCCGCCTGTTTTCCAGACATCCGGACATGAAAGGGGCATCTGAATGGCCCGCGTAACCGTTGAAGACTGCATTGACAAGGTCGACAACCGCTTCGAACTGGTTCTGCTTGCCGGCCACCGCGCCCGGCAGATCAGCCAGGGCGCACAGATCACCATCCCGCGCGACAACGACAAGAACCCGGTTGTTGCGCTGCGCGAGATTGCCGACGAGACGCTGTCGCCCGACGACCTCAAGGAAGACCTGATCCACTCGCTGCAGAAGCACGTCGAGGTCGACGAGCCGGAAGCTGACGGTCAGGAACTGGCCGACCAGACCGGCACAAACGCTGTCGCTGCCGACGAACCGGAAGAGAACATAGTGTTCGACCGCATGAGCGAGGAAGAGCTGCTCGCCGGCATCGAGGGTCTTGTGGCCCCGGAAAAGAGCGACGACTTCTGAGTTTGGAGCAACTTACGCCACTTTCGTGGCGGAGTTTTGGTGTTTATTCATGACATGCGCCGCAAGCCTTTGCGGCGCATGATCTATTTCAGCACCTGTCCCGTGGAAGCTTGCCCATGATGCGTCAATATGAGCTTGTCGAGCGCGTTCAGCGCTACAAGCCTGACGTGAACGAGGCTTTGCTCAACCGCGCCTACGTCTATGCCATGCAAAAGCATGGCCACCAGAAGCGCGCTTCCGGCGATCCGTACTTCTCGCATCCGCTGGAAGTCGCCGCCATCCTCACCGACATGCGCCTCGACGAGGCCACGATCGCGGTCGCGCTCCTGCACGACACCATCGAGGACACCACGGCGACCCGCGCCGAGATCGACGAACTGTTTGGACCGGAGATCGGCAAGCTCGTCGAGGGACTGACCAAGCTGAAGAAACTCGACCTTGTGTCGAAGAAGGCCGAGCAGGCGGAAAACCTGCGCAAGCTCCTGCTGGCGATCTCCGAGGATGTCCGAGTGCTGCTGGTGAAGCTGGCAGACCGGCTCCACAATATGCGTACGCTCGACCACGTGCCCGACAGCAAGCGCCTGCGCATCGCCGAGGAGACGATGGAAATCTATGCGCCGCTCGCCGGGCGCATGGGCATGCAGGGCATGCGCGAGGAACTCGAGGAGATCGGCTTCCGCTACATCAATCCGGAAGCCTACAGGACCGTGACCGAAAGGCTTGCCAGCGTTTTCGAGCGCAACAAGGGCGTTGTCGGCGAGATCGAGCAATCGCTGGGAGCGATGTTCGACAAGCACGGCATCAAGGCCCGGGTCAAAAGCCGGCAGAAGAAGCCGTGGTCCGTGTTCCGCAAGATGGAAGCGAAGGCGCTGTCTTTCGAGCAACTGTCGGACATTTTCGGCTTCCGCGTGCTGGTCGACACGGTGGACGATTGCTATCGGGCGCTGGGCGCGATCCACACGACCTGGTCGATGGTTCCGGGCCGCTTCAAGGACTACATCTCGACGCCCAAGCAGAACGACTACCGCTCCATCCACACGACGATCGTCGGCCCGTCGCGCCAACGCATTGAACTGCAGATACGAACGGTGGCGATGAACGATATCGCCGAATACGGCGTGGCCGCGCATTCGCTCTACAAGGACAATGCCGGCAAGCCGAACGGCGTCGATCATTCGCAGTCCAGCGAAACGAACGCCTATGCATGGCTGCGCCGCACCATCGAGCAGCTTGCCGAAGGCGACAATCCCGAGGATTTCCTGGAGAATACCCGGCTGGAGCTGTTCCAGGACCAGGTCTTCTGCTTCACGCCGAAGGGCATGCTGATCGCGCTGCCGCGCGGAGCCATTCCGATCGATTTCGCTTATGCCGTCCATACCGATGTCGGCGACAGTTGCGTCGGCGCGAAGATCAACGGTCGCATCATGCCGCTGATGACCGAGCTGAAGAACGGCGACGAGGTCGAGATCATCCGCTCCAAGGGGCAGGTGCCGCCCGCCGCCTGGGAATCGATGGTGGTGACCGGCAAGGCGCGCGCCGCCATCCGTCGCGCCACGAAGAATGCGATCCGCAAGCAGTTTTCGGGCCTCGGAGTTCGCATTCTCGAACGTGCATTCGAGCGCGCCGGAAAGAAGTTCAGCAAGGAAAGCCTGAAGCCGGTGCTGCACAGGCTGGCGCGCAAGGACGTCGAGGACGTGCTGGCCGCCGTCGGGCGCGGCGAGCTTGCATCCAGCGATGTCATGCGCGCGGTCTTTCCGGACTTCAAGGACGAGCGTGTCACGCATCCGGCCCAGCCGAAGGCGCAGCGCGAGGAGGGCTGGTTCAACCTGCGCAATGCTGCCGGCATGTTGTTCCAGCTCCCGACGCGCGCCCGGCGCGGCAAGGATAAGGCCGAAGCCGAGCAGAAGGATGGGGCTGTGCCGATCCGGGGCGTAGGCGGCGACCTGCCGGTGCGTTTCGCGGAGGAAGGCGCGGTGCCGGGCGACCGGATCGTCGGCATTCTGCAGCCGGGCTCGGGCATAACCATCTACCCCATCCAGTCGCCGTCGCTGCAGGCGTTCGACGACCAGCCGGAGCGCTGGATCGACGTGCGGTGGGATATAGACGAGGCGAACAAGGAACGCTTTCCGGCGCGCATTTCCGTGACCGCGATCAACGCCCCCGGTTCATTGGCTGAGATCGCACAGGTCGCGGCCGTCAATGACGCGAATATCCACACGCTCTCGATGATCCGCACCGCGCCGGATTTCACCGAGATGCTGATCGATATCGAGGTCTGGGACCTCAAGCACCTGAACCGGCTGCTGACGCAGCTCAAGGCAAACCCGAGCGTCAGCGATGCGCGCCGGGTGAACGGATAGCGGGGACGCGATGGACACCAGCGAAGTAATCGACATTTTCCGCGAGGCCGGGGCGGTGCTGGAAGGGCATTTCATCCTGACATCTGGCCTGCGCAGCCCGGTGTTCCTGCAAAAGGCGCGCGTCTTCATGCATGCCGACAAGACGGAGCGCCTGTGCAAGGCTCTTGCGGACAAGATCCGCGCGGAGGTGCCTGATAGCATCGACTATGTCGTCGGGCCGGCAGTGGGCGGTCTCATCCCGGCCTACGAGACGTCGAGGCATCTGGCCGTGCCGGCGATCTGGGTGGAGCGCGAGGGCGGCGTCTTCCGTCTGCGGCGCTTCGAGATCGAGAAGGGCGCGCGCGTCGTGATCGTCGAGGACATCGTCACGACAGGCCTTTCGATCCGCGAGACGATCGAATGCCTGAGGGAACTCGGCGCCGAAGTGGTCGCCGCAGCCTGCATCATCGACCGTTCCGCCGGCAAGACGGATGTTGGCGTGCCGCTGATCGCACTTGCCGAGTACGAGGTCCCGGCCTATCCGGCAGACAAGCTGCCGCCCGAACTGGCGAAGCTGCCACCGGTCAAGCCCGGCAGCCGGAACATCTGACACGGCCATGATCCTCGGCATCGGCAGCGACCTCATCGATATCCGGCGGATCGAAAAATCGCTGGAGCGCCATGGCGAGCGCTTCATTTCGCGCATTTTCACCGATATCGAGAAGACGCGCGCCGAGGGCAGGGCGCAAAGGAGCGCCACCTACGCCAAGCGATTTGCCGCAAAGGAAGCCTGCGCCAAGGCGCTGGGCAGCGGCATATCGGAGGGCGTGTTCTGGCGCGACATGGGTGTGGTCAACCTGCCGAACGGCCGGCCGACGATGCACCTGACAGGCGGCGCGGCCGAGAAGCTGGCTAAATTGACCCCGCCGGGCCATCGCGCGGTCATCCATCTGACCATAACCGACGAATTCCCAATGGCTCAGGCCTTCGTCATTATCGAAGCTGCGCCTTACCCCTGACGCAGTCTCGGCATTGTGATTGCCCCGCTGGGCTTCAAGGCTTATATCCGGCGGCGCGGAATTGAGGACTACATGAGCGTGGCAGACAAAAGCGAGAAAAAATCCGGCGGCCTTGGCGAGACCGTCAGCGTCATCGTGCAGGCCCTGCTTCTGGCCCTGATCATCCGCACGCTGCTTTTCCAGCCCTTTTCCATCCCGTCCGGCTCGATGCGCCCGACCCTGCTTGAGGGCGACTATCTGTTCGTGACCAAGTGGGCCTACGGCTATTCGCGTTACTCGTTGCCGTTCAGTCCCAATCTCTTCTCCGGCCGGATCTGGGATTCGCCGCCCAAGCGTGGCGACGTGGCTGTCTTCAAGTTCCCGCCGAACCCTTCGCTCGACTACATCAAGCGGGTGATCGGCCTGCCCGGCGACAAGATTCAGATGCGCGGCGGCGTCCTCTACATCAACGACGAAGCGGTGCCGCGCGTGAAGGTTGGCGAGATCGACAATCCTGACATTACGGAGGTCGACCGCCCCGTGGACGTCTATCGCGAGACGCTGCCCAACGGCGTCTCCTACGACACGCTCGACCTGACCCCGAACGGCCTCGGTGACGATACGCGCGAGTTCATCGTTCCGGAGGGCCATTACTTCATGATGGGCGACAACCGCGATAACTCCACCGACAGCCGCTTTTCGGTCGGCTTCGTGCCGGAGGACCATCTGGTCGGCCGCGCCAACGTGATCTTCTTCTCCATTGCCGGCGGTGCCAGCCCGCTCGAAATCTGGAAGTGGCCATCGCTGCTGCGCCCGTCGCGGTTGTTCACCTGGGTCAACTAGAAAGGGCCTTCACATGCCCTTGAAACGGCCGACCGGAGAGGCCCTCGCGCAGGAGATTGCCGCGAGGGTTGGCTACCTGTTCAGGGATTTGCGCCTGCTGGAGACCGCGCTCACCCATTCGAGCGCGGTGAAGGCCACGACCAACAACGAGCGGCTGGAGTTCCTTGGCGACCGCGTTCTCGGCCTGATCGTGGCCGACATGCTGCTCAAGATGTTTCCGGATGCGCGCGAAGGCGAGATCGCGCCGCGCTTCAACGCGCTCGTCGAGGCCAGGACATGCTCGAACATCGGGCTGCAACTGGAACTCGACCAGTTCATGCGCGCCGACGCGGCGCTCAAGTCGCGTTCCAAAAAGGCCGGCGGCAACTACCTCGCTGACGCGGTGGAAGCGCTGGTGGCTGCGATCTATCTCGATGGGGGCATCGAGGCCGCGCGGGAGTTTGTCCTGAAACACTGGGAGCCGCTTGCCCGCCTCGCCGTCGACAAGCCGGCGAATCCAAAGGGGGAGTTGCAGGAGTGGATCGCGAAGTCGAGCGATGCGCGCCCCGTCTATGCGATCGACAAGCGCGAAGGCCCGGACCACCAGCCGGTCTTCACCGTTTCCCTGCAGGTGTCGGGTTTTGCGCCCGCGCAGGGCACAGGCAGTTCCCGCCGCGCGGCGGAGGAGGCTGCGGCCTCCGTTTTTCTGATTCGTGAAGGCGTGTGGACCGCCGAGAGAGGCGCGGCATGACCGAGGACACAGCAGGCACGCATTCCGGATTCGTGGCGCTGATCGGCGCGCCGAACGCTGGTAAGTCGACGCTGGTGAACCAGCTTGTCGGAGCGAAGGTTTCCATCGTCACCCACAAGGTGCAGACGACACGCGCCATCGTGCGCGGCATTGCTACGCATGGAAACGCGCAGATCGTCTTCGTTGACACGCCGGGCATATTCAAGCCTCGCCGCAGGCTCGACACAGCCATGGTGACAACCGCCTGGGGCGGCGCCAAGGATGCTGACATCGTTCTGGTGCTGATTGACGCCGAGCGCGGCATCAAGGGCGACGCAGACGCCATGCTGGACCGGGTAGCGACCGCGCCGCAGCCGAAAATCCTGATCCTGAACAAGGTGGACCGGGTCAAGCATGAGACGCTTCTGACGCTTGCCAAGGAGGCAAACGAGCGCGTGGCATTCCAGCGCACCTTCATGATCTCGGCGCTGACGGGCTCCGGCTGCAAGGATCTGCTCGACTACCTTGCGGAAGCACTGCCGAAAGGGCCTTGGTACTATCCGGAAGACCAGATTTCAGACCTGCCGATGCGCCAGCTTGCGGCCGAGATCACGCGCGAGAAGCTGTATCTGCGCCTGCACCAGGAGCTGCCTTACTCCTCCCATGTCGAAACGGAGAAATGGGAGGAGAAGACGGACGGCTCGGTGCGGATCGAGCAGGTCATCTATGTCGAGCGCGACAGCCAGAAGAAGATCGTGCTCGGCCACAAGGGCGAGACGATCCGCGCCATCGGGCAGTCCGCGCGCAAGGAAATCGGCGAAATCCTCGAGCAGCCTGTCCACCTCTTCCTGTTCGTGAAGGTTCGCGAGAACTGGGGCAACGACCCCGAGCGCTATCGCGAGATGGGCCTGGATTTTCCTGGCTGACGGCAACCGCTGACGACGATTATCCTCGCCGCGCCTTGTCGATCGCGGCGACGTCGATCTTCTTCATGTCCATCATCGCCTCGAAGGCGCGCTTGGCCTCTGCTCCGCCGGCGGCCATGGCCTCGGTCAGCGTGCGCGGCGTGATCTGCCAGTTGACGCCCCACTTGTCCTTGCACCAGCCGCAGGCGCTTTCCTGGCCGCCATTGCCGACGATGGCGTTCCAATAGCGGTCGGTTTCCTCCTGGTCGTCGGTGGCGATCTGGAACGAGAAGGCCTCGCTGTGCTTGAAGATCGGTCCGCCGTTGAGCCCGATGCAGGGGATGCCGACGACGGTGAAATCGACGGTCAGAACGTCGCCCTTCTTGCCGGAAGGATAGTCGCCCGGCGCGCGGTGCACCGCATTCACTTTGGTGTCAGGAAACACGCTGGCGTAGAAGCGGGCAGCTTCCTCGGCATCCTTGTCGTACCACACGCAAATCGTGTTCTTGGCGATGGTCATGTGCTTGTCCTTTCGCTCGCGGGCCGGGACGCGTTGTCCCGCTGGATGCTCAAAGGACGGACAGGGAAGGACGGTTCCGACAGGGACCGACGATTTTATTTAGGGGCCGCGCTTTCTCTAGAAGTTCAGGACGGGACCGCACAGATGGTCGAGCGCGTCAGGAAGCGCTTCTCGCGGCCGTTGTCGAGCGAGAACATGCCGCCGCGTCCCGGCACGACGTCGATCGTGAGATCAGTGTGCTTCCAGGCTTCGTACTGCGACTCGCTGATATAGACCGGCGTATCGCCGATCATGCCGAGCAGCACGTCCCTGTCGCCGACGATGAAGTCGCTGCGCGGATAGCACATGGGTGACGAACCGTCGCAACAGCCGCCGGACTGATGGAAAAGCACCGGCCCGTGGTCCGCGATGATTTCCGCCAGAAGCTGTTCGGCTTCCGGTGTTGCAGAGACTTTTCCGAGTGAAACACGCTCGTTCATGATCGATCCTCCCTGCCTCAAGATAGGGCGGCGCAGCCGCGTTGGCTACGCCGCCCAGCCCTGGGAGGATCAGAAGAAGCCGAGCTTCTTCGGGCTGTAGCTGACCAGGAGGTTCTTGGTCTGCTGATAGTGGTCGAGCATCATCTTGTGGGTCTCGCGACCGATGCCCGACTGCTTGTAGCCGCCGAACGCCGCATGCGCCGGATAGGCGTGGTAGCAGTTGGTCCAGACGCGGCCGGCCTGGATGGCCCGGCCGAAGCGATAGGCGCGGTTGCCATCGCGGGTCCAGACGCCGGCGCCGAGGCCGTATAGCGTGTCATTGGCGATCTTGAGCGCCTCGTCCTCGTCCTTGAAGGTGGTCACGGACACGACCGGCCCGAAAATCTCCTCCTGGAAGATGCGCATCTTGTTGTTGCCCTGGAAGATCGTCGGCTTGACGTAGTAGCCGCCGGCGAGGTCGCCGGGCAGGTGCGCCTGCTCGCCGCCGGTCAGCACCTTGGCGCCTTCCTGCTTGCCGATGTCCAGGTAGGAGAGGATCTTCTCCAGTTGCTCCGACGAGGCCTGCGCGCCGATCATGGTCGCCGGGTCGAGCGGGTCGCCCTGGATGATCGCCTCGGTGCGCTTGACGGCGCGCTCCATGAACTTGTCGTAGATCTTCTCATGCACGAGCGCGCGGCTCGGGCAGGTGCAGACCTCGCCCTGGTTCAGCGCGAACATGACGAAGCCTTCGATCGCCTTGTCGAAGAAGTCGTCGTCCTCGGCGGTTACGTCCTGATGGAAGATGTTGGGGCTCTTGCCGCCGAGTTCCAGAGTCACCGGGATGAGGTTCTGTGAGGCGTACTGCATGATCAGCCGGCCCGTCGTCGTCTCGCCGGTGAAGGCGATCTTGGCGATGCGGTTCGACGAGGCGAGCGGCTTGCCGGCCTCTAGGCCGAAGCCGTTGACGATGTTCAGCACGCCTTCCGGCAGCAGGTCTCCGATGAGGTCGGCCCAAAGCATGATGGTGGCGGGCGTCTGCTCGGCCGGCTTCAGCACGACGCAGTTTCCGGCAGCGAGCGCCGGTGCGAGCTTCCAGACGGCCATCAGCAGCGGGAAGTTCCACGGGATGATCTGGCCGACCACGCCGAGCGGCTCGTGGAAATGGTAGGCGACCGTGTCGTGATCGATCTCGGAGAGCGTGCCTTCTTGGCCGCGCAGGACGCCAGCGAAATAGCGGAAGTGGTCGATGGCGAGCGGCAGGTCGGCGGCTGTCGTCTCGCGGATCGGCTTGCCGTTGTCCCAGGTCTCGGCCAGCGCCAGGAGGTCGAGGTTCTCCTCCATGCGGTCGGCGATACGGTTCAGGATCAGACCGCGTTCCGCCGGGCTGGTCTTGCCCCACTTGTCCTTGGCCTTGTGCGCGGCGTCGAGCGCCGTTTCGATGTCCTCGGCCTGGCTGCGGGCGACTTCGCCGAGCGGCCTGCCGGTCACCGGCGAGATGTTCTCGAAATACTTGCCGGCTTTCGGCGCGACCCACTTGCCGCCAATGTAGTTATCGTAGCGCTTGGCGAACGGCACCTTGGCCGTGCGGCTGAATTCAACCTTGTTCATTCTTTCCTCCCGGATAGAGCGCCGCATCGGCGGCAATGGAGGAAAGCTGGCAGCCGCGCGCGCAAATGTCAGCGGGGGCAGGGAGGTCAGTGTGCCACCACTGTCGCATAACTGCGACAGTGTGCAGTGCAATATGTCAGTGGGGACGGCTGATGCCGAAGCGCGCGAGCTTGCGATGCAGGGTGGCGCGCGAGATGCCGAGCGCCTGGGCGGCGGCCGAGACGTTGCCGTCCGCATGGATCAACGCCCGCTGCAACACTGCGCGTTCCGCATCCGCGAAGGTATCCGTGTTCGGCGCAGAGCCGGCTTCTACGAGATCGGATGCAAGCAACGGCCTGGTGAAGCTTTCGTCGGTGAGCCCGAGCGCCTGGCGAGCCGCACGCGTCGCGCCGATCACCAGATCGTCGCGGTCGATCGCGATCAGGGCGCTGGCGAGACGTTCTTCCGTTGGCGCGAGCAGGATGCGGGCATTCGGGAACGCCAGGCGGAAATTCTCCGCTTCGATGCGACGGGCAGCATCGCTGACAGCGACCGCAATGAGATTGACGAACCCCTCGGTCAGGTCGGCACGACAGGACGATACATCCAGTGCGCCAGCGATGTTGCCGCGGTGGTCGAAAATCGGGGCGGTCGTGCAGGAAAGCAGCGTATTGCGCGAGAAGAAGTGCTGGTCGCGGTGGATCGTCAGCGCGCGTTGCTCGACAAGGCAGGTGCCGATGCCGTTGGTCCCCTCGCTGTCTTCGCTCCAGATCGTCCCCGTCCAGAGGCCCCAGTCGCGAAAAGTCCGGTCGTCACCCACAGCGCCGCGTCTTTCGATAGGCACGCCGTTGCGGTCGGCAAGGAGAACACAGCAGCCGACCCCGCCCACCGCCTGATAAAGCCGGTCGAGGCTTGCCTGAGCGGCCGTGATGAGCGGCTCCATACCTTCCCGGACGGTCTTGAACTCGGCGTCGGTCAGCCGTTGTGTCGGGCTGCGGTCGGTGGGTTCGAGATGGTGGAGGTCGCAAGATCGCTTCCACGATGCCACGAGAGCTGAACGCGCTGCGTCGTCGGACTGAAGGGCATTGAAGATTCTGTCGGCGTGTCCCGCCGTAGACAGGCTACCCATAGCTCCTCCCGAGCCGGCTCCCAACTCCCGCCACCGGAACCAAATGTAAGTGTTCGGTGGGTTCTGTCAAATCAGGGAAAGGCGAACGTCGTGTGATCCTCCCGGCCTCGGCTTGATCTGCCGACGATATGTTCAGGTGAATATAGCCCTGAAGCGCCTGCCTGGATAGCGCCGTCAGGGTGGGGTCCGGAGATCCTTCTCGAACCAGAAATCCGCATAGGAATTGTCGTTGTAGCGCTCTGTCTCGCGGTAGCCTGCCTTGCGGTAGAGCGCCTGTGCCTCGGCAAGCGAGCGGTTGGTATCGAGCACCACGCGCGTCATGCCGGCCCGTCGCGCCTCGGCTTCCAGCGCCTCCAGCAGCCGGCGCGACAACCCGAGGCCGCGAACGTCTGGCGCGACCCACATGCGTTTGATCTCACCCGCAGTCGCATCGAGCCGCCGCAACGCCCCGCAGCCAACGGCGCGGCCATGCAGCCTTGCAATCAGGAAAACGCCATCGTCCTGCATCTTGCCGGAATTACCAGCGTAACCGCCGCTTCCCGGATCGAATCCGCCCTCGAAACGCCGGTCGAGTTCAGCGAAATAGGCAGCGACGCACCACTTCGCGTCTTCGCTATCCTCAGGTTCCACGGCGATCGTGACCGAGGCTGCGCCGAGCAACGTTTCGACTTCGGCCATGGCGGTCACCAGACGGTCCCGCTGCCGTTCGCCGAGTGTATCGAGCAAAGTTGCCGCAAGGTCGTCGGAGAGCGCATCGTAGGCCTGTCGCTCCGCCAGTCCGGTTTCCGTCAGTTTCGCGATCCTGCGCCGCCTGTCCTTGCCGTCTTGTTCGACAACCACCAGCCCGGCGCGCTCGAGCGCCCTGAGCAGACGGCTTGCATAACCGGAATCCAGACCGAGAAGCTCCCGCAACGAGCCGATGTCGATGCCATCAGGGCCGATCTCGAAGAGAAGCCGCGCCTGCCCGAGCGGTCGGCCGCGTCCGAGATAGCTGTCGTCGAGCGCGCCGGTCCGCAGAGTAACGGCCCGGTTGAAACGTCGCACCTGGTCGATATGAGGGTCCTCCATTTATCTGACTTTAGTCAGGCAATTCTCTGCTGACAAGCGCGAACGCCGCAATCCTTGATTTCGCCGACGAAGCGGTGGAAGGCTTTGTCCATGGAATGGCGCGACGAGGGAATCATTCTCGGCACCCGCAGGCATGGCGAAACCAGCGCCATCCTCGAGGTCATGACGCGTACCCACGGGCGGCATCTCGGGCTGGTGCGAGGAGGGCGCTCGCGCAAGCAGCAGCCGGTCCTGCAGGCTGGAAACAAGGTCGACCTCATCTGGAGAGCGCGGCTGGACGAGCACCTCGGCGCCTTTCAGGTGGAAGCTCTCGACCTGAATGCGGCGCGGCTCTTCGACAGCGCCACCGCAATCTACGGCCTGCAGACGCTGGCCGGGCATCTGAGGTTGCTGCCGGAGCGCGATCCGCATGAACGGCTCTACGAGACGCTCGGGCTTGTCGTCGAACACCTCGACGATCCGGAGACAGCCGGCGAACTCGTAGTTCGCTTCGAAGTCCTGATGCTGGACGAACTCGGCTTCGGCCTCGACCTGTCCGAATGCGCCGCCACCGGCGCGCGGAACGATCTGGCCTACGTGTCGCCGAAGTCGGGCAGGGCCGTGTCGCGGGCCGCCGGCGAGCCATGGCGCGATCGGATGCTGGCCTTGCCGGCATTTCTCCTGCAGTCGGGCCTTCGTGCGGACGCGGTCGCGATCGAGGAAGCGTTCCGGCTGACCGGCTTCTTCTTCAGCCGGCATGTCTACGAACCGCGGGGCTTCGCCGAATCCGAGGCGAGGGGTGCGTTCCTCGGCACGCTGAAGCGTCATCATGCGCGACCTGCGACCGGGGAAACTGCCGCATGAGGACGTTTGACTCGCGAACCTGGGTGCTCGGTGACATAAAACCATCATGATTGCCGTCGATTTCCATTGGCGGTCTCCGGGGGAGAGATGATCGAAAGCCTGGCCATCATCGCGATCGTGGCGCTTATCGTTGTGGTCGTACGCCAGAACAGCCGCCTTGGCCTGCTGGAGCGCGAGGTCGGCGCATTGCGCAGCTTCGTGCTGACAGCTCCGCCGGTTGCTGCCGAGCCCTTGCAGAAGGTCGTGTCATCGGCGGCTGAGGAAGTCCAGCTTCTCAAGAACGAGCCGGCGGCGGTCGCTGATATGGCTGACCAGCCTTCCGCAACTCCTGAGGAAGGTGGACCCTGGTCGGCTCCGTCCGCCGAAGAGGTGACGGCTGGCGCGACACCGCCGCCGCCTGTATCAGACGCCCCCACGGCGGCTCCAGTCGCTCCCAAAACCCCGGACATCGAGACCGCGCTCGGCACGCGCTGGGCGGTCTGGGTCGGCGGCATCGCGCTGGCGCTGGGCGGCCTGTTCCTCGTCCGCTATTCGATCGAGGCCGGCATCTTCGGCCCGGGCGTCCGGCTGACCATGGCCGGCCTGCTCGGACTGACGCTCGTGGGCGCGGGCGAATTCATCCGGCGCACCGGCTTCAAGGTTCCGGTCGAGGGAGCCGTCGGCGCTTATGTACCGGGCATCCTGACGGCCGCCGGCGCATTCACGCTCTTCGGCACCATCTATGCCGCGCATGCGGTCTACGGCTTCATCGGACCCGGAGCGGCCTTTCTCCTGCTTGGCATGATCGGCGTGGCGACGATTGCGGCAGCGCTCGTCCACGGACAGGCGCTGGCCGGTCTCGGCCTGCTCGGCTCGATGTTGACGCCCGCACTGATGTCCTCGCAATCGCCGAACGTGTGGGCTCTGTTCGGCTATCTTGCGATCGTGCTCGTCGCCAACACCGTCATTGCGCGGCTGCGCGACTGGAAATTCCTCGCATCGGCCGGCTTCGTCGGCACGGGCCTCTGGACGCTCGTCTATCTGACCGAGGCGCGGTCGCTGGACTTCATGGTTCTGATGTTCATCAATCTGGTAACCCTGGCCGCCCTGGCTCTCGCCTGGCTGCGGCGAGGCGATTCCGATGCCAACGGCTTCGACTGGCCGACGATTGCGCCGGCCGTTTTCGTGGCGCTGACGGCAGCGATCCTGCTGGCAACTCCCGACTTCCAGGCGCTCGGCGGCGTCTCGTATGGCGCGCTGCTGATCTTCGTCATGCTGCTGGTCGCCTTCTACCGGCCATCGGCGCTTGCGCTCGTGCATGCCGCCGGGTTGGCGACGGCGGTCGTCTACGCGCAGGCGGCGCTGACGGGTACGTTTGGCTTTGGCTTCTCGGGTGGCGAATTGACGGTCGACGGTTTCCAGGTGTCGCCGTTCGCGGCCACTTTGTTTCCTGCCGGCATCGTCCTTGCGATCATCTTCCTCGTCGATGGCTATTGGAGTGCCTGGCGAAGCGCAGCGCCGGCGCCTATGCGAGCGGCGGTATGGGCGGGATGGGGAACGCTGGTTCCCGTGGTGCTTCTTGCGTCGCTCTGGGCCGCATTCGGCAATCTGGATCGCGACCCGACCTACGCCGCAGCGGCGCTTGTGCTGACCGCGATCTTCGTAGCGGGAGCAGAGGCGATTGCCCGCCGCGAGGAGCCGGCGCTGCAGGGCGGCCTCGCCGTCACCTTCGCCCTTGTTGGCGCGGGCATCGCCGCAGTCCTGTTCCTCCATATGGCGTTCGGGCCGCTGTGGACGACAATTCTCGTCGGTGCGCTCGCCGCTGTCCCGGCCTTGGCGACACGCTGGAGAAGCTATCCGGTCCTCGGCTGGCTGTCGGTTGGTGCGGTCATCGTCACGGTCGGCCGTATCGCTTTCGACCCGACGATCGTCGGCGCGTTCGACCTTGGCAAGACGCCGGTCTTCAACGCGCTGCTGCCGGGCTACGGCATCCCGGCATTGGCATTCGCCTCCGCAGCCTGGCAACTGGCGCGCACGACGGGCGGTCGGCCAAGGCTGGTCATGGAAGCGGCTGCCGCGCTCCTGGCGCTCCTGACCATCGCGATGCTGGTGCGCCACGCCATGAACGGCGGCGTCATCAACACGGCAACGCCGACGCTCGCCGAACAGGCGATCTACACACTGATCGCGTTGGGCGCTGGCGCGATCCTCGTGGCGCTGGACATGCGCTCGCCGAGCTCGGTGCTGCGCATAGGGTCGCTGGCGGCGGGCGTCGTGTCGGTTGCCTTCGTGGTCGGGCAGCATTTCCTCTGGTTGAACCCGCTGTTTACGGACGAGTCGACCGGCCGCATCCCTGTCTTCAACTTGTTGTTCCTGGCCTATCTTCTGCCCGCCATAGCGGCCGGCGCGCTGGCGCTCTATGCCCGCGACAAGCGCCCGAGATGGTACTCCGCCATGCTCGGCCTGCTGGCGGCGGTGCTGGCCTTTGCCTATGCGACCCTGTCGGTACGCAGGCTGTTCCACGGCCAAAACATCGCTTTCTGGTCCGGCATGAGCCAGCTCGAGACCTATTCCTATTCCGCGCTATGGCTTGCAATGGGCGTCGGCCTGCTGGTCGCCGGCGTGTGGCTGCGGTCGCAGTTGCTGCGGATCGCTTCAGGGGTGCTGATCGCCGTCGCCGTGGCGAAGGTCTTCATCTTCGACATGTCGGAACTGGAAGGCGTGCTGAGAGCGCTGTCCTTCATCGGCCTCGGCGCGGTGCTGATAGGCATCGGCCTGTTCTACCAGAAGCTTCTGAGCAGGGCCGCGCCGGCAGACGCGGCCCCATCATAACTCATTCCGCAGGAGCGAGGCGAAGCCGCTCGACCGGCTTCTCCTGTATCGGCCAGTGGACGATGGCTGCGAAGATGCCGAGCGCGACGCCAAGCCACCAGACCGGGTCGTAGCTGCCGAAGCGGTCGTAGAGATAGCCTCCGAGCCAGACGCCCAAGAACGAGCCGATCTGGTGCGACAGGAAGACGATGCCGCCGAGCATGCCGAGGTGGCGCGTGCCGAACATGATCGCCACGAGGCCGTTGGTCGGGGGCACGGTGGAGAGCCACAGCAGGCCCATCAGGATGGCGAAGACGATGACGGTCGTCGGTGTTTGCGGCAGGAGCAGGAACGCCGTCACCAGAGCCGAGCGACCGAGATATATCCAGGCGAGGAAGTGCGGCTTGGAGTAGTGCTGGCCGATGAACCCGGCGCCAAGCGAGCCGATGATGTTGAAGAAGCCGATCAGCGCCAGCGCGATCACCGCGTAGCGCGCCTCGATGCCGAGGTCGCCGATATAGGCAGGGAAATGCGCGGTGATGAACGCGACCTGGAAACCGCAGACGAAAAAGCCCGAGAAGAGCAGTGTGTAGCTGCGATGGCCGAACGCTTCGCGCAACGCCTGGCCGACGGTCTGGTCGGCTGCCTTGAGGGCGGCCTGCGCGCTGTGCGAGCTACCGCGCAGCGGAACGGCGAGCAGCGGGATGGCAAGCATCATGCCGGCCATGATGATGAGCGACTGCGACCAGCCATAGGCGTCGATGAAGCCTTGGCTGATCGGCGCGAAGATGAACATGCCGGCCGAACCGGCCGCCGTGCCGATGCCGAACACGATGGAGCGCTTTTCCGGCGGGGTGTGGCGAGCGAATGCCGCAAGAACGATCGAGAACGAACCCGCCGCGACGCCTAGGCCAACCAGCACGCCGCCGCCGACGTTGAGCGCCGATGTGCTTTCGGCGGTCGCCATCAGGTAGAGGCCCGTAGCGTAGATGATGCCGCCAAGCGCCAGAACGCGCCATGTGCCGAAGCGATCGGCGATCGCGCCGAAGAAGGGCAGGCCAAGACCCCAAAACAGGTTCTGCAACGCCATGGCAAGGCCGAAGGTCGTGCGGTCCCATCCCTTTTCGGCCAGCATGGGAAGCTGGAAGAAACCCATTGCGGAGCGTGGCCCGAAGGTCAGCGCCGCGATCAGGCAGCCGCAAATGATTATGAGCCACGGAACCGTCTTCTGGACCGGCTTTGCGGAGGTGTAAGTAGTGGATGTCATGGCAGGGTCTCCAGAGGAGCATTTTTTACCCCACTGACTCCGTCCGGCAAAATGAATTGAGTGCATTGATTGCTTCAAAACCATTGATAGGCGAGGCCGCCTGAGAGCGGCAGGTACGGTCGCGAGAGACGCCACAATTCAGCCCAAATCGCGGAGCGATAGCGCGATGATTGTGCCCTTGCGTCGTCCGCGCGGGCAGCGTCAGTTCACCAGGCCGATTTCTCCCTCATTCACGAGGCTCCCGGTTCCGCATGGCTGTCGACATCCGCCCGGCTCGCGCGAGTGACGTCGACGCGCTCGATGCGATCGAGACGGCCGTGTTCACGACCGACCGCATCTCGCGCCGTTCCTTCCGCCAGCTGATCGAGCGCAGCACGGCCGAAACGCTTCTGGCGGAAGTCGACGGACGCATCGCGGGCTATGCGATGGTGCTGTTTCGCAAGGGCAGCGGCGTTGCGCGGCTCTATTCGATTGCCACGGCGCCGGACATCTCGGGGCAGGGCGTCGGACGCTGCCTGCTGGAAGCCGCCGAGGACACCGCCTTCGAGCACGGCCGCATGATGCTGCGTCTGGAGGTGCGGGAAGACAATGCCCGGGCCATCCGCATCTACGAGGCGAGCGGCTATCGCAGCATTGGCAGCGAGCCGGACTACTATGAGGACGGGGCGACGGCGCTCCGCTACGAAAAGGTGCTGCGCGGCGACGTGCCGGTGAAAACCTCCGTGCCATTCTATCAGCAGACCTGCGACTTCACCTGCGGCCCTTGCTGCCTGATGATGGCGATCGGCAATTTCGACCGCGGCTTCGTACCGGACCCGGTGCGCGAGATCAGGCTGTGGCGCGAGGCGACGACCATTTTCATGATGTCGGGGCCGGGCGGATGCGAGCCGTTCGGCCTGGCGGTCGCCGCCTATGAGGCCGGACTTTCAGCCGAGATTCGCGTGTCCTTCCACGGCGCGCTCTTCCTGCAGTCGGTGCGCAGTGCGGAGAAGCGCCGCGTGATGGAACTCGCCCAGGCGGATTTCCGGGTGCGCGCCAAGGACTACGACATTCCCGTCACCTACGCGCCGTTCGTCGTTGACGACATCCGCGCGGCCCTTGCCGACGGCAAGCTCGTACTGGTGCTGATCAGCGGGTTCCTGATGTTCGGCAAGAAGGTGCCGCATTGGGTGCTGGCCATCGGCGACGACGGCGAGCACATCATGATCCACGACCCCTGGGTCGAGGATGACAGGCAGGAGACGGCGGCGGATGCCGCGAACATTCCGGTACCCTACGCGATCTTCATGAACATGGCGCAGTTCGGCAAGGACGCCCTGCGCGCGGCAATCATTCTCGGAAAGCGCGAGCAGCCATGACCTGGGTAATCCTGACGGGAAGACAGAGCGACCTCGACCAGGTCGCTACCCCCCACAAGATCATCACCAACCGCGACTATCTCGCCCACCCCGCGCTTTTCCGCGGCCAGCGGCCGAAGGTCATCAACCTCTCGAACAGCTACGGCTACCAGAGCAGGGGATACTACGCCTCTCTGCTGGCGAGCTCGCGGGGGCACCGGGTCATTCCGACCGTCGAGACGATCATCGACCTGTCGGAGCCGAAGCTTTACGAGAACGCGCTGCCCGAGCTGGAACTTGCGCTGAACAAGTGCCGCAAGGAACTGGGCGGTACGTTCCCGGTCAAGGCGTCCTTCTTCTTCGGCAACGGTCCGTCGAAGGCTTGGGACCGCTTCGCGAAACTGCTGTTCGACTGGTTCCGCGCGCCCTCGCTGGAGGTGTCGATCCGCGACACCGCCGAATGGGCATCGATCAAGAGGATCGGCTTCCTGCCGGTGAACAGGCTCGAACCGGATGAGAGAAAGCGGTTCCTGGCGGACCTCGAAGCCTACACCAGCCGCGAGTGGCGCGACAGCAAGGCGCGCACGCCGTCACGCTATACCTTCGCGACGCTCGTCGATCCCACCGAGGAGCTGGCGCCGTCCGAAATATCGTCGCTGCGCTATTGGGCGAAGATCGCCGAGAAGATGGGCGTCGAGGTCGAGCCGATCACGCGAAAAGACCTGGCCAAGCTCGCCAACTACGACGCGCTGTTCATCCGCGAGACGACGTCGATTTCCAACCACACCTACCGTTTCGCGCGCCGGGCGCAGCAGGAGGGTATGCCCGTCATCGACGATCCGCTGTCGATGATCCGCTGCACCAACAAGGTCTATCTCAACGAACTGATGGCCCACAACAAGGTGCCGGTGCCGCCGACGATCATGATCGCCAGCCCGGCAGACTTCGAGCTGGCCGCCGACACGCTTGGATTTCCTCTGGTCCTGAAGATTCCGGACAGCTCCTTTTCGAAGGGCGTCAAGAAGGTGGCCACGCCCGACGAACTGAAGCGGCTGGCGACGACCTGGCTGGAGGATTCCGATCTCCTCATCGCCCAGAAGTACCTCCCGACCGAATATGACTGGCGCGTCGGGGTGTTGGGAGGGCAGCCTCTCTTCGCGGTTCACTACCTGATGGCGAAGAAGCACTGGCAGATCGTGAACCACGACCGCGCCGGCAAGCCGCAGCAAGGTGGCATCAAAACCTTCACTCTGAAGGAAACGCCGCCGCTCGTGGTGGACACGGCGGTCAGGGCCGCCCGCTGCATCGGCGACGGCCTCTATGGCGTCGATCTCAAGGAAACCAAGGATGGGGTCTTCGTCATCGAGGTCAACGACAATCCGAACCTCGATCACGGCTGGGAGGATTCCGGTGAGAAGGACGAAGTCTGGGTCCGCCTGACGCAGTGGTTTCTGGACCGGCTGGAGCGTCCCGGTCGGTAAGTAGCCGATTCCAAGTACCGGCAATATCTTCCCCACCCACTGTCAAAAAATATTCAAAATCAGTGTGATAGTAAGCCGGATAAATCGGTCAGCCATGCTGGCATAACCCACGGTAAAGGGCCACTTGTCCGACAATTGGTTTGAAAGGCCTCGAATCGTGGTATCCTGCAACCCAAAAAGGGGCATGGGGTTGGGAATGAACTTCGGAAGAGCGGGATGATGCCTTGGCCGCGCTGGCCAGGCATGGAACGAGGCGGCAAGGCTGAGGCGCCGCAACTCACACCTGTATCTTCGATGCGGACCTTTTGGGGCCTGATGAAGGCCTACTGGTTTTCGGAACGCTGGAAGGAAGCATGGACGCTGACTGCGGTCATCGCCCTTTTTACGGCTGCCGCCAGCAAGACCAGCGTCTGGATGGCCGAGGCATCGGGCGAACTGGTCAATGCCATTGCAAAGTTCCACGATCCCGAAAATGTCGAGCCGTTCGCCTATCTGCTGACCAGTGCTGGCGTCCTTATTTTCCTCGTCGTGTTCAAGGATGTCGGCATCATCGGGATGCGGCACCTGTTCTCGTCGACGCTGCATCGCAAGTGGCGAGGATGGCTGAACGGCCGGTTCAACGAAGCCCTGCTCGACTCCAACCATACGCATTTCCACCTGCAGAACGCCAGCCGCGCCAGCGACGGCTCACGGATCGAGCCGCCTGACAACATCGACCAGCGCGTGCAGGAATCGATCAAGGGCATGACCGGCGGGGCGATCGGCCTCGCCATGGGCATCATCGGCGTCGCGACGTCGCTTTTCTTCGTGGGGCAAAAGCTCATCGAAGAATCGACCGTCGTGGACGGGCTGGAGTTCCTCGGCACCTACGGCGCGGCGGTGCTGGCCTTTGCCGCAGTCGCCATCTACGTGCCGCTGAACACCTGGTTCGCGCTGAAGATGGGCAGGCTGCTCGAGCGCCTGACGGACGCGATGCAGCGTTTCGAGGGATCCTACCGCGCCGAACTGACGACGCTGCTGCGGCGCAGCTTCCACATTTCCGCGGCACGCGGCGAAGACGCGCAAAAGCGAATGCATTCGAGACTCTATAGAGACATCGACAGCACCTGGGCCAAGCTGAACTGGATCAACACGGCCTATGCATCCTTCGAACGGGTCTACAATTTCCTTGCCGCGCGCGTTGTCGCCTACCTGCCGGGCCTGCTGCCTTTCATGGCCGACAGGATCAGCCTGAAAAGTTATGTAACCGGCGCGGAACTGGTGAATTCCCTGATCGTGCAGTGCTCGTGGTTCATCGACGTGATGCCTGCCATTGCAACCCTCAAGGCCAACGCCGGCCGAGTCTCCGGGCTTGCCTGCGCGATCGAGGAGGTGCAGCAGCCGGCGCAGTTCTACCGGCGCACCGGACGCCACGACTTCCGCTATGGCGTCCAGGATCCGGTCTTCGGCCTGACAATCCGCAACCTCGACCTGATGCATCAGGGCGACGACAAGAAACCCTTTCTGACGATCCGCAACGTGCGTTTCCGGCGTGGCGAATGGACCTACGTGCAGGGGGAGTCCGGCAGCGGCAAGAGCTCGCTGATCAAGGCAATCAACGGCCTATGGCCGCACGGCAGGGGAGACATCGTTTTCCCGGAAGGCCTCAAGACGTTCTATGCGGCGCAGGACGTCAAGCTGCCGCGCCTGACGCTGAGGGAGCTTGTCTGCCTGCCTGACCATGCCGACCAGTATTCGGAGACGCTGGTTGCAGCAGCTCTGTTCAAGGCCGGGCTTGGCGAATTGATCGAGTATCTGGATCGGGAGGCCCGCGACGACGGCATCTGGGATCAGGTTCTTTCCGGCGGCCAGAAGCAGAAGCTCATCTGCGCACGCATCCTGCTGCAGCAGCCCGGGCTCCTGTTCCTCGACGAGGCCACCGGCGCGCTGGATCCCGATTCCAAGGTCGCCTTCCATCAGGCGATCAAGGACAATTGCCCCGATATCACGGTCGTCAGCATCATGCATGATGCCGTTCCGCCACGATCGATCGCCGGTGCGTCGTTCTACGACACCGTCCTGACGCTCACCGATGGCGCGGCGACGAAGACGCCGCTCGGCATGCGTCCGCCGTCGCGGGTCGGCGAAGTGTTGGGGTCAGCCTGAGCTCTCAGCCGTTACGCAGCTTCTCGATTGCGGCGAAGCGCTTGAGGAATGCCGCCTGCACGGCCTTGGCCGGCTTGCAAGCAAAGTCAAAACGATCCGGCGAAATACCGCGCGGCCTCCCGAAGAACTGCGTGGCCTCGGTAACGGAAAACCCGGCAAGCATCGTCGCCTCGAAATAGGCCGCGATCTGATCGGCGCGCTTGATCTCGCGTTTCAGCTTTTCATCAGACTCCGGCGGAAGGCCGAAGCGCAGGTGGATGGCTCGCTGAAGGCGGTGCTCGACCGCCTTGTAGCCCCCGCCAACAGCGGACTTGAAGGGCGAGATCATGTCGCCGATGACATATTCCGGCGCGTCGTGCAGCAGCGCGGCCAGCCGGGCATCTGGGAGCGCACCCGGCTGGATGGTCGAAAAAATGTCCTCGACGAGCAGGGAGTGCTGCGCCACGGAGAAGGCATGATCGCCTGATGTCTGGCCATTCCACCTGGCAACGCGCGCCAGCCCATGTGCGATGTCGGCGATCTCGACATCGAGGGGCGACGGATCGAGCAGGTCGAGCCGGCGGCCGGACAGCATGCGCTGCCAGGCACGCGGCGGAGCGCCCACACGGTCGGCGGACACTAGGCGTCCTCGCCGGAAGCTGGCTCGGGATAGGTGAACTTCGCCCAGCCGGGTATCGCGACCGATATCGCCGAACCGCCCGTCAGAATGGGTATGCCAGAGTCCAGAGCGTCCTTGACCCTGTCGATGCGCAGGATGGCGAGACCCGTCGATCCAGCGGTCGAACCGAGAGCGCCGACCGGCTTGCCGTTGGCCACGATCTCGGTCCCGGCGCTTGGAAGGTCATCGCCCGAAACGATGAGGACACGCCGTCGCGCGGTGCCGCGATGCTGCATGCGCGACACGACCTCCTGGCCGACATAGCATCCCTTGCGGAAGCCGACGCCGCCATTCTGGTCAAGCAGGACATCGTGCGGGAAAGCGTCGCCCAGGGCATAGTCCCGGCCGCTTTCCGCCACTCCGTTAGCGATGCGGAAAGCGTGCCAAGCCTCGAGGGCGCTGCTTGTGGCGTTGGGGCCATATGATCGCCATGCAGGGGCGTCGTCCGGGAAACGAATGTCGCGGAGCCAGCCTGAATCAGTTTGCGAAGCAGATGAATCAGCGCCCCACGAAACCGTGACAAGCGATTCATCCTGCTTGGAAATCTCGACTTTCGCCCGCAGCTTGTAGAGCGTCAGGCGGCGCACGAAATCGTCCGCGATGTCGGCGCGGCAATCGAGCCGGAAGCCGCCCGCGCCGTCCCGCGAAACGAGGAAATCGAACAGAATCTTGCCTTGCGGCATCAGCAGGGCGGAGGGTTTTGCCTCGCCCGGTTTCAGCGCGTCGAGGTCGGCCGTGACGATGTTCTGCAGGAAATGTTCCGCTTCCGGGCCGGAAACGGAAACGATCGCGCGGTCTTCGAGGCGGGCAAACGGCATGAAGAGAAGGGCACCTGATCTTGCAAAGGGAGCGGCCATTACGTAAGCCGCAGCGGGCAAGGCGACAAGAGTGGCGAGACGTTATGACGGCGACCTACGACCTCATCCTGACAGGCGGCACGGTCGTCAATCACGACGGACAGGGTGTCCGCGACGTCGGCGTAAAGGACGGGCGCGTCGCCGCCATCGGCGATCTGGCGCAGGCCTCCTCTGGCCAGACGATCGACTGCCGGGGGCTGCATGTCCTTCCGGGCGTCATCGACAGCCAGGTGCATTTTCGCGAGCCGGGACTGGAGCACAAGGAAGATCTGGAAACGGGGTCGCGTGCGGCGGTGCTCGGCGGTGTGACCGCCGTCTTCGAGATGCCGAACACCAACCCGCTGACCACGAGCGAGGCTGCGCTGGCCGACAAGGTGGCGCGCGCGACTGGCCGTATGCATTGCGACTTTGCCTTCTGGGTCGGCGGCACGCGTGAAAATGCGAAGGACGTTGGCGAGCTGGAGCGCCTGCCGGGCGCGGCGGGCATCAAGATGTTCATGGGCTCCTCGACCGGCGACCTGTTGGTGGAGGACGACGAGGGCGTGGCGTCGGTCCTGCGCAACACGCGCCGCCGGGCTGCCTTCCATTCGGAGGACGAGTTCCGCCTGCGCGAGCGTCTGGGCGAACGCGTGCCTGGCGATCCTTCGTCCCATCCAATCTGGCGCGATGAGATCACGGCGTTGAGGTGCACCGAGCGTCTGGTGCGGATCGCCCGCGCGACGCGGGCACGCATTCATGTGCTGCACATTTCGACGGCGGAGGAAATTGTCTTCCTGCAGGCGCAGAAGGATGTGGCTACCTGCGAGGCTACCCCGCATCACCTGACGATGACCTCGGAAGACTATGCACGACTGGGCACGCTCTTGCAGATGAACCCGCCGGTGCGCGACAAGCGCCACCGCGATGGCGTTTGGCAGGGCGTCGCACAGGGCGTCATCGACGTGCTGGGTTCCGACCATGCGCCGCATACGCTGGAGGAGAAGCAAAAACCCTATCCGTCTTCGCCTTCCGGCATGACGGGCGTGCAGACGCTGGTGCCGATCATGCTCGACCATGTGAACGCCGGGCGGCTGACGCTGGAGCGCTTCGTCGACCTCTCCAGTCATGGCCCGAACCGAATCTTCGGCATTTCCCGCAAGGGGCGGATCGCGGCCGGTTATGACGCGGATTTCACCATCGTCGACATGAAGCGCAGCGAGACCATTACCAATGCGCAGCAGGGCTCCAAGGCCGGCTGGACGCCCTACGACGGCAAGAAGGTCACAGGCTGGCCGGTCGGCACGATCGTGCGCGGCAACCGCATCATGTGGGACGGCGAGATCGTCACGAAAGGGCAGGGCCGTCCGGTCGAATTTTCCGAGGCGCTGCCAAAATAGCGCTTATTCTCCAGCGACGAAGAACGCCCATTCGCCCTCGGGCGTGATGCCCGCGCGGTAGAAGATGTAGGCGCCGAACTGCTTCATGTCCTCGAGGTCTCCGGCCGTGACGATCTTGAACAGTTCCACGCGCTGCCGGGCGTCGAGCTTGTCGAGCGGGATGCCGAAGAAATACGGCCAGACATAGATTTCGTTCGGCGTGCCAGGCTCCATCCGCACGAAGCCAGCGTTGAGAACCTCCTCGAGTATGGCGAGGATTTCCTGGCCTTCGTCGTCTCCGGAGTTGCCTTTCAGGATCTGGACCGGGTCGCCTTCGGGATCGCCGAGCGAGAGCAGCGTCTTGCTGTCGCCGAGCCCCAGCAGCGGCCGCAGCTTCTCGATGTCACCGCTCTTGGCTGCCTCGACGATGCGGTCGTGCATGCGCCGGACGGGTTCGGGAAGCCGGTCGAGATTGTAGATGACTTCCGGTAGCGGCCCGTTGTCGTCGATATCAGGCCTGGCAATTTCGTTGCGGTCGTTGTTGCCGTTCTCCGGGGGCGTTGCCTGTGCGGGGAGTTGAGGAGAGGGCATAGTGGGCGCAGCAGTGCCGCCTGGCGCTGTCGTCCCGGGTGCGACTTCCGTGCCGTCGGGAACGGGAAGGTCTTCACGATTGATGTCGCTCAGCGCCAATGCTGGCGGTGAAAAGAGCACGAACGGACCAGAGAGGCAGGACACCGCAAGCAAAAGGGACAGTCGTCCGCCAAAAGAAGAGGATCGTCCCGTCGGTCTTGTCCTGACGTCCATAATGCTTTCCTCGACCATTCCCGATCCAGCCTCCTCTCCGGCCGGGAGCTGGCTTGTAAAGGATTTCAATGCCGCGAATGCTCCGGCACGAACTCGCCAGCGACGATACGGTCGCGCATGCGCTCGATCAGGCCAAGCACCGCAGGTTCGCCGCTGGACCGCAGCAATTCGCCAAGCGCCGTGGTCAGGGCAGCCTCGGCGATGATTTCCGGCTCGATGCCTGCGGAAAGGCCCTCAGCCCATGCCTCGCTGTGATTCTCGACGGCAGTCAGCCGCTTTTCTTCCCTGACGAGTGCGTCGAGGTCGGTAAAGCCATGTGCCATGTCCTGTTCCACCTTCTGCAGGCCGCCGAACCTATCGATCGGTCCAACTTGACCTGTCCCTTTAATGTCCCGTTAAGTTTCCTAGCACAGCAAAGTGGCGATGTACGCACGGCATGGCCGAAAAGTTAACGGTCTCTTAATTGCCGTAACGGGAGGCGAGGTCGCGGGCGAGGTTTTCGCCTTCCACGGTATAGCGTGAAATTGCCTCGGTCGCGGCGGCGGTACACCGGGCGTAGGTGCCTTCAAAGGAGCGATAGCCCCTGTTGAAGCTCGCCACGAAGCGCGCGCGCCTTTCCGCGTCGGGGTTCTCGGCGGCGAGCAGCCGTTCCATGGTCTGGCGCCACTGGTCGCCCTTGTCGCCGCATAGGTTGCGCAGGAAATGCAGCGACCCCATGACCTCGGCGATGCGCAGCAGGCCGGCCTCATAGGGCGCATCGATAGCTGCCGCCGGACGCGCAACCGCCAAGGGCGCGATCAAAGCCGTTGCCAAGAGGAGTCTGGTAGCCCGCTGCATGCGGCCCTTGTGGCGAAACAATTTGACCGCCGCAAGGCGGTTTCTTATGGCGAGTCCGTCCGAGGACATACCTTTAGTCACCAAGCAAGTCGCGTCCGACCTCCAGGACGTCCGCGAGGATCGGCAGCGCCTCCATCTCGGCAAGGGTGAAGAACGCTGCCTCGGCGGCGTCGTCATCGGCGACCGGCTCTCCGGTAACGTGACGGCCGAAGAAGACTTGAAGGTCGTAGTCGAACTCGTCGCCTTCGGCCCGAACCAGAATAAGCGGCGACAGCGCCCCTACAGACAGGCCGGTTTCCTCGGCCAGTTCGCGCCGCGCGGCGTCTTCGAGCGTCTCTCCGGCCTCCACGCGACCTCCCGGGAAGGCGTAGAAGCCGAAGGAAGGCGGTCTGCCGCGCCGCACAAGCAACAAGCGGTGCTCGCGTTGCAGGGCGACGGAGACGGCGGGGAGGACGGGTTTTTCGCTCATGTGTCGTTATCCACCGCCCATCCTTGCCGGTTTCGCCTGGAATCGCCACCCTGCGAATCCGATTCGTAGGCTGCAAGCAAAATGTGCGGACGTTTTTCGCTGACGGCCGGTCCCCAGGAACTGGCTGAGTTCTTCGCGCTGTTGGGCGTGGAGGATTTTCCGGCCCGTTACAACATCGCGCCGACGCAGCCTGTCTTGCTGGTGGTCGCGAGGAACGCACGCGAGGTGGGCTCCAACCTCCCCGACAGGCGGGCCATGCTGGCGCGCTGGGGGCTGATACCTGCCTGGGCGAAGAACCCGGCCGACATGCCGCTCAACATCAATGCCCGCTCGGAAACGGCGGCGGAAAAAGCCTCGTTCAAGGCGGCGATGCGACACCGGCGCGTGCTGGTTCCGGCCTCGGGTTTCTATGAATGGCGGCGCGATGGAGTCGGCAAGCGCGCGCAACCCTACTGGGTGCGCCCACGCCATGACGGCATCGTCGCTTTCGGTGGGCTGTTGGAAACCTATGCCGAGCCCGGTGGCTCGGAGATCGACACCGCCGCGATCCTGACGACCGCCGCGAGCCGCGACATCGCGCATATCCATGACCGCATGCCTGTCGTGATCCAGCCGCAGGATTTCGAACAGTGGCTCGATTGCCGGACACAGGAACCGCGCGACGTGGCGCATCTGATGCAGTCGCCGGAGGAGGGGTTCTTCGAGGCAATCCCGGTGTCGGACAGGGTGAACAAGGTGGCGAACACCGGCCCGGATCTGCAGGAGAGAGCCGAGCAACCGGCGGCGGCGCAAAAGCAGATTCCGCTGAAGCAAAAGCCTGGCAATGCCGGACAACTTACGCTTTTCTAGCTGCGCGCGAATGTCCATTATGCGCCGATCCGGTCGAACGAGGATGCGAGCGCGATGAAGCTGGTGGAGTTCGATATCCATTGGGCCGGTTGGCCCGCCAGGATCAGATGCCCCTTCGATCTCTCCATCTCCCTCAAAGGCTTTTTCGGACTTGCCCGGACGAAGTCGGCCGAGTGCCGGATGAGCATCGAGGTATTCGATGTTGGCTCGGGCTACGAAGTCCTGATTGACGGGGCTGATCGTCGACCAGCGAATGATTTCTGTGAGGTAATCGACGTCATTCAGGCGGCATTCCTCTCGGCAGTTCCCGAGCCATCTGGCGGTTTGAAAATCCACGGCGGGGCTGTCGCCCTTGGGGGAAAGGGCATTTTTGTGCTGGGACGGGACCGCGCCGCCGTCTCCGTCACAGTCGCGTCGCTTGTCGACCAGGGCTTCCGTTATCGGGGGCAGCAATGCGTGATCCTTCAGGCCAACGGCGATCTCGACGGGTTCCCGGGACCGATCCACGTCCCGTCGTCACGCCTCGCGTGGCTCGGCCGACTGGATGCATTTCAGGGCCAACTCAGCGTGTCGAATGCCGACAACGCCTACGTGACGCCGCAGCGGGAATGGAAGGCTGAGAGCGAACGGACACGCTGCTGCGCCATTGTCATCGCCGACGCGGCGGGAAACACGAGCTTGCAGATTTCTACCGCGAGCGCCGAGGTGCTCGGACAGGCGCTTCACCTGCCAGGACGTGGCGATGGCGCGCCCATTCCCGCAGCGCTCGACGGGCTTCCGTGTCTGGGCGTCGCTTTCAACAATCCGGCTGCACTGGGCGACGCTCCGGCAAACCTGCTGCGGATGGTGGTGCATGGGGAAATCGGCGGCGAAGCCTTCGAACGCCTTGTGTCGAGCATTTCGGGAGCGCCCGCGCGGTCAGGCGGTGAGCCGCCGCAACGCAGCCAGCGCTCGCTGAAGGCCGACATGACGATCGGCATGGCCTGCTACGACGATTTCGATGGCGTCTTTTTCAGTGTCCAGTCGCTGCGGCTTCACCATCCTGAAATCCTGGACAGGGTCGAGTTCCTGCTGATCGACAACAACCCCATAGGCCTTGGCGCGAAGGCGCTTAAGGGCATCGAGGACTACGTGCCGAACTATCGTTATATCCCGTACGGAGAGCGCACGAGCACGGCGGTGCGCGACCGGATCTTCCACGAAGCGGCTGGGCGCTACGTGCTGTCGATGGACTGTCACGTCATGTTTCCCGCCGGCGCCATCGGGTCACTGATCAACCATTTCGAGCGTGACCCCGAGACGCGCGATCTGGTGCAGGGCCCGATGGTGAAGAACTCACTCGACAGTATCTCCACCCACTGGGAGCCAGTCTGGCACAAATGCATGTTCGGGACTTGGGCGCATGACCCCGCCGGTGACGACCCTTCGGCACAGCCGTTCGATATCCCGCTGCAGGGGCTCGGAGTGTTCGCATGCCGCCGCGAGGCCTGGCCCGGCTTCAATCCCGCTTTCCGCGGTTTCGGCGGGGAGGAAGGCTACATCCACGAAAAATTCCGCCAGCGAGGAGGGCGGACGCTTTGTCTACCCGGTCTCAGATGGCTTCACCGCTTCGATCGCCCGTTCGGAGTCCCGTATCCGCTGAACTTCGAGGACCGTATCCGCAACTACTACATCGGCTGGTCCGAATTGGGCCTGTCGGTGGAGGAGATGATCGAGCATATGGTGGCGGAACTGGGGGCCGATGCTGTTACGCCTGTGATCAACAGAGTTAAGCGCGATCTGGCCTAAACCGGATTCGCCTTGTGGATACAACCGTACGCTGCTAGCGTTCAACCTGGTGGGGGTTTGAGTTGTGATTCACGGAGGCTAGGGCACCAATGCAGAACGTCCAGAAAACAAGCGATACAAGTTCCCTACGATCCTACGAAAAGCCTTTTCTTGAAAGGTCAAGGGTTACGCTGCAGACAGTGACAGCGCAGGTCCCTAGCTCTATCACTGTGATAACGACATCACCGCTTTAGCACCGGTCGGCACCATACTCGACCAAGGCCGCGCCTGATTCATCCAAAGCGCCGTCGTAACCCTTTCAGGCCGGCTTTGTTGCCTTCTTCTTCGGCGCGCAGATCAGCGCGGCCGCGACCGCTGCCGGGCCGATGGCGCGATACTGGCTGGCGAGGGCCGGAGTCGCCTTGGTGGGCGCTTTTACGGCTTCGCTCTTCTTCGGTAACATTTCTTCTCTCTTCCCTGATGTCATGTTCGTGCTTGCGAGTGATGCAGATGGTGTCCGAATGGGACCAAATCGTGACCCTCTGCGCGATTTCCCGCCTTCTCCCTCAAGTGATGTCCGGACATATTTAATAGAATCTTACTTGTCCGGCTCTTCCCAGCGCCTTGCATTTACACTGAGTCCCAACTGCAACACTGTAGTAAAAGCGCCATGTATCCGCGTTTTGCCGCGAGTGTTGCGGAGCGGTTACAAATCGGAAGCCTTTTGAGCCGGTTACGCTTGACGGGAAGCCCGCCTCGGCGGCATAAGCGGCCCATGAAAACGTCTTTTGCCATTTGCGGCATTTGCATTATTGGCTAGCGCCTGCGCTGGTCCGGACGTTTTCGCCTTCTTCCCAAAGATGAAAAAACGCCCAGGCCGGCAAGGCTAGGGGAGAGTTTTGTTTGTCTGACGCACAACGAAGGCTTCGGCTCTACAACACGCTGACGCGCACGAAGGAGGATTTTTCCCCCATCGATGCCAACAACGTGCGCATGTATGTCTGCGGCCCGACGGTCTACGATTTCGCTCATATCGGCAATGCGCGGCCCGTCATCGTCTTCGACGTGCTGTTCCGGCTGCTGCGTCACCTCTACGGTGAGGATCAAGTCACCTATGTCCGCAACATCACGGACGTGGACGACAAGATCAACGCCCGCGCGGCGCGTGATTTTCCCGGCCTGCCGCTGAACGAGGCAATCCGCAAGGTGACGGAAGCGACCAACGCACAGTTCCAGGCCGACGTGAAGGCGCTGGGTTGCCTGGAGCCGACGTTCCAGCCGCGCGCCACCGAGCATATCGACGGCATGCGGGCGATGATCGACCGGCTGGTGGGGCTCGAGGTTGCCTATGTGGCGGAAGGCCATGTGCTGTTCTCGCCAAAACGCATGACGGCCCGCGTGACCTCGCCGCGCTACGGCGCGCTGGCGAAGCGTTCGCTGGACGAAATGCTGGCCGGCGCGCGCGTCGACGTCGCCTCCTACAAGGAGGACGAGATGGATTTCGTGCTCTGGAAGCCGTCCAAGGACGGCGAGCCGGGCTGGCCGTCGCCCGCAGGCATCGACGGGCTCGGCCGTCCGGGTTGGCACATCGAATGCTCGGCAATGTCGATGGCGAAGCTGCTGGAACCCTTCGGCGGTGGGCTGCAATGCGACGATCCCGAGAAGAACGTCTTCGACATCCACGGCGGCGGCATCGACCTCGTTTTCCCCCACCACGAGAACGAGATCGCCCAATCCTGCTGCGCCTTCGGCACCGAGCGCATGGCTAACATCTGGATGCACAACGGCTTCCTGCAGGTCGAGGGCCGCAAGATGTCGAAGAGCGAGGGTAATTTTGTCACGATCAACGAGCTGCTGAACACGGAGACATTCGGCGGCTTCGCTTGGCCAGGAGAGGTGATACGCTACGCGATGCTGAAGACGCACTATCGCCAACCGATAGATTTTACGGTGGGCATCTTGGAAGAAGCGTCGGTCGAGCTATCGAAGTTTTGGCACGCAGCAGCTTGGGTCGATGAGTTTGCGTCGCCGTCGCCGGAATTTGTCGATGCGTTATCCGACGATTTGAACCTTCCTCGCGCTACAGCTGAGCTGCATCGTCTGGCATCCAATCAGGTTTTGGTTCCTGCTTTGCAGCCGGGCGACGGAGTTCCAGATGGTACCGATGCTCTCGACAATGCCACGATGGCAGCTGCAACCGTGATTGCAAATCTGGCGCTTATCGGAATTCAGCTAAAGGATTTCGACCCGAATTGGCCTCAAAAGAGATTGTCAGCGGATGTTGCGCTGTTGATTGAGCAAAAGGTTGCCGGACGTCTCGCGCTCATCCGTGAAAAGAACTGGGCCGAAGCCGACCGCATCCGCGACGAACTTCTGGCCCAGGGCATCCAGCTCAAGGACGGCAAGGACCCGGCGACGGGCGAACGCGTTACCACATGGGAGGTGAAGCGGTGATCGACCATACAGGCTGTGTCGTATCGGACTGGGAAAAGTCGAAGGCGTTCTATGATGCCGCGCTCGGGGCGCTTGGTGCGACGCTGATGATGACGGTGCCGAAAGAGTTTACGGGCGGCCAGAACGTCGGCGGTTACGGCCGCGAGAAGCCGGTCTGGTGGCTGCGCGAGGGTGGCGAGCCGGGTCCTGGCCGGCACATCGCCTTCACGGCCAACAACCGTGCCGACGTCGACGCCTTCTACGCGGCGGCGATGGGCGCGGGCGGCCGCGACAACGGCAAGCCGGGCATCCGCCCGCACTACCATCCGGACTATTACGGCGCTTTCGTTCTCGACCCCGACGGCAACAATGTCGAAGCCGTCTGCCACCGGCCTGACCATGGGCCCGAGTAAGGAAAACCAATGGGTTACGGCCGGCCGGTGACTCAGTTTCGGAGGATGCGATGAGCCTCGACAACAGGCCTGTCTATGCCGGCGGCTGCCAGTGCGGCGCGGTGCGTTTTCGTGTCGAGGGCGCGCTCGGCACCGCCTCCATCTGCCACTGCCGCATGTGCCAGAAGGCGTTCGGCGCGTTCTACGCGCCACTGGTCACCGCGCCACAGGGCGGCCTGCGCTGGACGCGCGGCGAGCCGAAACGGTTCCAGTCGTCGAGCCACGTCAAGCGCGGCTTCTGTGCTGAGTGCGGCACGCCTCTGACCTATGAGGGGCCAGACGGTGTGGCGCTGGCGATCGGCGCGTTCGATGCCCCGGAAGAGGTGACGCCGACGATCCAGTTCGGCGTCGAGGCGAAGCTGCCCTATGTCGATGCGCTGCCAGCGCTGACAGAGCGCGAGACGATGGACGACCTCGACGACGCGCCGTTTTTGGTCGACCTCGTCTCCTACCAGCACCCGGATTACGACACCGAGGAATGGCCGCCGGCCAAACCACCGCAAGCCTGAAGTGACAAGCAAGCCAAGAGCAAGCAGATGAACGAATTGAAAAGCTGGTATCCCGAGATCGAGCCGTTCGAAAGCGGCATGCTGGACGTTGGCGACGGCCACACGATTTACTGGGAGCGCATCGGCACCAAGGGTGCGAAGCCGGCCGTCTTCCTGCATGGCGGGCCGGGTGGCGGCATATCCGCAAAGCAGCGGCGGGTGTTCGACCCCAAGCTTTATGACGTCATCCTGTTCGACCAGCGCGGCTGTGGCAGGTCCACGCCGCACGCAAATCTCGACGCCAACACGACCTGGCATCTGGTCGCCGACATCGAGAAGCTGCGCCAGATGGCGGGCTTCGAGAAATGGCAGGTGTTTGGCGGCTCGTGGGGATCGACGCTGGCGCTGGCCTATGCCGAGACACATCCGGAGCGTGTCAGCGAGCTGATCCTGCGCGGCATCTATACGCTCACCAAGGGTGAACTCGACTGGTACTATCAGTTCGGCGTGTCCGAGATGTTCCCCGACAAGTGGGAGCGCTTCCAGGCACCGATTCCGAAAGCTGAGCGCGGCGCGATGATGGCCGCCTACCGCAAGCGGCTGACCGGCGACGACCGCAAGGCGCAGATCGAGGCGGCGCGCGCCTGGAGCCTTTGGGAAGGCGAGACGATCACGTTGCTGCCGGAGCCTGAGACATCGGGCAAGTTCGGCCAGGACGACTTCGCATTGGCCTTCGCCCGCATCGAGAACCACTATTTCGTCCACGCCGGCTGGTTGGAGGAAGGGCAGTTGGTTCGCGATGCCTACAAGCTCAAGGGCATTCCGGGCGTCATCGTGCACGGGCGCTACGACATGCCGTGCCCGGCGAAATATGCCTGGCAGCTTCACAAGGCATGGCCGGATGCGGATTTCCATCTGATCGAGGGCGCGGGACATGCCTTCTCGGAGCCTGGGATACTCGATCAGTTGATCCGCGCGACGGACAGGTTTGCGGGGAAATAGGTGATGAGAGATTGCGCCCTACGTCGCCCCCCTCTGTCCTGCCGGACATCTCCCCCACAAGGGGGGAGATTGGCTGTCATCAATGGTATCGTTCACTGCGAACGTCGGCGATTGGCGAAAGTTTTTCGGCCGTCTGATCTCCCCCCGTGTGGGGGAGATGGCCGGCAGGCCAGAGGGGGGCGCGAGAGAGCAACTGCGCTTCTGTGTTCCCAATGACCAGACAGCGCCTCTACCTCTTCGACACCACCTTGCGCGACGGCCAGCAGACGCCGGGCATCGACTTTTCCGTCGAGGACAAGATCGCCATCGCGAAGATGCTGGACGAGTTCGGTATCGACTATGTCGAGGGCGGCTATCCCGGCGCGAACCCGACCGATACGGCGTTTTTCCAGCAGAAGCGCACGCAGGCCGCGAAGTTCGTCGCCTTCGGCATGACCAAGCGCGTCGGCGTTTCGGCCTCCAACGATCCGGGGTTGGCAGCGCTTGTGCAGGCGAAGTCCGATGCGATCTGCTTCGTGGCGAAAAGCTGGGACTACCACGTGCGCGTGGCGCTTGGCTGCACCAACGAGGAAAACCTCGACGCCATCCGCGCTTCGGTCGAAGCCGCGACCGCAGCCGGCAAGGAAGCGATGGTCGATTGCGAACACTTCTTCGATGGCTACAAGGCGAACCCCGCCTATGCGCTGGCCTGTGCGAAGACCGCATATGACGCCGGCGCGCGTTGGGTGGTGCTGTGCGACACCAATGGCGGCACGCAGCCGTCCGAAGTGCGCGCCATCGTCGGTGCTGCGATCGCGGCGGGCATACCCGGCGAAAACCTCGGCATCCACGCCCATGACGACACGGGGCAGGCGGTGGCCAATTCTCTGGCGGCCGTGGACGCCGGGGTGCGGCAGGTGCAGGGCACGCTGAACGGCATCGGCGAGCGCTGCGGCAACGCCAACCTGATCTCGATCATCCCGACGCTGGTGCTGAAACCGGCTTTCGCCGAACGCTTCGTAACCGGCATATCGGAGGAGGCGCTATCAGGCATTTCGCGCCTGTCGCGCAATTTCGACGAGTTGCTGAACCGCGCGCCGGAGCCGCAGGCGCCCTATGTCGGCCAGTCGGCCTTCGCGACCAAGGCGGGCATCCACGCCTCGGCGATCGTCAAGGAGCCGAAGACCTACGAGCACGTGCCGCCGGAATCGGTCGGCAACCGTCGCCGCGTCATGGTCTCGGACCAGGGCGGCAAGGCCAATTTCATCACCGAACTGAAGCGGCGCGGCATCGACGTGCCCAAGGACGACGTGCGGCTCGATACGCTGATCGCGATCGTCAAGGAGCGCGAGGCTCAAGGCTATGCCTACGAGGGCGCGGATGCGAGCTTCGAGCTTCTGGCGCGCCGGACGCTGCATACCGTGCCGGAATTCTTCAACGTCACCTCGTTCCGCTGCATGGTCGAGCGCCGCTTCGACGCGCTGGGCAACGTCAAGACGGTGTCGGAGGCCATCGTGAAGGTTGAGATCGACGGCGATGAACGCATGTCGGTCGCCGAAGGCCATGGCCCCGTCAACGCGCTCGACGTGGCGCTGCGCAAGGACCTCGGCAAGTATCAGAACGAGATCGAAGACCTCGAACTGGCAGACTTCAAGGTGCGTATCCTCAATGGCGGCACCGAGGCGATCACCCGCGTGCTTATCGAATCGCGTGACGGAACCGGTTCGCGCTGGTGGACGGTCGGCGTGTCGGAGAACATCATCGACGCCTCGTTCCAGGCGCTGATGGATTCCATCGTCTACAAGCTGATGAAGAACCGCGAGATGGCCGGGCTGGTGGCGGCGGAGTAGCGTCAGGCCGCTGAATCGCCTTGTGATCCATCAGCGGGAAGCGATTGATCCATCAGAAGTTTTCGATGGTCATCGCCTGCAGGCCGCACCATATCGGCGCGATGAGCGCCGATGCAGCCCCTACGAACCGGACACCGGCGGAAGCCGACCGGGAGGCGACGCGCGGATTCCTCTTCGCGCTGAGCGCATTCGGCCTCTGGGGCTTCCTGCCGATCTTCCTCAAGATGGTCGGCCATATTCCCGCCGTCGAGGTGGTCGCGCACCGCATCATCTGGTCAATACCGATCGCCGGCGCCGTGCTGCTGGCTCTCGGTCGCACCGCTGATATCAAGGCGGCGCTGCGCTCACCGCGCACTCTCGGCATGGCCGCGCTCACCGCTTCGCTGATATCGGTCAACTGGGGCATCTATGTCTGGGCAATCGCGGCCGACCGCACGGTGGAAGGCGCGCTCGGCTACTACATCAACCCGCTGATGTCGGTGGCGCTGGGTGCGATATTCCTGAAGGAGAAGCTTAGTCGTCCGCAGATTGTAGCAATCGGCCTCGCGACAGTCGCGGTGCTGATCCTAACGGTGGAGGCAGGGGGGCTGCCTTGGATTTCACTGGCGCTGGCCTCAACTTTCGCCGTCTATGGTTTCCTGCGCAAGACCCTCCCGATCGGGCCGAGCCAGGGCTTTTTCCTCGAGATATTGCTTCTCAGCGTCCCTTCACTAGCCTACGTGCTTTGGCTCGCCATGCGCGGTGAGGGGCATTTTACGCTATCCGAGCCCGAGAATATGCTGCTGCTCATCCTGTGCGGGCCAGCGACTGCCGTGCCGCTCATGCTCTACGGCTTCGGCGCCAAGCTTCTGCGCATCACGACCATCGGCTTGATGCAATACAGCGCGCCTACCATGGTCTTCCTGATCGCGGTGTTCGTTTTCCACGAGCCGTTCAGCGCCTGGAAGATGGCCTCCTTCGTGCTAATCTGGATCGCGCTCGCAATCTATTCCTGGTCGATGTTCTCCCGCAGAGCCGGTGCGGTGAAGTCCGCCTGAAAAGCGGAATGAAGTTTCGCTCGATATGTGCTAACGTAGGGTCAGGCGGGCTTTCAGGAGGCTTCTCATGCGTGGTCGTATCAAGACACTGATAACATCCGCGGTTCTGGTCGTGCCCTTTCTCGCGGTGCCTGCGCTCGCCGCTGGCGATGGCGGAGGCGGTGGCGGGAGCGACGGAGCCAGCAACACTTCTTGCCCCAAAGGAAAAGTCTACGACAAGAAGAGCAACAGCTGCAAAGACGCCCAACGCGGCGCTGTCGACGACGACAGCCTGTACGAATACGGGCGAGGGCTTGCCGAAGCCGGTCGCTATGCCGAGGCCATCACGATCCTCAGTCTTGCTGCAGACAAGACCGATCCTCGAATCCTCAACTATCCCGGCTATTCTCACCGCAAGGCGGGCCGCGTGGTCGTCGCGCTCGGCTACTACCAGGAAGCGCTGCGGCAGAACCCGGACTATACGCTGGTTCGAGAATATCTCGGCGAGGCCTATCTGCAGCAGGGCGACGTCAAAGCGGCGCGTGGACAGCTTGCCGAAATCGAGAAGCGCTGCGGCAAGGGCTGTCGCGAATATGTCCTGCTTTCCGATCAGATCGACGCCCACGTGAAGGGCTGACCTGTCGGGGGGTAGTCGCTCAAATAAAAGGGGGCTGCCGAAGCAGCCCCTTAAATTCACATACGGCGCGGATCAGTGGACGCGGCCATACCAATCGTCGACATCGCGGCGTACGCGGTCCTTCTCGATGCCGTAGCGTTCCTGGATCTTGCCTTCGAGTTGATCGCGCTTGCCGGCGATCTGGTCAAGGTCGTCATCAGTGAGCTTGCCCCACTGTTCCTTGACCTTGCCCTTGAACTGTTTCCAGTTTCCTTCGACGCGGTTCCAATCCATCGCTGTTCTCCTTCCTGATTTGAAAGCCCGCTGCTCGGGGGCGCAGCGGGCTTTGTGCGGGCGGGGAGCCCGACATCACCCAAAAGGGGACTGGAGGGAGAATGTGTCGGAGCCCCAAAGGTTCCCTTGCATGGGCTGGGTCAGTCGGCGCGGCTGAGGCGGATGATCTGGCCATTGCGCGCGTCCGTCAGCAGCCAGATCGAGCCGTCAGGCGCCTCGGTCACATCCCTGATCCTGCCGAAGGCATTGGTGAACAGCCTCTCCTCGCCAAGAATTTTGCCGCTCTCGTCACGATCGAGCCGCGCGACGAGTTGCGACTTCAGCGCACCAACAAGCAGGTCGCCCTTCCATTCCGGGAACATGCCACCCTGATAAACTGCAAGGCCTGATGGTGCGATGGAAGGGTCCCAATAGAACAGCGGTTGCTCGTAGCCAGCCGCCTCGGTGCCGACGCCGATCTTCTTGCCGCCGTAGGTGACGCCGTAGCTGATGACCGGCCAGCCGTAGTTCTTGCCCGCCTGCGCGTGGTTGACCTCGTCGCCGCCCTTGTCGCCGTGTTCGACTATAACCAGACCGCCGAGCACCGGATCCCAGGCAGCACCCTGCGCGTTACGGTGCCCCTTGGACCAGAGCTCCGGCAACTGGCCCGCGCCGTTGGGGTCGGGGTTATCGGCGGGAATCGAGCCGTCGATGTTGATGCGGATGACGGCCCCGGCGTGATCCTGCATGTCCTGCGCGCGGTCACGCTCACCGCGGTCGCCGGTGGTGATGAACAGTGTTCCATCCGGCGCGACAACCAGCCTTGATCCGAAATGACGGGTTTCGCCTGTTTTCCTGGCCATGGAAAAAATGACCTCGACATCTTGAAGTCGGGACTGGTCGCCGTCGCGCACGAGCGTTGCGCGCGCGACGGCGGTGCCCGCACCGCCCGAACCGGGTTCGGAGAAACTGAAGAAGACGAGGTTGGAGCTTGCGAAGTCGGGCGACGCGACGATGTCCAGGAGGCCGCCCTGGCCGCGCGCGACAACATCGGGAACGCCCGCAACCGGTTGCGAGAGATCGCCTCCCGGCGACAGGATGCGGATTTGTCCGGTCCGCTCAGTGATTATGGCGCTGCCGTCGGGCAGGAAATCCATGCCCCAGGGGTTGCGCAATCCGTTGGCGATCACCTCGGCCTCGATCGGCACGGTATCGGTCTGGAAAGTCTGCGCGAGGGCGGGCTGGGCAAGTGCGAAGGTGACGAGGAATGCTGCTGTCTTCATGGCACTGACTTAGGCTTCCTGCGGTTGCGCGCAACCACAACGCAGCAGGGAAGTCGTTCAAACCGTTTCACGATCGGTTGAGCGACGCATGCCGGAAACTATCGGAAATCGGTGTGCGAAATAAGGGAAATGCGCTTTTTCTCGTGAAAATTGCCCGGAATTGTTATATTCAGGCGGTTGAGGCGAAGTGGTTCCGTCAGTCAAAGCTGCCGGGCCGCTTTTATTTTTTGCCTCGCCTGCCCTTCCAACAAACCCACAACGGGGCAGGCGGAACGAAAGGTCGAGAGAAATGAACAAGGTTCCGATGACGGCGAAGGGCTTCGATACGCTCAAGGAGGAACTGCGCTGGCGTCAACAGGAGGAACGGCCGCGGATCATCGAGGCGATCTCGGAGGCGCGCGCGCACGGCGACCTTTCCGAAAACGCTGAATATCACGCCGCAAAGGAGCAGCAGAGCTTGAACGAAGGCCGCGTCAACGAACTTGAGGACTTTATCGCGCGTGCGGAGGTCATCGATGTTTCGAAGCTGTCCGGCGACAAGGTCAAGTTCGGCGCTACGGTGGTCCTCGTGGACGAGGATACCGAGGAAGAAAAGACCTACCAGATCGTGGGCGATCAGGAGGCAGACGTGAAGTCCGGTCGCATTTCGATCTCCTCGCCCATTGCGCGCGCGCTGATCGGCAAGGAAGTCGGCGATGCGATCGAGGTCAACGCGCCAGGCGGGGCGCGCGGCTACGAGGTCGTTAAGGTTCGCTACATATGATCCGAAACGCCGGGGAAGCGTTTGGCCTCGTTTGCGGACCGCTTTGTGGTAGGTGACAAGCAATCCAGGGGGCTGGATATGTCTCGCATCGAGGTGGTCGCGCCGAATCTGAAGTTCAGGCTTTCGGGTGTGACAAGCACAATTATCCAGCTTGTCCCGGTCCAGGCGAGGACCATTGGCATCGCGACGCTTGGTCCCGGCCTGCCCGACGGGTTGCCGAAAATGCGCTGGTGGCAGGTGCCTGGCTTGCTTCGCAAGCCGGCGTCCGGCCGCAAACGCATATGGCACGCGCGGCGCAACACGGAGATGGTGGCGGGATTGTTCCTGCGCTCCATCCTCCGTGCACCATTGCACTTGCTGTTCACTTCGGCCGCCCAGCGTAAGCACAAGCCCTTCACGAAATGGCTGATCCGCCGCATGGAGGCCGTGATCGCCACCAGCGCGCGATCGGGATCCTACCTAGAGGTGCCGCACCAGGTGGTGATGCACGGCGTCGATCTCGATGTCTTCCATCCGCCGGCCTCCGCCGAGGATGATTTCACCGCTTCCGGCCTGCCGGGGCGTTTTGCGATCGGTTGTTTCGGACGCATCCGCGAGCAGAAAGGCACCGACCTGTTCGTCGATGCCATGATCGAGTTGCTGCCGGGCTATCCCGAGTGGACCGCCGTCATCACCGGACGCGTCACCGCCGAAAACCTGCCTTTCGCCAAAACACTCAAGGAAAGGGTGGAGGCTGCGGGTCTCTCCGACCGGATACTTTTTCTTGGTGAAGTTCCCGACGTGAAGGTCTGGTTCCGCAGGGTGTCGCTGTATGTTGCGCCGTCGCGCAACGAAGGTTTCGGCCTGACGCCGCTGGAGGCAATGGCTTCACGGACGGCAGTCGTCGCCAGTGACGCCGGCGCCTATGCCGAGATGATCGTGCCCGGCGAGACCGGCGCAGTGGTTCCGGCGGGCGATGGCGCGCGTCTGACGGCTGTGATCCAGCCCTATCTCGCCGATCCGAAGCTTGCAGAAGCGCACGGTTTGAATGCGCTTGCCCACGTGCGGAAAAATTTCCCGCTCGCGCGCGAGGCAGAGGCAATTGCCAGGGTCTATGACAGACTGTGGTTGGTCCAATGATCGGCACGCTGATCGTCGTCAAGGACAACAGTTACGGCCTGACGCGCGATGCCGAGCTGTTGGCGGGGGCGTTGACGCAAGCAGGCGTCGACGCACAGATCGCCGGGATCGCCGATCGCTCACCGGTCGATTGGCTGTTGCAGAGGAAACGCGCGCGCCGGATCATTCACATCGAGCGCGTCTTCCCGCGCTGGACGAATGCCGGCGCAACGAACATCCTCATCCCCAACCAGGAGCGCTTTCCGCGCAGGCACCTGGGTCGGCTGCGGGGTATCGACCTCGTTCTCGCGAAGACCCGGGAAGCTGGCCGTTCGTTCGAGGGCAGGGGTGCTCCGGTGGATTATCTGGGTTTCACTTCGCAGGACCGCATCGATATCACCATACAAAAAGACTGGGGCCGCGTGCTGCATCTCGCAGGCGGCAGTACGCTGAAGGGGACCGAGGATGTTCTCGCCCTTTGGGAGCGCCACCCGGAGTGGCCCGAACTGATGCTCGTCCAAAAGCGTGAAAACGCGCCGGTGCATGTGCCGGCCAATGTGCGCCTGATAGATGACTATGTCAGCGACGCCGAACTGCGCCGGCTGCAGAACGAATGCGGTATTCATCTGTGCCCGTCACGCTCGGAAGGGTGGGGGCACAACATCATCGAGGGCCTTTCCTGCGGCGCACTTGTGATCGCGACCGACGCGCCGCCGATGAACGAGCATGTGAATGCCGAATTCGGCCTGCTGGTGGCTTCGACCCGATCCGAGCCGCGTCATCTCGGAACGAACTACTATGTCGATGTGCCGGCGTTGGAGAGGGCAATCGGATCGGCCATAGACATGCCGCCGGAGCAGAAGGCGGCGGCGGGAGCACGCGCACGCGAACGTTTCGTGGCGATAGATCGCGATTTTCACGCTGCCGTCGGTCGGTTGCTGGCCGCCCAGGCAGCCTGATATTACCCGTTCCGGTCTGCCCCGAGGGACGCACGGTAGGCTTTGGCTTCCGTCAGGAATGTGTAGACCATCATCATCATGGCATAGATGAAGCCCGGCCCGCCGCAGAGGAAATACCGCTTCAGCAGATAGAACTTGATGAAGGTGAACGGCGGCGACAAAACCATGCGCAGGCCGGACGCCTCTCTGCCCACTGCTTTCTCGGTCGAATACCGGTCGGCGCGCGCGAGGTCGTCCTCGATGCTCATCTCGCGCCTGTGGAGCAGCAAGCCACGCCGGATCGTCGCCGTAGCCCCGTCGACCAGAAAGGATTCGTGCACGGTCCTGTCCTGATCGACGCGAGACTTGCCGGCGCGCATCAGGCGCAGCATGCGGTTGTGCGCGACCCAGCGATGCGCGAAGCCATACCCCGCCAGCCAGTCACAGCGGCGGATGTACCATGCGCTGACCAGCGGATCGTCAGCAGCGACGGTGGCGGCGATGGCCTGCTTCAGCTCGTCATCGACCTGTTCATCCGCATCGACGACGAGGAGCCAAGGCCGCTTCGCCTGATCGAGCGCGAACTGCTTCTGTGGACCATAGCCAAGCCAGTCCTGGTGAAGCAGGCGGATCGGAAAGCCATCGGCTTTGTATCGCTCTACGATTTCCTGCGTGCCGTCAGTGGATCCGGAGTCGACCACGACGATCTCGGAGCAGAAGTCCACGCCCTCCAGGCATGCGCCGATCAGGTCTGCCTCGTTCTTGCAGATGATCGCGGCCGTGACCGGGCTGCCGAAGCGGGGCGTCATCCGGCGGACTCGGCGATCGCCACCAGCCCCTCGTCCTTGACCTGGCGGATGGTCAGCGCTGTGCGTACCGTGTCGACGTTAGGCGAAGAGGTCAGTTCCTCGATCACAAAATTCTGGAAGGCGGCGAGATCACTGGCCACGCAATGTAGCATGAAGTCGGAGTCCCCGGACACCATCCAGGCGGAGCGCACGATCGGCCACGTGCGGGTCTTGTCCGCAAAGGCCTTGAGCTCGGTTTCCGATTGGTGCCTCAGGCCGATGAGGCAGAAGGCCACGACGTCGAAGCCGAGAGAAGGGGCGTTCAGCATGGCGCGATAGCCGCGGATGATGCCGGTTTCTTCCAGCCGCTTCATGCGCCTCAGGCAGGGTGGAGCGGAGATTCCGACACGGCTTGACAGCTCGACATTGGTGATGCGGCCCTCCCGCTGCAACTCCCGCAGGATCTTCCAGTCTATGGCGTCGAGATCGGCCTTGATGGGCATTGTCGGCTTTCTGCGCAAGAATCTGTCGCGGTTGTAGCCAAAAAACCGCTAGCTGTCTGCCGAGGGGCGCGCAGCTTTTCTAGGCGTCCCACAAGCCTTTCAGCCTTGCCCTGGCCAGCGCGAGCTTCTTCGCATTCCCACCTGGAAGAGCCGACGCATATCGAAAAGCCCCGTGCACCAACTTGAGCCAGCGGCTGCGGGACAGCCCATGCTTCCTGTTCGTGTAGAACTGCGCCTTCGCATAGTGGTATTCCTTGAACGCGCTGGTGTTCTGGTCCGTCCCGCTGGACTTGCCCTCCAGATGTGTCGCGATGGCGTCGTGGATGTGGCGGATCGTATAGCCCGCGTTGATAATCCGGGCGCTGAGGTCAACATCCTCGAAATAGAGGAAGATGTTTTCGTCAAAGCCGCCGAGCTTGCGGAAAACGTTGGTTCGCACTGCCAGAGCTGCGCCCACGCCCATCGGGATGTCAGCGTCTTGTTGCGGCGGCTCGTCCAGCCAGTGTTCCCGCGAGACGAACCTGTTGCGCTTGCTGAAAAACTGTTTGCCGACCGCATCGACAAGGCGTGGATTGAATGCTGCGGCATCCGGATAGCGTTCGAAAGCGTCTGCCAGCCTGTCAAGCGTGTCGGGCCGAAGCCTCGCGTCCGGGTTGAGGAATAGGAGCTTTTCAAACCGGGCGATTGCCGCTCCGCGGTTGCAGCCTGTTCCGAAGCCGAGATTTTCGGTCAGCGCCAGCACCTCCGCACCAAGAGCACGGGCTACGTCGGCTGAGTCGTCCACGCTGGCGTTGTCAACGACGATGACCTGATGGCCCGAGGCGATGGACCGTATCGCGTCCCCGACGACCTCGGCGCTGTTGTAGGTGACGAGAACGATGGAGAACAACTACGCACCTTTGCCGAATGCGGTCCGACCCTGATAACTTGCCTGCGTCAGCACGTTCTCGCTGCCATTGATCGACTTTAGATCATGTAGATTGTGCTTTGCAGTTGCTCTAACGATCGGCGTCGTTCCCCGCAATCGCCTTCCTGATCAAAGGAGAACGCCGAACGGCTGGCGAAAGGCGGCCCCTTAGTTTCCGGGGATGGAGGGGATCGACGCTTGCTGCACAAGGCCGCAACACCTACATTCCAGCCACCTCCGCGACACAGCGCGGATACAGACTCCACGCATTGGAAACAGTTCCATGACCGTCAAGCACGCGCCAGTCCTCATCATCGGCTCCGGTCCGGCCGGTTATACCGCCGCGATCTACGCTGCGCGCGCCATGCTGAAACCGGTGCTCGTATCCGGGCTGCAGCAGGGTGGCCAGCTCATGATCACGACGGACGTGGAGAACTATCCGGGATTCGCCGAGCCTATCCAGGGGCCTTGGCTGATGGAACAGATGCGACAGCAGGCCGAGCACGTCGGCACTGAGATCATCCACGACCTCATCACCGAGGTGAACCTCGACGTAAGGCCGTTTCGCGCCAAAAGCGATTCCGGCACTGAATACACTGCCGACGCGCTTATTATCGCCACCGGTGCGCAGGCCAAATGGCTGGGCATTCCGAGCGAGCGTATTTACCAGGGTTTCGGCGTCTCGGCCTGCGCCACCTGCGACGGTTTCTTCTACCGCAACAAGGACGTGGCGGTGATTGGCGGCGGCAATTCGGCCGTCGAGGAGGCGTTGTACCTCTCCAACATCGCGAAAAGCGTGACGGTCATCCATCGCCGCGACGAGTTTCGCGCCGAACGGATTCTGCGCGAGCGGCTGTTCCAGAAGGATAACGTCAAGGTGATCTGGGACACCGCCGTCGATGAGATCACCGGGACGCCGGGCAAGGCGCCGTTGCCGCCGTCGGCCAGTGGGCTGGTGCTGCGCAACGTGCGTAGCGGAGCGATCACGCAACTGCCTATAGACGGTGTTTTCGTGGCGATCGGCCACGCGCCGGCGGTCGAGCTTTTTGTCGGAAAGTTGAAGCAGAAGCCCAACGGATACCTGTGGACAGAACCGGGTTCGACCCGTACTGACGTGCCCGGTGTCTTTGCGGCAGGCGACGTGGCGGACGACGTCTACCGGCAGGCAGTGACAGCGGCTGGCCTTGGATGCATGGCAGCGCTGGAGGCGGAAAAGTATCTGGCGGGCCTCGAGGCGCATCGTGAGGCCGCCGAATAAAGGCCAAACAAGCATGCCAGACCGGCGTGATAAGCCGGCTGTCGAGGGGAAGTCATGAGTCTGGACTGGGATAAGCTACGCGTGTTTCACGCCGCGGCGGAAGCGGGGTCGTTCACCCACGCAGCCGAGACGTTGCGCCTTTCCCAGTCCGCGATCTCGCGGCAGGTCAGCGCCCTCGAGCATGATGTCGGTGTGCCTCTCTTCCATCGGCATGCACGTGGTCTGGTGCTGACCGAGCAGGGCGAGATTCTCTTCCGGACGGCGCATGACGTGCTGATGAAACTGGAAGCGGTCAAGAACCGGCTGACTGAAACCAAGGACCGTCCTTCAGGCGTGCTCCGGGTTACCACGACGGTCGGTCTTGGCGCGGGCTGGCTGACGCAGCGTCTGCACGAGTTCACCGAGCTCTATCCCGAGATCAGCCTGCAGCTCATCCTCGCCAACGAGGAGCTCGACCTCACAATGCGACAGGCGGATTGCGCCCTGAGGTTGCGCCAGCCCCAGCAGCCCGACCTTATCCAGCGCCGTCTGTTCACGGTGCATTTCCACCTCTATGCGTCGCCGTCCTATCTGGTGAAGCACGGCAAGCCTGAGTCGATAAATGATCTCAAGAAGCACAAGATCGTCACCTTCGGACTACCTGTCCCGGTGCATCTGAGCGAGCTTAACTGGCTGGAAACGGTCGGCGATTTTGAGGGCGGCCAGCGTGTCCCGACGTTGCAGATCAACGACCTGCTGTCGATTCGCCGGGCCGTTAAGACCGGTGTCGGCATCGCCATGCTGCCGGACTATCTGGTCGACAAGGATTCCGGTCTTGTGCAGATTCTGCCCGAAACCGAAGTACCGTCCTTCGACACCTATTTCGCCTACCCCGAAGCGATGAAGGATCAGGCAAAGCTCCACGCTTTCCGCGATTTCGTCATAGCCAAGGCGCGTAGCTGGTCCTATTGACTGATCCAGCCGGTGGACCACAGGCCTGTGATTTTTGCATGGGAGCTTTGCGCAACCGGTGCTTGTTTGTTGGGCATGAACAGCACATATATCAATCATCTCAAGGGCGCGTTCTCCTCCCATTAGCGCCTTTGAGTGTTCCCCTCTGGAGGTTTTGCCTTTGCTGGCACTCCAATCAAACTCAGCCGGGTCAATTTGATCCGGCTTTTTTTGTGCCCGGTTTGCCGACTTGCCTGAATTATAGTCAGCAACCGGTTTCGCTCAAAAAATAGTCATATTAAGAATTGCTTACATATAGAGCGTTGAAGGGTCCATGCCGGCATAAAGTTGCGCGACTTCAGCCCCGTAGCCATTGAAGAGCAGGGTTGGAACCATGTCGCCCGTGCCCAGTTCGCGTTCCATCGCCTGGCTCCAGCGAGGGTGTGGGACTTCAGGATTCACATTCGCCCAGAAGCCATATTCGGACGGCTGGAGCGCCTCCCAAAGCCCGAGCGGCCGCTCCTCGACGAAGGATATCTTGCGGATCGACTTGATCGACTTGAAGCCGTACTTCCACGGCAGATGTAGCCTCAGCGGCGCGCCGTGCTGCTTGGCCACAGGCTTGTCGTAGGCGCCGGTAACGATGAAGGCGAGGTCGTTTGCGGCCTCCTCGATCGTGACGCCCTCGATGTAAGGCCATGGATAGAGGAAATTACCCTGGCCGCTCGCCATGTCCGGGTCGAGGAAGGTTTCGAACCGGACATATTTCGCTGACGCCTGCGGCGTCGCCATCGCAACCAGCGATTTCAACGGAAACCCGGCCCACGGCACGGTCATCGACCATGCCTCGACACAACGGTGACGGTATAGGCGTGTTTCCAGCGGGATTTTTCGCACCAGATCGTCGAAGGCGATGGTGAAGGGCGACTCGACCAGCCCGCCTATCTCGACCTCCCAAGGGCGAATCACGAGGTTCTGCGCGTTGGCGGCAATATCCTTGCTGGTCCCGAATTCGTAGAAATTGTTGTAGTTGGCGTTGATGTCCTCTGGCGTCAGCGGCCGGTCGAGTTTGTAGGCGTCATTTTTCTTCGCGGGATAGAGGTCGGCTGTCGGATCGGCCTCCGCTGCGCCGGCGAGGCCCGCGCCCAGCGACAGTGCCGTCGCCATGCCAAGCCCCATGCTTTTCAGGATGGATCGGCGATTGAGGTATACGGCCTCGGGCGTGGCGAAACGCTCGGCGATATCCCACGAGCGGCGATTGTGTATGGAGACCATGGAATTGCTCCCTTTCTGCGGAAGATCGGCCTGATCAAGGGCGGGATCAATGCTCGCCCTTGATCAAATTCGCGTGCCGACCGGACTTATTACGTCCGCGGAGCCGTTTTGGTTCAGGCCGCCTTGCCTCCAGCGTGCTGGCTCATCGCCTGGTCTGCCAGCCTGCCGGTGAGTTCCGCCATGTGGTCGAACGTCGCCCTGTAGGTTGCAACGCCTGATGTTGCCGAGCGTAATTCGATGATCAGGTCGCCGATCTCCGATTGCGGCATCGTCGCCTCCACCACATCCCAGCCCGGCCAGCCTGGGCGGGCATCGAAGCCGAGTATCTGTCCGCGCCGTTGCGGCACCAGCGCGGTGATGCGCGCGGTTGCGTCAGAGGGCGTTGCGATCTCGACCTTCATGATCGGCTCCAGCAGGACGGGCAAACACTGCGCCAGCCCTTCCTTCATGCCGAGGCGGGCCGCCATCTGGAAAGCCATGTCGGAGGAATCGACAGGATGATAGGAGCCGTCTGACAGGTTGACCGCGATGTCCTCGATTGGGAAACCAAGCGGTCCCGACTTTAGGAAGTCGCGCACGCCGGCTTCGACCGACTGGATATACTGCTTCGGCACCACGCCGCCGGTGATCGTGTCGGTGAACTGGAATCCGGAACCGCGCGGCAGCGGTTTGATCTCGAGCACGACATCGCCGAACTGGCCGTGGCCACCTGACTGCTTCTTATGGCGGCCGCGCTGGACGACACCCTTGCGGATCGTCTCGCGGTAGGGGACGGCGGGCGGGCGCACATCGATCGGGATCTGGTTCTTGCCCTCCAGCCGCTCGACGGTGACGCGAAGGTGCATCTCGCCATGGCCGGAAAGCACGGTCTCGCCGGAATCCTGATTTTGCCGAAGCGTCAGCGACGGGTCTTCCTCGGCAAGCCGCTGGATCGCAGCGGACATCCTGACGTCGTCCTTGCGTTCCTTCGGTCTCAGCGAGAAGGCGTAAACCGGCTGCGGCGGGTCCAAATCGACCAGTTGCCGCGTGCCGCCCTTGGCATTGGTCAGCGTCTGGCCTGTCTTGACGCCATCCAACTTGCCGAGGGCGACGGTATCACCCACCTTCGCCGAGCCCAGCTTGGCCTGGTCCTTGCCGAGAAGCCTGTAAATTCCGGAAATACGCGCGCTTTCGTTGGGAGACATCCAGAGTTCCGAGCCGTCATTGACGCTGCCGGACAGGATGCGCGACACCGAGAGCTTGCCGCCATGCGGCGTGTGGATGGTTTTCATCACCTGAACGATCGCTGCATCACCCTCCTTGACGCCAAGGCGCCGGGCGGTCGCGGCGACATCAGGGGCGTCGTGGCGGATCGCCTTGAGCAGCCTCAGCACGCCGTTGCCCTTTTCGGCCGTCCCGATCAGAACCGGCGTGACGAGGCCGTCGCGCAGGTCGGCGGAGAGGTCGTCGAAGATCTCGTCCTTCGGCGGCTCCCGTTCTTCTAGAAGCTGCTCCATCAGGAGATCGTCGTGGTCGGCGAGCGTCTCCAGCATCGAGAAACGCGCCTCGATCTCCCGCGCCTTTTCATCGTTCGGGATATCGGTCACCTCGCTCTCCGCGAAATCGCGCCAGACATAGGCGCGTTCTAACGCAAGATCGATCGAACCGATGACGACGCCGTCCCGGCGCATTGGAATCTGGCGCAGCAGGAGAGGGGCGGAACTCGCCGGCTGCAAAAGCTTCAGCGTATCGCGCACGCCGGCGGCGGTACGATCGATCTTGTTGAGGAAGAGAATGCGGGGTACGCCGAGATCGTCCAGCTTGCGCAGGATCAGCTGCAGCGCGGGGATCTTCTTTTCGTCGGCTTCTGCAACGACCACGGCGAGGTCGGACGCCGCCAGCACCGCATCGGACTCGAAGGCGAATTCGACGGAGCCGGGACAATCGACGAAAGTCAGGCTGTCGCCCATGAAGTCTATGGTGGCAACCGATGCTTCCACGCTCATGGCGTGGGCCTTGGCTTCCGGCGAATGATCGGAAACGGTGTTGCCGGACGAAACCGGGTTCTGGCGGGGAATGATGCCCGTTCGGGCAAGGATGGCTTCAAGAAGGGTGGTTTTTCCGCTGGCAAAGGGACCGACAATGGCGATGCACTTCGGTCCCGTGCGTCTTCCTCCGGCGCGATTTCCCATGATGCTGGCCTCCACTCTGGCGTTGAGCGGCGGCCGGCCTTCGGCCGTCGCAGGGCGTTTCCAGGGAGCGGCGGCCGGTCTGCACCGTCGCGGGCGGGGTCTTGTGCCTCCTGCCTGCGGCTATCGTTCCACGGGTTTGCTTCGAGGGCAAGCGTCGTCGTCTGACCCCAGGACGTGCCGTTGCGCCGAAAAGCCGTTATGCTGGCAGCCAAAGCCTATCGAGGAGCGCTCCATGAAGATCATTCCCTGCGGCAGCGTCGCGACCGTTGTTCCGCCCGAAGCCTATTTCACGGGCCGTGTCTTGCAGCAGCCGGTCATCGAGGCGGAAACGCCGGCACGGGTGCGCGCGGCGCTGGTGAGCTTCGAGCCGGGCGCGCGCACGGCATGGCACACGCATCCGCTCGGCCAGACGCTGCAGGTGGTTTCAGGCGCGGGCCTTGCACAGACCTGGGGCGGCCCGATCCGTGAGATAAAGGCAGGCGACGTGGTCTTCTTTCCGCCGGGCGAGAAGCACTGGCATGGCGCTGGCCCAAAGACTGCGATGACGCATCTCGCCATCCACGAGGCGCTCGACGGCGTGCATGTCGAATGGTTGGAGAAGGTGACCGACGAGCAGTATTCGAGTGACTGACGCCTACACTCGGTAGTCCATGACGGCCGCGACCCTGCGTCGGATCATCTTGCGCTGGTTCACCTCGAACTGCGGGCGCAGTTCCCCGGCCAGATCGCGCGCCCGGCGGGCCATGGCGGCGTCCTCGTAGGCGTTGAGGACGATCGAACGGAAGCTTTCGGCAGACCTGTCACTCCTGGCGACACGTCGCATGACGCCGCGCCCGGCGACGGCTTCGGCATTGAACTGCTGCTCGATCTGCTGGGGAACCGAGACCTGCGGCAGTCCCGCGGCTAGTCCAAGGCAGGTCGTGCCGTGCTGCGCAGCATTGACGAGAAGCCGGCTCCTCTTGGCAATCAGATCGGCGGAGACAGGGTCGGGCTCCACCTGCACTCCGTGCCAGATCAGGTCGGCCGCAAGACGCAAATCGATCTCCGGGATGAACAGTCTTACAGGCCGCCCAAGAGTCCGTACGGCGTCCATCAGGCCGCCGTCGTCCACTTCGCTGGTCGAGAAATAGACAAATATCTCTTCGCCGTCTGATGCCGCCTCGACGTCGCCGCCGGTCATCGGGGGCAGATAGGGCCTGTCGCGCGAGGCTGCGTAAGGGTCCAGCATGTCGAGGGAAAAGATGAGCTGATCCGAGGAGGCGTAGACCTCCGGAAGTCCCTTCAACGAGGGCAGGCCAAACTCCGCAACTGCGGAATTGACGATGTGCAGCGTCTCCGCCTCGTCATAGATCGAAGTAGAATATTGCGGCAGGAGGACCGGAAAACGGCTCATGTTCGGTGGCGGCGTGAGGTAGCCGGTGCCAACGGCAACGGACGGAATGCCGAGGCCTCGCGCAGCCATGAGCGCGCAGGGCGCGCAATCGCCGATGACCAGCGATATCTCGCACTCGCGCATAACGCCCTGCCACCACGCTATGCTCTCGCGCAGGATCTCCGGCTGGCGAAAGCCGACGTCGCCCAAGAATTCACCCCAGGTCGCCCGGCGCGGATTTCCCTGCGAAATGCGATAATCGTCCGACATGGGCAGCCACGGACCTTGCACTGGGGTGCACAGTCCGGCCAGCACGTTGCCGTGGGTCAGGTCGCAAAGGGCCGCGTCGAAAGTGAAACGGTCGCCGAGAGCCTCGGCGACCGTTTTCAGTGTCGTGACATGGCCCATGCCCTGGCCATGTTCCCAAGCCAGAAGGGCGCCGAGCATGGTCAGGCGCCCTCGACCAGGTCAGCTCAGCGAGCCGGTGAAGCGCTGGATACGCGTGCAAGCCTCTTCGAGAAGCTTCTCCGAGGTGGCGTAGGAGATACGGAAGTTGGGGCCGAGCCCGAAGGCCGAACCAAACACCACCGCCACGCCCTCGGCTTCCAGAAGCTCGGAGCAGAATGTCTCGTCATTGTCGATGACCTTGCCGCCCCGCGTCTTCTTGCCGATCAGCCCGGCGCAGGATGGGTAGACGTAGAAAGCGCCTTCGGGCGACGGGCAGGTGATGCCGCGCGCCTGGTTGAGCATCGACACGACGAGGTCGCGGCGACCCTGGAAGATCGCCTTGTTCTTGGCGATGAAGTCCTGGGGACCGTTCAGCGCCTCGACTGAAGCCCATTGCGCGATCGTGCAGGCGCCCGACGTCTGCTGGCCCTGGATCATGTCCATTGCCTTGATGAGCTTCACGTCGCCGGCGGCATAGCCGATGCGCCAGCCGGTCATGGCATAGGCTTTCGACACGCCGTTCATGGTCAGCGTGCGCCCGTAGAGGTTTGGCTCCACCTCGGCGATGGTCTTGAAGACGAAGTCGCCATAGGTGAGGTGCTCGTACATGTCGTCCGTCAGCACCCACACATTCGGGTGCTTGAGGAGCACGTCGGCCAGCGCGCGAAGCTCGGCCTCGGTGTAGGCCGCGCCCGACGGGTTGGACGGCGAGTTCATCAGCAGCCACTTGGTCTTCGGCGTGATCGCCTTTTCAAGTGCAGCTGCCGTGAGCTTGAAGCCGTTGTCGATGGTCGTCTGCGCAAAGACCGAAGTACCGCCGCAGATCGCCACCATTTCGGGATAGCTGACCCAGTAGGGCGTCGGGATGACGACCTCGTCCCCGGGGTTAAGCGTCGCCATGAAAGCGTTGAAAAGAATCTGCTTTCCGCCGGTGCCGACGATCGTCTGCTCCGGCTTGTAGTCGAGATTGTTCTCGCGCTTGAACTTCTTCGCGATCGCCTCGCGCAGCGGCGCGATGCCCGAAACCGGTGGGTATTTCGTCTCACCGCGACGGATAGCGTCGATGGCGGCGTTCTTGATGTTGTCCGGCGTATCGAAATCCGGCTCGCCGGCCCCAAGACCGATCACGTCGCGGCCGGCGTTTTTCAGCTCGCGCGCTTTCTGCGTGACCGCGATGGTCGCGGAAGGCTTAACACGCGAAAGGGCATCGGCAAGAAAGGCCATGACGGATGAGTTCTCCATTCGAGGGTGCTTAGCGACCTGTCGACCGCGGCGCTTTCTTTGTCTTATCCAGGCCGGAATCGCAAGGGTTTCGCCGCCGGGCAGCGGAATTTACATCCGGGCCATCGATCTGTCGGTCATGTGTTAACGACCGGTAAAACCTTCCTGGTTCATAAGTAGATCGAAGCCCTTTGTGGAGTAGTTCGTAAAGTGTCGGCCAGCATAGGTTCGGATATCCTGCGTCAGGACGACGGCGCCTGGGCGGCAACCTGGGCCCCCTTTACCCTGAGAAGCGCCTTTCAACCGATCTTCGCGTTCGAGAAGGGCAAGCTTTCCATCGTTGCGTTCGAGGCGCTGCTGCGGCCCTTCCGCAACGGCAGTCCCACGGCGCCCTTGGCATTCCTGGGTGAGCTTCCCACAACCGAGCGGATTTTCGTCGAGAACCTTTCCCACAAGATGCACCTTCTGAACGCGGCGGCCTATCTGCCCGGCGACGCGGAAATATTCATCAATTTCGATCCGTCGATCTTCATCGACCATGCCGTGGCTGTCACAGCGATACGTGAGATGAAGGCGACGCTGGCCAAGATCTCGGTCGCCCCGCAGCGGGTCGTGTGCGAGCTGACGGAACGCGAAACGGTTTCCGAAGAAATCCTGTTCGCCCTTGTCGACTCGCTGAAGGCAAGCGGCTTCCGCATCGCCATTGACGACTTCGGCGCCGATGAGTCCGACATGGGCCGTGTGCGCGACCTACGGCCCGACATCGTGAAGTTCGACGGCGAATGGGTCTCCCGGTTGATGGTGTCCGGTCCAGGCCTGGCGCTCCTGTCGACCATGGTCTCGACCTTCGCCGAACAGGGCATCCGCACACTCTTCGAGGGGATCGAAGAGGGGTGGCAGATCGAATTGGCCGAGAAGACGGGTGTGGAACTGGTGCAGGGTTTCGCTCTCGCCCGGCCCGAAATCGTTCCGGCCAGCTTTGTAGCCGCCAAGCCGGAAGGCGTGTCCGAACCGCATTTCCGCAATCCGCCGTCGTTGGTCCTCTTACCAAAAACCCATGCGGTCGGCGAACTGCGCCAATCGAAGTCGTTTGGGCGCAGGACGTCCTGATCATGGACGCGGATGACAGGCTCCGGGCCCGGCTCGACGGAGCGATCGCCGTGGACGAAATAGGCATCGAGAGCGGCGGTTACGGCATCTATCGGCTCAGGTGCCTCTACCAGCAGATTTTCGAGCGTCGTCGGCAGACCCTGAAGGCGGTAGCCATCATGGGGAAGGTCGCTCCGTATCTTGGCGCGGAGGAAGTCCCGGCCGAAATGTTCCGGGAAGCCGTGGCCGAAGAGGACGCCGGTTTCATCGAGTTTCTGAGCCTCGCCCTCATCGTGCGAAACCATGCGAATCTGGGCTTGGATACGCAGATGCTGGCCATCGGTCTGAAGGATCACCATGTCCGCTTCATTGCGCGACAGGCATCGGAATCCGAGCTTGGGCCTGCGGATGTCATTTGCGCACTTGAAGAAACCGCGGTCGCGCCATCCCGGCTTTCCAGTGTCGCCGCCGAAATACGCAAACAGGGGATGCGGGCTGCGATCGGCGATTTCGGCGCCAGCAGGTGGACAGACGAACAGATCAATCTGCTGGCCCCGGAAATAGTCATCATCAATGGCGACTGGTTCCGCAAGATCTGTCGAGATCCTGTGACAGTCCGGCTTTTCGATACCGTCGTCGGACGGCTCCACGAACGCAAGGCCAAGGTTCTTGTCGGCGGCATCGAGACAGAGCAGCACCTTGGCGTTGCAATCCGCGCCGGCGCCGATCTCTTCAAGGGCCCGCATCTGGCGCCGCCTGCGCACGTCGGCTCCGAACCGGTCGAGACGCTTTCGCTTCGCGACAAACTCGGCGGTTCCGAGAAGATCGTACCGCTCTACGGCTGATCCATCACATTCGCTGATCGGTCAGTGACGAAAAGTCACTGGAACGGGCGGGGCGCGTCGGCGACACTTCGGTCCGACGAACGGGGCTTTGCGACATGATCACGATCTACGGCATGACCAACAGCGGCAATTGCTACAAGCCCAGGCTGCTCATGGCAAAACTTGGTCGACCGTTCCGGCATGTCGAATTGAACTCCGACGATCAGGGCACGCGTTCCAAAGAGTTCGTGGCGAAAAATCCGAACGGCATGGTGCCGCTGCTTAAATTCGAGGATGGAAGGCTGCTGGCGGAATCCAACGCCATGCTTCTTCATCTGGGCGAGGGGACGCGCTTCGTTCCCGACGATCCCTATGAACGCGCGCTCGCCTATCAATGGCTGTTCTTCGAGCAGTACAGCCACGAGCCCTACATTGCCGTCCGCCGTGCGCTTCTGACCTTCCCGAACCGCAAGCTGGACGCGACGCCTGAAAGGCTCGCGGCCACGCTGGAACGCGGCCACAAGGCATTGCGGGTTATGGAAACAAGGCTTTCCGAAGCGCAGTTCTTTGCGGGAGGCGCGTTGAGCGTCGCGGACATTGCGCTCTATGCCTATACGCATGTGGCGGCGGAAGGCGGTTTCGACCTGTCCCGTTATCCCGCGGTCGCGGCCTGGCTGGGGCGGGTCGAAAACGACCCTGGGCACGTGCCGATGACCTGGTTGCCGTGAAGAAACCGCCCGAAAAAACAAAAGGCGGGGAAAACCCCGCCTTCCGATTTCCAAGGTGACTGACTGGGACCATCCGGGCTCGGGTCTGCAGCAATCCGCTGTTCAGATTTCCGGACCTTTTCGGCTTCGCGCGCCACTGGCGCGGCCGTCAGTACATCCGTGACTTGCCGCGCTCTCCGCGAAAGCGGGAGCGCGCGGTCAGGTCAGCCTGCCTTGGACAAAGATCCAGCAGCGGACTTGCCGGTACGGCGGTCCTGCTCGATCTCGAAATTGATCTTCTGACCTTCGGTCAGGCTCTGCATGCCAGCGCGCTCGACAGCGGAGATGTGGACGAAAACGTCCGGTCCGCCCGCGTCCGGCTGGATGAAGCCAAAGCCCTTGGTGGCGTTGAACCACTTAACGGTTCCAGATGCCATGGATATTCCTCGTGTTTGCGACGTTGTAGCTCTGCAAGGCAACGCCTCGCTGTTCAGTATCGAATTTTTTGGAGATAGACGTCAGCAAACGCGAATAGCGTGGCCGCTGGCTCGATCGGCCTAAAATTTCAACACACCGCATATATGCAAGTCTGTATAAAAACGCAAGACCTTGTAATGCATTGTCATTTTTGCGTGAGGCTGACTCCGTTCATATCCGCCACGACATCCGACAGCATGGGAACGAAATCGTCCGCCCTGCCGGCTCCGGCGGCCAGCGCAAAGGAATTGCGCACCGCGGCTCCCAGCGGGTTGGCTGTCTGGGACGCGTTGGCGAAGGCCGACATATAGGTCAGGTCCTTCAGGGCATTGGAGATCGTGAAGCGATGGGCGTTGCGGTCGCGTTCCAGAACGTAGGTGAAGAAGGTCTGGTAGAAGCCGCAATCCATGCGCCCGCCGCGGATGACGCTATCGAATACCTGCGGCGTTAGCCCGGCCTTGGCGCCCAGTGTCAGGGCTTCCGAATAAAGCGCTGCATACCCAAGCGACACGAAATTGTTGAGGAGTTTCATCGTGTGGCCGCTGCCGACGGGGCCGGTGCGAACGATGCGGCCAGAAAATTTCTCCAGTACCGGACGGACGCGTTCGAACACGGCGTCGTCTCCGGCGGCCATGACGTCGAGCGTGCCCGCCTCGGCATCCTTGGGGGTACGCGACAGCGGCGTATCGACCAGCGTGATGCCGAGCGGTGCGAGCGCCGCAGCGAGTCTTACGGTGGAGGAGGGGTCCGAGGTCGAGCAGTCGCAGACGATGAGTTCCTTGCCAGAGGATGATAGTCCACCGGGTCCGGTCAGGATCGCCTCGACCTGCGGGCTGCCGGTCACGCAAAGGACGATAATGTCGGACGCTGCCGCAAGCTCGTGAAGGGTTTTGACTTCGGTCGCGCCGCGCCGCTTCAAATCCTCGACCGGCTCGCGGTTGCGATTTGCGATGACGGTCAGCGGATGGCCTTTCTCCACGATGTTCTTGGCCATGCCATGGCCCATCAATCCGACGCCAACGAAACCAACCCTGTCCAATGCCATGCTTTCCTCCTTGAGATGCGCGGGACTTTAAGTGCTTTCGACTCCTTCGTCACGCTCTGGACAAGGGAAACGCAAAGCCTAATTTGAGCGAATGCAGTTGCGGTCCGATGGAGGCGACCATGAAGGCATTGATACTGGCAGCGGCAGGCCTGGCGCTCCTGGCCACTGAGGCGCAAGCGATCTCCCGATACAACTCGACGTCCATGAGTTGCGATCGTGTCAGGGCAACGGTTCGCTCGGAAGGCGCGGTACTTCTGCGCTGGCGCGGCAAGAGCGGCGTCCAGCGCTACGGCAGGTTCGTGTTGGACGGTCGCTTCTGCAGCGCCGGCGAGCGCGCCGAGATTTCCTATGTCCCGACCAAGGACAGGCAGTCCTGCCCGGTGCGGGAATGCAAGTATTGGGATCCTGACGACGATTTTCTTTGGCTCTGGGACCGCTGAATTTCAGAAAGCGAAGGACCGCTGGGGCACGGCCGCTGGCTCGACCGCAACACCCTCCAGAGCGAGCATCTTCGCCTTCGTCGCGGTGCCGCCGGGCGCCGAAAATCCGCCAATCTTGCCACCGGCGGCAAGAATCCGGTGGCATGGAATGACCAGGGGGACCGGGTTTGCGCCGAGCGCCTGTCCGGTTTCGCGGGGCAGCCCGGGTTGGCCCGCGCGTTTTGCCAGTTCGCCGTAGGTGGTGGTTTCGCCAAAACGCAGCCTGCGTGCGGCGTCGTAGATGGCGAGGCGGAAATCGTCGACGCCGGCAAGATCGACCGGCACGGACGAGAAATCGACCTCTTCGCCAAGGGCGTAAGCCTTGATGTCGCGAACGAGCGTCGCAATCCAGTCAGGAACGACCTGGTGGCTTTCGGATGTAACATCGAGCTGCTTCAGCCTGCGTTCGACACGTTCTTTCTCCCGATCGAAGAGACAGACGCGGGTCAGACCGTTCGCGCTCCACCCGATGCCGACGAAGCCCAGCGCGGTTTCGAAAACAAGGGACCCTTCGGATGAATTTGGCATGGCAAACGTCCTGAACAAATTAGGAACATGATAGCGCGGCGCGCCCGCCGCCGCCACCCGAAACATGCCGGTTGCGCGGGTTGCTCCGCGTCGCAGCGTGGTGTAATCCCAAGGTGGCGGGCCACGAAACAAAAGAGCGATCCCAGTTGCCGACAGCGAGAAGCGGCTTTCTGACCGGACTGGTGCTTTGCGCCGGATTGCTTGCGGGGTGTTCCACCACCCGGCTGCAGCCGCCGGAGCCCGAGGGCGTGATAACGCCGTTGTCCGACCCGAAGGTGTTCACCTCCGAAGCTTCCAGCCAAGGCGAATACGGTATCGTGCTGCCCGAAAGCGTTGCGATTGTGCCGAGTTCCTACGCCGGATCGACGCCGACTGGCGGTGCGCCAGTCCAACTCGCGTCGCTTCCGCAAACGGAATTGCCTGTGGGCGCGCCGGACACCGAGTTTCCGGCCAATCGTTTCCCGAACGAGAACCCGGCCCGTGACGTCTTCCCGGAAGCACCCGAACCCAGCACGCCAGACGAGCCCGCGCGCGATATCGTCTGGGCGCCCGAGGGCACGCCGCGCGGCGATGTCGACCGCCTGATTGCCAAATATGCCGCTTACTACGAGGTGCCGGAAAGCCTTGTCCGGCGCGTCGTCAAGCGCGAGAGCAATTTCAACCCCGCCGCGCGCAACGGGCCTTATTGGGGCCTGATGCAGATCCTGCCGGCGACCGCCAAAGGCATGGGCTATACAGGGACGGCGAACGGGCTGCTCGACGCCGAGACCAACCTGAAATACGCGGTGAAATACCTGCGCGGCGCCTATCTGGTGGCCGACGGCAACCATGACCAGTCGGTGCGCTTCTATGCGCGCGGCTATTATTACGACGCCAAGCGGCTCGGCCTGCTCGAGGAAACCGGCCTCGGCCGGGACCGCAAGCGCAAGCGCGGCAACAGCGCCTAGGCTTTTTTCCGGGTCGGCTTCTTCGCCGGCTTGACCTCGGCCGCAGGTGCAGCCTCGGCTTCCTTCTTCAATCGCAATTCGCGCAGTCGCGCTGTCTTGGCCTCGCGCTGCTTCGTTTCGGCGTCAAGGATGGAGCGGGCGACGCTGGTCGTCGTGTTCGCCTTGGAATCCTGCTTCGAGGGAGCGGGCGCGAAGATGCGCTTTGCTTCCGTGGAATTTGCCATGCGTTCCTCCTGAACGTTAGAGGGGCTGGAAATGAAAAAGGCCGGGCGAGCCGCCCGACCTCCCATCGGCGATCCAGTCCCGCGCCGCTGCATCCGTGGTTGCGGGACCGGACAGCAAAATCATGCGGCCTTGAGGTTTTCCGCAGCACTCTTGCCCGAGCGCTTGTCCTGCACGACCTCGAACGAGACCTTCTGGCCCTCGACGAGGGTGCGCATGCCGGAGCGCTCGACGGCCGAGATGTGGACGAACACGTCCGCGCCGCCGTTGTCCGGCTGGATGAAACCAAAGCCCTTGGTGGTGTTGAAGAACTTCACGGTACCTGTATTCATGACGATTTCCTTTCAATCGCTTACAGTTTCTCGCCCGAACCGCAACTGCGGGTCGGTGCTTTCAGATCGATTTTGAGAGAAGATCGTCGGAAGCGCGCGTTCCGTTTGCGCAGCAACAAAGTTCGACAAGCAAGATCGACAGTGCGCTCAATAGACGCGTTTCGTGTCTTTATCAAGGCGAAGCCGACGCTACGGAAGGGGTGCTGCGCGACATCGCCATACGTCCTACATATTCGCTGCGCAGACATTGACGCGGGTGCGGTCAGGACGGTCGGACGATGGCAAGCGACACGATTGCGGACGGGCAGGCGGAGAAGACGCCGCCCAAGACCGGGCCGAAGGCGAAGGACAACACCGCGCTGGCGGCTCACAAACACCAGCCCGGCTGCGTGCCGTTGGGCGAGGCAAGTTTCCGCCAGCAGCTTTCGATGATGTGGCGCGCCTTGCTCGGCTCGCCGCTGCGCGGATTGCTGTTCTGGGTCTCGTTCGGCATCTTCGCGCTGATCGTGGCGACCGCCTTCGGGCAGGTGCTGCTGAACAGCTGGAACGCTCCCTTCTACGACGCCATCGAAAGGAAGAACGTCCCGGTCTTCCTCAACCAGCTCGTGGTCTTTGCCTGGATCGCCGGCGGGCTGCTGGTGCTGAACGTCGCGCAGGGGTGGCTGAACCGCTATTTGCACATCAAGCTGCGCGAGGGGCTGGTGCTCGACCTGCTCGGCCACTGGCTCGCACCGGGCAGGGCGCTCGCGCTGAAGCAGTCCGGCGAGATCGGCGTCAACCCCGACCAGCGCCTGCACGAGGACGCCTGGCACCTCGCCGACCTCTCCGCCGACCTCGGCATCGGCTTCGTGCAGGCCGGCGTGCTGCTGGTCAGCTTCATCGGCGTCCTGTGGGCGATCTCGGAAGGGTTCGTGTTCCAATACGGCGGGTATTCCTTCGCGATTCCGGGCTACATGGTGTGGGCCGCACTCGCCTATGCGGGCGTCGCGTCCGGCCTGTCCTGGCTGCTGGCGCGGCCGCTGGTGAAGCTCAATGCCGACCACTACGCCCGCGAGGCGGAACTGCGCGTGTCGCTGGTCGAGGCCAGCCAGGGGATCGAGCAGATCACCGGCTCTCAGGGCGAGGCGGCGACGAAAGCAGCACTCGAGACCAAGCTTGCGGCCGCACTGCTGACGGTGCGCCAGATCATGACGGCGTCGATCCGCCTGCTCTGGTTCACGGCCGGTTATGGCTGGGTGACGGTGGTCGCGCCGATCGTCATCGCCTCGCCGGTCTATTTCATGGGCGACCTCACCTTTGGCGGGCTGATGATGGCGGCGGCGGCGTTCACGCAGGTGCATTCCTCGCTGCGCTGGTTCGTCGACAACATCGGCGCCATCGCCGACTGGCGCGCCACCCTGCTGCGCGTCGCGTCGTTCCGGCTGGCGCTGATCCGGGTGGGGTAGGCGGGCGCAGTTTCCTCGCCCCTGCGAAGCGGGGGAGAGGTGTCCGCGAAGCGGACGGAGAGGGGGTCTGTACGGTGACATCGGCCGCGCCTTTGCTCGCTAAGTTGCTCCCCCTCACCGTCTCGGTCCTGCGGACCGATCCACCTCTCCCCCGCTTCGCGGGGGCGAGGAAAAAGCGGCCCCTCAATACACCATGTGCTGGAACGGCGGGTCTCGCATGTCGTCGGGCATGCCGGGCTTAAAGGGGAACTGGGCGAGCGAGCGCTCGCCGAAGAACACCGCCTGCATGTCGTCAGGCTCGATGCGCAGCAGGAAGTAGAGCATGCCCATGGCGAGCGCGAGCGAACGCGCCGTCTGCGTCTGGCCCGTCTCGGGCGAGATCGCGTCGCCGGTCAGCGTGGCGGCGAGCCGGTGCGCGAGCGTCACCAGGCGGGCGTAGGCCTCCTGGCATTCGTCGCTGATGTCGATGTCGGATTTCTTTCTGCTGCGGGCCATCTCTGGCGCCTCCTTTTTGGGTTGGATCAGGACAAGCACATGCGTTTCCGCGCTTCGTTTTTTGAAGCCGGGGTGTGGGAGGCGGCGCATGGCGGCGACGTCTGTTTTTAGTTTTTATTGACGCGCTGCCATGCGCCGCCGGCGTTTATCCCCCTGCCGGCGCCCGGCCCATCGGCTTCCGATCTCCTGGAAGCCGCGAGCGCACGAGGCGGCAGACGGTCGGACGTCCCGCTCAGTCCAGCGGAAGCACCCCGTCGCCACACTTGCCCCTGGATGCTGGCTGTACACACCAGGTCCCACAGGCAAGTTGCGTGGAGGATTATGGGGGAAGGGGTATTGGTGGGGAAAAGTTTGTGGGGAAAAAATGATAGATGGCTGATTTTGCTGGAGGAAAATAATTGTTTAGGGAAAAATTATCCCCGTGCGGCGGGGGGAGGTAAAAGTACGATTGGTCGGGCGCAATTGCGTGCCTCTGACCGCACCCTTCTCAAGGCAACCCTATTTCCTATTCCAGCGTGCGGAAATCATATTTGCTGCCAACGTTGAAGCGTTGGTAGCTGCGAGTTCCTGATACTTGTCCTCCTTGTTCTCTGCGAAGTCACATATACCCTTAAACATTACAAATGGTATTCTGCGATCTAAGCAAGATGCGGCCAATCCTGAACACTCCATTTCTCCCCCAATAGCCTTTGGAAACCGTCTCAGTAGAGAGGCCTTAAAATCCGGATCATCGACAAGTTTTTCTCCCGATAGTACCGGGCCAACATGGATACCAAATCTTGCAGAAAAGGTGGACCGAACACCTCTCGCATAAGCAATGGCCATGTTGTCAGATACAATCGGTATGCCCCTAGATTCGAAGTCGCCTGCGCGGGCGGCCGAAAGTTCGTAGGGTAAGATGATCTCGGACACCAATACGTCCCCAAACTTCTGCCTCGAAGAATCGGCACCAAAGCAAATTCCTACAGAAATTGCGTATTTAATATCCGGAATTGCCAATAATTTTGTAGAAGATAAGAGGCTTCCGTGAACACCTCCGGATCCAGCGCTTGTACGAGCGTGAAAGATGTGAATTGAGTCGTAGTAAGTATAAATATTGAAGGGGACATTGTCGAAAAAATCCATGCCACCTGTCTTGAAGCCGTTTGCCAAAAGCTCGACTTCCAATATTTTGTCTTCGATGTCCGTGGCTGTAAAAAGGACTATTCTATTGCGCCTGAGCTTATCTTCCCCCTGCTTTCCAATGGCTGCGGCCAATTTATCATCCTCCTTCGCTGCCTTGCCGAGCGATGACGCAATAATTTCGGCCATTCGCGCTGGTTCTTGAGTGAACTTGTTAGCTGGAAAGGTGAAATTGAATCCCCGAATGAATCTTTTGCAGGGCTCGCAATGAGAAACATGACGCCCGTTGACACCCACCACGCCGCTCATGGTGTCAAAAAAAAGCTTTTTCATATCTGCAAAGCACCAAAAGTCTTTGTGTGTAATAAATGTAAAATAATCCCTTTCATAAAACTTATCAGAAATAATTTGATCCATTTTGAGTCTGCTTAAAAAAGAGAAATTAACTTCTACGTCATAGTGAGGAAAATACTCAAAGTCTTCTATCATATAGTCGTCATATACCCCTGTCGGGGATATCAGATCGTGCTCTTTGGCATAGTGGTTGCAAAAAAGTCTAGTTGATACATCTCCCATTATTCTTGCGTCCGTCGATTCCGCCAGTTTAACCCGCTCGTAAATCGAAAAAGTTGCTGCTAGCCTTGGGTCGGGCAGCTCTTCATTGATAAAAGACGCATTACGAGTTAGCGCACCCCTTTCATCAGAAGTTATAATATTCGATTTCGAGTAGGGACTTAGTCCTGAAATTAGTTCCGATTTAATAAACTCTGATGTATGCAACTTCTGAGATCTTCTGTAAGCCTGCTCGAGAGGTTGCATTTTTGCAAAATAATTTCCATATTTTTCGCGATCGCTGCCATACCACTGCTTTCGTTTTTCTAGAAAAATCTTGAAATCGGGTTCGCCATTTATTAGGCGAAGCTGGTCAAGCCGAGAGAGCTCCGAAATAAATTGAACAAAGTGCTTTGAGTTTTGCGCAACCTCATGCGTTTGGGCAAAAGAAGCATATAGCTCCGCGCTGTTCATTAGAGAGCAAATTTTTACAAAGCGGATATATTCATCTTCGGTGAATCGACGGCCCCTTATGAAAGAGAGCTCGCGATTCAGGAATGCGAGATACAGACTTCTATTGATGTGATCCGTCACGATATCGTTCACAAAGATTACGAAAAACGTACTGAGACCAAGGCTCTAGGCGAAAATAGCTATTTGGAATGCTAGTGTAGTGCCGCCAATGCATGTTCCGTACGCCAAGCTTGATACCGTCGGTTTCCATCTTTTCTTTCGTGTGAACGATAGAAACCAAGCCAAGCCGTCTGCGGCGGTCTTCAGAAAAATCATCGTAAACGGATCCGAAATAATCTATCCTATCAACTAGCTTATGGCAGTCCTTGTACAGTAAATGAAAAAAATCGTAGAATTCCCTAATAGTTGCGTTTCTGAAACCAAGCCCAGATTGGTCAAATAAATCGGAATCGTCAGAAAATAAATATCCTGTAATTCCAATTGAATCTTTGTTTTTAATTGTATCATTGTCCTCTAGGTACGACGTTGGTTCAAAGCAAAGGACTTGATCTTCAAATAATACGTTGATGAATACGTTTACAACGAGAAGATTTGAATCAAATCTAGTTTCCCTCCGAGTTCTATATTTCACGGGTAAGTGCGACAGAAGGCGAAGAGGTGTCTCGTTTGAATCCGAAAAACCTGTAGCTGGGCGAAATCGGGTATGATTTAGATCGATAGTGCACACTGGTGTATTGTCGATTTGCTTTGATCGGTTAAAGCCAACGAAAATTCGCTTCGGCGAAGGCGAATACTCTCCAAGCTCGGACAACTCGCGCAGAGCAAATACAGCGGGTGCTATTCGAAAAAACCTAGAGTTTGGACCGTGTGTTTTGATATCCGTTGCGATACGGGCTTGTATCGTCCGGTGCGGCGTGGCACCGGCAAGGGTGCTTTGATACTTCTTTGCCGATTGTAAAAAGCTAGTAATTTCTGCAGCCGAAGCAGGTCGCCGCAGCTTACGCAGCGCGTAAGCTGCGGCCTCCAAATAGGTTGGTTTACGAACGTGCTTAAAGAGCATCATATAGGGCTACCACTAAAATTCCATTTTCGGAAAGCCCTCAGAAAACTTCCTGCAGCGGCCGAATCGCTAAACTCTCCAACTTAGGTGCCGTGATGGTTTCGGCCGACAGCGTGGTGTAGTGGAGGATTTTCCACATCAGCTTAGCGGAGAGACTTGGAGTTCGACACCGCCTAGGCACTTACTGCCCCAGCCCCGCCAGCCCCTTGCCGAACACGCTCACGCCCAGGATGGCGAACACCACCATCAGGATCACGTTGTTGTTGCGCAGCAGGAAGGTTTTCAGGGTCTGGAGGCGGGCCGCCATGCCGTCGCCGCCCGCCGCGTGGGCGATGGCGAGCGCGATGACGGGCGCGGAGCCGAGCAGGACGAAGAGCACGGCGACCGTGGCGATCTGGCCAGACGTTAGCGGCAGGTAGCCGAGCGAGGTCATGCCGGCCAGCACCAGCGCGATGATTTTTGGATTGGCGACGCAGAGCATGCCGCCCAGCATGAAGGCGCGCGCCGGCGCGGCCTCGCCGAAGGAGGCCAGCCATTTGGGCGTCGGCGGCTCTTCGTCGCCGCGCGGCCGGGTGCTCCACAGGCGCAGCGCCGCCCAGAACAGGAGCAGGCCGAGCGCTATCCGCAGCCACGGGATGAAGGGGGAGGCGCTGCGGCCGCCTTCGCTGGCCATCTCGATGAGGATGATCGCGACCGCCGTCACCGCGGCAAGCGCGACCAGCCAGCCGGCCAGCAGGGCAGGGCCGGCGGCCCGCGCGTTGGGTCCGCCGAGGACCAGCACCATGCCGATGATCTGCAGCGGCGTCAGCGCGATCGCCAGAATGACCGGCAGCATGTCGCCGATTGCCTGTGCCAGCATGGCGTGTCCCCCAATTTACGCGGGGGAATAGTGGGTCGGGCGGGGCGGGGGAGTCAATCGTGGGGGCTTCCTTCTCCCCGTTGACGGGGAGAAGGTGTCACGGAGTGACGGATGAGGGGCGGCTGGACACGTCTGCGCGGCCCCTCACCTGCCTGCCGGCATCCTCTCCCCGCAGGCGGGGAGAGGAGAGCTGATCGTCAGGCGAAATAGTCCTGCAGGGGGCGGACTTCGAGGCTGCCGGATTTGAGCGCGGCGATGGCTTCGGCGACGGCGGCCATGCCTGACAGCGTGGTGTAGTACGGCACCTTCTGCATCAGCGTTGCGCGGCGCAGCGACTTCGAGTCCGAGACAGCCTTCTGGCCGTCGGTCGTGTTGAAGACGATCTGCACCTGGCGGTTGCGGATGGCGTCCTCGATATGCGGGCGGCCTTCCAGCACCTTGTTGATCTTGTGGGCGTCGATGCCGTTTTCGGCGAGGAAACGCTGCGTGCCGCCGGTAGCCAGCACCTTGAAGCCGAGGCCGGCCAGACGCTTTACCGGCGCGAGGATGCCCGCCTTGTCCTCGTCGCGCACGGAGACGAACAGCGTGCCCGAGCGCGGCAGGTCGACGCCCGCGCCGAGCTGCGCCTTGGCGAAGGCCAGCGCATAGTCGCGGTCGAGGCCCATGACCTCGCCGGTGGACTTCATTTCGGGACCGAGCAGGATGTCGACGCCGGGGAAGCGCGCGAAGGGGAAGACGGCTTCCTTGACCGCGATGTGGCCGGGGTTCTTCGGGTCGGGCTTCGGGCCGTAATGGGCAAACGCGTCGTCGAGGCTCTCGCCGGCCATGATGCGCGCGGCGATCTTGGCGATCGGGGAGCCGATCGTCTTGGCGACGAAGGGCACGGTGCGCGAGGCCCGCGGGTTGACCTCCAGCACGTAGATGACGCCGTCCTTGATGGCGTACTGCACGTTCATCAGGCCGCCGACATGAAGCGCCTTCGCAAGCGCCGCCGTCTGGCGCTCCAGCTCGTCCACGAGTTCGGCTGAGAGCGAGTGGACCGGCAGCGAGCAGGCGCTGTCGCCCGAATGGATGCCGGCCTCCTCGATATGCTCCATGATGCCGGAGACGAAGGTGGACTTGCCGCCCTGGGCCGCATCGCAGAGGCAGTCGACGTCGACCTCGATGGCGCCGGACAGGTAGGTGTCGAACAAAAGCGGGTTCTTGCCGAGCAGCGTGTTGATCTGGCCGGTCTTGTCGTTGGGGTATTTCTGCTTGATGTCCTCCGGCACGAGGCCGGGCACGGTGTCGAGCAGATAGGATTGCAGCATGCCCTCGTCGTGGATGATCTGCATGGCGCGGCCACCGAGCACGTAGGACGGGCGCACGACCAGCGGGAAGCCGAGCTCGGAGGCGACGGTGCGCGCCTGCTCGACCGACCAGGCGATACCGTTCTTCGGCTGCGTCAGGCTGAGCTTGTGCAGGAGCTTCTGGAAGCGGTCGCGGTCCTCGGCGAGGTCGATCATGTCGGGCGAGGTGCCGAGGATCGGGATGCCGGCCTTCTCCAGCGCGTCGGCGAGCTTCAGCGGCGTCTGGCCGCCGAACTGCACGATGACGCCGACGAGTTCGCCTGATGCCTGCTCGGCGCGCAGGATCTCCAGCACGTCCTCGGCCGTCAGAGGCTCGAAATAGAGCCGGTCCGACGTGTCGTAGTCGGTCGAGACGGTTTCGGGGTTGCAGTTGACCATGATGGCCTCGTAGCCGGCGTCCCTGAGAGCGAACGCGGCGTGGCAGCAGCAATAGTCGAACTCGATGCCCTGGCCGATGCGGTTGGGCCCGCCGCCGAGTATGACGACCTTCTTGCGGTCGGAGACCTCAGCCTCGGAGCTCGGCTGGCCGACGAAGGGCGTCTCGTAGGACGAATACATGTAGGCGGTGGGCGAGGCGAACTCGGCCGCGCAGGTGTCGATGCGCTTGTAGACCGGGTGCACGCCGAGCCGCGCGCGGTGGGCGGCGACGAAGTCGGCGTCGGTGCGCGACAGCGAGCCGAGCCGGGCGTCGGAGAAACCCATGGCCTTCAGCATGCGCAGGTTTTGCGCGTCGGCGGGCAGGCCGTGCTCGCGCACGCGCGCCTCGGTGTGGATGATGCCGGCGATCTGCTCGAGGAACCAAGGGTCGATCTTGCACATGGCGTGCACATCTTCGAGCGAGGTGCCCATGCGGATCGCCTGCGCTACCATGCGTAGCCGGTCGGGGGTGGGGGTGCCGAGCGCGGCGCGGATCGCGTTGCGCGCATCCGGGCCTTCCGAGCCCGGGATCTCGATCTCGTCGAGCCCGGTGAGGCCGGTTTCCAGCCCGCGCAGGGCCTTCTGCAGCGATTCCTGGAAGGTGCGGCCGATGGCCATGACCTCGCCGACCGACTTCATGGCGGTGGTCAGCGTCGGCTCCGCGCCGGGGAATTTCTCGAAGGCGAAGCGCGGGATTTTCGTCACCACGTAGTCGATCGACGGCTCGAAGGAGGCCGGCGTCGCGCCGCCGGTGATGTCGTTCTCCAACTCGTCCAGCGTGTAGCCGACGGCAAGCTTGGCCGCGACCTTGGCGATCGGGAAGCCGGTGGCCTTGGAGGCAAGCGCCGAGGAGCGCGAGACGCGCGGGTTCATCTCGATGACGACGAGGCGGCCGTCGGCCGGGTTGACGGCGAACTGCACGTTCGAGCCGCCGGTCTCGACGCCGATCTCGCGCAGCACCGCGATCGAGGCGTTGCGCATGATCTGGTATTCCTTGTCGGTGAGCGTCAGCGCCGGCGCGACCGTGATGGAATCGCCGGTGTGCACGCCCATCGGATCAAGGTTCTCGATGGAGCAGATGATGATGCAGTTGTCCGCCTTGTCGCGGACGACCTCCATCTCGTACTCCTTCCAGCCGAGCACGCTCTCTTCGATCAGGACTTCAGTGGTGGGGGAGGCGTCGAGGCCCGACGAAACGATGTCGAAGAATTCCTGCCGGTTGTAGGCGATGCCGCCGCCGGTGCCGCCCATGGTGAAGGAGGGGCGGATGATCGCGGGCAGGCCGACATGGTCGAGCGCCTGCGCGGCGATGCCCATGCCGTGCGCGATGTAGCGCTGCTTGCGGTCGCCCTCGCCGAGGTTCCACTCGGTCTCCAGCGCGTCGAATTCGGCGTCGGAGGCGTTGGCGGACTTCAGCTCGGCGCGGCGCGCCTCGTGCTTCCTTTTATCGGTGTCCTTGGCGTCGGATGCGTTGGCGAGCATGGAGCGCGGCGTCTCCAACCCGATCTTGGCCATCGCCTCGCGAAACAGCGAACGGTCCTCGGCCTTGTCGATGGCATGCGCATCCGCGCCGATCATCTCGACATTGTAGCGCTCGAGCACACCCATGCGGCGCAGCGACAGCGCCGTGTTGAGCGCGGTCTGGCCGCCCATGGTGGGCAGCAGCGCGTCCGGCCGCTCGCGGGCGATGATCTTGGCGACGACCTCGGGCGTGATCGGCTCGATATAGGTCGCGTCGGCCAGCTCCGGGTCGGTCATGATCGTGGCCGGATTGGAGTTGACCAGGATGACGCGAAAACCCTCTTCCTTGAGCGCCTTGCAAGCCTGCGTGCCGGAATAGTCGAACTCGCAGGCCTGGCCGATGACGATGGGGCCGGCCCCGATGATCAGGATCGACTTGATATCGGTGCGTCTTGGCATGGAGGTCCGTACTTTTTGTTTTGCGCGCTGACGCGTCGCGGTTCGGCCTTGCGCGAAACGCCGGCGAGGGAAGCCCCGGCCGGTGCGCAAGAGGTGGAATCTGTAAGGCTAGGCGGGCCTTATAGGGGAGGATTTCCCGCTATGTAACCCCGAAAATGCGTGGGCCCTTATCTCTCCCGCGAGGGGAGAGATAAGGGCGGCTATGCCGCCTTCAGCCTCTCGACTTCCTGCTCGAACTCGAAGGCAAGCTGCGCTGCCTCCTCCTCGGGCAGGAAACGGGCCATCTGCTTCAGGAGGTAGGCGCGGTTCTCCAGTTCGTCCGTATTCCACGGCATGGCCTGCGCCGCGCGGACTTCTGCCAGCATGTTGGCGATGCGGCGCCTTATGCGATCCGGGTCGGCTCGATAAACGATCGGCGCGGCCTCTTCGTCGAAGAGTTCCGGCTGGTCGGTTCCAAACAGGTCGAGCTGGCTGCGGGTCATCAAGAGTCCGGCGATTCGTCGTATGCAACTTCGCACAGACGAATCTTCAGCACGATGGGGCGTTTCGGGTTTTCCCCGCTATCAATCGGCCTTGGCCGTCGGCGCCTCGATCTTTTCGCCGGTCAGGATGCGTTCCAGGAGGTCCGCCTGCCTCGGCTCCAGCTCGACCAGCCTTCCAAGCACGTTCAAGAGGTCGATCAGGTCGCTGGTGTATTCCGCCAGCCAATGATCCGGCTGGATTTTGTCGAGCGGCGAGGGCGGCCGCCTGTCGCCGATCTGCGGACGTGAGCGGTCGCGCCGGCGGTAGCTGAACCAGTGCCACACCACCTGCTTGCCTGAGACTTCGTAGTTCCACATCTCCGGCGATACGTTGTCGATATGACCGCCGCCGACGATCAGCCGGCGCTTCGAGGCGTCATAGTCGAGCGTATCAGGCAGCGGCTCCGGCGCGCCGGGGATCGCCCCGTCGGCGGGAATAAAGGGCCGTTGGCCCTCCACCATGCGTGGCGGTCCCTTCGGCCGTCCGGCTTCGGCGTCGGCAAAGCGCTCGCCATAGGTGTGCAGCCAGTTCACTTCGCGGCCGAGCGCGGCCGCTTCCGCGAACAGCGCCGGATTGGCGGTCAGCGGCACGCGCAGCCCCGGTTGCACGAGATCAGGCAGGAAGCGTTTCGTGAAGGCCGGATGCGCCATCACGGCACCGAGATAGGCCATCATATCCTCGGGCGATACTTCGCCATAGGCGTCGGCTAAGAGCGCCAGCATATTCGGCGAGATGTTCGGTCGAGTCGCCGCAGTGTCGGACCAGAGCGGATACACACGGCCGCCTCGGCCGTGGTAGTGATGTTGGTCTGGGACAACAGCTGCGAAAGTTATGGGCGGACCGTTGCTTGGCGAAACATCTTCAGGAGCGGTCAGGAACAATTGATTGGCCGAAGCGGTATCCCAGAGCCGTGGTCTCGCTCTACTCACCAGCCGATGGTCAGGGATGATCCATTGGCGATCAAACGATCGAAAAGCATATCTGGTAGGCTCGACAATTGATCCATGATCTTTGGCAACGGATACTGCACGGGGGAGATGGGTGCCCAGTCGCACTGAGACTACGCTCTCCAGCGTTCGGGTCCCGTCCTCGTGAAATAGAACTGCCTTGTCGGCCGGGCGCTGTTCGTCGACAACAGCGGTCCAACGGTTCACAAGTGAGGACTGGTCAGGTGCAATCACCCAAGTCCTATGTGTTTTTACGCCAGGGCTGAACCACTCAAAGAAGTCGGCAAGGGCTGGAAATGTCGCCCACAGGCCCGTTTCCTCAGGCAGAAATGGCGCACGCCATCCCTCGGGGGATCGTTTCCAATCCTTCGTCGAGAGCGATAAGTCGCGTAGCGCGTTAAATTTCAGCGTCCTGCTGCCCTTTGGCAGCGCCATGTATCGAACCTTTGCAGGGACGTCTTGATCCTTAGCCAACGGGCGGGCGGCCAATACGATGCACACCGGCTGCTGAACGCCTTGAAAAATGCGTGTCGGGACATCCGGCTGATGTCCTTCCGGCGAGCAGTCGATGACCCAGATATCGCTGCAATCCCTCCGCAGTTCCTCGCGCATCTTCTGGAACCCGGGCCCATTCAGGAAACCGGCGGCAGTAATGAAGCAGACGATCCCGCAACGGTCGCTGTTGTCGTGTCCCGTCGCTTCCTTCCAGCCGGAACCGAACACCTTTAGCGTCGCCCAGCGCCAGAAATAGACGTAGAGATTCTTGAGATGGTGCGTGTGCGCCGAGACGCGCCACTTCGCTGGTGGTCGCCACCATTCCATGGGAGCAGGTCGCCCTTTGCTGCCGCTCTCGATCCAACTCCCCAACCCGCTCGCCCGATTCTTATAGGGCGGGTTGCCGAGCACGACTGTGATGTCGCGCGATTTCTTGATCGTGTTGGCGTCGCGGCGCGATTTGGCGATAGGACCGCTCTGGACGAGCGTGTCTTCCTCGATGAAGGGATTGCCCAACGTATCGGTGATGAATAGCTGCAATTCCGGCAGCGTCGCCGCGTTTGCACCGGGCTTCGCCAGCGCCTGCAATTCGGCGATCAGCCTGAGTTGCGCCACCGCGAACGGTCCGAACTGTAGCTCGAAGCCGATCAGCCTGTTCATCGCCGCCTCGATCGCGCCGCGCACCGCGCCCGGCCCTTGCTCCTGCTCCACCGTTGCCGCGATCCTGCGCATCACGCCGAGCAGGAAAGTACCCGTTCCGACAGCCGGGTCGGCCAGCGTCACGTCGCTGGAGGCAAGGCCGGCCGGGCGGTTGAACAGCGGCCCCTGCAGTGTCTCGTCGACGAGCCGGGTCATCGCGGAAACCACTTCGGGTGGCGTGTAGTAGGAGCCGGTCATTTTCCTGAGGTCGTTGTCATAGACCTCCAGAAAATGCTCGTAGAAATAGAGCCACGCCTCGGGCTTGTCCTTACTGATGGTGTGCCAGTTCACTTCGTTCAGCACGCGCGCCAGTGTGTCGAGCGAGGTCTTCAGCGCCTTGTGGTTTTCCTCATCATCTGTCAGCAGGCCGAGCGCCGTGCCGATCAGCGAATTCGATCTCCTCAGTTCCCGCGCAGCGTCGTGGATGCCGTCGGCAAGCCCGATGTCCATGGCTCGCGCCACCAGCAGGCCAAACGTCACCGCCTGCGCATAGCCGTCCGCGAAACGCTCGTCGCTCGCGTCCGGGAAGAGTAGTTTGCGCCAGTCCTTTGCGAGCGCCGACAGGGCCGTGTTCTTGCGGTCGAGTTCTTCCGTCACCTCGTCGCGCAGCAGGCGGCAAAGGCGCGCCGACACCTGCGCAAGCTGTTTCGCATTGGCTGGCGGGATGGGTTTCCAGTTGAGAAAGTCGGCGATCAGCAGCACCAGCCCGTCGGGCGCTTCCAGGCCAGTGCCTGCCGCCTCGATGTCGCCTTCGAGATGGATCGGCTTGCCCACCGGCTCGCCGTCGCGCCACAGGCTGAAAGACGCGCCGTCGGTATAGAGCAGATTGGGCAGGGCCTTGAGCTTCTGCCATTGCGCCTTGTCATGCGGATTGCCGAAGCGCCTGGGATCGGCGCCCTTGCCCGGTGCTTTCACCTCAATGAACCCGACCAGCGCATTGTGGACGCTGACAGCGAAGTCGGGCCGCGTTCCCGTTCCGGCGAGGCTCGTCTCGCCGATCAGCGTCATCGATCCCGGCTTGAATCCGGCAAGCACGGCGAGCTCGCGCAGCAATATCTCGAGAGGCCCGCGCAACTGATCTTCCGGCTGCCCGCCAATGGCGGGATTGGAAAGTTTCGATTTGAGCGATGCGCCATAGACGGAGATGGCCGAAGCAAGCGTCATGGGATGACCTTAGCCATGACTTGTATGTCGGCAATCAGTTCTTCGAGATGTTCGCAGTTCCCCACCAGCATAACGCGAAACTACCCGAAGCCAGCCGGTTTGCAACCACACGCTTGTTTACTGCTTCGGCTCCAGCAACGCGTCGTCCTTGCGCAGGCGGTCGAGCACCGTGGCGAGGCGTTCGGGGTAGTCGGTGGGGAAGGTCCAGTAGCGCGCGCCAGCGTCGGTCTTGCCTTCGTCGAGGCCGCGCTCGGCGGCGGGCAGGTCGTAGAGCAGGGTGATCAGCACGTCGCTGCTGACCCAAGGGTCGTCGTACCAGAAGGTGTGCGAGCGGCTGGAGAGGCCGGGGATGTTCTCGGGGCGCACGCGCAGCACGTCGACGCCGTAGTCGCGCGAGGCGTTGAGAAGCCAGTCGGTCTGCTCCTGGTTCAACTCGCGCATGTCGGGCCTGCCGGCGCGCGAGGCGCGGTTGATCAGTTGCGAGAGCCTGAGCGCGGTGTCGCCGAGATTGACCGCGACCGTCACCCGCTCGGCCTTGGGCGCGTACAGCGCCATGTCGTCGACGAAGGCGCGGAAATCGGCGTCGGGTGCGGCGTGATAGATTTCGCCGAGCTTCGGCGCGCTGGCGCCGGGTGCGGCAGCATCGCGGCCGACAATGGCGAGCGCGTCGCTGCCGACGGTGCCGCCGGCGCTGTAGGTGAACACGTCGATCTTCTCGGCGTTGGTGTTGGCGTCCAGCAGCTTGATGAACTCGGCCAGATGCGGCGAAGCGCCGAAAGCTGTGACCATGTCGCGCGAGTAGCGCAGGAAGCTCTCGGCCGTCGGCCATGCGAACAGGATGACGACCGAGTTGCGGCCGGTGAAGTGGTGCAACTGCGCCGCCTGGCCGGCCGCGCGCTCGACCGTGGTGTTGGCGCCGTGGACGTAGATGATGATGTCCTTGTCGCGGCTGTTCGCGAGCGCCTTGTTGATCTCGGCGAACCACGCTGTCGCTTCCGGCGACAGCGGCTCGCCGGAGGGGATCGTCGCCTGCTCGTTCAGGTTGGTGAGGTTGAGGAAGGGGCGGCGGTCATCGCCGGCGCCGGTCGACCAGGCATAGATCTTGTCCCAGGTCGTGCCCTCCTCGCCGATCCGCACGGTGGCGACGCCCGCCTGGAGGTCACGTCCGGGAACGACGGCGTAGAGGCGGTTGGAGCGCGGGCCGACGGGCAGCCGGTTCGTCGCATAGAAAAGCTTGATTTCCGGATCCGTCACCGCCGTGGGATAGGAAGGAAAGACGCTTGTCTGTCCGTCGATGAACACTTCCGGCGCGGGCATCAGGCGCATCGGCGGATGATACATGGACATCGCGATGACGGCGGCGATGAAGATCAGGCCGCCGATGATGACGAAACGTTTCATGGTCTTGCCCCCAAAACCGCGCCGGACGCCCCGCGCGCCCGCATTGCCCGCCGGCGGAAGACATGCCGGGTTCGCGAGATCGGCCACGCCCGACATGCGACGCTCTCAGGACCGACGCGCCGGACGCGCGATGTCCGCAAGGGACATGGCACAAAGCCAACGAATTTTCCCCATGCCGCGCTCCTGAACCCGAATGCCGATCGAACAGGGAACAGCGGCCTTTTTGCGGTGCTGTCAAGCCTTGGGAAAAGCGCCTTCACAGGTCAGTTGCCGATGACCCGCTGGAACAGCGTCCGAAGCGTCAGTTGGTGATCGAATTTTCCCTTGCGCAGGAAAAGCGCGGTCTGCGCGATGACCAGCGGGTTGTTCATCATGAAGGTGTGGGTCACCGGCAGCACGATATGGTCGGTCATGCCGTCGAGCTTCGTGCTCTCCACCGTGACCTTGCCGTCGTTCGGACCGTTGAACACCGACGACAGGATCGGATTGACCGAGCGGTCGCCGGCGATGATGCCGACCTCGAAATCGGCGGCTCCGAGCGTGTTGGGTACGCTGTCGGCCGCGGTGCCAAGCTGCACTCCAGCGGGGCCGTTGATCATCTCGAAGAGCCTGATGCCGCCGAAGACGTCGATGATCTCGGAACCGCGGTTCGGCGGCCCGAGCATGACCGTGCGGCCGAGGTTCTCCGGCCGGCTTTGCGTCAGCCAGGCGCGCAGCAGGATGCCGCCCATCGAATGGGTGACGAAGTTGATCTTCTCGGCGTCGCCGCATTGCGCGACGGCGGCGTCGACATGCGCGATCAGCTTCTCGATGGGCGCGTCCATGGAAGGATAGCTGTCGTTGACGACGCGGTAGTCCAGGGACCGCAAGACTTCTTCCATCACGAGGAAGGAATTGTCGGAGCGACCGAGCCCATGCAGCAGCACGACGCATTCCTGCGCGACCGCCGCGGACGAGAAGAGAGAGATCAGGAACGCCACCAGAATTCGCATCGTCAGCCCGCGTTCGGCCCTATGCCGTTCAGGTCTTATTGCACTCCGCCCGCGAATTCCGCCAGCGCCTTTCTGGCTTCTGCCTGGTTGGCCTCGGCGACAGGAAGCACCTGAGAGACGTCGTTGGCGCGCATGTAGGCGACGGCACGGTCGCAATTCTCGACGCCTTCGGCCACCAACTCGCGCCGCTTTTCCAGGCGCCCGAGCCCGACCAGCGCGCTGCACAGGCTGTCCTGCGTATGCGCGACCGAGAGGCCGTCATTCGTTGCCTGATAGGCCGTGAGGGCGTCCCGCAGGAACGGCAAAGCCTCCTGGAAGCTCGCCGCATTGCTCTCGCGCTTGCCCTGCAGGCTGAGCGCGTAGCCATACCAGTTGGCGACCTCGGCCCATGCGGCCTGCTCGGTCTGCCTGGGCGTCGCGGCCAGAAGGTCGCGCAACGTGGCGAGGCCGGAGCGCATCTGCTCCGGCGTAAACGCGGGATCGTCGACGGACGTGAACTGGTAGGCCGCAAGCGCCCTCTGCGCCACGCGCAACAGAGCGGGATCTTCCAGCGTGCCCGCGACCGAAATGGCACGCGCGAACGCGGCTTCAATTTCCGCCGGCGTGAAGGCTTTGGGGTCGCTGTAGGAGATCGCGTGAATGAGGTTGGCGCGGTCCACGAGCGCGTTGATCTTCTGCTCGGCGCTTCCTTCCTTTTCGATCAGCGGCCAGTTGTCGTCGATGATCGCGATCGACTCGCGACGCGCAGGGTCGCCGCCGCCGGCATTGGCGACGAGATACAGTGTGCGCGAGAAGTTCAGCGCGTGGAACAGCCTGTCGCCGCCAGCCATGTCGGCGGTTTTGGGTAGGCTGCGATAGATCGCGGCAGCCTGCTCCAGCAGTTTGAAGTCGCTGCCGTATTCCCCGGCGAGCGCCAGAGCCCAGGCGCGGTTGGCCATGGCCAGGTCGCGCCCGTCGCGGCTGCGGCTTCGCTCCTTGATGGCGACCGAAGCACCGTATGACTCGGAAAGCGCGATATAGTCGGTCTTCGACAGGGTCCGCTCCGCGATCGTGCGCAGGACGCCTGTCAGATTGTCCTGCGTCTCCTGACGTCCATCCGAATTGTCGTCGGGGGTGGCGGACAGGGCGAGGCGGTAGGTGTCGGCCGCCCTGCGCAGCGTGTCGACGCCTTCTTGCCCGGTGCCCTGATTTTGCAAGGCGATGCCGAGCTGGTTGGCCGAAAACACCCAGTTCTGGGCGTCGGTCTCGCGGTCACGATTGTCGAGCGCCGCCTGATAGGCCTCGACCGCGCCCTGGTTGTCGCCTGCGACGGAGCGCTGGTAGCCGAGTTCGACCTGGGCGTAGGCGAGGTTGCGGCGGAGACCGTCGGCCTGATCCTGCTCGCCATTCTGGCGGTAGAGGGCGGCGGCCTGTTGGTAGATATCGATTGCCTGCTGCGACTCAATGGAACTGGAGCGCAGGCTGCCCAAGGCGACGAGACCCGCGCCGACGTCGACCATGTTGAACGCCATGTCGAGCGGGCGCTGCATCTGGTCGTAGAGGTCGATCGCCTGCCGCAACGATGCGACACCCCGTTCCACCATGGCCGGGTCCTTCTTGGCCTTGCCAAGGTCGACATAGGCACTGCCGAGATTGCCGACGCTGAGCGCATACTCGACCGGCAGTTCCTCCGGTGCGATCGCGGCTAGGACCTGTTGGTAGAGGGCGGAACTGCGCCGCAGGGCTTCCAGACGTTTTTCGGGCGGTGCGCCATCCAGTTCGTCAACGGCCATGTCGTGCAGCGTCTGAGCCCACGACCGGGGCGCGCGGTCGAGCGTGTAAACCTTGAGAGCCTCCTGCCGCGCGGCGGTAGACCTGCGCACGTCGTTCTCATCCTTCGTCAGCTCGGCAAGCGCGCCCCAGGCGTCGCCGATCTCGCGCTGCGTCCATGCCCAGTCGAGCGGCGTGGTCTCCTCGGTTTGCACGTCGAGAGCCGACGTCAGCGAGGCAATCGCTTCGCGCAGGGTCGCCTGATCGCGGGTCCGCTCGCCGAGGGAGGTCTGCGCGTTGCCCATGTTGGCGATGGCGAGCGCCCACTTCTCCGGGTCGTTCTCGCGCGTCCAGACGGTCAGCGAAGCCTTGTAGGCTTCGATGGAGCGTTCGAGCGTGGCGTTGCCGGCTTCCGTCTCGCCGAGCAGCATCAGAGCGCCGGCCAGATTGTGCTGCACGACGACCCAGTCCTGCTCGACGCGGTCCCGGTTCAGGATCTTCAAGGCCCGCTCATAGGCGTCGATCGACTGAGTCAGAGCCTCGCGCCGCTTGCTGGCGGAATAGAGCGCGTTGGTGGCGTTGGCCCAGTTGTTCAGCGTCTGCGCCGAAATGTCTTCCCAATACTGGCGTTCATCATCCGAATGGTCGGCGAGCAGCCGCTCGGCCATGTCGGCGGACCGCTTGCCGGTCTCGGATGCGCGCTCGAAATCGGCGACGCCGCCGCGCAGCTTGCCGGCTTCCAGATAAGCGGTCGAGGCGGAGCGCATGTACCAGAAGGCCTGCTCCTCGTCCCAGCGGTCAACCTGCCGGGAGGCTTCCTCATAATCCTTGCCGGCCTCGCGGTGCTTGAAGGCAAGCGCATAGGCTTCCGCGCTCTTGGCGTAGACTTCGGCGAGTTCGAGGCGGCGCTGGCGCAACTGCTCCTCCGCGTCCTCGACGGTGGCCTCGACCTCCTGCGCACGCGCCTTCGCCTGTTGGCGCAGTGAAATAGCGGTGTTGAGCGCGCCTTCGGCCAGCGCCTGGTCGGCGAGATTGGAGAGGCGCACGATCTCCGGATCCGTGCTTTTCAGCGTGTCGCGCTCGGCGATCATCGCCTTGACCTTCTCGGTCTGTCCGCGCAGCAGCGTGTCGAGCTGGCCGGGATCTTCCGGGACATCCGTGCCGAGCGCCTTCAGCATGCCGTAGAGCGCGTCCATCGGCACCCCGGTGTCGGACGCGACGGTCTCGATGGTGCGCCGCTCGGGATCGGGCAGGGCGGCGATGGTGATGAGCAGGCCGCGCCGCTCGCGCAAGATGTCGCCCTCGTCGCCAGAAAGCTCGCTCGGCTTCTCGCCGAAGTAGAGCAGGCGGCGAAGGCTTTCGTTGACCCACGGGCGCTGGCGGCCGCCGGTCTTGAGGTACACTTCCTCCGCGACCATGCGCATGACCATGCCGAATTCCTCGCCGGCCATGGCGTCGAAATGGCGAAGCAGGGCGGCGGCATAGGGGCTGTTGGAGCCGGCGTCGCCATCGAGGGCGACCTTTCCGGGTTCGGCGGCGAAGGCGATGACCGTGCCGACGTTTTCGTCGGGGGAAGGAGCTGTTTCGCTGGTGGCTTTCAGGCTGACGACGCTGCGCGACAAGGCGAGGCCGGTATTGCCGACGGGCAGGGGTTCGCCACCAGGCGACAGACGCAGTTCGCTGCCGGGCGGGAAGGGATTGTTGCGGCACGCATCGAGCATGACGATGACGACGGGCACGGTCGCCTTGAGCTTTTCAAGGACAGCGGACACCGGCACCAGCTTCTCGCCGGCGTCGTCGAGCGCGGAAAGATCGGCGTCGACCGGCACCAGCCAGTTCTCGCCGCCGGCCTCGATGCCGTGGCCGGAATAATAGAGCACGGCGACATCGGCGCCCTGCGCGTCCTCGGCAAAGCGTTCGAGGTCTTTGGCCAGGTTGGACGCCTTGCGGTCGGCACGCCGCACGGAGTCGAAACCGAGGTCGGACAGCAGCGCTTCGATGGCGTCGGCGTCGTTGGCCGGGTTTGGCAGTGGCGACAGATACTCGTATTCCGACTGGCCTATGACCAGCGCGACGCCGCGCAGCGCCTCCTGAGCGAATGCGGGCGACGGCAGCAAGAGCAGAACGACAAGGGCCAGCGTGGCGCGGATCAGTCTTCCGGCCGACGGTATTCTGCGATTGTAACTGGGATGCGAACCGTGCATTGGTCGGACATCAGCTAAGCGCGGGCATCGGGAAGCACGGGCGCGGAACCGCGCCCGTTGCCTGTTCACCGGGGTGCGTTCTGGGAAACCCACTGGAAATAGGCCCAGTTCAACCGGGTTCCGATGTTGAACTCTTCGTTGCCTGCGACATGGACGCCGTTGATTGTGCGTTCCTTGGTATCGGGGTTGTAGTCGTAGATGGAACTACCGCTCATCCCGCCAAAGGTGTCGCAGTCGTAGAAGAAGTTTGTTTCGATGACATTGATGTCGAACACGTCGCAGGACGCCCGCCACAGCGTGCTCGCTGGCTTGTCGCCCGGGTAGCCGACGATGTTGGCCTGGAACGATTGTGCCGGATCGTAGACACTGTATCCCATCCAGCCGAGATTGTCGCCGACCGGCTGGGAAAGCACGATCACGGCCATGTCCCAGGGCGTGTTGGATGTCTGGGCGTTCTCGATGTAGCCGTTCATGATGAACACGTCGGACCAACTCACCATGCCGAACGGCGCGTCGTTGCCGTTTGCGGCCGGATAGAACTCGTAGTCCTTCAGCCAGCCGCCGGCCTCTGGGCTGTAGACGCAGTGGGCGGCCGTGATGACGGCGCGGGGCGAGATCAGAGTCGCCGTGCAGGTGCTCCAATTGCCGGCATTGTCGACCGACCAGAGCTGCCCGATGGTGCGGAAGGGATAGTCGGTGGTCGAATTGATCTGCACGCGGCTGTCTTCGCCGATGACGGTGCGGTCCGATTCCGCGAAAAGCGGATCTTCGCCGGTCGGGCGCGCGGCGCGCTCCGGCCTGTTGCCGTCTTGCTGGAGCTTGATGTTTTCCTGCAACGTGGCGTCGGGTGCGACGGTTTCCTCGCCGCCGCCCTTCTTGCGCGAGATCGTGGTGAAACCCCTCTGGAGTTCTTCCAACGTCGGCTCGCGGAGAGAGCGTTGCTGCCCTTCGTCAACCTTGGGGGTGCGGTCCACGACCTTGCGCGCCGAAAGGTCCGGTACGGCCTCCAGCGAGCGCGGCGTCCCGCCATCGCCCTGGCTGCCCGAAACGCTCTGCGCCGACGCGTTACACATGGCAGCGGCTGAAACCGCCGTCACGGCGGCGGCAAACCACAAATGCTTCAATCTCATAGAATGTTCTCCCAAGCCCCTACCGAGGGTAGCCACTACACATTGATGGTGCGCTCAAGGCAACCCCAAAACCTGACTGCTGCTTTGACGGCGCAGGTGCTGTAATCCTTGGGTGGCGGCGCGGAAAAATTAGAGGAGCCGGTCGGCAGGCTCGCGGGAAGGGGCCTTTGCAGAGGCCGGGATGAAATCGAGAAGCCAGGGAAAGCGGCGTTCCAGATCGGTTCGGCGCGGCGAAACAAGTCTGCTGGTGCCTACCGCCTCGGTGTGCTGGCGGTAAGCGGATCGAGGCAGCCTCGCGCGGTCTAGGTCAGGGACGCGCGGCGCTCCCTTTCCACTTCCGAGATGTCTTCGAGAGCGAACGAGCCGGTGCCGACCTCTCCGGAAGGGCGATAGGTGGAGACGACGCCACCCGACGGGGTGGATTTCGAGCTGACGAGTTGCAGCGCGGCCGGGGCGAGACCGTCTCGGAACAGGCGCTTGCCGCTGCCGAGCAGGATGGGGAAAGTCAGCAGCGTCAGTTCATCGATCAGCCTGTGCCGGAAGAGCGTCTGGAGGAAATCTCCCGAGCCCTGGACAATCAGATCCGGGCCTTCGCCGCTCCTGATCTTCTTCAGCCCTGCGACTGCATCCTCACCGAGCCACTCCGTGTTGGCCCAGCCGAAATCCCTGCGCGAGCGGCTGGCGACGTATTTCGTCGCCTTGTTGAACGCGAACGCGATTTCGGCGTCAGATGTGTTTTCGGCATAGGGCCAATGTGCGGCAAAAATGTCGTAGGTCTTGCGGCCGAGCAGAAGGTCGAACGGCCTGGCGAACGTCCCGCCGATCGCGGCGCCGAGTTCGTCGTCAAACAACGGCACCACCCAGCCGCCGAACTTGAATCCGCCGGTGGGGTCTTCCTCCGGGCCGCCCGGCGCCTGCATGATGCCATCCAGGCTGACGAAGGTCGTTGCGGTAATCTTCCTCATGATGGGATCTCCTGCTGAACAAGCCCGGCGCTCGTCCGTATATGCTACGAGGACGTTCACGGTCGGTCGATACCGACATTCATCCTGTCGAATTCGGGTTTGGAACAGGAAGCCGCCTGCATCATTTATGCGCTGCAGGATTTATGCGTCGCATGCGGGTTCGCAAAAACCCTGTGACTTGGTTATGCGCTTCGGATAGTTTCGAGACGCAAGGGACCGCATTGATCGAGGGAACGCCATGCGTTGGAGAGGCCGCCGCGAAAGCGACAATGTTCAGGACATGCGTGGCGACGGTGGAGGCGGCATGGGCCGCGGCTTCCCGGGCGGCATGGGCGGACGGCAGATCAGGTTCCCGACCGGCCGCGGCGGTGGCGGCATCAGCATGTCCACGATCATCATCCTCGTGGTGCTGTTCTTCGCGCTCAAGGCCTGCGGCATAGATCCGCTGCAGATCCTGGCGGGCGACCCTGGTGGGTCATCCGTGCCGGGCGGCGGCGGGCAGGTGACGCAGACCGAGCCGGGCACCAATGCGGGGCCTTCGGACCAGATGAAGCAGTTTGTCAGCGTCGTGCTGGCCGAGACCGAGGACGTCTGGAACGGCATCTTCCAGACCGAGGGTGCGAAATACACCGAGCCGCAACTCGTCATGTTCTCCGGACAGGTCCAGTCGGCTTGCGGTTTCGCCTCGTCGGCCTCGGGACCGTTCTATTGTCCGGGTGACAAGAAGGTTTATCTCGACACCACCTTTTTCGACCAGCTTGACCGCCAGTTCGGCGCGGCCGGTGATTTCGCACAGGCCTACGTGATCGCGCATGAGGTCGGCCACCACGTCCAGAACCTGATCGGCGTGCTGCCGAAGTTCAACCAGATGCGCCAGCAGATGAACGAGGTCGAGGCCAACCAGATGTCGATGCGCGTCGAGCTTCAGGCAGACTGCTTCGCCGGCGTCTGGGGGTACTACACAGAGCAGAAGGGGCTGCTCGAGCAGGGCGACGTAGAGGAAGCTCTGAACGCGGCCCAGCAGATTGGCGACGACACGCTGCAAAAGAAGATGCAGGGCTATGTCGTGCCGGAAAGCTTCAACCACGGCACGTCGGAACAGCGCCAGAAATGGTTCGCCAGGGGCTTGCAGTCGGGCAAGGTGTCGGACTGCGATACCTTGAACAACCCGATCTGAGGTGTTGGGCCGGCCTGAGGGCAAAGTCTTCAGGCAATGACCTCTCCGGGCCGGTCTCAAGAAGTGATGGCGGGTGTTTTTGCGCCGTCAGCTTTTCGCGGCGGAAAGGAAGCTCTTGTAAACCCAGCCGGACTTTCCGTTCCAGCTGATGTTGCACCATTGGTTGCAGGACTTCACGTTCACGGACGTGCCGGCGGGAACCACGCCGAGCACGCTTGCGCCCTTCTTCGGGCTGGAGCGCATGTTGACGGCGCTCTTGATACGCGCCGTTCCCGCAGCAGCCCCGCCTGCTGCCTTGACCACAGTGCGGACCTTGCTGTCGGATGTGTCGTCATCTTCGGCCGCATAGCCGGCGAGCCCGCCGACATTGACGCCCGGCAGGGAGGCGATCTCGGTTTGCTTCTCGATGGCCGCTGGTTTGGCCTTGGCGACCTTCTTCCTGGGCTTCGGTGCGGGCGCTGCTTCTTCGGGAGAGATCGCCGCGGTCATGGTCGCGTCTTCGGCGAGGGCCTCGTCTCCGCTGCCTTCGTCGGCATAGGCGAGGACGGGATCGTCAGCGGGGTCGTCGGTCGGTATCTCAATGGCATGTTCCGGGCCGACGGCCGCAACCTTGGCGATCGCCTCGGCGTCCGGCAGCTTGGCCTCTATCGGTTCGGCCTGCGGCTGGACGACAGAACTGGCCGGCTGAGCGGGTGGTGTCGCAACCGACGCGGCGGCAGCCGAAGCGACGGTGGCAGTTGCGCTTGTGTCAACGCTGGCGGTGACGACCGGCTTCACGGTCGCGGGCACGTCGGCGGTACGCGCAAGCGCACGATCTACCAGGTAGTCCACGAAAAAGGCGCTTCCGGCAGCGACGCCGATCACCATGGCGCCTGCGGCGGAAAGGCTCGCAATGCGTCGTGCCTTACCGGATTCAATCCGGTCGGCCTTGAACAGGAGCCTGTTTTTCGGCGCGCGAACGGCACCGATTTTCAGGGGACTCTTCACAACCCGTCTCCACGCAAGCCCCCACCCGCGCGATCACTCATTGTTTAGAATTGTGGCAACGATGGGTCAAGAACCACCCCGCGCGCCAACAATTTTCAACCGGAGTTGTCCAGAGAAATCGCGTGCAGGTTGCGGTGCTTGGCTCTGAGCTAGCGCTCGGCAAGCGCCGGTTCGCCGCGCCGTTCGCGGATCAGGTTGGCGAAGCGGCGGAACAGGTAGTGCGAATCCTGCGGGCCGGGCGAGGCTTCCGGGTGGTGCTGGACCGAGAAGACCGGCCGACCGGTGAGCGTAATGCCGCAGTTCGAGCCGTCGAACAGCGACACATGCGTTTCCTCGACGCCTTCGGGCAGGGAATCCGCGTCGACCGCAAAGCCGTGGTTCATCGACACGATCTCTACCTTCCCTGTCGTGTGGTCTTTCACGGGATGGTTCGCGCCATGATGGCCCTGGTGCATCTTGGCGGTCTTGCCGCCGAGCGCCAGCGCCAGCATCTGGTGCCCCAGGCAGATACCGAAGACCGGGATGTCGGTCTTGAGCAGGTCCCGTATGACCGGGACGGCATATTCACCGGTCGCGGCCGGATCGCCGGGGCCGTTGGACAGGAAAATGCCGTCGGGCTGCATGGCGAGAATTTCGGCCGAGGGGGTTTTCGCCGGGACGACGGTCACCTTCGCGCCGAGACCCGCGAGCAGCCGCAGGATGTTGCGCTTCACGCCATAGTCGACCGCGACGACGTGCATGGACGGGGCGTCCTGCTCGCCATACCCTTCGTTCCACACCCAAGGCGTCTCGCGCCAGACAGACGACTGGCCAGATGTCACGTCCTTGGCGAGGTCGAGGTCGATCAGGCCCGGCCATTCTCGCGCGCGCGCCTTGAGATCATCAAGATCGAACTGGCCGTCGGGGGAGTGGGCGATCACGGCGTTGGGCATGCCCTTCTCGCGGATGAGGGCGGTGAGCGCGCGGGTATCGATGCCGGCCATGGCGATGACGCCGCGCCGCTTCAACCAGTCGTTCAGGTCGTCGCTCGAACGATAGCTGGACGGGCTTGTCACGTCGGCCTTGAAGATAGCGCCGACCGCTCCGTGGCGCGCTGCGGGCGTCAGATCTTCGACATCCTCGTCGTTGGCGCCGATGTTGCCGATATGCGGGAAGGTGAAGGTGACAATCTGCCCGGCATAGGACGGGTCGGTCAGGATTTCCTGATAACCTGTCAGGGCGGTGTTGAAGCAGACTTCCGCAACGGCGCTGCCTGTGGCGCCGAGCCCGCGGCCCTCGATCACCGTGCCGTCGGCGAGGACGAGCAGGGCGGTGGGCTTTTCGGCGATCCAGGCGGTGGTCGGTGCGGTCATGGCGGGCTTCTCTCCTCGAGAGGCGGCGGTCGTTGTGTTGTGCGTGCGGCAAAGCGCGGCCGGCAAGTCACTGCCTCCGCGCACTCGTCAAATGTAGGTCGTGCAAGGCCCGGTCAATAGGGGAGAGACGGGCGAGCGTCAATGGAGGATATCGACCGGCGCGGCGACCGGGCGGGGCGTTGCTTTCGGGAAACGGTTGGAGGAATGTGCCGCGGCGCAGTGCAGGGAGGGACGCCATGTACACCGTTATCGTCGTGCTTTTGATGATCGTGCTGCCGGTAGGCTCGATCCTGGCCGAAATGCTGCTGGGTACAGGTGACGCCCCGTTGCTGCTGGTCGGCAAGTGGTTCGTCTTCTGGGCGGCGGGCTGGCGACTGCTGCTGGCGGGCGCCAAGCAGATCGTGCAGCCGCAGTTCACCGCGCATGAGATCTTCAAGATGAAGACGGACGAGGCGCTGCCGATCGTGCGCGAACTGGGCATCGCCAATTTCGCCGTTGGGCTGCTTGGCGTGGCGTCGATCTGGGCCACCAGCTTCGTGCTGCCGGTGGCGATTGCCGGCGCTGTCTTCTACGGCGCCGCCGGCATCCAGCACGTGACGCTGAAGGACAAGTCGGGGAACGAGAGCCTTGCCATGGCGACCGATCTACTGGCCTTCGTCGCTTTGGCGGCCTATGTGCTCTATGTGTGGACACGCTAAATGTTCAAATCCCTGAAGGGAAAGACGGCGATCGTCACCGGCGCGAGCAAGGGCATCGGGCGCGGGATCGCGGGCCGGCTGGGCGAAGCCGGGCTGAATGTCCTGGTCGTCAGCCGCACGATCGCCGACGCTGAAGCCGTCGCCAGGGAGATTGGTCCCAACGCTTCGCCCTTCGCGGCCGATGTGTCCGGCCCGGAAGGGTGCGCGGCAATGGCCGAGGCTGCCCTAAGCCGCTATGGCGGCATCGACATCCTGTGCGCCAATGCCGGTATTTTCCCGTCCGCGAAACTGGGCGAGATGACCCCGGCCGATTTCGATCACGTGATCCGGACGAATCTCACGAGCACGTTCCTCTCGGTTTCCGCGGTGCTGCCGGCGATGAGGAACAGCCGGTGGGGCCGCATCGTGCTCACGTCTTCCATAACCGGCCCGATCACCGGTTTCGCCGGCTGGTCGCACTATGGGGCGTCGAAGGCCGGCCAGCTCGGCTTCATGCGCTCGGCGGCGCTGGAGCTCGCACCGTGGAACATCACCATCAACGCGGTGATGCCGGGCAACATCTGGACCGAGGGCATGGAAGGAAACGGTGACGGCTACGTCGAGGCGATGGAGGCGTCCATACCGATGAAGCGGCTCGGCGACGTCAGGGACATTGCCAACGCCGCGCTGTTCTTCGCTTCCGAGGAAGCCGGCTATGTCACCGGGCAGACGCTGGTCGTCGACGGCGGCCAGGTGCTTCCCGAGACGCTTTCGGCAATGGATTGACAAACCCGGGGCGATTTAGGCCTACAACGGGTCATGAAGAACGGAGTTTGCAATGCGTGAGAAGATCACCGATGCCCTGAAGACGGCGATGAAGTCTGGCGACAAGGCGCGCCTCTCGACGCTGCGCATGGTCAACGCCGCCATCCAGGATCGCGATATCGCCAATCGCGGCACCGGCAAGCCTGCCGCCAACGACGAGGAAATCCTGCAGATACTGACCAAGATGGTGAAGCAGCGTCAGGAATCGGCAAAGGCCTTCGAGGACGGCAAGCGCCCCGAACTGGCTGCCGCCGAAAACGCCGAGATCGCCATCATCGCGGACTTCCTGCCCAAGCAGATGGACGAAGCCGAAGCGAAGGCGGCGATCAAACAGGCGATCAGCGATGCCGGCGCGACTGGTGTGCGCGACATGGGCAAGGTGATGGCCGAGCTAAAGGCGAAATACACCGGCCAGATGGATTTTGGAAAAGCCAGCGGCTGGGTCAAGGACCTGCTGCAGTGAGCGGCGTCGGCCGACCCACACTTGTGGGCCGGCCGTTGTTGATCTGCTGCTAGGCGGTACTCGACAGCTTCATCATCACAATGCCGCACACGATCAGGGCGGCGGCGGTGAGGCGCATTGGTGTCATGCTCTCGCCGAGCACGATGACGCCGATGGTGAAGGCGCCCACCGCGCCGATGCCCGTCCAGATCGTATAGGCGGTGCCGAGTGGCAGCGTCCGCATCGCGACCGAGAGCAGGGCGAAGCTCGCGATCATGGTGACGATGGTGATCGAACTCGGGACAAGAAGCGTAAAGCCTGCGGACTTCTTCATGAAGAACGCCCAGACGATTTCGAGAATTCCGGCAAGAACGAGGTAAATCCAGGCCATGGCGCGGCCCTCCTTTTCAAGGGCCGGGCCGTCCCGGTCGGTTCGATGATGCAAGGAGAGGTCGTCCTCTTCCCCCTATATGGGAAAATTTGGACGGCCAATCAATGTCCCGGATGCAAGGCATCATTGAGATACATGCATGAGGGTTGGAAGGGTTATCTGAGCCGAGCTAAGGTGTCCGGACAAGTTTCAAAGGTTCGGCATCATGAGAAAACACCCCTTCGGCAATCACGGCGTCGACGTCCCGGTCATCGGACAGGGGACTTGGAATCTCGACGGGCGCAACGACGCTGGGGCGATAGAGGCGCTGAGGCGTGGGCTGGACCTCGGCATGACGCATGTCGATACGGCCGAGATGTATGGCGAGGCCGAGCCGCTGGTGGCCAAGGCGATCGAGGGGCGGCGCGACGAGGTGTATCTCGTGTCCAAGGTGCTGCCGAGCAACGCGTCGCGCGCCGGCACGATCAAGGCCTGCGAGCGCTCGCTGGCGCGTCTCAAGACCGACCGGCTGGATTGCTACCTGCTGCACTGGCGCGGCGGTTACCCGCTGGAGGAAACGTTCGCGGCCTTCGAGGAACTGAAGCGCGCCGGCAAGATCCTGTCGTGGGGCGTGAGCAATTTCGATGTCGATGACCTTGACGAGGCGCTCGACATCGCCGGCGAAGGCAAGATCGCCTGCAATCAGGTGCTGTATCATCTGCAGGAACGCGCCATCGAGCATGCGGTCATTCCGTGGTGCGAGAAGCACAAGGTGGCGGTGGTGGCCTACAGCCCGTTCGGCAGCGGCAGCTTTCCGGCGCCTTCCTCGGCCGGCGGGCGAGTGATTGCAGAGATTGCCGAAGCGCACGGCGCCACGCCGCGACAGGTGGCGCTCGCCTTCCTGACACGGCGCCCCTCTGTGTTCGCCATCCCGAAGGCGGCGAGCGCGGGCCATGCAGCCGACAACGCCGCAGCCGGCAACCTCGTGCTGTCGGCGGCCGACATGGACAGGATCGACAAGGCGTTTCCGCTCGGACGGCCCAAAAGCCTGCCGATGATCTAGACCTGTCCGGCGGCCTTTGGCGGCACCGCGCCAGAGCGCTTTTCCCAGACATAGGAGCCGATGGCGACGAGCGTGGCCACGGACATCGAGGCGATGCCGACCAGCGGCAGGCTGCGGTAGTCGAAGCCGGCGTTGAGCATCAAGGCGCCGACTGACGCGGCGATTGCAATGCCGAAGTTGAATCCGGAGGGGATCAACGAAGAAGCGAGGTTCGGCGCATCGGCGGTCCAGCTCAGAATGCGCGTCTGGATCGGCGTGCCGATGGCGAAGTTGATCCCGCTCCAGACAAACAGCGCCGCTATCATGGGCAGCGGGTAGGGGCTGACGAGATAGATGACGAGCATGGTGACGGCCTGGAGGGCGGGAAGGATCATCAGCGTTGGCAGGAGATAACGCGCCGACAGCCTGCCGCCGATGAAGACGCCGACGGTCGAGCCGACGCCGCAAAGCAGCAGCACAAACGGCACGATGGCGGGCGAGATGCCGGTGACTTCCTGCAGCAGCGGGGTGATGTAGGTGTAGGGTACGAACTGGCAGAGCATCAGCATGAGCATGATGATCAGGCAGGTCCAGACCTGCTGGCGGCCAAGCACGCGTACCTCGTTGCGCAGTCCGGCCGGGGCCGAGACCGCGCCTGTGCCGCGCGGCAGCAGCAACGCCATGGCGATCGTGGCGATGATGCCGAGCACGAACATGGCCCAGAAGGTGGCGCGCCAGCCCCAGATCGTGCCGATCGCCGTGCCGAGCGGCACCCCAATGATGCCGGATACGGTGAGTCCCGCGAGGATCAGCGCGACCGCCATGCCGCGCTGCTCGGGACGCACGAGGCCGATGCCGACGACCATGGCGACGCCGAAATAGACGCCGTGCCCGACCGCGATGACGACGCGTAGCACAAGCATCGACACGAAGTCCGGCGCCAGCGCACAGGCGAGCTGTCCGACCGTGAAGGCCACCAGCACCCACATGAGCAGCGTCTTTCGCGGCACGCGGCCGGTGGCGATCGTCATCAGCGGTCCGCCGATGGCGATCCCGATCGCATAGCCCGACACGAGGTAGCCGGCGTTCGGAATCGATACGCCAAGACCCTCGGCAACCTGCGGCAGCACGCCGGCGATCACGAACTCCGTCGTTCCGAAGGCGAAGGCGGCAAAGAAAAGCGCGAGCAAGGGAAGCGGCATGGGGGCAGGGCCTCAACTGAGGCGGCGAAGAACCACGAAAGCGGCAGGCCGGCAACCGGGAATTTTTGGGCCAGCGTTCAGAATTGTTGCATATCGACCGGGTTAGCCGGCTGCCAGCCGGGAGCCGCGGAGCAGGCCTTGTTCTTCCAGAACCGGGTAGGCGATTGACGCGAGCAGCGAGTTGATCTGCTTGAGGTCGCGGATCGTGTCGAGGTGGATGGTGCTGGTCTCGATGCTCTTCGGCGTTCCTTCGCGCAGTCGCGCGAAATGGCTTCTGCTGGCAGATTTCTCGACGTCGCGCAGGCGGTCCTTTTCCTGCACCAGTTGCAGCGCGGTGGCGGAATCGCGCGACACCAGCACGTTGAAGGCAAGCCGCGCATTGGCCAGCACCGAGGCGTGGAAACTCAAGAGCTCGCGCCAGCCTTCCGGCGTGAACTCAAGCCCGCGCTCCATCTTCTTGCTGACATGCGCCAGCATGTTGCGCACGATGATGTCGCCGACCTGCTCAAGCTTGACGCAGGCGCCGATGAGTTCCTGGCAGCGAAGGGCTTCGTCCTCGGTCAGTTTTCGGCTGGTCAGCTTGGCGAGGTAGATCTTGATCGCGGCATGCTTGCGGTCGACGCGGTCGTCGAGCGCCGCCAGCGCCTTGATCTTCTGGTCGTCGGCGGATTCGTAGAGCTCCATGATGCGCGCGAGCATGATCTCGATCGTTTCGCACACGCCCACGACTTCGCGCGTGGCGTTGGCCAGCGCCTGGCTCGGCGTGTCAAGCGCGGCCTCGGAGAGCGCCGAGATTTCGACGGTCGCGAGATCGTCCTCCTTCTCCTCGGCGTTGATCGCGACGATGCGCTCGGCAAGGCTGTGCACGATGCCTGCCAGCGGCATGCCGAGGATGACGAGCGCCACGTTGAAGGCGATATGCGCGTTGACAAGCTGCCCCGGGACAGTCGAGCCGAGAACATCGAGCGGCGGTGCGAACAGGATCAGCGCGATGAGCGCGACCAGTGCGCCGGTGCCGCGCAGGATCAGATTGCCGAGCGGCACGGTGCGGGCCTTGCGCGGCGCGGCGCGCGACAGCACCACCGCGATGATGCCGCCGCCGAGATTGGCCCCGAGCACCAGCACGACGCCGAGTTCCACCGGCACCAGCCCGCGCGCGGCGAGCGCGACGACCAGCAGGATAGCCGCGACGCTGGAATGGAACAGCCATGTCATGACGGTCGCGATGAGAAAGGCCGTGACGAGATCGCCGGACAGATAGTTGACGACGATCGGAAGGATGTTGCTTTCGCGCAGGGGTTCTGACGCCTCGCCGATCAGCCTCAGCGACAGGATCAGCAGGCCGATGCCGATGAGGATGCGGCCGAGCTGGAGGAGGTCGCGCCGCGAGGTCGACATGAAGAGCACGGTGCCGGCGACGAGGCAGACCGGTACCAGTTCCTGCAGGTTGAAGCTGAGCAGCTTGACCACCAGCGACGAGCCGACATCGGCCCCGAGCACGGCGAGCAGGCCGGCGGTGCCGCCGACGATGCCCGACCCGGCGAAGGAGCCGACGATGAGCGCAACCGCCGTGGCGCTCTGCAGGCACACGGCCAGAAGCGCGCCGGCCCCAACGGCAAGCAGCGGGTTCTTCAGGATCGAGCGCAGTTTGAGCCGCAGAACGTCGCCGTAGGCGCGCTCGACTCCCGTGCGCACCTGCCGCGTGGCGAACAGCAGCAAAGCTACCGCACCAGCCAGATGCAGGAGGACGAGCGAGCCGCTCAAGGCAGGATCACCACCACCGGCGCCGCCGGCGTGCCAAGAAGGACAGGGAGCATTGAACGGTAACGTGGCATGGAGATGCGCATCTTCAATTGAACCGATCTTAGGACGCGACGCGCCCCAGCGGCGGTTCGGCCACGACCGGTCACGTCGGAGAAAAGATAGCCGGTTAATGAAACAAGCCGGTGTCGCCGTATGGCGGGCCCGTATTGGGGCAGATGATTCAAATCCGGAATTAACAAAGGTAAACGGCTGAATCCATTACGGAATTGTAATGCTTTCGTTCAGTTTGGGTTCAGGTGGCGGCCGCTATTCCTCGTGCATCGACAACGAAGGAAATGTGTCATGAAACGTCTCGTCCTCACCGCCATCGCGCTTTCGATGCTGGCTGTTCCCGTCGCCCAGGCGCAGGCCGGTCCACGTTACGAGCAGCCCCGCTACGAACAGCCTCGTTATGAGTATGGGCAGGACCAGTGGAAGAAGAAGCGTGGCTACGACCGAGGCCAGAAGTACGGTTACGACAAGCGCTACCAGGCCAAGAAGCGCTGGGCGCAGGGCAATCGGGTACCCGACTGGCAGCGCAAGCACGTCGTAAAGGACTATTACCGCTACGGCCTGCGCCGTCCCGCCTATGGCCAGCAGTGGGTCCGCGTCGACAACGACTTCCTGCTGATCTCGATCGCCTCGGGCATCATCGGCGGCATCATCGCCAGCCAGTACTAAACCCGCTATCCTCCCTGCCTCCAACTGGCGGCCCCGCAAGGGCCGCCTTTTTTCCATCCTTGCGGCAGCACGGATGTGTGCCGGATGTGACGGGTTCTGAAGCCCTCGCGCTGCCGCCGGCCTCACGCGCCGGGGATTTTCACCCGCAGCAGCTTCACCGAGTTCAGGAACACAAGGATATCCGGTCCGAGGTGAATGAATGCCGCCTGAATCGGGCCGATCCATTGCATGAGCGCGGCAGTGATGCCGAGAACGTGGACCACGCCAACGCCAACCCAGAGGTTTTCCTGGATGGTGCAATAGGAGCGCCGGGCAATGTTGCGCGCCGCGACGATCTTGTTGAGGTCGTCGGTCATCAGCGCGATGTCCGCCGCCTCCAGCGCAGCCTGCGTGCCGCCGCCGCCCATGGCGATGCCGACCTCGGCGCGCGCGAGCGCGGGCGCGTCGTTGACCCCGTCGCCGACCATGGCGACCTTCATGCCCTTTTTCTGCAGCGCCGTGATCGCGGCAACCTTGTCCTCGGGCATCAGGTCGGCCTTGACCTCGTCGACGCCCAAGTCGGCGGCGATGGCCTTGGCGGTGGCCGCGTTGTCGCCCGTCAGCATGACGATCTGCTTGACGCCGCTGGCCTTCAGCGCAGCGATGGCTTCGCGGGCGCCGGGACGCAGGGTGTCAGCGATATAGACGATGCCGACCAGCTTGCCGTCGACGGCGACATGCACCGGGGTACTGCCGGTCTGCTCGATCTTCTGGTCTATCACAACGCCGGATTCGGTGAGCAGCGCCGGGTTGCCGACCAGCACCATCTTGCCATCGACCGTGGCCTTGACGCCGCGCGCCTGCAACTGCTCGAAGGTTTCAGGCTCGGGCACGTCGATGTTGCGGGCGGCCGCGCCCTCGACCACGGCCTTTGCCAGCGGGTGGGCAGAACGCCGGTCGGCCGCAGCGGCAAGGCGCAGCAGTTCTGTTTCGGTATAGGTTGCGTCGAAGGATTGCACGCGCACGACCTGCGGCTTGTTGGCCGTCAGCGTGCCGGTCTTGTCGAAGACGATGGCATCGGCCTTGGCCAGAAGCTCGAGGTAGAGCCCGCCCTTGATCAGAATGCCGACCCTTGCGGCCCGCGCGATGGCCGCGATGATCACCAGGGGAGTGGCCAGAGCAAGCTCCGCCGGCGAGGTGAAGATCATCAGTGTGACGACCATGCGGACGTCCTGGGTCACCAGATACACGCCAACGAGGAAGATCAGCACGGCCGGGATAAGGTAGGTCGCGACCTTGTCGGCCAGCTTCTGCACCGGAGCGCGTTCGGATTCCGCATCCTCGACCAGCGCGATGATGCGCGAGAAGATGGTATCGCCGCCGACCCTGTCGGTGCGCACGTCGATGGCGCCCGACTCGACGATCGTCCCGGCGAAGACCTGTGAGTCGACTGCCTTGTCCTGCGGGATGCTTTCGCCGGTGATGGGCGCCTGGTTGACGGCAGCGGCGCCGCCGACGACCACGCCGTCAACGGGGATCTTCTCGCCGGTGCGGACAAGCACGATCTCACCGGCCTTTACCTGTGCTATCGGAACGGTGCGCTCGCGGCCGCCTTCGCGGATGATCGCAGTCTGCGGCACCGAGCCGATCAGCGCCTTGATCGAGGCGCGGGCGCGGTCGGTGTTCAGTTCGGCGATGAATTCGGCGATCAGGATGATGACCATAAGCACCGCGCCGGCCACCGTCTCACCGCCGAATACGGCGATCAGCGTGGCCATTGTAACGAAAAGCTCGGTGCCGATCTTGCGTTCGGTGAACAGGTCTTCGAGCCCCGTCTTGACCAGCGGGTAAAGCCCAATCGCAACCGCCGCCCATAGCACGTAAAGCGGTACAAGCTGCTGCCAGTAGAGGAAGGCGATGAAGCCGGTCAGGACAATACGTCCGACCTCGATCCATCGCTCGCGGTTCATGAGACTGAGGACGCTGGTTCCCTCGGATTCCGGGGTCGCGCTCCCGACGACGCTGGCGGGTGTCATTTTATTCAACCTCGGTCAATCGGTTTCTTTGTGTTGGTGCTGGTGGTCTGCGTCGTCATGGCCATGCGCGTGCGAATGGCGGGTGCCGTCGGCATGGTCGTGCTCGTGTTCGTGGAAGACGATCTCGAGCCGGCGGCCAAAGCCATCCGCGATCCTGCAGAGCGTCGCGAGGCTTGGCACGTGATCGCCGCGCTCAAGGCGGGAAATCATGGATTCTGTCATGCGCACGCGCTTGGCGAACTGCTTCTGGGTTTCGCCCGAGTGTCTGCGCAGTTCGAACAGCCGTCGCGCGCACTGAGCCGCGATCGCGGCGCTGTCGTTGAGCCCGGGCTGGGTTTCGGAGGAGTGGGATTCACTGGACATTTGCGCGACTTAGCAAAATTGCTAAGTTCAGGCAATGCCTATTGCGTCCGGGTTTGCGTGGCCAGTAACGCCGGTTGCCTGTGAATCGCGGGCATGGGGCTCTTGAGGGGTCGCCCGGTCGCGCCATCATGCTTATATCGTGGAAAAAAGAGACTCTCCGCTTATGCGCTTCGAACCCGCCTTTCTCGACGAGATACGCGACCGCGTGCCGATTTCATCGGTGATCGGCCAGCGCGTCTCGTGGGACAGGAAGAAGACCAATGCTCCGCGCGGCGATTATTGGGCCTGTTGCCCGTTCCATGGCGAGAAGAGCCCGTCCTTCCACTGCGAGGACAAGAAGGGCCGCTACCACTGTTTCGGCTGTGGGGTTACGGGCGACCATTTCCGGTTCCTGACCGAGCTTGAAGGCGTGAGTTTTCCCGAGGCGGTCGAGCGGATCGCGGGGATGGCGGGTGTGCCGATGCCGGTGCGCGACGAGCGGGCGGAAGCGCGTGAAAAACAGCGCACCAGCCTGATCGATGTCATGGAACTGGCGACGAAGTTCTTCCAGGATCAATTGCACTCAGCGGCCGGCGCTCGGGCGCGGGCCTATTTGCGCGATCGCGGGCTGACGCCGGCGACGCAGCAGTCGTTCCGGCTGGGCTTCGCGCCGGAGAGCCGCAACGCGCTGAAGGAGTTCCTTGCGTCCAAGGGTGTTGAAAAAGGGCAGATCGAGGCCTGCGGGCTGGTGCGCCACGGCGACGACATCCCTGTTTCCTACGATTATTTCCGCGACAGGATCATGTTCCCGATCCCGGATTCGCGCGGTCGTATCATTGCCTTTGGCGGGCGGGCTCTATCGCCGGATGCGCTGGCGAAATACATGAACTCGCCGGAAACCGAGCTCTTCCACAAGGGCAACGTACTCTACAACTTCGCCCGCGCCCGCAAGGCGGTGGCTCGCGGGGCAACCGTGATCGCGGTCGAAGGCTACATGGACGTGATCGCGCTGGCGCAGGCCGGTTTCGAGAACGCCGTCGCGCCGCTGGGCACCGCGCTGACCGAAAACCAGATGGAACTGCTCTGGCGCATGTCGGGCGAGCCGGTGCTTTGCTTCGATGGCGACGGGGCAGGTCTTAAGGCGGCGTGGCGGGCAGCCGACCTGATCCTGCCGACGATCCAGCCCGGCCGTACCGCCCGTTTCGCGCTGCTGCCCGAAGGGAAGGATCCCGACGATCTCGTGAAGGGGGAGGGCGCGGACGCCTTTCGGCAGGTGCTGGAGGAGGCAAGGCCGCTCGCCGACCTCTTGTGGATGCGCGAGACGCAGGGCGGCGTCTTCGACACGCCGGAGCGCAAGGCCGAGCTTGAAAAGACGTTCCGCGAGATCACCGGCCGCATCAGGGACGAGAACCTGCGCTTTCACTACGCGCAGGAAATGCGCGAGCGCGTGCAGACCTTTTTCGGCCGCGCCCGGCAGAAGCCGTTGCGCGCCGGTGAATGGGAAAAACGCAAGCCCGGCGCCCAAGGTCCGCAAGGGCAGGGCGGCCAGTTCGCCAATCCGGGCGCGGGCGCCAGCCGCTTTGCCGTGTCGGAAAGCCTTGCCCGCTCGGCTCTGGTAAAGCGTGGCGGCGGCGTCATGCCGCTGCGCGAGGCGGCAATCGTGGTGGCGCTTGTCAACCATCCCTCACTGATCGACGAGAATTTCGAGCATACGGAATTCCTCGAACTGTCGCATCCGGACCTGCGCCGGCTCCACGCCATCATCCTCGATGCGCTCGCGCACGATGCTGCGAACGACCGTGCGGAGGTGCTCGCCCATGTCGCGAGTGCTGGCCAATCGGAGGTTTGGGAGCGCGCGATTGCGCTGATCCGCAAGGCGCGGCTGTGGCCCGTCTTGGAGGAGGCAGCGGTCGACGACGCGCGCGACGCCTTCGCCCAGGCGCTGCACTTGCACCGCAGCGCGGGCACTCTACATAAGGAGCTCAAGGCGGCCGAGATGGCGCTCGCAACGGAACCGACGGACGAAAATTATCGTCATCTGGTCGAAATCCAGACCCAGTTCCGCGACGTCCAGGCGACCGAAGCACTGATCGAAGGGTTCGGGGTTTCGTCCGGAAGAGCGGGACGAAGCTTCTGAGCATTTGATTCGCTTTTTTAACGCGAATCATGCGAGAGGCGCTTGACCTTTGGCGAGAATGCCTGAATCAGGTCGAATCGAGACGTTAACCTGCGAAAGGCCGCGCACGGAATTGATGCGGAATTGTAATGCGGCAAGGTGGACGGAAACGGGTATCCGCCCCATTTCACGGTGTTGATCGGTAGCTAGGATACGTACGGAGACTGGCTCGAAAACGGGTTGGCGAGTACGAAAATTGTATCCGGTCCGGGCGTTCGGGGGTGCCCGGGACTGTTTGGAGAAGCTGAAAGCATGGCGACCAAGACGAAGGCGAAGGAAAAGGAAGAGGTAGAGACCGAGCGCGAAGGCGCAACCGACGGTCCCCTGCTCGACCTTTCCGATGACGCCGTCAAAAAGATGATCAAGGCCGCCAAGAAGCGCGGCTACGTCACCATGGACGAACTGAACTCGGTGCTGCCGTCGGAGGAAGTGACCTCCGAGCAGATCGAGGACACGATGTCGATGCTCTCCGACATGGGCATCAATGTCGTCGAGGACGACGAGAACGCCGAGGAAGGCGAAGCCGAGGCCGCACCCGCCGCCGACGCGGACGAGGACGCCAACGAGCTTGCCGAGCAGACCGGCACGGCTGTGGCTGCCGTCGCCAAGAAGGAGCCAACGGACCGCACCGACGACCCCGTGCGCATGTACTTGCGTGAGATGGGCTCGGTGGAGCTTCTGTCGCGCGAGGGCGAAATCGCCATCGCCAAGCGCATCGAGGCCGGCCGCGAGACGATGATCGCGGGCCTCTGCGAAAGCCCGCTGACCTTCCAGGCCATCATCATCTGGCGCGACGAACTCAACGAAGCAAAAATCCTGCTTCGCGAGATCATCGACCTCGAAGCGACCTATGCCGGCCCCGAGGCCAAGCAGGCGCCGGTCGTGGCGCCGCGCGAGGAAGAGGCCAAGCCGGAGGAAAAGCCGCGCGGCCGCCAGGCTTCCCGCGACGACGACGACATCACCAATGTCGGCGGCGACACCCGCGGCCTCGAGGAAGAAGAGGACGACGAGGACGAAGCCAACCTGTCGCTCGCCGCGATGGAGGCCGAGCTTCGCCCGCAGGTGATGGAGACGCTCGACGTCATCGCCGACACCTACAAGAAGCTGCGCAAGCTGCAGGACCAGCAGGTCGAGGCGCGCCTCGCCGCCATGGGCGCCCTGTCGTCCAGCCAGGAGCGCCGCTACAAGCAGCTGAAGGACGAACTGATCACCGCGGTGAAGTCGCTGTCGCTCAACCAGGCCCGCATCGAGGCGCTGGTCGAGCAGCTCTACGACATCAACAAGCGCCTGGTGCAGAACGAGGGCAAGCTGCTGCGCCTGGCCGAAAGCTACGGCGTGCGCCGCGAGGAGTTTCTGCGCGAGTACCACGGGTCCGAACTCGACCCGAACTGGATCAAGTCGATCGCGAACCTGACCTCGCGCGGCTGGAAGGAGTTCACCAAGAACGAGAAGGACGGCATCCGCGACCTGCGCGCGGAAATCCAGAACCTCGCCCAGGAGACGGCGATCTCGATCGCCGAGTTCCGCAAGATCGTCAACCAGGTCCAGAAGGGCGAGCGGGAAGCCGCGATCGCCAAGAAGGAAATGGTGGAGGCGAACCTTCGCCTCGTGATCTCGATTGCCAAGAAATACACCAACCGCGGCCTGCAGGTCCTCGACCTGATCCAGGAAGGCAACATCGGCCTGATGAAGGCGGTGGACAAATTTGAATACCGCCGTGGCTACA
>NZ_JAEULZ010000042.1 GCF_016793485.1 Mesorhizobium sp. | reverse complement strand
TGGCGCGCCCGAAAGGATTCGAACCTCTGACCCCCAGATTCGTAGTCTGGTGCTCTATCCAGCTGAGCTACGGGCGCGCATCGGGCCAAAGCCCGGCGGAAGGCATTCGCCGGCCGCAATGTGAGGTGCTACCTAACGATCAAGCGCGCGAAAAGCAAGCAGGATCGCAGCAAAAGTTTCATTGCCTGAATCCGGAGACTTCAGTCCGTGTTCTCGGCGGCGCGCCGCGCCTCGAAGCTCAGGCGGGACGCCGCAACCCGCTGCGGGCTTCGTCCAGACGGACAGGCTGATCTGGTATCGTCACCGAGAAAACAGTGCGCCCACCAACGCTCTCAACCAGTTCGAGCGCGCCGCCATGCGCACGAACCAGTTCATGCGCAACGGCAAGCCCCAAGCCGGTTCCGCCGCTGCGCGCCGAGCCCCGAAACGCAGCAAACAGGTTTTCGCGCGCCTTGCGCGGCAAACCGGGTCCTGTGTCGGTCACGAGGATCCGGCTGACGCTGCCTGTTCGCTCGGCGGAGATGGTCAGGCGGCGCACGACCGCCGCGCCGTCGTCGCCGGCCATCGCCTCCACGGCGTTGCGGGAAAGATTGGTCAGCACGCGGAAGAGCTGCTCCGAATCAGCATCGATCTCGAAGGCGGCATCGACGGCGTTGACGAACTCGATGCTGCCCGACGTGTCCATGCCTAGCAGGTCCTCCACCTCGTCCACGAGTTGCCGCAAACGCAGCCGTCGCCGAGAGGGCGGCGGTTCCTGCGTGCGGCCATAGGCAAGCACACCCTCGGAATAGGAAACGGCGCGATCGAGTGCACGCAGCAGGCGCGGCGCCACGGCCTGGACCGAGGGGTCGCGCATGCCGCGCAGGCGATCGCTCAGGAGCTGTGCGGAGGCGAGGATGTTGCGCATGTCGTGGTTGATCTTGGAGACCGCGAGACCGAGATCGGCGAGATGCTTCTGCTCGCCGAGCGTCTTCTGCAGGCGCTTCTGCATGTCGGCAAGCTCGCGTTCGGCAACGCCGATCTCATCGTCGCGGTCGCCTACCGGTATGATGTGGCCGGGATCGTCGGGTGCGCGCGCGAAGGCCAGCATCGAGCCGGTCATCGCCCTGATCGGCCGGATCATGATGCGATCCATGGCCGCATAGACCAGGGAAGCGGTGAGCAGCGAGATGAAGAGCGACAGCAACACCACATTGCGCGAATAGACGAGCATCGCCTCGCGCAAACGCTTGTCGGGGATGACGAGTTCGAACTCGGTGGGGCTCTCGCCTACCTTGCCGAAAACCCTCAACATCCGGTCGCCACCAAAAAGGAGCGTGTCGAGTGCGCCAGACATCGCAGCGACCGGACCGGTGCGGCTGAGATCAATGTGCTCGTCGACCTCCGGCGGCATTTCGGCGATCACCAGAAGCCGGGAAACGCCATCTTCGCGGACGGCGATCGCCTTGGCGCCGATTGCCATCAGAACGTCGTCCTGCAGGTTGCGTGGCAGGCTGTCCGTGTCTTCCTGAACGAGAACGACCGAGACCGCGGCCGCCGTACCGAGCTTCTCCTCCAACCAGCGCAGCTTGAAGTTCGCGATCGACGGAACGAATATCAAGACTTCGGCGATCATGACGAAGAGCGCCGTCAGCAACAGCAGCTTGACTGAGAGACCGCGCGCCAGAGGCACGGTCCGTGCATGGGCGTGTTCTGCCTCTTCGGCGGTATCGGAAGTTTTCTCGTTCATCCCGGCGTGGCGCAGTATCCTAACCGAACAGTCGCAGCAGGCGCACGACAGCCCTTCGCAGTGAGCTTTGCGCCTGTGCGCCAAAATAAGCCATTGCGGCGCTTTTGCCAATTTCACCTGTTGTCGGGTGCGGCGGGATTGAAAATGCCATGTCTCGTAGCGTGAGCCCCTTCGACAGCGCGAGCGCCCAGACAGCAATCAGTTCGGAAGCGTTCGCACCGGCAATCGTCACGCCGAGAAGCTGTCCGCTCCTTGCGACAACCAGCTTGACATGCCCTTGCGTCCGGCCGGTGGCGCGGGCCAGATCGTTTTCCGCGAAAGGCCAGCGCACGATCGTGAGCCGCCTGTAGAGACGCCTCGCTTCTGCTTCCGAAAGCCCGACGCGCGCCAGTTCAGGATCGGTCCGTACGACCCGTGAAACCGGGGTTCGATCTTTTGCGGGCAACCGAAAAAGCAAGGCCCTCATCACCCGCTCGGCTTGATGGCGCGCCGCCTGAGCCGACCTACCGCCTGCAACGTCGCCGATCGCATAGATCTTGCGGTTCGTCGTCCGTAGCATAGCGCTGACGTCCACAACGCCATCCTTTAGCGCCACGCGCGCCTTTTTCAGGTCTAGCCCGTCGATCTCGGCCGATCGGCCCATGGCGACCAGCAGATGACTTCCGTCGATCTCTCCCGCGCCCTCGCCTTCTCGCAAAACCTTGACGCCGGTTTTTCCGCGTCGCTCGACTGCAGCAACTTTGACTCCTTCCTCGACGGCCACGCCTTCCTCGCGCAGCCGCCGGACGACGACCGCCGCCATCTCCGGATCCTCATCCCGCAGTACCTGCCCTTCGGCCAAGAGGGTGACCAGCGAGCCAAGCCGGCGAAAAGCCTGCGCCAATTCGAGCGCTGCCGCGTCACTCCCCAGGATGACGAGATGTCCCGGGCGGCGTCCCAGTTCGAAGAGCGAGTCGGCGGTGAGGCAACCGACCTCTTCGAGTCCGGCGATCACGGGCATGATGGGCGTGGATCCGGTAGCCAGGACATACCGTCTGGCCCGAATTTCCGTATCTCCTGCCATCATGCGCCTGCGGCCGATAAACCGGGCGGCGCCGTGTATGAACGTGATGCCTAGCGTCGCCAGCCTGGCGGGAGAGACTGCCGGTGCGGCGTTCGAGACAACCTCGCCGACATGGGCCATAACGGCCTTGAAGTCGATCTCGGGCTCGGCTTCGGTCATGCCGTTGTTGCGTACAGCCTGCGCGTTATTCGCCGCAGCGATCAACGCGGCGGCGGCAAGGTCGCCACGGGACAGATTTTCCCTCGGCATCAACCTGTCGACCAGAACGACTTTCGCGCCGTAGGCAGCCGCGCCCATCGCAACCGCAAGGCCGCCATTGCCGGCTCCAACAACACAGATGTCCGGTGTCAGCGGCTTTGCCATGAATTACCCCGAAACCCGACGCTTCGCTGGAGGCTGCGAAGGTCAGGACCCTTGCGGTCCCCAAACCCTCCTTACAATCGCGGCAAGCACCGCGACAAGGGTCAGAGCGAACAGCGCCGCAGTTATCTCGGAGGTAACAAGGTCGGAAACCACGAGCGTGCGCCCCTCGCTGCTCGCCGCCTCGAAGGCTTCGTCGAGCCCCTGCCCCAGCCACGCAAAGCACAGCGCTCCGGGCAGTATGCCGACGGCCGTTGCGATCAGGAAAGTCCTCATCCGTACGTCGAAAAGAGCCGGAACGACGCTGACGGCAAAGAAGGGGACGAACGGCGCAAGCCGCATCGCGAGCACGTAGGAAAAGGCGCCGGCCTCGAACTCCCTCGTCAGCGAACCGGCCTTCGCCGCTGCCAGGTCGCGGATATAACCGCTGGATATCATTCGCGTGGTCTGAAACAGAACCATCGCCCCGGCCGTCGCGGCAACCGCGGCATAGACTCCGCCGGCAGCCCACCCGAACAGGAAGCCGGCCATGACCTTGAAAATGGTCGCCACGGGAAAGGAAACGGCGACCGCGTGCACCGCCATGAAGACAACAGGCGCAAGAATTGGATTGTCCTCGACAAGCCGCTTCAAGGCGATCCTGTTACGTGCGAAAGCGTCAAGGGAAATATAGTCCCACCAACCTGCCGCGTACGCCAAAGCGAGCATGGCCGCGATCGCGCCGACCGCCAGAACAAACGACCGGCGCTTTCCGGAGTTCGACTTCCTGGCCGGCTTGGCGTTCATCGTCGCAGTCCATCCGGTCGCTTTGCGGGCCCCTGAATGGCGCGGTCCTTGCCTCGAGGCAAGTCCTCGAGGGCGGTCGTTTGGTCGCTGGGGCCTTCGGTTGACAGAAGCGACCCTTCTTTATTATAAGCCCGCGCACGCTTGGGCCGTCAGTCCGGCGCATTTTCTGTTGCGCCTACATCGCCCAGCCAAGCTCCTGTTGCAGTGGTAACAGACACAAGAAGGGCCGCACGCCGCGGTATTAAAAGAAATGAAGCGTACCTATCAACCGTCCAAACTCGTCCGCAAGCGCCGGCATGGTTTCCGTGCCCGCATGGCCACCAAGGGTGGTCGCGGAGTTGTCGCCGCTCGCCGCAATCGTGGGCGCAAGCGGCTTTCCGCCTGAGCAAGGCAACTTTCGTTGCCGGCCACCGGCAAATCCCGGCAGCCTGCTCCGGCAAGGCTGCGCAAGCGGGCCGAATTTCTGGCCGTCCGTCGTGGTGAAAAACGCCGCGGGCGGCTTTTCCTGTTGGAAGTGCTCGATCGGAGCGATGGGGCCGCGCCCCGCGTCGGTTTCACCGTGACCAAGAAAGTCGGCAACGCCGTGGTGCGTAACCGCATCCGAAGGCGACTGAAAGAAGCCCTCCGCGTCCATGCCGCAGGTGACATGCGACCTGGCAGCGACTATGTGATCGTCGGGCGCGAGGACGTGCTCGCCGCCCCCTTTGCCGAGATCAGCGCGGAAATTTCCCGGCGGCTGCGCAAGGCGCGTTAGGATTCCACAAGGCCATGATGGAAAACAACCGCAATTTCTTCATCACCATCGCGCTTTCGGTGCTGATCCTGACGCTGTGGCAGGTCTTCTACATGAATCCCAAGATCGAGGCCGAGCGGGAAACCGCACGGATCGAGCAGGAGCGTGTGGCTGCTCAGCAGAACGCAGCAGGCGGCCAGGCCGCAACACCAGGCACGCCCGCGGCACCGGGACAGGCGTCGCAAGCCAGCATTCCGGGCTCCTCGGCCCAGCCTGCTGTTGCCGACAGAATCCAGGCGATTGGGTCATCCGGCCGCGTACCCCTCGATACGCCGAGCCTGAAGGGTTCAATAAACCTGACGGGCGCGCGAATCGACGATATCAGCCTCAAGGACTACCGCGTAACCGTAGAACCGACTTCGCCAATCATCGAATTGCTGAACCCTCAGCAGCTTCCGCAAGGATTCTATGGCGAGATCGGCTTCGTTGGCAGCGACGCGACCGGAGCAGTTCCCGGTCCCGATACCCTCTGGACGGTGGAGGGCAACCCCACTCTGACCCCGACAACGCCTATCACCCTGACCTATGTCAACGACAAGGGCCTGACATTCAAGCGCACCATAGCCGTCGACCAGGACTATATGTTCACGGTGAGTGATACGGTTTCGAATGGCGGCGCTGGCGATATCTCGCTTTCCGCATACGGCCGTATCACGCGGTTCGACAAACCGCTCGTGGCGTCTACCTATGTGCTCCACGAAGGCTTGATCGGCGTCACCGGTGAAGAGGGTCTTCAGGAACTCAGCTATAGTTCGATCGAGGACGACAAGCAGGTCGTACCCGGAAAATCGACCGATGGCTGGCTCGGAATTACTGACAAATACTGGGCCGCGACGCTGGTTCCGCCGGGCAATCAGCCATTCCAGCCACGCTTTTCCTATTTTGATGACGGTCGCCCGCGCTATCAGGCCGACTACCTGACCGACGCGATCGCCGTGCCCGCCGGCCAGTCGGCCACGCTGGAGACGCTGGTGTTTGCCGGCGCCAAGGAGGTCGGCAAGATCCAGGCCTATGAGACCGACCGGAAAATCCGCCAGTTCGAGTTGCTGATCGATTGGGGCTGGTTCTATTTCATCACCAAGCCGATGTTCTATCTCATCGACTGGCTCTACAAGCTGCTCGGCAATTTCGGCCTCGCCATCCTGGCCACCACCGTCGTAGTCAAGGCCATCTTCTTCCCGCTCGCCAACAAGTCCTACAAGTCGATGGCGAAGATGAAGGTCGTGCAGCCTAAGATGCTGGAAATCCGCGAGAAATACGCGGATGACAAGATGAAACAGCAACAGGCCATGATGGAGCTCTACAAGACGGAGAAGATCAATCCGATCGCCGGCTGCTGGCCGGTGCTGGTGCAGATCCCGGTGTTCTTCGCGCTCTATAAGGTGCTCTACGTCACCATCGAGATGCGCCACGCGCCGTTCTTCGGCTGGATACAGGATCTGGCTGCACCCGATCCGACGTCGATCTTCAACCTGTTTGGCCTGCTGCCGTTCTCGGTGCCTGTCTTCCTGATGATCGGCGTTTGGCCGCTGATCATGGGCGTCACCATGTTCCTGCAGATGCGCATGAACCCGACGCCGCCCGATCCGACGCAGGCTATGATCTTCACCTGGATGCCGGTGATCTTCACCTTCATGTTGGCGTCATTCCCTGCGGGGCTCGTCATCTACTGGGCCTGGAACAACTTCCTCTCGATCGTCCAACAAGGCGTGATCATGAAGCGCCAGGGCGCGAAGATCGAGCTCTGGGACAATCTGGCCGGGCTATTCAAGAAGAAACCGACGCCGGCGGAATAGCTGGCGAACAAATAAAAAGGGCACGCAATCGCGTGCCCTTTTTCGTTTCAGGCTGTCGTCTCAACCGTGCGCGATCATCACGTGACGGACGGCGGTGTAGTCTTCCAGCGCATAGAGCGACATGTCCTTGCCGTAGCCGGACTGCTTGAGGCCGCCATGCGGCATCTCGTTAGTCAGCATGAAATGCGTGTTGATCCAGGTGCACCCGTATTGCAGGCGTGCCGCCGTGGACATTGCGCGGCTGACATCCTTCGTCCAGACCGACGATGCGAGTCCGTAGTCGCTGTCGTTCGCCCAGGCCACCGCATCGTCCACATCCGAGAAACGGGTGACCGAGACGACAGGCCCGAAGACTTCGCGGCGCACGATCTCGTCTTCCTGCAACGCGCCGGCGACGACCGTGGGCTGATAGTAGAAACCAGTGCCCTCGCCCGGCTTGCCGCCGGTGGCGATCTCGATGTGCTTCAGTTCCGAGGCGCGCTCGACGAATGATGCGACACGATCGCGCTGACGCTTGGAGATAAGCGGGCCGATCTCGTTTTCTGTGTCGTCCTTCCTGTCATACTTGATGGAAGCCGCCGCCGCGGAGAGATCCGCCACCAGCTTGTCGTATATTTTCGCGCCGGCATAGACACGGCAGGCGGCCGTGCAGTCCTGGCCAGCGTTGTAGTAACCGAAGGCGCGCAGGCCACTCACGACCGCATCGATATCGGCATCGTCAAAGACGATGACCGGCGCCTTGCCACCAAGCTCCAGATGGGTGCGCTTGACCGACTTGGCGGCGGCCTCCAGCACCTTCTTGCCCGTCGCCACGTCGCCGGTGATGGAGATCATGTTGACCTTCGGGTGATTGATCAGCGCGTTGCCGACGCTGTTGCCGCGCCCGAGCACCACGTTGACGACTCCTTCGGGAAGGACATCGGCCAGTATCTTCGCAAGCTTCAACGCGGTCAACGGCGTCTGCTCGGAAGGCTTGAAAACGACCGTGTTGCCGCCGGCGATGGCAGGGGCGAGTTTCCAGGCCATCATCATGAGAGGGTAGTTCCACGGTGCGATCGAGGCGACGATGCCTACTGGATCGCGCCGGATCATCGAGGTGTGACCCGACAGATATTCTCCTGCCACGACACCCGGCATGGAGCGCACGGCGCCGGCAAAGAAACGATAGCAATCCACGATCGCGGGAATTTCGTCATTCAGGACGGCATTGACCGGCTTGCCGCAGTTCAGCGCCTCCAGCTTCGCGAATTCCTCGGCCTCGGCCTCGATCTTCTCGGCGATCTTGAGCAGGTATGTGGAACGCTGTGCAGGGGTCGTGCGCGACCAGGTGGCAAATGCCTTTTCCGCTGCCCCGATGGCCGCATCGATCTGCGCCTGCGAGGCTTCGGGAAGATCGAGGATCGTCGCGCCCGTTCGAGGGTTCAGGACCGCCTCGGCGGTCTCGGTTCCGGCCTCGAATTTCGCGCCGATGAGCATCTGGGTTTGCATAAGCTCCTCCTGGATCGATTATTTGCCGGAACCGGCGACCTGGTCGCCGTCACGGGTGAGATAATAAGCTGCGAGTATGGGCAGCAGCGTCACCAACACGACAACCATGGCGACGACATTGGTGACCGGCCGCTGGCGCGGGCGGACGAGTTCCTCGAGCATCCAGATCGGCAGGGTCTGCTGCTGGCCTGCCGTGAAGGTCGTCACGATCACTTCATCGAAGGAGAGTGCGAAGGCCAGCATGCCGCCCGCCACGAGCGCGGTGCCGATGTTCGGGAGGATGCAATAGCGGAAGGTCTGGAAGCTGTTCGCGCCGAGATCCATCGACGCCTCGACAAGAGAGCCAGACACCCGGCGGAAACGCGCGACCGCGTTGTTGTAGACGACGACCACGCAGAACGTCGCGTGACCGAGAATGATCGTCCACATGGAGAACGGTATCTCCATCAGGCTGAAAGCCGAGCGCAGCGAGATGCCGGTGATGATGCCCGGCAGCGCGATCGGCAGGATGACCAGGAGTGAAATTGCCTCGCGACCGAAGAAACGCGAACCGCTGATCGCGGCGGCGCACAGGGTGCCCAGCACAAGCGCGATGGCCGTCGAGATCGCCGCGACCTGCACTGAAAGGCCCAGCGCCTGCCAGACGTCGGGTCGGTTCCAGGTCACCGCAAGCCATTGCGTCGTGAACCCCGGCGGCGGCCACTGGTAGCTCTTCTCCTCCGTCGTGAAGGCGTAGACGAAGATCAGCAGGATCGGCACGTGCAGGAAGAGCAGGCCTGCGGCGGCGGCGACCTTGAGCGACAGCGAGGCGCGGGCGAGATCAGAGCGCATCGAACGCTCCCATTCGCTTGGCGCCCCACAGATAGAAGCCCATGACGACGATCGGGACCACGGTGAAGGCCGCGGCGAGCGGAATGTTGCCTGCCGTACCCTGATGCGCATAGACGGCCTGCCCAATGAACAGGCGCGAGGTGCCTATGATCTGCGGGATGATGTAGTCGCCCAGCGTCAGCGAGAAGGTGAAGATCGAGCCCGCGACGATGCCCGGCAGCGCCAACGGGAACAGGACGTTGCGAAAGGTCTGCGCCGGATTCGCTCCAAGATCCGAAGACGCCTCGATCAGATTGACCGGGACGCGCTCCAGCGACGCCTGTATCGGCAGGATCATGAAGGGCAGCCAGACATAGACAAAAACGATGAAGGTGCCCGTGAACGAGACGGAAAGCGAGTTGCCGCCGACGATCGGCAGCGACAGCCATGCATCGAGCAGCCATTGCAGGTGCAGCTTGCCGAGGAACCAGGTCAGGATGCCTTCCTTGGCCAGGATCAGCTTCCAGGCATAGACCTTGACGAGATAGCTCGACCACAGCGGCAGCATGACGCCGAGATAGAAGAGCGCCTTCCATTTGCCGCGCGCATAACGGGCAGCGTAATAGGCGATGGGAAAGGCGACAATCGCCGAGGCGATCGTCACGCATGCCGCCATCGTGATCGTGCGCATGATGATGTCGAGGTTCGCCGGCAGCAGCAGTTCGCCGTAGGTCTTCAGGGTGAACTCGCGGTTGATCAGGCCGGAGAATTCGTCGATCGAGAAGAAGCTTTGCAGCAGAAGCGCAAAGAGCGAACCAAGATAGACGATGCCGAGCCACAGGACCGGCGGCAGAAGCATCAGGACAAGCAGGAAGCGCGGGCGCTTCCAGAACAGATCGGACAGCGCCCCGGCCACGCCCCCGCGGTCCGGAAGGATGGCGCTGGATTGTCCGGCCCGAAGCGTCATGTCCGCAGCGCTCATTGCGCTCCGTCCATTAGATGCAGGTCGCGCGGCGTGAAGCCGATGCGGATCAGGGCGCCCTCTTCGGGCAACGGATGGCCGGCGGGCACCAGGGCATTGATACGTTGGCCATCGACATCGAGCGAGAGCCGCGTCGTGCCGCCTAGATAGGAGCGGGAAACGACTATCGCATCGAGCGCACCGGCCTCGCCGTCCACGATCCGGACGGCTTCCGGCCGAAGACTGGCCCAGCGGCGTTCACCGCCATGTTTGGCGACGAAGTCCGGCGGCAGCACGTTGGACGAGCCGACGAAATCGGCGACGAAGCGCGAGTTCGGCCGCTGATAGATGTCCTCGGGCGAGCCGATCTGCATGATCTTGCCCTGGTCGAAGACGGCAACGCGGTTCGCCATCGACAGAGCCTCGCCCTGGTCATGGGTGACGAAGACGAAGGTAATGCCCAATGACTTCTGCAGGCTCTTCAGTTCCTCCTGCATGTTCTCGCGCAGCTTGAGATCGAGCGCGCCGAGCGGCTCGTCCAGAAGCAGCACCTTCGGCTTGTTGACCAGTGCGCGGGCGAGCGCGACGCGCTGGCGCTGGCCGCCGGAGAGCTGGCTCGGTCGGCGAGAGCCATAGCCTGGGAGCTTCACCAGTTCGAGCGCCGCTTCCGCATCGCGGTGCCGTTCCGCCTTGCCGACGCCCTTCACCATCAGGCCATAAGAGACATTGTCCAGAACATTGAGATGCGGAAACAGCGCATAGTCCTGGAACACGGTGTTAACGTTGCGCCGATAGGGCGGAACGCCCTCCGCCTGTTGGCCGAAAATTTCGATATGACCCGAGGTCGGCTGCTCGAAGCCGGCGATGAGCCTGAGGCATGTCGTCTTGCCGGAACCTGAGGGTCCGAGCATGGCGAAGAATTCGCCCTCGCCGATATCGAGATCCACCGCATCGACGGCGCGGACGGAGCCGAAATGGCGCGATACCTGTTTGAAGGAAACAGCGTTGGTCATCTGCTGGCGATCGGCCCCTGCTGAATAAAGCGGTCGCTGGCTGCGTCCATCATTCGGAAACAGCTCACCGGCTCAGGCTGCGCGACAGTTCCCACCGTCCGCTGCGGCGATGCCCCTCCCCGCCGTACGGGGAAGGGCGAAAGGCGACTCAGCGTCCGCCGATCACTCCGATGTAGTCGGACACCCAGCGGTAGTAAGGCACGCACTGGTCGTTCTGCGTGGCGCATTTGGTGGTCGGCGTGGTCCAGAACTTCACTTTCTCGAAATTGTCGAAGCCGTTCGTCGTGCAGCCTTCCTTGGTCTGCATGCCGCGGCCGTCGGTGCAGGCAGCCGGCACAGACGGGTTGGCGCCGAACCAGACCGACAGATCGCTCTGCAGGTTGGAGGACAGAGAATGCTCCATCCACTTGTAGGCGCAGTTTGGGTTGGCTGCTTCGGCATGCATCATGGTGGTGTCGGCCCAGCCCGTCACGCCCTCGTCCGGGAATACCGATGCGACAGGCTGCTTGTCGGCCTTCAGGAGGTTGACCTGGAACGGCCAAGATCCTGAGGCCACCACGCCTTCGTTCTTGAAGTCGTCGATCTGGATGAAGGCGTCGTGCCAGTAGCGACCGACCAGCTGGCGCTGCTGGCGCAGCAGGTCGAGTGCCGCCTTGTATTGGTCTTCGTTGAGCTGGTAAGGGTCCTTGATGCCGAGCTCCGGCTTCTTGGTCATGAGGTAGAGCGCCGCATCGGCGACGTGGATCGGCCCGTCATAGGCCTGCACCCGGCCCTTGTTGGACTTTCCGTCGTCAAGCGTGGTCTCCTCGAACACGACGCTCCAGGACTTTGGCGGAGTCTTTATGGCGTTGGTGTTGTACATCAGCACGTTCGGGCCCCACATGTAGGGTACGCCGTAATGCACGCCGTCCACCGTGTGCCACGGCGCGTTCTTCAGACGGTCGTCCACGGTCGACCAGCTCGGAATGAGATCGGTGTTGATCGGCTGCACCCGCTTGCCGGCGATGAGCCGCAGCGAAGCGTCGCCAGAGGCCGTGACGAGGTCGAACCCGCCTTCGTTCATAAGGGCAACCATTTCGTCCGACGTAGCGGCCGTCTTGACGTTGACCTTGCAACCCGTCGATTCCTCGAACTTGGTGACCCAGTCGAAGGCCTTGTCGGTTTCGCCGCGCTCGATGTAGCCGGCCCAGGCCACGATGTTGACTTGTCCCTCGCCGGGGCCAATCTCGGTAACCTGCGCCATGGCCTGGGCCGAGAAGCTCAGGGAAACCGCGAGCGCAGTGCATGATTTCAGAAATGATTTCATCGTGACGTCTCCCATTGACAGGGGCCGTTCTCTAACGACGGCTCAAACCCTGTGAGAAACGTGACGGCAAACTCTCGCTTTCGCAAATTCATTTATCAGAAAGCCGATATCGTTTTTCCCGATATCACAGCTTTTGCCGGACGGTGCGCTGCGCCTGCGCAACGCCTATGAAGTCGCGCGCCGCTTGCGGCAGGCCCGAGCCCCGCCGCCACACCATGCCGACTTGCACGACGGGGAGCGCCCCGGAAATATCGCGGGACTCGATACGGTCTCCTTCAAGCGACCAAGGGCGATAGACCAGGTCCGGCAGAAGCGCGACGCCGGCACCCGTGGCGACGAGGCTACGAACGGCCTCCACGGATCGTGTGCGGAAAGCGACGTGCGGGCGCGTGCCCAGCGCCGCCAGGAGCTTGCCGGTATTCTCCTCGATTTCGTCGACGGTGAGCATGATCAGCGGCTCGGTCGCGACATCGGCAAGAGTGATGATCTCCGCCGTCGCCAGCGGATGGCCAAGCGGCAGCCAGAGCCGGTAGGCGGAGATTTCGAGGATTTCGGATTGCAGCGCCATGCGGTCGCGCAGGTTCGACGTCACCATCACCGCGATATCGAGCTTGCCGCCGACCAGCAGGTGTTCGAGATAGTCGCCATCATCCTCGATGGCCGAGACATCAACGGCAGGATGGGCGCGACGGTAGCGGGCGAGAAGATCGGACAGCACGTAACCGGCTACCAGCGAGGTCACGCCGAGTTGCAGACGCCCGGTCGTTTCTTCCTGGCGACCGCTGAAAAAGGCTCGCCGGGCGTCAGACACGTCTCCAAGTATCTTTGTTGCATGACGCAGGAACTGGTGGCCACGGTGGGTTATCGATAGCCCGCGCGGATGACGGTCGAACAGGGCGACGCCAAGGTCGCTCTCCAGTTCCTTGATCGCCTCGGTGACCGATGACTGCGAGATGGAAAGGTTCTGCGCTGCACGCGACACCGTGCCCTGCTCGGCGACGGCGACGAAATACTGAAGTTGCCTGATCGTGAAGGCCATGCCCGTACTAAGCATACGCTGGCAGGCAGGGGAAGCATCGCTGCGGCTATGGCCCCACGCAATCGATCCTGGGTTGGTCGCAGTTTGTCAGGCAGTTGCGGATGGGAATTCGACCGCAACCCGCAAGCCGCCGCTTTCACGGTTCTCGATCGCCAGCGGCAGGCTATAGACGTCGCAGATTTCGCGCACGATAGAAAGGCCGAGACCCGTTCCCGGCGTGCGCTCGTCGTGCCTCGTGCCGCGGTCGGTCATGGTGGAGATCTTCGCCGGGTCGACGCCCGGCCCGTCGTCCTCCACGACCAGCATCACGGTTCCGGATGCAAATACCCATCGTATCGCGACGCGCGTGCGCGTCCATTTGACGGCGTTCTCCACAATGTTGCCCGTAAGTTCGCGCAGGTCATGCGGATCGACAGGGAGGACGACGCGGTCCGGCAGATCGACGATCCATTCCGCCGCCTCGCCGGCAGCGGTGCGCTTCAACGTCCGCACCACCTGTCCGACGATCGCAGCGAGGTCGCCGTCCGACTGCCGCAGTTCCGCGCTCGAGACGATGCGAGCGCGCACCAGTTCACGATCCGTATGGGTACGCATCACCTTGACCAGATGCTCGATCTCGTCGGCGATCTCGCCTTGCCCGCGCTCGCGCAGCACAAGCGCGTCGTTCGCCAGTACGGTCAGCGGTGTCTTCAGCCCGTGCGCCAGGTCTCCGGCCCTTGCCCGCGCCCTGGCGATCGCCTGCCGCTGGCTGTCGAGCAGCCGGTTTACCGCGATCTCCACCGGTTCGAATTCCTGCGGCAATCCGCGGTCGAGCTTCTCGCCGCGACGTTCACGAATGCGATCGAGCGCCGAGGCGAGCGTCGACAGTGGCTTCAGGCCGTAGGTGAGTTGCAGGAGCGAGGCGGCGATCAGGAAAGCCGCCAGGCCGACGATGTAGGGCACGATGTCCCACGCGAAGCCGCGGCTTGCCTCGACCAGCGGCGCGCGGTCGGCGGCGACGATAATGCGCAGCGCGCGCGGTCCGGTTGGCGACGGAACCGACACCTGTCGTACTTGCGCGGTAAGACGCGCGGCATCCGGGCCGCCGATCTCATAGGTATGCGCCGAACCGTCACGATCGCGCTCGGGCGGAACTGACAGCGTGAAATCCCACAGCGACTCGGAGCGGACCTGCGTTCCCGCAGCAGCGTCCTCAATCTGCCAGTAGAGCCCGCCATAGGGCGTGACGAAGCGGCGATCGAACAGCCCGGCCGGCGGCGAGAGCGCGCCGTCCGGGCCGAAGCCGACCGCGCCCGCCAGCGTGCCCACCAACCCGCCCAGTTCGGCGTCGAGCCGCCGTTCCAGATTGCTCGTGAACAGCGAGATCATGAAAAGCGCGGCCAGCACGAGCGCCAGCGGCACGCTGGCCAGTGAGACGATCAGGAAGCGCGCCCGGATCGAAAGCGGCCTTCTCATTCGGCGTCGATCCGGTAACCGAAACCGCGCTTGGTGGCGATCAGGTCGCGGCCGAGCTTGCGGCGCAGCCGACCTATCAGCACTTCGACCGAATTGCTCTCTCGCTCGAAATCCTGCGCCCAGAGCTGCTCGGTCAGCTCAAGTTGGGTCACATGGCGATCGCGGTTGAGCATCAGGTGGTGCAGGCAGCGGTATTCAAGCGGTGTCAGGTCGATGGGCAGGCCCTCTACCGTCACCGTGCGGGCCCTCGTGTCGAGCAGCAACGCGCCGGCCGCAAGCACGGCGCTTGCCTGGCCATGGCTGCGCCGCACGATGGCGCGCAGGCGGGCAAGCAGCTCGGCCATTTGGAACGGCTTGGGGAGATAGTCGTCGGCTCCCGCATCAATGCCTTCCACGCGTTCCTGCCAGCTGCCGCGGGCGGTCAGGATGAGCACGGGGAAAGTGCGCTCCGCGCCGCGCCAGCGCCTGAGGATGGACAGTCCGTCCATTCCGGGCAAGCCAAGGTCGAGGATCGCCGCGGCGAATTCTTCTTCCGCTCCGAGGAACCAGCCGTCCTCGCCCATTCGGGCGTGCTCCACCAGGTATCCCGCCCGCTCCAGGTGCAGGCTGACGTCACGCGCGATCAGCATGTCGTCCTCGACGAGCAGGATGCGCATCAGTCGTTCTCGACGTCCAAAATCGCCGCCGTGGCGGCATCCATGTCGACCTCTATCACCCGTCCGCCCGGCTGCAATATCTTGAACTCGTAGGTGAAGCGTCCGTCGTCCTCGTCGATGTCGATGCTGATAATCTCGCCCGGAAACCGTTTGCTCAACCGGCTGCGCAACTCGGAAAGCGGCAGCGCGGCGCCGCGAGCCACAGCGGCGCGCAACTGGTCGATGGAGACGTCGTCGGCGCGCGCGCCATACGAGGCGGCGGCTATCGAAAGCAGCGCGGCGAGCAGTACGGAAGATGCCTGCATGTTCATGGTCGGGGATATAGGGCCTCCAAGCTGAAATTTCGCTGACATCTTCCGTCAGGCATCGCTCAGCAGCGCCAAGGCAATGTGCAGTCGTCAACCGGGCAAGCCGCCCTCTCGAAAGGACTATATCATGCGCAAGGCAATTTATCTCGCCGCCGTTCTCGCCTCGATCACCGCCGTGTCCGCCGCCCGTGCCGACGACGACCATGACGACCGTCCCGGCACCGACTGGATGACCGAACAGCAGATCCGCGACAAGGCGACCTCGCTGAACCTGGAGGTCCAGCGCATCGACATAGACGACGGCCGCTACGAGGTGAAGGCGCGCGACAACAACGGGCGGATGATCGAGGTCGATTTCAACCCGGTGACGGGCGAAGAGATCCGCGACGACCACTGAAGATCGGCGTTCTGCGCGGGGTAGCGCAAAGTGCGCTTCCCCGCACGCCGGTTTCAGCTCGCTACGATGAGACTGACGCCCGCCGCCTGCGCGGCGTCCACGATGACGCGGGGCGGCGGCACGTCGGTTGCCAATTCGTCAAAGTCGGCGAATCCGCAAACCTGGACGAGGCCTTGTCGCCCGAATTTCGTGTGATCGGTGACGACGATGCGGCGCGTGCCGCGCGTCAGCACCACGCGCGCGAACTCGGCCTCCTCCAGCACGTAGTCCATGATGCCGTGCTGAACATCGACCGCGCCCGCCGTGATGACGGCATGATTGACCGTGAACCGGCTGACGAATTCGATTGCAGAGACGCCGAAGGCGGCGCCGGAATCGCTGCGCAGTTCGCCGCCCGCCATATAGACCTTGTTGCCGTTCACGGTCGCCAGCGTGCGGGCGATGTCGGAGGAGTTCGTGACCACGGTCAACCGTCGATGACCAAGAAGCTCGCGGGCCAGGAAGCTCGTCGTGGTCCCTGTGTCGAGCATGACGGACTCGCCGTCGCGAATGGTGGCCGCGACAAGCTTCGCTATCACGCGCTTGGCGTCGGCCTGTTCGCGCATACGGCGCTCGAAAGGCGCTTCTCCGACCACCGACGGCAGCCCGATCGCCCCGTGCATCTTCAGGATGGCACCGTCCCGGGCGAGCGGCTTCACATCGCGTCGCACCGTTTCGAGCGAAACGCCAAGTTTCTCGGCGAGGCGGGCGATCGTCATCGTCCCCTCCTCCTGAATGAGCTTCAGGATTTCGCCATGTCGTTTGGAATAGTTCATCGATGACTTCTGCACATGCTGCGACCGACCTGCGGTCCCGCCCTTTCTCTTTCATATCCCATCCGCAACCGAAACGCCGTCTAATTTCGCGGATGCCTGTTGACGGAAGGTCATGTACCATGACCGTTTCCGTTTCCCTTCAGTCATCCTTGCCACTTACCCGGTCATAAAATCAACAAACGCCACATTTGTGCGTTGACAATGTTTCCCTTTGCATCGGACATTGCCGCTTCGATTGCGGCCGACGACCGACCAAATTTGATCGCCGTCTTTCTGTTCCGGGACCTGCTTGAAAGCGCTGTTCGACCAGAGCATGCAAGTTGTGGATTTCGTCCAGTGAGCAGGGCGGAATATCGCATCCGAGCGCTCTCCTTGTGGAACGGCGCGATCTCGATCGAGCCGCTCAAGGGCGGGCTCAGCAACGAGAGCTTCCTCGTCAGCGACGCCAACGGCCGGCACGTCGTGCGCTTCGGCAAGGATTTCCCGTTTCACCACGTCTTTCGGGATCGCGAACTGATGACGGCGCGTGCCGCAGCTGAAGCGGGCTTTGCACCCCGGATCGAATTCGCTGAGCCGGGAGTCATGGTCTCGGCTTTCATCGGTGCGAAAACCTACGGAGCCGAGGATGTTCGCGCCAATCGCCTGCGAATCGCACGCCTGATGCGGGACTTCCACACAATCATGCCCAGCCACGTCTCCGGCGCCGGCTTCATGTTCTGGGTGTTTCACGTCAACCGCGACTATGCGCGCACGCTGGTTGAGGGCAAAAGCCGCATGGTCGATCGCCTGCCCGGTTTCCTTGCCCTCAACGATGCGCTCGAGGCCGCGCAGCAGCCGTTGCCGATTGTCTTCGGACACAATGATTTGCTGCCGGCGAACTTCCTCGACGACGGCGAAAAGCTGTGGCTGATCGATTTCGAATATGCCGGCTTCAACACAGCCATGTTCGATCTCGCCGGCGCAGCGTCGAACGCCGAAATGACTTCGGACGAATCAGAGGGACTGCTTGCCGAGTATTTCGGCCGGAAACCGGACGGCGACCTTCGGCGTTCTCATGCGTCCATGCAATGCGCCTCGCTGCTGCGCGAGGCGCTGTGGAGCATGGTGTCGGAGCTTCACCTGTCCGCTCCTGGCGCGGATTACGTTGCCTACACGGCCGAGAACCTAGCCCGGCTTGAAGCGGCGCTCGAAACATACCAGTCCACTTACGGGAAGCTTTTGCCATGACCTTGCCTAGCCAAGCCGCCATCGTCGTCATAGGCGGCGGCATCATCGGCTGCTCCACCGCCTACCACCTTGCCCGCGACCACAAGGCGGACGTGATCCTGCTGGAACAGGGTAAACTAACGTCTGGCTCCACGTGGCATGCCGCCGGTCTGGTTGGTCAGTTGCGCTCGTCCGCCTCGATCACCCGTGTGCTCAAATATTCGGTCGACCTCTACAAGGGGCTCGAGACCGAGACGGGGCTCGCGACCGGCTGGAAGATGACCGGCTGCCTGCGGCTAGCCACCAACCAGGACCGCTGGACCGAGTTCCGGCGCCTCGCCACCACGGCGAAGAGCTTTGGCATGGACATGCAACTCATCTCGCCAGCCGAGGTCAAGAAGATGTGGCCGCTGATGGACGTGTCCGACCTCGTCGGCGCGTCATGGTTGCCGACCGACGGGCAGGCCAGCCCATCCGACATCACCCAGTCGCTCGCCAAGGGCGCGCGCATGCATGGGGCGAAGATATTCGAGGGCGTGCGGGTCACCGGCTTCGAGATGAAAGACGGCCGCATCGTCAAGGTGAAGACCGACCAGGGCGATATCGCCTGCGAGAAGGTGGTGAACTGCGCCGGCCAGTGGGCGCGGCAGGTTGGCGCGATGGCCGGCATCAACGTGCCGCTGCAGCCGGTCAAGCACCAGTACATCATCACCGAGAAACTCGAAGGCCTTGCCAGCGACGCGCCGACCATCCGCGACCCGGATCGCCGAACCTATTTCAAGGAAGAAGTCGGCGGGCTGGTGATGGGCGGATACGAGCCCAATCCGCAGCAATGGGAAACCGGCCTTTCGGGCGGCGATGTGCCCGCGGACTGGGAGTTCCGGCTGTTCGACGACGACTACGACCATTTCGAGCAGCACATGACCCAAGCCATCGCGCGCGTGCCGGCGCTGGAACGGGCAGGCGTCAAGCAGATGATCAACGGTCCCGAAAGCTTCACGCCCGACGGCAATTTCATCCTGGGGCTGGCGAACGAGTGCAAGAACATGTTCGTCGGCGCAGGCTTCAATGCCTTCGGCATCGCCTCGGGCGGTGGCGCGGGCTGGGTGCTGGCGCAGTGGGCTGTCGACGGCGAGGCTCCGCTCGACCTCTGGACGGTGGATATCCGCCGCTTCTCCGGCCTGCACCGCGACCGGCAATGGGTCGCCGAGCGCACGCTCGAAGCCTATGGCAAGCACTACACGATCGGCTTTCCGCACGAGGAATACGAAAGCGGCCGGCCGCGCATCGTCTCGCCGCTCTACGAGCGCCTCAAGAAGCATCGCGCAGTGTTCGGCTCCAAGCTCGGCTGGGAGCGGCCGAACTGGTTCACGCCTGATGGTGTCGAGTCCAAGGACATCTATTCCATGGGCCGGCAGAACTGGTTCGACGCGGTCGGCAACGAACATCGCCACGTGCGCGGACGTGTCGGCATCTTCGACCAGTCGTCCTTTGCCAAATACGAACTGGCCGGCAGGGACGCGCAGAAGGCGCTGGACTGGATCTGCGCCAACGATGTCTCAAAGCCAGCCGGGCGACTGACCTACACGCAGTTGCTCAATACGCGCGGCGGCATCGAGGCCGATCTGACGGTGGCGCGGCTTGCCGAGGACAAGTTCTATATCGTCAGCGGCACCGGGTTTCGCACCCACGATTTCGGCTGGATCGAGGACCATATCGGCAACGGGCTCGACGCCCGGCTGACCGATGTCACCGAGCAATTCGGAACGCTGTCGCTGATGGGGCCGGAAGCGCGCAAGGTTCTCGAAGCGGTTACGGACGCCGATGTGTCCAATGCGGCCTTCCCCTTCGGCCATGTGCGCGAGATCGACATCGCTGGCAGCACGGTCCGAGCGCTTCGCGTGACCTATGTCGGCGAACTCGGCTGGGAACTGCATGTGCCGCTCGCGGCCACCGGCGAAGTCTTCGACGCGCTGATGAAGGCCGGCGCGCCGTATGGCATCCGGCCTGTCGGTTACCGGGCGATCGAATCGCTCAGGCTCGAAAAAGGCTATCGCGCCTGGGGCTCCGACATCACGCCGAACGACTCGCCTGTTGAGGCCGGGCTGGGCTGGGCGGTCAAGCTGCGCAAGAACATCGATTTCATGGGCCGGCGCGCGCTGGAGCAGGGTGCCGGAAAGCCGGTCACCAAGCGCCTCGTGGCATTCACAGTGGACAATCCGGAGGTCGTGCTGCTGGGCCGCGAGACCATTTTGCGCAACGGGGTTCCAGTCGGTTATCTGACTTCCGGCGGCTACGGCTACACGATCGGCAAAAACATCGGCTACGGTTATGTACGCAACGCAGATGGCGTGAGCGACGACTTCCTGCTCTCCGGCAAGTATGAACTGGTGGTCGCCATGGACGCCACGCCCGCGAGTATTCATCTCGACGCCATGTACGATCCGAAGGCGGAGCGGGTGAAGGCTTGAATACGGCGGACGCGTCGATTGCGGACAGGTTTGCTCCCCACGTCACAGGCCTCGGGCCGCGCACCTTGCCCTGTGAGGTTGAGGATGAGCCAATCGCTGAGGTTTGCGCGCCTGAGCACCACCCCCACCCGGCGGCTTCGCCGCCACCCTCCCCGCAAGGGGGAGGGATATCCGCGCACTTTCCCGTTGCCACGCCCTGCTTTCGCAGTCTGGCCATTTCAAAGAACGCTCTTCGCCGCCGGGAAGAGAATTCGGGAAGCGGGGCACGAGGCCTTGCCTCTCATATAAATTTTACGTGGCCGGTCTCCCGCGCCCCGCCGGTGTTCTTGCCCCGACGGAGGACACGGCCGTTGCCGCTGGTCTCCGCCGGGGCCCGGACCTGGGGGTTCATC
>NZ_JAEULZ010000020.1 GCF_016793485.1 Mesorhizobium sp. | reverse complement strand
TCTTCGGCTACCACTACCAAGGCCGCACCTTCGACTGCGGCTCGCCGGAGGGCTTTGTCGAGGCCAACGTCGCCTTCGCGCTCGCCCGACACGACCTCTCCGCAAAGATGGCCTGCGCCATCGGCGAACTGCTGGGGGAGAAGTCGACCGGCAAGGCCCGCAGCGCCGGATAGCCTCAGCGCTGCAGTTTCAATCCGAGGAAAATGCTGCTGGTGTCGCTGTCGCGATCCGGCAGGTTGCTCGACACGTCTTCGTAGCTTACTCGCCCGACCAGGCCGGCATAACGATTCAGCCACCATGTCAGGCTGGCCGAGGCGTTCCAGATGACATCGTAGCCATCCGACTCCGCGTAGTTGCGGTAGCCATAGCCTAGGGTGGCGTCGCCGGTCAGGTTGACGCGCATCTGGCGCTCGATTGCCATGCTCGTCGAATACAGAACCGACCCGCTTTCCCCAGGCGTGGTCGTTCCTTCCAGTTCCGTCGACCCTGAAAGCCGTACGTTGGTGCCACGCAGCGGTGACCAGAGGACATTGGCTTCGAAGGTTGGCGTCGACAGCGTGTCGAGTCGGGCGTCATCGAAATCCTCGCTGACCCAGCCTGCCGCGACTTCGCCGGATAGCTTCTCGCTCATGTCGAATTCCAGGCCGGCGCGGAAGGCATAGAGGTCGGCCGAGCGTTCGTAGCCGGCACTGTCGACTTTCTGGTCGTACTGGTTGCGTCCGATTTCGGTTTCCACGAACGGCGTCAGCGTCGGCGACATCTCGTAGCCGCCTCGCAGCGACAGCGTATAGAGCGTTGAATCGCGATCCTTCTGGGACAGCACGCCGCCGCCCTCAAGGTCTGCGTCTCCATAGGTGTTGTTCAGAATGCCGCCGGTTAGGCCGAAGGTCGCCTTGCCGACATCTCTTTCGAGGCCGAGCGTGCCGCCCACGGTCTGATTTATCGGTTCCTCGACGGTGTCGGGCACAACGACTGGCGATGCGGCCGATTCCGGCTCGGCAGAATAGGTGAAGGTGCCGATGGCCCGGTATTCCGTGCCGAGTTCGAGTTCCAGTTCAGCGTCCACGCCACCCGCGAAACGATCGACCTCCTGGCCCGACAGGGTGTTGGTGAATGTGCCGAAGGCATTGACCGAAGCGCGGTGGCTGGACCAATCAGAGGCAGCATTGAGACGTAATGTCGTTTCCGAGAGGACCGCAGAAGAGCCGTTGACCGAGGAATCGGCGTTGGATGTCGCGGTGATGCCGGTCTCCAGAGTCGGCCTAAGGATGAAGGTGCCCCACCTGACGCCGACAGCTTCGAAGGGATTGTCCTCTTGCGGCCGGTTCAGTCCCTCTATGGGCTGAGCGCGTTCGGCTCCCGGATCAAGCGGCAGGTTTTCCTCGGAATCGACGGTTGGGACGGGAGTAGTGCCTGTGGTGGTGTCGTCCGTTTCCGCTGTGGCCTGGCGTCTTGCGGAGGTCGTCGAAGTGGCGGACCCTGTTGCGGCCGGTTCTTCCTCGAAACCGTTTGGCGATGGCGCGGACGTTTCGTCCGGCACAGCGCCTGGACTAGCGGGCACATAGGTCGGGGACGGCAGTCCGTTGTCGGACAAAAGTGTCGAATCAGCACTGTCCGAGGACAATCCACCGCGCAAGCCTCCGGCCTGCTGGGCACCTGCCTGGCTTGTCAGGACAAGTCCCACAGCCGCGCCGGCAAGCAGAAGCGCCCTTAGCGAACCCGACTCGGGACGTATCTTCTTGTTGGTTCGCACCCGCTGCATCTCGACCCAGACGATTGAAAGGCGCGAGGCGCCATGCTTACCGAACCGTAAAGGCCTATGGTTAATGGACAGTTGAAAGCGGCCGTTCCGTCGCGGCGGGAAAGTGGACAGGAAGCCGCCAAAGCGCTAATCGCTTGGCCATGCATGGCCTGCCCTTGAAAAGAAAGCCCGACGCGGCCGCGTCCATAGCCTCCGCCCTGCGCACGGTCACGACCGAGCAGTCTGGCCTAGCTGCGCTTGCGGCTGCACTCGACAATGGTCTTTCCGTCGCTTTCGCGCAGGCGATAGACGTGCTTTCCGCCATCCGAGGCCGCGTCATCGTGACCGGCGTCGGCAAGAGCGGGCATATCGGCAACAAGATTGCGGCGACGCTCGCCTCGACGGGCACGCCGGCGTTTTTTGTGCATCCGGCCGAAGCAAACCACGGCGACCTTGGCATGATCGCCAGGGACGACGTGATCGTTGCGATGTCCTGGTCTGGCGAAAGCGCCGAACTCAACAGCATCGTCGCCTATTCTCGCCGCTTCTCAATCCCGCTGATCGCCATCACGGCGCGCGAGAATTCGGCGCTGGCGCGCGAGGCCGACGTGGTGCTGGCGCTGCCGCGTGTGCCCGAGGCTTGCCCGCACGGGCTCGCGCCCACCACCTCGACGTTGCTGCAACTGGTCATCGGCGATGCGCTGGCGATAGCACTTCTGGAAGCGCGTGAGTTTACGCCGGACCAGTTTCGCACCTTTCATCCTGGTGGCCAGCTTGGCGCCAAGCTGATGAAAGTGCGCGACATCATGCACAAGGGCGACCGGCTCCCGCTGGCAGCTGCCGGCAGTTCGCTCAGGGACGCCATCGTTACCTTATCGAACAAGCGTTTTGGCTGTGTCTGCATAGTCAACGAGGATGGCAAACTTGCCGGCATCGTCACCGACGGTGACCTCGCCCGTAATCTGGACAGGAATCTCGGCGCGCTAGTCGTCGACGACATCATGACACGAACGCCGAAGACGATCGATCCGGATACGCTGACCGGCGAAGCGATCGCGATCCTCGATGAGAAGCGGATCAGCGCCTTGGTGGTGGTCGAGGCCGACCGGCCGGTAGGGATCGTCCACTTCCACGACCTTCTCAAGGTTGGGGTGGCCTGAACCCAAATGGCGCCGCCCGACAGCCCTGACACGCACGGGGCGGCCCGGTCGCCCTTCATTCTCTTTCGTGATGATTTCTCCGGCGAGGAAACGCTTTTCGACCGGGCGGAAAAAATTGTCGTCGCCGAACAGGCTGATGATTTCTTTCCGGCATTGGAAATCGTGCAGCGGGCGCACGATGAAGGAAAGTGGCTGGCCGGCTACTTCTCCTACGAAGCAGGCTATCTCCTGGAACCAAAGCTCAGAATCATCCTCCCCGAGCGCCGGACTACCCCGCTGATGATCATGGGTGTGTTCGACGGTCCATCCGACAAGAGGCTTGAGCGGCAGCGGCCGACGACCAACGGGCCAATCTTCGGTGTGCGTGCGACATGGTCATATGAAGACTACAAGACCCGCTTTGATCAGGTGCACCGGCATCTGAGGCAAGGGGACTGCTACCAGGCGAACCTGACCTTTCCGGTTGAGGCCAAGTGGTCGGGCGATCCGCTATCGGCCTTCGATGCGCTGGCCGCGCGACAGGCCGTGAAATACGGCGCGCTCGCCGATCTTGGCGGGCCGGTTATCCTCTCGCGGTCGCCGGAACTCTTCTTCGAGATCGACGGGGACGGCTGGATCGAAACACACCCGATGAAGGGAACCGCTCCCCGAGGCGCGACGCCGGAAGAAGACGAAGAGCAAAAGCGTTTTCTCGCCAACGACCCTAAGAACCAGGCGGAGAATCGCATGATCGTCGACCTGCTGCGTAACGACATCTCGCTGATCTCGGAAGTTGGCACGCTAGACGTACCCGAGCTTTTCCGTATCGAGAGCTTTGCCACGGTTCACCAGATGGTGAGCAGGGTCCGTGCGAAGCTGCTGCCTGACCTCACAATTCGCGACATCTTCTCGGCGCTGTTCCCATGCGGCTCGATCACCGGAGCGCCAAAAATCCGCGCAATGGAAATCCTGCGCGATCTCGAAAGCGCGCCGCGAAATGCCTATTGCGGCGCGATCGGCTGGATCGCTCCATCCGGCAGAATGCGCTTCAACGTCGCCATCCGCACGATCACGCTCTTTCCCGATGGCGAGGCGGTCTACAATGTGGGCGGCGGCGTGGTGTTCGATTCTACTGCCGAGGAGGAATACGCCGAATGCCTGCTGAAGGCTCGATACGCGACGGGACGACCGCCGACTTCGACCTGATCGAGACGCTGCGTTGGCAGCCCGGCGACGGCTTCGTGCGCTTAGACCGCCACTTGCAGCGCCTCTATTCATCGGCCGCTGCCCTGGGCTTTGCGGCTGATCCTGATTCGATCGGTGCTGCGCTCGGCAAATGCCGGGGCGACGCGACACTCCGCGTCCGGCTTGCGTTGTCGCGCGACGGGGCTGCGGAAGCGACGACAACGCCGTTCGAGCCTTTGGTGAAGGACGCCGTGTGGGCCTTGCGAATTGCACAGGCGCGGCTCGATTCCACTGATCTTCTGCTTCGCCACAAGACGACACGCAGGCATATCTACGACGCTGCGCGCGCCGAATTTCCACGCGAGCAGGCTGACGAGGTTCTGCTTCTCAACGAGCGCGGCGAGATAAGCGAGGGCACGATCACCAACCTCTTCATCAATGTTGGCGATCCTGTACTCGTCACGCCGCCTCTGACCTCTGGCCTGCTCGCAGGCGTACTCCGGGGCTCGATGCTCGACGCGGGGGCCGCGCGCGAGGCTGCGCTTACCGAGGCCGACCTGCGCTCAGCGCAGGCGATTTTCGTCGGTAATTCGCTGCGAGGACTGATCCGGGCCAAACTGGTCTAGCCTCAGTGCCTCGGTTGCGGGTTTGTCGTATGCAGGATATCCCGGACAAATCCGGAGGGTTCCTTGACGCAGCTTCCCATCCATACACCTTACGACGGCTCTTCCAAGCCATTCGCCATCGGGCTCAAGCCGCTGGACCTGAAGGAATGGACCGAAGTCGACGATACGTTCGATTCTCAGCTCGCGGAGAAGAGGCGTCTTTACGCTGAACATGCTGACCGCGTCTTTGTCGCCGAAGAGGGTACGGAAGAAGCGCAGGCCGAGGTACTCGGACTGCTGCTCGATCATCTGCCTGTTCGCTTTCCCGACCGGTACAGACGGTGTGGCGAGGACGTCGTGATCACCGGCATTCCGGAGCGGGAGGCGACTGATCTGTCGCCGCTGCGCAAGGCTTCGCTTCTTGTGCAGGAGGACCTTATCCTGATGCGCAGGGGCGATGATGGCTGGCGGCTCGTCGCTGGCGCGCTCTGCTTCCCTTCCTCTTGGGCGTTGACCGAGAAATTCGGAAAGCCAATGTCGTCCATCCACGGACCGGTGCCCGGTTTCGGTCCTGGTACGCGGAATGCCGAATTGATCGACCGCATGTTCGACAAGCTGCAGGTCGTCCAACCGGTGGTCAGGGTTAATTGGTCGATACAGCTTGGCGATGCGCTTTACAGGCCGATGTCCAACGACGAACGCAACATTCGGAAGGCTGCGCCGCCAAACCGGTTTCCCGACGTTGAATCAGCAGCCCGTGCATTCATCCGCATAGAACGGCAGACCCTCAGGAAGCTGCCTGTGTCGGGCGACATCCTGTTCACGATCCGGATTTATCTGGACCCTCTGTCAACTTTGAAAAACCACCCCGACCGCGCTGCGCTTGCCACGTCCTTTGCAGACCAGTTGATGGAGTTGGAAGCAGAGCAACTCGACTACAAGGGCCTGACGGCCGACCGCGACCTGCTGGTCGCGGTCCTGAAAGGGATGGCCTGAACGTCTCCTATTCCGGCACGACGCGGACGGCACCCTTGTCGGCGCTTGTCGCGAAAGCGGCATAGGCGCGCAGCGCGGTGGTGACGTTGCGCCTGCGCTTTTCAGCCGGCTTCCAGCCTTTGAGGTCCTGTTCGGCGCGCCGGGCGTCCAGCGTGTCCTTGTCGACCAGAAGATTTATCGTGCGGTTGGGGATATCGATCTCGATCATGTCGCCCTGACGGACAAGACCGATCGCGCCGCCAAGTGCGGCCTCCGGAGAGGCGTGTCCGATCGAGAGGCCGGACGTGCCGCCGGAGAAGCGTCCGTCGGTCAGAAGCGCACAAGCTTTTCCGAGCCCCTTCGATTTCAGGTAGCTGGTCGGGTACAGCATCTCCTGCATGCCGGGACCACCCTTCGGGCCTTCGTAGCGGATGACGACCACGTCGCCGGCCTTGACCTCGTTGGACAGAATGCCCTTCACCGCTGCGTCCTGGCTTTCATAGACCACCGCCGGGCCAGTGAACTTCAGGATGGATTCGTCCACGCCCGCCGTCTTCACGACGCAGCCGTCGAGCGCGATGTTGCCCTTGAGAACAGCGAGGCCGCCGTCCTTGGAGAAGGGGTTTTCTGCCGAACGGATGACGCCGCCCTTGCGGTCGAGGTCGAGTTCCTCCCAGCGCCTGGACTGTGAGAACGCTTGCGTGGTGCGGACGCCGCCAGGCGCTGCCTTGAAGAACTCGCGGACGTTGTCGCTGTTGGTGCGCGAGATGTCCCACTGGTCCAGCGCGTCGCCCATGGTGACCGCATGGACGGTTGGTTCCTCGCGGTTGATCAGACCGGCGCGATCGAGCTGGCCGAGGATTGCGGGGATGCCGCCAGCGCGATGGACGTCTTCCATGTGCACGTCGTTCTTGGCCGGCGCAACCTTGCAGAGCACGGGCACGCGCAGCGACAGCGCGTTGATGTCGTCCAGCGTGAACTCGACGCCACCCTCATAGGCTGCGGCAAGGATGTGGAGGACCGTGTTGGTGGACCCGCCCATGGCGATGTCGAGCGCCATGGCGTTCTCGAACGCCTTCTTCGTGGCGATGTTGCGGGGCAGGGCAGTCTCGTCGTCCTGCTCGTAGTAGCGGCGGGCGAGATCGACGATCAGGTGGCCGGCTTCCACGAACAGCCGCTTGCGGTCCGAATGTGTCGCGAGCGTCGAGCCGTTGCCGGGCAGCGACAGGCCGAGCGCCTCGGTCAGGCAGTTCATCGAGTTGGCGGTAAACATGCCCGAGCACGAGCCGCAGGTCGGGCACGCCGCTTCCTCGATCGTCTGCACTTCCTCATCGGTGTACTTGTCGTCGGCGGCGACAACCATCGCGTCCACGAGGTCGAGAGCCTGCAGCTTGCCGCGCACCATTGCCTTGCCGGCCTCCATCGGCCCACCGGAGACGAAGACCGCCGGGATGTTCAGGCGCATCGCGGCATTCAGCATGCCGGGCGTGATCTTGTCGCAGTTGGAGATGCAGACCATGGCGTCGGCGCAGTGGCCGTTGACCATGTATTCGACCGCGTCGGCGATGACCTCGCGCGACGGCAGCGAATAGAGCATGCCGTCATGGCCCATCGCGATGCCGTCGTCGACGGCGATCGTGTTGAACTCCTTGGCGACGCCGCCGGCCGCCTCGATCTCGCGCGCGACGAGCTGGCCGAGGTCTTTCAGGTGGACGTGTCCGGGCACGAACTGCGTGAACGAGTTGACCACCGCGATGATCGGCTTGCCGAAGTCGCCATCCTTCATGCCGGTGGCGCGCCAGAGGCCGCGCGCGCCGGCCATGTTGCGGCCGTGGGTGGTTGTGCGTGAACGATAGGCGGGCATTGTCGTTTCCTCGGGTACTGGCTTCTCGGCGGTCTATGCCTTTGGCTGTTGAAGCGTTGTTAATACGAAAGCATCTATGCGGCAACAAAAAAACCGTACCGTACGGTACGGTACGGTTCACGATGTTGCGATTTTGAAGGGAAGAAAACTTATCCCTTGAGCTAAGTGTTTAAGAGTGATACTTAGCCTTATGGAAAACTATTCTTTGCAACTCAACGGCGTCTTTCAAGCCTTGTCGGACCCGACGCGACGCGCCGTCATTGCCCATCTCGGTCGCGGCCCAACCAGCGTGACAGAACTTGCAAGGCCGTTCGACATGGCTTTGCCGTCCTTCATGAAGCATATCCGTTTGCTTGAGGAGACCGGGCTGATCCGCACCGAAAAGAGCGGACGCGTTCGAAGTTGCGCGCTGGAACGCGGGGGCTTCGCTGTCATGGACAGTTGGCTGGCCGAGCAACGCGCCCTCTGGGAGGGCCGCACAGATCGCCTCGAAGCATTCGTCATGGCAGAGCAGAGAGCAGAAGCAAAATGACCTTTTCAGAAAATCCCGATCTCGATCTGAAGATTTCCCGCATCATCAGGGCACCCGTGGCGAAGGTCTGGGATGCCTGGACCGACCCAAGGAAACTTGAACAATGGTGGGTGCCGGCACCGTCGAAGGCGCGGGTCGTGGCTCTTGAGTTGAAGCCCGGCGGCGCTTTCGTGACCGAGTTTGACGAGAACGGTGACGGCAATTTCTCGGTGCACATGAATGTTTGCGTGCTCGCCGTCGAGCCGCTGAGGCGGATCGTCTTCACTGATGCGCTGACTGCAGGCTGGCGTCCGTCCGCGCGGCCTTTCATGACGGGTATCTTCTCGTTTGAGGAGCACCCCGAAGGAACCAACTATGTCGGTTATGCCATGCACAACAGCCCAGCCGAACGGAACAGGCATGCCGAACTGGGTTTCTTCGACGGCTGGGGCACCGTTGCCGACCAGCTCGCGATGCTGGTCGAGCGCAAGGGCTAGATGGCGATCAGTCCAAGCATCAGGACGGTCGTCATCAGCGTGAAAGCGGTGACGTTGACGTCCCATTTGCCGGGGCCGACCGGCGCCTTGAAGGGCGGGTAGCCGTTGTCGTCATAAAGCAGCCCGCCATAGATCGGTCGCGAAAACAGCGCGGCAAAGAATGCGCCGTACATCGCGACGCCCAGCAGCCCGGCAAGGTAAAGTCGCTCTGTCTGCATCGGCCCGCCGATCCAGATCAACCCCAACGCGATCAGGCCGACACCGGAATAGCTCAGAACCTGCCAGACGACATGGAACCGCGCGTGCGGTGTCCATAGCGGGTTGGTGGCATGGGTCGCGTTGAAGTCCGCTTTCATGGTGACAAGACCGTAGCCGAGCGTTGCGACGGTCAGGAGAATGCGTGCAAGCAGATGGCTCTCGTAAGCGATTTCCATCAGGTCCTCCCTGGGTGGTCGAAGGAAGTCGTTCGGTGCGGATGGTTCAGGCGTCGACTGCTTGTAGCCGGCCCTCGGCGCGGAAGACTTGGCCGTCGGCAAGCCGAGCGTGATTGTGAACCACGCCGTTTGCGTGGTCCTGCAACTGGACGACGAAATTGCCGTTGTCTTCCACCCAGCTCACGATGAAGACGTCAGGCCGCACACCCGAAACATCCGCCTGCACGGTCTGATCGATGTTGATGTCGCCGAGCTTGGCTTGAACGCGGATTTCGTTAGCAGTCCGGAATGTCAGTCGCGGCACGAACGAACCAAAGTCGCAATCGAAGGTCTTGCCGACAAGCCTGGCCGGCGAGGTGTTGGTCGCTTCCATAAATCCTCCTTGTGCGCGGCCAAGCCACGCATCCTCAATCAAGCAAGAATCAATGCATGCGAATTTCGGGAGCGCCCGAACCATATATCAATTTGGAGCGCTCCAAACAGAATTGAGCGTTTTCAGGCCGAAGTCAATAAAAATCTTGGAGCGCTCCAAAATTTCGCCTAAGACATCCGGATGACAGGTGACGAATGCCAACCCTTGATGACGTAGGCCTGGCCGCAGGCGTTTCACGCGGCACCGTCTCCAATGTCTTCAACCGGCCCGAACTGGTGCGGCCGGAACTGCGCGAGCGCGTCGAGGCTGCGGCGCGTGCGCTCGGCTACGGTGGCCCCGACCCGAAGGGACGCCTGCTCAAGGAAGGCCGGTTCAACGCGATCGGCTTCATGCCGCCGGGCGCCTATGCGATCGCTGAAATGGTGCGCAGCCCTTATGGGCGCGAATTGCTTATGGGTGCCGCGAGCGCGTGCGACGCTGCCGGAGCAACGCTCAGCCTCGTCAACGGGACCGACGAAACCCGGATGGCAAGCATTCGCGAGGCATTGGTGGATGGTTTCATCCTTGGCAATGTCGTCGACATAGATGTTGTTGCCTCCGTGAAGCGGCGACGACTGCCCTTCGCGATCCTTGAAAGCGACGCTGGGGCAGACGTGAACTCCATCAGGATCGACGCGCGCAGCGGTGCGATCGCTGCCGTGCGCCATCTGGCGAGGTTGGGCCACAAGCGCTTCGCCATCCTGTCGATCAGGCGCACTGTCGGGCCGGCGATCGTGCATAGGCCTGGCCATACCGATCGTGCGCTGATGGCGGGTTTCGCGCTGGACCACCAGCGCCTGCAAGGTTTCGAGGCGGCTCTGGCGGAAGCCTCCTTGTCGATCGCGGACGTGCCGGTCATCGAAACAACGCCAGGCGACCCCCATGCGGGATCTGCTGTCTTCGATCATTGCCCGCAGGCGACCGCAATCATGACGATGTCGGACTGGCAGGCGATTACGGTGCTCGATGAGGCGCGGCGACGCGGCATCGATGTGCCCGGACAAGTCTCGGTGGTCGGCTTCGACGGAACGGCGGAAGCGGCGCGCACGATGCCGTCACTGACGACGGTTGCACACGATATCGTCGGCAAGGCGCGGCTGGCGGCAGAAATGGTGCTGGAAAATGGATCGCCAAGGCAGGTCGTGATGCCGGTCGAACTGGTGGTACGGGGCTCGACAGGCAAGCCGCCAAGCGCTTTTCCGGCAAGGAAATGACCGCAGCCTGTTTACCGAAGCCAAGAGATTGGCCTTCCTGCCCCTTTATTATGACAGGTGCTTGTGCTTTGAGCCTTGTGCAGGATCAACAGCAAAGGAGTGCCGCCCAAAATGGCAGAGCAAAATTGGCCCGTCTACGGTGATATCACCGGCCCCATCGTAATGATCGGCTTTGGGTCGATCGGTCGCGGAACGCTGCCGCTGATCGAGCGCCATTTCAAATTCGACAAGTCGCGCATGGTGGTGATCGATCCCAGCGACGCGGACAAGAGCCTGCTTGACGAGCGCGGCATCGGCTTCATCCAGGATGCTGTGACCAAGAAGAACTACAAGAAGCTGCTGAAGCCACTGCTAACAAATGGCGGCGGGCAGGCCTTCTGCGTGAACCTGTCGGTCGATACCGGCTCGGTCGATTTGATGCGGCTCTGCCGCCAGCTTGGTTCGCTCTACGTCGATACGGTCGTCGAGCCGTGGCTCGGCTTCTATTTCGACGACAAGATGGATAATTCCGACCGCACGAACTACGCGCTGCGCGAGACATTGCTCGCCGAGAAGCGTCGCAAGCCCGGTGGCCCGACGGCCGTCTCGACCTGCGGCGCAAATCCCGGCATGGTGTCCTGGCTCGTAAAACAGGCGCTGGTCAATCTGTCGACCGACCTTGGGTACGACTTCAAGGAGCCCGCGCAGGACGATCGCGAAGGCTGGGCCAAGCTGATGAAGAAGGCTGGCGTGAAGGGTATTCACATCGCCGAGCGCGACACGCAGCGCACCAAGAAGCCGAAGCCGCTCAACGTTTTCTGGAATACATGGTCGGTCGAGGGCTTCATTTCGGAAGGCCTGCAGCCGGCCGAACTCGGCTGGGGAACGCACGAGAAGTGGATGCCGAAAAACGGCAAGAAGCACAAGGAAGGCTGCAAGGCGGCTATCTATCTTGAACAGCCGGGCGCTAACACCCGTGTCCGTACATGGTGCCCGACACCAGGCGCGCAATACGGGTTCCTCGTCACGCACAACGAGGCGATCTCCATCTCGGACTTCTTCACCGTGCGCGGCAAGGAGGGCAAGGTGAAGTACCGGCCGACCTGCCACTACGCCTATCATCCTGCCAACGACGCGGTGCTTTCGCTGCATGAGATGTTCGGCGCGGGCGGCAAGGCGCAGCCCGTGCATCACGTGCTGACGGAAAACGAACTGGTCGACGGCGTCGACGAACTCGGCGTGCTGCTCTACGGCCACGACAAGAACGCCTACTGGTATGGCTCGCGGCTGTCGCTGGAAGAGGCGCGCAAGCTGGCGCCTTATCAGAACGCGACTGGCATGCAGGTGACATCCGCCGTCCTCGCCGGCATGGTCTGGGCGCTGGAAAACCCCAAGGCCGGCATCGTGGAAGCCGACGAGATGGATTTCCGCCGCTGCCTCGAAGTGCAGCTTCCCTATCTTGGTCCGGTCGAAGGCCATTACACGACCTGGACGCCGCTCGAAGGCCGGCCGGGCCTTTTCCCGGAAGACATCGACGAGGAAGATCCATGGCAGTTCCGCAACGTTCTCGTCCATTGAACGTTGTCACATAGACCTGTGCGACAAGGCGCGGCTGTCGAAGCCGCGCCTTGATTTCGTTTCAAAATCACGCAATTGAGAGGTACGGGTCGGAAACAGAGATTTGTTCCCGGAGGGACCATACATGACGATTGCACGTAAGCTGTTGTCGGCAGGCGCCGTTGCCGGACTGTCTTTGATTCTCGCCGGCTGTCTCGGCGGAGGTGGTGGGGGCGGTAATTCTCCGTCCCGTCCGGCGCCAACCGGCGTCGAAGGCACCTGGATCGATGCGCAGGGCACAGGCCTTTCCACGATCTCGGGCGGCGTGTTCAGCACGGTCGCGACCGATACTGGCCAGAGACTTGCGGAAGGCAGTTACATCCTGAACAATCCGACTTCCGTTCAGATCACGGGCACGTCGCTGATCCGCCAGTCGCCGATCAGCTTCAACTGCCTGCTGGTGTCCAGCAACCAGCTCAACTGCACGAGTTCGGCAGGCCAGCAATTCGTGCTGACGCGGCGCGCCTGATCGCTTCGGGATCGACGGCATAGATGCTTGCCGTCTTCGCGGTCCTTTTGCTGGTCGCCGTGGTGCTGCCCCAGTTGTGGGTACGGCACACGATCGGCCGCCATCAGGCCGAACGACCGGACCTCGACGGTACCGGTGGAGAGCTCGCCCGGCATCTGCTGAACCGCTTCGACCTGGATGACGTGAAGGTCGAGATCACCGACAAGGGCGATCACTACGATCCGGGCGCCAAGGTCGTCCGACTCCTCGAAAAGCACTACAACGGCCGCTCATTGTCGGCCGTCGCAATCGCTGCGCATGAAGTGGCTCACGCGATCCAGGACGCGCGCGGCGAGCGCATGTTGGCTGTTCGCCAGCGGCTCGCGAAGTTCGCGATGGCGACCGACAAATTCGCCGGAGTGTTCTTCATAGCGGCCCCTATCCTCGCCGGCCTGGCGCGTACGCCGGTGGCGTTTTTGGCGCTCGTGGGCCTCGGCATCGCTTTCCTTGCGGTGCGAGTTGTCGTTGATCTCGTCACCTTGCCTGTCGAGACGGATGCCAGCTTCAAAAAGGCATTGCCGATCCTGGAGTCCGGCGGCTACCTCGGTCCAGCCGATATGCCGGCGGTGCGCAGCGTGCTGCGTGCCGCGGCCTTCACCTATCTGGCCGGGGCGTTGATCTCGCTCGTGAACCTTGCTCGGTGGGTTCGGCTGCTTCGGTAGCCGGCTTGGTCCGCGTCGTTTTTCCTTGCGTGGTGAAAACCGGGATGTGAACATCGCGGTTTCATGAGGTTGAAACAATTCCGTCAGGCGTCCGCGAATAGACTTCCTTGCCGGGAACGCTGGCAGATGCCGAAGCCTCGAAGAAACCGGGAGATGTGAGATGAGAAAACTAGCCGCCATAGCCGCGCTGTCGGCTTCGGCGCTTGGCCTTTCCGCCGGCGCTTCGTTTGCTGACTACACGTTGACCATCTTGCACATCAACGACTGGCACAGCCGCATCGAGTCGAACAACAAATACGAATCGACTTGTTCCGAAGAGGAAGAAGGCAAGGGCGAATGCTTCGGCGGCTCGGCTCGGCTGGTGACGGCAGTCGCCGAACGGCGCAAGGCGCTGGAAGGCCAGAACATGTTGCTTCTCAATGGCGGCGACAATTTCCAGGGATCGCTTTTCTACACCACTTATAAGGGCAAGGCCGAAGCCGAATTCCTGAACCTGATGAAGTTCGACGCCATGACCGTCGGCAATCACGAATTCGACGATGGCGAGGAAGCGCTTGTTCCTTTCCTCGAGCAGATCACCTTTCCTGTGCTTTCGGCAAACGTCCAGCCAAACGCGCAATCCAAGGTGGGCGACCGCATCAGGCCGTCGGTCGTCCTCGATGTCGGCGGCCAGAAGATCGGCATCGTCGGCGCGGTCACGAACGATACGCCTGTCATCGCCTCACCCGGCCCGGACATCGCGATCGCCGACGACATCGCCACGATCACCGCCGAGGTTGAACGGCTGAAGGCCGAAGGCGTGAACAAGATCATTGCGCTGACGCATGTTGGCTATGTCAGAGACAAGGAACTGATAGCGAAAATTCCCGGCGTCGACGTTGTGGTCGGCGGTCACTCGCATTCGCTGCTGTCGAATACCGACGACAAGGCCGAAGGTCCTTACCCGACGATGATCGACAATCCGGAAGGCTATAAGGTTCCGGTTACACAGGCAGCGTCTTATTCCAAGTATCTTGGCGAGTTCACCGTGACCTTCGACGACAACGGGGTCATCAAGGAGGCAAAGGGCGATCCGATCCTGCTGGATAATTCGATCGTGCCGGACGCAACGGTGCTTGCCAGGGTCAAGGAGCTTGCCGGGCCGATCGAGGAACTGAAGGCCAAGGAAGTCTCGGAGACCACAGCGCCGATCGACGGCAGCCGCGACAATTGCCGCGCCCGCGAATGCGAGATGGGCAACCTCGTTGCGGACGCCATGCTCGATCGTGTGAAGGGGCAGGGCGTGACGATCGCCTTCCAGAATGGCGGCGGCCTGCGCGCATCCATCGACCAGGGCGTCGTCACGATGGGGGAGGTTCTGACGGTGCTGCCTTTCCAGAACACGCTTTCCACATTCCAGCTTGCCGGCAAGGATGTGCTTGCCGCGCTTGAGAATGGGGCGAGCCAGATCGAGGAGGGCGCCGGACGTTTTACCCAGGTTGCGGGGCTGAAGTATTCGTTCGACGCCGCCGCGCCGGCCGGCAGCCGGATCAAGTCGGTCGAGGTCATGGAAAACGGCGCGTGGACGTCGCTCGACCCGGAAAAGATCTATCTGGCCGCCACAAACAATTTCATGCGCAAGGGCGGTGACGGCTATGCGGTTTTCGCCGAGAAGGGTCAGAACGCCTATGACTACGGCCCGGGGCTGGAGCAGGTTGTTGCGGACTATCTCTCGGCGAACCGGCCCTTCACGCCAAAACTCGACGGCCGCATCGTTGCGCTTGCCGCCGCAGTGCCTGGCGAACCTGCCCCGGCAGCGCCAGCGCCGTCGGAACCCGCGGTGCCCGCCGCGCCTGGATCGGCTGACATTGCCGCAACGCCGCCTTCGATCGACGCCGCAGCGCCGGCCGAGCCTGCCGGGTCATCCGAAGGAAAGCACACCATCGTGGCCGGTGACACGCTTTGGGATATCGCCGAGAAGGTCTATGGAGACGGTGCCAAATGGCGACTTATCTCCGGTGCCAACCCCGCCGTAAAACCCCGCCACCTTGCAATCGGCTCCACGTTGACAATCCCACCGGCCAGCTGAGTTCACGGGTTCGCGATTTGATGAGGTCCGTCCGGTTCACCGGGCGAACCTTTGCCTATCGAGACCTTTCTCTGTAAAGCCGTTCGGTGATCACGCCGCATCGACAGGGTGCGGCCAGACGCTGCATTGAAACCGCTCGCCGCTTCACTACTTTCGCGCCGGCGAGAGAGAACCGAATGACGATAGATACCCAGAAGGCATCAAACCTCCCGGCTGGCCATCCGCCGGTCAAGCCGAGCCGTATCGGCGTCCTTCTGGTCAATCTCGGCACGCCCGACGGCACCGACTACAAGTCGATGTGGCGCTACCTGCGTGAATTCCTCTCTGACCCGCGCGTCATCGAGCTGAACAAGGCGATCTGGTACCCGATCCTTTATGGCCTTGTGCTGACAACACGGCCGAGCAAATCCGGCGCGAACTATCGCAGGATATGGAACACGGAAAAGGACGAGTCGCCCCTGCGCACCTACACACGCAGCCAGGCCGAGAAGCTTGCGACGGCACTCACGAACCTTCCTGATGTCCGCGTGGAATGGGGTATGCGCTACGGCAATCCATCGACCCGTAGCGCGGTGCAAAGCCTCTACGATCAGGGCTGCGACCGCATTCTGACCTTCCCGCTCTACCCGCAATATTCTGCCACCACGACGGCGACCGCCAACGACCAGCTTTTTCGTGCGCTGATGAAGATGCGGGATGCCCCGGCGGTGCGGTCGGTCCCGCCTTATTACGACGAGCCCGTCTATATCGATGCGCTGGCGCGCTCCATAGAAGCCAGCCTTGCGACGCTTGATTTCCAGCCCGAAGTCGTCATCGCCTCCTACCATGGCATTCCAAAGGTCTATTTCGAGAAGGGCGATCCCTACCACTGCCACTGCCTGAAGACGACGCGGCTGCTTCGCGAAAGACTGGGATGGGACGAGCGCAAGCTGATCTCGACCTTCCAGTCGCGCTTCGGTGCGCAGGAGTGGCTGCAGCCCTACACCGACAAGACGGTCGAACGGCTGGCGCGTGAGGGCGTCAAGTCGATCGCGATCGTCAATCCCGGCTTCTCCGTCGATTGCATCGAGACGCTGGACGAGATCGGTCGCGAGGTGCGCGACGAATTCCTGCACGCGGGTGGCGAGCGCTTCGCGCATATACCGTGCCTGAACGACAGCGCCGAAGGCATGGATGTCATCGAGACGCTGGTGCGTCGCGAATTGCAGGGCTGGGCATAGGCGGGGATAGGCGGCGAAGTCCTTCGTCTCCGCCGCCTTGCTTTGATCAATTCAGCGTCGCGATATCGATGACGAAGCGGTAGCGCACGTCGCTCTTCAGTACGCGTTCATAGGCTTCGTTGACATCCTTGATGTCAATCACCTCGATGTCGGCGACAATGTCGTGCTCGGCGCAGAAATCGAGCATTTCCTGCGTTTCCTTGATCGAGCCGATGGCCGAGCCGGACAGGCTCTTGCGCCCGCCAATCAAGGCGAATGCATGGACCGGCACCGGATTTTCGGGCGCGCCGACCAGAACCATGCTGCCTTCCACCTTCAACAGGCTGAGATAGGCGTTCCAGTCGATGCCGGCACTGACCGTGCAGATGATCAGGTCGAAGCTGCCGGCGAGCGTCTTGAATGTCTCGGCGTCGCTGGTTGCGTAGTACTCGTCGGCGCCGAACTTCAGCCCATCCTCCTTCTTGGAGAGCGACTGGCTGAGCACGGTCACGTGCGCACCCATCGCATGCGCGAGCTTCACTCCCATGTGGCCGAGACCGCCCATGCCGACGATGGCCACCTTCTTGCCCGGGCCGGCCTTCCAGTGACGCAGCGGCGAATAGAGCGTGATGCCAGCGCACATCAGCGGAGCCGCCGCATCGAGCGGCAGGTTTTCCGGGATCGACATGACATAGCCTTCCTTCACGACGATGTGGTCCGAATAGCCACCATAGGTCGGCGTCACGCCGTCGGCCTCGAAGCTGTTGTAAGTGCCGACAAGCCCCGGCAGATACTGCTCGAGGTCTACATCGCGCGTCTTGCAGGCCGTGCATGAATTGACGAAGCAGCCCACGCCGGCGCGGTCGCCCACCTTGAAGCTGGTTACGTTCTTGCCGACGGCGGTGACGATGCCGGCGATTTCGTGACCGGGCACCATGGGGAATGTGGAGTTGCCCCACTCGTTGCGGGCCTGATGAATGTCGGAATGACAGATGCCTGCATATTTGATGTCGATGACGATATCGTCGTCGCCCGGCTCGCGCCTTTCGAACGTGAACGGAACGAGCGGTTTCGATGCATCGGTTGCAGCATAGCCTTTTGCCAGTGCCATTTTCGATGTCCTTGCAGATTGGGAGGAATGGAATGCGGGAGGGGTCGGTGCTGCCGCCCCTTTGGTGAAATGGGATTTTTATCATCCGATACAAGAAGCAATGATGACCCTGACGCGTGAAAAAGCGCTGTTGGCCTAAAGACTTCCCGCATTGCACCATGACGCGCGGAACCTCGTCGGCACAGTTCCGTTGAAAGCTCGCTTTTTCGGGAGACGTCTTTCATGCGCCGCAAGCTCGATCTCAGGACTGGACGCCCCGTCTGGTTCGCCTATCGGGTACAGTCTATCCCGATTGAGAAGCTGACGCGCGACGTGAAGGCCGACGTCGCCATCGTCGGCATGGGCATTAGCGGCGCGATGATTGCCGAGGCGCTGACGGCAGAGGGTATGAGTGTGGTCTGCATTGACCGGCGCGGTCCGATGAAGGGCTCAACCTCGGCGACAACCGCGCTTGTGCAGTTCGAAATCGATCAGCCGCTTACAAAACTTTCACAGATGATCGACCGCGCGAAGGCCGAACGCGGGTGGCGGCGATCGCGCCTTGCCATCGAAAGCCTATTCACGCGGATAGAAGAGCTAGGCATCGCCTGCGGCATTGACAGGCGCGCCTCGCTCTATCTCGCGGGAAACGTTCTTGGACCCGGCGATCTGGCGGAGGAAGCCGGCTTGCGCAGGCAAGCGGGGATTGCAGCCTTTCATCTTACGCCTCGGCCACTTGCCGATCGCTTCGGCATCGAGCGCGGCGGCGCGATCCTCAGCCATGGCAACCTGACGCTCGACCCTCGGAAGCTCACGGCTGGGCTGCTGCTGAAAGCAGTCGAACGGGGCGCACGGCTGTTCACGCCGGTCGAGGCCACCAAGATAGCGAGCAGTCGTAACGAGGTGAGCATCGCGACCAGGAATGGCCCGACGATCAGCGCGGCGCATGCGGTGCTCGCGACAGGCTATGAACTTCCGGACCTCGTGCCGGCAGCGAAACATCGGATCATCTCGACATGGGCGATTGCAACGCGACCACAACCGAAGGCGATCTGGCCTGAAGAGGCCTTTATCTGGGAGGCTTCCGATCCCTATCTCTATATGCGTGCCACGTGCGACGGCCGCGTCATATGCGGCGGCGAGGACGAGGACTTTTCCGACGAGGAACAACGCGATGCGCTGCTCAAGGAAAAAGCTGCAAAACTGTCTGAAAAACTGGGTCGACTTTTTCCCAAGCTCGACACAACGCCCGAATTCGCTTGGGCGGGTTCGTTCGGCACAACTGCAACAGGCTTGCCCTACATTGGCAGGATCCCCAGCCGTCCGCGCATCCATGCCGTCATGGGATATGGCGGCAACGGCATCACCTATTCGCAGATCGCCTCCGAGATTGTCGCTTCCGCGCTTGCCGGCCGCGATGATGCCGACACCGATCTCTATGCATTCAAGCGTTAGAACCCGTTAAGGCAAAGCGCTAACCAATCCGCCACAGTATGATTGTATTGGCATGCTTGGATTCCTACGTGATTCGACAGGCGGCAACCGTCGCTCCAACTGGGGGGAGAACAGATGTTCTCAGGCTTCGATATCGTCATACCGGTGCTTGTCGTTTTTGTGCTGGTCATCCTTTTCGCCGGCATCAAGACCATTCCGCAGGGCTATAACTACACAGTCGAACGCTTCGGTCGTTACACGAAGACACTGACGCCCGGCCTCAACATCATCATCCCGTTCATCGACCGCATCGGCGCGAAGATGAACATGATGGAGCAGGTGCTCGAAGTTCCGACACAGGAAGTCATCACCAAGGACAACGCCATCGTTTCGGTTGACGGCGTCTCCTTCTATCAGGTGCTGAATGCTCCTCAGGCAGCTTATCAGGTCTCCGGCCTGCAGAACGCCATCCTCAACCTTACCATGACCAACATCCGTTCCGTGATGGGATCGATGGACCTCGACGAGCTGCTCTCCAATCGCGACGCAATCAACGAGCGCTTGCTAAGGATCGTCGACGAGGCTGCGCATCCCTGGGGCATCAAGATGACCCGCGTCGAAATCAAGGACATCAACCCACCCGCGAATCTCGTCGAGTCGATGGCCCGCCAGATGATGGCCGAGCGCGACAAGCGCGCGCAGATTCTCGCCGCGGAAGGCCTCAAGGCCGCACAGGTTCTGGAAGCCGAGGGCCGCAAGGAAGCCGCCTTCCGTGACGCGGAAGCCCGCGAGCGTGCGGCAGAAGCTGAAGCAAGGGCGACGCAGGTCGTGTCAGAGGCCATCGCCAAGGGCGATGTCCAGGCGGTCAATTATTTCGTGGCGCAGAAATACACGGACGCGCTGGCGAAGATCGCGTCTGCCAATAACAGCAAGATCATCATGATGCCGCTTGAGGCATCGGCGCTGGTCGGGTCGCTCGGTGGCATTGGCGCCATCGCCAAGGAAGTCTTTGGCAACGGCCCTTCAGGAGCCCTATCCCGGCAGTCGCAGCGTCCGCCTTCCGTGCGGTCCGACGACAACTCGTAGGCGAACCTCGATGATCGTGCGTTTCTTCTCCGAACTCGGTCCGTGGAACTGGATGGCGCTCGGTTTCGTGCTGCTCATCCTCGAGGTATTCATGCCCGGCGTTTTCCTGCTCTGGGTCGGGCTTGCCGCGCTGATCGTCGGCGCGCTGTCGCTCATGTTCTGGGATGCTGGCTTCTGGGTCTGGCAGTTGCAGGTCGTGATTTTTCTGGCGCTTTCGCTGGCGAGTGCTCTCGCGGGCAAGAAGATCGTGAAAAGTCGGGGTGAGACATCCGACCAGCCGCTGTTGAACCGCCGTGGCGATCAGCTTGTCGGACGGCTCGCGACGCTCACCGAGCCGATCGTCAACGGCCGTGGCCGCGTGAAGATCGGCGACACGATGTGGCGCGTCGCCGGCCCCGATCTTCCGGCCGGCACTACGGTGCGCGTGAAGGCGGCCGCTGATCTCGACCTCGAACTGGTGGTGGAGGCGGTTTAAGCCGTCGCCTTGTCCAGCGCTTCCAGTTCGTCGATCAGTCCGCTGATGACGCCGAGGCCGCCCTGCCAGAATTTCGGATCGGAGGCGTCAAGCCCGAAGGGCTTCAAAAGCTCCGAATGATGCTTCGTGCCGCCGGCGCGCAGCATCTCGAAATATTTCTCCTGAAAACCGCGTTCGGCGTTCTGGTAGACGGCGTAGAGCGAATTCACCAGGCAGTCGCCGAAGGCGTAGGCATAGACGTAGAACGGTGAATGGATGAAGTGCGGGATGTAGGCCCAGAAGGTCTCATAGCCGTCCCGCAGCTTGATCGCCGGGCCGAGGCTTTCCTTCTGCACTTCCAGCCAGAATTCGCCGATCTTGTCGGAGGTCAGTTCGCCATTTCGACGTTCCGTGTGCAGCTTGCGCTCGAATTCGTAGAAGGCGATCTGCCGCACGACCGTGTTGATCATGTCCTCGACCTTCTGTGCCAGCATCGCCTTGCGCTCGCGCTTGTCCTTGGTGCGATCGAGCAGTGACCGAAAGGTCAGCATCTCGCCAAAGACGGAAGCGGTTTCGGCGAGCGTCAGCGGGGTGGAGGCCATCAGCGCACCTTGCCCGCCGGCAAGAACCTGATGCACGCCGTGGCCGAGTTCGTGGGCCAGCGTCATCACGTCGCGCGGCTTGCCCATGTAGTTGAGCAGAACATAGGGGTGAGCGGATGGCACTGTCGGATGCGCGAAGGCGCCCGGCGCCTTGCCGGGGCGAACCGGCGCATCGATCCAGTTGCGGTCGAAGAAGGTGCGCGCAATCTCCGCCATGTCCGGAGAGAAGTCCTGGTAGGCCGACAGAACCGTGTTCTTCGCCTCTTCCCAGCCGATCGTTGCCTGCGGCGTTTCAGGCAGAGGCGCGTTGCGATCCCAGTGGTTCATCGCGTCCATGCCAAGCCAACGCGCCTTCATGCTGTAGTAGCGATGTGACAGGCGCGGGTAGGCATCACGCACAGCCGCGGCCAGCGCGTCCACCACGCTTTTCTCCACTCGATTTGCGAGATGGCGCGAATCCGCGATGTCCTGAAAGCCGCGCCAGCGGTCTGAAATCTCCTTGTCCTTCGCGAGCGTGTTGGTGATCAGCGTGAAGGTTCTGAGATTCTTGCGAAAGGTTACCGCGAGAGCCTCGGCAGCCTCCTGCCTGACCTTGCCGTCGGCGTCCTGAAGACGGTTCAGCGTCGGCTCCAGGAGCATCTCCTCGCCGCCGACGTCGAAGCGCAGTTCCGTCATCGTTTCGTCGAAGAGACGGTTCCAGGCACCCCGCCCTGTCACCGATTTCTCGTGGAAAAGCTGCTCTATGCGATCCTCGAGCTGGTACGGCTTGTCCTTGCGCAGGTCGATGATCCAGGGCCGGTAGTGGCCGAACAACGTATCGTCTGCGAGCGCCTGCTCGATCAAGGCGTCGTCAATAAGGTTGAGCTCCAGCGCGAAGAACAGCAGATGCGCTGAGGCATCCGTCATCTTTTCCTGCACATCACCGTAAAGCTTGGCCCGCTGCGGGTCGGACGTGTCTCCTGCGTAGACCAGCCCGGCATAGGACGCGATGCGGCCGATCAGTTCCTCAAGGCTCTCGTAGTCGCGCAACGCGACGCCGAGTTCTCCGGCCGCTCCCTTTCCCGCTTCGTCGGCAAGCTTTCCCTTCCAGCGACTCTCGAACGCCTCTGATTCAGTCCTTGCCCGCTCCATGTCGGCTGCGAGTTCGGGGGCGTCTATGCCGGAATATAGGTCGGCCAGGTTCCATTCCGGCAGGTCGCCGAGATTTTTCGCCTTGGCCGCCGCAGTGCCTTTCCGTTCCGCCGAAAACAGTCGCATGGTCAGCCTTCCAAGTTCGAAGCCGTGAAAAGTCTAAAGACTTCGTTCACCGGCTTTTTTGAAGCGTTGTTTAGAAGCCTGTGCCAAGTTGATCCATTCGACAGCGACAGGTTCCGAAGCAAGATACCCCCAGATAGCGATTCCTCATGGCAGGTTCCATACTCATAGTCGATGACGACCCGGTGCAGCGCCGATTGCTCCAGGCGTCGCTTGAGAAGTTCGGCTACGAGGTGATGCCGGTCGAGGGAGGAGAAGAAGCGCTGGCGAAACTGGAAAGTTCCGTCGCAGGCACGATTTCCGCAATCGTGCTTGATCTCGCGATGCCTGGCATCGACGGCATCGGCGTGTTGAAGACCATGCGCGAGCGCGAAATAGACATTCCCGTGGTTGTCCAGACCGCTCAGGGCGGTATCGAGACCGTCGTGTCGGCGATGCGCAACGGAGCCTTCGACTTTGTCGTCAAGCCAGCTTCACCCGAACGCCTGCGCACAGCCATCGCCAATGCGCTCAAGGTCGAGGCAATGGAGGCCGACGCCCGCCGCTCCGTCAGGCGTGGCAGCGTCATAACCTTCAAGGACATCGTGACCAAAAGCCCGACGATGGAAAAGGTCCTGCGGCTGGCCCAAAAAGCTTCCGCGTCCGACATTCCGATCCTGATTGAGGGCGAATCAGGCGTCGGCAAGGAACTGGTTGCCCGGGCGATACAGGGTTCGGGCGAACGACGCTCGAAACCGTTCGTAACGGTGAATTGTGGCGCGATCCCCGAAAATCTGGTCGAGAGCATCCTTTTCGGTCACGAAAAAGGCGCGTTCACCGGCGCGACTGAAAAGCATGCTGGCAAATTCGTCGAAGCCCATACCGGAACGCTGTTCCTGGACGAGATTGGTGACCTTCCGCTCGACGTGCAGGTCAAGCTTCTACGCGCCGTGCAAGACGGCGAGGTCGATCCCGTCGGCGGCAAGTCAACCATAAAAGTCGATATCAGGCTGATCTCCGCGACACACCGCGACCTCTTGCAACAGGTGAAGGACGGCGCCTTCCGGGAAGACCTGTTTTATCGGCTGAACGTCTATCCGATCATCGTCCCGCCGCTCAGGGACCGGAGGGACGACATCCCCTATCTGGTGCGGCACTTCATGGCGCGTGTGCCGGCGGGCAAGAGGGCATCTGCACCCGTCAACGCCATCTCCGAAGGCGCGTTGGCCATGCTTAGGTCCTATGACTGGCCGGGCAACATCAGGCAGCTCGAAAATGCGGTTTTCCGGGCTTCCGTCCTTTGTGAAGGGGGTATCCTCACTGAAGAGGAATTCCCCCAGATACGAGCTCAGGTTGAAGGATCGGTCGACCTCGACCGGCCGGGGCAGTGGCCGACCGCCGCACAGGAAAACCTGGCCGACCAAATACCGTCGGGCGCAATTCCGCAGTCTTTCGGCATACTGCGAGCGCTCGACGAGCGCGGCAACGTCAGGACGCTTGCCGATGTCGAGTTGGAGATGATCAAGCTCGCCATAGAACACTACCATGGCCAGATGAGCGAAGTAGCCCGACGGCTGGGGATAGGGCGCTCCACGCTCTACAGGAAACTCAAGGAATATGGTATCGACCCTGAAGATGGCAGGCTCGACAGGCTCGCTTCCTGAGCGGTTGCGTAAGGCCCTGGCACTCTTGCGACTTGTTTCCGGCAGGATTTGACTTAAACCGTCGATTTACCACGATATTGCCTGGCCGGTTTGCACCAGATTGTTGCCACGGTGTTACCGCATTTCGACTTCAATAAGCAGGGATTAACCATTAGGATCGATATTCGGATGTCATACCAACACATCCGTTCGTCGTCTTCGGGGACAAACGGCAGCCTGCAGGGCCTTTTGATTTGACCAAAGCAGACCGACCCAATGCGCGGCCGACCGTGAAAACCGCGATCTGGCCAAAATGGCTTACCGGGTTCATGCTGGTGTTCGGCGTGATGTCCTTTGGCGCCCAGGCGGCACAAGCCGAGACGCGCACGCTCAAGCTCTATTTCGTACACACGAAGGAACGTGCCGAGATCACGTTCAAGCGCAACGGGCGCTACGATCAGGCCGGTCTACGGCAGATCAATAATTTCTTGCGCGACTGGCGGCGCAACGAGCCGACAAAAATGGACCCACGCCTGCTAGACGCGGTCTGGGAAGCGTATCGGGCTGTCGGCGCCAAGGAATATATCAATGTCGTGTCTGCCTATCGGTCCCCGGCGACCAATTCGATGCTGCGTAAGCGCTCGAAAGGCGTTGCGAACAAGAGCCAGCACATGCTTGGCAAGGCGATGGATTTCTACATTCCAGGCGTGCCGCTGAAAAAGCTGCGTGATGCCGGGCTGCGGGCACAGGCTGGCGGCGTCGGCTACTACCCCACTTCGGGCTCGCCTTTCGTACATATGGACGTCGGCAACGTGCGGCATTGGCCGCGCATGAGCCGCAGCGAGCTTGTTGCGGTGTTCCCGAACGGCAAGACACTGCATGTGCCTTCCGACGGCAAGCCGTTGCCCGGCTTCGAGCAGGCGCTTGCCTCCTATGAGTCGCGCAAGAAGTCTGGAACGACCGCGCTGGCGCTCGCTGCCGCTCCGCAGGAAAAGAAGGGCCGCTCGGGTGGCCTTCTCGCGGCTCTTTTTGGCGGAGGGGCCGACGAGGAAGAGGATAACAGCGAAGGCTCCGGCACGGTTGTCGCTTCGGCTCCCGCGCAGGCTCCGAAGCCGTCTGCGGAAATCAGTATTGTCCCGCCCGAGGAAGCCAATCCCGCTTCCGTGCCCTTCTCTACGGCCGACGAAGAGGTGAATGAAACGCCGCAGACGATCATCGCTGCTCTCCCGGCGCGCGAAATTCCCGTGCCGCTCTTCGCGCCTCGGCCGCAGGTTGATGTCGGTCAGATGGCAGTCGCGTCGGCGGATGGTGGCGCGATCACAGGAACGACCGATCCCCTGCAGCCCGATAACATTCCTTTTGGTGTCGCTTCGGCAATGCCTTCGGACGACGGACAGTTTGAAGAGCTTGATTCCGGCGTTCCTCTGCCAAGCTGGAGGCCGGATCAGACGGGTGACGAGGCTGGTTCGACCTTGCTCGCACTCGCGCCTCCCACGCCGCAACAGCGGCCGGCCTCGGACGCCTTTAACGTTGCCGCACTTATCGCTTCGGACGCAGAGAACGTTGCCACGTCGAGCGGAAAGGGCCAGCGTCTTGCGGCGGTGGCGCAACCTTCCACGGCAAAGCCCAAATCCGTCGCCTCTCTGTCGCAGACACAGAGTCCTGCCAACACAAAGACAACGTCAAAGGGTGATCGAGCCCGCGTCGATTCGACTAAACCGGCGCCTAAGCCGCAGGTCGTGGCCGCGCAGCCGGAGGCGGCTCGGTGGGCCCTCGGCGGGCAGACGACGCTTGCGTACGACGCCGGCGCTCCGGCCGTCGCGCATCTCATGGTGCGAACAGCGCCCAGCCAGGTTTTCGCCAACGGTTTCCAGCGCGACACGGTGGTTGCCGATGCAAGCCGCTTCAGTGGCAAGGCCGTCAGTTTTATGCCGGTCGCTCGGTTTGAGACAAACTGATCGCAAGATCACAACCGAAAAGGCCGGCTACGCCGGCCTTTTTTATTGCGACAGCAGCCTTGTCAGACAGGCTTGAGTGCGCGCGCTTCACGGGCGAGCGATTCGATCACGTCCCATTTGCGGTCCCGGATCGCGTCGTCCGGAGCGACCCATGAGCCGCCGACGCAAACCACGTTCGGGACTGCAAGATATTCCTCTGCGTTCAGGGCCGAGATCCCGCCCGTGGGACAGAAGCGCACGGACGCGAGAGGTGAGGCCAGCGAACGCAGGAAGGTCGTGCCGCCGGCCTGTTCCGCCGGGAAAAACTTCAGGACGTCGATGCCTGCTTCCAGAGCGGTCATGATTTCGCTCGGCGTTATGGCTCCGGGCAGCAATGGCACTTCGCTGTTGGCCGCCGCGGATACGAGGCTGTCTGTCAGGCCGGGGCTGACGATGAACTTGGAGCCTGCGGCAGCCGCTTCGTCGAACTGCTTGGGATTCAGCACCGTGCCTGCGCCGACAACGGCATGTTCCACCTCGCCTGCAATTCGCCGGATGGCCTCGAGCGCATCCGGCGTGCGCAGGGTGATCTCGATCATCCTCAGGCCACCTGCCGCCAGAGCCCGAGCCAGCGGCACTGCCTTTTCCACGTCCTTGATCTTGATGACCGGAATGACAGGCTGCCCATCCAGGAGTGAAAGAAGCTTTTGGGTTTTGCCTGCCACGCGCTGTTCTCCGTCTTGGGGATTTCAATCGGTTAGCAGAACCATGGGGTCGAGTCCATGAAACGGTCCGCAACGCGCTCATTGGATCGGACGGCTCGCGGCAAACAGCTTGTCGATCCAACCGCGGATACTTCGCCACCACGAAACGCCGAACGGCATGGCTTCATGAATCGCTTTTTTGGTCGCCGGCCCTGCGATGCCGTCGACGGCCAAGCCGCGGTCGCGCTGGAAAGCCATAACCGCCTGTTGGGTACGCTTGCCGAATTTGCCATCGCTCGCGACAGGATAGCCCAGTGCGGACAAGGATATCTGCAGGTCCCGAACAGCGCCCCCGGCCGAACCGTATTGCAGTAGCGGCGTCGCTGCGGCTGGTTTATCAGAGATGATGGAGCCGGCGGCAAACCTGCGATAAGCTGTCGCAAGCTTCGTGTGATACGCGCTTTTCCTGTAGTTTGGCCCGTTATAGCCGCGCGCGAACGCTTCCCAATCGTGCGCCAGCAGAGACGGCCGCAAGCCCGCCTTGTCGATGAATCTCGCCATTAAGCGCGCCTGTCCCGCCGCACCCGCCCGGGCCTCTGTGACCAGTGCCTCCACTGTGTCGAAGCCCAGCCATGCCCAATGCGCGCCCATAACCTGTCCAAGGCCCCATGACACCGATTCATGGGCAGCCTGGCGGTTGATCGCCGTTGCGCGTTCCAGCATGCGCCAGCGCGCAGCTTGCGAGGTAGGGTTGGCGATAGCGCCCGCGTGCGGCGATGCAAGGCCGGCGGTACGAGCGACCACAAGTGCGTGACCTGAAAGCCGTCGGTCGAAATAGTGACCTTCGAAACGGATCAGCGGCTCTTCCCGACCATCGATCAGCGCGAAAACAGCGCCGCCGCTCTCTACTTCAGCCACGGCGAGCAGCGCGGCTGCCTCGATGTCGAACTGGAGTGCGACCTGCCTGATTTCATCGATGGTTGCCTGTGTGAACATCGACTTCTCCTTTTCGGACAGTATCGAACCGACGGGCACGATGTGGAGAAATCGGCGAGAAGATTGTAGGATAGCGGTTTGGATGGACGCAGAACGAATTCCGTAAGTCCAGGTAGACAATGGTTTTTCTGGTCAATCTTGAAATTGCGACGCCAAATCGATACCCGCTGCTGCCATGAAATCATCCACACCTGCATTTCGCGTGGCGGCGCTCTATCGCTTCGCGCGGCTCGATGGCTACGAGGAGCTACGCGCGCAGCTCGCCGCCTTCTGCTGCGGGCGCGGCATAAAGGGCACCTTGCTGCTCGCGCGGGAAGGCATCAACGGCACAGTGGCCGGCAGAGAGCAGGGGATCGCTGAGCTCATTGCGCATCTGGAGGATATCCCTGAACTTAGGGGTCTCGACATCAAGTACTCGTCGGCCGAAGAGATGCCTTTTCACCGCATGAAAGTGCGTCTGAAGAAAGAGATCGTCACCATGGGCGTCCCGGATGTCGATCCGCTCGCGGATGCTGGCGCCTATGTCAGTCCGAGCGACTGGAACGTGCTGATCTCTGACCCGGACACGGTCGTGATCGACACGCGCAACGACTATGAGGTTCGTCTTGGGACCTTCGCGGGGGCGCTGGACCCTCAAACGCACAGCTTCCGCGACTTCCCGAGCTGGGTCGAACGCCATCGAGTCGACCTGGAGGGCAAAAAGATCGCCATGTTCTGCACCGGCGGCATTCGCTGCGAAAAGGCCACCGCCTATGTGCGCTCGCTGGGAATAGACGACGTTTTTCACCTCAAGGGTGGCATCCTGAAATATCTCGAAGAGGTACCGGCCTCGGAAAGTCTATGGCGGGGCGAATGCTTCGTCTTCGACGAACGGGTGTCGGTTACGCACGGCCTGGAGGTTGGCGATGCGGTGTTGTGTCGTGCCTGCCGTCGTCCGCTGACGGCAGGCGACAGGCTTTCTCCGAAGTTCGAGGAAGGCGTATCCTGCGACGGCTGTCATGATGAACGCAGCACTGAGGATCGTGCCCGCTATGCCGAGCGCCACCGGCAGGTGCACCTTGCCGCGGAGCGTGGAGGGCGGCCGCACATTGGGAATTGAGGTCCAGCTAGGACACGAAAATCGATGGACGATGTCATTGTAAAGTCGCGGCTGGCGACTACTTCACAGTGACGCGTAAAAAGGAGCGCTTGATGTTCGATCCCAAGAAACTTCTCGACGACCTGCTAGGCTCGAAAATCCCGGGAACGGAATCCACCGTTCGGGACAAGGCCGGACAAGCAACGCAGCTCGCAAAGGATAATCCGCTGGCAGCCGGCGCGCTCGTCGCAGTGCTGCTCGGGACCGGGGCGGGACGCAAGGTCACGGGTTCTGCCGTCAAGCTTGGCGGTCTCGCCGCCGTCGCCGGGCTCGCCTACAAGGCTTACCAGAGCTATCAGGCCGGCCAGAAGCCGGGAACTGCGCCCACGCAAGGTGAGCAAGTCCTTCTGCCGCCTCCTGCAGGCGACGCCTTCAACCCTGCCCAAGCCCCCCAGGGGGAGGTTGAATTCTCGCTGGCGCTGGTGCGCGCGATGATCGCAGCCGCCAAGGCCGATGGCCATATCGATGACGAGGAAAAGAAAAAGATCAGCGACAGGCTGGCGCTTGCGGGCCTTGGTACGGAAGCCGAAGCGTTTTTGCGCGAGGAACTGGAAAAGCCGCTCGATCTCGACGAACTCGTATCCCTGGCGCAAACCGAGGCGCAGCGCGTCGAACTCTACACGGCGTCGCGCCTAACCATCGAGCCGAACACGCGGGCCGAACGTGGTTATCTCGACCTCCTTGCGGGCAGACTGCAGCTTCCCGATGCGCTGGTAGACCACGTCGAGGCGACTGTTTCGGCCGCCAAAGAGCCGGTGACGGTCGATGCTTCGGCACGAACCTCGGTGCCGCCGGTGCCGGGTCCGAGCCCCACGCGCTGGTAAGCGGCTACGCGTTAACCTTTCGTTAACCAATCAGGCGCAGGATTCACTCTAGTCGGATCGGCGTTCTCCTCCTCCCAAGCCCGATCCGCGAATTGGGGCGGTCGCCAATGACCGCCCTTTTTGTCGATACCCTTCGGCCTCATGGGAGCTTGCCTCTTTCCATCCTATCTGCGATTGCGTTTCGCGCACTGCGAGGAGGAATCGATGCCCGAAGCAAAATCCGCAAATGGAAAGACCGCGATCGTGACCGGAGCCGGCTCAGGCATCGGCAGGGTGACCGCCGCGACGCTGCTTGCCGAGGGCTGGAACACGGTGTTCGTCGGCCGCCGCAAGAGTCTCCTCGATGAAGCCGCAGCCGAGGCGGTCAAAACCGCAGCAACCGGAGCGAAGGCGCTGGCTGTCGCCTGCGACGTGACAAAGCCGGCCGACGTCGATGCACTTTACGCCGAGGTCGAGAAGGCCTTCGGCCGCGTCGATCTCGTCTTCAACAACGCGGGGACCGGTTTCAAGACATCGACCATCGACGAGGTGCCGGTGGAGGTCTGGAACGATGTGGTGGCGGTCAACCTCACCGGTTCGTTCCTCGTCGCGCGCGGCGCCTTCGCCATGATGCGCAGGCAGAACCCGATGGGTGGGCGCATCATCAACAACGGGTCGATTTCCGCGCATGCGCCACGTCCGGGCTCCGTGCCCTACACGGCGACCAAGCACGCGATCACCGGCCTGACCAAGACCCTTGCGCTGGACGGCCGTCCCTTCGACATCGCCTGCGGCCAGATCGACATCGGCAATGCGCTGACCAATATGGCCGCGTCGATGACGACAGGCATGCCGCAGGCCAATGGCACGATGGCGACCGAGCCCGTCATGGACGCTCAGCGCGTCGCTGACGCAGTCGTCTACATGGCGAGCCTGCCGCCGGACGCCAATGTGCTTTTCCTCACCGTCATGGCGACGAAGATGCCGTTCGTCGGCAGGGGATAACGCCAGCTTATAAGGCTGGACGTCAGAACATGAATGATGCCGTGGCCGGATCCGCGCCCGTCCGGCCGCCAGCTGCATCCAGCGAAGCTATGGCCTGCATGTCGTCGGCATCAAGCTCGAAATCGAAAACATCGAAATTGGCGACGATGCGATCCCGGTTCACCGATTTCGGGATGACGACCAGCCCTTCCTGAAGATGCCACCGGATGATCGTCTGGGCGATCGTCTTGCCGTGCTTCCTGGCAATCCCGTCGATCGTCGGGTTGTCCAGCAGGCGACCGCTGCCGAGCGGGCTCCAGCTCTCGATCTGAATCCTGTGCTCGGCATGGAAGGCGCGAGCCGCCCGTTGCTGGAGACGGGGATGGAGTTCGATCTGGTTCACCGCCGGCGTAACGCCCGTTTCGCCGATGATGCGTTCCAGATGATCCCGGTTGAAGTTCGAGACGCCGATCGAGCGGACGCGCCCGGCGTCCCGCAGTTCGATCAGGGTTTTCCACGCTTCCACATATTTGTCCTGCTTCGGCACCGGCCAATGGATCAGGAACAGGTCTAGCTGCTCGACCCCGAGCTTGCGCATAGTGGCATCGAATTCTCGTAGAGCGGCGTCACGCTCGTGCGCCCGGTTGCGGAGCTTGGACGTGACGAAGAGTTCCGATCTGGGGACGCTGGCGGAACGGATGGCTTCTCCGACGCCTTCCTCGTTTCCGTAGCCTTCGGCGGTGTCGATCAAGCGGTAGCCGCCCTCGATACCCCAGCCGACCACCTTTGCGGTGATCGATGGATCCACTTGCCAGACGCCGAGCCCAAGCTGGGGGATCGAAAAGCCGTCGTTCAGAGAAATGGATTCAGGCATGTGCTGTCCCTCATGGAATGCTTGGTGGCTCGGTATGCCATATCTAGGTTCCACGATGGCTTTGCCAAGCAATTGGATTGATCCGGTGCCGGGTCCCGAACGTAACCGCAGTCATGGGTTTGCACTCTCCAATCGTGGCTGCATGGCGCTGGATCGAGCGCTATGCTGACCATGAGGACCCTCTTGCGAGGGCGTCGAACTGGATTGCGCTCGTCGTCGCTTCAAACCAGCCGTTCTACCCGCTCTATCTCTATGCGGTGGTCGGCGACCGCTTCATCCCTTCGCTGCTGACCTTCTTCTCGACGCCGTTTTTCGCCGCGGTCCCGGCCGTCTCGCGCCGCCATCCTTTCGCCGGCCGGGTCATGCTGCCGTTGGTGGGCATAGGAAACGGGATCGTTGCCGCCAAGGCTTTGGGGCCAGCCTCGGGCGTGGAGCTGTTCCTCATACCGTGCGCTCTTATCGCCGCCGCCCTGTTCAGGCCTTCCGAGCGGCTGGTCGGCTTTGTTCTGATCGGCACCGCGTTCCTGTCCTACTTCCTGCTGCACGGACGCTACGGCGCGCCGCTGTCCAGCTATACCGATGCGGAGTATGCGACCCTGTTCTCCATCAACGTGCTGAGCGCCGCCGGCCTGACCGTGTTCATAGGACTGCTTTTGCGCGGAATAATCCACGATACGCTGGCAAGCCCACGTTAGCGTTCAAACGGCCCGGAAGTCGGTGGAATTCAACCTTGGCGGTTGCTTTCGAGGAACAGCTTCATCCGTTCAAGCGCCCGCAGGATGTTTTCCTCCGAGTTCGCATAGCTCAGGCGGATATAGCCTTCGCCGAGGATGCCGAAGTCCGGGCCGCCGATCAGCGCGACCCCAGCGCCATCCAGCAATTCAGAGGCCAGCTTCTTCGCCTTCCAACCGGTTTTCGAGACATTCGGGAAGGCATAGAAAGCACCCTTCGGCGTGATGCATGACACGCCGGGCAGGTCGTTCAGGCCCTCGACGACGATCCTCCGACGGTTGTCGAAGGCCTTCATCATCTTCTCGACCTCGTCCTGCGGACCGTCGATTGCGGCGATGCCGGCGAACTGGCTTGGGGCGTTGACGCAGGACCAGCAGTTGACCGCCAGCTTGCGCACCTTGTCGTAGAGGTTGCCGCCCTTCTCGCCGTTCGGCCAGATCGACCAGCCCATGCGCCAGCCCGTCATCGCCCATGTCTTCGACCAGCCATTCAGCACGATGAGGCGGTCGCGAATTTCCGGATATTTCAGCAGCGAGGTGTGCTTCTCGCCGTCATAGGTCATGACGTCGTAGATCTCGTCCGACATGATGGCGACGTCGGGATGCTTTTCCAGCCCTTTCACCAGTCGGTCGATTTCGGCTTTTGGCGTCACCCCGCCTGTCGGATTGGCCGGCGAATTGAGGATGACCAGCCGCGTCTTCGACGTGATCAGCGCAAGCGTCTCTTCCGCCGAAAAGGCAAACCCGTTCTTCTCGCGGATGGGAATCGGAACGGGCGTCGCACCGGTAAACTCGATCATCGAGCGATAGATCGGGAAGCCGGGATCGGGATACATGATCTCAGCGCCCGGCTCGCCGAACATGATGATGGCCGCGTACATCGTTGGCTTGCCGCCGGGCAGGATCATGACGTTTTCCGGCGAAACCTCGACACCGGTCATGGCGAGTGTGCGGCGGACGACCGCCTCGCGCGTCGCCAGCAGTCCGGTCGCCGGCGTATATCCGTGGTGGCCGTCCTTAAGCGCCTTGATAGCGGCCTCGACGATGTGGGAAGGCGTCTTGAAGTCGGGCTGGCCTATGCCGAGGTTGATGATGTCCTTCCCTTGCGCGGCCAGCGCGGTGGCGCGGGCAAGCACGGCAAAGGCGTTTTCTTCTCCAAGCCGGTCGAAGGCGGCGACTGTGTGGAGCATTTTTCCTCCCTATCTGGCGCTAAAACAGCCTGCGTGTTTCTGTGAGCCTGACGAGGCAAAGTCAATCGGAGTGAAGCTGTCGTGAGCGAAGAGCTGAAGAACTGGACGCCGCGCCCGCGTCCCGAACGAAAGGTTCTCGATGGACGCTATGTCCGGCTGGAGCCGTTGTCGGCGGCCAGGCACGGCGACGGTCTCTACGAGGCGGCAACGGTCGCAAATGCCGACGAGCGCTTCCGCTGGCTCGGCGAGACGACGCCGGAAAGCCGCGAGGCATTCCAGCCATGGCTGGACAAGGCGGAGGCCAGCGAGGACCCGCTCTACTTCGTCGCCATCGACAAGGCTTCCGGCAAGGTGGCCGGGCGGCAGACCTTCCTGCGTATCGATCCGGCAAACGGCGCGATCGAGATCGGCCACATCCACTGGGGGCCGCTGATGCAGCGAAAGCCCGCGGCGACCGAGGCGCACTACCTGTTCATGCGCCACGTTTTCGATGAGCTTGGCTATCGCCGCTGGGAGTGGAAGTGCAACAACCGCAACGAACCCTCGAAACGGGCGGCCGAGCGCTTCGGCTTCACCTTCGAAGGCCTGTTTCGGCAGCACATGGTGATCAAGGGCGAAAGCCGCGACACGGCCTGGTATTCCATCATCGACAAGGAGTGGCCGAAACTGCGCGAGGCTTACGAGAACTGGCTTCACCCGTCGAATTTCGATAGTGGAGGAAACCAGAGGCGGCGGCTCGAGGAGTTTCGGGCAAAGTCGTGAGTGAGGCAACGTCTGGCGCACGAACACGATCATAATGGCCGGTCAATCCGGGACAGACCATGGCCTCGGCCATGTGCATCCCGGCATCGACAAGAAGCGCGCGCTGAACCTCGATGCTCGTCGTCAACACGTCGCGCCTTGCAGCAAAACATGGCATAGACCGTGCGCCGTCGAATCGAGATTCGTGGCGCGCACGGACCGCAGGACGCAACATATCCACTAACAGACTATCGGGAGGAAATATGGCTGGCAGGCTCAAGGGAAAGATCGCCGTGGTTACGGCAGCAGGGCAGGGTATTGGACGTGCGATCGCGGAAGCGCTTGTAGCAGAGGGGGCCACAGTCTATGCCTCGGACGTGTCGCGCGAGAAGCTGGAAGGGCTGGCCAAGGCCAAGAAGGCAAAGCTCGACGTTCTGTCGACGAAGGCTGTCGAGGCATATGCAGCAAAAGTCGGATCGGTGGACATCCTCGTGAACGTCGCCGGCTATGTGCATCATGGCACCGTCTTGACCACCGAAGACAAGGATTGGGACTTTTCGTTTGACCTCAACGTCAAGTCCATGCATCGAACCATCAAGGCTTTCCTGCCGGGTATGCTGAAGCGTGCGAAGGAAAGTGGCAAGACCAGTTCGATCGTCAACATTGCCTCGGGTGCCTCATCCGTGCGCGGTATTCCGAACCGCTATGCATACGGCGCCAGCAAGGCAGCGGTCATCGGCCTGACAAAGGCCGTCGCCGCGGACTACATCCGGGATGGCGTGCGTTGCAACGCGGTGGCGCCTGGAACCTTCCGGTCGCCGTCATGGGAGGATCGTGTCGAGACACTCGGCAAGGAGTGGGGCAGCAAGGACAAGGCGCTTGAGATGTTTGTCCAGCGACAGCCCATGGGACGTGTCGCGGATGCTTCCGAGATCGCGCCGATCGTCGTCTACCTCGCTTCCGATGAGGCTGCCTTCACCACGGGTACCGTGATGAACGTCGATGGCGGCTTCGCCCTTTGAGGCATTGATATAGAGTGACGTCATGAGTCCCGAGAACCGCAACTCCGCCATAGCCGCCGCTATCCTGCTTGCCGTATTCGGGCTGGGTGCATTTTATATGCCGACCGTCATGCTGGCGGTCGGCAATCTCTCGACGTTCGCCGCCGCCCTTATAGCAATAGCCTTCGTGTTGGCCTTCTTCGGGGTCTTTTGGCTACGAGGCAGAAGCCAGAACCGGCGCGACCAGTCCTGAACTGCTCCGACCTGCAGGGTAAGCCTCGGAGCTGGGCAGCAAGGTAGCGCTCAACATCAGCGCGCCGAGGAGAAAGACCATCGCCGCGCCGGCGATCTCGATCGTGGCGTGGACACGGTTGCCCATGCGGCCGTCGCCGGCGAAGGCCACTGCCCAGTTCTTGGCGGTCACGGCCATGGTCGCAAGGATCGACACGGTTATCGCCGTGCCGAGCGCCATCGCGAGCACGGACAGAATGCCGCCTAGCCAGAGCCCGTTGAGAAACGCGAAGGTCAGGACGATCAGCGCGCCCGAGCAGGGGCGCATGCCAACGGCCGCAACCGCCGACCAAGCTGTCTTCCAACTGAAATTGTCGCCTGAGAGCATTGCAGGGTTGAGCGCGTGACTGTGTCCGCAACTCGCGCAAATCTCGCCTGGCAAGAGCCTGTCATAAGCTGGAGCGTCCGCGTCATCGCAGCGGAATGCGCTGGTGGAACCGCCTTTTACAGTAGACGCCGCCGATAGGCTGTGGGCCGGCGTCGCCCGGAACAGGCCGCGCACTCTTGGCGCAGACTTCTGCCAGAGCAGCCACGCGCCGAACAACGTGATCAGCAGATAGCTCGCGATCTCCAGGAACCACGTGGCGTCCGTCATTTTCACGGAGGTCCCGCGCAAAAAGAGGAACACGAGTGAGATGAGCAGGATTGCCACTGCCGCCTGCAGGAAAGCGGAAACGAACGAAAGCATGATGCCGCGCCTGAGCGCGACCTCGTTGGCCAGCATATAGGAGGAGATCACGGCCTTCCCGTGTCCGGGGCCGGCAGCGTGAAAAACGCCATAAGCAAAAGAGAGCCCAACCAGCACCAAGAGGCTGCTGTTGTTTTCGCGCATCGATTTCAGCGCGCCGGTCAGCGCGCGGTAGAATTGCTGCTGCTGTACGTTGATCCAGTTCAGCAGACCGGAAAAAAGTCCGGTAGACGGCACGGCGGTTTCGGCCGTCCCGATGCCGAGCGAGCTTTGCGCATGCGCGTGGCCGACGAAATGTGTCGCCACATAGGCAAGCACGATTGCGCCGAAGACGATCCGAATCGTGGTCTTTTTCATGTCCGCTTCGCCCGGCCTTACGACGTGCAGGTCAATTCCAACCTCGTCGCGAAGATCTTGCTGAGATCGGTGCCGGTGGGATCGGTGAAGAAATCCTCGGTCAGCGAGGCCTGGTTCTGGGCGATCGCTTCGTCCGGATCAGGACGGATGACAGAGCGCGTGCAGCCGGATGGCATGCCGTTCACGGCCATGTTCTGGTCGTCGGTATATTCGATGGCGGTGTAGAATGTCGGGTCGTAGACGCCGAAATCCACCTTGCCCTTCAGCAGCAGCGGTTCCTTCGGCTCGGATTCGAACATGATGATGAGCTGATCGTTTTCTATGTTTGCCATCAGCAGCGGCGGCGGTTTCATCGTCACGTCCTTGCCGTTTACGGTGACCATCTGGAAATAGTTAAAGTCTGCCAGCGAGTCGTAGACCGTCTGGGACACCTCCTGCAGTTCTGTGTCATCCAGCTTGAGGTCGCCGTTGCCGTCGAATTCAACCAGAACGGTGGACGAAAAAAGGTCGTCGAAGCGCCAGAGGTGCCGCAGCGACCTCACCGTGCCGTCAGGATTGACGATGACGTCGAGTCTTGCCTCAGCGAAGACATGCGGATGGACATGCGCCGGGCCGACCGAGGATAGCAGTGTGGCCAATCCCAAGGCCGTGGTGGATGTCCGCATTCCTGGCAGTGGCCCCTGTCTGTGCTCTGCATTGTAATGTTAGCACAATCCGGGCGAAAGTGCGACGCCGCCACAATTTGTCCGGTCTTGTCACCGGTCGCCGTCGGCCTTCTTGAACCATTGGACAAGGAAATCGACCAGCACCCTTACCTTTGCCGGCAGATAGCGCCGGTGGGGGTAGACGGCGAAAATGCCGCCGCCCTTGGGGATCCATTCATCCAGCACCGGCACGAGCCGGCCGCTCTGGATATCCGGTTCCGCGATAAAGTCGGGCAAGACCGCCCAGCCGAGACCCGAGATCGCCGCGGCACGCGTCGCCATAGGGCTGTTGACCTCAATCCTGCCGGTCACGGAAACCGTAAACATCTGGCCGTTTTCGCCGACGAACGGCCAGTTTGAGAGCCAGCGACCGTTGGTGTCTATTACGCATGGCCTGCTGGAAAGATCCTGCGGTCGCTCAGGCGCCCCGTATTTCTCGATCGCTTCGGGGGAAGCGCAGATGCGGGTGGTAAAGGGCAGCAGCCGTCTTGCGATCAGAGAAGAATTTTCCAATCGGGTGATGCGTACGGCGAGGTCGAAACCTTCCTCCACCAGATCGACAAACCGGTCGTCGAGATTGACCTCGAGCACAATCTCTGGATGGGCGACCGCGAAGTCGATAAGCGATTGCCCGATCGGTGCATCCGCGAAGGTTCTGGGCGCCGAAAGCTTGATCCTGCCGCGCACATCGCCTGATGATTCCCGGACGGCGTCGGCAAGACTGTCGACCTCGCGCACGATCTCGGATGCGCGCTTGTAATAGGTGTGTCCGGCTTCGGTCAGGGAGAATTGCCGTGTCGTGCGATTGAGCAGCAACGCGCCGAGTTCGTCCTCCAACTCGCGCACATATTTCGACAGCAGGGCCTTCGAGCGACCGATCTTGCGCGCTGCAGCCGAAAAGCCTTCGGCTTCCACCACATCGATAAAGGCGCGCATGCGTGTCAACGTGTCCATGGCTCAGGCCCTCTTTTCCAGAATCCGCCGCCCCAGCCTGATCAACGCAAGATCGCTTCCTTCCGGTCCCAGCAAAGAGACGCCGAACGGTGCGCCGTCAACAGAACCCAGCGGCAGGCTGATCTGCGGGAATCCGGAGAGCCCGGACCAACAGAGAAGCCTGATCGCACGCTCCCGGAAAGCGCCCATCTCTTCGGGGGGGCTTGCACTTCGCGGGGCGGCGCAGGGCACGGTCGGCAACACCAGCACACCGTCGTCGCCAAGCAGTTCGCCGAGGGCTGCACCGAACATCGTCCTGAAGCGCGTGTCGGTCGCTACCTGTTCGGGGGTTACTGTCTTTCCGAAAGCGAAGCGTTCGTAGATCGCACTGCCGATCCGCCTGCCGGCAACTGATATCCATTCGCCATGCGCTGCCCATGCCTCATGTGCCTGGAGCCTGCGCGTCGCCCAGTAGAGTTCGTCGATGCCGAAAGGCGGCTGCTTGGCTGCGCGTATCGGACCGAGAACGCTTTCGACCTGACGTCGCATACGTCCATAGGCTGTAGCCTCGGGTGGCCCCGACAGGAGTTCATCAAGCGCTGGCAGGGAAATGAGACGCGGTTTCCTGTCGGCATTGTCCAGAGCGGAGGCGGCGGTTTTACCTATAACGACCCGCCCGACCTTTTCGTACGTGTCCATGTCCTTCGCGAACCAGCCGAACGTGTCGAACGACGAAGCCAAAGGCATCGTATGGTCCAGCGGGATCAAGCCGTGGGTGGTGCGCAGTCCGATCAGTCCGCAAAAGCTGGCAGGCGCTCGCACCGACCCGCCGGTATCGGAGCCTGTACCGATATCGACCAGTCCGCCTGCCACGGCAGCGGCCGACCCCGATGACGAACCGCCGGTGATGCGGTCAGGCGCGGCAGGATTGACCGGGTGCGGAAGGTGCACGTTCTGCCCGATCATCGAGAAGGCGAGTTCTTCCGTTTGCGTCTTGCCGATGAAACGGGCGCCCGCATCGAGCAAACGCTGAACGGCAGAGGCGGTGGTCGTGGCCGGCTGCGCTTCTGCGTAGCGGTCAGGATTCCCCCACCCGGACACGTAGCCCTTGACGTCGAAGATGTCCTTCACGCCGAGAGTCAGCCCTGCCAGCGTCCCATTCTTCGCATTTTCGACCGCCACCTCCGGATGGTCGAGGAAGGCGTTCAGCGCGTCGCGCGTTTGCAGACTCATCGTTCAATTTCCCGATACGATCGGCAGGACATTGTTCGACATCTGACGTGTTTTCAAGTCCGACAGGCGTTGGAGCGGCGTGACATCGAGCCCACAGCAAATCGATGCGTTGCGTGCGCCTCACGACCATAAAGAGATATTCTGTTGCTTGACTGAAAAGAGAACCGCGCCGCTCATAGCGGCTCGCCATTCCATCTTCTGCGAGGATCAAACATGACCCCTTACTGGCCTTCTCTCATCGGCGGTATGCTGCTTGGTGTCTCGGCTTTGTTGCTGTTGCTCGTCAATGGCCGCATCGCCGGCATTAGCGGGATTGTCGGTCGCTTGCTGGCGGGCCACCAACTGGCGGCCAACGCAGCTTTCATCATTGGGTTGCTACTTGGCCCGGTCCTGTACGCAGCCGCTTATGGCAGTTTTCCGTCCGTCACGATCGCGGCCTCATGGCCTGCAATCCTGGCCGCCGGGCTGTTCGTCGGCATAGGCACGCGCATGGGGTCTGGCTGCACCTCGGGCCACGGCATACTTGGGCTGGCGCGATTGTCGAAACGCTCCATCGCCGCAACCTTCACGTTCCTGGGCGCGGGTGTCGCTACAGCAACCTTGATCGGAATTCTGTGATGACCGACCAAGTCGCCGGACACCATGGCGCCCCTTCAACCAGTCACGCGCTGCCGCGCGCACTGGTGGCGCTTGTCGCCGGTGCGATCTTCGGCTTCGGACTATGCCTATCGGGTATGGTCGATCCGGCACGTGTGATCGGCTTCCTCGACATCGCCAGCGGACATTGGGATCCGAGCCTGATGTTCGTCCTCGGTGGAGCGGTTGCCGTAACCATGCCCGGCATGTTGTTGCAACGCCGCCTGAGCCAGCCGTTGCTTGACCGGACCTTTCATGTCCCGGCGACTGATCGTATCGAGGCACGCTTGCTTGCAGGATCAGCGATCTTCGGTGCCGGCTGGGGGCTTGCAGGTTTTTGTCCAGGCCCGGCGGTCTCATCGCTTTCGATGGGGCTGGGGCCTGTCTTCCTGTTTGTAGCGGCCATGGCGGCGGGAATGATGCTGCATGATCGCCTTATTGCCAGGACAGCGTAGGCTCGCGCGGCCGTCGCGTTGTTTTGATCGTTCGATCATAGCACGCAGGTAGCCTCTAGACCGCCGCAGTCTGCAATCAAATTCCGCTATCGGGTGCATTTTTTCCATTGATTGTAACAGGGCGAATCTCTATATCGCGCTTGCCCAAAGTCGCACGTGCCTGTGGGCGTCCCCCAAACCTCGGAATGGCGAGGCGAGGGCAGGTAACCGGGAAGTAACGAGCCCGGTCGGATGAGTGGCCAACCACATATCCGAGGACGTCTTGAAGCAACGACGGTGCGGGCCTTTCTGGTGTCTGCCGGTTGTCCATAAACCGGGGTTACTGAAGAGGCACACCCTCATTGCCGGCAGTGCGGAACGGGTCTCCCAATCCAAGCCAAGGCAGACAAAGCGGAATTTGACCGGGCTGGTCAGGTTCCATCGCCGCGAGACGGTGTTTCATGGTTCCGGGGTCTCCACCGGCTGGTTCCATGATTTGACGTCCCGCCTTTGTTTGACCCGCGTCGACGCGTCGCCCGAGTGGCGCGCGAACGCAAGCTTGCGCATGCCGAGAGGCATGCATGGAGAGACCAATGGCCACGCAGCGCATCCTCGACTTTCTCGCCACCCGACGTCCCGATGGTCCCTGCATGATCCTCGACCTCGACGTCGTGCGCGACAATTTCCGCGCGTTCGAGAGGGCGCTGCCCGATTCCAAGATCTACTACGCGGTGAAAGCGAACCCGGCGCCGGAGATCCTGCGCCTCCTCGCTTCGATGGGCTCATCCTTCGACACCGCGAGCGTTGCCGAGGTCGAGATGGCGCTGGACGCGGGGGCTCCCGCAGACCGTATCTCCTTCGGCAACACCATCAAGAAGGAGCGTGATGTCGCTCGCGCCTTCTCGCTCGGCATCCGCCTTTTCGCGGTGGACTGCGTGGAAGAGGTCGAGAAGGTGGCGCGCGCCGCTCCGGGCGCTCGCGTATTCTGCCGTGTGCTGACCGACGGCGAGGGCGCTGAGTGGCCGCTGTCGCGCAAGTTCGGCTGCGTGCCGGCGATGGCGGTCGACGTGCTGCGTCACGCGAAGTCGCTCGGCCTCGACGCCTACGGCGTGTCGTTCCATGTCGGTTCGCAGCAGTGCGACCTGACCGCCTGGGACCGTGCGCTCAGCGACGCCAAGAAGGTGTTCACGACGCTCGCCGACGAGGGCATCGTACTGAAGATGGTCAACATGGGCGGTGGCTTCCCGACGCGTTACCTGAAGGACGTGCCGGTGGCGCAGGCCTACGGCCAGGCGATCTTCGGCGCGCTGCGCAAGCACTTCGGCAACCAGATCCCGGAGACCATCATCGAGCCGGGCCGCGGCATGGTCGGCAACGCAGGCGTCATCAAGTCAGAAGTCGTGCTGATCTCCAAGAAGGCCGACAACGACAACGTGCGCTGGGTCTATCTCGACATCGGCAAGTTCGGCGGTCTCGCCGAGACGATGGACGAGGCGATCCGCTACCCGATCGTTACGCCGCGCGATGGCGGCGAGGTCGCTCCCTGCGTGCTCGCTGGCCCGACTTGCGACTCGGCTGACGTGATGTACGAAAAGACCCCGTACCCGCTGCCTCTTTCACTGACCATCGGCGACGAGGTTTTGATCGAGGGAACGGGCGCCTACACGACGACCTACTCGGCTGTCGCCTTCAACGGCTTCGAGCCGCTGCGTTCTTATGTGATTTGATCGGACTATTGTCCGCTCAGCCTACGTCATCTGAGGGGAACACTCTCGGATGACGCGGAAGCCGGCATTCCGTCGGCTTCCAATCCTTGTGGAAACAGTCTTCTGCTCGGAAGGGTAGGTACAATGCAAACTGCTGAAGTCATTATCAAAACTGTTGAGTTCGCTATCGTCGCGGAGGCCGGTGACCAGTCCGCCGAGCGCGAGGCGTTGCTCGGCCGCGCCATGGGCTCAAACTGGAAAAAGAAGTCGTCGCAGAAGCTTCGCCGTGGCCGCCGCCCGTCCGAGGGCCTGGCTTTTGTCGCACGCGACGAGACCGGTGCGTTGGTCGGGACGGTAAGGTTGTGGGATGTCGCGACGGGTGATGGCCGTTCCGCGCTGCTGCTCGGGCCGCTTGCCGTCGACCCATCGCTGAAGAGTTCCGGCATCGGCAAGGCGCTTATGGCGCATGCGATCGCCGAGGCGAAGCGCCTTGGCCACGGCGCGATCCTGCTGGTTGGCGACGCGGCGTACTATGCCCGCTTCGGATTCTCGGCGGAGAAGACGGGCACGCTCGCCATGCCTGGTCCCTACGAACGCCACCGTTTCCTGGGACTGGAACTCACGGAAGGCGCGCTCGCCGGCGCGAGCGGAGTCCTCAAGGCTACTGGCCGCAAGGAAAAGGCCATGCGTCTGGCGCAGGCAGCCTGAGGAACGCGCGCCAGTGCTCAGCCAATCAACTGGCTGAGCGCCATGGCGACAGACATATCGCCCTCGATCTTGATCTTGCCGGTCATGAAGGCTGCAGTCGGGCTAAGATCGCCGGCGATCAGGTCCTCGAGGTCGGACAACGAAAGCCTGATCGTGCAGTCGGTATCCTGGTCCGTCGTCGAGATCGTTGCGCCGTCGATCACGATCACGCCGTCGGCACCGGTATCGAATTTCACCGAGCGGTCGAAGCCGGCGCTCTCCACTTTCGATTTGATCTGGTCGGCGATCTGCTGGACGCCCATGGAATTCTCCCGTTCATCTGTCTTCACGGGCGAGCCCGCAACTCGTGCAGCAAGATAGCTGGAAAGTCCTGGACCTCAAGCCCGGTGGGCCATCACGTCAGGTCAAGGGACGTCCTTCAATCTTTACCGCCTTCGGGTGGATCCTTGAAATTTTTTGACATCTCGCTGGCCGTCGTTCCGGCCTGCAGCCGACGGCGGATTGTATTGTCTCTGATCTCCTCCTTGGAAAGGAAATCGACCTGTTCGATCAGGACTTCCTGGACGAGATCCTCGCCGACCTTTTCATTGATTTTCGTCCGTATCCCCGCCCTAAATGTATCGAGGTCCAGCGTTTCAGGGCCGGCAAAGTCGAGGTCGGGGTTGGCATAGATGTAGGAATAGACCTGATCGATGATCAGGGCTTCGGCAGGTACCGACAAAGCGGCCAGTTTCTTCGGTTCGATCGTGTAGACCAGGCGGGTCAGGAAATATCCTGCCACCTGCCCATCCCTGATCACAGGAACAGAGACGATTTCTGTCTTGATGGACTCCAGTCCGCCCAGAAAGGGCGGAGGCGGTGGGGCGCCCAGCTTGGCCGAGGCTGTCTGGAACGAATAGAACACGGCGCCGATCGCCACGGCGCAGAGCCAGAGCGCGGCAACGATGAATTTGATCACCGGCCGTATCCGAATTCGCCTGCCGAATAGGTGCCGTCGTTCTCGGCGCGCTGGATGACATTCTGCATCAGGTTCGCCACCTCGTTGACAGCCGAGAGGTGCGCGCGGATCGCCGCCTCGTTGTCAGCAAGCCTTTCGCGCAGGCGGATCAGGCCGTCGCGATGCTCGACCGGCACGGCGCCCTCGCGCGCTCCTTTCAGGGCGCGTGTAAGCTCATACAGATAGCGGCTCTTGCGTGCGTTCGACGCCTTGATGTCGAAATGGACATCCGTGCGGATAGCGACGGTCTCTTCGCCGATCGCTTCCTCGATTCGCCCGATGAGAGCGCCGAGGTTGATTGCCGGCACCGAGGGCTCCGGGGTAGGGCGGATTGCCAAACTCTGGCTCGATTCACCGTAAAACGACATGTTTGCTATCCGCGCTTCGTTGTGGATCGGTCAAGGGTTTCAGCCGGCACGGCTTCCGGCGGACTCGCGTAACGTTGGCCGAGCATGCGGTCGGCGATGCCGATGCCGCCACGCTCGGACATGGTGTCGGCGATCTTCTCGGCAAGCAAGGACTTCCACATGTCGCCCGCCATGCCCTTGCCATAGACGGCTGCTCCATCCTTCGGCAGCATGTTCTGGATAAAGGTCTGCAGGACCATGGCCTCGAAACGCTTGAAGCTTTCCGGCGAGGTCGCTCCCGCGGTTTCTTCGGGAGAGGGCGATGGGGTTGTGTCGACGGTAAACCGTGCTGCCGAGACATCACTTGTGTTGCGCAACAGGTCGGTGCGCGCGGCCGCGATTTCGGACACAGCCGGCACGCGTGGCGGGTTCGGTCCTATCTGGCCTGGCGAAGCGATGTGCACCTTGCCGTCCCTTGTTTCCTCGTATCTCGCTTATGCCGAAACAAGCTTGTGGCAGCCTTACCTGCTGTCCGTCGGCTTTTTCGGCCGCTGGCCAATGATCTCCAGCCGCTCGCGGTCGCCGCGCTCGCGCTCATAGGCCGAACGCGCCTCGCGATAGTTCCGCTCGACCATGTTGGCGCGCACGGTTGCGGTGGCGACCTTGCCGGCTTCGTTGGTTGCAGCTTTTCGGCTGGCGTCCTCGCGCGAGAGCGCGGAGCCGATGCCGCGGTGATAGACGTCGGGGAAAAGGCCGGACAGAGAGTCCTCGGCGTTGAAGCGCTCGACCAGTTCCTCGGCTTCCTTTTTCGCGGCGATCGATTGCGAGACGAAGCCGGCATGGCGCAACTCGTGCATGGCCTTCAGCTGTTCCTGAAGCGCCAGGAGTTTCCTCAATCGTTGCATGCGCGCGGGCATGATTATCTCCCGATGGTGATGTCGATGAAGCCGTCGGCGAACAGGCTGAGCATGATCGGGATGGCGAAGTAGAAGATGATGAGGCCGGCGCCGATGACGAAGGGGAGCGAAATGAAGTAGACAGGTATCTGCGGCACGAGCTTGTTGACGAAGCCGATGGAGAGATTGACCAGAAGCGCGTAGGCGATGAACGGACTGCCGAGCCTCAGCACCAGGAGGAAGGATTCCGAGATCGTGTCTGTGACATCGACGAGGGCCGCCTGTGGATTGAAAAGCACGTCCAGCGGCGCGACCTTATAGGACATCACCAGCGCCTTGATGATCTCGTAGTGGAAGCCCAGCACGAAAAGCAGCATCAACGCCGAAAACGAGATGATTGAGCCGAGCGCGGATTCCGGCTCGCTATTCTCGATGCCTGGGCCTGCCATGCCGCCATAGCCGACCAGCATGGCGATCGCCGTGCCAATGAACTGGAGCGACAGGATGTAGAGCCGCGCCAGCAGGCCGATCAGGACGCCGATGAGAAGTTCGGAGGCAATCCTTGGTACGAGAACCGCTGGCCTGCGATCAGCATAGGGATAGATCTGGTCCCACAGGAGCATGAGAAGCCCGCCGGTTACGGCAATCGCGACGAAGAGGCGGACCTGCATGGGGACACGGGCGCTGGAGAAGCCCGGCATGACAAGGAAGCAGGCGCCGATGCGGCAGAAGGCGAGGAACGCGGCGATGATCGCGCCTTCCAGCGTGAAGGTCACGAGATGGTGCCCAGAATGCGCAGTTCCACCCCCTTTGCGATCTCGACATGCGAAAGAACGGGAAGCGTGGGGAACAGTCGCTCGATGATCATGCGCACATAGGGGCGCGCGTCGGGTGCGGTGACGAGAACGAAGCGCTCGCCCGAATCGAGATGACCGCGGATGGCCTTCGATGCCTCCTGACCGAATTCCTCGAGCTGACGTGGATCGATGTCGAACTCGCGCACCTCGCCCTTGGGATCGCGCTTGAGCGCCTGATGGAAAGCCATGTCCCATCGATTGCCGAGGCGCAGAACCTTCAGCGTGCCGGCTTCCGACAGGTCGCCGCAGATCTGCTGCGCCATGCGGATGCGCACATGCTCGACGATCTGCTCGGTGCGGCGAATATGAGGGGCGATCTCGGCGATGGCCTCAATGATCAGATGCAAGTTGCGGATGGAGACGCGTTCGGCGAGCAACAGCTTCAGCACGGCCTGCAGGCCAGGATAGGTGATGTGCGTGGTGCAGATCTCGTCGGCGAGTTTCTTGTATTCCGGGTCCTGGCGATCGAGCAGCGCCTTCATGTCCTTGTAGGACAGAAGCTGCGGCAGGTTGTTGCGGATGACCTCTGACAGGTGGGTAAGCAGCACCGACATATTGTCGGCGAAGGTATATTGCTCGCGCTTCAAATCCTCCGAGAACATTTCCGGGACCGACCATGCGCGCATGCCGAAGGCAGGCTCGCGCACTTCCTCCCCGGGTATTTCGGGGGCATCGCGATTGCCAAGCAAGACCGTGACTTCGCCGACGCGCATCGCGTGTTCGGCAACAACGGTGCCGTGCACCTTGATCTGGTAGCTTTTTGCTGGAATGCCGAAATCGTCGGTCAGCTTCACCTCCGGGACGACGAACCCGTATTGCTGGGCGAACTTCTTACGCATCTTCGACATGCGGAATGCGAGTTCCTGGTGCGCGACCATCAGCTTGGTCGAGAGTTGCTTGCCGATCAGGAGTTCGATCTCGGCGGTGGCCAGCGACGCCTTGACCGAGTTCTTTTCTTCGTCGGCCTTGCTGGCAGCTTCCTGCTTCTTGACGGCTTCCGACGCAGCAGCGCGACGGTTCGCCTGCAACGGTATGACATAGGCGAGGGCTGCCATGGCTCCCGCCAGCGTCACGAACGGAAACATCGGCAGGCCGGGCATGAGTGACAGAACCAGCAGCAGAATTGCGGCCACGTAAAGCGCTCGCGGGTAAGCCCCGAGTTGGCCGAACACTGCTTCGTCGGCCGAGCCGCGTGTGCCGCCCTTGGAGACGAGCAGGCCGGCTGCAAGCGAGACAATGAGCGCGGGAATCTGCGTGACGAGGCCGTCGCCGACGGACAGCTTGACGAAGACATCAGCGGCGTTTGCGAGGTCCATGCCATGACGGAAATAGCCGATCGCTATGCCGCCGACGATGTTGATGAAGGTGATGATAAGGCCGGCGATGGCGTCGCCGCGCACGAATTTCGATGCACCGTCCATGGAGCCGAAGAAGGAGCTTTCCTCTTCCAATTCGCGGCGGCGAAGCTGGGCGGTCTTGTCGTCAATCACGCCGGCCGAAAGGTCGGCGTCGATCGACATCTGCTTGCCGGGGATGGCGTCAAGGGTGAAACGTGCGCCCACCTCGGCGATACGCGTCGCGCCCTTGGTGATGACGATGAAGTTCACGATGATCAGGATCAGGAACACAATCAGGCCGATGACGAAATCGCCGGACATGACGAGGTTGGAGAAGCCTGAGATCACGTAACCGGCGGCGTCCGTACCCTCGTTGCCATGCGACAGGATCATTCGTGTCGTCGCGATGTTAAGCGACAGCCGCAGCATGGTGGCGATGAGCAGGATCGTCGGAAAGGACGAGAAGTCGAGCGGACGCTGGATCCAAAGCGCGACCATCAAGATGAGCACCGAAAGCGCGATAGAGAAGGCCAGCCCTATATCGATCATGAAGGCCGGGATCGGCAGGAAAAGCACGGCCAGGATGATGATGATGCCGAGCGCGAAGAATACGTCGCGGCCGTTGCGGGAAGTGGGTGCCGTTCCGATCGATTCCGTTATCGCCATGTCCCGTCCAACCGCAAATGGCCCGCGTCAGGCACAGGCCCGGTGAGGGTAGGTGGCCAAGCTTGTGCGAGGGTGGGGGGCGCGCAGGTTCCTGGCTGCTACGAAGCTGCGGAGGTGGTCGCGAAGCGGACGGAGAGGGGGTCTTGGCGGCACTTAACCTCCCCCTTGCGGGGAGGTCGGCCGGATGTAGTCCGGCCGGGTGGGGTTGCCTCTCGTAGGGCGGGACATCAGGAAGAACGTCGAGCGCTGCCTCCGGCTACCCCACCCGTCCGACCACCTGCGGCGGTCGTCCACCCTCCCCGCGAGGGGGAGGGATATCCGCGCACTTTCCCGTTGCCACGCCCTGCTTTCGCAGTCTGGCTTCTGTCAAAGAACGCTCCCTGCCACGGAGGGAGAAGTCGGGAAGCGGGGCACGAGGCCTTGCCTCTCATATGAATTTTACGTGGCCGGTCTCCCGCGCCCCGCCGGTGTTCTTGCCCCGACGGAGGACACGGCCGTTGCCGCTGGTCTCCGCCGGGGCCCGGACCTGGGGGTTCATCACCCAGCCAGCGCGACCGCAGCGCTGACCGATCCGGCACC
>NZ_JAEULZ010000019.1 GCF_016793485.1 Mesorhizobium sp. | reverse complement strand
TATCAGGGAGGGCGGCGGTGCCGGATCGGTCAGCGCTGCGGTCGCGCTGGCTGGGTGATGAACCCCCAGGTCCGGGCCCTTGCGGAGACCAGCGGCAACGGCCGTGTCCTCCGTCGGGGCAAGAACACCGGCGGGGCGCGGGAGACCGGCCACGTAAAATTCATATGAGAGGCAAGGCCTCGTGCCCCGCTTCCCGACTTCTCTTCCCGGCGGCGAAGAGCGTTCTTTGACAGAAGCCAGACTGCGAAAGCAGGGCGTGGCAACGATGAAACGTGCGGATATCCCTCCCCCTTGCGGGGAGGGTGGACGAACGCCGCAGGCGGTCGGACGGGTGGGGTAGCCGGAGGCAGCGCTCGACGCACCTCTCTCCACGCCCCGCCCTACGAGACGCAACCCCACCCGGCCGGACTACATCCGGCCGACCTCCCCGCAAGGGGGAGGTTAAGTGCGGCCAAGGACCCCCTCTCCGTCCGCTTCGCGGCCACCTCTACCCCGCTCCGCCGGGCGAGGAAACCGATACCTTGCATGGCTCCCGGCTCGCGATTAACTACGGAAACCTTCCCAGGAGTTTTCCATGACCGAGCATCTTTTTTCGCCGATCAAGATCGGCCATCTCGAAGTGCCCAATCGCATCGCCATCGCGCCCATGTGCCAGTATTCCGCCGACGATGGATCGGCGACGGACTGGCATCTCCAGCAATGGATGACCTACGCACTCTCCGGCGCCGGCATGGTCACCCTTGAGATGACGGATGTGGAAAGGCGCGGCCGCATATCGCATGGATGCCTCGGCCTCTATTCCGACCACAACGAGGCTGCGGCGAAGCGCACGCTTGATGCCGCACGGCGTGTCGCCCAGCACGGCACCATCTTCGGTGTCCAGCTCGCTCATGCTGGCCGCAAGGCGTCCTGCCAGCGTCCGTGGGAAGGCGGTGGCCCGCTGAAGCCAAACCAGGACCCCTGGCAGACTGTTTCGGCTTCGGCGATCCCGTTCGATGATAGCTGGCACACGCCGCACGCGCTGACCGAAGCGGAGATCGATGCGCTGATCGGCCATTTCGTCAGCGCCGCCCACCGCGCCGCGCGCGCCGGTTTCGATTTCGTCGAACTGCATTCGGCACACGGATACCTGCTGCACCAGTTTATCTCCCCCCTCTCCAACAAGCGCACAGACAAGTGGGGCGGCTCATTCGAGAACCGGGTACGCCTTGCCGTCGAGATCGCGAAGGCAATACGCGGCGAGGTTCCGTCGCTTATGCTCGGTGCACGCATCTCCGTCACCGACTGGGTCGATGGTGGCCTTCCCGTGGAGGAGGGCGTGAAAGTCGCCAAGGCGCTGGAAGATGCCGGTGCGTCCTATATCTGCTGCTCGAGCGGCGGCAATTCACCACTTCAGAAAATCCCGACCGGACCCGGCTACCAGGTTCACCTTGCCGAGGCAGTAGGGAAGGCTGTCGGCATCCCCGTGCGCGCTGTCGGCATCATCACCGACCCGGCGCAGGCGGAGGCGATCGTCACGGAAGGAAAAGCCGATATGGTGGCGCTGGCACGTGCAATCCTCGCCGATCCTCGCTGGCCATGGCGGGCCGCCGCCGCGCTCGGCCGCGAGATCAAGACCGCGCCGCAGTTCCTGCGCTCAACCGATCTCCACAAGCGCTGGGTGAAGGCCTAGTCGCCGCAATCCATGGAACGGTAGATCGGGAAGCCGGCGAAGGTGTTGCCGGTTTCCGCGGACGCCAGACGTGTCAGCCGTGGTACTGCAGCGACTTTCCGGTCTGCTTGTCGAAGACAACGACCTTTTGCGGATTCCACGAGAAGCGGATGTCCTCGTCGATCGCCAGCTTGGTCTGCGCGGAGACCGTAGCGTGGAAGGTGATGTCGGCTACGCGCAGCGTCAGGATCTTCGCGACGCCGTGATTCTCGACATCATGCACACGCGCCTCATGGGCCGCGCCGGACTCAACGACGATATCTTCCGGTCGAATGCCGAAGGTCAGGGGACGTCCGTCGGTCGTTCCGCCGTCGGCAGTCGCCGCGCCCGAAGACCCCAGTGCACCGTTGTAGGGCAGGTCGAGATCGATGGGATCGAGGATCGCGCGACCCGACACGAGTTTGCCGTGAAGCAGGTTCATCGGAGGCGAGCCGACCGCGCGCGCGACGAAGGTGTTCCTCGGGTTGTTGTAGATGTCCGACGGCGTGCCTGTCTGGACCAGACGCCCGTGGTTGAGGACGCCGATCTTGTCGCCCATCGACATCGCCTCTATCTGGTCGTGCGTCACGAACAGGAATGTCTGGCCGAGGTTCATCTGGATGTTCTTGAGCTCGGTCCTCAGCGCTTCACGGAGCTTGGCGTCGAGCGCAGAGAGCGGCTCGTCCATCAGGAACACGCGCGGCTTGCGCACGATCGCGCGGCCGATGGACACGCGCTGCATTTCACCGCCGGAAAGACGATCGGTCTTGCGATCCAGAAGATGCGTGATGCGCAGCGTGTTCGCCACCCGATCGACGCGTTCCTTGATCTCGGCGTCGGGCACGCGACGCAGCTTCGACTTCAGCGGAAATTCCAGGTTCTCGCGCACCGTGTAGCGCGGATAGAGAGAGTACTGCTGCAGCACCAGCGCCACGTCGCGCTCGGCGGCGCCCCAGTCGGCAACGTCGATGCCGTCGATGAAGACCTCGCCCGAGGTCGGCTTCTCGAGGCCGGCGATGATCCTGAGCGTGGTGGTCTTCCCGGCGCCCGTCTCGCCAAGCAGAACGAAAAATTCGCCATCGGCGATATCGAGGTCGAGGTTCTTTAGCGCCGTGTGGGAGCCGAAGGTCTTGGTGACGTTCTTGAGCTGGATATGGGCCATCAGAGTCTCACTCCGAGCGACTGTCCGCTCGCCGCGTCGAAGAAGTGTGTCTGGGTCGGATCGAGGCGGGCGAAGACCTGCGCGCCCGGACCTGCGACAAAGCCTGAACGCGTGCGGGCGCGGAGCATATGCTCACCGAACTTCAGGTCGACGATGTCGTACGAACCTAGCGGTTCGATGATGTGAGCCACGGCCGGCACGAAGCCATCCGCCGCCTCATGCGCCACGATGACTCCCTCCGGCCGAATGCCGAGCGACAGCGGCTTCCCAGCGCTGCCATTGAGCTTGGCGAGCAGTTCGTTCGGGAATGGAAACCCCTGCGTCGCGCCCTCGGCGGTGACGCTGGCCTTGCCCGCGCTTTCGGAAACCGAGGCATTGGCGACGTTCATGACGGGCGAGCCGACGAATTGCGCGACGAACAGGTTCTGCGGATGCTGGTAGACTTCCTCCGGGCTGCCAACCTGCTGCAGCACGCCCTCGTGCATGATCACGATGCGGTCGGCCAGGCTCATCGCCTCGATCTGGTCGTGCGTGACGTAGATCGTCGTCGACCCCTGCTTCACATGCAGTCGCTTGATCTCGGCACGCATCTCCTCCCGCAGCTTGGCGTCGAGCGCGCCGATCGGCTCGTCCATCAGCATGGCTTTTGGTCGCCGCACCAGCGCCCGGCCGATCGCCACGCGCTGCATGTCGCCGCCCGACAGCGCCGACGGTCTGCGGTCCAGCAGATCCGTGATCCGCAGCACCTTTGCCACTTCGCGCACCGACTTGTCCGTGTCGGCGCGGTTCATGCGTGTGGCGCGCAGCGGGAACGCGATGTTCTCGTAGACGGTCATGTGCGGGTAGAGCGAGAAGGACTGGAACACCATCGCGATGTCGCGGTCCGCGGCCTTGAGATGCTGAACCGCCTTGCCATCGATCAGGATGTCGCCCTCGTCAATCGTCTCCAGCCCGGCCACGGCACGCAGCGTCGTCGTCTTGCCGCAGCCGGATTGGCCGAGCAGCACGATGAACTCGTTATCCTCGATCTTCAGGTTCAGGTCCTTGATGACCTGGACGGCTCCGAACCACTTCTGGACGCCGGAAAGCTCTATCTGTGTCATGACCGGCCTCCGTGCACTGTCCCATCATGATGATCGGAGACATCGAAGACGCCGTCTGTTTTCTCCTTGTCCTCGGCCGGCTTACCAAACCAACCGGTGAACATGAAGGTGAGCAGGCCGACGATGATGATGGTCAGGCCGTAACGATGCAGGAATAGGTTCCACGGCTGGCAGAGCGCGATGATTCCGAGCACCATGACCACTTCGGCAATGCGTTGAAGCTTGGCGCTGCCAATCATTTGCGGATCGCTCCGAAGCTCATGCCGCGCAGGAGATGGTTCCTGAGCAGGAAAGTGAAGATCGCGACCGGAAGCAGGAACAGGAACGTGCCCGCCGCGATCACTGTCCAGTCAGGCAGGCCGGAGCCGACCTGACTTGGGATGAAAGGCGGCGCCGTCTGCGCCCGGCGGTTGGTCATGATCAGCGCGAAGGCGTATTCATTCCACGCCGTGATGAAGCAGAACACGGCGGTCGCCGCGATGCCGGTAGCGGCTTCGGGGATGACGATCTTGAAGAAGGCCTGCATGCGGGTGTAGCCATCGACAAGGGCTGCTTCTTCGTACTCCTTCGGAATCTCGTCGATGAAGCCCTTCATCAGCCACACCGCGAAGGACAGATTGAAGGCGGTGTAGAGCAGAATCAGGCCCCAATGCGTATCGTTGAGCCCGACGGCCCGGTACATCAGGAACATCGGGATCGCCACCACCACGGGCGGCAGCATTCTGGTCGACAGGATGAAGAAGAGAAGGTCCGCCTCTCCCTTCACCTTGAACCGTGAGAACCCGTACGCCGTGATCGTTCCCATTCCTACGGCAAGCACTGTCGATGTGATTGCTACGATCAGAGAATTCATGAATCGGTTCGGATAGGCCGACCACTGTACGTTGCCCTTGCCGTCGCGGACGACCTTCTCGCCACCCTCCAGGACGATCCGTTCCCACCACGGGGCGGCATCGAGTTGCTCCTGCGTCGGCTGTTCGCGCAATTGCGAGCGCTTCGTGAACAGCTTCACGAATGGCGATATCTCCGGTGTGAAGACAATCGTCGGCGGGATCGTCGTCGACAGGTTGCGGGGCTTGAACGAGGTGGCGATGATCCAGTAGATCGGCGCCAGGAAGATCAAGGTGATGATCAGGACCGCCACGATGGCGATCCGGTTGCCGGCCACCTCAGCCCCTGTCTTGACGGCGGCCATGTCAGAGCACTCCCGAATTCATGCAAGCGCGGAAGGATGGATTGCGAGACGTCGCCATCTCAGCGCTCCTTCACCTTGTTGAGGTACTTCACGTAGATGTTCGTGATCGCGAGGATCATGATCAGGACGATGTAGGCGAGCGCCGAGGACCGCCCCGTCTGCCATTCCTGGAAAGCCATCTTGTAGAGCCTGATCGAGATGACCTCGGTCGTTGGCTGGCTGGTCAGGATGTATGCGAGGTCGAAGGTCTTGAACGCCTCCATCGTGCGGAAGATGATGGCGATCATCAGGATCGGCGCGACCAGCGGCAACGTGATGCGGAAGAACGTGTAGAGCGAGCCAGCACGATCGATCGCCGCGGCTTCGTAGAGATGCTTCGGCACCGCCGACAGGCCGGCGAGAGAGAGCAGCATTACGAAGGGTGACCACATCCAGATGTCGGTAATCGCCACGGCATAAAGCGCCATGTCGGCGTTCGACAGCCACTCGAATGTGCCGAGGCCCAGGACGTGATTGATGATCCCGAAAGACGGGTCGTAGAGCAGCTTCCAGAACAAGCCGACCACCGCCATCGACAGCATCATCGGCAGCAGGAGCAGCGTGGTGATAAGACCCTTGAAGGGGATGTCGCGGTTGAGCAGGAGCGCCACGCCGAAGCCAACGACCACCTGCCCGGTGACGGAGACGATGACGTATTTCGCCGTGATGGAGAAGTTCGTCCAGATGAACGGGTCGTTGAGAAGCTCGCGATAGTTCTGCAGTCCGACGAAATTGGCCGGCGCATTTGTCGAAGCGCGGAAGTCGGTAAAGGAATATCCGAGCGAATAGAGCAGCGGAAATATGTTGAAGATGATCAGGAAGGCGATCGTGGGAATGATGAATAGGTTGCGGATCGCAATGTCGCTCATGCCGCGCGATGCCGCTCGCGATTTCGGATCCAGCGTTTCTATGACTGCGGTAGCCAAGGGGCTGTTCCTTCCCGGTACTTAAGTTTTCCGACCGCTGAAAAAGAAAAGGAGGGGGCGGGCGCCGCCCCCTCCTATGCAGGCCGCGCTTATTGCTGCACGCGGTTGTACTTCTTGAAGGTCGCGTTCCAGTCGGCGGCCAGCGAGTCGAGCGCCTCCTTCGCGGTGCCCTCGCCTGCCGTGACATATGGATATAGGCGCTGGTTCATCTGGATCAGCAGCTCGGCATATTCCGGCGTTGCCCAGAAGTCCTTCACCTTGAACATGGTTTCGTAGAAGGCCTTGTTGTACGGCGTGGCGTTCTGGAACTCTTCGCTCTCCAGCACCGCCTTGTTCGCGGTGTAGCCACCAAGCTCCGCCCACTTCTTCTGGGTCTCGTCCTTGATGAACCACTCAAGGAACTTCATCGATTCTTCCTTGTTCTCCGAGTAGGAGACCACGGAAATACCCTGTCCGCCGAGCGCGGCGAACTGTTCACCACCCGGGCCCGCCGGGTTGGCGAAGAAGCCGGTACCCTTGGCGTTCGGGTTCGAGGCTTCATTTACCAGCGCCGGGAAGAAGGCGAAGTAGTTCATGCTCATCGCAGCCAGGCCTTCGGTGATGGCCTGATTGTCCTCGGCGAAGAAAGTCTTGGCCCAGCCCGGAGGGGTAAAGCCATAGAGCTCGCGGTACATCTCGAGCGCCTTGACGTTCTGCTCGGAGTTGATGATTCCGTCCACCTTGTAGGTCGCGTAGTCGCCGAGTTCGCCGCCATAAGAGAAGATGGCGTTCTCGACGCCCATCACGAGCGCGTCGTACGAGTTGTCGGTATAGATCGCGATGCCGTAGCGCTTTTCGTCCGGCCGATGGAAAAACTCGGCGATGTCACGAAGTTCGGCCCATGTCTTCGGCGGCGCCAGGTCGTAGCCATACTTGGCCTTGAACGCCTCCATCTCCTTCGGGTCCTCGAACCAATCCTTTCGATATGACCAGCCGACGGCGTCGCCTTCCGCTGGCACCGACCAGTATTTGCCGGAATTGGACGGATATTCTGCGTAGTACTTGACCGTAGCCGGGGCCATGGTCTCGTTCAGCTTATATTTGTTGAAGAATTCGGTCAGATCGACGTAGTGACCTGCTTCCGAAGCTGCACCGATCCACTGCGAGTCACCGACGACCATGTCGTAGGCCGAGCCCTTGGCATTGAATTCGGTAAAGGCCTTGGTCTGGAAGTCCGACCAGGGAGTCGTCTCGACCGTCACCTTAACACCGGTTTCGGCTTCGTAGATGTTGGCGAGCTCCTGCAGGTAGTTCGCCGGATCCCACTCTGCCCAGAAGATGGTCAGTTCCTGCGAATAGGCCGCCGTTCCGCTGGCAAGCGTCATCGCTATACCGGCAAGCATGCCGGTCAATTTGCTGCGCATGTTTACTTCCTCCCATTATCTCCCGACCGCTTGCGGCGGGCGGCACGTCGACCAGTGCATTATTATTCCTGGCGGGTCTTGGTCAGTCTCCTCCCGACCAATTCCGGCCTGGATCAGGCACGATTTCCCAATCCAGTCTCTGAACTAATCTGGTATTACCAACAGCGGAGTTTCGTCAAGCGCTTTCTTGATATCAGCGCCGACGGCGAAATTGCGATCTCGCGCAAAAACGCTTCAATTTCATTTGTTTCTGTGGTGCGTGCGAAAAAATGCAAGATAGTTTCGTCCTGCCCGGGCAGAAAACGCGAAAGCATCAAGACCTAATCTGGTCGAACCAGATCATATTTCCGAACTGGGTCGTATTCTAGCGCGCGCGGTCCCCGTCTTCGAATGCAGCTCTGATGAGCGCCCGGCTGGCCCATTGAGCCACAGATTGCATTTCCTGGCTATCCAGCCCCCAAATATCTTTGAGCGCGATCAGTGTCTCGACGCCGAACACCAGTGAGAGCGCCTGCGCTAGCCGATTGATGTCTTTTCCCGAAAGCTTGCCCTCAAGGGGCTGCAGGGCCTGTTTCAACAGGTCGGCACGGTGCCCTCGCTTGAACTTCGGCTCTTCTCCGAGCGTGCCGGCCCTTCCCCTCGCCCATTGGTCGAGAGACAGCTTCAGCGCAGCCTTGAACGTCGCTTCGAATTCCTCGATCCGCGGCAGCCCGATGCTAAGCAGCTCCGAAACCCGCCGAAACGGGTCGTCGTCCTTCGTGCTCCAGGTCAGGATCGGCCCCAGCGCCTCGTCCACAACGGCGCTCACCAGCGCAGCTTGGCTCGGAAAATACCGATATGCGGTCGCGCGAGACACACCCGCGGCCTCGGCTACCTCGCTGACGGACGGCGTGGCACCAGCCTGCATAAGCTTGATTGCCGTTTCCAGCATCAGCCTTCCCGTCCTCACCCTCGGGCCCGTCGCCGTAGCGCGATTGACTTCCAAGACGTTAGAGTCTGATTGACGTGAGATCAGCATATCAATACGATACTCGTGTCTCAAAAAAGACGCAAGGGACTCCAGCTGCCTGGAATGTGGGGGGATGCCATCGCGGACATCAACCCGGGAGCGAGTTTTTGAAGAATATCTATGTGGTCGGAACAGCCGACACCAAAGGCGAGGAACTTGCCTATCTTGCCGACGCCGTGAAGGCGGCGGGTGGACGGGCTGTAATCATCGACGTCGGCACCAGACAACCAACGATCGAGCCCGACGTTACCGCAGCCGAGGTTGCGCGGCACGGGAAGGACGGCGTCGCCGACGCGCTGAACTCGGGCGACCGCGGTCGGGCTGTAGCTGCAATGGCAGATGCTTTCGCCCGCTACGCCGTATCGCGTTCAGACATCGCCGGCGTCGTCGGCATTGGTGGCGGCGGCGGCACGTCGATCGTAACCGCCGGCATGCGCGAACTGCCGCTCGGCCTGCCCAAGATCATGGTCTCGACCCTCGCCTCGGGCGATGTCGCCCCGTATGTCGGAGTTTCGGACATCATCATGATGCCGTCGATCACCGACATGGCCGGACTGAACCGCATCAGCCGAGTAATTCTCGCCAACGCGGCGGCTGCAATCGTTGCGATGGCCACGCGGCATCACGAAGAGACCAGCGGCAAGCCGGCAATCGGCCTGACCATGTTCGGCGTCACGACAACCTGCGTGACAGCGATGGTCGAGCAACTCAAGAGCGACTACGACTGCCTGGTATTCCACGCTACTGGGACGGGCGGGCGCACGATGGAAAAGCTCGCCGATTCCGGCTTGCTTGCCGGCGTGCTCGACATCACCACGACTGAAGTCTGCGACCTGCTGTTCGGTGGAGTTCTTCCAGCGGGCGAAGACCGGCTGGATGTGATTGCGCGCACCGGATTGCCTTACGTTGGCGCACCCGGGGCACTCGACATGGTGAACTTCTGGGCCCCGGAAACAATTCCGGAGAAATACCGACACCGGCTTCTCTACAACCACAATTCCAACGTCACTTTGATGCGAACGACTGGGGAAGAATGCCGGGCAATGGGTGTATGGATCGGCAGGAAGCTCAATGCATGCGAGGGGCCGGTGCGCTTCCTCATCCCGGAGAAAGGCGTGTCCGCTTTGGACATCGAGGGCGGCGCGTTCTGGAATCCAGAAGCTGACGCCGCCTTGTTCGACGCACTGGAGGCAACGGTCATCCAAACCGATACGCGCCGTGTCCAACGCCTTCCGCTTCACATCAACGACCCCGCTTTTTCCAAGGCCGCTGTGGCGGCATTCAACGAGATTCGGGACCTCTAGCCTTTCAGTGGACAGGAGAAGAAATGCCAGCCATTCCACGCAAGCAGATACTGGAGCGGTTCAGCGCCATGGTCGCCAGCGGCCAGCCGATCGTCGGCGGCGGCGCCGGTACCGGGCTTTCCGCCAAGGCGGAGGAAGCTGGCGGCATCGACCTCATCATCATCTACAATTCCGGTCGCTATCGGATGGCCGGCCGCGGATCGGCAGCGGGGCTGCTCGCCTATGGCAACGCCAACGAGATCGTAAAGGAGATGGCCTACGAGGTCCTGCCAGTCGTGAAACACACGCCTGTTCTGGCAGGGGTCAACGGTACCGATCCCTTCGTCATCATGCCGAGGTTGCTGGCGGAACTGAAGGACATGGGCTTTTCCGGCGTCCAGAATTTTCCGACGGTCGGCCTCTTTGACGGCAGCATGCGCGTGAGTTTCGAGGAGACCGGAATGGGTTTCGGCCTTGAGGTCGATATGATTGCTGAAGCCCATAAGCTTGATCTTTTGACGACGCCCTATGTCTTCAACCCTGACGAAGCGAAAGCGATGACGCAGGCCGGTGCGGATATCGTGGTTGCCCACATGGGCGTGACCACGGGCGGCTCCATCGGCGCGACTTCCGCGAAATCGCTCGACGACTGCGTCGGCGAAATCGACCGGATCGCGGAGGCGGCGCGATCCGTGCGCAAGGGCGTCATCCTGCTCTGCCACGGCGGTCCCATCTCGATGCCCGACGATGCGCGCTACATCCTCGAGCGCTGCAGCGGGCTGCATGGCTTCTATGGCGCGAGCTCGATGGAGCGCCTTCCGGCCGAGGCGGCAATCCGCGACCAGACCGCCAGCTTCAAGGCCCTGTCCACGGGCAAGTAAGAATTCAACGCACATCGGGAGGATCATGATGTCCGCTTCCAACAAGTTTTTCGTATACCCCAAGGACGTCGACGCGTTCGGGTTCGACTGGGGAAAGCTGTCGCTGACCGTCGCGCCTGAGGTAAACGGCGCCGGCCGCTTCTCAGGCGGCGTGGTCGACTTGCCGCCCGGCCAGGGTCATTCGCGTCACAACCATCCCGGCGCGGAAGAGATCATCTTCGTGATTTCCGGCCATGGGGAACAGATGGTCGAAGACGACGCCGGCAACCCAATCACCCAGAAGGTCGGCCCGGGATGCACGATCTATGTGCCGGAAAGCCGCTTCCACTCGACCCTCAATACAGGCGCCGGCCCCATGCAGTTGTTCGTCGTTTACTCGCCTGCCGGACCCGAACTTGGTTTGCGTGACTTGCCGGACTTCAGGATCATCCCAGCCAGCAATAGTGGACGCTAGCCCCGATCGTTGGGTGTTCCACCGCCTCGCCGCTTTCCCTGCGGCGAGCCACGGGATATAGACCGAGGAATCACCGCCGATACTGGCGGCTTCTTCCGAGATCGTCGTGAACAACGGAATCCTGCTGGCGCTGCTGGCCTACGCTATCTACTCGTGGAGCGACGCGGCCATAAAGGCCCTCAGCGGTGGCCTGACCGTCTTTCAGATCGGCTTTTATCTGACGCTTGTGTCTGCTGTCTGCATCGCGCTGACGACCCCGAAAAACGAGAAGTTGATCCACTTCTGGCACATGAAAAGGCCTTGGGGCGTGCAGGCCCGTGCGATTTCGGGTGCGACCGCCAGCGTTCTCAGCGTGATCGCCTTCACGACCATTCCGCTGGCCGAAGTCTACGCGATCATCTTTCTCGCGCCTCTGTTCGTGACGCTGCTTTCCGTTTTCGTGCTGAAGGAACATGTCGGGCCATGGCGGTGGCTTGCGGTGATCGTCGGCTTCGGCGGCGTTCTCCTCGTCGTGCGCCCCGGTTTCCGGGAGCTGCAGTTCGGTCACTTTGCGGCTTTGATCATCGCTTTCCTTGCCGCGGCCAGCGTGATCCTGATGCGCTCCCTTTCGGCGCACGAAACCCGGACGACCATGCTGGGTTTCCTTATGCTGTACATGGCAGGCTTCAACCTGGTCGCCATGGTCTTTACGGGGTTTGCACTGCCGACCCCTGAACAGGCTACAATCCTGACCATGGCCGGCATCTTCGCCGCGGCGGGAAATATCCTGATTCTCAGGGCGACCCGCTTCGCGCCGGCGAACCAGCTTGCGCCTACGCATTATTCCCAGATCATCTGGGCAGTGGTTCTCGGCGCCATCTTCTTCAGCGAAAGGCCGGACGTCCTGTCGCTTATTGGCCTTGGCGTGATCGCGGCATCGGGACTGCTGACGCTCGCCCGCGAAAAAATCCGGCTAGGCACCGTCCGATGGAATCCGTTCAGCCGCAACCGGCTGTAGGTTTCAGCTCGCAGTCCCGCCCCTGTTCCAGCCGCGCCCAGTCTCGCCGAACATCTCATAGCCATCGGCGGTCACGGCAACCGTGTCCTCGAGCTTTATGAAGCCGCGCCGTGGATGAAGCATGGTTGTCTCGACCGATATGACCATGTTCGCCTCGAGCGGCTTGTCGGCATCGATGCCTTCATAGGCCACCGGGTGGTTGGTCATCAGGAACGGCGCCTCATGGCTGATCAGGCCCATGCCATGGCAGAAGAAGTCGGTGAAGGCGGCTGACGGAGACGTTTTCAGCGTGGCCTCGGCCTCGATGATCATGTCCTCGCCCATGGCGCCGGCCTTGATCTTCGAGAAAGCAGCCTGCTGGATAGCCTCGATCTCGTGCAGCAGATCTTCAAGCTCGGCATCGGGCTCGCCGAGGATGCCCATGCGACAGAGATCGCCGATATATCCTTGATTGTTTCCGCCGGAATCGATCGACAGCACTTCGCCGTTTGCCCAGGCTTGCGGTGAAGACGCACGGTTGTGGCTAGAGCCGAGCGTCAGCAGGCAATATTCGAAATGCAGGCCACGGTTGGTTTCTTCGCGCCTCAGATGCTCGATGATGTCAGCCTTGGTCGATCCCTCCTTGGCCGCCGCTATCGTCGCGAGCATGGATTCGGTAATCAGGTCAGACGCCTTGCGCAGTTTCCCCAGTTCTTCCGGTGTCTTCAGGGCGCGCATCCGTTCGAAGGTCGAGGTCGCGTCGAACACCTTCGCCTCCGGCAGCGCCTTCCTCAACGCGATATAGGCATCCGAAGGCAGGAAGGCTGGCTCGATACCGATGCGTGCATCCGTTCGACCGATCTTGGTCAGATGTTCGGCAGCGAGCGCGGCTGCGTCCAGAGAACCCCATGTCGCGGTATGCAGTTCCGGCGTCCAGAAAGGCCTGTTCTGGTGCTCTCCGGATTCCATTTTGTTGCCGATATAGGCGGCGCGATCCGGCCTGCCCTTTTCATAGATGACCAAGGGCAGATACCGGCTGTGTCCTATCGCATCCATGCCCGAGAAGAAGATGAACTTGTAGCCGCCAAGCAGGTATTGGACGTTGTGCTTGGAAGTCGCGATGAGGAAATCGAAATCCGCCTCGTCCATCAACCTGTCGAGGCGACTCTGATCGAACGGCGGTTTGGCCACCTGGCTTGTGGTCGCTGCGTCCATGCCTTCATCCTCTCCCACCAGCCGGGTCAAAAAGCCTCTCCGCTGCTGGTCTTACCAGTTTGCAACACTTGACCCTGTGCGGTCCAGTAGTTGCAGATCGGCTAAATACTATGCTTTTCCGAAAAGCCACCAATAAACGAGGCCAGATTGTCTGAAAGCGCGTCACAAATATAGCCGCCCTCCTGGACAACAACTGTCGGCAGCCGCAGCGTCGCAATGGCCTCGCCTATTCTGGCGAAACCATCCGTCGTCACTGAAAGGCCTCCAAACGGGTCGCCCTCGAATGCATCAAGACCCAATGCGACCACCAGTGCATCGGGAGCAAACGTCTCGACGCGGCGACAAGCTGCTGACAGTGCCGCGAGGAACTGCGCATCGTCCGACTTGCGCTCGAGTGGCAGGTTAAGGTTCGAGCCGAGCCCCGCGCCTTCGCCGCGTTCGTCGGCGTGGCCCCAGAAGAACGGATAGAACCGCAGCGGATCGGCGTGGATCGATACGGTGAGGACATCGCTTCGCCGGTAGAATATGCCCTGTGTTCCATTGCCGTGGTGCAGGTCGACATCCAGAATCGCGACGCGGCTACCGGACTTCACCAGCCGCTGGGCCGCAATGGCCGAGTTGTTGAAGAAGCAGAAGCCCCCGGCGACATCGGCAAAGGCATGGTGCCCCGGCGGCCTGCAAAGTGCGTAGGCGCTCGATGCGCCGGCCTGTACGTCCTCCGCCGCCGAAACTGCCGTCCAGGCGCTCCAGCAGGCGCTTTCCCAGGTGAATTCCGAAATGGGGCAAGACGTATCCGCCATATGGTAGCCGGCCTGCCCGACAGCAGACGCGGGATATGTTCCGTGCCGTTCGATCGGGTGGATATTCGGAATGACTTCGGGCGAGGACCCTTCGATCAGACGCCAACGTTCATAGATGCCGCTCAGAAAATCAATGTATTCCGAAGTGTGAATGGCAGCGATTGGGCCGAGTCCATGGCTCTCCGGGCGCTCGACAACGCAGCCGGCCGCCTTGGCCCCAGCCAGCAGCCGCTTGGTGCGCTCTGGCACTTCAGGGTTCGGTTTGGGTGCGCCCGAGGACAAAAACGACTTGGGATCGTGACGGTCCTGTTCCTCTGCGAAAAAAGCTTTCATCGAGACACCTGGTCGGGTTCGTCCGCATCGGCCAGCATTTGGAAATCCTCGCCCCGGGCCGCGTGTATCTGCTCGCTGTCACTCAGTCGCAAGCCGCACCGCGAATAGAAAGCCTGAGCGCGTCGATTTTGCTTGTCGACCGACAACCGGATGTAGCAGCCGCCGCTTTCGCGGGTAAGCGCAGCCAAACGCCGGAGCAGCCTTTCCCCGATACCCTGGCCGCGAAATTCGTCGCGGACGTAGAAATCCTGGACATAGGCGCCCGGTGCTCCAAACCAGGTAGAAAAGCTTGGGAAGTAGAGGCAGCAGCCGGCAAAGCGGCCGTCGATTTCCGCGATAAGCACGGCGAAGGATGGAGCTTGACCAAACCCAAAGCGACGAATGTCCTCCGGCGTGCTTCTTACCTTGTGACTCTCCCCAACGGCCTCCGCAATCGCGAGCACAGCGGAATGGATCGCCTCGACATCCGTATCTACGGCGGGCCGAATGGCCACGTGGGGACCGTTAGTCATCGCTTACCAATATCATTGATTTCATTTGCTCTTGCCAGGTCGCAGATAGCGATCGAGCACGTTGGCCGTCACCTGCTCGATTATCGGATCCCGACGCAGCAGGCCAGCGACCCATTCACAGCTGCCGGCATGAAACACCTCGCCCTTGCCGCGTGGAAAGTTGACGATCATGCCGTTGCCGCGTTTCACCTTTTCCAGATTTTCGTCGCTTGCCTCACCGAACAGCGTCTCTGCGGTAAAGCGGCCGTCTTCATCGCTGAGGAACTGATCTTCAGCCGCCATGTCGGCGCTTTCCTCCACCTGGCTTGCGAGCCCGAGCGCCAGGACCTCCAGTCCATCGGGCGCGCCGCTTCCCTCGGTCGGAAAGGGCAATCCGCCTCTGATCTCATAGTCGAGACCGTCAACCTCATAGCCAAAAACATGGCTGTCGGCGCCAAGCAGGTCACCATAATAGATGCCGGTTCCGCTGAAGGCCCAATGCTCGGGGCGATAGACCGGAAAGCCCCTTGCCCCGCGTGGCGCGCAACCACCCCAGCCAGCATAGACGCCTCTGGTCGCGTTCAGGCCGAAGGTAAGTGCGCCGGGTCGGCCGATCTCCGGAGCCTCCCACGAGTTCGTGGCTCGCGTGACATTGCCAGCTTGATAGACCGGATCCTCGGAACGTGCGCGGTACTTGAAGCAGACCTGTCGCCGGCCTTCGTCCTCCAGACGAGTCTGCCACATGAAGTTACCGGCGAAACGTGCGGCGTGTCCGCCGGCGTCGACATAATTGTCCACCGCATCGCGCATTTCCCAGGTCCAGTATTCGTCATGCCCGACGAAGACCGCGCAGTCGTAGCCTGCCAGAATATCCGGCCTGAAGTGAAGGTCGTGCTGGGAGCAGAGGTCGACCTCGTAACCGGCCCGTTCCGCCCATCGAAAAAAGTGGCTGTCGTAGCTCGCCCATCCCGCCGAGGCATATTTTTTCGAATGTCCCGTCGCGAAAGCCCATTCCATGTGCGGGTAGCGAGGGACGGTTTTCGGCGGCAGGCTTATCTCGATCGGGACACGCGGCGCACCCGCCGGAAGAGTGACGAAGCCGCGACACCAGGGACGTTGCGTCGAAACGGCCGTAGCATACTGATCGCGGTTTGGCCCGGTGATGCCCTGATAGGCATTCGAACCACCCCACGTATTGTAGGCAAGCCATGTTCCGGTCGCCGCAACCTGCAGGATGCGTCCTGACTTCAGACTTTCACGCGGGGCAACGATGAAAAGATGGCTGCAGGAGATTTCCGATCCGTCGCGGCCTTGCGCGGTCAAGGTCGCGCGATACGCCCCGGACGGCCAGCTGTCGTCGATGGCGATTTCGAAGGTTGGCTGCCAGCCGCAGCCATCGACCGAGCATTGGTCAGGCGTATCCTGCCAGCGGCAATCGAGATTGTTCTTCGTCAGGACATTCGTTTCGGTCGCCCCGTCGCGATCAATCCGCAATGAAAAAGACCGTGAGGTGCCGCTGACATGGAACGTCACGGTTTCGCCGTGCCGGTAAGAGGTCCGGTCGGTGTAGCACCAGATTTCGCCGCGCTCGCCATCCATGCCCGGAAATTCATAATAATGGCCGCGCACCGCGAAGCGCCGCTGTTCTGCCGTCAGGCCAAAATCCGGATACTGGAACGCCATCGATCTGCCATGCGCCGTTGTGGCAATAGTTCACCGTGGAAGACCTCAGATCGTCAAGGGATGCGAGGCGCTGGCATTCCAAATCCACCGGATTGGTCTGCGTGATCAGCGAGCAATTCTTCCGACTTCCCGCGGAACATGATAGCTGTGCAGGCGATGGCTCAGAAGAAAGCACATGAGGTCGACGCCTGGCTCCGGCGTCCGGCAGAAGCGGTCGCGATCGTACTCCTTTATGGGCCGGATCGCGGGCTTGTCTCCGAAAGGGCCATGGCTTTCGCCGGTCAAACCGGACTTCCACTGGAGGACCCGTTTTCCGTCGTCAGGCTGGAAGCCAGCGAGGCCGAGCAAGGCCGCCTTCTTGACGAAGCGGGCACAGTGCCGATGTTCTCCGACAGGCGTCTGCTTTGGGTGCGCAATGCCGGTGCTCAGAAAGCCCTCGCCGACGACGTGAAGACATTGTCGCTCAACCCGCCGCGCGATGCCGTGATTCTGATCGAGGCCGGTGAACTCAAGAAGGGCGCCGCCCTGCGAACTGTCGTGGAAGGAAGTGCCATCGGCATGGCTCTTCCCTGCTATGTCGATGAAGGTCGCGCCATCGACCAAGTGATCGACGACGAGCTCGGGAAGTCCGGTGTCGGCATAACAATGGAAGCGCGCGCGGCGCTTCGCAACAATCTCGGCGGAGACCGGCTTGCGACCCGGGCAGAGATCGCAAAGCTCGCCCTTTATGCTTATGGCCAAGCGCAAATTCAGATCGAGGACGTTCTTGCCCTCACCGGCGATGTTTCAGGAACATCGGTAGACGACGCGGTCGATGCTGTTCTGGAAGGAAAAGTCGCCGATTTCGACGTTGCCTTTACCCGCCACGCTCTTGGTGCAGGGCAGGTTTATCCCATCCTGGCCGGCGCGCTCCGCCAATTGCAGGCGCTTCAGCTTATGCGGTCGTCGATGACTGGTGGCCGCAATGCAGCCGCTGTCGTCGCCGCAGCGAAACCACCGGTCTTTTTTGCTCGGCGCAAGCTCGTCGAGCGCGCGCTCGAGAGATGGTCTCCGGAAGCGTTGCAGCGAGGCCTGGCCCGGCTACAAGCCGCCATCTTTGCGACACGCCGTCAGCCGGCCCTTGCGACGGAAATCACCCGCCATGCATTGTTGGCGATGGCGGTCGAGGCGTCGCGATTCAGGTAATGAATAGCCGGCTAACTTACTGCTGCAAACGGCGACAAATATCGTCGAGCTGATCCAGCGTCCGGTAGCCAATCCGCACCTCGCCGCCCTTGTCCTTGTGCGCAATAGCTACAGAGAGACCAGTAACGTCGGACAAAAGCTTCTCGAGCGCCAGCGTATCGGGGTCTTTCTCCTGCGGGGTAACAGCCTGCCGCGGCTTGGGAGCGCCCTGGGGCTGCTGGGCGAGGGCCTCGGCCTGTCGAACCGACAGCCCGCCGTCGACGATACGTCGCGCGAGCGAAGACGGATCGTCAGCCGTCACCAGCGTACGCGCATGCCCTGCGGACAACGAGCCGTTGACGAGAAGATCACGGATCGACTCCGGCAGCTTGAGCAGCCGGAGCGTGTTGGCGACATGGCTTCGGCTTTTGCCGATCACGTTGCCAAGATCCGCTTGCGTATAGCTATGATCGTCGATCAGCTGCTGGTACCCCAGCGCCTCTTCGACAGGGTTCAGGTCGGCGCGCTGGACATTCTCGATGATGGCAAGTTCGAGCGCTGTGCGGTCGTCCACATCGCGGACCAGGACAGGAATTTCGGTCAGCCCGGCTTTCTGTGCAGCGCGCCAGCGGCGCTCGCCGGCAATGATTTCATACTTGCCATCTGCTTTCCGGCGGACCAGCACCGGCTGCACGATGCCATGCTCGCGAATGGACTGGGCGAGATCGCTCAAATCCGGTTCTGCAAAGGACCGACGCGGATTTTTGGGGTTCGGCGAGACGAATTCGATCGGCACTCGGCCGTCCGCTGCGGGCGCGGTAACAGAAGGCGCCTGAGTGGTCTCCCTGGCTGCTGGCCGGTCCATTTCTCCGATGAGCGCGGCAAGTCCCCGCCCGAGTCTTTTCTTGGATTGTTCGTCGTTCATCATGAATCCGGTTTGTTTCGAGTCCGAATCGAGGCTTAAGCAGCGCGCAGTTGCCGCTCGCGGCGAATGACCTCGGAAGCGAGCTGAAGGTAGGCTTGGCTGCCTGAGCACCTGAGATCGTAAAGGATGGCCGGCTTGCCGTAGGATGGCGCTTCGGACACCCGCACGTTACGGGGAATAACGGTCTCGTAGACCTTGTCGCCCATATGCTCGCGCACGTCCTCGACGACTTGGCGAGCAAAGCTGTTGCGCCCGTCGAACATCGTCAAAACAATACCTTGGATCGTCAGGTCCGGGTTGATAGAATTCCGAATTTGCTCAACAGTTTCAAGGAGTTGGCTCAAGCCTTCGAGTGCAAAGAATTCGCACTGTAGCGGGACAAGTACCGAGTCTGCTGCAGCCATGGAATTCAAAGTAAGAAGATTAAGCGACGGAGGGCAGTCGATCAGGATGTAGGTGTAAGGCGCGTTCCTCAGCGAGGAATCCAGAACCGCATTGCGCAGTCGCAGCACACGATCAGGGGCGCCGGCAATCTCCATCTCGATACCGAGCAGATCAAGGGTGGATGGCACGATGGAGAGGCCGGGAACGGCTGTTTCCATGGCGGCTTCTTCCAACCGTAGCTCACCCGTCAGCACATCGTAGGACGAAACGGTACGTTCCCGACGATTGATGCCCAGGCCTGTCGACGCATTCCCTTGTGGGTCGAGATCGACGATCAGGACTCGCTCACCGATCGCCGCAAGCGCGGTAGCGAGGTTTATGGCGGTGGTGGTCTTACCGACACCGCCCTTCTGATTGGCCAATGTTATGATACGAGGTCCGGGTTTCATTGTAACCCTATGCATTTCCGATGATTTTAGCGTTCAGCTAAACCGCACTCCGGCGCGTCAGGTTCCCTATTTCGAGAATGACGCTGTCGTCGTCGATCTTGCTCTGATGTTCTATCAGATCGAACCGCCACGCGGGAATGCTTTCTTCCACTTCCTGACGATAATCCCGACCTTTATGAAAAAGGCCTCTTGCGGTTTGCGAAAGCCAGGGAAAAGTCAGGCCTAAAAGCTCGTTGAGAGGAGCCAGCGCACGAGCCGTTACGATTTCTGTACCGTCAAGCGACCCGATTTTGTCAATTCTCTCCGCGTGAACTTTAGCGGGAAGGGAAAACTGCCCAATGGCCGCCTGCAAGAACCCTGCCTTTTTATGGTTGCTGTCCACGAGATCGATTCGTCCGCCTCGTTCCCGCAACAGAAAAGCAAGGACAAGACCTGGGAACCCTCCGCCAGATCCCAGATCAAGCCACTTCAAGGTCGTTGGAGCGAGGGGAAAAAGTTGAGCGCTGTCAAGAATATGGCGATGCCACACATCCTTTAGCGTGGACGGCGCGACCAGATTGACCCGTTGGGCCCATGTCATGAACATCGCTTCAAAGGCCTGGAGGTCTCTGAATGTTTCACGTGAAACGGGCCCTGCGACGTCAAGTAGCCGTTCGTAGTCGTCTTGCCTCAAGCGGCACCTTTCGCGAGGCGCTCGATCTGCCTCACATGGGAAATCACAATGGAGAGCGCAGCAGGCGTCATCCCGTCGATTCGCTGCGCCTCGGCAAGAGACCGGGGATTACGCGCTTTCAATTTCTGCCTTATCTCGTTTGAAAGGCCAGGTACTTCTGAGAAATCAACATCGTCGGGAATCAATCGCTGCTCTTCACGGCGAACCTCGGCGGCGTCAACAGCCTGCCGCTCCAGGTAAACCGCATATTTCGCTTCTGTTTCAAGGCGTTCCGCTGTTTTGCAGTCAATTGACGCCAACTCCGGCCATACCCTCGCAAGCGACGAAACAGTCTGCTCCTTCACAGCAAGGAGATCGTAGGCGGACCGCTTTACCCCGTCCAGATTCAAATCCAGTCCCCGCTTTCGTCCTTCCGTCGGGCTGACGACCAACTCAGAAGCAAGCTTACGTGCAGCATCAAGCTTGCTCGCCATCTCGCTAAACCGCACAACTCGCTCGTTGGATACCAGCCCGAGCTCCATCGCCAACGGCGTCAAGCGCTCGTCTGCATTGTCCGCGCGCAGCGAGAGCCTGAACTCGGCCCTTGATGTGAACATCCTGTACGGCTCGGTTATCCCTCGAGTCGTCAAATCATCGATCATGACCCCAATGTAGGCTTCGGTTCGGCTTAGAATGAACGGCTTTCCACCACCGGCCCTCGCCGCGGCATTAATGCCTGCAACGACGCCCTGGGCGGCCGCTTCTTCATACCCCGTTGTTCCATTGATCTGCCCGGCAAGGAAAAGGCCCCTCAGCCTCCTTGTTTCCAAAGTCGTTTCCAACTCTCTTGGGTCAACGTGATCGTACTCAATCGCATAGCCGGGCTGAAGCATAGTGGCGCGCTCCAGGCCCGGAATCGTGGTTAACAACTCAAGCTGGACCTCTTCGGCGAGCGAGGTCGAAATTCCATTGGGATAGACGGTAGGGTCGTCCAGGCCTTCGGGCTCCAGAAAGATCTGATGCCCTTCCCGATCGCCGAATTTTACGATCTTGTCCTCGATCGACGGGCAGTATCTCGGCCCAACACCCTCAATGGAACCGGAATACATCGCCGAACGACCCAGATTGGCCCGCACCAATTGATGCGTCGCCGGCGTTGTCCGCGTGATACCGCATTGAATCTGCGGGTTCATAATTCGGTCCGTCAACAGAGAGAACTGGACGGGGTCCTCGTCAGCGGACTGCATTTCCAGCCCGGCCCAATCGATCGTGCGACCGTCCAGGCGCGGTGGCGTGCCAGTCTTCAGGCGGCCCAAAGCCAAACCGGCGCGCTTGAGCGTCTCGGACAATCCAAACGACGCTTTCTCGTCCACCCGACCCGCGACGATCTTCTTCTCCCCAATGTGGATCAAACCGCGCAGGAACGTTCCCGTGGTCAGCACAACGGAGCCGCAGGCAATTCGTTGTCCATCGGCCAAGATAACTGCGGAAATGCCCGTTTCACCGACTTCAAGGTCCATGACCTCGGCCTCGATGACGTCAAGTCTCTGCTGCTCCGAGATCAGGCGCTGAATGGCCTCCGCATAGAGCTTCCTGTCAGCTTGCGTCCTCGGCCCTCGCACGGCCGGACCCTTGCGTCGATTAAGCAGGCGAAATTGAATACCCGCGGCGTCTGCCGCGCGCCCCATCAAACCATCAAGGGCATCGACTTCCCGGACAAGATGGCCCTTGCCCAGCCCGCCGATCGCCGGATTGCAGGACATTGTTCCGATCCTGTCGGCCCGCAGCGTTATCAGCGCGGTGTTGGCGCCTGCCCGAGCGGCGGCGCTGGCCGCTTCGCAGCCGGCATGGCCACCGCCAACAACAACAACGTCGTAGTTCCCAATCATCTCGCCAACTCCGGAGCTGGGCGACACATGCGTCCCACTGCGATACCGTGTCAAGTGTTTGAAACCATGCGGGTTTCACACCAGCCAGGGTGTTTCACGTGAATCACTTTGCAATCATTTGCCGATGCAAAACTGCGAAAAGATGACATCGAGCAAATCCTCGACGTCCACTGCTCCTGAAATCCTGCCGAGACGATCGCTTGCCGCGCGAAGATCGTCTGCCCGGAGTTCCAGGTCCTTGGCGGGCTGCAGCGCAGTCTCAAGGCAGCTTGCGGTCTCCTCGAGCAGCCTTACATGCCGCAGCCGAAACGGGAGAATATCCCCGATATTCCCAACAACCTCTACAGCACGAGACTCCAGCATCGACAACAGTTCCGATAGGCCTTCATGAGAAACCGAGGACACCGCCAAGTGTACGTCATGCGCAGGCGGCAAAAGATCACATTTTGTCCCCACACGGACGAGTTTTGCTTCTTCAACGTCTGGAACGGACACGGCATCGCCGGTCGGATCGAGCAGATAGAGCACCAGGTCGGCCACCGAAGCCCGCTCCTTGGCGCGACTTATGCCGATAGCCTCGACTTTTCCTGCTCCTTCCCGGATTCCGGCAGTATCAGTGAGCCGTACCTTCACCCCGCCCAAATCCAGCGAAATTTCCACCAAATCTCGCGTCGTACCCGGTTCGTCTGACACAATGGCCACGTCACGCTTTGCCAACGCGTTCAGCAGGCTCGATTTGCCGGCGTTAGGGGCGCCCACAATGACGACATCGAAGCCATCGCGAACAACTTCGGCACGATGGTAGCCCCGGACATGGACGCGGATTTCCTGAAGTAAATCAGCGACATCCAGCCAAACGGATTCGCCAAGGCAGTCAGCGACATCGGATTCGTCAGCGAAATCGAGTTCAGCTTCGATCATCGCACGGGCTCGCACCAGCCGATTCCGCCAATGCATATAAGTCTGGGATCCGCCGCCTTGCGCATTCAGAAGAGCCAGGCGTCTCTGTGCCTCGGTTTCGGCAGCGATCAGATCGGCCAGGGCTTCCGTCTCCAGCAGGTCGACTTTGCCGTTGAGGAACGCGCGTCGGGTAAACTCGCCCGCCTCGGCCGCCCGAACTCCGGCGATACCTACAAGTTCATTTAAAAGCGAAGCAACGACAGCTTTCCCACCATGAACATGGAACTCCGCGCTATCCTCGCCTGTGAAGCTATGGGGACTCGGAAAAAATAGTAACAGACCCGAATCGATCGTTTGGTTGATTGAATTCCGGAACCGAGCGAAAGTCGCCGACCGCGCCTGCGGGATCCGACCAACGATCGTTTCGATTACGAATCGAGTCCTTGGGCCAGACACCCTCAATACAGCGATACCAGCCGGCAGCCGCCCACTCGAGAGAGCCACAATCGTGTCGGGCGAAACCACCATCTCAGAAATCTGAACGAGAAACTTGGGATCGTTCCGTTACCGAATCCATACCGAAGCTTGAAGTGGCTCAGGTATTCATTGAGTCGAAGAAGTCCGCATTCGTCTTGGTCTGCTTGAGCTTGTCGATGAGGAACTCGATCGCGTCCGTCGTACCCATCGGCGCCAGGATCCTGCGCAACACAAAAATCTTCTGCAGGTCTGCCTTGGGAACCAGCAAGTCTTCCTTGCGCGTGCCCGACTTGAGAATGTCCATCGCTGGGTAAATGCGCTTGTCTGCCACCTTGCGGTCGAGCTGAATTTCGCAGTTACCGGTGCCCTTGAACTCTTCGAAGATCACTTCGTCCATGCGGCTACCGGTATCGATCAGTGCGGTCGCGATGATAGTAAGCGATCCGCCCTCTTCGATGTTGCGTGCCGCACCAAAGAAGCGCTTTGGGCGTTGAAGAGCGTTTGCGTCGACGCCGCCGGTCAGAACCTTGCCGGAGGATGGCACAACTGTGTTGTAGGCACGGCCAAGGCGCGTGATCGAATCCAGCAGGATGACGACGTCGCGGCCATGCTCGACGAGGCGCTTCGCCTTTTCGATCACCATTTCGGCGACCTGGACGTGACGCACGGCCGGCTCGTCGAAGGTCGAGGAGATTACCTCGCCCTTCACCGACCGCTGCATGTCGGTGACTTCTTCGGGACGCTCATCGATCAGGAGAACGATCAGATAGCACTCCGGATGATTGGCCGTAATCGAGTGCGCGATGTTCTGCATCAGCACCGTTTTACCGGTGCGCGGCTGGGCGTTGATCAACGCGCGCTGGCCCTTGCCGATCGGCGCGACGAGATCGATGACTCGCGGCGAGATGTCCTTGCTTGTCGAGTTGTCGATTTCCATGCGCAGCCGCTCGGTCGGATAGAGCGGCGTCAGGTTATCGAAATGAATCTTGTGCCGGATCTTCTCGGGATCGTCGAAATTGATCGTATTGACCTTGAGGAGGGCGAAGTAGCGCTCGCCTTCCTTCGGGCTCCGAATCGGGCCTTCGACCGTATCGCCGGTCTTCAGCGAGAAGCGGCGGATCTGGGACGGCGAGATATAGATATCGTCCGGGCCTGGCAAATAGTTTGCGTTGGCGGAGCGAAGGAAGCCGAACCCATCCTGCAGCACTTCGACCACACCGTCGCCGATGATCTCGACATCCTGGGCGGCCAGCTTCTTGAGGATCGCGAACATCAGCTCCTGCTTGCGCATGACGCTGGCGTTCTCCACCTCGAGCGATTCGGCGTAAGCGATCAGCTCCGGCGGCTTCTTGTTCTTGAATTCTGCGAGTTTCATTTCCTGCATGGATAGACTCTGAATGAGCGGTACGGGGAGGTATAAATCGGCTAAGGCGATTGTCGTCTAGGCGGCCACGCCGAAGGCTGACAGGCGGCTCAGGACGAGAAAGGAAGAATCGCTTTCTAGCTGCGTAGGCCGCAAAGAGCAAGCAGCAAAGAATCCATTCCTAGAATGGCTTCACGACAACCAGGATCACAATAGCGATCATCAACAAGGTAGGAACCTCGTTGACGATGCGCCAGTGCCGTGAGGATTTTTGATTGCGGTCCTCAGCGAAGCGGCGGACGCCACCCGACAAATATCCATGAACGCCGGATAGAAGAACCACGAGTCCTATTTTGGCATGCAGCCAACCACCCGAAAAATCAAAGCCCCGCCAAGCAAGCCAAAGTCCAAAAACCCAAGTCACAACCATAGCCGGATTGATGATCGCGCGGAGAAGACGCCTCTCCATCACCTTGAACGTCTCGGATTGCGGCGAGCCGACCGGAACATCGGCATGATAGACGAACAACCGGGGCAGATAGAGCATCCCGGCCATCCAGGCGATCACGGCGATCACATGGATCGCCTTTGCCCAAAGATAGAGCTGCTCGGGCCAGAACAGGAAAACCGCCAACGCCAGTATGGAAAAAACGACAAGTGCGGTGACGGCGCGACTGGCCGGCGAATTCATGATCGACCTGCTTTCCGGACAGCCGCAACCATCTGTTCCACATGAAGAAGTGGGGTATCAGGCGTCACGCCGTGCCCAAGATTGAATATAAGCGGACCCTCTCCCAGGGTCGCGAGAATGGCATCAACGCCATCCTCCAGCGCCTTACCGCCTGCCACGAGACGTTGAGGATCGAGATTACCCTGAACAGCCCCACCGGCTTGAAGTTCTCGAGCTTGCGACAAGGGAACGGTCCAATCCAGAGCCAGGCCTGTCACCCCTGTCTTGCCGCGGTAGTCGCGGTAGCGGCTGCCGGCGCCACGAGGAAAACCAATGATCGGCACTCCCGGGCAGGCCGCGTGAACCGTCTTGACCATTCGGGCAACCGGAGCGACGCAATAGTCTTCGAAACTTGCCTCGTCGAGCACACCGGACCAACTGTCGAATATCTGGACGACATCGGCGCCTGCCTCAATCTGCCGGATAAGATAGGCCGCCGAGAAGTCTGCCAGCAAATTCAATAGCTTCGTCATCGCCTGTGGATGACGGTAGCCGAACAACCGGGCCGGAGCCTGGTCCGGCGTTCCATGCCCGGCAATCATGTAGCTCGCGACGGTGAAAGGTGCTCCGCAAAAGCCGATCAAGGCGGTTTCGGTCGGCAGTTCCGCACGAAGCCGGCGGATTGTTTCGTAGGTGGCGGACAGATTCACGTGAAACATCTCGCCATCAAGCCGGTCGACCTCATCAGGCTTGATCGGATTCATCAAAGGCCCACGACCTTCCTCGAAACGCAGATCGCGGCCCAGTGCGTGCGGTACGACCAGGATGTCGGAAAAGACAATCGCCGCGTCAAAGCCAAAACGGCGGATGGGCTGCAAGGTCACCTCGACCGCAAGATCCGGGTTGTAGCAAAGGTCGAGGAAGCTTCCGGCGCGTTTGCGGGTCTCGCGGTACTCAGGGAGATAGCGACCTGCCTGTCGCATCATCCAGATGGGTGGAGGAAAGACGCAGTCCCCTCGCAACACGTCGAGGATCGCTCTCTGTCCAGACCTTCCGTCTAAAACCAAAATTGAGATTCTTTCTTGTTTCTGATTCTTAGACTCTGTGGGAATCGATGGTCTCGACTTGTCCCCAGCGGCCCCAGGAAAGGCGGGTTCCCTCATAAAGGACGAAACATCGCCGGAAAAGGACAAGTCTGGGGATCATGCCGAATCCGCGTGGATTTGTCGCGACTTATCGGTGCGGTGCCTTGTGCTTGGAAAATTGAAAATAGTGCGATCCACAATTGTCCCCAATGCCATCCCAGTCCGGAGAACGACACTGGCGCAGGGGTGGATTGTGGACATCCGGCCATTTGATACAGTCGCTTGGGACGGCCCCGTCTGTTTCTCCAACGTCGTCCACACAAAGCCACAGCCGGCAAAGAATTCCGTGAAGAAGTGAACAAGCCTCAAAATTTCTTCCATCTGCATCTGATCTCCGATGCGACCGGTGAAACCCTGCTGGCAGCCGGGCGCGCGGCATCGGCGCAATACAAGAACGCCAGGGCTATCGAGCACATCTATCCCCTGATCCGTACGGAAAAGCAGGTTCGCAAGGTCTTTCAGGAAATCGAGGAGGAGCCCGGGATCGTCCTCTATACAGTGGTTGATCCCGTTCTTGCGCGTCTCATCGACGACTGTTGCGCTTCCCAGGGACTTCCGGCTGTGTCCGTTCTTGAACCGGTGCTAACCGTGTTCCAGTCTTACCTGGGAACACCGACGGGCCGCAGGGTCGGCGCGCAGCACATACTGGACGCCGACTATTTCAGGCGTATCGATGCGCTGAACTTCACGATGGAGCACGATGACGGGCAGCTGATCGAGGATGCCGAGCAGGCGGATATCGTGCTGGTTGGAGTCTCGCGCACGTCTAAGACGCCGACATCGATCTATCTGGCCAACAGGGGGATCAAGACGGCCAACATCCCCATTGTGCTGGGGATGCCGATACCCGTGAGCCTGGTTCAGGCGAAAGGACCCCTGATCGTCGGGCTTCTGGCCACGGCAGACCGAATTTCCCAGGTCCGGGAGAACCGTTCGCTTGGAGCCATGTCCGGATTCGACGCGCAGGCCTATGCAAGCCGGGCCGAGATCTCGGAAGAACTGGCCTATGCGCGTCAGATATTCACGCGACATGGCTGGCCGGTGATTGACGTCAGCCGCCGGTCGATCGAGGAGACGGCCGCGGCGATCCTGGCGATTCGCCCAAAGGGACGGTGACGTCTCCGCGGGCCGTGCTATACGCCTGTCGATCACGCGAGGGCGAGGTATCCCGATATGGCTGAAACGATCATTCTTGCATCCGGCAGCCGGTTTCGGCGGGCGATGCTCGAAGCCGCCGGCGTCGCCCTGGAAGTGGTGCCGGCCGATATCGATGAACGCGCCGTCGAGGCGACGCTTCAGGGCAGCCGGGTGTCCCCGGAAGATGTCGCGCTCGTGCTGGCCGAGGCCAAGGCGGTCGATGTCAGCGAAAGATTTCCCGGACGGCTCGTACTCGGGTGCGATCAGACGCTGTCCCTCGGCGACGAACTCTTTCACAAACCCGTGGATATGGAGAATGCAAGGCGGCACCTTCTCAAGCTTTCCGGGCAGACGCATCAACTGAACAGCGCCGCCGTCCTGGCGCGCAATGGCGCGGCGTTCTGGCGACATGCTGGCGTAGCAAACTTGACCATGAGGAAACTCGAGCCTGCCTTCATCGGCCGACATCTGGCGCGGGTCGGGCCGGTAGCCCTGAATTCGGTCGGCGCCTACCAGATCGAGGGCGAAGGCATTCAGCTCTTCGAAAAAATCGAGGGCGACCATTTCACCATCGTCGGACTTCCGCTCATGCCCATGCTTGCGGAATTGCGAAAACTCGGAGCCATCGATGGCTGAAACGAGAAGAGCCTTTATCTGCGGCTATCCGATCGCGCACTCGCGCTCGCCGATGATCCACGGCCATTGGCTGAAAAAATACTGCATCGCCGGTACTTATGAAGCAATCGAGGTTGCCCCGGCAGACCTTGGTCGGTTCGTCGCGAGGCTGCAGGCGGATGGGTTTGCGGGTGGCAATGTCACGATTCCGCACAAGGAAGCGGCTTTTCAGGCGGTGTCGCGCCGTGACGAAGCCGCCGAACTGATCGGCGCCGTAAACACGCTGTGGTTCGAAGACGGAAGTCTCGTCGGCGGAAACACGGACGCTTTGGGCTTTGCCGCAAACCTGGACGAATACGCTCCTGACTGGACCAGAGCCGGACCTGCGGTCGTGCTTGGAGCAGGCGGCGCAAGCCGGGCGGTCATACAGGCGCTGAAGGAACGCGGGTTCAAGGACATTAGGATCGTCAACCGGACGATCACTCGGGCGCAAGAACTGTCTGATAGGTTTGGCGCGGGCGTATCGGCGCATGGGACTTCGGAGACAGGCGAACTGCTTTCCGATGCCGGGTTGGTGGTCAATACGACCTCGCTCGGGATGGCGGGAAAGGGCGGGGCGGATGCGCTGCCAGCCGATCCGTCCCTTCTTCCGCGGCACGTCATCGTTACAGACATTGTGTACGTTCCGCTCGAAACGCCGCTATTGGCCGCTGCCCGCAAGCAGGGGCTGAGGACCGTCGACGGACTTGGCATGCTGCTGCATCAGGCTGTGCCCGGCTTCGAGCGATGGTTCGGCAGGCGGCCTGAGGTAACGCGGGAGTTGCGGGACATGATCGTCGCGGAGATGTCCGAAACGGTTTCGGCAGCAAAGAAATGATCCTGCTGGGTCTGACCGGCTCCATTGGCATGGGGAAGTCGACGACCGCCAAGATTTTCTCCGAATATGGCGTACCGGTCCACGATTCTGACGAAGCTGTTCATCGGCTGTATCGCGGCAAGGCCGCGCCTCTCGTCGAAGCGGCTTTTCCGGGAACGACCAGGGATGGCATAGTCGACCGATCCAAACTTGCCGAAAAAGTCTTAGGGGATGCCGTAGCCCTGAGACGCCTGGAAGAGATCGTTCATCCGCTCATCCGGGCGGATGCAACAGCCTATCTCAAGCCCCACCATGCCGCCGGCGCGCCGTTGGCGGTCCTCGACATACCCCTCCTCTATGAAACGGATGGCCGCGACAGGGTCGATCTGGTGGTGGTCGTTAGCGCGCCCTACGAAGTCCAGCGCGAGCGTGTGCTTGCCCGACCGGGCATGACGGAAGAAAAATTCCAGAAAATCCTCGGCAAGCAGGTGCCGGACGCAGAGAAACGCGCGCTCGCCGATTTTGTCATCGACACGAGCCACGGCATGGAATCGGTCCGCGTGGCCGTGGCCGACATCATCGAAAAGCTCACCGGCAAACGGCCGAGGCGTGTGATGGACGCTGTAAGCGAAAGTCGCTGATCCACCTTCTCCCCGGCAGAAAACCAAAGCTGCCTTGCGACATGCGGCGGGCACCTGCATGCTTGTCGATCAACGAGACTTTGATTCGATGCGGGAAATCGTCTTCGATACGGAAACGACCGGACTGGACTCGCGCGATGACCGTGTCATCGAGCTGGGCGGGATCGAACTCGTCAATCGTTTTCCGACGGGCAGGACCTTCCACAAGTACATCAATCCGCAGAACCGGGCGATAAATCCCGAGGCACAAGCCGTCCATGGGATCAGCGCGGCGGACCTCGTCGGCAAGCCCACATTCCCCGAAGTTGTCGACGAGTTCCTGGAGTTCATCGATGGCGCCCATCTGGTGGCGCACAATGCCGGCTTCGACATTGCCTTCATCAACGCCGAATTCGGCAGGCTCGGGCACCCGGAAGTCGATCGGGCCCGCGTGATCGACACGCTTGCGATCGCCAAGCGCCGTCACCCGATGGGGCCGAACTCGCTCGATGCGCTCTGCCGGCGCTATGGCATCGACAACAGCCGGCGCACCAAGCACGGCGCGCTGCTTGATTCGGAGTTGCTGGCTGAAGTCTATATTGAGCTGATCGGCGGCAAGCAGGCTGCGCTGGGTCTGGAAACGGTCGTCTCAACGACGACGGTGGTCGAGACATCGATCATTCAGATCACCGTGCGCCAGCGGCCTGTTCCGCTGACGCCCCGGCTTACAGAGCTGGAAATATCCGCGCACGCCGGGCTCGTCAGGGAGCTCGGCGAAAAAGCCTTGTGGCTGAAGCTGGATCAGCCCGGACCGGTGCTAGAGAACCGGGAAGCACTCGGCTCCGTCGCCGAGCGCTGATCATTAGCTGACCTGAACCTTGGCCTTTGCCTGATCTTCAGCCAGCTTCTGCTGGAACATCTGCGCAAAGTCGATGGGATCAAGCATCAGCGGAGGGAAGCCGCCGTTGCGGGTCGCCTCTGCGATGATCTGGCGCGCGAACGGGAAGAGCAGCCGCGGGCACTCGATGAAGAGCAGCGGCAGCATGTGCTCCTGTGGGAAGCCTTCGATCCGGAAGACGCCGCCATAGACCAGCTCGACGTTGAAGAGCACGTCCTTTTCGAAGGAAGCCTTGGCCGTCAGCGTCAGGTTGACGTCGAATTCCTTGTCCGAGAGCGGATTGGCGTTGACGTTGACATTGATGGCGATGCCCGGGGCCTTGTCGCGGCCGCGCAGGGAATTCGGCGCGCCGGGGCTTTCGAAGGAGAGATCCTTCACATACTGCGCGAGCACGCTCAGCGACTGCTTGGCTCCGCCGTTTCCGTTCGCGCCGGCTGCTGCCGCATTGTCTTCATTGGCCATGGAGCCCGAGTCCTCATGTCGTGGAGCCGTTATCCGGCCCGGTTTTTAAATCGGGCGTTGGCTAGCATGGTGGGTTCGGCAAGACAAGGTTGGGCCAGACAGCGTCCGATCGAGCCAAGCCGGGGGGCGCCGGCCTCCCAGCTCAGTCCTTGTCGATCTGGCTCCAGGGCGAATCGGTGCGGGGCCGCGCCTTTGGGTCATGGCTATATTCATCGGCATCGAGATCGATGGTCGTTCCCCGCTGGCGGGTGGTGCCGTTGAAACCGCTGAAACCGGCGCTCGAAAACACCATGCGCTTGCTGAGAAACCCCCAGGCCAGCGTGCGAACCGGCGGCAGAAAAAGCAGCAGTCCGATAATGTCGGTGAAAAAGCCGGGAATGAGCAAAAGAACTCCGGCCAGTATGATCATGACGCCATTTGCGAGTTCACGACCCGGATCGCGTCCCGCGTCGAGTTCCTTGCGGATTCTCGTCATGACGCCGAACCCCTGGACGCGAAGCAGGATCATGCCGAGCACTGCTGCCGCGACCACGAGGCCCAGCGTCGCCAGAACACCGATCTGCTTGCCGACGATGACGAAACCCGCGATCTCGATGAACGGAAGCGCCAGGACGAAAAGCGGGATGAGCGGAAATCTCATGTCGGGGTCTTCAAAACCTTGTTAGGGCGGGCAAATGCCATGCCGCTGGCTTATTACATGTTAAATAGGTATTCAGGCCCTGATTTGAATGATCGCATCGTGCGGTCTATATGCAGGAATTGAAGCCTGCTTGGCGGACGGCCGGAAACAAGGGTCCTTGGCGGAAGACATGGAATTTTTCGACTTTGGCACGATTTTTTTCCTCATCGCCGCTGTGGTGATCTTCTTCCAGCTGCGGAATGTGCTTGGTCGTCGCACCGGCAACGAGCGTCCTCCGTTTGATCCCTATACCGCCGGACGTGCTGCAAAAGATGCCCCGGCCAAGTCCGAGAATGTTGTTTCGCTGCCGCGCGCCAAACGCGCCTCCGACGACGAGAAAGAGGATGTCTATGCCTCGATCGACGCATTCGAAAAGCCAGGAAGCGACCTGAACAAGGGGCTGCGCGCGATCAGGGACGCCGATCCGACGTTTGAGCCGAAGACCTTCGTCGATGGCGCCAAGATGGCCTATGAGATGATCGTGATGGCTTATGCCGACGGCGACCGCAAGACGCTGAAGAACCTTCTGTCGCGGGAGGTTTTCGACGGTTTCGTCGCAGCGATCGCCGACCGGGAAGGTCGGTCGGAAAAAGTGCAGTCGTCTTTTGTCGGCATCGACAAGATCAATATCGTCGGCGCGGAGATGAAGGGAAGCGAGGCTCATGTCACGCTCCGTATCGTCAGCGAGCTGATTTCGGCGACGCGCGACAAGGCCGGCGAGGTCATCGACGGCGACCCCGAGACGGTGGCGGAAGTGAAGGACGTCTGGACCTTCGCTCGCGATACGCGCTCCAAGGACCCGAACTGGAAGCTGGTCGCGACCGAAGAGGAAGACTGAATTCCCTTGCGAGGCGCGCGTGAATGAGCACCGTGCCGCTTTCTCCGCTCTTCAGGCCTGTTTCCTTTTCCGACCTGCCGGGCTGGAAGGACGACAATCAGCTTCCGGCTTTCGAGGCCTTCCGCCGCTCGGCCTTTTACGTCCTGACGAAACCCTATCGCAGCGGATCGATGGGCGTGGCGTTCGACAGTTTTGCCCGAGCCTACAGCGATTCACGTGAAACACCCGCATCAGACAATGCTTCGGCAAGGGCGTTTTTCGAGAGGCATTTCGTTCCGGCTCGCGTTCTTCCGGAACAGGCCGAGCACGGTTTCGTAACCGGATTCTACGAACCTGTTGTCGAGGCCTCGAGGATGAGAACCGAGGCCTTCACCGTTCCGCTTCTGTCGCGCCCAGACGATCTGATCGACATCGATGAGACGAACAGGCCGCCCGGCTTGGACCCCTACCTGGCTTTTGGACGCACGACCGACAATGGTCCTGTCGAGTATTTCGACCGGGAAGCCATTGAACGCGGCGCACTTGCCGGCAAAGGGCTGGAGATCGCCTGGTTGGCGTCCCGCGTCGACGCTTTCTTCATTCACGTACAAGGTGCCGCGCAATTGCGGATGACGGACGGAACGCTGCGTCGCGTAACCTATGCGGCCAAAAGCGGCCAGCAGTTTACCGGAATTGGCAGGGTGCTTGCCGACCTCGGAGAGATTCCGCTGGAAAAGGTCACCATGCAGTCCATACGCGCATGGCTGGCGGCGAATCCACATCGCCAGGACGAGATCATGTGGCGGAACCGTTCTTACATCTTCTTCCGCGAGGCTCCTGTAGAGGATCCCGAACTCGGCCCCATCGCCGCGGCCAAGGTGCCCCTTACGCCTAGTCGTTCAGTGGCGGTGGATCGCCTGCTGCATACGTTCGGGACGCCGTTTCATATCGACGCGCCGTCGCTCACCGCCTTCGGCGGCGAAGGCTTTCGTCGGTTGATGATTGCCCAGGACACGGGCTCAGCGATTGTCGGACCGGCGCGGGGCGATCTCTTCGCCGGGTCGGGAGACGCGGCGGGATCGATCGCCGGTGGCATACGCCATCCAGCCGACTTTTACGCCCTCCTGCCCCGGCCTCTGGTCGAAGGCGGTTCGCGATGAGCCGGCAGTCGAAGACGCTGACCGAAGACGATCGCGTTCTGTGGACGCTGGTGGCGAAATCCACGACGCCCCTGAAGAAGCGCAAAGTGACCGAGGACGATCCGCCGAAACCGGCATCGGACGACAAGATGCCCGCCGCCTCGGCGATGGCGAAACCCCTTGAAGCACCGCCAGCGCCGCCAAAACGTTTGTCCGTCACTCCGGCGCTGGACCGGCCGACACTGACAAAACTGTCCCGTGGAAAGCTGCCGATCGAAGGACGCGTCGATCTGCACGGGATGACGCAGAGCGAGGCCTATGGCCTGCTGCTCTCGTTTCTGCAGCGGGCGCAGGCCAGCGATATCCGGTTCGTGCTGATCATCACCGGCAAGGGTTTCTCGTCCGGCGGCGACGGCGTTCTGCGTCGACAGGTACCGGCATGGCTGTCGACCCCGCCCTTCCGAACTCTGGTTTCCAGCCATGATGTTTCGGCGCGGCATCATGGCGGCGACGGCGCGCTTTATGTTCGCCTGAGGAAAAGGCCATGACCCCGCTGGGTGAAAGGCTTCGAGAGCTTCGCCGGCAAAAGGGCGTCAGCCAGAAGGAGATGGCCGAGGCCATCGGCGTCAGCGCCGCCTATCTCTCAGCGCTGGAACATGGCCGGCGCGGCGTGCCGACATGGGTGCTGCTGCAGAAGATCATCGGCTATTTCAACATCATCTGGGACGACGCCGAGGAGGTGCTGAAGCTGGCCGGCCAGTCGCATCCGAGGGTCGTCATCGACACGTCCGGCCTGTCGCCCTCGGCGACGGAACTGGCCAATATCCTGGCGGCGCGGATCGAAAGCCTGGACGCGGACACGATCGCAAGGATTCTGGAAATGATCGCGCCATCGGCGCGCGAAGAGCCGAGGCGGTATGACGATTAAAAGAGCTCCTGCAGCTCGGGCAGCTTCTCGTTGACCAGCCAGCCGTAATAGTTCTCTTCGGGGTAGCGTGGCGCCTCGCCGTTTGATGCGCGCTGGTCGTTCTCGCGCTTCAGCGCCGAGGCCCGGGCTTCCGGATTGCCGATATTGTAAAGCGTCGCCGTGATCCCCGGGTTCTGCGAGATGTCGAAACCGGCGATGTCGCGATAGGCGTCAATCGACGTTTTCAATGTCGCAGCGACGTAGCTGAGCGTGATGTCCGGGTCCATGATCGTCTCGTAGACTTGGTTCGGCTTGCCGGCATCCAATCTCGGCAGGCCGGAAACCCGATTCACGAGATCGCTCATCTGCAAGGCGGTCAGCGGGCTCATCTGCCCGAGACCAAAAGTCTGGCCCGCATAGTATGGCTGGAAGAAAACGGCCGCGAACCGGTTGTCCGGAAACGCCTTGCCGTCCACGCTCTTGCCCCGGAAGGACTTGTCCCAGACGCGCTCGCGGCAGGCCCAGAGGCCGTAGCTGTCCGACTGCGTGCAATCGGCGAATTGCGGACGTGTCACGAAATCGTCGACGTCCTCGCCGTCATACTGGAAAGACAGGTCAGCGTTCAGATAGGCGGCCGCCTTGACGTAATAGGTCTGGAGCCGGTCGTAGGCGTCGACGTTGTAAGTATGCTCGCCGACGATGGCGCCGACGATATGCATGGGGTCGATGCCGTACTGGCCAGCGGTCTTTACGATCTTCGAGCGCAGCTTCTTGTCGTTCTTCAGCAACGCGTAAACCTTGCGGTACTTCGCCTCGAAAGTTGTTCCGCCTGCCTTGGTGCGCTTTGACGAAGCGCCGGGGACGCCGGGCTGTTCGACAGAGCGGTTGCCGGGCGGGACAAGAACCGTGGCGGACGCGAAGCTCGCGCCGACCAAAACGAGAAGCGCGGCGACAAAAGCCCGCGCGAACCACCCCTGCATATCAGATACCCGCTTGATCATCCGCCGCACCCGCGAGGGTTGCCCCTCAAACTGCCGCGCAAACTAGGCAAAGCTCCTGCCGGAGTCGAGCGAAAGGCGAAAATCGCCCGGCCTCTCCGGTCATGCGATGGCCGGATGCTTCCATTCGGCCACACCCGTCTGCGCGGCCCGGCAGCGCATTGTTGCCCATGCGCCGCCCTGCCCGTCGTGCCTTTAAAGGATGAAACGCGACAAATCTGTGTTCCGTGACAGGTCGCCAACATGCTTCTCGACATAGGCGGCGTCGACGGTGACCGTCGTGCCGTTGCGGTCCGGCGCGTCGAAGGAGACGTCGTCGAGCACCCGTTCCATGACGGTCTGCAACCGGCGAGCGCCGATATTCTCGACATTGGCGTTCAGGTCGACGGCTATCTGCGCGAGGCTGTCTATCGCGTCTTCCGTGAAATCGAGGGTGACACCCTCGGTCTGCATCAGCGCCACATACTGCTTGATCAGGCTCGCCTCGGTCTCGGTCAGGATGCGGACGAAGTCGTCCTTCTCCAGCGCGCGGAGCTCGACACGGATCGGCAAACGGCCCTGAAGCTCGGGCAGCAGATCGGACGGCTTGGACACGTGGAACGCGCCCGACGCGATGAACAGAATGTGATCCGTTTTCACCGGGCCATACTTGGTGGCCACCGTCGTGCCCTCGACCAGCGGAAGCAGGTCGCGCTGCACGCCTTCGCGCGAAGGACCACCGACGACGCCGGAGCGCGCCGCGATCTTGTCGATCTCGTCGAGGAAGACGATGCCGTCATTCTCGGTCGATTCCAGGGCCTGGCGGACGACCTCGTCCTGGTCGAGCAGCTTGTCCGACTCGTCGTTGACCAGCACGTCGTAGGATTCCTTGACTGATGTCTTGCGCGTCTTGGTGCGCTTGCCGCCCATCGCCTTCTGCAGCATGTCGTTGATGTTCAGCACCCCGACGCTGCCGCCCGGCATGCCGGGAATGTCGAAGCCGGGCATGCCGCCGGTGCCGGTGTCGGCGACCTCGATCTCGATTTCCTTGTCGTCGAGCTCGCCGTCGCGCAGCTTCTTGCGGAAGGAATCGCGGGTGGCCGGCGAGGCGGTCTTGCCGACCAGCGCCTCAAGCACGCGTTCCTCGGCGTTGATGTGGGCGCGCGCCTTTACGCCTTCGCGCATCTTCTCGCGCACGAGGACGATGGCGATCTCGACCAGATCGCGGATGATCTGCTCGACGTCGCGGCCGACATAGCCGACCTCGGTGAACTTGGTGGCTTCGACCTTGACGAAGGGCGCGCCGGCCAGCTTGGCGAGGCGGCGCGAGATCTCGGTCTTGCCGACGCCCGTCGGGCCGATCATCAGGATGTTCTTTGGCATCACCTCTTCGCGCATCTGCCCTTCGAGCTGCTGGCGGCGCCAGCGGTTACGCAGCGCAATGGCCACGGCGCGCTTGGCGTCCTTCTGGCCGATGATGAAGCGATCGAGTTCGGAAACGGTTTCGCGGGGAAAAAAACTAGCCATGTGGGGAAAGGTACTCTTGGAACGGAAGTTGACGCTTATGTATGGGCCCTGACGCCGCGTACAAGATCGGCGGCCCGGCTGAGCCACGCATGCCGGGACCGCGAGTGGTGAGGCGGGATCAGCCGCCGCCCTGCCAGACCTTCACCGCCTCGATCGGGTAGACCAGCATCAGCACGTTGAGGGTGAGGTTGTCGCGGATCATCCACCCGACAAAAAGCTCGAAGAAGATGCCGATCGCAATTGTCAGCCAGACCGGCAGCCGCGCGGCGAGGAAAAAGCCCAGAACCATCCACAGCGTGTCGGAGACGGAATTGATGATCGAGTCGCCGAAATAGTCGAGCGAGATGGTCGCCTCGCGGTAGCGGTTGATGATGATCGGGCTGTTTTCGAGGATTTCCCAGGCGGCTTCGAGAAGGATGGCAAAGGACAGGCGCGTCCAGACGGTGGAGCGGCGGAAAAGCATCCAGAACAGCCAGTAGAACAGGAAGCCGTGGATGATGTGCGAGAAGGTGTACCAGTCGGCGATGTGCTGGGAGTTTTCGGAACTGACCGGTTCGCCGTGCCAGAATTTTACGTAGCCGCACTCGCAGATCCAGACATGGCCCTGCCAACGCAGGATGAGCGCCTGCGCGACAACCAGCAGGGCGGCCACGACCAACCCGGCCTTCCAGTCCAGCCCCCAACGCGGCTCCAGACCTGTCGTACCCCGATCCGTCACGGCAATCCCCTCCGTCCCGACTCAATCGGGGTTCAATCTAGCAGCGGAGCGGAGGCAGGTGGATGGAAATCCATGCGGCCCGGATCATTCCGCGTCGCGCGCCATCATCACGGCTGGGCCATAGATCGTATCGCGCCGGTCGAAGGTTCGGAAACCCGCCTTCTCATAGGCGCGGATGGCGCGGAGATTGTCCGGATGCGGGTCGATGACGACACGAGGGCAGCCTTCCTCGAACAGCAGGTCCACGAAAGCGCGGACGATGGCCGAGCCGTGACCGGCGCCGACCAGATCGGGCGGTCCGATGGAGATGTCGATGCCCAGCGTCCCGAATGGCTGGTCCTGGTAGGGGTGTCCGTCTTCAAGATGCGGATCGTAGCTCTGGAGGTAGGCGATCGGCCTACCATCCAGCTCGACGATCAGCGGCTCGGTCTCGTCGCTGTCCATGGCGTCACGGATCGATGCGACTTCCGTTTCCGCATCGTCCCACCATTCGGCGACGTGCGGCTCGGCAAGCCAGGCCGACAGCAACGGCATATCGGCCTCGGTTACCGCGCGGAAGTCGTAGGCCGGGTCACCGCTCTTCTTCATCGGAAGTCGTCAGGCGATTGCGTCGAGGGTTTCGACGATAAAGTTGTTGTTGGTGTAGACGCAGATCTCGGACGCGATCTGCATCGCCTTGCGGGCGATTTCCTCGGCGTCCTTGTCGGTCTCGATCAGCGCGCGCGCAGCCGCCAGAGCATAGTTGCCGCCGGAACCAATCGCCATGACGCCATGCTCGGGTTCGAGCACGTCGCCATTGCCGGTGATGGCAAGCGAAACGTTCTTGTCGGCAACCAGCATCATCGCCTCCAGGTGGCGCAGGTACCGGTCGGTGCGCCAGTCCTTGGCGAGTTCGACGCAGGCCCGGGTGAGCTGGTCGGGATACTGCTCGAGCTTGGCCTCAAGGCGTTCCAGAAGGGTGAAGGCGTCGGCGGTGGCGCCTGCGAAACCCGCGATCACACTGCCGTTGGCGCCAATGCGGCGGACCTTGCGGGCGTTGCCCTTCATGACAGTCTGGCCGAGGCTGACCTGCCCGTCGCCGGCGATCACGACCTTGCCGCCCTTGCGCACGGTGACGATGGTCGTGGCGTGCATGGTGAGATTGTTCGACATTCTAATGCTCCGATTTCGCGCGGCCCCAGATTTCAAGTCTTGCGGCGGCCGGCGCGGTACGAGGTGGGTTGGCGCATATGTATGCGAGGCGTCCCGGAATGCAAATGAGTGGCTTTTTCCTCGCCCCTGCGAAGCGGGGGAGAGGTGTCCGCGAAGCGGACGGAGAAGGGGTCTTCGTGGCGGCATCTGCCGTTGCGGCTTTAATGCGGGCCGTTGCTCCCCCTCACCGTCTCGGTCCTGCGGACCGACCCACCTCTCCCCCACATTCGTGGGGTTGAGGATACGCTAATCAAATAGGTTCGCACCTCATCGTTGCCACGCCCTGCTTTCGCAGTCTGGCCATTTCAAAGAACGCTCTTCGCCGCCGGGAAGAGAATTCGGGAAGCGGGGCACGGGGCCGAGCCTCTCAATTTGTTTATACGTGGCCGGTCTCCCGCGCCCCGCCGGTGTTCTTGCCCCGACGGAGGACACGGCCGTTGCCGCTGGTCTCCGCCGGGGCCCGGACCTGGGGGTTCATCACCCAGCCAGCGCGACCGCAGCGCTGACCGATCCGGCACCGTCGCCCTCCCTGATACCCGGTGCGCACCAGGTTCCCGTGAGGGCGATGGGGATGGAGTATGCGGGAGGCGGGGAGTGCGTGAATCCAGTTGACAACGGAAAATCGAAAGCCGAGCGATTTCAGTGGTATGCGTTTCCAGTTGCGAAAATCTATTCACGTCTAACGCTGTAGCTCATCTCGCCGTCATTCCGGGGCCGCACAGCGGAACCCGGAATCCAGAGAGCGGACGGTTGCAAGGCCGCGCTTCCACCACAGCGCACACTGAAACCAGGGCGCCGCTCTGGATTCCGGGTTCCGCTGCGCGTCCCGGGATGACGACATCGCGGGGCAGCGCCCCCTCTGTCCGCCTGATATCTCCCCCACATGGGGGGAGATCAGGCTAACGGCGATAGCGGTGCAAGCTTTCGATGCTCTGCGAAAGCAAAAGCCAGCGGGCCTTACTTCCCGAAGCGCGGTGAGCCGTGGTGCTGGGCGATGCGCCAGTTGCCGTCCTTGCGGACAAGGACCCATGTCATGCGATAGGGGCTCGGCGTATCGCCATCGGCGAAGTCGACATGGCCGCCGGTGACGACGATATCGGGTGCGACCTCGCGGACCTCAGGCATGGGATAGGATTTGACGCGCATGCCAGCAGGGCGGCCGCCGAAATAGGTACGGATATTTTCCCGCCCGAGATGAAGCTGATCGTTGCCGCCAAACAGCATCGCGTCCTCGGCGTAGAGCTTCATGTGGCGGTCGAGATCATGCGCATTGAAGGCGGCGATCCATTCGGCAAGCAGCGCCTGGACGGTGGGCGTTGCGGTCATGTCTGTCCTCCCGGGCGAAAGAGCTTGAACGCTACAGAAATAGCCAAGAAAAATAACAATAACGCAATCGAATAGAGAACAGGACGATCGCTGAAGATTGCTGCGGTGACCAAGCCGATAGCACAGATCAGAATAAATATTTGGATGAGGAGTTTCAAGCAAGCCTCCTGCCCATGGTCGAGTGACTACCCCAGTCGCGCCCTAGCCCGCGCGGTCCAGGCGCCGAACAGGCGGTCGGCGATGATGCCGATGAACGCAATGGCGAGGCCGGCGACGATGCCGCGGCCGGCGTCGGCCTTCGACAGCGCGATGAACACCTCCTGGCCCAGATCGCGGGTGCCGACCATGGCGCAGATGATGATCATGGCAAGCGCCATCAGGATCGTCTGGTTGATGCCAAGCATGATCTCGGGCAGCGCCATGGGCAGCTGGACGCGCCAGAACGTCTGCCGCTTCGTGCAGCCCGACACCACAGCGGCCTCGATCAGCGAAGGCTGTACCTGACGGAGGCCATGATTCGTGTAGCGGATCGCGGGGACGACGGCGAAGGCGACGGTGGCGATCATGGCGGTCACGTCGCCGACGCGGAAGAGCATGACGACGGGTATGATGAAGCAGAAGGAGGGCAGCACTTGCAGCGTGTCGATGATGGGCGTCACGATCTTCTCGACGCGATCGCTGCGCGACGCGGCAAGGCCGATCGGTATGCCGATCAGGCAGGCGATGACGACGGAGATGCCGGTGAGATAGACGGTCGCCATCGTCTTTTCCCAAAGTCCCGTGACGGCGCAGAAGGCAGTGAGCGCGGCGACGAGTGCGGCCAGTCTGATGCCACCGAGCTGGAAGCCAGCGAGTCCGAGCAGGAACACCGCGCCGAGCCACGGAAAACCTTCGAAGAAAGCGCGCACCGGGTTCAGGACATAGAGGATAAGGAAGACGCGGAACGCCTCGATCACGTCGAAGAAGTTGACGGTCACCCAGTCGATCGCAGCGCGCCAGGCGGGCGCGGTGGTGAAGGTGATCGCTTTCGGGACGTCAGCGAAGAAGGGGATGAAGAGGCTGAGCAGCGTCGTGCCGGCCAGCAGGATGATGGCGAGCGTCAGGTTGGGATAGCGCACCCAGAACGCCTGTCCACCGGTCAGTTCGCCGTGATATTCAGACTGGCGCCGCGCCGCGGCCTGGCTCAGCCGGTCAAGGACGATGGCGAGAGCGACGATGGCTAGTCCCGCCTCCATGGCCTCGCCCACCTTGAGCGCCCTCAGCGCCAGGAGAACGTCGTAACCAAGGCCGCCGGCGCCGATCATCGAGGCGATGATGACCATGTTGAGCGCCAGCATGATGACCTGATTGACGCCGACCATCAGTGTCGGCCGCGACGATGGCAGCAGGATGCGCCAGAGCTTCTGCCTGACGGTGCAGCCGACCATGTCGCCGAATTCGGTGATCTCGGTCGGCACCCTCGACAGGCCGAGCATGGTGGCGCGCACCATCGGCGGCGTGGCAAAGATGGCGGTCGCGATCATCGCCGAGACCGGGCTATTGCCGAACAGCAGCAGCATCGGGATGAGGTAGGCGAAGGTCGGGATTGTCTGCATCAGGTCGAGCGTCGGCAGCACGACATATTTCTCGGCCCACGGCCGCCGCCACGCCCAGATGCCGACCAGCAGGCCGGTGAGAATGCAGAAGGGCACCGCGATCAGAATCAGGCCAAGCGTCAGCATGGCGCTCGTCCACTTGCCGAACAGCGCGATGTAGAGGAAGAGGCCGCCGCACAGCAGTCCGAGCCGCGTGCCGCCGACGGCGCGCCCAGCGAGAAAAGCGGCCGCGCAGATGCCAACCCAGGAGAGGCGCGGCAGCATGAAGGCCTCGGGGCCCGTGCCGATCTTGAAACCCTTGGCGAGAAGATTGAGCGCGAAGTTGAGCGGCACGCCGAGCACCGCAGCGATGGATCGCGTCAGCCAGCTCAGGTTGACCTTCAGCCAGGTCATGATCGCGCCGATCCAGTCCGCGACCGGGATGACGGCCTGAGCGGGATACTCGACTGCCCACAACAGGCGATCGCGCATGAGGAAAAGACCGAGCACAATCGCCAGCGCGGCTGCCCATACAAGCGGCCAGCTATAGACCTGGCGTGGACGGGCGGCGACGCCTTCGGTCGTGGCGGTCACGCACGCGTCCCCAGGGGTTCCCTCCGGACGTCGATCCCGGCGAGCAGGTTGATGACCGCATCTGGCGTCACCTCGCCGACGGGCTGGTCGTCGCCATCGACGACCGTGAACGGCTTCTTTGCAGCAACCAGATCGGCGGAGAAGCTGGCGACGCGGGCGTCGGCCGAGATCGTGCCGGCGTGCTGCGCCTTGCCGAGCGGACGCATGATGCTGCGAGCGGAGATCACCTTGGCGCGCTGCACGTCGCGAGTGAACTCGGCGACGTAGTCGGTGGCCGGGTTGAGAACCAGCTGTTCGGGCGTACCGACCTGGATAACCTCGCCGTCCTTCATGATGGCGATGCGGTCGGCAAGCCGGATCGCCTCGTCGAAATCATGCGTGATGAAGACGATGGTCTTCTTCAGCACCGCCTGCAGGCGCATCAACTCGTCCTGCATCTCGCGCCGGATCAGCGGATCGAGCGCCGAGAAGGGCTCGTCGAGGAACCAGACTTCCGGCTTGGTCGACAGGCTGCGCGCGATGCCGACGCGCTGCTGCTGGCCGCCCGACAGTTCGCGCGGATAGAAATGCTCGCGTCCGCGCAATCCGACGAGCTCGATGACCTCGCGCGCCCGCGCCTCCCGCTCGCGCCGGTCGACGCCCTGCACGGAGAGCGGGAAGGCGATGTTCTCGAGAACGTTGAGGTGCGGCAGCAGGGCAAAATTCTGGAAGACCATGCCCATGCGGTGACGGCGAAGCTCGATGAGCTCGCGGTCGGATATGGACAGGAGGTCCTTGTCCTCGAACTCGACGCGGCCATAGGTCGGCTCGACAAGACGCGACATGCAGCGCACCAGCGTCGACTTGCCGGAGCCGGATAGGCCCATGATGATGAAGATCTCGCCGCGGCGGATTTCGAGATCGACAGCGCGCGCCGCGCCGACCAGACCGGCTTCCACGATCTCGGCGGTGGTCGCCTTGCCGCTGCGCCTCTGGATGAATTCGGAGGCTCCGTTCCCGTAGAGCTTCCAGACATTGCGGCAGGCAAGCTTGACCGGGCGGGGGTCCACGGCCTTTTCGGCCGGACCATCCTGGGAGGCGACTTTCATGCTTTGCCTTCTAGAAAGCTTGAAAAAACGTGCGGTCCCGATCGTGGTACAGAACGGGACCGCTTGTCTATGCCCGAAGGCTTATTCTGCCCAGGCCTTCCACGTCGCCTCGTTTTCGGCGATCCACGCGGCGGCGACGTCCTCGGGCGTCTTGCCGTCAAGGTCTACCTGTCCGCTCAGTGCGTTCAACACGTCGGTGTCGATCTTGTAGTTCTTCGCAACCTTGTAGGCGACCGGCCACTTTTCCTTCATGCCGGACCAGGCGTATTTGTAGATTTCGCCGGTCGGCTTGCCGCAGTCATAGGCGGCGGTCGTGTTGCCACCCCAGGCAGGGTCCTCGTAGCATTCCTTGGTGTAGGGCGGAAACTCGACCCACTCGCCCTTGTACTTGGCGGGCGCCCAGTGCGGGGAATAGATCCAGAGCATGATCGGCGCCTGCCGCTGGTAGGCCGAGTCGAGTTCGGCGAACATGGCCGCGTCGGTGCCGGCGTGGATGACCGTGAAGGGCAGGCCGAGCGAAACGACGCGCTCGTCGTCAAAGCCTTCCCAGGTCACGGGGCCGCCGAGATAGCGGCCGTTCGGCGCGGTCTCGGGCGTCGAGAACGCCTCGGCGCACTTGGGGTCCTTCAGCGCTTCCCAGTTGGGCAGGCCCGGGCACTTCTCCTTCATGTAGAGCGGATACCACCACTCTTCCTTGGCCTGCGGGCCGAGCGGGCCAAGGTTTTCCGTCTGGCCGGTGGCGTCGGAAGCGGCCATCGCCTCGCCGGCGGTGGTCTGCCAGAATTCCATGCCGACGGTCAGGTCGCCATTGGTCAGGCCGGTCGTCAGGCTGGAGAGGTAGTCGGCGGTAGGATACTCGACGGTGTATCCGAGCTTTTCCAGGATACCGCCCATGATCTTGGCGTTCAGATTGACGCTGGTCCAGTCGAAAAGCGCGATCTTGATGGGATCGCTCGACTCAGGCGCCTGCGCCTGCGCCGCAGGCGCGACAAAGCTGGCGGCGGCAAGCATGACCGCCCCCACCCCGATAGATGTCAGTTTCATGTTGTACTCCCGTTGCAATGAACTGGTGTTCCCCGATGCGTCGCGGTTGATCCGCGTTTTTTCATCTTATGAAAATTTATATACCAACGCCTTCGCCGCGCAATGGTGATTGCGCGGCAGCGAAAAATCTCGAGGCTGGTGTTAGTGGACGCTGACCGAACGGGCGGATTGGACGCGCGCCGAATGTGGTTCGGCGTCGGTCATCTTTAGCGGAGCAGGGCGTCCGAAGAGGAAACCCTGAAACACATCGCAGCCGGCGGCGCGGAGCAGGGTGGCCTGGTTCTCCGTCTCCACGCCCTCGGCGATGGCGTCCACGCCGAGCGCCCTGGACAATCCAACGATGGTCGACACGACAGCGCCGGAGTTCTGGTCGGTTTCCAACCGGCTGACGAAGGAACGGTCGATCTTCAGCTTGTGGAAGGAGAAGTCGATCAGATAGCTCAGGTTGGAATAGCCGGTGCCGAAATCGTCAACCGCGACGGTGACGCCCATCTCGGTGAGTTGCTTCAGGATGACCGCGGCACGGCTGCGATCCTGCATCATCGCCGTCTCGGTGAGCTCCAGTTCGAGACGCTTCGGCTCGATGCCGGTCTCGCGGATGATGTCGCCGACCAGGCCGACGAAATCCCTGGTCATGAACTGTACCGCCGAGATATTGACCGCGACGAAGCAGTCTTCCGGCAGGCGCTGCGCGTCCCGGCATGCCTTGCGCAGCACCCATTCCCCGATGGGCGCGATCATGCCGGTTTCCTCGGCGATCGGAATGAACTCCATCGGCGGGATCATGCCGCGCTCGGGATGCTTCCAGCGGATCAGGGCCTCGTAGCCGACCGTGCGTCCTTTCAGGAGATCGATCTGCGGCTGGTAGTGCAGGTCGAAATCGCCGCGCTCGAACGCGCCATGCAGTTCGGCCTCGACCCAGCGCCTGTAGTCGGCGACCCTGCCTATGTCGGGATGGAATACGGCCCAATTGCCGATGCCGGCTGCGCGCGCGTGCTGCAGCGCCAGATTGGATCGCCGCAACAGCAGGATGGGATCGTCGCCGTCCTTGGGCAACGCCACGATGCCGATGGAAACATTGACCGATTGCTGATGGGTGACGAGATCGTAGGGCTCCATCAGTTCGGCAATGAGACGGTCGGCGATCACCTCCATGGACATGGTGAAGTAGGCATCGGGATAGAGGACGGCGAACTCGCCGGCCGCTATGCGTCCGATCACCACGTTGTCGGGCAGGCTTGCCTTGAGCCGCTGCGCAAAGGCGCGGACCAATTCGTCTCCCTTGTTGAAGCCGATCGACTCGTTGATTTGCTTGAAGCGGCCGATGTCGATGTCGAGGAGGAAGACCGGCTCTCCGGTCCTGACCGTCGACTGCGCCGCTTCCGCGATCCGTGCGATCATTGCCGGGCGGGAGAGCAGGCCGGTCAGCTTGTCGAAATGCGTTTCCTTGACGACATAGTCCACCGACTCGTCGACGCCGGCGAAGAATGACATCGCGGCACCTCCGGCGGCAAGGGCGCAAAGCCCAGCGATGATGGCCCCGATGGCCTGCCCGGACAGGCCGGCGATCCCTTCGCCGAAGCCAGTCTGCAGCCACCACAGTCCAAGGATAAAGCTGCCGAGCGCGGAACTCGCGATCGTGACCAGTCTGAAGACCGGACTGCGGTTAGGGTTGCCGACTGCGGGCATAGGAGGTTCCCGATTCAGCCGACAGGCCTAGCATCGATCTCCTTAAATTCGGTTTCCGGCAAAACCTGGCATTTTAGCTACCTGAACGGGCTCCTGGTCGATCACAGGTATCGGATAACGAGGATTTGCCTGCCCCTGTTGCAGAAAGGGAATGGCAACTCCGCAGGGCATAGGGTACTGGCCTGACAGGAATATCGGGTGTCGGGCAGGGGGAATGCACGGTTTGTCTGGTGCAATAACCTTTTTTCCTCGGGCGAAGCTGGGCCTTTTCGGCAGGGTCGTGGCGTTGCTTGGCGTGCTGGCGCTGGTGTCGGCCTGCGCTACCTCGAGCGGGCCATCGTCAGCAGACTTTCTCGCGCCGCAGCCGCCAGGTCCGCCGACGAAATATTCGGCGCTGGTGATCGACGCCTCGACCGGAGTAATGCTCTATCAGTCGGAGCCGAATGCGAGGCGTTATCCGGCGTCGCTGACCAAGATGATGACGCTTTTCCTGCTGTTCGAGGCGATGGACCAGGGACGCGCGTCGACGACGACGGAAATTCCGGTTTCGGCGAACGCCGCTCGCCAGCCGCCTTCCAAGATGGGCATCAAGGCCGGGCAGACCATCGACGTCGAGAGCGCCATCCTGGCGCTGACGGTGAAATCCGGAAACGACGTCGCCGTGGCAGTCGCCGAATTTCTCGGCGGCACTGAGGAGGAGTTCGCAGCGCAGATGACCGCCCGCGCCCGCGCGCTTGGCATGTCGAGCACGGTGTTTCGCAATGCTTCGGGCCTGCCGGATGACGAGCAGTACACGACAGCGCGCGACATGGCGCTGCTGGGCATGGCACTGCGCAGGAATTTTCCGCAGCACTTCCACTATTTCTCCAACCGCGACTTCATGTTCCGTGGTCGCATGGTGCGCGGTCACAACGACCTCATCGGCCGGGTCGAGGGGGTCGACGGCATCAAGACCGGGTACATCAAGGCATCCGGCTACAACATCGTGACGTCCGTTACGCGCGGCTCGAAGCGGCTGATCATCGTTGTCATGGGCGCCGACAGCGCTCGTGCTCGCAGCAGCCATGTCGAGGAACTGATCGAACGCTACATGGGTGGGCAAAACAATCCCTCGCGCAACCTGTTGAGTTCGATGTCCGCCGTCGAGTAATCTCTTGCCGACAGGTCGGAAGGGGAAGCGATCGATGTCAGGGAGATTGTCCGCCTACGAGCCTCACGCGCGGGCGCTGCTGCGCATCGTCGCTGGGTTGCTGTTCGTCCATTCGGCGCTCGTCCTGCTTTTCAACGTACCGCCGTCGATCTATCCAGAGCCGCCTCCGGAAACCGCCACGACGCTTTTCATCGGCGGCATACTGGAACTCGTCGGCGGAGTGCTTCTGATCCTCGGATTGTTCACCAGGCCCGCCGCCTTCGTGATGTCCGGGATGATGGCGGTAGCCTATTTTCTCTATCATGCCCCCGAGAGCCTCTGGCCATCCAACAACAATGGCGGGGCGGCGATCCTGTTCAGCTTCATTTTCCTGTATCTTGTTTTTGCCGGCCCAGGCGCATGGGCGCCCGACAACAGGCGCGTTGACTGATCTCCAATCACGTCGCCGTTTCAATTCGCCTTTCCCTATCGGAACCGCAGTCGCGTCCGGGCGTTTATCCCTTCACCGACAACGGCATGAAGGGGAGAGTCCCGGCCATGGAACAGGTGATCGAACACTCGCACGAAACGGGTCGTCAGCCGCATGAAGCGGTCGATGAAAAACAGTTGCGCATGCCTTTCGGCAGGACTGTTTGCGTAAGAATCGCCGACAACAAGAAGCGCGAAGTGAAGTCCGTCCGTGGCGCTTGCGAAATCCTGATCGACTGGCCGCATTCGAGGCGCGGCCCCGTGTACCAATCCACGATGGAAGTGCTGCAGGCAACACTTGCAGGCAAGACATCGGTCGAGGAAGCGCATGACGCTTTTGTCGCTTTTGCCAAGCACGCCAACGTGCTGGCTTAGTCATGAAGCCTTCATTCGCATCCGGTCGTCCTGGTCCCGCCCCGGATCCATTTCCGGGGCCGCCGGAGCCGACGCCGCCCGAACCGGCTCCGGCGCCAGGCCCCATCCCTGTCCCGCCTGAGAGGATGTCGTGAGCGCCGCACCGAAGAAGCGGTCGGCAGTGCCCGACGGCGCCCCGCGGTCCCAGTCTTCCGGCAACGCGCGCAAGAGCCAGGTTTCCGAGGTCCAGGATCCGTTGATTGCTGGAGATGGCGGCAAGAATGAGAAAACCGTGAAAGCCGGAGAACTTTTGGTCGATGAGGCCGGTCAGGTCCGTCGCCGGAACAACAACGAAGTCGATCTGCTTCACTAGGAGATAACGATGAGCCACAAGGACAAGACGACTCTGACCGCAGAAGAAGCGCGCGACCGCGCCTGGGAACTGGCGGAGAAGATCAACATATGCATGTTCGTCACTTGGGATGGTGAGCGCCAGCGAGCCCGTCCGCTCGCGGCGAACGTCATAAGGGACGAACACGCCATCTATTTCCTGACCGACGTGAACGGCCTGAAGGATGACCAGATCGAGAAGTTTCCGATAGTGACGATGGCGTTCTCCGACAATAGCGCCTACAAATTCGTTTCGATAACCGGCGAGGCGACGGTTACCAATGATCGCGCGAAGATCACGGAGCTTTGGACTCCGGACAACAAGGCCTTCTGGGATTCCAAGGACGACCCGGACATCCGCCTGATCACGGTGAAGCCGGACGATGCTGAAGTGTGGGACAGCCCCGGCAAGATCGTTTCGGCAGTCAAGATGCTGACGGCCGCCGTCACCGGCGCGAAGATGGAGCTCGGCAACAACCGCAAGGTGACGATGTAGAGTCACCCGCTGGTTGATCTCAGCCTGCCTCGGCGAAAACGCGCGCGCGGTGGATGCGGACGAAGCCGCTATCACCGACGCGCGCGACTGTTTCGGGAACCACATCCAGTTCAACATGATCGCCGTCGACTGTCGTCGCGAGGATGCGGCGTCCGTCCGGCTTGTCGATAACGCGGGTGACCGTGGCGGCGATGCCGGGCTCGGTAGCCGACCAGTCGAGGTCGCGGGGGCGCAGGTAGATATTCGCGCGGCCGTTAGCGAAACCGGCAGCCTCTAGTTCCGTCCCGCCGACACGGGCCTTGCCATCCGACACGGTGGCCGGGAGGCGGTTGGCATCGCCGAGGAAGTTCATCACGAAGGCCGAGTTCGGCGTCCGGCAGACCTGCTCGGGCGTGCCTTCCTGCACGATCCTGCCCTGGTCGAGGATCACGACGCGGTCGGCGAGATCGAGCGCCTCTTCCTGATCGTGCGTGACGAAGAGGGTGGTGATACCAAGCTCCTCGTGAATTTCGCGCAGCCAGCGGCGCAGGTCGCGGCGCACATTGGCGTCGAGCGCGCCGAACGGCTCGTCGAGCAGGAGTACCTTGGGATCGACGGCAAGCGCGCGGGCAAGCGCGACGCGCTGCCGCTGGCCGCCGGAGATCTGGTTGGGGAAGCGGTTGCCAAGGCCTTCAAGGCGCACCAGCCGCAGCAGTTCGTCCACGCGCGCGGCGATTTCGGCAGCGGAGCGTTTTACCTTCGAGACCTTCATGCCGAAGGCGACGTTTTCGGCCACCGTCATGTGGGGGAACAGCGCGTAGTGCTGGAAGACAAAGCCAACGCCACGGTCCCGCACCGGGATATCCGTGGCATCCTGGTCGCCGAAATGGATGGTGCCGCCGTCGGTGAATTCCAGGCCGGCGACCATGCGCAGGATGGTCGTCTTGCCGGAGCCGGAGGGGCCGAGGAGCGCGACGAGTTCGCCGCTCCCGATGTCGAGCGAGACGCCGTGGACGGCGCGGAAGGTGTCGAAGGTCTTCACGACATTGTCGAGACGGATCTTCATGATGGGTTTCCTTGCGGAGAAACTGGACCTTGGGGGGAGGCAAGCGCCGGGCGACCGCCGCGGCCCGCACCCTGCCGTTCGAGCAGAACTTTTGCGACGATCGTGACGATGGCGAGCACGGTCAGGATGGAGGCGGCTGCGAAGGCGCCGACCGTGTTGTAGTCGTGGTAGAGCAGTTCGATGTGCAGCGGCAGCGTGTTGGTCTGGCCGCGTATGTTTCCAGAGACGACGGAGACCGCGCCGAACTCGCCCATGACGCGCGCATTGGTCAGCACGACGCCATAGAGCAGCGCCCAGCGAATGTTGGGCAGCGTGACCGAGAAGAAGGTGCGCCAGCCCGATGCGCCGAGCGAGGTGGCCGCCTCCTCGAGGTCGCGGCCCTGAGCCTGCATCAGCGGGATCAGTTCGCGCGCGACGAAGGGCGCGGTGACGAACATCGAGGCGAGCACGATGCCGGGCAGGGCGAACAGCACCTTGACGCCGGCGGCGTCGAGCGCGGGACCGAACAGGCCCTGCAGGCCGTAGACGAAGAGATAGGCGACGCCGGCAACAATCGGCGAGATCGAGAACGGGATCTCGATGACGACGAGCAGGAAGCGTCGGCCCCGGAACTCGAACTTGGTGATTGCCCAGGCGGCGGCGATGCCGAAGGCGGTGTTGATCGGGACGGCGATCAGCGCGGTGGCGGCTGTCAGCCATATGGCGTGGCGCGTGTCGGGATGCACGATCGCTTCGGCGAAATAGTCGATGCCGCGTGAAAACGCCTGGTAGAGGATGACGACGAGTGGTGCGAGGACGAGGATCGCACCGACGACCAGCACCGAGGCGATCAGCATCCGGCGGATCGCTGGGCTGTCGCCCACGCGCGGCGGCTTACGGCGGGAGGGCGCGCTCATGTGCGGCTCCTGTCCATGTAACGCAGCGCGCGCGCCTGCAGAACGTTGGTGACGGCCAGCATGACGAAGGCGGTGATGAGCAGCACAGAGGCGATCGCGGCCGCCGCCTGGTAGTCGTATTCCTCGAGCCGGATGAAGGTCAGCAGCGCGGTGATCTCGGTGCTGAACGGCTGGTTGCCGGCGATGAAGATGATGGCGCCGAACTCGCCGAGGCTGCGCGCGAAGGAAAGCGACACGCCCGCCAGCAACGCCGGCGTCAGCAGGGGCAGGATGACACGCATGAAGATGGAGACGTCGCTGCCGCCGAGCGTCTGGGCCGCTTCCTCGAGGGCGGGATCCATGTCTTCCAGCACGGGCTGCACGGTACGCACGACGAAGGGCAGGCTGGTGAAGGCCATCGCGACGATGATGCCGAGCGGCGTGTAGGCGACTGTGATCCCGAGCGGCGCGAGGATCGAGCCGAACCAGCCGTTCTGCGCGAACAGCGTGGTGAGCGCGATGCCGGCGACGGCGGTCGGCAGCGCGAAGGGCAAGTCGACGATCGCATCGACAAGGCGGCGGCCCGGGAAACGGTAGCGCACCAGCACCCAGGCCAGCGCCATGCCGAAGACGAGGTTGAAAGCCGTCGCTGCGAGCGCGCAGAGCACGGTGACGCGGTAGCTGGCGAGAGCGCGAGGAGACGAGACGATGCGCCAGTAATCCTCCGGTCCGAGGCTGGCGGCCTTGAACACCAGCGCGCCGAGCGGCAGCACGACGATCAAGGCGACGTAGAACAGAGTGATGCCGAGGGACAGGTTCAGCCCCGGCAGGACGCGGCGTCTCGACAAATTTACCTCGACGGACAATGGAAATGGCCGGCGGACTTTCGCCCGCCGGCCATGAAGAACAATCCGACCCTCAGGTCAACGGTCGCCGTAGATCTGGTCGAGCAAACCGCCGGACGCGAAATGCTCCGACTGCACCTTGTCCCAGCCGCCGAACACGTCGTCGACCGTCACCAGCCGGACTTCGGGGAACTGGTCCTTGAAAGCGTCGGCAACGGCTTCGTCGTGGACGCGATTGCCGTTTTCAGCGGCGATTTTCTGGCCTTCCGGTGTGTAAAGGAAACCGAGATATGCCTTGGCGGCCGCCTGCGAACCGCGCTTGTCGGCGACTTTGTCGACGATCGCGACAGGGAATTCGGCGAGCAGGCTGACGGACGGGGTCACGCGCTCGAACTTGTCCTCGCCGAACTCCTTGGCGATGCCCCTCGTCTCGGCCTCGAAGGTGATCAGCACGTCGCCGACCTCACGCTCGACGAAGGTGGTGGTGGCGGCGCGTCCGCCCGTGTCGAAGACAGGCACATTGTTGAAGATCTTGGTGACGAACTCCGTCACCTTCGCGGGATCGTTGTTGAAAGCCTCCTTCGCGTAAGCGGTCGCCGCAAGATAGGTGTAGCGGGCATTGCCTGACGTCTTCGGGTTCGGGAATATGACCTTCACGTCGTCGCGCGCGAGATCGTTCCAGTCCTTGATGCCTTTCGGGTTGCCAGCGCGCACCAGGAAGGACGGCAGCGAATAAAAGGGCGAGGCGTTGTTGGGGAATTCCTTCTGCCAGTCCTCGGAGACGAAACCGTTCTTCACCAGAAAGTCGATGTCCGTGATCTGGTTGAAGGTGACGACGTCGGCCTCCAGGCCCTCGACGATGGCGCGCGCCTGCTTCGAGGTGCCGGCATGCGACTGGTCGATCGTGATGTCGCGGCCGGTGTCGGCCTTGTATTTCGGCACGAAGGCTGCGTTGACCTGAACGAAGAGCTCGCGGGCGACGTCATAGGACGCATTGAGCAGCTTGTCCTGCGCGCTGGCCGGGCCGGCGATGAGGGCGGCGACGGCTGCGCCGACAAGGATGAGGCGTTTCATGGGATGCTCCGCTGGGGCTTTGGCTGGTTTGGCCGAAATCTAGCCAAGGCTGTCGCGGCGACAGAGGTATCGTTCACCCAATGAGCGTCGAATATTAGAATTCTGTACTACGTAACTACCGTTTTTGCTGTCCGGATTTTCGCGACTTCAAATTTCGGCCTCCTGGGCGGAATGGCGTTCCAGTCAGGGGAAGAAGATGAGAAAGACATAGGCGACGAAGATGACGAGGTGGACGAGGCCGGTCAGATAGGTCGTGCGTCCCGTGCCAAAGCTCAGTGTGCTGACGCCGATCGCCAGCAACAGAAGCACCGTATCGCCTGGCCCAAGCCCCAGGGTGAGCTGCTTGCCCGTCATCAGGCTAACGACGGTCACGGCAGGCACCGTCATTCCGATTGTCGCGCAGGCGGAGCCCAGCGCGATATTGAGGCTGCGCTGCAACTGGTTGTCCATCGAGGCGCGGATAGCGGCGAGCGCTTCCGGCATCAGGACCATGGTTGCGATGAATGCGCCAACGATGGCCTCCGCCTGCGGCAGTTCGAGCGCGACAAGCGCGTCCTCAATTCCGGCGGCGATATCCTCGGCGAGCAGAACGACGCCCGCCAGCCCGATGAGCAGGAAGAGCACGTTGCCCGCGATGGACTGCTTGCCGATGATCTCCTTTCGGCGCTCGGGCCCGATGAATTCCTCGACGAAATCCTCGCGGTGAAGGCCGGCCTGTGCGTAGACGAAGCTGCCGTAAAGCAGGATGCACAGGACGCTGACCAACCCGAGCTGCGCGCCGTAAAAGGCGCCCGAGCTGGCGGAGAGCGTGTAATTCGGCATCACCAGCGTGAGGACCGCCAGAGCCGTCAGCATGGCCAGATAGGCATTGGTGCCCTGCCGCTTGAGCTCCTGGTGCCTGTGCCGAAGCCCGCCCAGCGTCAGGCAGATGCCGATAACGCCCGCCAGGATGATCATGCAGGTGGAGAACACGGACTCGCGCGCCACCTCGGGATTGTCATCCCCGTGCAGCATGACCGCGACGATGACGGAGACCTCTATGCTTGTAACTGCGAAGGTAAGCACCAGCGTGCCGTAGGGTTCGCCGATGCGGTGGGCGATCGTTTCGGCATGATGAAGCGCTGCGAACACGGTGGCAAAGACAAGCCCGATCGCCAGGCCTGTCAGCACAATGCGCAGCGGCAACACGGCGTTGCGGGCCGACAGGAGGCCCAGTTGAAGAAAGACCGCCAGCCCGAGCGTGGCTAGCGGGAGGGCGTAGTGCGCCGCCGCGCGTCGACCGAGAACCATGAATTGCTCTGGATGATGCCTGAACGCGGCAGACTTACACCAAAGGCTTTCCCGCCGCGACGGGTGTTTTTGCGTTCATCAGGTCTTGTTCTTGTTGGCCATGCGCCGGCTGAGATGATGCGCGGCGAACCAACCGGCGAGACCCATCAAGAGGCCGATCCCGAGCGCGACGAGCAGGCGCTCATGCTTGTAGAGCTCATCGCCGAGCAGTTGTTCGGCTCCGAGGCCGAAGACATAGCCGATGCCGCCGAACAGGAACGTCCAGATGACGGCCGAGATGGCATTGAGCACGATGAAGGTCATGACCGGAATGGTGGAGAGGCCTGCGGCGACGCCGCCCACGAGACGAAAGCCATAGGCATAGCGGTTGCCGATGACATAGAGCGCGGGGTGGCGATGCAGCATGTCGAAGGCGCGGTCGAAACCCGGCCGCTGCCGCAGCCTGGTCACGAAGGGCCTGTCGGCAAAGCGGCGACCGGCCAGGAAAAATGCCGCGTCGCCACCAAAGGCGCCAAGGAACACGGCGAGAAAGGCCTGCCAGGGCACAAACACGCCCTGGTGCGAAAAGAAGCCGGCGAGAATGGCAGCGGTTTCGCCTTCGGCGACGCAGCCGACAAAGACAGCGATCAGCCCGTACTGCTCGATCAGGGAGTGGATTGTTTCGGACATTCCTGCCTTGTCGAAAGGGCGGGTTCCAAACCCGCCCTCCTGGAAAAGATGTCGCCCGTCAGTACGTCTTGGCGCCGTTCACCATCAAGCGCACCATATAGAGCGACGTCGTGCCGGTGATGTAGAGGTCGTTGCGCTTCGACCCGCCGAAGCAGAGGTTGGCCACCACTTCCGGCACGTTGACCTTGCCGATCAGCGTCCCGTCGGGCGCGTAGCAGTGGACGCCGTCCGCCGCGCTGGCCCAGATGTGACCCTGCTCGTCGAGGCGGAAGCCATCGAAAAGTCCTGCCGTGCACGTGGCGAATGGCTTGCCACCGCTCACCTTCTTGCCGTTCGCCGCCACCTTGTAGGCGACGATATGCGCCGGATGGCCTTCGACGTGCGTGGCGCCGGTGTCCGCGACGTAGAGCGTCGATTCGTCGAGCGAGAAGGCAATGCCGTTTGGCCTCTCCATGTCGGTGATGACGGCATCGACCTTTCCGGTGCCGGGATCGACGCGGTAGACGTTACAGCGACCGATCTCGCTCTCGGATTGGTTTCCCTCGTAATCGGAGTCTATGCCGTAGGCCGGGTCGGTAAACCAGATAGAGCCGTCGGACTTCACCACCACGTCGTTCGGCGAATTCAGCCGCTTGCCCTGCCAGTTGTCGGCGATCGTCGTGATCGAGCCGTCAAACTCCGTGCGGCTGACGCGCCGTCCGCCGTGCTCGCAGGAGATGAGCCGCCCCTGCCGGTCGACGGTGTGGCCGTTGGTGTTGCCGGAGGGCTGCCTGAACACGCTGACCCCGCCGTCCGTCTCGTCATAGCGCAGGATGCGATTGTTCGGGATATCCGACCAGACGAGATAACGTCCGGCGGCGAACCATGCCGGGCCTTCGGCCCACTGGCAGCCCGTGTAGAGCCGGCGGACTCCCGCGTTGCCATTGATCAGTTTCTTGAAGCGAGGGTCCAGAATCTCGTAGTCGTGTGCCGGCATGAAGTCCTCCCATTCTCCCGACCCGACGGGCCGCATTCGCGATGGCGGCCTGCCTGGCTCCGCGCATCTTTCCTCAATCGCGAGATAAGAATGACAATCGGCGAAGTTTGACAAGCCTGCAGGCGACGATGAGCTGCAAAATCGTCAGCCCGTGGTGTGTAGCAGGCTGCTACTCCTGGGGACGCTGCTCCGGCAGCGGCACGGCGACGCCGTCTGCGGGAAGATAGGCGTTTGCGCCGATTGCTTCCGCGGGCGTTTTCGGAACGATGGTGTCCGCCTGGTCAATGACCGCGGTGATTGACGTATTGGACCCGCCACCACCCTTGAACGTCGCCGCCATTTCCGATTCAGGCGACGGTGCGTCGAGCACCATGCGGCATTCCTTCGGCAGGGCGGACATCTTCATCACATCGCGCGCCTTGGGCGCGTCGGGGTTCTGGTTGGGGCGCCACGGCTCATCGGTGAACCACCAGGCGAGCGACTCATCGCAACCGTCACCCGGCGCGGTCGCGGCCTGCTCCTTGCATCCCGTCGAGCCGGGCTGGCAACCGATGCGAAGATGGAAATGATAGTCGTGACCCCAGAAGGGACGGATCTTGCGCAGCCAGAAGCGGTCACCCTTCACGGTGTCGCAAAGCTTCTTCTTGATCCCGGGATGGACGAGGATGCGCTCGACCTCGGGGTAGCTCGCAGCACGGCGCAGAAGCCGCAGGTGCTCCGGCGTCCATATCTTCTCGTCGACCGTCAGTCCCTTCTTCTTGATGACGGAGACGGCGCTGATGTCCTCGCGCTCCTGCGCCGTCAGCGTCCGGCGAGGCATCGGGGTCAGCCAGATGTCGGCGTCGAGACCGATCTGGTGCGAGGCGTGGCCCGTCAGCATCGGTCCGCCGCGCGGCTGCGACAGATCGCCGATGAGAAGGCCCGGCCAACCGTCTTTCTCCGCGGCGTCACGCGAAAGCCTCTCGATCACGGAGACAAGGGCCGGGTGCCCCCAGCGGCGGTTTCTGGACAGGCGCATCGCCTGCCATGTCGGCCCGTCCGTCGGGATGGCGACGCCGCCGGAGAAACAGCCCTTGGAGTAGAAGCCGTAGGATTTCGCAGGGAGAGCGGCCGGCAGCTTCTCGTTGCCGAACAGGTTCTTGGCGAGTTCTTCCGCACCCGCCCGCGGCGCCTCGATACCCGACAGGGCAAAGGCGACTACAGCCATCGCGGCGAGCTTCAGCGCTGATTTGAGCATGGTCATCATGGGCTGTCCCCAGCTTCTAGACCCGACCCTGGGCTTTGATAGTTACCTGACAGTAAATTTCCCGCACCGCCGAATCATAGCATTTTCCCCGCCGCGCTTCGATCACGACCGTTTCATCGGGCTCCTGGCGTCCCCCGTACCTTCGCCCGCCCAGTTTCCTTCCTTCCACATCGCGTCGAAGGCGGAGCGGTAATCCGGGTAGCGGAAGCGGTATCCCACTGCCTTGATCGCCGCGTTGGAGACGCGCTTGTTCTCGCCATAGAAAGACCGCGCCATGGGCGAAAGTTGGGCGGCGTCGAAGGGAACTTCGGACGGCGGCTCGACACCCATCAGCGCGGCGGCGTAGGCGACCACGTCCTGCGGCGGCGCCGGCAGGTCGTCGGTGACGTTGAAAATCCCGCCGAGATCGCTGGCGGACAGGAGCCAGAGCGCGCCGGCGATGTCGGCCGCATGGATGCGGTTGAACACCTGTCCGGGCTTGATGAGGCGCTTGGCGGTGCCGTTGGTCAGGTTGACGAAGGCGTTGCGACCCGGGCCGTAGATGCCGGAGAGACGAAGCACTGCGACCGGGATGCCGGCTGCTTCGCCGACGGCCAGCCACTGCTGCTCGGCTTCGACACGCAGCACGGATCGACGCGACACGGGCCGGCATTCGGCAGTCTCATCGACCCAGTTGCCGTCGTAGTTTCCATAAACGCCGACGGTCGAGAGATATCCGATCCAGCGCAGGCGAGGCGCGAGGTCGCGGATGCGATCGCTCGCGATTTCCAGCACCGGGTCGCCGCCATCGTCCGGCGCGGTGGAGATTATGATGTGGGTCGCGCGTTGCAGTTCGGCGAGCAGGTCAGGGGAAAAGGCAAGACCGTCGAACTGGAGCGGCTCGATGCCGACGGCGCGCAGGGCATTGAATTTGTCCGGCGATCGCGTGGTGCCGAAGATGCGGATCGCCGGGTCGATGCGGGCTGCTGCAAAGGCTTTGCCGGAATAACCGGCGCCGAAGACGAGAAAGCTCTGGCTCATGCGATGGCTGCTTTTTCCGGCATCGCGGCCCGCCATTCGGCAAGCACCGACGCATCGGTTTCGTGGAAATTGGAGGCGAGTTCGCCCAGTTCAGGCCCCGGCAGCAGTCGGGACAGGGCCCAGACCGCCGCGCCGCGCACCAGTGGCGATGCATCGTCGAGCAACGCTTGGCACCGGGGGACGAGCGCCGCATCGCCGGAATTGCCTGCCGCGACCAGCACATTGCGTAGAAAACGGTCGCGGCCGATGCGCTTGACTGGCGAGCCTGAGAACAGCGCCCGGAACGCCGCATCGTCGAGGTCGAGCAGGTCGGCGAGGCGGGGCTCGCGCAGGTCGTTGCGGGCAATGAGCTTCGCCTCGGACGCCACTCTCGCGAATTTGTTCCACGGGCATGCGGCGAGGCAGTCGTCGCAGCCGTAGACGCGGTTGCCGACGGCTTCGCGGAATTCGAGCGGGATAGGGCCTTTGTTCTCGATAGTCAGGTAGGAGATGCAGCGGCGCGCATCGAGCCGATAGGGTGCAGGAAAGGCTGCCGTCGGGCAGGCGTCGAGGCAAGCCCGGCAGGAGCCGCAATGGTCGATCTCGGCCTCGTCAGGTTCGATCTCGGCGGTGGTGAAGATCGAGCCGAGGAAGAGCCATGAACCGAATTCGCGGCTGACGAGATTGGTGTGCTTTCCCTGCCAGCCGATGCCGGCGGCTTCGGCCAGCGGCTTTTCCATGACAGGCGCGGTATCCACGAACACCTTCACGTCCTCGCCGGTGCGGGAGGCGATGCGGCCGGCCATCTCCTTCAGCCTGCCTTTGACGATGTCGTGATAGTCCCGGTTGCGTGCATAGACGGAGATCGCCCCGCGCTCCCGTTTGGCGAGCAGGTCGCGCGGGTCGTGGTCGGGGCCGTAGTTCATCGCGAGCACGATGACCGAGCGGACCTCCGGCCACAGCACGCGCGGGTCTGCACGCCGCTCCAGTGTCTCTTCCATCCACTCCATGGAGCCGTGAAAGCGCTCGGCGACGAACTGCCTGAGCCTTTCCGGCGCCAGCGGAATCGAATCAGGCCGGGTGACGGCAACGGCCTCGAAGCCGGCACGTGCTGCCTCGCGGTCGATCATCTGGCGCAGCGTTTCGCGGCGCGCGGGCCTTTCGGGCTTTGCCGCGCTAGAAATCGAGGTCCGCATAGTGGGCAACGGGGGATAGGCCCCGGACTCGGTCGGCGAGGAGCGGCCGGAAGGAGGGACGCGACTTCATGCGCGTGTACCACTCGCGCGCAGCGTTGTGGCCGCTCCAGTCGATCTCGCCGAGATAGTCGAGGATCGAGAGCGAGGCTGCTGCCGCGAGGTCGGCATAGGTGATGCGCGGCCCTGCAAGCCAGTGGCGCGTGCCGGCCAGCCAGTTGGTGTATTTCATGTGTTGGCGCACATTGGCGCGGGCGGCGCGGATGGCTGCCGAATCGGGCGAACCGCCGCCGAGCGCCTCGGGCATCAATGGCTTCAGCACGCGCTCGCGCACCAGATGGCGGGTGACCTCGCCCTCGGTCTTGACCAGATACCAGTCCGCCAGCCGGCGAATCTCGGCGCGATCCATCGGGTCTTCGGCAAGCAGCCGGCGGTCGCGCTTCAGGGCGCCGCGCGTCTCGTCGAGATACTCGGCGATGACATTGGCCCCGATGATCGGCACGTCGCCCTCGGCCAGCAGCACCGGCAGCGTGCCGGCGGCGTTGAGCGCGAGGAATTCCTTGCGCCGCGTCCAAGGCTTTTCCTCGATCAGGGCCAATTCCTCGTTGAACTCGCCGAAGGCAAGGCGGACGAAGCGGCAGGTGGCAAACATCGGATGGTGGAAGAGCGTAAGCATGATCCCGCGTATGAACTGAAAATGCGTCTGGCCTCGCGGAGGCTCGAACGCTAAAAGTTGAGTACCCCCGATTCAGGGTCGCCACGGCCCGCCCGACCTATAGGGCGGGTTCCGCGCCGTGACAAGCAAGAGCGACCGCTTCCCGGAGATTGCGGCAATATATGGAAAACCAGACACTTTTCGACGCTCTCGTGCTCGGCCTGCTCGAAGGGCTGACCGAATTCATCCCGGTGTCTTCGACCGGACACATATTGCTGGCCGGACATTTCCTGGGATTTGAGTCGACCGGCAAGGCTTTCGAGATTCTGATCCAGTTCGGCGCGATCCTGGCGATCCTGACCGTTTATTTCCATCGCCTCGTCAAGCTCCTGGTCGATTTTCCGAGCGACGGCCGCACGCGGCGCTTCGTTCTCGGCGTGCTGATTGCCTTCCTGCCGGCGGCCTTGCTCGGCGTGCTGGCGTATGGGTTCATCAAGACCATACTCTTCGAGACGCCCATGTTGATCTGCATCATGCTGATCCTCGGCGGGCTCGTGCTGCTCTGGATCGACAAGCTGGAGCTGAAGCCGAAATTCCATGATGTCATGGACTATCCGCTGTCGCTCTGCCTGAAGATCGGCCTTTTCCAGTGCCTGGCGCTCGTTCCCGGCACGTCGCGCTCAGGCTCGACCATCGTCGGTGCGCTCTTGCTGGGGACCGACAAACGCTCGGCTGCGGAGTTTTCCTTTTTCCTCGCCATGCCGACCATGGCCGGCGCCTTCGCCTACGACCTCTACAAGAACTACGACGTGCTCTCGGCCGCGGACATTCCAGTCATAGCCGTCGGCTTTGTCGCGGCCTTCGTGTCGGCGGTTCTGGTGGTCAAGCACTTGCTGGACTACGTGTCGCGCCATGGCTTCGCGCTTTTCGCCTGGTGGCGGCTGATCGTCGGGTCGCTGGGGCTGATCGCGCTCTTGATCTGGGGCTGAGGGTCCCGTCAGATACCCATCAGCCCGCGCCGCAGCAGGTCCAGCCCCAAGAGCGTGATGCCGATGCGGAACCATCTGCGGAAGGTTTCCTCCGGCATGCGCTCGAGCAGCGCCGTGCCGTAGACGGTGCCGAGAAAGCCTGAAACGATCATTGCGCAGACCAGCGGAATCCATTCCCGGAAGGCGAAGCCGGCGATCCCGAAGACGACGATCTTGAGCAGGTGCTGGGTCGTCATGGCGACCGCGCTGGTGGCGATCAGCGCCTTGCGGTCGTTCTCGAAGAAGCGCGCGAAAAGCGTCGCCACCAGCGGTCCGGTTGCGCCGACCATCATCGAGAGGATGGCAAGACCGACGCTGGCTATGGCGAGGCCTGTCCGGGTCAGCCGGTCGATGCCCGGAATTTTCGCCCAGGTCAGGAAGATGATGAAGCCGCCGAGCAGGAGCTTCAGCAAGGCGTCGGGAAGCTGCACGACGAGAAAGACGCCGAGCACCGCGCCGACGATGCTGCCGGCGATGAAGGGTTTCGCTACGTCCATGCGGACATGGGCGCGCTGATGCCAGGCGCGCCCAGAATTTGAGCCGAGTTGCACCGCGCCGTGCACGGGGATGACCGCGGAGACCGGAAAGAAGACGCCCATCAGCGCCAGCATGGCGAGGCCACCGCCAATACCGAAGGCGGCGGTCAGCGCCGAGGTGAATGCGCTGGCGACGATAAGAAGAGCTGCAACCCAGGGCTCCAGGCCGGACGGCAGGAGCGCTGCGACCGTCTCCATCGGGGCAGGCGCTGGCCCTACGCCTCGCTCTTGTGCGTGAACTGGCCGGCGGCGCGGTAGCGCCAGAGATAGCTCGGCAGCACGGCGGCGGTCGACTTCGGCTGGATGCCGATCCCGACAAGCGTGCGATGGCCTTCCTCGGCCTCGCGGGAAACGACGTTGTCGCTTTTCAGAAGGGTAACCTGGTCGCGCGTGAGAAGCGGCCTCGGAAGCAGTTCGAGCACCGCGGCCTGCAACTCGGCAACAAGCCAGGGCATCGGCACCAGCAGGCGCTTGCGGTCGATAATCTCCAGCATCTGTTCCATGCATTCGCGGAACGTCAGCACATTCGGACCGCCGAGTTCATAGATGCGGCCGCCCTTGACGGTGCCGTCGACCGAGCGCGCGATCGCTTCGGCGACGTCGCCGACGAAAACCGGCTGGAATTTCGTCTTCCCGCCGCCGATCAGGGGCAGGACCGGCGAATAGCGCGCCATGTCTGCGAAGCGGTTGAAGAACTGGTCTTCCGGCCCGAACACGATGGACGGACGGACGATCACCGCTTCGGGAACGGTTTCGAGGACGGCTTTTTCGCCTTCCGCCTTGGTGCGCGCATATGCGGAATCGGATTCGAGATCGGCCCCTATGGCCGAACCGTGCGTCAGCTTCGCGCCTGCTGCCTTGGCGGCGACCGCGATGTTCCTGGCGCCAACAGCCTGCACCGCGCCGAACTTCTGTGCGCCGGACTGGTGCAGGATGCCGACGAGGTTGATGACATGGGCCGCGCCCTCGACGGCCCGCTCGATCGACCATGGCACACGGATATTGGCCTGCACCGGCTGGATCTGGCCCACATTGCCAAGCGGCTGGACATGGCCCGAAAGCTCGGGGCGGCGGGTCGCGACGCGGATAAGGTAACCGCGCTTGGCCAGCGCGCGCACCACATGCCGGCCGATGAATCCGGAACCGCCGAAAACGGTGACGAGCTTCGGGGTTTCGAGGATTTCCGTCATGATTGGCTCCGGCGCACCGTTGCTTGGCTTCGAACCAGTCTCTTAGTCCGTTTTGCAAAAAACGCAAAGCTTGCCTGAGGCATCGCAGCGAGAGGTGGCAGGGATAAGTCAGGCCTGCTGCGCGCGCTCTGCATAGGCTGCGATGCGCCCGACCAGGTCAGCCTGGATATCGAGGCCGAGCGCCTTCGCCAGCATGCCGGCCCGGCCGCGCGCGACGCCCGGTATGTGGACGCGGTAATCTGCAGAGAGACGATTGGTCTGTTCCGCGAGCCTTGTCGCAAAATCCGGGTCGATCAGCTTGGGCTCGATCGCCAGCACGAAGAGACCGGTGCCGGGGCTTTCGCCACCCTCGGTAAAGGACGGCGCATCAAGCGACCAGTTGGCGCCGCTCAAACCGGCCGCCAGCACCTCCACCATGAGCGCGATGTTGGCGCCGCGATGTCCCCCGAAAGCGAGCAGCGCACCCTTCATGGCGGCGGCCGGGTCGGTGGTCGGCTTGCCTGCGGAATCAAGCGCCCACCCGACCGGAATCTCGCGACCCTGCTCGGCAGCCTCGCGGATCGAGACGAAGGCGGTGGCGCTGGACGACTGGTCTATGACGAGCGGTACGTTTCCTTCGACGGGGGCGGCGAACGACAGAGGGTTGGTGCAATAGACCGGTTTGGTAGACCCCGCTCCGGCCAGCACGGGCGGGCCGTTGGTGGCTGCGAAGGCGACCAGACCCTCATTGGCGAGCCGGCTGGTGAAATGGCCGAGTTCGCCGCAGGTGAACGCGTTGCGCTGCGCGAAGATTGCGACGCCGAAGATGCGCGCGGCCTTTGCGAAGTCACCGAAAACCCGGTCGAAGCCGGTGTGGGCGATGCCGCCGCCGGCATCCGAGACATAGACGGCGAGTGCTGGCCGGCTAATCGCGGGCTGCGCCGTGCCGTTGATACGGCCGTCTTCGAGGGCGGCAAGATAGTCGAGGAAATGCGACAGACCGACGGACTTGATTCCGCGCGCTTCCGCCGAGACGACGGAGGCCGCCAGCGACACCGCCGCGTCCTCGCTCGCTCCCGCACCAATGGCCGCCTGTTCACAAAGCGCGATCGCTTCCGCCAGATCCAGCCGGACCATTTCGACCATATGGGAGCCTTTACCCCAACCTGTTGGGTATTCGAGCTTCAAGCTTGCGGAACGCAAATACCAGGATGCCGGTAATGCACAGGTAAACAACCGCAAGGAGAAGCAGCGGTTCGTAGACAATAAAGGTCGTTTGCCGGACACGCGAGGCGACGGCGTAGATATCCACGACTGTTATGGTGGCGACGAGCGGCGTCGCCTTGAGCTGGAGCACGGTTTCGCCGGCAATCGTCGGCAGGGCGCGGTAGGTCGCCTGCGGCAGCCAGATGCGGCGAAACACCTTCCAGCGGCTCATGCCGAAGGCGCGGGCTGTTTCCAGTTGCCCCCGGGCAACCCCCGCGAAGGCTCCGCGCATGACCTCGCCCTCATAGGCGGCGTAGGACAGTGTCAGCGACAGAACGGCGTAGGGCCATGCCTGCCTGAGATACGGCCACAGGAAGGATTCGCGGATCCAAGGATATTGCGGGAAGAGGGAACCCAGCCCGTAGTAGAGGAACCAGAGCTGCAGCAGCAGCGGCGTGCCACGGATGACGGTGCAGAACCAGTAGGCCGGCCACGACAGCCAACGCGGGCCGGTGACCTGCACCAGCCCGATCGGGACCGCGAGCATGAAGCCCAGCACCACGGTGACGGCCAGAATCCAGAGCGTGCGCCAGATGCCCTGGAGCGCCAGCCAGTAATAGTCCTTCACCCAGTCCCAGCGCATGAAGAGCGCGGCGCAAATCACCAGCGCCACACCGATGGCGATCAGCACGATGCGGTGCGGCTGCAGCCAAAGCGACGCGCGGGCGCTTGCATTGATCACGCTACCGGCGGCGCGCTCGCTCATCAGTGTGTCTCCATGTACACGCCGCGCCGCGCCCATCGTTCGACGCGTGCGATGATGACGTTGGAGAAGAGCGTGAGGAGCAGGTAGAGAGCGCCGGCGGCGAGGAAGAAGGTGAAGTAGGCCTTGGTGGTGCTGGCGGCCGTGCGGGTTTCCTGGGTCAGTTCGTTGAATCCGACGATGGCGAGCAGCGCCGTGTCCTTGGTGGCGATCAGCCATAGATTGGCGAGGCCCGGTATGGCGAAAGGCAGCATGGCGGGCAGCGTGACGCGCCTCAGCATGAGGCCCGGCGACATGCCATAGGCGCGCGCGGCCTCGATCTGGCCTTGTGGAATGGACAGGATCGCGCCGCGAATGACTTCCGTCGAATAGGCGCCCTGCACGATGCCGAGCACGCAGATGCCGGCCACCAGCCCGTTGATGTCGATGCGCTGGTAGCCGAGGACTTCGAGCAGCCGGTTGATGAGATCCGTGCCGGCGAAATAAAGCAGCAGGATGAGCACCAGCTCGGGGATGGCGCGAACCAGCGTCGTGTAGAGCCCCAGCAGATCCTTCGTCACAGGACCGCCGTAGAGCTTGCCAAAGGCGCCGCCGATGCCGATCACGATGCCGATCGAGAAAGAGCCGACGGCAATCAGCACGGAGTTCATCAGGCCGCGCAGCAGATTGCCGCCCCAGCCCGGCGGGCTAAGCGCCAGCAGGTCGACGACGCTCGTCTGCGCAAGGTAGATCAGTGCTTCGATAGACCCGTCCCCATTATGTACGGCGGCGTCCCTTTTCGGGATCTGCACGCCAGTGCCCCTCTGAAGGCAAGCTCAAGCAAACCGGCCGCACCTCCTTCGATGCGACCGGCTCGAAGTCGTTCAGCCGCCGTAGATGTCGAAGGTGAAGTACTTCTTGGTGATCTCGGCGTACTTGCCGTTGTCGCGGATAGCCTTGATCGCGGCGTTCAGGCGGTCCTTGGTCGCGGCGTCGTCCTTGCGCACGCCGGCGCCGACGCCCGGTCCGAGGATTTCGAGGTCCTCGGCAACGTAACCTTTCAGGTCGCAGCAGGCCTTGCCCTGCTCGGACTGGAGATAGGCGTCGAGCGCGATGGAGTCTGCCTGCGTGGCGTCGATGCGCCCGGCTGCCAAATCCTGGTTCGCCTCGTCCTGCGTCTGGTATTCCTTGATCTCGGCCGCATCGGCGAAATGCTTTTTCACATAGTCGGCATGGACCGTCGAGGACTGGACGCCGATGATCTTGCCCTTAAGCCCCTCCGGCGTGGCGTCGAACGTCTCGCTCTTCGCGCCAATGACCGCCGTCGGCGTGTTGTAGTACTTGTTCGTGAAGTCGATCGTCTTCTGCCGCTCGGCGGTGATCGACATCGAGTTCATGATGGCGTCGATCTTCTTGGTCGTCAGCGCCGGGATGAGGCCGTCCCACGGTATCGGCACCATCTCGCATTCATACTTCGCCTCGGCGCAGATGGCCTTGACGATGTCGACTTCCCAGCCGGTCCAGTTTCCAGCGGCATCGGCCTCGTAGAAGGGCGGATAGGCTTCCGGCGAGAAGCCGACCTTCAGCGGTTCGGCGCTGGCCATTGCGACGCCGGACGCGGCGACGACCGCCGCCGCGGCTGCCATCTTGAGTGTTTTGAACATGCTCTTGCTCCCAGTTGTTATGAGATTGTTCCCGGTTTTGGATTCCTGGCTAGTGTGTGTTGCGCAGGAACTGCTTCAGCCGTTCCGATTGCGGATTGCCGAAAAGCTGTTCCGGCGGGCCTTCTTCCTCGACCAGCCCGTTGTAGAGATAGACGACATGCGTCGCGACGTTGCGGGCGAACTTCATCTCGTGGGTGACGAGGATCATGGTGCGGCCCTCCTGCGCGAGATCGCCGATGACCCGCAGCACCTCGCCGACCAGTTCGGGGTCCAGCGCCGAGGTCGGTTCGTCGAACAGCATGACGCGCGGATCGATGGCGAGCGCGCGGGCGATCGCGCCCCGCTGCTGCTGTCCGCCCGACATGAAGGATGGATAGACGTCGCGCTTTTCGGCAAGCCCGACGCGCGCGAGCAGGCGCTCAGCCGTAGCGATCGCCTCGTCGCGCCGGACGCCAAGCACGTGGATCGGGACCTCGATGACGTTCTCCAGAAGCGTCATGTGGCTCCACAGGTTGAAGCTCTGGAACACCATGCCAAGCCTGGAACGGATGCGCTCGATCTGGCGGCGGTCGGCAGGAACCGTATGGCCGTGGCTGTCGGCCTTGAGCTTTATTTCCTCGCCGTTGACCCGGATGATGCCGCTGGTGGGATTCTCCAGGCAGTTGATGCAGCGGAGCAGCGTGGACTTGCCTGACCCTGAACCACCGATGATGGCAACCACGTCTCCGTCGCGCGCGGACAGCGAAACGCCCTTCAGGACTTCGAGGTTGCCGAATCTCTTGTGCAGGTTTTCGATGTGGATGGCTTCGGCCGCGCCATTAGCCGGCTGCCGTTGCGTCAGCGAGGTGGCGGCCCCTTTTGTCACCGCCTGCGGTTTCCGCGTCTTATGTCTTGCGGGATTTCTCTACCCATCACCCGATCACGAACTCTGTGCCCTTTTGTCAGGATGGACCGGCTTTGTCGCAGTCGTCAACCGTTGAATGCGGCACCGGGACGTCGCTTGCGGCTATTGATCGGGGCGGGCGTCTGGTGCAGTCTCGCGCAATAAGCTCGAAGAGGGTGAGCCATGAGAATCATTCACACGGTCGTCGCCGCCGCGTTTCTGGCGGTCACCACGCTAGCCGGCATGGCCCCTGCCAAGGCGCACAGCAATGCGGGAGCTTTTGTCGGCGGTCTCGTTGCCGGCGCTGTTCTCGGAGGCGCCGTCGCCGCTGCCTCCCAGCCGCGTCCATACCCCTATTACGGCTACCCGCCGCGCTACTATCCGCCGCCGCCTCCCCCGCCGCCCTACGCGTATCCGCCATATTGCGGGTACTATCCCTATCCGCCCTGCTACCGGTAGCGGCCGAAACCTCGCAAAAATCGCCGGGGCAGCGTGCTCCGAACAGACGCCCGAACAAGAGATGAGTGGCACGATATGCGCAATCTGCTGAAATTCGCCCTTGCGACGGTTGTGATCGCTGGCGCCCTGTCGGGACGGGCTTTTGCTCAGGAAGCGACAGCGCCTGCCGAGCCGCCACCGGCCCCACCGACCATGCCGGAACCCTATGACTGCACGCTGACGGAGGCGGTGATCTGCAAGGCCGGCGCGACCTGCACGCCTGCGAAGACGCTGGGGGAGCTTGCACTGCCGGCGCGCGTCCTCGTGCACTTCGAGGATCAGGTGATGGCGACGGTCGGCCCGAACGGGCTGCCGCACGTCAGCAAGATCGCCGACCTGTCGAGCTCCGGCGACATCGTCGTCGCGCAGGGCGTCGATGGCGGCACCGGCTGGATGCTGCATGCGACCAGCAACGACGACGAGGTCACCTTCGTCGCCGCCTCGGACGATTTCATCCTCAACGCCTTTGGCACCTGCAAGCCGGTAGAATAGCGGCAAGCCTGTGGAATAGCGGGAGACCGCGACTGGGCGTAGCGGGAAGGCCATGCAGCCGGTATGCCGCATGACCGATACCGGAGATACGTCATGAACATTCAGGCCAAGCGCGCATATGGATCGCAGTCGATGGCCGCGCCGCTGCGGCGCGTGCTGATGCGCTCGGCGGCAAGCGCCATGCGCCATGCCAATCCGAAGGAATGGCATTACGGACCCGGATTTGATCCCGCGCGTGCGGCGGAGCAGCACAAGGCTTTCTCCGATCTGGTCGCAGCGTCTGGCGCGGCGGTCGAGTGGCTGACCGACGCGGATGATGGGCTTGCCGATTCCGTGTTCACCCACGACCCGTCGCTGGTGACGGACCGCGGCGCGGTCATCCTCTCGATGGGCAAGGCGCTCCGCAAACCGGAACCCGCGCTGCACGAAAAGGCCTATTCGCGCATGGGCGTGCCCGTCCTCGGCAGGATAGAGGCGCCGGGACAGGTCGAGGGCGGCGACTGCGTCTGGGTCGACGCGAAGACGCTGGCGATCGGCCGAGGCGTCCGGACCAACGAGGCCGGCATCCGCCAGATGGCGGCGCTGCTCGAACCGTTGGGTATAGAGGTGCTGGGCTACGATCTGCCGCTCTGGCACGGCGAGGAAGCCTGCCTGCATCTGATGTCGGTGATCAGCCCGCTGGCCGACGATCTGGCGCTGGTCTATTCACCACTGCTGCCGGCCGCCTTCTACCAGTTGCTCAAGGCGCGCGGCATCACGCTGGTGGAGGGCGATGCCGACGAGTTCCGCGACAGTTTCGGCCTGAACCTCAACGTGCTGCCGACATCGCCGCGCGAGGTGATCGCGGTGGCCGGTTTCCCGAAGACGGCCGCTGCCATGGAAGCAGCCGGGTGCAAGGTGCAGACCTTCGAGGCGGACGCGCTCTGCATCGCCTGCGAGGGCGGACCGACCTGCCTGACCCGACCGGTACTGAGAGGGTAGTGCGATGACGCTCGGCGAAGCGCTGATCCGCCTGCTTGAGGCGCATGGTGTCGATACGGTGTTCGGCATACCCGGTGTGCATACTGTCGAGCTTTATCGCGGTCTCGCCGGATCGAAGATCCGTCACGTCACGCCGCGCCACGAGCAGGGTGCCGGCTTCATGGCCGACGGCTATGCGCGCGCTTCCGGCAGGCCGGGCGTCGCCTTCGTCATCACCGGCCCGGGCCTCACCAACGCGATCACCGCCATGGGGCAGGCGCGCGCCGATTCGATCCCGATGCTGGTGATCTCCGGCGTCAACGCCAGGGACACACTGGGCAAGGGCTTCGGCCATCTCCACGAGCTTCCCGACCAGATCGGCCTGATCGGCAAGGTGGCTTTGGCCTCGCATCACATAGCCACGCCCGACGAATTGCCGGCAGCGCTTGCCGATGCCTTCGCCACTTTCGCGAGCGCGAGGCCAGGGCCGGTACATATCGAGATACCGCTTGATGTCATGACCCTGCCGGGTGATGGCCTGTCTGCGCAACTTGCAAACGACTTGCCGCCGCAGCCGGAGGCCGGAAAGATTGCCGAGGCGGCGGCACTGGCGCGCAAAGCGAAACGCCCGCTTATCCTTGCCGGCGGCGGCGCCAAGGTTGCTGAGGAACCGCTGAAGCGCCTTGCCGAAGCGCTCGACGCGCCGGTCGTGCTAACCGCCAACGCGCGCGGATTGATGCACGGCCATCCGCTCGTCGTGCCGGCAAGCCCGAGCTTCAAGGCGGTCCGCAAGCTGATGGCCGAAGCGGATTTCGTCATTGCGGTAGGCACCGAGTTCGGCCCGACCGATTACGACATGTATGGCGACAATGGTTTCGTCGTGCCGGAAAACCTTGTGCGCATCGACATCGACGCGGACCAGATTGCCCGCCATCCATCGAGGCTGTCGATCCAGGCGGATGCCGGCACGGCGCTCGATGCTCTGCTGGGCAGTCTCGCCGGTGTAGAGTTGACGGGCGACGGCGCATGGCGGGCAACCGTCGTCAGGGATGAGGCGCTTGCGCAGCTTTCACCCGAGATGATCCAGCAACTGGCGGTGGTCGAGACGATCCGCGACACGCTGCCGGGCTCGATCATCGTCGGCGATTCCACGCAGCCCATCTACGCCGCCAATCTCTATTACGACCACGACCGGCCGGCCGGCTGGTTCAACGCGGCGACCGGCTTCGGTACGCTGGGCTACGGGCCGCCGGCCGCAATCGGTGCCGCGCTGGCCTTGCCTGACACGACCGTGGTCTGCATCTCCGGTGACGGCGGCTTCCAGTTCACGCTGCCGGAACTCGGCGCGGCGAAGGATGCCGGCGCGCCGGTCATCTTCTTGGTCTGGAACAATCGCGGCTATCGCGAGATCGAGACCTCGATGACCAGCGTGGGCGTCGAACCGGTCGGCGTGTCGCCGGCGCCGCCGGACTTCATCAAGATCGCGGACGCCTACGGTATTGCGGCCGAGCGACTGGAGTCTGTCGAGGGCCTTCCGGACGCCCTGCGGCGCGCGAAGGCGAAAAACGCTCCGTACCTGATCGAAATCGTTGTAGACTGACCCTTATGGCAGGCAAGTTCGAAGGCAAGACCGTTGTCGTGACCGGCGGAACGGGTGCGCTCGGCGGCGCGGTGATCGCGCAACTGATCGCCGAAGGCGCGACCTGCGTCGTCCCCACCGGCCGCGCGACCGCACCGAAGGATTTTCCCTTTGCTGGCGAGAACAAGGTAAAGCTCGCGACGAACGTCGATCTGGCTGATGCGACTTCAGTAGACGCCTTCTACGCAGCGATTCCCGATCTCTGGGCATCGATCCACGCCGCTGGCACCTTTGCAATGTCGCCTGTCGGCGAGGACAACGCGAAGGCATTCGCGGAATTGATGCAGGCCAACGCCGCGACGGCTTTTTTGTGCAGCCACGCAGCCGCGCGCGTCATGATTGCCGCGAAAACAGCGGGCCGCATCGTCAACGTGACCGCTCGCCCCGCTCTCGATCCGCGCAAGGGCGCCGGCATGTCCGCCTATGCCGCCAGCAAGGCGGCGGTTGCGGGGCTGACCGTGGCGCTTGCCGAGGAACTGAAGGACGACGGCGTTCTGGTGAACGCGGTTGCACCGTCGACGCTCGACACGCCGACGAACCGCAAGGCCATGCCGAAGGCGGATTTCGCCAAATGGGTCAGTCTCGACGCGGCAGCACGGGCAATCCTCGACCTTGCCTCGCCCCGGAACACGGCAATGAGCGGTGCGCTCGTACCGATCTACGGCCGCGCATAGTATCCCAGGGGATCACGACGATCCGTGGATGTCGACCATCGGCTTGAGCTGATCCTGCGACGCAGCCCAGTCAGTCGGACGCTCGATCATGCGCCGAACCCGGATCGGCTCTGGACCGCTATGCAGCCGCCTCAGCGTGTCGCCGACGACCGCGTCCGAATGCGTGGTGCGCATGTTGTGGCGCACATATTCGTGCCAGGTCGGCGAGTGATAGGTCTCCACCCAGAGCTGCGGATTTTCCAGGTCGCGCGCCAGCGTCCATTCCCGCGCGCCGTCGCGGCGGCGGATGCGTCGACGTTCGGCCATCGCATCGAGGAATTCATGCAAATCTTCTTCGCGAATTGCGTATTCGATCGAAATCACGATCGGGCCGGAGCGCGCCCTCAGGTCGAGCGCGACGCTCGGTTCGCGCCAGCGGTTGAGCGGATCGAGGTTCAGTTCCGTGTAGCCGGGCAACCTGATGAAGAAGCCGATCGCCGCGCCAACGAGCATCAATGCGGCTGAGGCTAGCAACGCCTCGGCCGGGCCGTGGCTTTCCGCGACCATGCCCCATACCCAGCTTCCGAGCGCCATGCCGCCGAAGATCGCCATCTGGTAGATCGACATGGCGCGGCCGACCACCCAGCGCGGCGTCGAGAGCTGCACCGTCACGTTGAACAGCGCCAGTGTCAGCACCCAGGCGACGCCACCGATCAAGAGGCCGATGCAGGTAAGCCACGCCGTGGCGGAGAGCGCCTGGATCGTCGCGGAGACCGCGAAGGCGACGAAACCGATGCGCGTGATCCACTCGTTTTCGATCACGCCGCGCAGTCGCCCGCCGAGGAAAGCGCCGCCGATCGCGCCGACACCGTAGGCACCAAACAGGATGCCGTAGAGAAGCGGGCCGCCGCCGACGAGGTCGCGCGCGACCAACGGGAGCAGGGCAAGCGTCGAGATGGCCGCGAAACCGAAGACGAAGCCGCGCAGCAGCACCTTTTCGATGTTGGGTGACATGGCGATGTAGCGTAGCCCCGCCGAGATGGCGAGGCCGAGCGTTTCGCGTGGCAGATGCGATTTCGGTGTCTCCAGCTTCCAACGGAGCAGCACGGCGATGAGCGCCAGGTAGCTGACGGCATTTACGGCGAATGCCGCCGCCGCGCCCGCGGCGGCGACGATGATGCCGCCGATCGCCGGGCCGACGCTGCGCGTGATATTGAAGCTCATTGCGTTAAGCGAAACGGCGGCGGGCACCTGGCTGCGCGGGACCATGTCGCCAACGGCGGCCTGCCACGACGGGTTCTGCAGCGCAGTGCCACAACCGATCAGGAAGGTGAAGGCGAGCAGCACCCACGGCGTGATCATGCCGGCATAGGCGAGCAGCGCCAGCACCGCCGAGACGACCAGCATGAAGGCCTGCGCGATCAGCATGATGGTGCGGCGGTTGTAGTTGTCGGCCAGCGCACCCGACACCAGAGAGAACAGCATGATCGGCAGCGTGGCCGCCGCCTGCACCAGCGCGACGAGATCGGCCGAACTGGCAATCGAGGTCATCATCCAGGCAGCGCCGACGCCCTGGATCAGCGAGCCGAGATTGGCGACGAGCGTGGCCAGCCAGACATTGCGGAAGACATCCGACTTGAAGGGGTCGAGCGCGCCGGGGCGGGCGGGAAGCGGATCGTCTGGCATGTGGCCTGTATCCGGGACTGGTATCCGGCCCGCGGGCTTGCGGTTCGCAGGCTCTATGCCGTCCTATGCCACAGCGCGGTCCAAGAAAAAACCCGCCGGATCGCTCCGGCGGGTCTTTTGTCTCTTGCGGTTGGCCTAAGCGGCCAACCTTGCCGGGCTTAGCTGCCCTGCTTCTTCAGCGCTGCGCCGAGGATGTCGCCGAGCGACGCGCCGGAGTCGGTCGAGCCGTACTGGGCAACCGCTTCCTTCTCCTCTGCGATCTCCAGCGCCTTGATCGACACGGAGAGCTTGCGGGTCTTCTTGTCGAAGGCGATGACGCGGGCGTCCACCTTCTGACCGACGGTGAAGCGCTCGGGGCGCTGCTCGTCACGATCGCGCGACAGGTCGGACCGCTTGATGAAGGTCTCGACACCATGGTCGACCAGACGCACGTCGAGACCGCCGTCCTTGATGCCGATGACTTCGCAGGTGACGACCGCGTTCTTGCGCAGTTCGCCAGAGGAAGCGGCCTCACCAACCGAGTCACGCGCCATCTGCTTGACGCCGAGCGAGATGCGCTCCTTCTCGACATCGACGTCGAGAACCTGCGCCTTCACCATGTCGCCACGGTTGTACTCCTCGATGACCTGCTCGCCCGGACGGTTCCAGTCGAGGTCGGAGAGGTGCACCATGCCATCGACATCGCCTTCCAGGCCGACGAACAGACCGAATTCTGTCTTGTTCTTGACCTCGCCCTCGACGACCGAACCGACCGGATGGTTGCGCTTGAACGCTTCCCACGGGTTCTCGAGCGTCTGCTTGAGGCCGAGCGAAATGCGGCGCTTGGACGGATCGACCTCGAGCACGACTACGTCAACCTGCTGCGAGGTGGACAGGATCTTGCCGGGGTGCACGTTCTTCTTGGTCCACGACATTTCCGAAACGTGGATGAGGCCCTCGATGCCCGGCTCCAGCTCGACGAACGCGCCGTAGTCGGTGATGTTGGTGACCGTGCCGGTGATCTTCTTGCCGATCGGGAACTTGGTGCCGATCTCGCCCCACGGATCCGACTCGAGCTGCTTCATGCCGAGCGAGATGCGGTGCGTTTCCTGGTTGATGCGGATGATCTGCACCTTCACCGTCTGGCCGATGTTGAGAATCTCGGTCGGATGGTTGACGCGACGCCATGCCATGTCGGTGACATGCAGCAGGCCGTCGATGCCGCCGAGGTCCACGAACGCGCCGTAGTCGGTGATGTTCTTGACCACGCCCTCGACGACCTGACCCTCTTCGAGGTTCTGGACGATCTCGGAACGCTGCTCGGCGCGGCTCTCTTCGAGAACCGTGCGGCGCGACACGACGATGTTGCCGCGACGGCGATCCATCTTGAGGATCTCGAAGGGCTGCGGGTTGTGCATGAGCGGGGTGACGTCGCGGATCGGACGGATGTCGACCTGGCTACGCGGAAGGAACGCAACGGCTCCGTCCAGATCGACGGTGAAGCCGCCCTTGACCTGGTTGAAGATGACGCCTTCGACGCGCTCACCCTTGGAGAACTTCTCCTCGAGCTTGACCCAGCTCTCTTCGCGGCGAGCCTTGTCACGGCTCAGCATGGCTTCGCCAAGCGCGTTCTCGATGCGCTCGACATAAACCTCGACGGTGTCGCCGACCTTCAGCGAGCCGTCCTTGGCCTTGGCGCCGAATTCCTTGAGTGCGACGCGGCCTTCGACCTTGAGGCCGACGTCGATGATGGCCATGTCCTTTTCGATGGCCGTGATGGTGCCGCGGACGACCTGGCCTTCACCCGAATGTCCGTCCGAGAAGGACTCTTCGAGAAGCGCCGCGAAATCGTCGCGGGATGGATTTGCTGCAGACATATGTTCTCCTGGAAAGCTCCGCCTTTGGCCGAGCGGGCGCCGTGGTTAGCGTTGCGTTGGCCTGCCGGCGTTCCGGGTTGTCAAAACCCTGATGCCGCTGTCGCGGCGATGTCGGCGCAAAGAATGCTGGCAGGCTGGTTCGGTATTATCGGCCCGATATGGGTATTTGGTTCGCTTCCGGCAACCGGAGCACCCGGCAACCCAAAACAGTCTCAGGCCTTGTTCCTGACGGCGAGAACGTCGTCGATGACGTTGCGCGCCGCCTGGAACGCGGCCTCTATAGACATTTCCGACGTATCGAGCAAGTGCGCGTCGGCGGCGGGGCGCAGCGGCGAGTCGGCCCGGCCGGCGTCACGCTCGTCGCGCCTGACGATGTCGGCAAGGATTTCGGCCAGATCGGCCTTGCCGCCGCGCGAATGGATGTCGCGCAGCCGCCGCGCGGCGCGCACCTCCGGCGAAGCGGTCACGTAGAGCTTCACGTCGGCGTCAGGACAGACGACCGTGCCGATGTCGCGACCGTCGAGCACCGCGCCGCCGGGCTGCGCGGCAAAGGCGCGCTGCTTGTCTACCAGGATTTTCCGGACGGTCGGAAACACCGCCACCTTCGACGCCGCCTCGGCGACCTCATGCGCCGACAGCACCTCGCGGTCGAGATTGCCGAGATCGACCTGCCGCGCGGCGGTCTCGGCCGCCGAGACATTGTCGAGCGGCAGGCCATGGATGAGCAGCGCGTTGCCGACCGCGCGATAGGTCAGGCCGGTGTCGAGATGCGGTAGGTGATAATAATCCGCCAGCCGACGCGCCAGCGTGCCTTTTCCCGAAGCGGCGGGGCCGTCGATGGCGATGGTGAGGGAGGGGGTCATGAACCGCTAAACGCTCCGCATCAGCCCACCATCCACCCGCAGGCTCTGGCCAGTGATGTAGCCGGCGGCGTCGGAGAGAAGGAAGGCGATGGTGGCGGCGACTTCTTCCGATGTGCCGTAGCGGGCCATCGGCACGCCGGCGCGGCGCTCCTCTGTTTGAGGCAGGCTGTCGATCCAGCCGGGCAGCACGTTGTTCATGCGCACATTGTCGGCGGCGTGGCTGTCGGCAAAGAGCTTGGTGTAGGTGGCGAGTCCGCCGCGCGCGACCGCCGACGTCGGGAACATCGTGGTCGGCTCATCGACCCAGGCGGTTGAGATGTTGACGATAGCGCCGCCCTTCTGGGCGATCATGATGGGCGCGACCAGCCGCGTGGCGCGCACGACGTTCATGAAATAGACGTCGAAGCCGGTTTGCCACTGCTCATCGGTGATCTCCAGCAGGGGTGCGCGCGGACCGTGGCCGGCGCCGTTCACCAGCGCGTCGATGCGGCCCCATTTCGTCATCGTCAGGTCGACGAAGCGCTTGAGGTCATCGCTGGACTGGTTCGAGCCGGTGAAACCGATTCCGCCAAGCTCCGTGCCGAGCGCCTCGCCCTTGCCTGAGGAAGACATGACCGCCACAGCGTAACCGTCTGCCGCCAACTTGCGCGCGGCCGCTGCTCCCATGCCCGAGCCGCCGCCGACAACCATCGCGACTTTCTGTGCGCTCATCATCCTTACTCCGTTGGTGCGTGCGTCCGGCGCTACTCGATCTCCGCGCCGAGTTCCTTCATCAGTCCCATGAACTCGGGGAAACTCGTGGCGATCATGTTGGCGTCGTCGACCGTGACCGGCTTTTCGGTCGCGAGGCCAAGAATGAGAAAACTCATGGCGATGCGGTGGTCGAGATGCGTAGCGACCGTGCCGCCGCCAAGCCCCTTGCCGCCCGGCCGGCCGCGTACGGCGAGCGTCGCCTCGCCTTCCGTGCAGTCGACGCCATTGGCTTCCAGACCGCGCGCGACGGCTGCGAGGCGGTCGCTTTCCTTGACGCGCAGTTCTTCCAGTCCCTGCATCAGCGTCTCGCCCTCGGCGAAGGCCGCCGCCGCCGCCAGCACAGGATATTCGTCGATCATCGACGGCGCGCGCGAGGCCGGCACCGCGACGCCCTTCAGTTCGGAGGACCGCACGCGCAGGTCGGCGACATCTTCGCCGCCGGCATTGCGCGGATTGAGGATTTCGATGTTGCCGCCCATCTCCTGCAGTGTGAGCAGCAGTCCGGTGCGGGTGGGGTTCATCAGCACGTTCTCGATGACGATGTCGGAGCCCGGCACGATCAACGCGGCGACCAGCGGGAAGCCGGCCGACGAAGGGTCGCCCGGAACGGCGATGGTCTGGCCGGTCAGCTTGCCTTGGCCCTCGATGAAGATGTGGCGCACACCGGCATCGTCGGTATCAACGGTCAGATTCGCGCCAAAGCCCTGCAGCATCTTCTCGGTGTGGTCGCGAGTCATCACCGGCTCGATCACGGTTGTGATGCCCGGTGTGTTCAGGCCGGCGAGCAGTACGGCGGACTTAACCTGCGCCGAGGCCATAGGCACGCGGTAGGTGATGGGCGCGGCATGTTTCGGCCCGCGCAGCGTGATCGGCATGCGGTCGCCCGGAGCGGCCTTGAGGATCTGCACACCCATCTGGCGCAGCGGGTCCAGCACGCGGCCCATTGGCCGGCCAGATAGCGAGGCGTCGCCGATGAAGGTCGTCTCCATGTCGTAGACGCCGACGAGACCCATGGTGAGCCGGGAGCCCGTGCCGGCATTGCCGAAGTCGAGCGGGCCTTCCGGCTGCAGCAGGCAGCCATTGCCAACGCCCTGGATGATCCACTCGTCGCCGGCCTTCCGGATCTGCGCGCCCATGGCCTTCATGGCCTCGCCGGTGCGCATCACGTCCTCGCCTTCCAGCAGGCCGGTGATGCGCGTTTCGCCCGAGGCGAGGCCGCCGAACATGAAGGAGCGGTGCGAGATCGACTTGTCGCCAGGCACGCGCGCTATTCCCTTCAGTCCCTGCGAGCGCCGGGCGAGAGCGGGGCGCGGTGGCGCAGCATGTGTCATTGCGGTTCCTCGAATATTTCCCGGAGCATTCCCGGGCGCCTGTCCGTGGACATGCGCCCGGTGGCGCGGTCTGGTTTTTCGGCGGCTCTCCTATCATGACGCCGTGGCACGGTCATCCCCTCGTTCCAGCATCGGCCGGCATGCCCGGCGGGAGTGCGCGAATGCCTTCCTTTTGGCTTTGACAAGGGCCGCGTTCTGTGAATATGGGGACCGTAAATCACGGACGAGGACGGCAGTGGCTAAATCCGATCTTGGCACAAAACGCATCGACCCGGAAACGGGCCGCAAATTCTATGACCTGAACAAGGACCCGATCGTCTCTCCCTATACGGGCAAGAGCTACCCCAGGTCGTTCTTCGACGCTGGCAGCGAGAAGGTGCTGGAAGAAGAGGTCGAGGACGAGAAGGAGACCGAGGAGGAGGATGCTCCCGAGACGATCTCTCTCGAGGACGCCGACGACGAGGCGAAGGGCGACGATATTCCCGACCTGGACGACGACGAGGATGTCGACCTCGGCGACGATGACGACGACACCTTCCTCGAGGACGAGGAAGAGGAAGAGGACGACGTCAGCGGCATGATCGGCGTCGGCGAGGACGAGGACGAGGCCTGATCGTCCCGCCGCGTTCCGGTGATATCGGGGCGCGGCATGAAGGCTGGGGCAGGCTTCCCAAATAAGCTTGCCGGAAGGCTTGATCTTGATGCGGTGCGGCGCTAGAAGCCGCCACCTGATCTCTTCGCCGGAAACGGCGCCGGTGCAAGCCGGGTGTGGGGCCATAGCTCAGTTGGGAGAGCGCTTGAATGGCATTCAAGAGGTCGTCGGTTCGATTCCGATTGGCTCCACCATTCAGTCTTGCAAATTCGCTGTCTCGTTCCGGGCACTATAAAAGCGTCGCGATTTCAGTCGCTTGGCGGCCTGCTTCGGCAAACTATTGGATCGAGAGCGCGCTGAGACGCGGGCATTTTAGCCATTTGGCCGGATCGTCTCTCTTGGGCCGAGAGCGTGTCCAGTAGTTTTTGAGGTCGATGGTCGTGAGGGCCGTAAATGGCGTTTCAACCGGGCTTTAAATACCGAGTTGCTGGAGCTGATCGCTCCAGCTGTGGGGCAGGTCGCCTCGCATCAGTGAGCGTGCCGTGAGTTCGACCGGCTGGCGTCCACGCAGGATTGCGTCGGTGATCCTGGGGGCCAGGAACGCAAGCGGGAGGATGCGGCTGACGTCTTCGCCATGCATGCTGGATGCTTCTGCGACCTGGGCGATTGTCCGACCCGAGCCGTCTGTGAGCATCCTGAGCAGAAGATGCGCCTTCGCCATCGTTTTGATGAGACCCTGATCGACATGTCGGACAGTTGCATTGGCTTCAAGAACGAGCCGGGCTTCTGAACCTCGGCGCCTGAGCGTCATCGGTACCGAGATGTTGACGGGCTGGCGGTCGGGCAGGTCGACGTCGTCGCTGTCCCTTTTGGTGATGTCGTGGTCGATCAGGACATGGGCATTGATCCGGAAGACCATTTCGCCCCGCTTCACCTGAATGGAACGAATCAGGTGCCTAAGCGAATGGATCCGTTCCGGCGTCGAGGTCTTGAGCGCTTCGCGGATTGTCTTTGCTCTGGCGACTATCGCTTGTACCGATGCGGATGGCGTGAACATGCCGGCCCATTGGGAGAGCTGGACCTTGTCTCCGAGCATCGCGTCCAGTTGATGCAGAATGGTCCGCTCCAGTTCGTCGGCCGGGAGTCGCCAGCCTGACGGGTCCTTCTTCGTGGTCCTCTCCAGCCGGTTGGAGATGTAGTAGCGATAGCGCTTGCCACTCTTGATGGTGAAGACAGGGCTCAGTCGATCCCCGGTCTCGTCGAGCAGCAGGCCGGTCAGCAGATGGTGGCCCTTGCCGTTGGTGCCGCTCCTGCGGTTCGGTGTCTGGCCTTTCAGCAGCGACTGAACCGACCGGAAGGTGGCTTCGTCGATGATGGCCGCGTGCTCGCCATCAAAGATCCGGTCCTTGTGCTTCGCCTTGCCGATGTAAACGACATTGGAAAGCATGTGGTAGAGCTTGCCTCGCGTGAAGGGTGGTCGCCCGTCGCACTGGCCGGATGTGACTGAGTCCTCTGCAGCGAGCTCATTCAATTCGTCGGCAAGCGCTGGTACCGACTGCAGGACCAGATAGCGACGGAAGATCGATCTGACTTTGTCGGCTTCAGCAACAATCACCAGTCTCCTGTCGATGGCCCGGTAGCCGAGCGGCACCCTGCCGCCCATCCAGATTCCCTTCTTGCGAGAAGCTGCGATCTTGTCGCGGATGCGCTCTGCCGTGACCTCACGCTCGAACTGGGCGAAGGACAGAAGCACGTTCAGCGTCAGCCTTCCCATCGAGGTCGTCGTGTTGAACTGCTGGGTCACCGAGACAAATGAGACGTCATTGGTGTCAAAGACCTCGACGATCCTGGAAAAATCCATCAGCGAGCGCGTCAGGCGGTCGATCTTGTAGACGACGACCGCGTCGACCTTTCGGTCACCGATATCCTGCAGCAGGCGTTTTAGAGCCGGCCGCTCCATCGTACCGCCGGAGATTCCGGCGTCATCATAGTGGTCGGCAACGAAACGCCATCCCAAGCCGGTTTGGGATGTTATGAAGGCGACACAGGCCTCCCGCTGTGCATCCAGCGAGTTGAATTCCTGGTCGAGACCCTCCTCAGTCGACTTGCGGGTATAGACCGCACAGCGCAGTTTCTTCTGATGTGTGCTCATAGTCCGAAGAACCTCGGACCTGACCAGTGAGCGCCGGTGATCTGGCGGGCGATGGCCGTCAGTGATTTGTGCAGCCTGCCCTCGAAGGCAAGTCCCTCTTCCAGCACATCAACGACATGGCTCCGGCCGTTCCAGTCACGGACCAATCGGGTGCCGGGATAGAGCTGCTTGCGGGACTTGGTCGGCAGAGAGGCCGGGCCATCTGATTCCCCGGTGATCGACCCGGGCCGCTTTGTTGCCACCTGCTTTTCCGCCTGCGCCATCGACGTGCGAAGCATCCGACGCGTGTCCGGCGACAGGCCACCGAGCCTGATTGCCTGAAGTTGCCAAGCGGCAGCGCGCAGCAGGAAGTCTCGCCGCACACCTTTTGGTGGCGGACAGCCATAGGCCTTCTTCCAAAGTGCGGCGAGTTCATCGCGGGGGAGGTCGCCGAGCGCGGCGACCTCCTGCTCCACCAACATCCTGTTCGACATGACGTCACGCCGACTTCACGTCGCTGTCGATGCGGTATCGACGAACACCATCCTTGCCGCTTTCGCTCACAAGGTGGAGTGCCAGCTTCTTCTTCACGACCGCCGACAGGAAGCCGCGCACCGAATGTGCCTGCCAGCCGGTCTCGGCGATCAGCATATCGATGCTAGCTCCCTTCGCGGTACGAAGCTTCCTGAGGATCAGGTCTGCCTTGGTGTGTTTTGAGGCGCCAGACTTGCCGGCATGTTCCGGATGCTTGGCGGCACTCTCGATTTTTTTCCGCTTGGCCAGTTCTGGCGCCGGGCTCACCACCGCATCGGCCGCACGAGGTCTCGCAGCGCGAGCTGTGGAGGCAGCTGCGCCTTGGGTCGCGCTATCCGACCGGTTCCATCCGTTGCCTGGCACCACAGTGTCGCTGGGTTTGCTTGTCATTTGTCGGCTCCGGTTCAGAACCGGCCAATCCGGTCCCTATACCGGGACAAGCCCGCGCTCAATGGCGGGCCGATAGTCGCGACTGGCTACCGCTCAGCCGCGACCCAAGCAATGCGTGCTTTGGGGAACAAGTCCAGTCGCAAATGCGTCGCCTACGGGGCATCTTGAGCGGCCGGATGAATGACGAAAAGGGGCCGTCTCCGGACGGTCCACTTTTCATAATCGTTTGGCGCTTAGCTGCCATTCCGCGCTGCCTCATCAGGCAAAGTTTGCCTGGTGAGCTCACGACCCATGCCTGCCGTTCGGCAAAAAAAATTCCGGCAGTAGCTGACGTTGATCCTGCACTTAAGCACGCTGTAGACTTCGCGTAAACTTGAGCCAAAGAGGAGGTTGCTGTGCGTCGCGTCAAGTACCGTGTGCCAGGATGTCACTAGAACTCAGTGATCAGTTCCGGAAGAGCGGCTACATATTTTTCAGCAGTCATCGTCCGAACGAGAGCATCGTCGACATCGCAGAGCGTTTCGGCAAACCTCTGGTGCCGTGGGAAAATGGACTTGTGCAGACGCTTGTGCCGCGCGCCGAGGCTGCGCCCAACAGCTATAGCGGCATTTTCGGCCTCGATCAGTTCCCGTTCCATTCAGATCTCGCCCACTGGCGCATACCGCCGCGCTACCTCCTCTTGCGCTGCATCACCGGCTTTGCCGATGTACCGACGCTCATGATTGACGGGCACGACCTGATCGGCGCCGTCACCCTCGACATTCTGGGGCGCGCCATCTTCAAGCCGCGACGACCGCGTGACGGGAGCGTCTCGCTTTTGCGCCTTTGCGAGCCTATCGACGATATCGTGCGGGTTCGCTGGGACGAGGTATTCCTGAAACCGGCGAGCAGGATCGGTGAAGTCGCCGACCTGCGTGTTCGCGAATGGCTTTCGACGTGCACGCCGACTGCGCTGTCACTGGCCAAGAAGCACGACACGCTGCTGATCGACAACTGGCGGATGCTGCATGCCCGCTCCCCGATCCGTCCCGGGCGCGAGAACCGGGCGATCGAGCGCGTCTATCTGGAGGCACTGCATTGAAGAAGTCGATTTCACCCGGCGCGACGCCGGCCTCGTGCGATCCGGATGCGCTCTATCTCAAGGCAGAGCGCTACATCCAGCATATGAGCGCTTTCGACAGCGACGATTGGGAATATGCCCTGTGGTCCAGCCTTGCGCTGGAATTTCTCGCCCGCGCCGCGCTCGCCAATGTCAGTCCCGCCCTGATCGCGGACACCGATAGGAGCTGGTCCAGTTTTTATCACGCGCTGGGTTTCACGCCCACGGAGGAACGGTTCGCGCCAAAATCGATCGCCGTGAGCGAGGTTTTCAAGCGGCTCACTGCCATTCTCCCGGACTTCGCCAAGGAGCATGAAAGCTTTGGTGTCCAGCACACGGGCCGCCGTAACGCCGAGCTTCATTCCGGCGAGCTTGCCTTCGAAGGGGTCAAGGGATCGTCCTGGCAGCCGCGCTTCTATCAAGCCTGCGAGATTCTCCTAGCCTCGATGGGAACGACGCTTAAGGATTTCCTCGGCGAGGATGAGGCGAATGTCGCGACGAAACTGATCGCCGCCGCGGTTGACGAAAGCGCAAAGGCGGTAAAGGGCGAAGTCGAGGCCCATAGGAAGGTCTGGCTCGCCAAGTCCGGCGATGAGCGCGACACACTGACCAAACAGGCCGCGGTCTGGGCCACGCGGCATGCTGGCCATCGCGTCGATTGCCCCGCCTGCACCTCCCAGGCGCAGGTCTGGGGAGAACCGGTCTCGGCGCCACTGCAACGGCTGAGCGACGGCGAGATCACCGAAACCCAGGAATTCCTGCCGAACCGGTTCGAGTGCGTCGCATGCGGGCTCAAGATAAACGGCCTGTCGCGTCTCGCGGTGGTAGGCTTGAGCGATCGCTACAAGAAAACTCAAGTCTACGATGCTGCCGAATATTATGCGCCGGAAGACGACTATTCCGGCTATGAGGATGACAACAACGAACGCTGAACGTCGCCGCGCGGCGCGCTCGGCGTGAACATGGCCAGCGAAGGGCCGGGAGGGCAAATGGCCGGCGAGGAACACGTATCCGTCGCGGTAAGAGATGATTTCGTCGCACGGCAGACCAAGGCAAAGCCGGTGCCTGCCCTTGCCGAGTTACTTTGGAACAGCCTCGATGGCGACGCCACCGAGGTATCGGTTGAGTTCGCGCACAACGATCTCGCAGGCGGCATGTCGAGAATCGCCGTCTACGACAATGGTGACGGATTTTCCCGCAGCGACGCCCGTGCGCTGTTCGGCAATCTCGGCGGCTCCTGGAAGCGCCACGTCCGCCAGACCAAACGCAACCACCGCATGATCCACGGCCAGGAAGGGCGCGGCCGCTACAAGGCGTTCGCCCTTGGCCAGTCGGTCACCTGGAAGGTCTGCTATGACGATCCGTCCGGACGCAAGGCGTTCGAGGTCCGGCTCGTCGAGGCCGATCTCACCGACGTCACCATCACTGAAGAAGTGCCGGCGCCGGGACGCTCTACAGGCGTCGTCGTCGAAATCGACGACCTCCGGCGTGACTTCAAGACATTCGAAAGCGAAGACGGACTTCAGGACCTGAACGAGATATTCGCGCTTTACCTGATGAATTATCGAAGCGTGTCGATCTCGATCGCCGGCCAGAGGCTCGACCCCGAGAAAGTCATCGCCAGTCACCACAAAGCGTCACTGCCGCCGATCGAGAAGGATGGTGACGACCGGCACGATGTCGAGCTCGAAGTCATCGAATGGCGAACCGATGCGCGGCGTGTCCTCTATCTCTGCTCCGCGAGCGGGTTTCCGTTCGATCAGGTCGAAACGCGCTTCCACGTTCCCGGCTTCTCTTTCTCAGCCTATCTGAAGTCCACCTATGTCGAGGAGTTGCACAACGACGAACGCGTTGGGCTCTCAGAGATGGATCCTCTGCTGAGCGCAGCCGTCGAAAATGCCCGTTCGGCAATCAAGGATTATTTCCGCGACAAATCGGCGGAAAAAGCGCGATCCTTGGTCGACGAGTGGATCGCCGAAGAGGTCTATCCCTATCGCGGCTCGCCGCAGAACGCCGTCGAAAAGGTCGAGCGTCAGGTGTTCGACATCGTCGCGGTTCAGGTTCAGGAGCTTGCGCCCGATCTCGGCACCAGCTCGGCTAAGGCGAAGGCGCTGCACCTTCGCATGCTGCGCAACGCCATCGAGCGCGGGCCGGAGGAATTGCAGCTAATCCTGAAGGAGGTCCTCGACCTGCCTGCGCGCAAGCAGAAGGAGCTTGCGAACCTCCTACAGGAAACGACGCTGTCCGCGATCATCACCGCCGCCAAGACTGTAGCTGATCGGCTGAAGTTCATATCCGCGCTCGAATCGATCGTCTTCGATCCGGAAACCAAAGGCCGATTGAAGGAACGCACCCAGCTTCACAAAATCCTCGCCGAGAACACCTGGGTGTTTGGCGAGGAGTATAATCTCTGGGTGAGCGACAAGGATCTCCGTCGCGTCCTCGAAAAGCATCGCGACCATCTCGATCCAGACATCGCGATCGACGAGCCGGTGAAAGTGATAGGCAAGGCCCGCGGCATCATCGACCTGATGTTCTCGCGCTCGACGCGACGGCATCGTGCCAACGACATCGAGCATATGATTGTCGAACTTAAGGCGCCGAAGGTGAAGATCGGCGCCGACGAGATCACGCAGGCAAAGAAATATGCGATCGCCGTCACGTCAGACGAGCGCTTTTCGACGGTTAACGGCGTGCACTGGCACTTCTGGCTGGTCTCCAACGCCTATGATGACTTCACGAGGCATGAGATCGAAAGTGGTCCCGATCGCGAACGGCGCCTGATCGCGCGGGGACCGCGGCATATCGTCGGCATCAAGACCTGGGGCGAGCTCATCGAGGAGAATCGGGCTCGTCTTCAGTTTTTCCAGGAGCATCTGCAGCATTCGGCCGACGAGAGCACCGCGATCAAGTATCTACAGGAAAGGCACAGCCAATTTCTGGACGGTGTCATCCTCGAAGACACCGACGAAAATGGTGATGATCAACCGGGCACGCTGCCCCCGGAACGACCCGAACGCGGCGCGCACGACGGAGAATGAAGCAAACTGTATGTGGATCGAGCTAAGGGTGAGCGAAGACGCCTCCGTCGGATGGCGCCGCTCCAGCGACCTGGACAAAAGCGATAAAACTTACCGGGATCGCCGTGGACGCATGGATGAAAGACGCGATGGCATTTAGAATTGTCGAATCTACAAACGCGTCCAGCAACGGCAACGAAGTTCTGCTTGTTCGAGACAATTGGAACGACTGGTTCACCTGGGTTACGCAGTTCTATGTGATTGTCGTCACGCAAGACAATCAGCGGATCGATATCGGCCAGGTAAAGATCGCACGAGCCGGCATGACTGATCAGTCAGCCATCACGTCGAACTTGCTACCAGCTGCTTTCCCTAAGCTCGATGCACCATGGTTCTCAATTGGCCAAACTGAAAATTACTACGAACAGCTCAACGAACTCGGCGATCCATATCGCGACTGGTTTCTCGACGCCCTGCGCGATATCGCACATACTCCCGCGATGCTCGACGAGTATCAGGCCGAAGAAGTACTAAGGAGGTCGCTGCTGCGCGATATTGATACAGACCGGGTGCGTAACCGTTTCAACCGGCTCGCGACTGGCAACGCTGCGCTGACCAATTTCGCGTTTCGCTTTACGTTTCCGGAAGATCCGCGCACGAATGACGCTCCGCCGCAGCTCAGTTTCCGAGTTACCCCTGCGTCCAATCCCCCGACAAACGTCCATGTCGTCATTGGCCGCAACGGCGTAGGTAAGACGCGTTGCTTCGATTACCTATCGCGAGCCTTCTTCGGCCTTCCGGCCCGCGACGGTGGACCTGCAGGCGAGATCGGCCCGATCAGCTTACAGGGGCAGATCAGTCCGTTCTCGGGAAAGGGCCACGGTTTCGCAGGCTTGGTCACGGTTTCGTTCAGCCCTTTCGACGAATATGGCCCCCTTGTATCTTCAAATTCCCGACTGGAGGTGAGGTACGCCTATATCGGACTAATCCGCGAATCCGCAGAACAGATCTCGCCGCCTAGCGACAGCGGCGACGACGAACTAGCGACGCTTACCATCAAGGGGCGCCCGGAACTCGCCCGGGACTTCCTTAAGAGCATTGCAACCTGTCGAGGTGCCGCGCGACGACGCCGCTGGTTGCGCGCGGTCGAGCTGCTGGAGGCCGATCCGCTGTTTCGTGATGCCAACGCCAGAGCCGTAGTCGACGATACAGCCGAAGGCTGGGAGGGTCGCGTGCGCAAATGGTTTCGGCGGCTGAGCTCGGGTCATAGCGTTGTCATGCTGACGATTACGCGTTTGGTCGAACTTGTAGAGGAAAAGTCCCTTGTCCTGATTGATGAGCCTGAAGGACACCTTCATCCGCCCCTTCTGTCAGCCTTTATTCGCGCTCTCAGTGAGCTCCTGATTAACCGGAACGGCGTTGCAATCGTCGCAACGCATTCGCCGGTTGTGCTGCAGGAAGTACCGCGATCGTGCGCGTGGGTACTAAACAGGACCGGTCTCGCCGCACGCGCTGATCGGCCCGACCTAGAGACCTTTGGCGAGAACGTGGGCATTCTCACGCGTGAAGTATTTGGGCTTGAGGTCGTTCAGACCGGTTTTCATCGTCTCATCAGCGACGCGGTGCAGCAAGGTGGGTATGACCAAGTCATCGCGCTATTCGGCGACCGGCTTGGCGGCGAGGCGCGATCGCTAGCGCGCGCGCTCAGCCTAACCCCACCACCACCGCCGACCGATGCGGACGAGTCTGAGACCTAAAATGCGCAGCTTACCGTTACCCACCGATACTCAGGCCGACGTTTTCGCATTGTGCCTCAGTGGAACCACCGATGCAGACCTACACGCTCGTCTGACAGCGATTACCCTGACGCTCGCCAGCGCCGGCGCAACGTATCTGCTGAATGCGACGGCGTCTGCGCTCAACGTCATCCCGCGCGTGCCGTCGGTCGGCGCGGTTACCGAGGCAGAGTTGACCGGGCTCTACGAAGCGCACCTTAGCAAGACTAACGGCGCGGCCCGTGCCGTCTATGACCGGATACGCAACGCTGCGCCGAATAATCGCTGCCCGCTGTGCGGCGTAGGCAACGTCGCGCACTGCGACCATCATCTGCCCAAGTCACGCTATCCGGATCTCTCAATCCTTCCGATCAACCTCGTGCCGGCCTGCCATTTTTGCAACTATAAGAAGCGCGAGAAATACCCAGCCACAGCTGAACAACAGACTTTCCACCCGTATTTCGATCAACACCTACTGGCGGACAACTGGGTGCGGGCGACGCTCAATCCCGGTCCCCCGCCGGTGCTGGTGTTCGACACGGCGGCTCCCCCAACATGGCCTGCGCTAGATAAACACCGAGTTCGACGCCATTTCGACGCGTGCGGACTAGCGATCACCTTCACGACCAACGCAAACGACGAATTGCCCATCGTCCGGGATCGGTTGAAATTGCAGGCCGGCCGCGGTGGAGCGCAAGCGGTCCAGCAATTCCTCAACGAAGAGCGCGATCTCCATTCGAAGCGGCCTAACAGCTGGCAATACGCGACCTATCGCACGCTCGCGGCCGACGCATGGTTCGTGAATGGCGGCTATCTCACTATCCCGTGACAGCCTCCATCCCTCGACGAGAACGCTCCGTGGCGAAAAAGCATCGAAGCGCCCCTTTTCCAGCGAAACGAAATGGCAACTTTCACGATTTGCTATTCCCTTGATGAACGTCTGAAATGGGGGCGCAATCCTGCCATTCGCGGGATCGAGCCTTCTTGAGGCTACCCCAGAGAACCATGCCTTGCGGGGGACATCATCGCTTCGCAATTCTCATGAGCATTCTGTACTTTCTAAACTGATGACCGAAATGAATGTTGGTGCAATTTTAAATGCGGGGCGCATTTCCTTTGAAGAGTTTGCGGCAACGACCATTGCTCGGATTGCTTGTCAATCCGCTGGGCAGCACGGCCAGAGCAGTGGAACTCTATGATCGAGAAATACGGGTCATCCAGCGTGGAAGTACGCGTTCGGTCCCTTTAGACGCGCTGACGTCTCCTCCGAGCGTCCCCGAATTCCGGCTGACAGAGAGCGGCGTGTGTATCGGCCGCACCTGGTATCGCTGTGAGCACGTTCAGCATTGAGCGTTCGCAGCTGCTGGTTTGTGCGGCCATGTATCCGACCTCACCAGCTTCTTCACGCCAAATAAATGCCTGAACTATTTCGAGGCATGATCCGAATTAGTCGGATCTGCTTTCATATGATGCGCAACCGGAGAGGCTGCTTGCCATCAACACTCTAACCAAGGGTCGATACCAGTTCATTCAATACAATACGCGCTGCCTGCATCTGAACTGGCAGCGACATGGATGCCAGATCTTGTCTTTGGTACAATTCTATCCGTTGTTCGCTACGAACAGCCTGGATCAATCGGCTTACCTGTTCCGGCAAATATGGAACATGCATAAAGCCAATGGGCAAGTCCCTTCCATCGCAATGCATCAGCGCGGTATACAGCGCAGCGTTGCAAAGAAATGTACCCGCATGCTCGGACAGCCTAGCTGGTATACCGTTCGATAGCAGCGCTTGCTCAATGCGCTCGGCGGGCCAGGTGCACCTTACCGCATCCCGACCGTCGCCTGATACTTTCTCGGATAAGAGTTGGCCATCATTGTCCGGGATCCCAAACTCGGCAAAATTGATCGCGAGGCGCTCCAACCGGATAACCGGCTCACCCGGCCATAACCCCGAAAGCAAGATAGCATTCGGCCTCGTCTCGTCGATCAGGTTTCGCAGTGAAATGGGCATTGATTTCATTCGGACCGGCAGTTTGGCGCTGATGACAGTACAACCGCCAATCGAAAGACCATCTAGTGCGCTAGCCAACGCCTCCGTCGGATTGGAATCATCAGACCCAAACCGTTCAAACCCTGTAAAGAGTATGCGTTTGCTCACTGTTCTACCTGCATGGAATGATGTTGGCTTAACGGAATAGCCTTGCTCGAAGAGGTCGCACTTCTCTTGCTCATCGTAGCCGCGAAATCTATTTGATCGGATCCTTGCACAAACACAGCTCCGTAGTCCTCTTCGGCCTGTCGCTTTGTGACCCACTTTTCGCGAACATCGTGTTGAAGCCTCGAAAGGTCTCTCTCCTTCGGATCACCGTAGCCGCCGCCTCCGTTGTCCAGCCCGCGAAGCCATTCGCCGGCACGCAACGTGACCGTCGTGAAATTGGGAAGACGCGTTTGGCTGCCGTCCGTCGCAATCTGCCAGGTCTCTGCAGCCGCACCCGCACTGCCGCCCCGAACGCCACGGGGAGGATTTTCCTGCATGTCACACGGGATCACAACTGTCATGGGATCACGCCGTGGCCCGATCACGAGTTCACATGCCGGAGCCCCTCTGAAGCGGCCGGCGCCCCCGGACCCCGCTACGAGGCGCAGGCTGCGGACCAGCATAGGATGCTTCAGTTCATCAAGCTCGATGCTGTCACGATACTGGAGACCGCCGACGACTGGCAGGCCATACATGACCCAACCGTCTGACCGGGCCGACGCCGGACCTCCGTTGACGCCCAGAATCAGCTGATTCACATAAGGGGCGCCGTCGCGGCGCCAGTC
>NZ_JAEULZ010000002.1 GCF_016793485.1 Mesorhizobium sp. | reverse complement strand
CGATGTTCCGTATTTTCGCCCTTGCGCTCAAACGCCCGCTCTTCTAAGGCTCTCCGCGGTCCGGAGTGTAGCGCAGCCCGGTAGCGCACTTGACTGGGGGTCAAGGGGTCGTGGGTTCGAATCCCGCCACTCCGACCATTTTAAAGCAAGGGGTCAGGGCGGGCCTCTGGAGCCTCGCAGCGAGCGGTTTAGGGCTCAGCGCAATTTACGGGCAATATGGATAGGACCTTACTATCCTGATGGGCGTGCGACTACAGATCCTCATGCTTGAAACTGGATTGGGTCGCGGGGAAGAAGCCTCGTCGAATATCACGAAATTTCGTTCCGTCCCTTTTTCGGGCAGGGAAAACCGTTGGGTTTCGCTCCAGCGAAGAAAGAGGCGTGCGACACCCTCGGATGGCTAGTGGGTATTGGCCTTTGGCCCGCCATTGGAACCGCGCCGCCAGTGGGCTCGCTGGCGCAATCGAAAGCCATTTGGATTTCAGGCGCCGAGGTCGGCAAGCGCCTTGTCGACACCAGCCACGTCCATCGCGATCTGCATGACCTGGCCGTTCAGCAGTGTGATCCCGATGCCTACCTTGGTCGCCTGCTTCAGGTCGCGGGCAAACTTCGGCGTCAGTTCCATCGAGGCGCGGCAGCCCTGGTTGTTCGTGCAGGACAAGAACTCGGCAACCGAAGGCTTCCCGCCGTCGATCGCCACAGCGACGCCCGGCTTGATGAGAATGTCGCTCGGCGTCACGAATTCGGCGAGCAGCTTGCCTGACGCGTCGTGCCCCAACAGCCAGATCAGGACCGTGGCGTTGTTGTTCTGCTGGCTGACCGCCCGAAACTCGGCGCTGCAGGTTCGCTGAGACATCTGGGCGGACTCTCGACAAGAGACCGTCCAGCCGCCGTAGGTTGTGGTGGTCGTCGTCACGGTCGCGCCATCCGCCGGCTTTACCTGCGCGAGAACGACAGGGACAGGGGCCGGCACATCGTCGGGGACCGTGTCGTTCTGGATCATGGGCAGCAATGACTGTGCCGATGCGGAACCCCAAGCGAACACTAATACAACCAGAGCGAATGCCATCCTATCGCGAAGGCCATTTCGTATGCACAAGCGAATCATGTTGCCTAATTTCCTGTCGCACGAGTCGTCACTTGCCATCCCGTAGGGGCATTTCACGAGCAGATCAACATACGGGCATGAATTCGAACATTTCAGGCATTTGTGCGTGACAAAATCACAACATACCAAAAAATAGGGAATCTTGTTTGAAATTTTTCTGTTGGTAATTCAATGAAATCATTTGATTTTTCAGATTTGTTAACCAAGCCGCATCGGCTTCCCTGTCCCGTCTTTTTGCTATTGCCTTTTTTTTGCTCGCCCTAATACAACTATAGCGGGCTTTGTTTGTGGAGTTGGGTAATGGGTGGAGTGCGTGGGGCGCGGCCGCGTGTGGGTACGCGTGGCTGGAATTCGGACGGTCTGTCAGGGGTGATCGGCCGTCACAAGTCGCCATTGTTGGCCTGTACGGCGCTGTCTGTCTTTGCGGTTGCGGGGATGCTTTCGCCGATGTCGGTGAGGGACGCGGCGGCTGTCGACGAATGCGGTACAGCCGCGACTGTCAATGCCGGGGAAGCGCAGGTGGTGACCTGCGGGAACATTACCGATGTGAACTCGGGCGTCACCTATCAGGATGCCAACATCCAGGACGGAAGGCTGTTTGACATCACCTTTTCTAACTCCCAGGTGAACTCGGGTGGCGTGCTGCTACAGACCACGACCAACGACAACCCTTTCAAAGTCACGATCCAGGACATTTCTGGGCCTGATCCAAAGTTCGTGAACACGACAGGCGGTGGCTCGGACGCTGCCCTGCATGTGACAACCAGCGGCAACAATTCGTACATCACCGTCGATTTCAACGCAGGCACAGCCGATGGAACAGGAACCTCGCCGGGTTCACGCCCGGGCATTCAGCTCACAACCAACGGCACAAATGCCGACATCAATCTGACAACCGCGGCAGGTACCTCGGCATCATCGTCCCGTACCGATGGTATTAGGCTGGCGACCACCAAAGGCTCCGATATCACAGCCGTCATCAACGGAACGACGACAGGCGCTGGCGGAGCTGCCGGCCTATCAGGCCAGGTGACCGGCGGCAGCGGCGAATCCGCCCTGACAGTAAACGGGACGTCCACTGGCGGCTTGTACGGTGTCGTTTCGCGCGCAACGTCGGGAAACGCTACGTCCACTGTTAATGGCACGGCGACAGGCAACGCAGGCTCGGGGACAGTGGGCGCCGGCACTGGCGCTGCCGCGTTCACGACGGGCGGCGGAATGGCCTCGGTCATTGTCGGAAAGGCGGGTACGTCGTCTGGAACGCTATACGGTGCGTCAGCTATCGCGACGGGCGCAGGCCACGCGAGCATTGTCGTCGGCTCCATGGACGCGGGGTCGGCGGGCATCGTCAAGCAGACAGAGGCAACAGCAGGCGTCGCGCCGATCCTGCCGACCGGTGCACTCGCCACCTCCGTCAACGGCGACGCGACGATCACCGCCTATAATGGAAGCACCGTCACTCAGGTCGGTTCCACGCAATACATTCCTGCGATCAACATTCCCCCGTTTATATCCACTCCGGAATTCCCACAGGTCAAGGGCATCGGCATGCTTGCCCTGTCGACAGGTTCAGGCAAGGCCACAGCCACGGCCAACGGCACGGTCAACGCAACTGGCATCGGTGTTGCAGCAATAGCGAATTCCAATGACGCTACGACAAACATCGGTGGTACGGTAAAGGTTGGCGGCGGCGATGGCGTCAGCCCGCTCGAAGTATTGTCGCTCGGCGCGTTTGACCTGACAGTCGGCGCGGCCGCGGTCTCGACAACCGGAGCCGCAAACCTCAACATCCACGGCGGCAACATAAACGGCTTGAACGTTGCGGACGCCACACCCGATATCGGCGGCATGGCGATCGTACTCGCGGGCTCGAAGAACGCGACGATCGATGTCGGCGCGAAGGACAAACTGGCTTCGACCATCTATGCCAACGACGTTGGTCTGCTCGCCCTGAATTCGGGGGACGGCAACGCAAAGATCGACATCGACTTCGTCGACAAGAACAACAACCACAACGTTGTGAATTCGGGCGGCATCGGCATCATGGCGGTGGCGGTCGGAGGCGGCGACGCGGATGTGGAAGCTCGCAACAGCGAGATCAAGTCCGACTGGACGGGCATCGTGGCGGGCGGCAAGAAGGTTTATGTCGACGCCAACAACGTGACGTCGAAATACGGCAGCGGCATCAGCGCCATCGGCGGCGAAGTCGACGTCGATGTACACGGCGCGGTCAAGGGTGCCGGCGGACTGCTGACGGCAACCGTCACCGGCGTGTCGACCGACGCGTTCAAACTTAAGGTGGTCGAGGACGCCTCGCTCACCAACAACGGCGGAAAATCGGGCGACGCGGTCAACATCGTCTCCGGAAAAGGCATCGAGGTCGTCAACGACGGCACGATCGAAGGGAACATGAACCTGTTCTCGCTGAAAGGCGACAACAAGATCATCAACAACAGCAACAATTCCTGGAACTATTCAGGTTTCACGACCGTCACTTCGGCGGATGGCTATAACACGCTGGAAAACAACGGAACCGCGACCGCCGGTCCCTTCTCTTTGACCAGCTTCCTTGCGAAGCACGACAACAAGATCGACAACAACGCCACCGGAACGTTCAATTCGTTCGGCCTTAACGGCATGCTGTTCATCGATGGTGGCACGAGCACCTTCAACAACGCCGGAACCTTCAATGTCCGCGGCCTGACTGCGATGATCGGCCTCGACGACATCAACAACAGCGGCGTCACCAACATGCGGGACGGCCACGCCTTCGACGGCATCATCACGACCGGCAACTTCAACGGAAGCGGCAACAGCACCCTGCGCTTCGACGCCCAGTTGACCCCCGGCGGCTATGCCGACCTTCTGGTGGTCGGCGGTGACGTCAACGGCGTCACGACGCTGGACATCGAGGATCTGGTCGGCGGACCTGGCGAGTATATTAGCAACGATGACGCGATCCTGTTCGCGCTCGTCGGCGGCGATACGGACTCGTCGAACTTCACGACTAATGGCGGCATCTCCAAGGGCTTTTTCACCTACGACGCCTATCTGCGCGAAACGCCGCAGGAATGGATCAACTTCCTCGGGATGGACGAGTGGGTCATCGCAAGCACGGAAAACAATCGCTCCTTCGAGCTGCCCGTCATTTCCTACGGCGCGCAGCAGATGTGGCAGACATCGACGGGCGCGTGGTCAGACCGCACCGCTGACCTGCGCGCGGCTTTCGGCGGAACGGGTTTCGGCGGCGGCGGCGCTGATGCCGTCGTCGAGCCGATGGAGCCTGCCGTGGCGAGCGGAAGCATCACTCCCGGCGTCTGGGGCCGCATGTACGGCGCTACCCAAAGCCGAGACTTCTCCAATACGGTGGCACCGCCGATCGGGCTCGATGGCTTCGACACCACGTTCGACAACAATTTCGAGCAGAACATCTACGGCGTGATGGCCGGTATCGATTTTGGCAAGGAAAGCGTGACCGACCGCGGCGGCCAGGCTTGGCTCTTCGGCATCTACGGAGGGTATTCTGGCTCCAATCTGAGCTTCGACAATTCGGACACCGACGTGGACTACACGGCAGGGTCCATCGGAGCCTATGTCACCTACCTGAACGGCGGACTGTTCGTCGATGCGACGATCAAGGCCGACTTCGGCAAGATGGATTATAGTTCTGGCGGAGACTCCGGCAGCGCGGACTTCACTTCGGTGGGCGGCGTCATCGATACCGGATACCGGATGACCATGGCCTCCGGTTTCTACATCGAACCAAAGGCCACACTGGCATACGTCAACACCAGCTTCGACAATCTGCAGGTGTTCGGCACGGATGTCGCCTTCAACGACGGCGACAGCCTGCGCGGGCGCCTTGGTGCGCGGGTCGGATCATCTATTGACCGCAGTGGTACGCTGATCGAGCCCTATGTCGAGGCAAGCGTCTGGAACGAATTTGACGGCGACTATGCCGCCACATTCTTCAGCAACAGCACCGGCTTTGTCCCCGGCTTCGATGCCGAGGGTGTCTATGGTGAAGTTGCGCTGGGCGCGAGCTTCCTGAACGCCGGCAACGGCTGGAGCGGATTTGGACGCGGCGCGGTGCAATTCGGTGCCGACTCCGCGCTCGGCCTCACCGGAAACCTAGGCGTCCGCAAGGCCTGGTGAACTGGTAAGCCAGTGCCGCTTTGAAGGCGAGTCGTGACGTTCCTGCCGGCGCGTTACGACTTTTCTGTTTTAGCGGGCGAGGAGACCGTTTCAGAACTGCGTCGCAAGAAATGCCTGAAGCCGAGGCGTCCATTTGTCACTCAGGATTGCGAAATGACCCTCGTCGCCGATCGGAGGAAGCAGCACGTAGTCGGCCCGCCCTCCTGAATCCCTGAACGCCTTGGCCATTTCCTGCGAGAGTTCTGGCGGAAAATAGGTGTCATTCTCCGCATAGATCCAAAGCGTAGGCACCGATGTCGTCTTGCCGAAGTCGGCTACCGTTGTAATCAGACGATCCGGGGCACAATTGTTCAGCGGTTTGTTGAGATGACGGCCGCCGCGTCCACCGGAGAAATTCACTATGGCGCCGATGCCGACTGGCCGGCGCGCCGCATAGGCCAGACTTCCCAAAGCGCCGGCCGAGTGACCTACGAGTACAATTCCGTCTGGTCTCACAAAACTCTGGCGCCTCATATATTCCACGGCGGTCGCGATGCTGTCGGCCGCGCCGTTTGCGGCCTGCGCGTAGTTGGCGTCGTCGCAGCCGCCTTGATCCTCAAGCCAGGTTCCACCGCCTCCATGGCCAGGTCGCTCCGGCAGGACGACAACATAGCCTCGATCGAGAAACCATTTGGTGATGCCCTTGAACTGGGCTGGTTGCGAACGGGCGCGACGAACCGGATCCTGCTCGGTGCCATGGCTGATTACGACCAGGGGAAAGGGGCCTTCGCCGGGCGGACGAAAGACGCGGGTGCGCATCAGGTAGCCTGGCTGCGGAGACGGCAGAAACCACTGTTCTGGTTGACCTGGCGCCGTCGATGCGGCTGACTTGCCGGGCAGACCTGTCGCGTTGTCGGCAACGTCGGTCGACGAGCAGGAGGCCAAGCCGCTGCAGGCGGCCAGCGAAATGAGAACGAGGCATCGTCCGAGCAGTCGCAAAGGCTTGCCTTCCAGTCGCACTTAACCTTGCAAACCAGTCTACCAGTGTCGCCGGCACGCTGCGCGGAGAAAGCACTCCGGCTTAATCTCGCGATTCCAGACGAGACGGCATGTCCTTTTCGGAAATGGTCGCGACTAGCGTTCTACCGCAAAAACGATCTGGATTTCGACGGGCGCGTTTCCTGGCAATGTCGCGACACCAACCGCGGCGCGGCTGCCAATTCCCTTTTCACCGAGTTCATCGACAAGAAAACCGGAAGCAAAATCCGCCAGCTTTGAATGCTGGACGAAGCCCGGTTCCGCCGCAAGAAACACGGTCATGCTCGGAACACCGGCAAGCCCTTCGCCTTGGCCGAGCATGCTGCGGGCTGCGGTCAACGCATTCCGGCACGCAATGATGACAGCATCTCTCCACTGTTCGACCGGGTCGTTGGACCTCACTGGACCGGTGAACCGCAGTTTCCCGTTGACACGAGGCGTCATGCCGGACGTGTAGATCAGGTCGCCGAAGCGCGAAGCAGGCTTGTAGTTTCCTTGGGGAGTCGGGCCAGCCGAGGTCGAAGCGGTGTTCATTGACGGTATCTTTCGACCAGTTCGGCCAAACGTTCCACGGCCTTCACCGCTGCGACATGGTTCTGGGAAAAGTTAAGTCGGACGCTGTCCTCGCAGTGCGGGCTGAATTCGGTTCCGGGGGTAACCGTCACACCCGCCTGCAGCCGCAAGATCCTGACGAAATCGACTCCAGTCAACGTCAGTTTGGGAAGGCGCGGAAACAGGTAGCTCCCGGCACGCGGCGTGGATGCGGAAACGCCCTGGACCGACCGCAGAACGCCGAGAAGATCGTCGCGGATAGCTTGGTGCAGGCGTATCCGCTCATCCATCCATCCGTCAGGTTCCGAAAACCACGTTTGGAAAACGGCCTGGTTATAGCCAGCGGCACGCAGCGAAACGATAGCCTGCAACTTCTCCATTCTTTCCACCAGATGCGGCGCGCCGAACGCCACGCCCAGCCTGTATCCGCTCAAGGATTCCGTCTTCGACGGTCCCATGATCGTGATCACCTTGTCGGGATCGATGCTGCTGGCGCGCAGATGTGCGTATGAGGCATCGGAATAGCGAAGGCGCGAGTACAACTGGTCGACAATGACCGTCGCGCCATGCTTGTTCGCCAGTTCGGCAATGCGTGCTATTTCTGCTTCTGAATAAACCACGCCGGTCGGATTGTTCGGATTGGAGAAGATGAAGGTCTTGGCGCCATCCATGAACGCTTTTTGGAGTTGGTCGAGGTCCAGCCCGGCCTCGGTTTCGGCACCGACATAGGCTATCTGCACCGGAACGATCTCGCCCTCGAAGAATTCGACGAGCTTGCGATTGGCGAAATAGTCAGGCTGGACGATCGCAACCTTGTCGCCTTTGGTGACAGCGCTGGCGACAGCCAGGAAGAGTGCGCCCTGGCTGCCGGGTGTCAGGATAGTGCCGTCCTGAGCGTCCACGGGCGCACCCGTGAATGCAGCGAGCTTTTCGGCGAGCTCGCTGCGGATGTTCCCAGCACCGCGATACTCGGTGTAGGCCTGTTGGCCACCAAGGCCAACTCCGGCGGCAAAGAATTCAAATGCATTTGGCGCGGGTGTGAACGCGTCGACATCGCCGTGTGAAAAGTCAACCGGGATTCCAGGAAGCTCGCCGCCCCGCATCAGGTTATGCAGTTCGCCACCTTGGTGTCGGATCTCCTGGCCTGGAGCATTTCGGGTTGCCAGTCGGGCGAATTTTTCGGCAACGGACATCTGAGTATCCCATCTCACAACGAACATGCCGGGTGGCATGGCGCAAGGTTGTACAGTGGACTGAGACCCAGTAAAATATCTGTTCCTATGCGATCAGAAGATAGAAAAAATAGCTTATGGATGTCCGCTTCCTTGAGAGTTTCGTCGAGGTTTCCGACTGTGGATCAGTTGCCGAGGCTGCTCGTAGGCTGAACCTGACCCCGGCTGCGGTCATGTTGCGGCTGAAGACGATTGAGAGAGAGCTTGGCCATCCGTTGGTCGCCAGGGCGGGGCGCACATCGCGTCTCACTGCTTCCGGGCTGGCGGTTTTGCCAAAGGCGCGCGCGCTCATCATCGAGGCCAGAAATCTGCGGGCGCTGGCCGCGGACAAGGAACCTGCAGGCGAGTTGAGGCTGGGGTCGATCGCAACCGGGCTGACCGGAATTCTGCCGCCTGCGATCGCTCAACTGAGCAAACGCCATCCCGGAATAGACTTCTTCATCAAGCCAGGATCATCTTCAGATCTCTACGACCGGGTAAGCCGAGGTGAGATAGATGCGGCATTGATCGTGCAGCCGCCATTCCCTCTGCCAAAATCGATATCGTGGCAGACGCTGAGGGAGGAACCTCTCGTCTTGCTGGTGCCGCGCGCGATGAAGGTGACTACGGTCGGCGATGCGTTGGCTACGGCGCGTTTCATCCGTTACGATCGCAATCAGTGGGGCGGCCAAATCGTCGACCGCTATCTGCGCAAGAACAAATTGAAAGTAAGGGAATGGCTGGAGTTGGACGCGCTCGATTCTATTGCCGTGTTTGTCAGTCGCGGTCTTGGTGTCGCAATCGTTCCGGACTGGGTGGGGTTCTGGCCAGAGGGGCTGCGTTTAAAGAAGATTCCGCTTGCGGACTGCGAGATGCGCAGACTCGGGCTATTGTGGAATCCTGCTAGCCCAAGAATCTCGGCCATTCGCGCACTTATCGACAGTTGTGTAGGGCTGCCAAAGTCCGGATCCTAAAAGCTCCGCCTAAGCTGTTCAGACAAGGGTTGTCGGGACCTGCCAAGGGGTATTCTACAGGTAGGCCCGCTTCTGAACTCAAGAGGCAATGGTATCGAATCCGGGCACCCCGACCATTCGATCACTTGATCTGCTCTCGGCGCGTTTCAATGCAAGTTGATGCCGCTTCTCAAGTGCCATGGCGCCCCAGATCAAGCCGATCAGCAGATAAAAATGCCGCCAGTGATCCGTGTCGATGACGGTGCCCAATGCGACATGGCCGAGGAAGACGAAGTAGGCGCACAGCAGATAAGGCTGCCACGGGCGTTTGCGGAAAAGAATCCTGAAGCCGCCGCCGATCGTCCAGCCGACCATGATCAGCCAACAGACAAAGCCAAGCCAGCCATAGTCGAGCAACGCCTTGAGCCAGATGTTGTGCGTGTCCTCGCCATAGGTGAGGCCGAACATCAGAGGGCCGATGCCTAGCGGGTTTTCGGCGGCGACCTGGAATCCGATGATATGCCGCGCGAAACGGCCGAGACGCGCGGAATCATAGTCCTGCGTCAGTTGCGCACGCTCGGTCAGCATGTCGGCGACGCCGGGTATGTTCAGGATAGCGATAAACGCCACGACAAGCACGGCGACCGCCGCAATGCTCATCAACGCAATCCTCAGGCGGAACTTCCCGCTGTTGCTCTGCAGGAAAAGAGTTGCCGTCAGTAGAATGGCGGCAAAGGCGAAGAGACCCCATGCACCGCGCGAGAATGACAGGAAAATGCCTGCCAGCACCACGAGCAATGGCACCGCGTAGAGCATCATCTTCAGTGGATTGCCCGTGAGCACGAGGTAGAGCAGGTAGATGCCGGGCAGCGCCAGGAACGGGCCAAAGACGTTTGGATCCTGAAAGGCGCCGGCAGCGCGATCGTACTTGGTGAAAATTTCCGACCCTGGCAGCAGACCGAAGTAGCCGATGATGCCGAGCATCGAGGTGACAACGGCGGCGACGATCCAGCTTCGGAAGATCAAGCTGTAGAACGCCGGCCGCGCTTCCAGAATCGCGGCGAAAAAGACGGCCGTCAAAGCCAGGAAGAGCGAGACGGCGATATACATGGGCGTCTCGTAGAGGTCCGACATCTGCGTTATGGAAATCATGCCGCCGATGTTGAACAGGACAAGCAGAACCAGAAGGGGCGCTACTGAACGCGAAATCCGGAGGCCGAACAGCGCCCAGATGGCTATCAGCGCCGCCATGTAGATTTCGTAGGGCGCTGGCTCGTTGAGAACGAACCCCGACAGCAGGATGCCGACCACGACCGCCGCCGACGAAATCAGCGCGACCAGCTTGGCATTGACTGCCGCAGGCGGGAGTTCGGAGGTCAGGGCGCTCAATACGCATTTTCCGTGTTGAGAAGGCGTATGGGCGTCAAGAACAGAATCTGGAGGTCGAACCAGAGTGACCAGTTCTCGATGTAGTACAGGTCGTATTCCGTCCGCATCTTGATTTTTTCGTCGGTGTCCATCTCGCCGCGCCAACCGTTGATCTGCGCCCAACCGGTCACGCCCGGCTTCACGCGGTGACGGGCGAAATAGCCGTCAACCACCTCGTTGTAGAGAAGGTTATGCGATTGGGCGGCGACCGCATGGGGGCGGGGGCCGACCAGCGAAAGCGACCCGAACAGGGCGTTGAAGAATTGCGGCAGTTCGTCGATCGACGTCTTTCGGATGAAGCGTCCAACCCGCGTCACGCGCGAATCGCCCTTGGTTACGGGACGGATCGCGGTCGGGTCCGCCTGGTCTGTGTACATGGAACGGAACTTGTAGACCTCGATCACCTCGTTGTTGAAGCCATGTCGCTTCTGTTTGAAGAGGACTGGTCCCTTGCTATCGAGCTTTATGGCGATGGCCGTCAGGAGCATGATCGGCGACAGCACAACGATGCCGACCATGCTGAAGACGATGTCGAATGCGCGCTTGGCAACCGAATCCCAATCGTTGATTGGCCTGTCGAAGATGTCCAGCAGTGGCACCGAGCCGATGTACGAATAGGAGCGGGGGCGAAAATGAAGCTGGTTCGAATGTGCAGACAGCCGGATGTCCACGGGCAGGACCCAGAGCTTCTTCAACAGCGAAAGGACTCGCGATTCGGCCGTCAGCGGTAGGGAAACAATCAGCATATCGATGCGGGCGATGCGCGCGAACTCGATAAGCTCCGAGATGTCGCCGAGCTTGGGGTAACCGGCAACGAGCGGCGGCGAACGCCGATCGTCTCGATCGTCGAAGATGCCGCAAATGCGGATGTCGTTGTAGGGTTGCTGCTCTATGGCGCGGACCAGCGCTTCCGCCGACTTGCCCCCGCCAACGATGACAGCGCGTCGTTCGATTCGGCCGTTGCGGGTCCAAAGCTTGATCAGCCGAGCCAGCGCGAGACGCGGCAGGACAAGCAAGACCATGCCGGCGACAAACCAGCCACCGAACCAGACCCTCGAAAAGTCGTCGGTGAGCTTCAGAAAAAAACCGGCAACCGCGAATAGCGCCAACGTCCACCCCCAGACGATCAGGATGCGTGTCAGCTTCGACGAAGGCCGCATGAGCGCGGGCAACTGGTAGCAGTCGTTGATGTCAAGCAGAACGACCGCAACAAAGGAGGCTAGCGCGATAACGATGGCATAGTGCCAGTCGAGCTCGGTGCCGAACCCGACATAGGTCAAGAAGAGCGTGGTGCCGGAAAGAGCCAGAAGGACGAACTCGACCAGGCGCAATACACCGCTGACCATGATCGGGGACATCGTGTCACGACGATACTGCGCGGCAACCTGGCGGGCGGTGTCGTTAAGCTGACCCGGCTGCGGTTTGCCGCCCTCGACGCCGTTTGCGCGCACCGCCTCTGGCGAAAAGCGGTTCGGCGGCTCAATCCTGTTCATTCTGGTGCCAGGCCCGTTTGGTGTTTCGCTAGCACGAGATAGCTAAGAAACCCTTGTGCCGGCTGCCAGTCCTTCCGGTCGGAATGGTTAGCGCGGCAGCGCGGCCATGTAGGCCTTTTCGATATCCCTGGCCATGGTCTCAGCGCCGAACCGTGATCTCAGCAGGTTGGGGGAAGGCATGTGCCCGGCATATGCCTCGGGAGTGGACAGCGCCTGCGCCATCCTTTCGGCGAGTTCTCCCGAGTCTGGGCGGACAAGCGCCGGTGAACCCGTTCCGAAAATCTCCGGTATCCCGCCGACGCTGGTGGCTATCATGGACTTTCCCGCCGCCAGGGCTTCCAGGACGACATATGGCATCGCTTCCGCGCGAGATGGTACGACGACAAACTCCGCCAGCGCGAACGCGAGGCGGGCCGGCATTGGATCTAGGAAATGCACCCGCCCCGCCAAGCCGAGACGTTTTACCTGAGCGCGGTAGCGTGGCAACTGGTCGCCACCGCCGACCATGACGGCAGTGACCTGTCGACCGAGTTGACTTTCCACCCGCGCAAGGGCGTCGATGAAGAGGTCTGGTCCCTTCAGGTCGCGCATCATACCGATATAAAGGAAATCGGCGGCATCTGATGCCGCCGGGACGCTAACGAACTCAACCTCCTGCAGGCCGTTGTAGACCAAGGCGCTGAGGCGGTCGGGTTGGCCGACTTTCCGATGGTAGGCGTTGCGCTCGTATTCCGAGACGAACAGCGTGTAGTCCGTGAACCACGCCATCATCCGTTCAAGCGAGAAGAACAGCTTCCCGGCAGCCGTCCGTTCGTCGTAGTGCAGGCTTCCGCCATGCGCTGTGTAGATGCGGGCTACGCGAAACCTGAAAACCCGCAAGAGTGAGCCGAATACGCGCGAATAAGCGCCCCCTTTGGCGCCATGGCCGTGCAGGATATCCGGCTTCAATTCCTTGATGATTCCGAAAGTGCGCCATGCGGCGGCGATGTCGCCCAGACTGATGTGGCGCTGCATGGGCGTCCGTGAAATGCCCAGGGCGAGGCTGGGCCTCAACTCGTCGAACAACTGCTCCTCAAGATCGCCCCCGGTTGTCGAATCGCAAACGATGCCGACCAAGTGTCCGGCGGCGGCCTGCGATTCCGTGAGGTCGCGAACATGTCTGAAAATGCCTCCGACTGGCGATCGAAAACAATGAACAATTCGCAATGTCCCGGTCACGAACGGCCTGCGATCATTGATCAGAACAGGCGTTCACGGACGTAAACCGTGTCGCTGGGCAGAAGCGGGTCTGTGGTCCGCACGCGGCCGGTGATGACCTCTCCGTTGATGTTGCGCGTGATGTCGACGCTTCCCTGATTGGCTCGTGGCGAGAAGCCGCCAGCCATCGCGATCGCTTTTTGGACCGTCATGCCGGGCACGTAGGAATACTGGCCAGGCGAGCCGACCTCGCCCATGATAAAGACAGGACGATAGCGATCGACCTCGACGGAAACATCGGGATCGCGCAGGTAGCCTTCCCGCAGCTTCGCTGCGAGCGCGGCTTCGACCTGCTGTACCGTATGTCCGCGCGCCGGGATCGCCCCGACAAGCGGGAAAGCGAAGTAGCCCGACTGGTCAACGCTGTAGGTATTCGTCAGGCCTTCCTGTTCGAACACGGTGACCCGAATGCGGTCGCCAGCGCCCAGCCTGTAGGGCTGATCGAGCATCTCCTGGAAAGCGGCCGGAGCAGGGCGATAGCCGGAGCAGCCTGAAATCACCAGGCAGGCCAACAGCGCATTTGTGGTGAGCGAGAGCCGTTTCATGGAACCAACACGAACCTTCAGGCTGGCTGCCGAAGGCTTTTGCCGGCAGCGGAATGTCTGCAGCCGTTATCGTCCTGTTAGGGTTAATGCGCGGTAAAATTGATCGGGATTTATCGGGCTCGCTCCGCGGTCAATCTACAACTGGGCGCTGCGTATTTTAACCGCTGGGTTACCATAGTTCTTTACGGTGCGTTTCCACTAGCTTGGAGCGTGCATGCATGTCGGACGCAAATTCGTCGGCCAGTGACGTCGATGTGGACCTCGGAAGACTCTTTGCAGGTCTGATGGCCCGCTGGAGGCGGATTCTGGCGGTAGCGTTGCTGGTTACCGCCGCTGCACTTGTGCTGACATGGTATGCGACGCCGCACTATCGCGGCGAAACCAGGCTTCTCATCGAAGCTCGGGAATCGGTATTTACTCGTCCGCAGACCGGCGCTGAAGACGAGCGGCCGCTACTGGATGAAGAGGGAGTCACCAGCCAAGTTCAGGTGATTACGTCGACCGATCTTCTGAAGCAGGTGGCGTTGAAGCTCAATCTCGCGGACGTTCCGGAATTCGACGAAGCCGCCGACATGTCATTTTTCAGCCGGCTGCTCGTCGTTGCGGGGCTGAAGAACGATCCGAGCCAGATTCCGCCAGAGGAGCGGGTACTCAAGGCTTTTCGCGAGAAATTGAACGTCTATCGCGTCGAAAAGTCACGCGTCATCGTGATCGAGATGTCGTCGGAAGACCCTAAGCTTGCCGCCGAAATCCCCAACGCGCTGGCCGACGCGTATCTTGAAGTGCAGAGCGCGGCGAAGCTCGAATCAAATTCTGAGGCGACAAACTGGCTGGAGCCGGAGATTGCGACTCTCTCTCAGCGGGTGAGGGAGGCCGAGGCGCGCGTCGCCACCTTCAGGGCGCAGTCCGACCTGCTTATCGGCCAGAACAATTCCTCCCTTGCGACGCAGCAGCTTTCGGAACTCTCGTCCGAGTTGTCGAGGACCAGGGCGAGTCGCGCCGCCGCTGAAGCGAACGCGGCAAGCGTTCGCGCGGTGCTGCAAGGCGGTGGGTCGCTCGACGCATTGCCGGAAGTGCTTTCATCTCCGCTCATCCAGAGGCTCAGGGAGCGGCAGGTGCAGTTGCAGTCCGACATTGCTGATCTATCGACGACGATGCTCGATAATCATCCGCGCATCCGCTCCCTGCGTTCGCAGTTGTCCGATCTCGACAGGCAGATCCGCACGGAGGCGCAAAATGTATTGAAAGCGCTTGGGGCCGAAGCGAACGCCGCCAAGCTTCGCGAGCAACAGTTGCTGGCGGACCTGAACACTCTGAAGGCAGAGTCCGCGCGGGCTGGAGAAGAAGAAGTTGAGTTGCGCGCCCTTGAGCGGGAGGCGAACGCGCAGCGGGAACTTCTTGAATCTTATCTCTCACGCTATCGTGAAGTTTCTTCCCGCAAGGATGGCAACTATCTTCCAGCTGACGCGCGCATATTTTCTCGCGCGATCGTGCCGTCGGAGCCTTATTTCCCGAAGCCGATTCCAATCGCGGTCGTGGCTTTTGCCGGTTCCCTCCTAATCATGGCCATAGTCACTTTGCTGCAGGAACTGTTCTCGGGGCGGGCGATGCGTCCGGCTCCAGGGAAGCGCGTCTCCAGCGCCGAAACGGCATCTGGTTCACTCGACCCCACTAGCGAACCACACGCTGACGGCTTGGCGGTCCAGCCGAAATCTGCGGACGCTGATTCGAGGCCAAAGGAGACAGTCGCAGAGCCTGAAGCCGATGCCGACGCGAAAATGACGCAAATTGCCCCCGTCGTCCTGCCGGTTCCCGAAACTGTCGATGCGGTTGCTGGCGATCACGACATGCACGAAGGAAAGTTGAGCGCCCAGAAACCTGCGCATGCCGAAACAAGCACGGGCGCGTTGCTGTCGACCCAGCCTCTGCGTCTTGCACGCCAGCCTCTGCCTGCCATGCAGCTCAGTCATCCGACGTTCGCGGAGGCTTGGTCGAGACACAAGAGAATCATGGATTCTGCGCGTTACGACGCGCCGTCCGAAGCGCCTGCCCATGCCACGTTGAACGACCCAGCCACGATTGAGAGCGACCCCGAGATGCGCAACCTTTTCAGCCGCTTGCAAAAAGCCCCCAAACCAGAAGCGCCGGTGCTCGCCACGGCTGAACAGGTAGAGGTTGGCCGAGTTACTGTCGAGGATGCTGCGGGTTTGCTCATCAATGGCGACGCCACGCGTGCTATTTTCGTTTCGCCCGAAGGAGATGAAGGAGCCGCCGCTGCTGTCATGGTGGCCCGAGAGGTGGCCGATTCCGGGTTGCGTGTCCTGCTCCTCGATCTGACCGCCTCTGGAGCCGCATCGCGTCCTATGTTGGATGGCGATTCTCTCGCCGGCATCACTGATCTCCTTGTGTCGGAGGCGCAGTTTACAGACGCGGTCCATGCTGACCGCTATTCCGACTGCTACGTCATGCCGGTCGGAACGGTCGATCCCGTGCGCGCCATGCAGGCGGCAGACAGGCTGCCTGCGATCATGGGGGCGCTGGCCACGGCCTATGACGTGGTGGTGGTGGAATGCGGCGCATCGGACGCGGAAGGAATTCGTCGGCTCGTGGCGGATGGAACCGAAGTCATGGTGAGTGCTATCGAAGCCGATGAGACAACGGTCGCCACCGCCAACGACTTGCAGGCTCAAGGCTATGGCCGTGTGATGATGGTGTCTCTCGCGGCGTGACGGTTCCTCAATCCTCGTGGGACGGGGATTCGGTATTCTGCTTGCCGGAAGCCGCCTGTCGTAGCCGTTTCACGAGATTCCAGAGCGTGGAGTTGTTCTTTACATAGGCCTTGACGCTCGCCTGTGACTTCAGGGCGACTGCGAGCAGCCTTCCCTTCGGCGACACGGGCAGCACGATGTCGAAGTGGTTCGTCTCGATATCGCACCACTGCCGCTTGTATGGCTCGTCTCCGACGCTGAAATCGTAGATTTCGAAGCCTGCCGCGCAGGCTGCCTGCAGGTTCTCGAAAAAGAGGAACTCGCCCGGGCTCGTGCTTATCAGGTCATCTTCGGCGATCGCCGCGAAATCGCAAATGATGCGCTTTCCGCGCAGGCTTGATGCCGTGACGGCACGCAACTTTCCGCCGACTTCAAGCGCATGCAATTGAAACGGCGGAGTGGGTTCGAGGAGCGCGTCGCGAAAGAGCGATCGAAAGAAATTCTGGATTTCGACGTCGCCAAAGACATTGGAGATGCCCATCTTCTGGAAGCGCCCCGCCTTCATCGCGAAAAACGCATCGAGCAGGCGATCGACTTCCACCGTGGTGCTGGCCTCGATGCGGCGAAAACCTCCGGCGGCTTCGTATTTGCGGAGTTGTGCGCGGCGCTTCTTGCGTTTCCGCTTGCCGCTTGCCCGCTCAAGAAGCGCTTCGAAACCGCCATTGAGGTCTACGGCCAACGCGACGTTGGGGCTTGTGACATGCTCGATCGTGCCAAGCGGGTTCGCGAGCCCCTCGAGATCAGGCAGCAGTCGCTCCAGCACCAGCGCATCGACCCTCGGACGTTGCGAGCGAATGGCGGACACGAGCGCTGCCATGTCCAATGTTCCGGAGCCGAGGAAGGAACGGGCGGACACTGGGAAGTTGCCATTTGCGTGGCTGCCACCAATGAACCTGGCAATGTGAAAAGGGCCGGACTTTACGATTTCCAGCGCCAGTGCGCATGCTGGTGCGCCTTCGCAGTCGATCGTGGTGAGAAACCCGTCAGGCGAGACGTTGGCAATCCATTCCTCTAACCACAGCGGATGCTGGGGCGGTGCATGTACGCCAGCCCTAGCGAGTTCGGCGTATACGTTCAAATTGCTTAAGGGAAGGATCGATATGGACGTCTTGACGCCACGCGCCCGTGGCAGGTCCTCGGCCCTGAACGCGGACTGATTGCGAAATGACATGTCCGCGTCAACCATCCTTCAATCCTTGGGGCGTATCCCATGCGGATGCTGCCTAGTGCTGCGCATCGAGAATTGTCAGACTAGGCGTAAAAGGTGAAGGAATGATCGACGGGGGTGAGGTCTTCAGAAAACTGGCCCTCAACGTCGCCCGGTATTCGGGGCTGGCCTCGATTTCCCGGCCGCTGGTCGGCGGGATCGGTGCTATTCTAATGCTTCACCGCGTCACCGCGAAGCCGGAGAAGCCGTTCGGCCTAAACCGGCATCTGAGCATTGAGCCCGATTTCCTTGACGCCCTGGTTGGCGACTTGAAGGGCAATGGCTATGCCTTTGTTTCGATGGACGAAGCCGTCGCGCGGATCAAAAGCGGCGGGGCCGGGGGCAGGTTTGCGGCGATCACCGCCGACGATGCCTACCGAGACAATTTGACCGAAGCGCTGCCGGTGCTGGAACGTCACGGGGCTCCACTCACCATCTATGTTGCCCCTGCTCTAATCGACGGCTCGGCCGATTTGTGGTGGGACGTCGTCGAGGACATCGTAGATACTGGGGTTTCGTTGCAGTTGGCGAAGCCAAACGGCACGGAAATCCTCTATTGTTCCAACCCCGGCGCGTTGGCGCGGCTCTGCGATCACCTGACGAGCGAAGTGCCCGAAGAAGAACAGCGTCAAACGCTCCGGAAATTCGCGGCTCTCGCCGGGGTGGACCCGGGCGCACCGGGACGCAAGACCCTGATGAACTGGGACGAGATCCGCGCCGCCGCAGCGCATCCGCTTGTCACGATCGGATCGCATACGATCAACCACTATAATCTGAAGCGGCTGCCGGAGGCCGTTGCCCGGCGCGAGATAACCGACGTGGTCGCCCGCCTGCGCGGGGAACTGGGCAAGGCTCCGCGTCATCTGGCCTATCCCTACGGCTTCGCCGGAGCGGTTGGACGCAGGGAAGTGGGACTTGCGAGAGAGGCGGGATATCTGTCCGCGGTGACGACTCGTCACGGTGTCCTGCGCGCCGGACACGCGCGTCACCTTCTGGCGCTGCCGCGCATCTCAATAAACGGCCGCTATCAGAGCGTGGCGCATGTCCGCACCATGCTCTCGGGCATCACGACGCCCCTGGCCAATCGCGGCAAGATGGTCGTCACCGTCTGACGCTGTGTTCGTGCTAGTTTTTGGGACGAGGCGGAATCATCAGCCACTTGATGATCCCCATTGCCGGCAAAATCCATAAAAGGCCGGTCAGCAGGAAGAATGCAAGGTGCACGAAGGGTCCGGATTCGGAAAGCTGCGCGACCGCCACGATCGTTGCAACGACCGAGTAGACAAGCACGAGAGCGATCAACAAGATCGTGCCTATAAGTTTTTTCAAGCGCATTGGCATCCCTCGGTTGGATAGTGCCTCCCTTTGCGTGACGCAACGGCCGATTGACCACCGGTCGCGTGCGCGACGGCTTGTCGCTATGGTGCCCGTCTTGCCACAGGGCTGCCTTTGGTACACCTATCCCGGCCATGCAACAGGCTTTGTCCACCCCGACGGCAGACAATGTGCTCGGCGAACGCCAGCGCCTTCTGGCGAACCGAACGCTGGTGCGCGGCTGGCTCTATTTCGTGTTGCTGATGCTGTTTGCTCTGGTTTTGGTTGGCGGCGCCACCCGGCTGACTGATTCCGGCCTGTCTATCACCGAATGGAAGCCGATCCACGGTGTCATCCCGCCGTTGACGGAAGCGCAGTGGGAGGAGGAACTCGAGCTTTATCGCCAGATCCCGCAGTACCAGCAGATCAACAAGGGGATGAGCCTCGCGGAGTTCAAATACATCTTCTGGTGGGAATGGGCGCACAGGCTGCTGGCGCGAGGCGTCGGTTTCGTGTTCGCCATTCCTCTGCTCGCCTTCTGGGCGACTCGGCGCATCGAGCCGGGCCTGACACCGAAACTGGTCGGCCTGCTGGCGCTCGGCGGGCTGCAGGGCGTGGTCGGCTGGTGGATGGTTGCGTCCGGCCTCGTCGAACGCACCGATGTCAGCCAGTACCGGCTGGCGACGCATCTGACGCTCGCCTTCGCGATCTTCGCCGCGATAATGGTCGTTGCGCGTGGACTTGCGCCGCATTCCGCCCCTGCTGCCGATCGCAACACGCAACGTTTCGCAGGCTGGCTGGTCATCGTGGCGCTGTTCCAGAGCTTCCTCGGGGCGCTGGTGGCGGGAACCAATGCGGGGCTGACCTACAACACATGGCCGCTGATGGATGGTGCGATCGTTCCATCCGACCTTTTTGTCATGAGCCCGGCCTGGGTGAATTTCTTCGAGAACGTCAAGACCGTGCAGTTCACACACAGGCTGGGGGCTTACGTCGTTTTCGTGCTTGCCCTTTGGCACATGATTGCCGTGCGGCGATGTCTGCCGGGCACAACGCATGCGCGTCGGGCGCTCGTGCTTTTTCACCTTGTGCTTTTGCAGGCGGTCATCGGGATCGTCACGCTCTTGATGCACATGCCGCTCCACTGGGCGTTGCTGCATCAGGGTTTTGCGCTGATCGTGCTTGGCTTCGCGGCAGCGCATTGGCGCGGGACGAAGGGCGCCTATCCGCTGCCGACGGAGATCAAGGTCGCCGGCTGAGCGGTCAGCGCGTCAGCCCCAGCATGATGTCCATGTTCTGGACCGCCGCGCCGGAAGCGCCTTTGCCGAGATTGTCGTAGACGGCGACGAGGGCGGCCTGCGCGCGTTTGTCGTTGGCGAAGACGTGCAGCCGCATGCGGTTCGTGTCGTTGTAGCTCTCGGGGTTGAGCTCCGGCGTGCGCTCGGTCGCCGCGAAAGGCGCGACCTCGACCACCGAGTTTTCTAGCGAGGCATAGTGGTCGGCGATCGCGGCGTGGAGCTCCGCGCCGGTGGGCACACGATCGAGAGTGCCGAGTTGCAGCGGAACGACGGTGACCATGCCTTGCGCGAAATCGCCGACGACCGGCTGTATCAGCGGATCGCGCGACAACCCAGCGTAGAGCTTCAGTTCCGGAACGTGCTTGTGCTGGAACGTCAGCCCATAGGGTAGGTATTCGGGTGCGTCATCGCCCTTGGCCTCGTAGTCCTCGACCATCTGACGGCCGCCGCCTGAATAGCCGGAGATGCCGTTCATGGTGACGGGGAAATCAGCCGGCAGCAGGCCAGCTTCGATCAGCGGGCGCAACGTCGCGATCGGGCCCTGCGGCCAGCAACCGGGATTGGCCACCAGCTTTGCCCCGGCGATCTTCTTCGACTGCTCGCGGTCCATTTCGGCAAAGCCGTAGGTCCAGCCATCGGCGACGCGGTGCGCCGTGGAGGCGTCGATGACGCGCGTGCCGGCGTCGCCGATCAGCGCGACGCTTTCCTTTGCGGCATCGTCCGGCAGGCAGAGGATCGCGACATCGGCTGTGCGCAGGAAATCTGCGCGGGCCTCGGCATCCTTACGGCGCTCGACCGGGATCGAAATGACCTCGATGTCGTTGCGCCCGGCAAGCCGCGACCTGATCTGGAGGCCGGTGGTTCCGTGTTCGCCGTCGATGAAGATTTTCGGTTTCATTTCAATCGTCTGACCTGAGATGCTGAGAACTAGATTCCGCCAGCGTGGTTGGCGTCATGACCGTTGTGGTCCCCGTCCAGCCTTGCCTTTCGCTCCGCCAGAAGGCCGAGATATTGCATAGCGACGGTGGCGCCGGCGATGGCCGTTATATCGGCATGGTCATAGGCCGGCGCAACCTCCACGACGTCCGCGCCGACGACATCGACCTGAGTGAGCTGCCGCAGCACGGACAGGATTTTAGCCGACGACGGTCCACCTGCGACTGGGGTGCCCGTGCCTGGCGCGTAGGCGGGGTCCAGGCAGTCGATATCGAAGGTGAGGTAGGTCTTCCTGCCGCCGGTGCGCTCGACGATCGCGTAGGCGATGTCGGCGGCGCGCATCTCCTCGACCTCGTAGCCGTAGAGGATCTTGATGCCGCAATCGTCGGGCGCGTGGGTGCGAATGCCGATCTGGATGGAGCGGTCGGGGTCGATGATGCCTTCCTTGACCGCGCGTGCGACGAAGGATCCATGGTCGATCCGCTTGCCGTCGTCGTCCCACGTGTCCTGATGCGCGTCGAACTGGACGAGCGCCAGCGGCCCGTGGATCGCGGCGTGGGCCTTGAGGAGGGGCCAAGTGACGAAGTGGTCGCCGCCGAGCGACAGCAGGAACGCTCCGGATTTCAGGAGCTTTGCCGCCTCGCGCTCGATGGTCGCAGGCGTCTTCTGATGGTTGCCGCTGTCGAGCAGGCAGTCGCCATAGTCGACCACCGACATGGTCTCGAAGAGCTGCCGGTGGAACGGATATTGCGGGTCGTTGTCGAAGATCGCGGCCGCGCGGCGGATCGCCTGCGGCCCGAAGCGTGCGCCAGGCCGGTTCGTGACGGCCGCGTCGAAGGGGATGCCCCATACGATCGCGTCGGCGCCCTTGACGTTCTTGGTGTAGCGCCGCCGCATGAAGGAAAGCGCGCCGGCATAGGTCGGGTCATAGGCTCGGCCGGTGTTTTTCGTCGCTGTGAAAGCGTGATCGATCGCTGTCGCCGGCATCTGCTTCCCTCTCTGTTCGCGGGGCACCCTTATTCGACATTCTTTTCACAAATGCGACTGTTTCTTTTCGCTCACGGGCCGTATCGCCGCCTGCCGGCGGCTGTCCCTCCGCGGGGGCCCGCCAGTAGGCGCGACGCCGGTGTGCGCATGGCAGCGCACTCCAAGGCAGCAAAAATTGAAGCGCTGTCATGTGCCGCCGATGGTTTCCTCGTACCCATACTCGCGAGATTCGTAGAGACGGTGGGTACTGCCGAGACCGATATTCAATGATATCCAAGTTGCTTTGCCTGCACCTAGCGGTTGATAGTCTGTTGGCATGAAGCAAGCCCGCCTCAACCTCCCGCCAGCCAGTGGCTTTTCCTGCTCGGACGATGGCCGACTGCTTGCAGGCATCGGTCGTCGGGTCATTGTGGTAGACTTGGCAGCGCGACGCAGGCTTTCGTCCAGCCTTCCATTCTCTCATCCCTGTCATACGAGCTTTTCACCTGATGGAAGCAAGCTCGCGGTCAAATCGACGAGTGGTCGAATTGCGATCATCGACCCGGTGTCGGGCGAGATCGCTCACGACTTTGAGAATGACAGCGATGGCGAAGGCTGTGCGGTCAGATTTTCGCCGGACGGTCGCGAACTTGTGGATGGCTCGTGGTGCGGCGATCTCATCGTTCGCAGCACGTCAGGTCATGCGGGCAAGCGTCTCTCTTTCCCCGACGGATTGATAACGGACGTTGTGCATGATCTGTCGAGAACTGTCTGGCTCGTCCTGCACCAGCCTCGCGTGGTTGGCGACGCAGACGAGTTACCACCAAGCTATGTCACTATCTGGCATTGGCCTTTTTCGGGCGCCCCCGTTCGCAGAATCAACCTGAAGTCGGTGGTCGATGCGATCTGCCTGTCGCCGGACGGAAATCTTATGGCGTTCGTCGAGGGTTTTGAGGAGAGCAGGGCGCACATCGCGCGCGTTGCGGATGGGCAGATCATTGCAAGCAGCGAGCTAATCGGACGGCGGTTTCTGGGTTCAAAGCTGGCGTGGAAGCAGAGACGGCAGCTTCATCGCTGCGACGATCAGGGAAGGCCAATTTCTGGAGACAGATGTCGTTCTGCTCGATGCAAGCAATCTGTCGGTAGTGGTGAAATTACCTTGCAGCCCGTTCGCGCAAGACTTGCTGTTTCTCCCGGACAACAAGTCGCTTGCCTTCGGCGGTGTCAATAATCGCAGCAAGGTGATGCAACTCGACGACATGTTCCGAAACGGGCGGCCTGCAGCCTTGAACTGAAACGAAAAAGGCCGCCCGGAGGCGGCCTTTCCAAAAGTCCGGTTGCCCGGAAATTCACTTAGCGCTTCGAGAACTGGAAGCTGCGGCGGGCCTTGGCCTTGCCGTACTTCTTGCGCTCGACCACGCGGCTGTCGCGGGTCAGGAAGCCGCCCTTCTTGAGCACGGCGCGCAGGCCCGGCTCATAATAGGTCAGCGCCTTGGAGATGCCGTGGCGCACCGCGCCGGCCTGGCCGGACAGACCGCCGCCGATAACGGTGGCGATGATGTCGAACTGGCCGTTGCGATTTGTCGCGACGATCGGCTGCTGCAGGATCATCTGCAGGACCGGACGCGCGAAATAGGCCGCGAATTCCTTGTCGTTGACGACGATCTTGCCGGAGCCTGGCTTCACCCAGACGCGGGCAATGGCGTTCTTGCGCTTGCCGGTGGCGTAGGCGCGGCCCTGCTTGTCGAGCTTCTGGACATGGACCGGGGCGGCCGGCTGTGCGGCTGCGGCGGTGCCGAGGTCGGCCAGCGAGTTCAGGTCAGCCATGTTACTTGGCCCTCTTGTTCTTGGAGTTCATCGCCGCAACGTCGAGAGTCTCGGGCTGCTGGGCGACATGCGGATGTTCGGTGCCGGCATAGACGCGCAGGTTCTTCATCTGGCGACGGCCGAGCGGGCCGCGCGGGATCATGCGCTCGACGGCCTTCTCAACGACGCGCTCGGGGAAGCGGCCTTCGAGAAGCTGGCGCGCGGTGCGTTCCTTGATGCCGCCGGGATGGCCGGTGTGCCAGTAATAGACCTTGTCGGTGAACTTCTTGCCGGTGAGGGCGACCTTGTCGGCATTGATGATGATGACATTGTCGCCATCATCGACATGCGGGGTGAAGGTCGGCTTGTGCTTGCCGCGGAGACGGTTGGCGACGATGGAGGCGAGACGGCCGACGACGAGACCCTCGGCGTCGATCAGCACCCACTTCTTCACCACGTCCGCAGGCTTCTGCGAAAAGGTTGCCATGGTTCTGCTTTCTGCTGGACCTTGTGCCACTATGTTTGACCACGGGACAGCAAGGCGTTTCTTGTTGCTTGGATTGACGGCGAACCGCCAACAATAAAACGGCGGCCAATGAGCCGCTGTTTCGAGTACGGCTTATACGCTGGCTGCTAAAAGGTGGTCAAGGTGATCTCTTTTTATATAGTTCAATGATTCCAATGTCTTAATGATGAGGTATTATTTTACCGCATATCCCTGGGCGATAATTCGGCACGCAAACGCCACATCTACGACGCGGGAGGTATCGAATAGGTGCCTGTCGCATGCGCGATGGTCTGACCTCCGGCAACTATATCGACGTCGAAGACCATCAGTTTCCGGCCAAGCTTCAATATGCGGCAATGGCCGTCGATCGGTCCGGCTTCAGCCTTGCGCATGAAATTGATGTTGATGTTCGTCGTTACCGAAAGTTCATCGGGACCGGCATGGGAAAGCGCGCAGACATAGCCGCCGATGTCGGCGAGGGTGAACAGGGAGGGGCCGGAGACCGTTCCGCCCGGCCTGACGTGCCGCTCGTCGGCGTTCAGCCTGACAGTGCAGCCGCCTGGAAAGACGTCGGTCGCTTCATAGAAGCGATGGCCTTCGTTGAGCTGCGGATAGGCCTGCGCAAGCAAAAGATTGACCTGCGCCGCCGTCAGCTTCGGTTCGAGGTCGACCTGTAGCGGCATTTGGGGCTCCCGAGGCTTATCTTTTTCCCGCGGCATGTGAGCATGTTGCGAGGATGCGCTTCAACTCACCATATGATATGTGTCCGACCCGAACGGAATGGAGAGTTTTATGGCCGATGTCGTATCGCTGAGGCGCGAAGCGCCGGAGGAAACGACAACGCTCGAAAGCGGTGTCCTGCGGCTGACGCTTTCGAATCCGCCGGCAAACCTGCTCTCGCTGGAGGTCATGCGCGACCTTCAGGCGGAACTCGACCGCGCAGCCAAAGATCCGGCGGTGCGCGTGATCGTGATCGGGGCGGCGGGAAAGCTGTTCTGCGCCGGTCACGACCTCAAGCAGATGACGGCGCATCGTGCCGACCCCGACGGCGGCAAGGCCTATTTCGAAGAGACGTTCGATACGTGCTCGAAGCTGATGCAGTCGATCGTGCGGCATCCCAAGCCTGTCATAGCCGAGGTGGATGGGGTGGCGACGGCGGCCGGATGCCAGCTCGTCGCGTCCTGCGACCTCGCCATCGCGTCCGACCAGGCGACGTTCGGGGTCAACGGGATCAATGTCGGGCTGTTCTGCACGACGCCCGGTGTCGCGCTGGTGCGCGGGCTGAAACCGAAGCATGCCATGGAAATGCTGCTGACCGGCGAGATGGTGGATGCCTCCACGGCGCGCGAATTCGGCCTCGTCAACCGCGTGGTGCCGCGCGAATATCTGAGCCAGGTCGTGATGAAATACGCCAAGACCGTCGCCTCGAAGTCGCCGGAGACGCTGAGGCTTGGCAAGGAGGCGTTCTACAGGCAGGCCGAGATGGGCTTGGCGGAAGCCTACGACTACGCCTCGCGGGTGATGGTCGAGAACCTGCTCGCCGGCGACGCCAAGGAGGGCATCGCCGCCTTCATCGAAAAGCGCAAGCCAGAGTGGAAGGGGGAGTGATCTCCATCCCTCGGCCATGCTGACGTTGCTTGGACGGTGGGTCGTGTTGACGCTGGTCGTGGGTGCCGGACTGCTCTGGTGGCTGGTTCAAGTCCCTGAAGAGGGTGGCCGCGATCGCAAGGCGTTTCCGGCCGAAGTTCCGTTGGAAAACGTGGTTTGCTACAATGCTGAGCGCGGCGGGCTGTTCGAGGCTTCTTCGATCGCCGTCTTCGCACTGGATGCCGGCGTTGCCGGGCGTCTGCAGCGTGACGGTTCATCCTTTTTCAACCGCGAAACGCCACCACCCAATGGCGATCTCGATGGCAAAAAGCGACAACATAGCCGCGAGTGGATATGGACGCCGTGGATGCCGGTAGGGCTGGACGGGGATGCGCTGGTTCCTGGAGATCGTGCAACGGCGGAAAGCGGCGGCTCGCGTGCCCGCATGTTCGTTGTTCTGGCGGATGAATTCACAGGCAAGCAGTGTCGCGAGGTGGTCGCGGCGCTGGACTGGAACGGGGCAATGGTCCGTTTCCAGCATCCGGCTTCATGGACGATCGATGATTGTGACGACAGCTGCCTTGCGCAGGTGCTGTTTCCGTCATCCCGGCTTGCGATATCGGCTACCTACGATTGATTGGAACCTAATCACGGGAGCGGCGTGTTGATCGCGCCGAAGCACGCGCTGCTTGGTCTTGTCGCTTGATTGATCGCGCCACATGAGCCACATCGTGGACATGAATCACGACGCCTACGACGACGCCTACATCTCCGGTATCCTCAACTCGATCAAGACGATCGCCATCGTCGGCGCTTCGGCCAACGACGTACGGCCAAGCTTTTTCGTGCTGAAATACATGCTGGCAAAGGGGTTCGACGTCTATCCCGTCAATCCTGGGCAGGCGGGCAAGGAAATCCTGGGTACGAAGTTTTACGCGCGGCTCGCTGATATCCCGGTTGCGCTCGACATGGTGGACATCTTCCGGTCGTCGGAGGCGGTGCCGGGTGTCGTGGACGAGGTGTTGCAACTGGACCCGCTGCCCAAGGTGGTCTGGATGCAGTTGACGGTGCGCCATGACGAGGCGGCGGCGCGCGCGGAGGCGGCGGGGATCAAGGTGGTGATGAACCGCTGCCCGAAGATCGAATATGGCCGGTTGTCGGGCGAGATCGCCTGGAACGGTGTCAATTCGCGCGTGCTGTCTTCCAAGAAGCCGGTCATGCGGTCAGGCTTCCAGAGTTTCGGCATCCGCCAGAAGTAGTGCGGCGCCGGGCAAGGTTATTCCAAGAAGCCCGGCTTTTGTATCCGTCCCGTTTCAACCTTTGGCGCATCGCGGCATTTTCTTCTTTGCATTCGGGGTTATGCTGCCGGTAAATTAGCAACAGATTTCACAAAACACCTTGGAGAGGAAAAATGTCCCAACAAGAACCGGGCTTCAATACGCTCGCCATCCACGCCGGCGCTAAGCCGGATCCGGCGACCGGCGCACGCGCGACGCCGATCTACCAGACGACTTCCTATGTCTTCGAAGACGCGGACCATGCCGCCTCGCTGTTCGGCCTGAAGGCGTTTGGCAACATTTACACCCGCATCATGAACCCGACGCAGGCGGTGCTGGAAGAGCGCGTCGCAGCGCTTGAGGGCGGCACGGCGGCGCTGGCCGTTGCATCCGGGCACGCGGCTCAGCTTCTGGTCGCGCATGCGCTGATGAAGTCGGGGGAGAACTTCCTTGCAGCGCGCCGCCTCTATGGCGGTTCGATCAACCAGTTCGGCCACGCCTTCAAGAGCTTCAACTGGGAAGTGCGCTGGGGCGACACGCACGACCTCTCGACCTTCGAGAAGCAGATCGACGACAAGACCAAGTTCATCTTTGTCGAAAGCCTCGCCAACCCGAACGGCGAATTCGTCGACCTCAAGGCGCTTGCCGACCTCGCTCACAAGCACGGCCTGCCGCTGGTGGTCGATAACACGCTGGCCACGCCTTACCTCGTGCGGCCGATCGAGCATGGCGCAGATGTCGTCGTCCACTCGCTGACCAAGTTCATCGGGGGTCACGGCAATTCGATCGGCGGCATCATCGTCGATGGCGGCACCTTCGACTGGTCCAAGTCGGGCAAGTATCCGATGTTGTCGCAGCCGCGTCCGGAATATGGCGGGCTGGTGCTGCACGAGACGTTCGGCAACTTCGCCTTCGCGATCGCGCTGCGCGTGCTCGGCCTGCGCGACTTCGGCCCGGCGATCTCGCCGTTCAACGCTTTCCTGATCCTGACCGGCATCGAAACGCTGCCGCTGCGCATGCAGCGCCATTCGGACAATGCGAAGGCGGTCGCCGAATGGCTGTCGAAGCATCCGAAGGTCTCGTGGGTTTCCCATTCAGGGCTGGCCTCCGACCCGAACAACGCGCTGCAGAAGAAGTATTCGCCGAACGGCGCCGGCGCGGTGTTCACCTTCGGCCTCAAGGGCGGCTACGATTCCGGCGTGAAATTCGTCGAGACGCTGGAGCTGTTCTCCCACCTCGCCAATGTCGGCGACACCAAGTCGCTGGTCATCCATCCGGCCTCGACGACGCACCGCCAGCTTTCCGACGAGCAGAAGAAGCTCGCCGGAGCAGGACCGGATACGGTCCGCCTGTCGGTCGGCATCGAGGATATCAAGGACATCATCGCAGATCTCGAGCAGGCGCTGGCCAAGGCCTGACTGGTCAAGCTCCAATCGGCAATGCAAGATGCGAGCCCGGCAGCACCCGCTGCCGGGTTTTTCTTTTGGGGAAGCTTATGACGAATTTTGTCGAAATCGATGCCGAGAATGTCGAGCCCGAACATGGCGCTCCGGCTGAGGATCGACTGATCTCGGGCGAGCCGAAGTTCCGCACATGGAACCTCGACGAGGCTCCGGGCGGCATCTACGCGGGCGTCTGGGAAGCGACGCCAGGCAAATGGCGCATCGAATATGACGAGTGGGAGTTCTGCCACATTCTGGCGGGCGTGTCCGTCATCTCCGAGGATGGCGGCGGCGGGGCGCGGACGGTGACCGCCGGCGACAGCTTTGTCCTCAAACCCGGCTTCAAGGGCACGTGGGAAGTGCTGGAGACGACGCGGAAGGAATATGTGATCCGGCTTTAGGACGCGACCACCATCAGCCGCTCCAGCCCGTGGAAATGCCACGTGTCGCGGTAAGCCGGCGACTCCGCGATGCTGATGCCGGGCAGGCGGTCGAAGAGCACTTTCAGCGCCACCTGAAGCTCCAGGCGCGCCAGCGGCGCGCCGATGCAGAAGTGGATACCGGCGCCGAAGGATACGTTCTTCTGGTCGCTGCGTTGCGGGTTGAAGGCATCGGGAGCCGCGAAGGATTTCGGGTCGCGGTTGGCCATGCCGAGCAAGAGGCCGATCTGGTCGCCCGGCTTCACGGTTACGCCGGGTGACACCTCGATCTCTTCGTACGCGTAGCGGGTGAAGAGATGCAACGGCGCGTCGAAGCGCAGGCATTCCTCTATCGTGGCGACGGTGGCTTCTGGGGAGGCAAAGAAGCGGCCTGGGTTGCCGCCTTGTGCAAGGATGGTGCTCACCGCATTGCCGGCCTGATGCACCGTTGCCTCGTGGCCGGCGTTCAGAAGGAGCACAACCGAGGAGACGAGTTCATCCTCGTTGAGTTTCTGGCCGCCGTCCTGTGCGGCGATGAGCAGCGAAAGGAGATCGTCACCGGGCGCGCTTTTCCGTTCGGCGACGTAGTCGCGCAGGAAGGCGGAAAATTCCGCCGATGCCCGGTTTGCGGTTTCCTCGACCTCGCGGGTGCGGCCGTGCGTGTACATGGCGACCATCTGATGCGACCAGTCGAGCAGTTGCGGCCCCATCTCGACCGGCACGACGAGCATTTCGGCGATGATGGTGATCGGCAAGGGCGCTGCGAACGTTGGCAGCAGGTCGAACGGTTCGTTTCTCGGGAAGCCGTCGACCAACTCGTTCGCCAGAGCTTCGATGCGCGGCCGCAGCCGCTCCACCTGCCGCGAGACGAAGGCGCGGTTGACGAGCGTACGCAATCGCGTGTGGACCGGCGGCTCCAGTTCAAGCAGCGAGTGCGCCTCGATCGCGTCGAAATCCCTGAGATGCGAGCGGTCGCGATCCGCTCCGCGGCTGTCGGGAATGCCGGTGAGGCTCTGCCGGCCGAAGCGGCGATCGCGCAGCAGGCGGTTGACGTCGTCATAACCGCCAAAACACCAGTACCCGAACTCTTCCCAGAAGAAGGTCGACCCCTGTCCGTGGAGCCATGCATAGGCTTCGTAAGGGTTCTGGTAGAAACCGGGTGCGCGCGGGTCAAGCCGCAGACGGCGGGCTTCGGCGTCGAAGGAGAGGTAGTTTGGTGGCTGAAGTCTGGCGTCCATTCGGGTTCATTACCCCGCCTTGCCAAGTGCAGGCCAGCCCGTATTGTTCGGCCAGCAGATTGCCCCGAGAGGTCTCATGAATATCATCGTCGTTGGCGCAGGCATTGCCGGCCTGTCGACCGCGTGGTCGCTGGTGAAGGGAGGCCACAATGTGACGCTGCTGGAGCAGGGGCCAGCGATCCCGAACCCGCTGGCGGCTTCTGGCGACCACCATCGCATCATTCGCCGCGCGTACCGGGCGGCGGGCGGCTACGGCCGGGTGATCGGCGAGGCCTATGACGCATGGGACGAGATGTGGGTCGATCTCGGACAGAACCATCTCGATCCGCGCGGCTTCCTCTGCGTCTCGCTCGAAGAGGGCGACAAGATCGATGAATACCTGGAGGGGATGGACCTCGGCCGCTGGCCATACGACATGTATAAGCCCGCCGAAGCGGCGAAGCGCTGGCCGTTCCTCGATCCGGACGGTTTCCGCTATGCCTATTTTTCCAGGGATGGCGGCGCGCTGCATTGCCGCCCGATCGCGCGCGGGCTTGCCGACTGGCTGCGCAAGAAGGGCGCAAACGTCTACACGGACAGCAAGGTCGTCGACATCGACGTCGATGAAGGCCGGGTCGAACTGGAGACGGGCGAGACGCTGCGGGGCGACAGGATCGTCGTCACTGCCGGCGCATGGGTGCTGGAGCTTTTCCGCGAGCTTGAGGGCGAGCTCAAGACCTATCGCACGGCGGTTGCCTATGTCGAGCCGCCGGCCGACCTGCGCGCGGCATGGGAGGCCGCACCCGTGATGATGACGGGGGGCAGGGCGGACGGCTACCTGATCCCGTTCACGGGCGGCGCCGGCATGAAGTTCGGCGCCAACATCCACAAGGTTCGGACAAGCGACGCGGACTGGAACCGCGAGCCGGTGGAGGGCGAGGGCGAGGCGATACGCGACCTGTTTTCGCCGCCGTTTGCGCGGATCGATGAGTACCGGGTCACCGAGGTCATCACCTGCGCCTACACCTTCACCTACGATGAGACCTTTTTCGCGCATGAAAAGGGCAGGGCGCTGGTCGTCTCGGCCTGCTCGGGCCATGGCTACAAATTCGGCGCGGCGGTCGGCAGGCGCGTGGCGGCGGCAATCGACAGCGGCGATGTGGCGGGATTGAAGCGCTGGCTTCGCGCCGAGCCCGACTGACAGGAGCTTTCGCGCGGCGGTAAGGTTAGCGCGAGGCCGCTCTTGCACAAGGCTTGGGGGCCATCCTATCTACGCAACCAAAGCTCCTGAACGATTCTGCCCCATTGCATTCGCCGGGCGCCGGAATCCCCAGCCGGAAGGGACAACGATGAGAGACCCCGTCGAACACTACATGAACCTCGTGCCGATGGTGGTCGAACAGACCAACCGGGGCGAGCGCGCCTACGACATCTTCTCGCGCCTTCTCAAGGAGCGCATCATCTTCATCACCGGCCCGATCGAGGACGGCATGGCGTCGCTCGTCTGCGCCCAGCTTCTGTTCCTTGAGGCCGAAAACCCGAAGAAAGAGATCAATCTCTATATCAATTCGCCGGGCGGCGTCGTCACCAGCGGGCTGGCGATGTACGACACCATGCAGTTCATCAAGCCGCCGGTGGCTACGCTGTGCGTCGGGCAGGCGATGTCGGCGGGTTCGCTGCTGCTCTGCGCGGGCGCAAAGGACATGCGCTTTGCGACACCCAACGCCTCCATCATGGTTCACCAGCCTTCGGGTGGATACCAGGGGCAGGCAACTGACATCATGATTCATGCGCAGTGGACCGAGGCTCTCAAGCGCCGCCTGAACGAGATTTACGTCAAGCATACCGGCCAGGACTACGAAACGATCCACAACGCGATGGAGCGCGATCGTTTCATGACCGTCGACCAGGCGCTCGAATTCGGCCTGATCGACAAGGTCATCACCTCGCGTGAGGCGATGGAAGTTCCGGCCAGCTGAGGCCGGAACCCCTTGCAAACCGGCTTTCCGGCGGTTTGAGGATATGACGTATTTTTGACGTGGCCTGCGGCATTTCGGTCACAATTAGCTGTTTCCTCCCTTGGAGGGACCGCCTACGTTAAGCCTATGTTGATTTTCGACGGCTTAGCTTTGTCGGGGCTTATTGCGAATCATTGCCGCGCCAGTCGATTGTGTGTTTCGTATGAATGCGTATCGGGCGAGTTTGCTGGCATCAGCGGGCGTGAGCTCTATATTGCATAGAGGCGTTTGCACCGGATCGCGGAGTGACGCTGCGGAAAGGACGAAGACGATATGAGCAAAGTCGGCAATAGCAGCGGCGGAGACTCGAAGAACACGCTTTACTGCTCGTTCTGCGGCAAAAGCCAGCACGAGGTTCGCAAGCTGATCGCCGGACCGACGGTATTCATCTGCGATGAGTGCGTCGAGCTCTGCATGGACATTATCCGCGAGGAGAACAAGAGCTCCATGAAGGTGGCGCGCGATGGCGTGCCGACCCCGCAGGAGATTTTGAAGGTCCTCGACGATTACGTGATCGGCCAGCCTTACGCCAAGCGCGTGCTGTCGGTGGCGGTGCACAACCACTACAAGCGCCTCGCGCATGCCGGCAAGAACAACGACGTAGAGCTGGCGAAGTCGAACATCCTGCTGATCGGCCCGACCGGCTGCGGCAAGACGCTGCTGGCGCAGACGCTGGCCCGCATCATCGACGTGCCGTTCACCATGGCCGATGCGACGACGCTGACCGAAGCCGGCTATGTCGGCGAGGACGTCGAGAACATCATCCTCAAGCTGCTGCAGTCGGCCGACTACAATGTCGAGCGGGCGCAGCGCGGCATCGTCTACATCGACGAGATCGACAAGATCAGCCGCAAGTCTGACAATCCGTCGATCACCCGCGACGTGTCGGGCGAGGGCGTGCAGCAGGCGCTGCTGAAGATCATGGAAGGCACGGTCGCTTCCGTACCGCCGCAGGGTGGCAGGAAGCATCCGCAGCAGGAGTTCCTGCAGGTGGACACGGCCAACATCCTCTTCATCTGCGGCGGCGCTTTCGCCGGCCTGGACAGGATCATCTCGGATCGCGGCCGCAAGACCTCGATCGGCTTCGGCGCGAGTGTCGCTTCGCCGGAAGACCGACGCTCGGGCGAACTGTTCCGCCAGGTCGAGCCGGAGGATCTCTTGAAGTTCGGGTTGATCCCCGAATTCGTCGGCCGTCTACCGGTGCTGGCGACGCTCGAAGACCTCGACGAGCCGGCGCTGATCCAGATCCTGACCGAGCCGAAGAACGCTCTGGTGAAGCAGTACCAGCGCCTGTTCGAGATGGAGAACGTCGAGCTGACCTTCCACGAGAACGCATTGTCGGCGATCGCCAAGCGCGCCATCGAGCGCAAGACAGGCGCCCGCGGCCTGCGCTCCATCATGGAGGCGATCCTGCTCGACACGATGTTCGAACTGCCGGCGCTGGAAGGCGTGCAGGAAGTCGTGATTTCGGAAGAGGTGGTGTCCGGCAACGCCCGGCCGCTCTACATCTACACCGAGGCCAAGGAAAAGAAGGACAGCAAGGCCAGCGCTTAAGCGTTGTGATCTTGAAGAGAGATAAAAGCCTCCCGATCGGGAGGCTTTTTCATTTCCGGGGATGTTACTTCGCTCGATAGAGCAGGACGCGGCCGGTGGGGATCAATTGCAGCAGATAGTCGAAATCGGCGATGTTCGCTGTCAGGATGGTGAAGCCGAGCTTTTGCCCCTGCAGGAAAAGTACACAGTCCGGAAGCGCACGAAGGCGGCGATCGGCTCCGTATCCCTGAAGGCGGCATAATATGCCTGCCAGCAATGCCGCTCGCCCCAGGACGTCGGGATCGGGCGTAAAGAGCCTGTGTGACCGCATCGCCTTGATGGTCATCGAGATTGACCGAACGGCGTTTGCAGTTCGCGGATCGTCGGGGTCCAGTACTCCGACTGCGTGCATGAGTTCCTGCACCGCCACTGTCGAGTGATTTACCGATCGCAACTCAAGCATACCGGACACGACGTCCGGAGCGCGTCCTTGCATACCGTCAATGTAGACGCAGGTATCCAGCAACAACTCAGGCCCGGCGGAAGCCTCGTCGTTGAGAAACGGTAGTTCCTCGACTTGTCGACGCGCAAGGGTTCTGCCGGGGTCGAATCTGGCCCAGCGGATCGCCGCGTCGATATCGAACGCAACCAATCAGAACCCGATCTTCAGATCTGGGTCGACGGTTCCTCTGGTTTTTTTGAAGGTTTCCGCGAAGTCGTCTTTCAGGGCGATGCTCGCCAAGGCGAATTCAATCAAGTCGGTATCGGTTTCGATGCCGGTCTGCCTTTTCGCCTGCTCGATCAGGGCCGGGCTGGTCCGACCGCCGATCCTGGCGTTCTTTACTCCCAGTAGTCCGGAATCCTCCGCAGCCTGCATCACTGCGCGGAACCGCGTTCTGCTGCCTGGCTGCACCTCTTGCGTCGTCTTCGTCATGACATCGCTCTGCGTTGAACATTATTCTGATTTGTTCAACATAAAGGTCTAAGAGAAAGTTCGCAAGAACCTCCCGCTCGCCTCAAGCCGCAGTGATGTGGCTGTGGCCGAAGAAGACAGGATACAGGCAGAGTTCGCGTACTAGGCGGTGGGTGCCGCGTTCGAAGACGAACAGGTTCTCCCAGTGGCCTGTGACGCAATAATGCTTGCCGTCGGGCAGGAAGGTGACGCCGGCCGGATAGCGCAGGCCGACGGTGCTGGTGTCGAGGATGTTGGAGACGGCGCCAGTCGCGCCGTCGAAGACCATGACATGGTGCGTGGTGGGATAAGTGGCGATCGCTTCGTCGTGCTTGTCGTCGTAGCGGATCGACAGGCCGTGGCGCATCAGCTTCGTCGCGTTGGCGTCGCCCATCTTGGTGAGGCGGTTGCGGGATGCGTCGTATTTCAGCGTCGCGGCGGCCATGTAGTTGTAGCCGGGGTCGGTGGTGATGTCGGATTCGTGGGCAACATTCTCTCCGGCAAGCTGCCGGGCATTGGCGCGGTCGTTGCCGTAGCGCGACTGGATGGCGAAGATGCGGTCAAGCCGGCCGGCGGCGAGATGGCGCAGTTCGGTGTCACTGCGGCCTGTGATGCGCTTGTCGACCAGCTTGCCGCTTGAGACCTCCACGACGGTGATCGAGGCCTGCACCACCTGGCGTGGGATGGTGTATTGCCGGGTCTTGGCCGAGACGGTCGAGCCGTAGTTGGCGGCGACGATGTATTTGCCATCGGCGGTGAGCCGGATGTCGTGCGGGTCGATGCCGTAGGTGGAGTAGGTTTCGGCGATCTTCAGCGTCTTCGGGTCGCGGATCGTCAGGCGGCCGTAATGCCGCTCAGCGTTGCCTTGATATGGCTGGTAGGGCGCGCGTTCGGACAGGATCGCGGTTTTGCCGCCGTCGAGATAGATTGCATGTCCGCCGCCGCGCCAGCCGTCACCCAGCGAAGGGCCAATCGCCGCCAGTTCGAGCGTGTCGGGATCGAAGGCCGTGTGCTGCTCGCCGTCCATGGAGCACAGGACGCCAATCGAGCGATCCGGTGCGACTTCGACGTCATGCGCGGCCACCGGCAGCAATGTCTGGCGGATCGAGCCGTCGAAGCCGACGCGCGCCAGCATCTTGTAGTAAGGCTGGCCCTTGATGGCGCGGTTGAAACGGCGGTTTTCGGCCAGCGGCTTGCCGTTGGCGTAGGCGCTGTCGGGCAGGTATCCCGGCACATAGACGGCGGCGTTGCCAAGGTCCTTTTTCGAAGGCTTGGCGGGAGCGGCTTCGGCCGTGTCGGTTGCCGTTGCGGCAAGGGCCAGCAGAGCCCCTCCGGTCAGAAGGCTGCGGCGGTCAACGGACATGGCGCACACGTCGCATCAAGGCTGCGCATGGTCGGTACAACAGGAACATACGTACTCTATCGTGTTGATTGGCAATCGTTTCCGCCGTCTGGACACTCATCTTAGGCCTTGATCTGCCGTATAGGAAGTCATCCCGCCAACAAGCTATGCACGAGGCGCAAGGCACTGGTCGCGGAAAGCAGCAACCCTTGATCTTTGCCGGCTGGCTATCCAATTAACCACCATCAGGCTTCGGGCCGTATTTCGTGCTGCAAATCCACAAATCGTGTTACGTGGTAGGCGAGACGGTTGGTGGCCGTTAATATGAGATTCGCGGTTGGCTCAAGGCGGCCGCGAGGAAAGGTAAGTAAGATGGCCAAGACATCCCGGACAACCGGTGACGGCGGGGTTTTCGCAGTCCTCCCACTGCGCGACATCGTCGTGTTCCCGCACATGATCGTTCCGCTCTTCGTCGGGCGCGAAAAGTCGATCAAGGCGCTGGAAGAGGTCATGGGCGCCGAAAAGCAGATCATGCTTGCGACGCAGAAGAACGCGGCCGAGGACGATCCGGCCGCAGACGGCATCTACGAGATCGGCACGCTCGCCAATGTGCTGCAGTTGCTCAAGCTGCCCGACGGGACCGTGAAGGTTCTGGTCGAGGGCACCGCGCGCGCCAAAATCACCGGCTTCACCGATCGCGGCGACTTTCACGAGGCGCATGCCGAGGTTCTACACGAGCCGGCCGAAGAGGAGATCGAGATCGAGGCGCTCGCCCGCTCCGTCGTTTCCGACTTCGAAAACTATGTGAAGCTCAACAAGAAGATCTCGCCCGAGGTTGTCGGCGCGGCATCGCAGATCGACGACTATTCCAAGCTCGCCGATACGGTGGCTTCACATCTGGCGATCAAGATCCCCGAGAAGCAGGAGATGCTCGGCACGCTGTCCGTCAAGGAACGGCTCGAGAAGGCCATGGGCTTCATGGAGGCGGAGATTTCCGTCCTTCAGGTGGAGAAGCGCATCCGCTCGCGCGTCAAGCGCCAGATGGAGAAGACCCAGCGCGAGTACTACCTCAACGAGCAGATGAAGGCGATCCAGAAGGAGCTGGGCGAGGGCGAGGACGGCCGCGACGAGGCCGCCGAGATCGAGGCGCGCATCAAGAAGACGAAGCTTTCCAAGGAGGCCCGCGAAAAGGCGGAAGCCGAATTGAAAAAGCTGCGCTCGATGTCGCCGATGTCGGCTGAATCGACTGTCGTGCGCAACTACCTCGACTGGCTGCTGTCTCTGCCCTGGTCGAAGAACTCGAAGGTCAAGACCGACCTGAACTTTGCTCAGGAGGTGCTCGACACCGATCACTACGGCCTCGACAAGGTCAAGGAGCGTATCGTCGAATATCTGGCGGTCCAGAGCCGGCAGAAGAAGATCAAGGGTCCGATCCTCTGCCTCGTCGGCCCTCCCGGCGTCGGCAAGACGTCGCTCGGCAAGTCGATCGCGAAGGCGACCGGACGCGAGTTCGTGCGCATGGCGCTCGGCGGCGTGCGCGACGAGGCCGAGATCCGCGGTCACCGGCGCACCTATATCGGCTCGATGCCCGGCAAGGTCATCCAGTCGATGAAGAAGGCGAAGAAGTCGAACCCGCTGTTCCTGCTCGACGAGATCGACAAGCTCGGACAGGATTATCGCGGCGACCCGTCTTCGGCGCTTCTCGAGGTGCTGGATCCCGAGCAGAACGCGACGTTCATGGATCACTATCTCGAGGTCGAATACGACCTGTCGAGCGTGATGTTCGTGACGACGGCCAATACGCTGAACATCCCCGGTCCGCTGATGGACCGCATGGAGATCATCCGTATCGCCGGCTACACGGAGGACGAGAAGGTCGAGATCGCCAAGCGGCATTTGCTGCCGAAGGTGATCCGCGACCACGCGTTGCAGCCGAAGGAGTTTTCGGTGAGCGATGAGGCCATCCGCGCGGTCGTACAGACCTACACGCGGGAAGCCGGCGTTCGCAGCCTCGAGCGCGAGCTGATGAAGCTCGGGCGCAAGGCGGTCACCGAAATCCTGAAGTCGAAGAAGAAGAGCGTGGAGATCACGCCCGAGAACCTCTCCGACTATCTCGGCGTCCAGCGCTTCCGCTTCGGTCAGGTCGAGGCGGACGATCAGGTTGGTGTTGTCACGGGTCTTGCCTGGACCGAGGTCGGCGGCGAACTGCTGACGATCGAAGGCGTCATGATGCCCGGCAAAGGCCGCATGACGGTGACGGGCAACCTGAAGGACGTGATGAAGGAATCGATCTCGGCGGCGGCATCCTATGTCCGCTCCAGGGCTATCGATTTCGGCATCGAGCCTCCGCTGTTCGACCGCCGTGACATCCACGTGCACGTTCCCGAAGGGGCGACCCCGAAGGACGGACCGTCGGCGGGCGTCGCCATGGCGACGGCGATCGTCTCGGTCCTGACCGGAATTCCGGTGCGGGCTGATGTGGCGATGACCGGCGAAATCACGCTCCGGGGCAGGGTGCTGCCCATCGGCGGCCTGAAGGAGAAGCTGCTCGCGGCTTTGCGCGGCGGCATCAAGAAGGTGCTGATCCCCGAGGAGAACGCCAAGGATCTGGCTGACATCCCGGAGAACGTGAAGAGCGGCATGGAAATCGTCCCGGTCAGCCGCGTCGGCGAGGTCTTGAAGCACGCCCTCGTGCGGATGCCCGAGCCGATCGAATGGGTGGAGCCGGCGACGCCTCCCGCTGCGTCAGTCGACTCAGGCGATGAGGGCGGAAAGTCGCTCGCTCACTGATCAAAACGTCATTGCTGCGCCGCAGCATGCGAAGCCGGGCCCTCGGGCCCGGCTTTTCTGTTAAAAAAGCCCGGATTTCCAAGGTTTCCAACGATTTTTCCGCTTGGTTGCGCGGCCAGTTTTTCATAAAGTCCGCTTCCTGCCGGAGCGAGTCTCGTCCGGTTTTCTCATGGAAGGGAAAGTAGATGAACAAGAACGAACTGGTGTCCGCCGTTGCCGACGCTGCCAATATTTCCAAGAGCGATGCGCAGTCGGCGGTTGATGCGGTGTTCTCCGTAATCACCGGCGAGTTGAAGAATGGCGGCGACGTGCGCCTCGTGGGCTTCGGCAATTTCTCCGTGTCCAAGCGCGCTGCCTCGACCGGCCGTAACCCTCAGACCGGCGCTGCCGTGAAGATTCCTGCCCGCACCGTGCCGAAGTTCTCGGCCGGCAAGGGCCTCAAGGACGCCGTCAACTGATCTGACAGGCTCTACGATGGTCGACGGAAAAGCCGGGCTTGTCCCGGCTTTTTCTTTGTCGGAGGTCAAGCTGTCGTTGCCGTTGCCGGACGCTAGAAGGGAAGATTTCGGGCGGAATGGTGGGCGATACAGGGATTGAACCTGTGACCCCACCCGTGTGAAGGGTGTGCTCTCCCGCTGAGCTAATCGCCCGCCTGTGGCCGCTGGCCAAAGCGAAGCGCGATATAGGGCGTAGGCGGCTTTGAAGTCAAGGACGCAAACCGGCGGAAGCGACCATCAGATCGGTCGCCAGGGGCACGGTCAATTCGTCGAAATGCGAGATGATTTTGGACGGTTCGAACTCGCGGACATGGCGGTCCGTATAGCCGAAATCGACGGCTACAACCGGGATACCCGCAGCTTTCGCCGTATCGATGTCGGTGCGCGAATCGCCGACCATGACCGCGCGGTCAGGGTCCCCACCGGCGAGTCGGATGGTTTCCGTCAGATGGCGCGGATCGGGCTTCCTGAACGCGAACGTGTCCTGTCCGCAGATGGCGGCGAAATATCCGGACATGCCGAGGCCGACAAGCAGGCGTTTGGAAAGCTCTTCGGTCTTGTTCGTGCAGACCGCCAGCAGATAGCCGGCGTCCCGGAACCGGTCGAGGGCTTCCACCACGCCAGGATAGGGTTTCGACTGTCCGGGGATATTCGCGCCGTAATGCTCCAGGAACAGGGCGAACAACCGGTCGTGCTCTCCTGCGGCGAAATCGCGCCGCTGCGCCTGATAGGCCCGCTCGATCATCACACGGCCGCCATGCCCGACGAACTGCCTGAAACCTGCGACGTCTGTGCGCTGTATGCCGCCGGCGTCGAGCGTGTGGTTCAGGCTGTCGAGCAGATCAGGGGCGGTGTCGACCAAGGTTCCGTCCAGGTCAAAAACGATGATCGGCCTGACCATGATACGATTCCCCTGAACCCGATTTGTGGTTCGTGCCGATAGCCCGGTCGAGACGGGTGTGCAAGCAAGAGCTGCTGCCCACTACCGTCGGCTTTGCCTGGGACGGCAAAGGTGCTAGGAGCCGCAGCCGAGGCGAAGACTGCGGGAATCATGGACCAGAAGGCGCTGAAGATCGAGGCGGCGAGAGCCGCGCTTGGCCATGTCGAGGACGGCATGCGGCTGGGCATCGGGACCGGCACGACCGCTGCCGAGTTCGTGCGGCTTCTGGCCGAGAAGGTTGCCGCGGGCATGCGCATCATCGGTGTCCCGACCTCCGAGCGCACAGCCGCCCTCTGCGGGGAACTCGGCGTGCCTCTTTCGACCCTCGACGAGACGCCGGAACTCGACCTGACGATTGATGGCGCTGACGAGGTCGATCCCGGGCTCAATCTGGTCAAGGGCGGCGGCGGCGCATTGCTGCGTGAAAAGATCGTCGCCGCGGCGTCGGCGCGGATGATCGTGATTGCGGACGACAGCAAGCTCGTCGAAACGCTGGGACGTTTCCCGCTGCCGATCGAGGTCAACGGTTTTGGGCTGAAGGCCACCGAGATCGCGATACGTCGAGCTGCTTCTGCGCTCGGCCTGTCGGGACCGCTGACATTGAGGATGACGGAAGGCCGGCCTTTTGTTACAGACGGCGGGCATTTGATCCTGGATGCATCTTTTGGCCGCATTCCGGATACAAGAGCGCTCTCGAATGCACTTTTCGCCATTCCGGGAGTCGTAGAACACGGGCTTTTTCTGGGAATGGCAAGTCTGGCCATAGTCGCGGGCTCCGACGGAATCAGGTCGGTCCACGCAAGCTGAGAAATCAAGGGGAGTTCCTCCGCTCATGATGTTTACGTATCGAGTCCGTCGGACTGTCGCGGCTCTGGCTGCGTCGGCCTTCGTCGTCCTGTCGTCGCAGGCCTTTGCGCAGGATATATCGGACACACATATCAAGGCCGCGCGCGCTGCAATGGCGTCGGTCAAGGCAACGGAGCAGTACGATATGCTCCTGCCGGCCGCCGCTCAGATGCTGAAAACCGAGCTCATCCAGCAGAATCCCGACCTGACCGACCTGATCAGCTCCACGATTGACGAAAAGGCACTGGCGCTGGCCGCACGCCGCGCCGACCTGGAGCGGGAGGTCGCGTTGATCTACGCGCGGGCTTTCTCCGAGACCGAGCTGAACTCGATCGCGACGTTCTACAGCAGCGAGGCGGGGCAGAAGCTTCTTACCCAAGGGCCGCTGATTAACCGCGAGATGACCAGGGCAGCCGACATCTGGCAGCGCGGCATCCAGCGCGATCTCGCCACAGAAGTCGGCACTTCCATCTCCAAGATCGTGGAAGCGCAGGCCAAGGCCAACCCGCAGGCGGACGAACCCACGCCAGAGCAGGGCGCGGCGCCGCAGGGCGAGGCGGCGCCCGGGCTCGAGGGGCTGGACCAGATCCAATAGCGACAGGCCGCTTCGGTGGTACAAGAAGCCCGGCCTTTGCCGGGCTTTTCTTTTGGGGCCGCGGCTCTTAACTGTCCATCTGAAGCGCCGCCGGGAATCCAACCATGCCGAACTATGACTATGACCTTTTCGTCATCGGCGGCGGTTCGGGCGGTGTCCGTGCCGCGCGTGTCTCGGCGTCGCTGGGCAAACGCGTGGCGATCGCAGAGGGATACAGGTATGGCGGCACCTGCGTTATCCGAGGCTGCGTGCCGAAGAAGCTGTTCGTCTATGCGTCGCAGTTTCCAGAGCACTTCGCGGATGCGGCCGGCTATGGCTGGACAGTTCCCGAGGCGAGCTTCGACTGGCCGACGCTGATCGCCAACAAGGACCGGGAGATCGCCCGGCTCTCCGGCCTCTACCAGAAGGGCGTCGAGGGCGCGGGGGGCGAAGCCTTCCACAGTCGCGCCACGCTGGTCGATGCGCACACTGTTCGGATCGAAAGCGAGAACCGGACGGTGACGGCGGAGCACATACTGGTCGCGACCGGTGGACGCCCGAACCCGCATGCCGCGCTGCCGGGCCATGAGCATTGCATATTCTCAAACGAAGCGTTCGACCTGCCCGAGCTTCCGAAGTCCATCGTCATCGCCGGCGGTGGCTATATCGCGGTCGAATTCGCCAACATCTTCCACGGGCTTGGGGTCGATACGACGCTGGTCTATCGGGGCAAGGAAATCCTCCAGCGGTTCGACATCGACCTGCGCCACAGGCTGCACGAGGAGATGGCGGCAAAAGGCATACGCATACGCTGCCACAGCATGTTCGAGGAGATCGAGAAGCGGGCGGACGGACGTCTTGCGGCCGTCGTCAATGGCGGCGAGGTTTTGGTGGCCGACCAGATACTGTTGGCCATCGGGCGAATTCCCAACACCGAGAATCTCGGCCTGGAGGCTGCCGGCGTAAAGACCGGCGTGACAGGCGAAATCCTTGTCGATTCCTATTCGCGCACCAATGTCGAAAGCATCTGGGCGATCGGCGACGTGACCGATCGGGTCCAATTGACGCCGGTCGCGATCCACGAGGCGATGTGTTTCGTGGAAACCGCCTTCAAGGGTAATCCGACCGAGCCGGATCACGACTGCATAGCAACGGCTGTATTTTCCCAGCCGGAACTTGGCACGGTGGGACTTTCCGAGGACGAGGCGGCCAGGCGGTTCGCGAATGTCGAGGTCTACAGCGCGAGCTTCCGGCCGATGCGGCATACGCTTTCGGGGCGGCAGGAGCGCATGCTGACCAAGCTCGTGGTAGACGCCGACAGCCGGCTCGTGCTGGGCGCGCACATTCTTGGGCCGGACGCTGGCGAGATGGCGCAACTGCTGGGGATCGCTCTCAAGGCGGGGCTCACGAAGGACGACTTCGACCGGACGATGGCGTTGCATCCGACGGCGGCGGAAGAAATCGTCACCATGTACAAGCCGACCTACCTGGTAAAGGACGGCGTGCGCCAATCGTAGCCGCCGTTCGCGTCAGGAAGTCTGAGGCGTTCGCTTCAGCGCGGCGCGGCGCGAAATCTGCTGGTCGGCGAGCACGCCGATCAGGATCACCGAGCCCATCACCGCGAAGTTGAGCGAACTTGGGATGCCGAGCAGGTTGACGAGGTTTTGCAGCACCTGCAACAGCACCGTGCCCAGAACGACGCCGAGGATCGAGCCTTCGCCGCCGCGCAACGAACAGCCACCCAGCACCGCCGCTGCGATGGCGTAGAGTTCGTAGAAATTGCCGTGTGAGGACGGCGATATCGAGCGCGTATACATGGCGATGAAAATCGCCGCGATGGCGGTCAGGCCGGCGCAGATGACGTAAGCGGCGATGATGACCCGCGACGTGTTGATGCCGCTATAGCGCGCGGCTTCCTCGTTCTTGCCGACCGCGAACAGATAGCGGCCGAAGACCGACTTGTGCAGAACGATGCCCATGATGATCGTTATGATGATGAAGGCGATCAGGCTGTGGGGGATGCCGTAGACGCGGCCGGCCGTCAGCCATTCCAGTGTCGGGAAGCTGGCGCCGAACGGGAAGCCGGCGGTGGCATCCTCCGTGTAATAACGCGCGATGCCCCGATAGATGAGCAGTCCGCAAAGTGTCACCACGAAAGGCTGGAGGCCGAGCTTGGCGACAAGCACGCCGTGCAGCAGGCCGATGAGGCAACCGATCGCGATGACGATGATGCAGGCAAGCGCCGGACTGACGGTTTCGGCGGCGACCAGATCGATGAAGATGACGCCGAGGAGGGCGATAACGGAACCGACCGACAGTTCGATGCCGCCCGAGATGATGACGAAGGCCTGCGCAACCGCGAAGATGCCGAACAGCCCGATCAGGTTGGCCGTGTTCGACAGGTTGATCGGTGAGAGGAAGCGCGGGTTGATGATCGCGACGACCGTGCCGACCACGATGATCAGTATGAGCAGCCAGAGGTCTTTGCGGTTGATCATCAATCACGCTTTCCGTTGAGTGGCTTCATGCCGCGATCCTGCCCACGGCGAGCGACAGGATGGCCTTTTCGCTGAGTTCGTTGCGCTCCAGGAAACCGGAAATCCGGCCCTCGTGCATGACGGCGACGCGGTCGCTGACGCCGATCACCTCTTCCATGTCGGAAGAAATCATGAGGATCGCGACACCGTGGTCGGACAGTTCGCGCATCAGCCTGTAGATTTCACTCTTCGCGCCGACGTCGACGCCCCGCGTCGGCTCATCGAAAATGAGCACACGGGGCGCCATCGACAGCCATTTGGCCAGCACGACCTTTTGCTGATTGCCGCCTGACAGCGCCCCGGCGGCAGTCGTCGTGCGCTTTGCCCGGATGTCGAGGCGCTCGCGCTGCCTCAACGCTTCCGCCTCCTCCGAACCCACATCGATCAGCCCCCGTCGTGCATGGGTGTCGAGGCTGGGAAGGGTGATGTTGTCGCGGATGGGAAAGTCGAGGATAAGGCCGGAGCGCTTGCGATCCTCGGGTACGAGAAAGAGGCCCTGACTGATCGCGATACCCGGCGCGGACAGGATTGTCGCCGCGCCGTCCATCCTGATTTCACCGCCGCGCAGCCTGTCGAGGCCGAAGATAGTTCGCGCGAGTTCGGTGCGCCCCGAACCGACGAGGCCGGCAAGGCCAAGGATTTCGCCCTGCCTGACGGCGAGGTTCACGGTCTGCTCGGGCCGGTACCCGGTCTTGACATCTATCAGTTCGAGCACCGGCTTGCCGGGCGGGTTTTTGGGGGGGCGGTAGAGCGTCTTCAGGTCGCGCCCGATCATGTGGCGGATCATCGTCTCGGCATGGATGTCCTGTCTCGCAAGCTCGGCCACGCGCTTGCCGTCGCGCAGGACGACCACCCTGTCCGCCGAGCGCTCGATCTCGGCCAGCCGGTGCGAGATGAGGATGACGGCGACGCCGTCCGTCTTCAGCCGCTCTATGATGATGAGCAGCCGTTCCGTCTCGGATGCGGTAAGGCTCGATGTCGGCTCGTCCATGATGACCAGCCGCGCCTTGAGAGAGAGCGCCTTGGCGATCTCCACCAACTGCATCTGGGCAAGCGAGAGCGTGCTGACTGGCGTGCCCGGTTCGAAGTCCGCGCCTAGCTGCTTCAAATAGGGAGCGGCGCGGCGATTCAGTTCGGGCTCGTCTATCAGCCGCAACAGTCCACCTTTCAGCGGCTCGCGACCGATGAAGATGTTGGCTGCGACGGTGAGGTTTTCGAACAGGTTGAGTTCCTGATGCACGAAGGCGATGCCGCCGCGCATCGAGCCGCCGACCGTGAGCCGATCGGTCGCGATGCCGTCCAGTTCGATGGAACCGGCGCTCGGCGCGATGACGCCGCCGAGAATCTTCATCAGCGTCGACTTGCCGGCTCCGTTCTCTCCCACGAGGCCGACAACCTCGCCGGCGCCGACGGAAAAACTGATGTCGTCCAAGGCCCTGATGCCGGGATAATCCTTCGAGATTCCCGTCACCTTCAGGAAAGCGTCTGCCATCTACGAACTTGCTGAAATGATTTCTCGGATGTTCGCTGCGCCGAACAGGCCGGCTGGGAGATCAGGCCGGCCTGTCCGCTTCAAGGCGTCAGCCGCCGCTGATGCGCGACTTCAGTTCCGCCTCGAAAGCGTCGACGTTGCCCTTGTCGATCATCTTCGTGGGAACGATGATCAGCTTGTTCTCGGGTATGACGGACTTGTCACCCTCGAGGTAGCTGGCCATCAGTTTCATGCCCTGGTAGCCCCATTCGAACGGGTCCTGCACGACGGTCCCGGCGATGGAGCCTTCCTTGACGCCGCCCAGCGTGATCGGATCTTCGTCAAAGGCCACCACGGTCACCTGGCCGAGCTTGCCGGATTCCTTCAGCACCTCGTAGATGCGCGGCGGGTTGTAGGAATAGAAGCCGACCATGCAGTCGATATCGGGGTTGGCGGCGAGAGCATCCTCGACGTTGCGCTTGGCGCGCGTCATGTCGATGTCGTCGCCGCGAACGTCGATCAGTTCGACCTTTGAGCCGGCGAGGACCGACTTCATGCCTTCGATGCGCTCACGCGCATTGTCCGCGCCGGGCAATCCGACGAAGCCGATGCACTTGCCGCCGTCCGGCAGCGCCTTGAGCGCGATTTCACCCGCCTGCTTGCCGGCCTCGGTGTTCGAGGAACCGATATAGGCGATGCGGTTCGTATCGGGCGCATCGGAGTCCGTTGTGAAGAGCGGAACCTGCGAGCCGATCTTGTTCAGCGAATCCGTTGACGACTTGGGATCGACCGCGCTGACCATGATGGCGGAAACGCCGCCGGCGACGAGATCTTCCATCAACCGCTGCTGGACCGCCGCGGCGGCCTGCTCCGGATATTTCAGCGACAGGTCGTAATTCGGCAGTTCGGCCTGTGCCTTCTTGACGCCGGCCTCAGCCAGCTTCCAGAAGTCGGACGCTCCGTTCACGACGAAGGCAAGCTGCTTCTTTTCCTGCGCCATGGCACCGGTCGCGAAGAGCGCGGCGGTGACCAACAAGGCGCCTGCAAGACGAAGTTTCATGAATTCCTCCCATGAAAACGTTTGAGTGACGGAAACGTGACGGCAGCAGAGGCCTGGGTCCGAAGCGACGACGTCTAAAGGATATCCCGCCTAAACCCGGCGCGCGCCCTCCAACGCGCAACCTCCAACTTCCGCCAGAATTCGAGTTTCCGGCAGCAAGCTAAGCGGACCTCCCAAGCAGAGTCAATGTATTGTCTGACAAATCCTATAATTCAATCGTAAGGCTCTGAAAAAGCACGGCGTTCACAAGCTGCACAAACGCATGCCATCCGACAGGCCATTAGCAATGGCGACCAGTTTTGAAGGGGCTCAGATGTAGATACCGCGGCCGTGGCAGGCTCTTTGCACGGCGATCGTCTGCTCGGTCGCGCCGCCGAGATTGGAGACGGTAAAGCTCCCTGCACCCAGGGTGCCGATGAAGGGCGTATCTCCCGAGCCGGAGTTGAAATAGCCGCAGACCGTGACGACGCCACTGGCGTCGCGCTGGCCGATCATGGTGCGGAAGCTTGCGTTGGGTTGTCCGAGGCTGGACCGTACTGAGGTTTCGACGGCGGTACGGTCGGAATCGGAGAGCGCTACTTCGCCGGCAGGACCACGCGCCGGGGCAGGGGTGTTCTGGCCGGTCGACGAACAGGCGGTGGAGACGGCGGCGGTAACCAGCAGTGCGAGCAGCGAAACCTTCTTCATGTCTTCCTCTCCGAAAGCGGATGGACCTGCGCCGTGCAGAACGAAATTGATGACAACTACATGGACGAACGCAACTGTATCACAGTGGAACGCCGGTAACAGTCTCGACAATGGCAAGGCCCCAGACGATGAGCACCAGCATGATCGAGATCAGCACGGCGAGCGACCCGCAATCCTTTGCGAGCTGGATATCGATGTCGAACTCACGGGACACCGCATCGCATGCCGCCTCGATGCCGGTGTTGAGAACCTCGACCACGATGAGAAACAGGATCGAGCCGACAAGCAGCCAGTAGCCACGCGATGAGGTGGACAGGAACCACGCCAGAGGCAATGCCGCCGCAAGCAGCACGAGTTCCTGCTGAAAGGCTTTTTCGGATGTCGCCAGGCGACGGAAGGCACGCAGGGAATTCTCCCAGGCCTTGATCAGGCGTTCCATAAGGTCTCCGCAAGAAAAATGAAGCGCGCGACGCTTAGCCCAAAACTCCGGGGAAAGCGATGCGGTTTTGGGCAGCAGGTCCGCCGCTAGTCGTCGGCGACCTTGATGTCGGGCGTGGAGCGCACATATTGAGGAAGGCCGTCCGTGATGTCGTAGTAGTCACCCTTGTCCGCGACAAAAATGTGGACCTCGCCCCGAAGCCCGCTCGGCGTATCGAAGGCGCCTGCCATGACCGAAGTTTCGGTGGATTCGTTATGTTTCCAGAAGAGCACCGATCCGCATACTGAACAAAATCCGCGTCTTGCGTAGGGCGACGCCATGAACCAGGTCAGTTTTTCGGCGCCGTCGATGCTGAGATCGGCGTCGGCCACATTGGTCGCGGCGTAATAATGGCCGCTCTGCTTGCGGCACTGCGAGCAATGGCAATAGACCACGCCGCGCAAGGGACCGGTCGCGACGAAGCGTACGGCGCCACAAAGACAAGATCCGTTGTTGGTTTTGTTCATCGATTACTCCCGCTCAACCTTTCTGCGCGATGTATCTGCTTATCGCGACAGGTCTTTTTTGATCTCGTTCGCACCAGATTTTTCGGACGTGTCTTGCGTCGCCTGAAGAGACAGATGCCATGCCGACGTGGTTGCGTCCACCACCTCGCAAGCCACTCGCAATTAAGGAAAATTTAGCGCGATATTCCCTATAGTCACCAGGGCGAGGGATGCATGGGGGCACGCAGTTCCACGCCGCATAGAACATTTCGACGCTATGCGTCCCGCCGAAAGCCTGTGCCTTAACCTGGTTCACGGACGATTCAGTCCGCGCACGATATGCAAGGTGGAACACACGAATGCAGACTGCTAGCGCTCCGGCCGACCGGGCAACAGATCTGGCGAGTTCCGTCCTGCTTACGATGCGGCAAATGGGCGTCGTTGCGCTCCCGCGGAACTACGAAATCTTCTACGAAGCCCTGTCCGGATCGAACCACGAGTTGAGCCTCGAGGTCGTTGGACTGAGCAAGCGTCCGACCCAGGACGACCTCGATCGCATCGCGCGCAAATATTTCGACACCAGTGGCGACAGCCAGGCGGTCGAGCATGCGCGCGAGACCCTCGCCAAGGAACTCGAGGAAATTGCCTCGATCCTGCGCAAGGAGCGCAGCCATGTCGAAAAATTCGGCCGCGTGCTCGACCAGACGGCCGAGGGTCTGAACGGACGGCTGGTCAGCAAGGACCTCCTGCAGAAGATCGTGGAAGTGATGTCCGTCGCAACGACGTCGACCATCGACCATGGCAAGCAGGTCGCAAACGCGCTGACGGACAAGTCGAACGAGTTGGAGACGGTGAAGTCGAAGCTTGAGGAATACAAGCGCCTCGCCAATACCGATCCGCTGACCCAGTTGTTGAACAGGCGTGCGTTCGATCGCGAGATCGCCGACATCTACAACAGCAATCGTGGCATCCTGTTCAAGGCGCTCATCCTGGCCGACATCGACCGGTTCAAGGAGATCAACGACCGCTTTGGACATCCCGTCGGCGACAAGGTCCTGCAGAGCATCGCGGACATCTTCCGCTCGTCGATCCGCGCCGACATGTTCGTGGCGCGCACCGGCGGCGAGGAGTTCGCCCTGATCGTGGACGGCGCCAGCGAGGAAGCGACGTTCGAGATTGCCGATCGCATCCGGATGCTGATCGAGCAGACGCCTTTCGTGAACCCACAGACGAACGCGAGCTACGGGTCAGTGACGATTTCGATGGGAATATGCATGGCCTCGGAAGCGGAGAGCCCCGAGGATCTCTATTCCAAGTGCGATCGCACCCTCTATCGCTCGAAGATGACCGGCCGGAATCGCGTCACGCGGTTTTCGACGCTTTCGGAACGCGCGGGCAAAAGCTGGATGCTGTACCGGAAGGACTGACGCGGCGCATTGCACGCAGGCACAAAAAAGGCGTCGCATGCGACGCCTTTTTTTTGGTTGAAAGCGGGACGTTATTCCGCAGCCACCGTATGCACCTGGTTCGCGTTCTTCTTCAGAAGCTCGGACACCAGGAAAGCAAGCTCGATCGCCTGATCGGCGTTCAGGCGCGGGTCGCAATGGGTGTGGTAGCGATCCTGAAGCTCGTCGTCGCGGATGGCGCGGGCGCCGCCCGTGCATTCGGTGACGTTCTTGCCGGTCATCTCGATGTGGATGCCGCCTGGATGCGTGCCTTCGGCGCGATGCACCTCGAAGAAGGTTTGCACCTCCTTGAGGATGCGGTCGAAGGGACGCGTCTTGTAGCCAGCCGCAGTGATCGTATTCCCATGCATGGGGTCGGACGACCAGACAACCTCGCGTCCTTCCTTCTTCACGGCGCGCACCAGCTTGGGCAGATGCTCGGCAACTTTGTCGGAGCCGAAACGAGCGATCAGAGTCAGCCGGCCCGGTTCGTTCTCCGGGTTCAGCGCGTCGATGAGCTGTAGCAGGCCGTCCGGCGTCAGGGACGGGCCGCACTTCAGGCCCAGCGGGTTCTTGATGCCACGGCAGTATTCGACATGCGCATGATCGGGCTGGCGGGTGCGATCGCCGATCCAGATCATGTGGCCCGAGGTCGCGTACCAGTCGCCAGACGTGGAATCGACGCGCGTCAGCGCCTCCTCGTAGCCGAGCAGGAGCGCCTCGTGGCTTGTGTAGAAGTCCGTCTCGCGCAGCGCATAGTTGGTTTCCGACGTGATGCCGACGGCCTTCATGAAGTCCATCGTTTCGGAAATCTTGGTGGCCAGCGCCTCGTAACGGTCGCCCTGCGGGCTGTCGGCAACGAAACCGAGCATCCAGCGGTGCACGTTCTCGAGGCTTGCATAGCCGCCCTGGGCGAATGCGCGCAGCAGGTTCAGCGTGGCTGCCGACTGACGATAGGCCATCTCCTGACGCGCTGGATCCGGGATACGCGACTTCTCGTCGAACTCGATGCCGTTGATGATGTCGCCCCGATAGGAGGGCAGGGTGATGCCATCCTTGGTTTCCGAATCCGATGAGCGCGGCTTGGCGAACTGGCCGGCGACGCGGCCGATCTTCACCACAGGCTGAGCGCCGGCATAGGTCAAAACGACCGCCATCTGGAGGAAGACGCGGAAGAAGTCGCGGATATTGTCAGCGCCGTGCTCGGCAAAGCTCTCGGCGCAATCGCCGCCCTGCAGGAGGAATGCGTTGCCTGCGGCGACCTGGGCGAGCTGCTTCTTCAGCTTGCGCGCCTCACCTGCAAAAACCAGCGGCGGAAAGGTCGCAAGGCGAGCCTCGACGTCACCCAGTGTTGCGGCGTCCGGATAGGCCGGCACCTGCTGGATTGGCTTTGCTCTCCACGAATTCGGCGACCATTTCGTCATTGTTCTGGTTCCAGTACCTAGTCGGCATCACCACGCGCCGACGCTTTTCGCTCTCCCGATATGGGGATCGCGGCTCCTAACACAAACATTGCCCGCTATTCTAGCCGGAATTCCGCGGAAAACGAACCGCTTAGTCGATGACGACCGGTGACCCGCGGGGCAAAGCCGGAGCGATGCGGGGGCAGACCGGATCTCTTCGGGCTAACTGCCTGAAAGGCTTGATTAACCTTATGTGGCTACCACTCGTTAACGGTACATATTGCCTAACGAGGTGGCCGGGGCGAGCCTCCCGGCGCATGGACAAGCGAAGGCGCCACGATGGTTCCAACTGCAGGATGGAAAGGCACTTCCGGCGGCATTTTAGCGGCGGTTGGCGCATTGCTTTTCCTTGCCGGGCTTCTGCTTTTCCCGGAGCGGGCCGTCGCTCTCAATGCGCATGACTTCAAGATGGCCGGCGATGCGACGCATACCCGCGTCATCATGAATTTCGACGAGGAGCCGGAGCCACGCTGGTTCATGCTGCGCGGCCCCCACAGGCTCGTCATCGATCTGCCCAAAACGCGATTTGCCATCGATCCCAAGGAACTCAAGGCGAACGGGCTTGTCGCGAATGTACGGTACGGTGACCTCAGCGGTGGTTCATCGAGGTTGATACTCGAGTTGAAAGGCCCGTTTGTCTTAGGTCGGCTGGACATCGTGCAGAACGAAACGGCGCCGGGCTATCGCCTTGTTGCCGACCTCTCAGCGTCATCACAGAAGGCCTTCGAGGACGCGCTGGCCGTGCAGGCCGCCACCACCGGGTCCACGGAGGCGACGCCCAAGAATGAACGCCTCGGCCTGCGAACGGGACGCGAGGGACAGCGCTTCACAGTGGTCATCGACGCCGGCCACGGCGGAGCGGACGGGGGCGCAACCGCCTCGAGCGGCACGGCCGAGAAGGACATAACGATGACCTTCGCGAACGAGTTGCGCGACAAGCTGAGGGCCGACGGGCGCTATAACGTCTTCATGACACGTGAAAAGGACGAGTTTCTGCGGCTCGACGAGCGAGTCAAAATCGCCCGCCAGCACGACGCCGACCTCTTTATCTCGATTCACGCCGACACGATCCGCGTGAAGGGCATCCGGGGAGCGACGGTTTATACGGTTTCCGAACAGGCTTCGGATGCGGAGTCCCAAGCGCTCGCGGACCGTGAAAACCTGTCGGATCAACTTGCAGGGATGGTGGTGGACGAAGAAAACAAGGAGGTCGCGGATATCCTGGTCGACCTAATCAAGCGCGAAACCCACAGTTTTTCAATCCGTTTCGCCCGCACGCTGGTCGGCGAGTTGGCGCCGACGATCGGAATGATCAACAATCCCCACCGTTTCGCAGGCTTCAGAGTGCTGAAGGCGCCCGACGTTCCTTCCGTGCTGCTTGAGCTCGGCTACCTGTCCAACGTCAAGGACGAGGAGCAGTTGATGAGTTCGGAGTGGCGCGACAAGGCCGCGGCAAGCATCGCCAAGGCGATTGAGATGTTTGCGACCTCCGCCGACAGCGCAGGGGGCTGAAATGGCCGCGGGGGCGGCATCGCATGGCCTCCCGGTGGCACCGCGGGCGCAAATCGCCTATTATTTTTCGCGCTATGGAATGAATGATGTCATGCCGCCGCAATTTCTACACATCGGCGGACCAAGGCTTCGCGAAGTCGGGATGGACCGTTCCATGCGCCGGAAGCGTGTGATTGGTGTTGTGCAACGGTGTCCCGATCTGGCATTGGAGCGGGTATGATTCGACTTATCGGCTATTTTTTCGGCATAGGGACGGCACTCGCTCTGCTGGCCGCGGCGGGCGTGTGGATCGTGATAGGCAATATCACCAAGGATCTGCCGGACTACGAGGTCCTGTCGAAGTACGAGCCGCCGGTCACCACCCGCGTCCACGCTTCGGATGGAGCGCTGATGGGCGAATTTGCGCGCCAGCGTCGTCTCTATCTGCCGATCCAGGCCGTTCCCGACCGCGTTAAGGCCGCGTTCCTGTCGGCCGAGGACAAGAATTTCTACAAGCACCCCGGCATCGACATCCAGGGACTTATCCGCGCTGTGGTCAACAATATCCAGACGGGCGGCCGCCAGGGCGCCTCGACGATCACGCAGCAGGTGGCGAAGAACTTCCTGCTCTCCAAGGACCAGACGATCGAGCGCAAGATCCGGGAAGCCATCCTGTCGTTCCGCATCGAGCAGGCCTTCTCCAAGGACCGCATCCTAGAGCTCTATCTGAACGAAATCTTCTTCGGCCTGAACGCCTACGGAGTGGCGGGCGCGGCGCTGACCTATTTCGACAAGTCGGTAAACGAACTGACCGTCTCGGAAGCCGCCTATCTGGCGGCCTTGCCGAAGGGGCCTTCGAACTATCATCCGTTCCGCAACACCGAGCGCGCCATCGAGCGGCGCAACTGGGTGATCGACCAGATGGTCGAGAACGGTTACGTCTCCCGCGAAGAGGGTGACAGGGCAAAGGCCGAGCCCCTGGGCGTAAAACCACGTCGCAGCGGCTCCTACCTTTTCGCAGGCGAATACTTCACCGAGGAAGTGCGGCGCGAGATCATCTCGCGCTATGGCGAGAACGCGCTCTATGAGGGCGGCCTGTCGGTGCGCACGACGCTCGACCCCAACATGCAGCGCATTGCCCGCAAGGCGATGCAGAACGGCCTTGTGAAATACGACACGCTGCGAGGCTTCCGTGGTCCTGTGAAGAGCATCGATATCGGCTCGGACTGGGGCGTCGCCCTTGGCGAGGTGAAGGCGCTGGAAGACGTTCCCGAGTGGCGCCTGGCGGTGGTGCTCGAAAGCTCCGCAAACGGGTTGTCTATCGGGCTACAGCCCAGGCGCGAAGTTTCTGGCGCCCTTTCAGCCGAACGCGAAACGGGCACCGTGGCTCTCGACGACATGAGCTTCGCGATGCGCTACATGGTCAACGGTGAACGCGTTCGCGCCAAATCGCCGGCCGACGTGCTCAAGCCGGGCGATGTCGTCTTTGTCGAGCAGAAGGAAGGCACCGCATACCAGTTGCGCCAGGTCCCCGCCGTTTCCGGCGGCCTTGTCGCCATGGACCCGCATACGGGCCGCGTGCTCGCGATGGTCGGCGGGTTCTCGTTCTCGCAGTCCGAATTCAACCGCGCGACACAGGCGATGCGCCAGCCGGGCTCTTCGTTCAAGCCGATCGTCTACGCGGCCGCACTCGACAACGGATACACGCCGGCCTCCGTGATCATGGACGGGCCGATCACGATCACTTCGGGAAACACCACGTGGAGCCCGAAAAACTATGACGGCAAGCCAGCCGGTCCTTCGACGTTGCGGGCGGGCATCGAGCGTTCGCGCAACCTGATGACCGTGCGCCTGGCGAACGACATGGGCATGAAGATCGTCGCCGAATACGCCGAACGCTTTGGCGTCTACGACAAGCTGGCGCCTTATCTGCCGATGGCGCTGGGCTCGGGCGAGACCACCGTCATGCGCATGGTGACGGCATATTCGGTGATGGCCAATGGTGGCCTGCAGATCAAGCCATCCCTCATCGATCGTATCCAGGACCGCTACGGCAAGACCGTTTACAAGCACGACGAACGCGCATGCGAAGGCTGCGTCGCGGCGGAGTGGAGCGACCAGCCCGAGCCTGAACTTGTAGACAATGCCGATCAGGTGCTCGATCCCATGACCGCATACCAGATCACCTCCATGATGGAGGGTGTGGTCCAGCGCGGCACGGCCACAACGTTGCGCGAGCTTAACCGCCCGATGGCCGGCAAGACCGGCACGACGAACGATTACAAGGATGCGTGGTTCGTCGGGTTCACGCCCAACCTGGTGGTGGGCCTCTATGTCGGGTTCGACCAGCCGCAGACGCTGGGCACGGGTACGACCGGCGGCGGCCTGTCCGCGCCCATCTTCAAGGAGTTCATGGCTGAGGCGTTGAAGGACACGCCTCCGGTCGAGTTCCAGGTTCCCGAAGGGATGACCCTGATCGCCATCAACCGCAAGACCGGCATGCGGGCACAGGAAGGCGAGGCGGACACGATCATGGAGGCGTTCAAGCCAGGCACCGGGCCCGCCGACAGCTACTGGGTCATCGGAATGGACGGCGGGGGGACGACCGGCGGCGACCTGTCTCCATCCGCCAGCAGGGCGATCGAGACCGGCGGCGGCGGGCTCTACTAACCGCGACAATCGTCTTTCGACACTGGTGCTTCGGAAGCCCGACAGGGCTTTCGGCGGCCGGCGTCAATCACTTCTCAGGCGGCAGGGATGGGCGGACCTCACGGTTCGCCCATTTCTGTTTTTTCGGCGCTTTACACATGGGAGTGGCGTGCCTATGGTCCGCGCCGATTCAAAGGCCATCACAGGAAAGTCCGATCCAGCCATGCGCGCGGAAACCGAAAAGCTCGTCGACGAAATCAAGCAGGCCATAAGCCTGCTGAGGAGGCATCTTTGACTGGGATCAGGCGCTGAAGCGACTTGATTACCTGAACATGCGCGCGGAAGATTCCTCTCTGTGGAACGACGCGCAGGAAGCCCAGAAACTGATGCGGGAGCGGCAGTCGCTGGAAGACGGCGTCAAGGCCGTTCGGGGCGTTACGCAGGCGCTCGAAGACAATATCGGCCTCATCGAACTCGGCGAGGAAGAGGGCGACCAGTCAGTGGTCGAAGAGGCTGAGGCGGCCATCCGCTCGCTCGCGGGCGAGGTGCGCGCACGCCAGATCGAGACGATGCTGTCGGGCGAGGCCGACGGGAACGACACATATCTGGAAATCCACGCCGGCGCGGGCGGCACCGAAAGCCAGGACTGGGCCAACATGCTCTTGCGCATGTACACGCGCTGGGCCGAGCGGCGGAAGTTCAAGGTGGAAGTGCTGGAAATGCATGACGGCGAAGAAGCCGGCATCAAGTCCGCCACGCTCCTGATCAAGGGCCACAACGCCTATGGCTGGCTGAAAACCGAATCCGGCGTGCATCGCCTGGTGCGCATTTCGCCCTATGACAGCAACGCGCGCCGCCATACCTCGTTTTCGAGCGTCTGGGTGTATCCGGTCGTGGATGACTCGATCGAGATACAGGTCAGCGAGTCCGATGTCCGCATCGACACGTACCGGTCGTCCGGCTCGGGCGGACAGCACGTCAACACGACCGATTCCGCGGTTCGCATCACCCACCTGGCAACCGGCATAGCGGTCGCCTGCCAGGCGGAGCGGTCGCAGCACAAGAACCGGGCGAAGGCCTGGGAGATGCTGCGTTCCCGGCTCTATGAGGAAGAACTGAAGAAGCGCGAGGCCGTCGCCAACGCAACCGAGTCGGCGAAGTCGGACATCGGCTGGGGTCACCAGATAAGGTCCTATGTGCTTCAGCCATACCAGCTTGTGAAAGATCTGCGCACCGGGGTCGAAAGCACCAGCCCGTCAGACGTCCTCGACGGCGACCTCGACGGCTTTATGGAGGCATCGTTGTCGCAGCGCATCGAGGGTGGCGTCGGTCAGCCGATCGCAGACATCGAGTAGGGCGGGTACCGGACCTGTGAGGCTGTTAACCAATCGTTAACCGTCCGGGCGCAGCATTTTTGAGTGGTTGGCGCGCCTGCAGCATTGTGCACTGCAGCATAAATCTTGCGCCAGCGAGGGAATCGCTCCAAGGTCGTGCGTATTGGAGGACCACAAGCATTCAGGCCGGACGCGGCGTATCTGCGGCTGACGAGCCGGCGAATGGGAAGACAACGTTCCTTGGACGGGCAAGCGAAAGCTTGAACAATCCCGTTTTGACAGGAACGAGCCATGTCCTACCAAGCAAGCACCACAGAACCGGTACCGCGCTTCCTCCGCATTGTTTCGACGTTGTCCATGGCCCTGATGTTCGGTGTGGCCTCGGGCATCTCCACACCGGCCGCCGCGCACGAGGCCAAGCTCACATCGGCCAAACCGCAGGGATGGAAGTATCCCTTCTCCTGTTGCTCGGGCTACGACTGCCGGGAGGTATCTTCGGCGAAGATCAGCGAAAGGCCGGAAGGGTACGTCATCAAGGGTACGGGAGAGGTGGTCGCCTACTCGGACACACGACTGAAGGATTCGCCCGACGGTGAATATCACTGGTGTTCGGTCGCAGGTGCGGATGATTCCCGGACGATCTGTCTGTTCGTTCCGCCGCGCTCATACTGAATCCCCCCGAGGCGCTGGCAGCCCCAAACGCTGACAAGCCTGGGACTTCGGGCGATCAGTCAGCCCAGGCGACTGGGCAGAATCGCGACCTGACATTTCACTGGCCGCAGCGTCGGCTTTTTGCCGCATTTGGTGGTACAACGAACCAACGAAGGCGGTATTGCCGGAATTCCGCCGCGACGTGTGAGAGGGAACACCCGATGATGAAAAAAATTGTCGCCGTTGTGGCGGCCGTGGCGTTTGTGAGCGCCTGTTCGACCGATCCTTTTACCGGTCAGCAGAAGGTGTCCAACACGGCCGGCGGCGCGGCCTTGGGCGCCGGTCTCGGCGCTCTGGCGGGCATGGCGGTCGGCGGTAGCAGAAATGCGCAGCGCAACGCGGTGCTGATCGGCGCCGGCGTCGGTGCGCTCACCGGCGGCGCGATCGGCGCGACCATGGACCGGAACGAGGCCGACCTTCGCCGCCAGTTGCAGGGTACTGGCGTCAGCGTCACCCGCGTCGGTGATCAGGTCGTGCTGAACATGCCGTCCGACATCACGTTCGACGTTAGCCAAGACGCGATCAAGCCGAGCTTCCGCGAGACGCTGAACTCGGTTGCGATCGTCCTCAACCGATACCAGCAGACCGTCGTCGACATCTTCGGCCATACCGACTCCACCGGTAGCGTCGCCTACAACATGGCCCTTTCCGAGAGGCGCGCCCTTTCGGTGGCAAACTATCTTGCGCAGCAGGGGGTCGATTCACGCCGCTTTGCCGTGACCGGCTTCGGACCCAACAGGCCGATCGCCACGAATTCGACCGCGGAAGGACGCGCGCTCAATCGCCGCGTCGAGATACAACTTTCGCCGCTCACCTGAGCGAAAAAGGCCCGCAAAGAAAAACGGCCCCGAGCGGGGCCGTTTTTTTTATGCATCAAGTCCGGAGGTCGATCAGACCTTCACTTCAATCTTCATGAAGGCCGGCATGTCGTCGCCAAAACCGACGGTGCCGTCGTTCAGGTCGTCGTTGGAGCGGTTGGGCCGCCTGTCATCGCGCCTGGACTGATTGCTGGCGTTGCCAGGACGAGCGCCGCGGCTTGCGTTGTCTGATTTGATCGCGTCTTTGCGCGTGCGACGCTCTTCGGCGATATCGGCGACTTCCGCCCTAAATTCTTGCACGTCGGCTGGCTTGGCCTCGACGACCTCTTCCTTGCGTCCGCGCTTGTGATCGCGCTTTCGCTCGCCATCGGCCTTGCCACGCACGCGTTTCGGTGCGCCACGACCACGACGCGGGGCGTCGTCTTCCTCGGTGACGGGGGCGAGCGTCGACAGGTCGCCGTCGTGCCATTCGATCGTCTGGCCGGTCAATTTCTCGATCGCGTCGAGATGCTTCGTGTCGCCACGGGTGACGACTGTAAAGGACTTGCCGGAACGGCCGGCGCGTCCCGTGCGGCCGATGCGGTGAACATAGTCCTCGGCGTGAATCGGCACGTCGAAGTTGAAGACATGGCTGACATCAGGGATGTCGAGACCGCGCGCCGCGACGTCGGATGCCACCAGCAGCTTGAGCCGGCCCGAGCGGAAGTTGTCGAGCATCGCCATTCGCGCCCGCTGGTCCATGTCGCCATGGAGCGCGCCGACGTCGAACTCATGCTTCTGGAGCGACTTGAAGAGGTCGGAGACCTCGATCTTGCGATTGCAGAAGATGATCGCGTTCTTGAGCGCATCGCCTTCTGAACGGATCAGGTTGCGCAGGGTTTCACGCTTGTCCCAGGGCTTCGAACCGGATTTCACCAGCCGCTGCGTGATGCTGCTGTTGGTGGTGGCAGCGCGGGCGACCTCAATGCGGGCCGGCGCATGCAGAAACTGCTCCGTCAGCTTGGTGATTTCCGGCGGCATGGTCGCCGAGAAGAACAACGTCTGCCGCGTGAAGGGGATGAGCTTGCAGATGCGCTCGATGTCGGGGATGAAGCCCATGTCGAGCATACGGTCGGCTTCGTCAATGACGAGGATTTCGACGCCGGTCAAAAGCAGCTTGCCGCGCTCGAAATGGTCGAGGAGACGGCCGGGTGTCGCGATCAGAACGTCCGCGCCGCGCTCAAGCTTCTTTTCCTGCTCGTCAAAGGAGACGCCGCCGATTAGCAGCGCAACGGTCAGGCGGTTGTTCTTGCCGTACTTGACGAAGTTCTCCTCCACCTGCGCGGCGAGCTCACGCGTCGGCTCCAGGATAAGCGTACGAGGCATACGCGCCCGCGCGCGACCTTTCTCGAGGCGCGTGATCATGGGAAGGACGAAGGCGGCGGTCTTGCCGGTGCCGGTCTGTGCGATGCCCAGCACGTCCTTGCCCTGGAGCGAGTGTGGGATAGCGCCTGCCTGAATGGGGGTCGGCTTGGTGTAACCCGCGTCGGTGACGGCGGAAAGAACCTTCGGCGAAAGGCCGAGGTCTGCGAAGGTCAACGCTTCTTGGGCGGTCGTGGTGTCTGCGGACAATTGCCTGGCTGCTTTTGGATGGTTTGGCGCGGCTCCCCAGAGAGCTGCGGCAAGCGCCGCGCGCCTGCTATTTTGTGCAATGCGAGATATGCGCAACCCTGCAGAATGTCAACTTAATTGCCAGTAATGTTGGGTTTGCGCCGGGTTTATGCTTAGTCGCTAACGTTAATCCGGCTGTCCCGGTCAATACCGGAACTGCTCGGCGAGGATGCGCTCGTTCCACGAATAGCCGGGATCGAACAGGAGGGTTGCAGTCCTCGACTTGGATTCCCTGACCGTCACCGAGATGACCGACTTGACCTCTACGTGGTCGGCGGCCGCGTTGACGGGGCGCTTCTCCGGCTCAAGCATATCGAAGCGCACGGTCGCCTTGTTGGAGACCAGCGCGCCACGCCAGCGGCGCGGGCGGAAGGGGCTGACGGGAGTCAGCGCCAGAAGCGGCGCATCAAGCGGCAGGATCGGGCCGTAGGCCGAGAGGTTGTAGGCGGTGGAGCCGGCGGGAGTCGCCACCATCACGCCATCGCAGTTCAATTCGTCGAGGCGAACCTTGCCGTCGATCGATATTCTGACCTTTGCCGTCTGGTACGACTGGCGCAGAAGCGAGACCTCGTTGATGGCAAGCGCGGTCGCGCGCTCGCCGCTTGCGGTCTCGGTTTCCATCTCGAGCGGCCGGATGGTTTCGGGCTGGGCCGCCGCAATCCGCTCGGACAGCCCATCGACGCGGAACTCGTTCATCAGGAAACCGATGGTGCCGCGATTCATGCCATAGACGAGCTTTCCCGTGCTCATGGTTTCGCGAAGCGTCTCGAGCAGGAAACCATCGCCGCCGAGCGCGACCACGACATCGGCGTCTGCAACCGGGCGCTGTCCGTAGCGCGAAACCAGCGCGGCGGCCGCGTTGCGCGCATCCTCTGTGTCCGAGGACACGAAAGCCAGTCTATTTCGGGCGTTGCTCATGTTGAGTAGCGGCATCCGTTGGCGGCGATGGCAGGTAGCACGGCGAGGCTGCGCCGCAAAGGAAAGAGCCGCAAGCGGTCAGTCGACCTCGCAGTTTTCGACCTTGCCGTTCATGGTCAGCGTTGCGCCCTGTCCCTTGGTCCAGAACTCCATATTGTCGGCGGCATAGCGGCCTCCATCCGCGGACATGACCTGCGGCAAGGTCACCTGTCCGGCGTCGGAGAAAACGAGAACAACGCTACCGGGCGATACGTTGGGATCGGAGAATGTCGCGCGGACCTTCGTTCCGCCGGAACAGGTGAAATTCGCCTCGACGGCCGCTGAGGGACCCACGAGGGCAAACAACAGGCCAAGCGCCATGGTGGCCGACTTGATCGATGTCTTCATTGAACTTCCTCCGAAGCGACCGGCACGAAAATGCTTTCAAGCGCTGCGCACTATCGTGACAGACAGGCCCGGTGACAAGCGGAAAGCGAGTGACTTCAATGCCTGGAAGATCGATGAGGAAAAAGGCGAAGATCGTTTCGCCACGCCGATCTGATGGTTACCGACCTCTGACGTTCAGCAGCCTGGTGCGCTTCTTTGCCCAGCGCAGAACGCAGTAGACGACCGCACCAAATACGAGGGCAGCCAGCCAGTCCATATCCACGAGCGTTTGGTTTTCCGTGAGCAATTCCCGCGACTGGTCGAGTGCGAAGAAGATCGCAATCAGGCCGAAGAAACCCGAATATTCGCGCCGGAGTACGTTGCGAAAAGAGAAGGGCAGTTCCGGAGCCTTCCAGCCGCTGAAGCGCGGGAAGAAGACGGGAACTTCGGCTGCCCAGTTCCGATAGGCTTCTCCGAACTTCTGGGCGAGGAAAGCTTCCTCGGTGGCGATGATGCGCTCAAGATAGACGATGAGGAAGAGCGCCATCAGCAGCGCAAACCAGATATCCTGCAGAAAGAGGGCGACACCCATGCAACTGATCGCATTGGCAAGGTAGAGAGGGTTGCGCGTCAAGGAATAGAGCCCGGTCGTGTTGAGGGTCTCAGCAACCTGACCTCTCGTATTGCGACCCGAGGTCCCGGCCGGGACATGGCCGACAACGTAGGCCCGGATTGCCAACCCAAGGAAGGCGAGCGCGATGAAGGCGGTTTCATAGATCGTGTCGACAACGGTGCCAAACTGCACCTCGACCGGCTCGGGCCGCATGATGACCATAAGCGCCAACGGCGCAAATCCGAGCAGTACGTAGCTGCGCCAGCGGAAGAACCAGCGGCCCTGGCGAGCAATCGAGTCAGCGATCATGATGTTCCTGCGGGACAGAGGGGAAATTGGCCGTGGATGCCTCTGCCCGCAATTTTGGCCGGAATTGCGGCGTGACCTTTGATCCGACGGGGTCGATGCGGGGCACTTGCCATTCGTTCGCGCCAACGCCATAAGCGATAAAACGACGCCTTCCGGCGACGAGGAATCGATGAAGAAGTTCTGGACGCAGTTTTTCACCTGGTGGAACAGCCAAACCATCGGAACCCGCGTTTTCACCTGGCGCTTCGGCAAGCGCGTCGGGGAAGACGAGTTCGGCAACGTCTATTACGAGGGAGGCAAGAACTCTGACGGCCAGACGCGACGTTGGGTGATCTACAACGGCTATTCCGAGGCTTCGGCGGTGCCGCCGGGCTGGCATGGATGGATCCACCATCGGACCGACACGCCGCCATCCGCGGAAACCTACAAGCCGCGTGAATGGCAGAAGTCGCACATCCCGAACCTGACCGGTTCGCCGGCAGCCTATCGGCCTCCGGGCTCGATCCTCAGCGGCAGCCACAGGCCGCAGGTGACTGGCGATTACGACGCGTGGACGCCCGGTAATTGAGTATCTTGGGCAATTGAGCGTTCGCGAATTGAACGCTCAGGGTATGGCGCGCTTCTTTTGTCGCCACAATTGCTGGTTAGTCGCGTGAGAAGTTCCTCAATCTGCCAAGGGTCCGCGCGTAAAGGGCCAAAAGCAATTTCCGGTGTTTCGCGCATGCTCTCCCTTCACCCGACCCTGCTCAAAGCCTGCTGCGGCGCCCTCGCGGTGCTGGCGCTTGGCCTGATGCCCGCCCATGCGGAACGCATCAGCAATCCGGTCGCCGAGTTCACCGGCGTCGACAAGATCACGGGGCGCATCATCACCTTCGACGTCTACATCAACGAGACGGTACAGTTCGGCGCGCTGCAGGTGACGCCGCGCGTCTGCTATTCGCGACCGAACACCGATGAGCCGAAGACGGATTCGTTCGTAGAAGTTGATGAGATCACACTTGACCGGAAGATACGTCGCATCTTCACGGGTTGGATGTTTGCCGAAAGCCCAGGTCTCAACGCAGTGGAACACGCGGTCTATGACGTGTGGCTGAAGAGCTGCAAGCAGTCGTCCGACGTGCCCGCGCCCGAGACGAACTGAGCACGATGGCAGCCATTCCCGTGTCTGGGATTGCCACCGCTGTACGCGCCGTCGCGGCCTTTTTCGTCCTGTCGCTTCTCGCTGGCCCGGCGCGCGCCGACGCGGTTTGCACGCTTCTTGCCGAGGCATCGACCGGGAAAATCCTGCATCAGGATGGCGAATGCGATCGAGCCATGCCCCCGGCCTCGACCTTCAAGATCCCGATCAGCTTGATGGGCTATGATTCAGGTTTCCTCAAGGACGAGACGACCCCCGTGCTGCCCTTCAAGGAAGGGTATGCGGACTGGCGCAAGGAGTGGCGCACCGACATCGATCCGACGACGTGGATGAAGGAATCTGTGGTCTGGTATTCGCAGCTCATAACGCAGTCGCTGGGTGAGGCGAAGTTCAGTTCTTATGTCCAGGCATTCGACTATGGGAATGAGGACGTATCGGGCGACAAGGGCAAGAATAACGGGCTGACGCGGTCGTGGCTCAGTTCTTCGCTGCGTATCACGCCGCTGGAACAGGTCGCCTTCATTGGCAAGATCGTCAACCGCCAGTTGCCGGTCAGCGAACATGCCTATCAGATGACCGAAGCGATCCTTGGTCGCTACGACCTGCCGGGCGACTGGACAGTACACGGCAAGACAGGCGCGGGCTTTTCCGTCAACGCCGACGGCTCGCCAGATCGCCAACGTCCTTTCGGGTGGTATGTCGGCTGGGCCCAGAAGGCTGACCAAAAGATCATCTTCGTGCGACTGGCGGTGTTATCAAAGCCGCAGAAAATGAGCCCTGGCATGGGCACGCGCGACGATCTGCTGAAGCAGCTGCCTGCGCTGCTCGATCAGGTGGCTAACGTCACGGATTGAAGGCCGCGTCGCCCTTCAGCGCTTCTTCCAGAAGCTTTTCATATTTCGCGCGCGGGACATCGACCGCGCCGAAGCGCTTCAGGTGTTCGGTCGTGAACTGGGTGTCCAGAAGCACAAAACCGCGGTCGCGCAGCCGTTCGACAAGATGCGCGAGGCAGACCTTGGAAGCATCGGTTTCGCGCGAGAACATGCTCTCACCGAAAAAGGCGCGCCCGAGCTTCACGCCGTAGAGGCCGCCAACGAGCCTGCCGTCGCGCCATGCCTCGACGGAATGGCAATGCCCGAGGCGGAAGAGCTCGATATAGGCTTCGCGGATGGGGGCATTGATCCATGTGGACTGCCGCTCCTCGCGCTCCTCCGCGCAAGCGTCGATGACGCCAGCGAAGTCGGTGTCGGTGCGGACATCGAACCGGCCATGTCTTACGACCTTTTTCAGGCTTTTGGGGACATGGAACGAATCGAGGGGTATGACGCCCCGAACTTCCGGGCGGACCCAGAAGACTTCGGGGTCGCTTGCGCTTTCCGCCATCGGAAAGACGCCGGACGCATAGGCTTTCAGCAGGAGATCGGTCGGTATGCGATAACCGGGCGCGTAGGGGCGTGTCATCGGCACGCCCCGTCTGGGCTACTCAGCCGTCTCGGCAAGGTATTTTTCCAGCCAGTGGATGTCGTAGTCGCCATTGGCGATGTCCGGATTGCCGACGAGGTCACGGAAAAGCGGCAGGGTTGTCTTGATACCATCGACCACGAATTCGTCGAGAGCGCGGCGAAGCCGCATCATGCACTCGACGCGGTTGCGGCCGTGCACGATCAGCTTGCCGATCAGGCTGTCATAGTAGGGGGGGATGCGATAGCCGGAATAGACGCCCGAATCGACGCGGATGCCGAGACCGCCCGGCGTGTGGAAGTGCGTGATGGTGCCGGGCGAGGGCACGAAGGTGCGCGGATCCTCGGCGTTGATGCGGCATTCGATGGCATGGCCGTGGAAGCGGATGTCCTCCTGCCGCACCGAAAGCCCGCCGCCCGACGCGACGCGAATCTGCTCATGCACGAGGTCGATGCCGGTGATGGCCTCGGTGACAGGGTGCTCGACCTGCAGGCGGGTGTTCATCTCGATGAAATAGAACTCGCCGTTCTCGTAGAGGAATTCGATCGTACCGGCGCCCGAGTAGCCGAGGTCCGCGATCGCCTTGGCGCAGGTTTCGCCGATCTGCGAGCGCTGCTCGGCGTTGAGGGCAGGGGAATTAGCCTCTTCCCACACCTTCTGGTGACGACGCTGCAGCGAGCAATCGCGTTCGCCGAGATGGACGCCGCGGCCCATGCCGTCGCCGAACACCTGAATCTCGATGTGGCGCGGCTTTTCGAGGTACTTTTCGATATAGACCGCATCGTCGCCGAAGGCGGCGCCAGCTTCCGACTTCGCAGTCTTCAGCGCTACGTCGAGGTCGTCTTCATTGCGAGCAACCTTCATGCCGCGCCCGCCGCCGCCGGCTGACGCCTTGATGATGACCGGGTAGCCGATCTCGGCGGCGATGCGGCGCGCTTCCTTTTCGTCGGAAACCGCACCATCGGAGCCCGGCACAACCGGAATGCCCAGGCGTTTGGCCGTGCGCTTGGCCTCGATCTTGTCGCCCATGACGCGGATATGGTCGCCGGACGGGCCGATGAAGGTGATGTTGTGAGCAGCCAGGATGTCGGCAAATTTGGCGTTTTCCGACAGGAATCCGTAGCCCGGATGCACGGCGTCCGCGCCGGTGATCTCGCAGGCGGCGACGATCTGATGGATGTTGAGGTAGCTGTCGCGCGATGGCGGCGGGCCGATGCAGACGCTCTCGTCGGCGAGGCGGACATGCATGGCGTCGGCGTCGGCGGTCGAATGCACGACGACGGTCTGGATGCCGAGCTCGCGGCATGCGCGCAAAACGCGCAGCGCTATCTCGCCGCGGTTTGCTATGAGGATTTTCTGGAACATGGGCGCCTGCTTTCCCGGCGCTATTCGATCACGACCAGCGGCATGCCGTATTCGACAGGCTGGGAATCCTCGATCAGGATCGCCTTGACGGTGCCCGAGCGCGGCGACGGTATCTGGTTCATCGTCTTCATCGCCTCGATAATGAGCAGCGTCTGGCCTTCCTTGACGGACTGGCCGACCGTGATGAACGGCTGCGCATCCGGCGCAGGCGCAAGGTAGGCGGTGCCAACCATGGGCGAAGGAACGGCGTTCTTCGCGATATCGGCCGGCGCAGCAGCGGCGGGGGCGGTTGCGGCCGGCGAAGCAACGGGCGCGGCATAAACGGGAGCGGGTGCCGCCACGGCATGGACAGCGGCCGACTGACGCGAAACGCGAACCTTGAATGCGTCGAGTTCGACCTCGATCTCGGTCAGGTTCGTGTCGTTGAGGATGCCTGCGAGGTCACGGATGAGCTGCTGGTCGATACCGGTCTTCTTGGTGGTCATTTCAAAGCCTTCTTATTGTCCGGTCGTTCAGATTCTAGCCGCAAGCGCACGCAGCGCCAGCGTGTAGCCGAGAGGTCCGAAGCCGGCGATCATGCCCACCGCATGCGGCGCAACCCGGGAAACGTGCCGGAATGGTTCGCGTGCATGGATATTGGAGAGATGCACTTCGACAACCGGCAAGGGAGCGATGGCACCGATGGCATCATGGATAGCGATAGAGGTGTGTGTGTAGGCGCCGGCATTGAGCACGATGCCCGCCGCGTTCTCACTGGCTTCCTGTATCCAGTCGACAAGCACGCCTTCATGGTTCGACTGGCGGAAATCCACCTTCAAAGACAAGGACTTGGCGGCCTTCTTACAATCGGCCTGAATGCTGTCGAGCGTCGCCGTGCCGTAGATTCCCGGCTCCCGCTTTCCCAGCATGTTCAGGTTCGGACCGTTCAGGACGAAGATGGTTGTCACGCAGTGGACCTTGTTTCGCGCCGGCGCACCGCGCCGGACCCTCTATAGTTGGCTTGTATGCCCGCGAAAAGAGCAGAATCGTGTCAATCAACGGCTGTCGGCTCGCGCTTGAGGGTTCCACGCAGATCGGATGGCAAGCGCGTGACGCCACGGCGCGACGGCGGGTGCTGGACGCAGAAACTCCGAGAAAGGAGACTTAAACAGCCCGTATATCGGCCGTTGCGTCGAGATATTGGGTGAGGGCGGTGACGAGGTGGTAGAAAATGCTCGCTGGCACTTCGGTGGCGATGGATCGGCCTCGTTCGTCGATCCGGTCGATCCATAGACCGGTGGGAGCCGAGTCAATGTGCCAGCGGAACAGCCGGCCGACCCTCTCCTCGATTTCCGGCTTCAAGTCCGGTCCGCCTGTTCCATCGAGCGATATCGCCGCCTTGATGGCTTCCGCCTGCGGCCAGCTCCTCGAAACCTGGTCTAGCGGAATGCCAAGCCTGGACACCGCGCCATAAGCAAGGCCGGTCGCTCGGTTGAGGCCATTGGCAACCGCCGATGCATAAAGCTTGCGCGCGTAGCACATCAGATCCTGCCGGCCGCTGCTCCGGTCGAACTCCATCAGCAGCGATGCCCATTCGAAATGGTGGCCCGGCTCCGTCCAGGTTCCGGCCTCGCCGGCCTCCGGACTCCAGTTCTCGTCGAAGAACTCGCCGAGGGTCCAGCTGTCAGCATCAAAGAAGGACGTTCTGAAAAGGTCGACAAGCCGGGACGCCCTTCGCAGGTAGGAGCGATCGCCGGTGACCCGATGCCAGGCAAGAAATGCCTCCAGCATATGCATATGCGGGTTGGAGCGCCTTGAGCCGACGCCTTCCGCGTTCTCCAGAAACCCGATCATCCGATCGTCTTCGAGATGAGCATCCAGAAAGGCAAAGGTCTCTTCGCCAAGCCTAAGAGCATCGGCATTTCCGCGCGAATGGGCCCAAGCCAAGGCCAGGAGAACGCAGCTCTGGTCGTAGGCGTCTTCCACCGAATCCGCCACGCTTCCATCAATGTTCAGCGTGCGTACCCAGCCGCCGCGATCCGTGCGTCCGGCGCGTTGCATGAAGGACAACCCATGCGCGATCAACTCGTCGGCTGGGCCGTCCCAGCCACGTGCGCCTGCAACCGCGAAGGCATATACCTGCCGCGCCATTGTGCGCATTCGCTTCGGTTTCAGCCTGGGTACGCCGTCGAAGCCAAGCGCCTCGTGAAAGCCGCCTTGGACCTCGTCCACACCTTTCGTGGACCACAGTGGAAGCGTTTCGTCGAACAGCCAATGATGCACCCGCCGACGCCAAGCGCCGCTGGTCAGGACACGATCAGGCGCCGGCGTGAAGCGCGTCTCCAGACGGCCGCTCCTCTCGAGTTGTTCGACGATCTTCTTGACGTTCTGGCTATGGCTCACCGGCGCGACGAAGGTAGCGTCGGGCGTCGATACGACGGCCATGTTGCGGAGACCGATCGCGGAAACGAGACCGCCTTCGCTGCGGAAATACGAATTCTTGCAGTCGATTGCCACGACGTCACCGATTGTCACGTTGCCGTTCTGGTCGACGGGGCCAACGTCGAGCAGCGACTGCCAGGAGCCGAGATCGTTCCACCTGAAGCCGGCAGGCACCATGGCTATGTGCTCGGCCTTTTCCATGATCGCATAGTCGATCGAGGTGGACGGGATGTCCGTGTATTTGTCGAGAGGCAGATAGAGCCCCGACAGATCGCGCCCTGAGGCGGCGAAGGCTCGTTCGGTCGCTTCCCAAATGTCCGGCCGATGCTTGCGGAAGGCATCGCGCATCACGCCTGCCCGGAACAGGAAGATGCCCGTGTTCCAGTAGAAGTTTCCGGCCTCAACATAGTGCTGCGCGGTTGCAAGATCGGGCTTCTCGACAAAGCGCGAGACGTCACGCACAGGCCGGTCTGCGCCCGCCGCTTCGATGTAGCCATAGCCGGTCTCGGGAGCGGTCGGCTTCATGCCGAACACCACGATCCGGCCCGCCAGGGCAGCGGGCACGCCATCTTCCACGGTTCGCCAGAATTGGGATTCGGTCGATATTTCATGATCGGACGGCACGATCAGCATCACTGCGTCGCCATGCGTCGCCAAGGTCTGCATGGTCGCCACCGCAACGGCCGCGGCTGTGTTGCGCCCGACCGGCTCGAATATCGCACCGCCGCCGGACACATCGATCCCTGCGAGGTCGGCATGGATGCGCGGAGCGTGCTTCTCCGCAGCGATAAGGTAGATGGGCGTGGCGCCCTGCGGCCTCGCAGCAAGCCGGCGCAGCGTCTTCGCCAGCATGGAGCCGTCGCCTGCGAAGTCGTGGAACTGCTTGGGATTGTCCTCGCGCGACAGCGGCCACAGCCGGGAGCCGACACCGCCGCTCATCACGAAGCCGACGATCTGGCAGTCCATTTGCGCGGAGGTTCGCTGTTCAACGGAAGACATGGTGAGTGAGCCTCAAAGGACCTGCTTTCGCCCCAAAATCTCGACCCGAATGGCGTCCTTGACCAGAAGCCAGATGAAGCGAGGAGACGTCGTCAGATACCGTTTCCACAATCGCCGTGGCTCGCTTGCGAGCCGGTATAGCCACTCGAAACCGTAGCGGTGTACCCAAGCGGGAGATGGCCGCACGATGCCGGCGTTGAAGTCGAACGCAGCGCCGACGCCGATCATCATCGCACCGACGCGTTTGACGTGCGAAGCCATCCAGCGTTCCTGCTTCGGACACCCTAGGCCGACGAACACGAGGGAAGCGTCGGACGCCGCGATGTAGCGCACAAGCTCCTCGTCTTCCTGATGAGTAGGGGCCCTGAATGGCGGCGAGAACGAAAATGCGATCCGCAAGGCAGGAAACTGCTCTGTCAGATTGGCCGCCAACGTTTCGAGAACGCTGTCATCGCGCCCACCAATCAAGGCTATCGGCACATTTGCGGTGGCGGCCCGGCGGCAGAGTTCAAGCATGATGTCCGCGCCCTTCATCGTGGCGCTGAACGGGACTCCATGCCGAAGGCTGCGAGCGCGCTGGAGTATCACACTATCCGGAATGACGAGCGTTGCACGGTTTACAAGCGTCCTGAACTCCTCATCGTCATGGACAAGGACGCACTGGTGAACATTCGTAACGCAACAATATCCGGCCCTTTTGTCTCGAGCCAGGCCGATGATGTCGTCCAGATAGTCGGACGGGACGATGTCATCCAGCATCATGCCCAGCATATTATGACGATGCGAGGACATCTCGCGGCTGGGAGCGAGCTCCGCAAGCGTCATGCCTTTGATGCCTCGACGGCATTGCGACCTATTTGCCGTTCAATCCATTCATAGGTCTTCTCAAGCCCGGCATAGAGAGACTTCGACGGCTTCCAACCCAATTTCTGCTCGATCAACCGATTGTCAGAATTGCGCCCTCGGACACCAGTCGGGCCCGAGATGTGGTTCTTATGGATCTTCTTGCCGGCGATCTCCGCGACCATCTCGACCAGACGATTGATGGTGACCATCTCCTGGGAGCCGACGTTCACGGGACCTTCGAAAGACGAGCGCGTCAGCCGGATGGTTCCCTCGAGGCACTCGTCGATGTAGAGAAACGAACGGGTCTGAAGCCCGTCGCCCCAAATCTCTATCTCGCCGCCGTTTTGCGCATAGGCCACCTTTCGGCATATCGCAGCGGGGGCTTTCTCCTTGCCGCCTGTCCAAGTCCCTTCCGGCCCGAAAATGTTGTGGTAGCGCGCAACCCTGTTGCTCATGCCATGATTGCGGTTGTACGCAAGGAAGAGGCGTTCCGAAAAGAGCTTCTCCCAGCCATACTCGCTGTCCGGCGCCGCGGGATAGGCGGAATCTTCCGAGCATTTCGGATCATCGGGGTTTTCCTGATTGTAAGCCGGATACATGCACGCGGAGGAGGAATAGAAGACGCGCTTGATGTTGCGCTTCAGGCAACGGTCGGCGACGTTCAGATTGATGGTCGCCGAGTTGTGCATGATGTCGGCGTCATGCTCGCCGGTGAAGATGTAGCCCGCACCGCCCATGTCCGCCGCCAGTTGGTAGACTTCCGTGAAGCCTCGATCGATGACGCGGTCGCAAACCTGCTGGTCGCGCAAGTCTCCGATCACGAAATCGTCGGCCTGCGTTTCCGAAAACTCCGGAAATTTCAGATCGACCGCGCGAACCCAGTATCCTTCGTTCTTGAGACGCTTCACCAGGTGGCTGCCGATAAAGCCGCCTCCGCCGAAAACCAGAGCAGATTTCATCGTTTTTCCTGTTCAAGAGACGAGCCGGGGAGGCGATTTCGGGTGGTGTCCTTTCTTCGACGCATCCTCTCCGGACACGGTTTCGGACAGCAGGCGCTCGAAGTAGGAGACCGTCCGCTCAAGACCTTGGCGGAGAGGAATGGTCGGCGCCCAGCCCAGATGCTTCTCGGCAAGCGCGATATCGGGTTTCCGTTGCCTTGGATCATCCTGCGGAAGCGGACGGAAGGCGATGGTCGATCGTGAGTTCGTGACCTCGACCACGAGGTTTGCCAACTGCGCGACGGTGAATTCGGAAGGATTGCCCAGATTGATGGGGCCGGTAATCTCAGGAGCCGTGCGCATCATGCGCATCAAACCTTCGACGAGGTCGTCCACGTAGCAGAACGAACGCGTCTGGGTTCCGTCGCCGAAAATGGTGATCGGCTGGTTTTTCAGCGCCTGCACCACGAAGTTGGAGACGACGCGGCCATCATTGGGGTGCATTCGCGGCCCGTAAGTATTGAATATCCGCACGACCTTTATGGAAAGGGAGTGCTGGCGGTGGTAGTCGAAAAACAGGGTTTCCGCGCAGCGCTTTCCTTCGTCGTAACAGGAGCGAGGGCCGATCGGATTGACGTTGCCCCAGTAGGTCTCGGGCTGCGGATGGATCTGGGGGTCTCCATAGACTTCAGACGTCGAGGCCTGCAGAACCGGGATGCGGAGCCGCCTGGCCAGTCCCAGCACGTTGATGGCGCCCATCACGCTGGTTTTCGTCGTCTGGACGGGATCGAACTGATAGTGCACCGGCGAGGCCGGACAGGCGAGATTGTAGATCTCGTCCACCTCCGCCTGGATCGGCACGGTCACGTCGTGACGCAGGAACTCGAAGGCCGGATTTCCCAGCAGGTGCGCAATGTTGCGCTTCCTGCCGGTGAAAAGGTTGTCCAGGCAGAGAACCTCGGCGCCCTCGGCCAGAAGCCGCTCGCAGAGGTGGGACCCTATGAAGCCGGCCCCACCGGTAACGAGCACGCGTCGGTCGACAGATTTGCTACGCATTCAACCCACTCCAAACCGCAACGAAGACAGACGTCAGGACCCCGTACCGCCCCTGAGTTCCATCGAGACGGTCTTCACTATCAATTTGATGTCCAGCCAGACACTATAGTTTTGCACGTAGAATAAGTCGGCCTCTATTCTCTGCACGGCTCTCGCCGCGTCCACTGTAGGCCCGCGCAACCCTTTGACCTGGGCAATGCCGGTCAGTCCCGGCCGCACCAGATGTCGGTCGTGGTACCGGGGAACCAGCTCTTCATACTGTACGCCTCCCGCCAGCATTCCGATGGGATGACATCGAGGCCCGACCAGGGACATAGAACCCAGAAGAACGTTGAGCAACTGCGGCAATTCATCGAGATTGGACTTGCGCAAAAGCTTTCCAATTCGCGTCAGTCGCGGGTCGTTGGCAACTGTCTGGGCCACGCCCGAGGCGTCGCCTTCATCCGTACGCATCGTGCGAAACTTGTAGACATCGATCTGACGCTGATTTCGTCCCCAGCGCTTCTGGATGAACATCCCAGGGCCAGGTGATTCCAGGCGAATGATGGCCCAAATCACCAAGAACACAGGAGACAGCACGACGAGCGCGCATGCCGACAGCGATATATCCATCAGCCGCTTTATAGCGCGCTGTACGAGAGATTTTTGTTGTAGGCTGGATCTAGATGGTGGGCTGGCTTCAACATGCGGGGCGATGGCGCTTTTTCTATCGTAAAGCTTGCTGCTACTGGAAAGCGAAACGAACGACATGCTCACCACCCAACGATGACCGCCCGCTTACCAAGCAGGCAATCCAACTCTTATGACCAAGGTGGAACTTCTCGCCCCCGAGCAGACCCACAACCTACTACAACCTTGTATTTACTATTTGTTAGGATAGGTGGCAAGATGTTGCTCAAGACAATATTTCCGACATCATGGCGAGATTGAAGACGCCATGTATATCTTAGCGGTCGTGATTTCGACTTTGGCATTTGGCTTGCTGGTGGGTGTACGGGGTCAGGTCATTGCCTTGACTATGGCTTCCGCGACTATCGCGGTTGTTCTTATCGTCTTTCTGTGGCGTGGTTACGTAGTCGATGCCGGGTTTATAATCGGTACGTATATAATAGGCTTTCTTGTAGGAACTGCATTTCGTTGGTGGCGACAAGATCGCGATTAGGCTCCAGCCTACGGGCACGGTCATTCGACAGGCAGCGATCGTCCCTCACGGTTCGTGCAAAACTGTCAGCGGTTGCTGTCATCCTTGCCAAAAGCGATCCACAGCGCCTGGTAGCCTGCAACAACGACCGCCAATTCCACCAAGAGGAGGGCGATCGCAGTACCCGCCTGCTGCGCAAACGGCACGATGCTCAACGACAAGACCACCGATGCATACATCGAGTAAAGTCTGGCCTTCACAGCGAGTTTTGGGTTGTTTGCGGCGATGAAGATACTGCGTTGGATGGAAAATATGTAACTCAGCAATGAGACGCCCGCAAAAATGGGAAGCAAGCGGGAGGAAGAAGAAAAATCGGCGCCAAAAAAGTAATTAACGATAAACTCATGGTACAAAATAAATATCGCCAAAATAATTAGATGAAGCAATATTCCGGATGATATTGCAAAAATCGTTATGAATTGTGTGAATTCAAAGCGACGATCCAGGAAAGCGGCCCGAAGTCGATGAGGAAGAACAGTTTCCAGCGACCGCGGCAGAATTTGTATGATCTGGGATATGCTGCCCAGCGCCCTGATCTGACCCAAGGCGCTTGAGGACCCAAACACGCCGAGCGAAAGCAGTGGCAGGTTCAAGGCGATATATTCGGTGGCCGTCATGACGCCCAGTCGAAAGGAAGTCGGCAGATGGCGACGCGCGACATGTCGTCTTATTTGGCGGGTCGTCGTTCCTATGCCGGAAAGGAGCGCATAGGCCAGCGGTGCAGCGCACGCCACGGCGACGAAGAGATACGCATGTGTCAGCGTCAGCGGAAACTGCATGATGCGGCATATGCATAGGGCGCCGATCAGTAGCGTGCTTCGGCCGAAATTCAGTATGACGGCTTGTATCGGCGTCTCACGGACGAATGCCTGCCGTCGCAATTGTTCGTGTAGTCCGCTCGCAAGCACGGCGAGAAAAAAAGCGGCGAACTCGATTGGCGCAAAAGCCCTGCTTTCGATCAGGATGACCCAAAGCGCGAGGGCGCCAGTCAGGACAAGCGCGGCGCCAAAGGCCAACACGAATGTATGCTCCAGCACCGCCCGGTCGTAGTTTTGATGGCGCCGATGATGAACTTTAGGGCGATGCGTGATCGTCGGCGCCGTAACCATCGCCATCTGCAGGCTGAGCGAAAACAATATACCCATCCAGCCTACGGCAAATGATCCGAAAAGGCTTGCGCCAAGGCCGGACGCCAGCAGCACAAGCATGAAGAAATTTGTTGCACTCGATAGAATCTGGTCTCCGAACGCCCAGGCGGCAGCGTCACGCCCCCGCGACCTCAAGCGCGGCCCAAGGCCTCTTGGGTGACGATTGTCTTCGGACAATTCCGCCTTCGCGCTCATGTGCCGCCTAGCGGGTCTTCGGGGCAGGAGTGAAAGACGCTTGGGAACCAACTTTGGACGACATGTATGCCGCTGATATGCAGGCGATGAGGAGCGCCGTGCCGAACTGATAGAGAAGGTGTGTCTCAGCCTGATTGAGCGTCATCGATACCGCTACCGCCAGGAAGCAGAACGCGATCCCCGGATAGCTGACCAGGGGCAGGGTCATGCGAAGCAGCGCTACAAAAAACATCATCGTTGCGATCAATCCCGAAATGCCGAACAGTTGCGTCATCTGAAGCGGGAAATTGTGCGCGCCGATATTCTCAGCCCCTTCCCACGCCGCGCCGTATCGCATCAGCATGTCGACGAAATCGCGGTTCACCACCTGACCCAGCTGACCGATGACGAGGTTACCGTCAAAGAAGTCCCGGTAGATCTGGCGCCAGACGATACGGCGGAAATCCACGTTCTGATCCATCTGGTTGACGGAGTCATTCGCGAGCAGGGCGATCGCTGGGACCAGGAATGGGAGCGTGGCGACTGCACAAAGCATCAGACGCTTCAGCTTTTCCGTAGGCACAAGAAGGAATATCAGGAAAAGCACCGACAACAAAATACCTTGCCCAGAAATAGTAATGATTGAATATATTATATAAGTCGATATAACAAAAATTATACACAAATGACACTTGCATCTAAACGCTATAAGCGCGACCAGTATGTATGTCGTCGTGTTCTCAAGATTTCCACGGATTACATAGGATCCATATATCCATGTACTTCTGATTATTTCGGAAATAATTGATGATACTAATAATAATATTAATATGGTTTTGTAATCAAATGCATACTTATCGTATTTTATTACGATAATTGTTAAGCATCCGCATGATATAGCTAAAATAAAATAGTAAATTATCTGACGAAATGCTAGTTCTGTTGATCCATTTATTCCAAAAATAACCTGCAATAAAAAGATGGCAAGGCCTGTTATTGGAATAAGCGTCAGTACGCGGCCCACGGGGGTTCGAAGGAATGACATAAGCGTCATTGGTGACGCCATAGCCACTACCCCGCATAGCAGCGCCGCAAAGAGACGAGCCTCTCTCGATATGAGAGATCCAGAAAACACGATAAGAATAAAAAGCGTAACGCATACCGCTTTCAGTAGTGGCTCAGGCTCACTTCTTTTCAAAGATGCAGTCTTCATGTTCTGATCGACTTCATTTTGCAGCGCTTTGGTAGTCTCCAAATTTGCTCTTACTTGAATGCATCAAATTGTACGGAACGATTTAAACGGGCTGAAATCGCAACCTGATACGTCTCATTTTCATCGGTGAACTTAAGCCGAGTTGAAAAATAGCGCGCTCAAAATCGAGGCGCATTTGCGAGGGGCGGTGAGGCTATGCGTCTTTTGGTGTTGATCGGAACTGTACTTCTTGGAGCGCTGGCCGCAGGACCGACTTGGGCCGCCCCGATGGACGCGGCGCCGGAACTGGGAAAAGTCGGGAAGCGGGCGGCGCCTCTCGGATACCAGTTGTATTGCCTCAAGAACAAAGAGCAATGCAAAGGCGGCGGCGCGCAGCAGGTCAGGCATTCGGGCCAATTGCTTGGGAAGCTGAAGCGCGTGAACAGTTCGGTGAACAGCAGCATGCGTTTCAAAAGCGATAAAACCGACATTTGGGGCAAAGGGTCGGATTGCGAGGACTATGCCCTGGCGAAACGCAAGCTTCTCATTCGTGAGGGTGTCTCTCCGAGCGCGCTTAGAATGGCTGTGGTCCGAAACAGCAAAGGTCAAGGACATGCCGTCCTGATTGTGAAAACGGACCGTGGCGAGATGGTACTCGACAGCGCCCGTAAGACAATTCTGCCGCGCCAGGAGACGGGATACACTTTCCTTGCGGTGGCGACGAGCAATCCGCGCACGTGGAGCAAGTTCTAGAACACAGCGTCGGAGCGATGCCGCAGACCAGTCCTCAAGCGGCGCTGGCGGCCGTTTGAGGAAGGTCTTCGCCCAAAGCCACGGCTGCAGCAACCTGCATGATCTGTTCCTGCTGCTCCTGATCCACAACCGCCGCAGCTATCACGCGGATGCAATCCGCAAGACCGCGCCTTGTTGCTGCATCGGACACATCCTGAGAAGCCACACCCAGGGCGACCGTCCAATCAGTCAACACCGCGTCGCTGTCGGCCGCCGAGAGGCCGTCCCCCTTGAGCCGGTCAATGTAGCTTTGTACCTCGACCATATTGGGCGGCCGGATCGAACATATTTCGACCAGCCTCTGCCCCTCGTTCGATATCTGGGCATAGCTTGCGGGCGCGCAGGCGAGATTCAGCGCAAGTGCTGCCAGTGTATTCGTAAAAAAATGTCTCATTGCATCCCAATCTCCACCCAGCATATTTCAAGATTTGCACAGTTTACAATATTAGGCAAATCGTCATAGCCTTTTGGTTGCTTCAGGTTGCATTTGACCCGAATCCGCGTAACCAATTTGTCAGCTCACAATAAACAGAGCGAAAGACGATTCTGATGCTGACCGGGCTTGCGCACGACCTGTTTGACAGCCGCCGTCAAAACAAGCGCCACAAGATTTCGCTGTGACATCAAGCCGTACATCATTGATATTTATGGTGATCGGCTCCGCTTTTCTTTTTGCTTCAGCAGCCTATGTCGCAGTCAGAGAAGCCACTCCCTTTTTTTCAAACGAAATCGATCCGCAAGAACGATGGAAACAGGTTGCGAGTGGGGAAATGCGTGCTGGTTTCTCAGCACTTTCACAGGACCGACTCCTGCTTGATTGCCGAGCCGCCTTGGCTTCCGTCCAAGCGCTGCTGGACAAAGAAAGGCGCGTGGCCGGGGCACGGGCATGCCTGTCGGCGAGCGACGCGGTAGTAGCCGGGAATCCGGCAAGCTCACTCGGGCACTACATCGCAGCCTATGCGAACGCCATCCTGGGAGAAGAGGACAAACTAAGCTCCCACCTGTTCAGATCATGGGCAATTGCCCCGAATGAGCTTTGGCTCGCAGCCTTGCGGGCGCGGCTTTTTCAGGAATGGCCGAATATGCTCGGGAAGGTGCAACCAGCGGTCCTAGATTCCGATCTCAGAGTTCTAGGGACGACGGAGGAGGGGAAAAAGATGCTCGCGCAGTGGTACCTGTCGGTTCCCGCGTCGAGATCGGTCATTGCCGGGGCAATCGATGCATTGGCTGAACAATACCGCGCTGCATTTGTCGCTGAACTGAAAGAGCAAGCGAATGAAATGCAATAGAGGCGAACGGATCATCAAGCCTGTTCCGCATTTCCGGTCGTTATGAACGGATCCACGCTAAACCAGAGATTGGCTGTTCTGCTGGTCGTGGTGGTTGCACTATCTGCAGTTCCCTATGGCAGCAACAGGCCATTTTTCTGGGCGTTCTGGGCGGCCATCGTCGCGGCGATCGCCGCCTGGTACTGTTTGGCGCTTCTCAGGCGGGGACTTTCTCTCAGGGTGTCGGTAAGAGATGCCTGGCTTCCCGCAGCTGGATTTTTTGTGGTGACGACCGTGCTGTTGCTGCAACTCGCTCCCGTCGGCGCCTTGCTGTTTGAACCGATCGACACACGCAGAGGGCTGGAACTGACCAGCAAATATCTTGCCTTGGTTCCCGGGGAAGCAGGTTTCGCGTTGCTTCGCTGGACGTCTTACGGAATCTTCTTTTTTCTAGCTTTGCAACCTGCGGTGAACCGCCATCGGTCCGTCAATTTGGCTCGAGCAGTGGTTGCAGTCGTTGCGATTGAAGCTGCTTACGCTCTCGTTGCGCTTTCATACCTAGGAGACACGATTCTCGTATTCGACAAGGAGTCTTATCGAGGCGTAGCGACAGGCACGTTCGTCAATCGAAATTCGTTGGCGACGTATCTGGCGATCGGCATCGCCGTCGCAACGTCCCTGACAATGATGTCCGACAAGTCCAACTGGCGCGTTGTGTATGTCGTGGCTTTGGCAATCATGGTGGCGACGCTTTTTGTAACGGCCTCGCGCGCCGGGATCGGCTCGGCATTTGGCGGTGCTTTTGCCATTGTCATGATGAGGCGCCTGTTGGTGCGTTCAACCGGCTTCTGGCGCTATGCAATGGCTGGCGGCGTGCTCGTCGGTCTTGTGGGAGCGCTGTATGGCAGCGAGATTTTCGACAGGGCGATGTTCGGAAACGGGTTTGCGGACAGGCGTGCCCTGTATTGGGAAACGGCCGGAATGATTTCCGAGCGTCCCCTGTTCGGGTTCGGCGCCGGCAGCTTCAAATACGCCTACGCCATATACCATACGCCGGAGGTCAGCGTGTCATTAACGTGGGACTACGCTCACTCTACCTATCTCGCTCTATGGGCTGGCTTGGGCTTGCCGGTAGGCACGGTGCCAATGGCGATCATCGCCTACCTTTTCGTGCGTATCGTCAGGCACGAGGTCGAGACAAGATCAGGCCGACCTGCGGTTTATGCCGCGGTGGGAGCCACGGTTGCAGTGGCGCTTCATGCCTTGGTGGATTTCAGCCTGGAGATACAGGCGGTTGCATTCCTGTACCTGTTTGTCCTGGCATTGGGCGCAGGGCCCGCGCTGTTCGACAGGAGTTCATCCCGTTGAGCATCTCCAGGATGTCTGAGCGCATTTGGAGAAAGATCTCTTCCCTCGTGTCCACGCGGGATCCCTACGCAAGGTCGTGGATAGTCGGTGAATGGCCTGCCGTCATCTATGCAGTTGGAGACATTCACGGTCGCCTCGATCTGCTTCGTCCGCTTGAAGCGTTGATCGTAACCGACGCGGCGAATATCGGCGGACAAAAGTGGATCGTCATGCTGGGAGATTATGTTGATCGGGGACCCTATTCCGCACAGGTGATCGACCACCTGCTGGGAGGGTCACCTCCGGAATTCCGACGCATCTGCATTGCGGGTAACCATGAAACCGCAATGCTGCGGTTCATCGACCGGCCTACGCTCAATTCGTCATGGCTGCGGATTGGAGGCCTTGAAACGCTTGCCTCGTACGGTCTGTCCCTGGCCGAAATCAGGCAGAGCCGCAACCTCTGGAACTTGATAGCGAGCCACATTCCTTCGGAGCACATCGAATTCTTGCGCAAGCTGCCGGCGGGTGTATCAGTCGCTGATGCGAGCTTTGTCCACTCCACGGAGTTGATCCCGAATGAGCAGTACAAGTCAGCTTTTCTAGGCCCTGACCGTACAATCGTGCACGGCCATCAAGTGATAGAAAAAGCCTTCTCGCGAGATAAGCGCGTCAATGTCGATACAGGCGCCTATGTCTTCGGCAGGTTGACAGCAGCTCGAATGCTTAGGTCTAACGAGGTTACTTTTTTGGAAGCCGTGGCGCAGAATCCGATCGTATCGAGTTCAATATAGCTGGCGGAACTTATCTTGATGAACGTGAATTCTGGCAGGGTCGATCTTGCAGCTTCAGGTAATGATGGGCCAACCATGCGACAATTTTTTCGAGCCGAGCCTGACATGGACTTGAGGGAAATTGTCCGCTTTTTGCGACGTCAGTCGAAGCTTATTGTCATCACCGCTTTCAGCGTCTTCGCCGTTGCTGCGCTTTTGGTCTTTGCGCTTTCGCCAACCTACAAGGCCTCGACCCTGATTCTCGTCGATCCCATCCGCAAGAATATCCTCGATCCGATCAGCCAGATGACGGGGGCGGCCGTCGACAGTCCCAAGGTGGACAGCGAGGTCGAGATACTTCGGTCCGATAACGTCCTGATGGATGTCATTGAATCCGAACAACTCGTTTCGGATGAAGAGTTTGGGGTCAAGATTGACTGGCGCGACAAGATCTTCGCGGCGCTGCGCATCGCACCCCTTAAACCGCCGACCGGACACGAGGCGATTTCGGATGTCCTAGAAAAGCTGAGGAAAGCTGTAACGGTCAGTCGTCGGGGACAAACCTATGTCATCGGGGTGTCGGTGGATTCGGAGCGCCCTGAAAAGGCAGCCGAACTCGCCAATGCTATTGCCGCCAGTTACATCCGCCTGCAGTTGCAGGCGAAAGTCAGCGATATGCTGGCGACGCGCGACGTCGTTCAGACCCAGATCGCAGAGGCGCGGAAGAAAGTGATCGAAGCGGAGGGGGCGGCCTCCCGCTACATCGAAACGAATCTCGACGCGATCATCAACTCCAGCCCGACGTCCGAACTCGTTCAGATCCGCGCGGCGCTTGATGGCTTGCGCCTGGAGAGCAGCCGATCCACGAGCCTGGTGACGGATATAAGGCAGGACATCGCCAGCCAGAACTGGAGCCGACTTGCCGACAAGCTGGCGACGGACGCATCGGCCGAACTCCTGAGGAAGCGGCAGGCGCTCGAGATGTCTTTGAGCCAGGCGGCCTCGGAAACCAACACGGTAGACCTGCGAAAAGAACTGCGGGACGTCGAAGGTTCTCTCAAGTCTCTTGGAGAGGACCGTGTGAGCGCTGTGGAGGCGTCGCTGGCGTCAATGGAGGCCAATCGCCGGGACATGAACCAGCGGCTGAACGCCGCCTACATCGAAGCTGCTCCTGCCGCCCAACTTGCGGAATTTCTCGAATTGCAGTCGATCTCGGCAAAGACCACGGCAACGTATCGTGACCTGATCGCCAGAGAGCAGGAACTGGCAACCCAATCCACCCTGCAAATGGCCGACAGCCGGATCGTGTCGCCGGCTCTCGCACCCGCGAAACCGTCGTTTCCGAACATTCCGCTTGTGTTGGGGCTTGCGGGGATCCTGGCGTTGGGGGCAGGGGTGGGGCTGGGGTTCGTTTTCGAAAACTATGTCGGCGGTTTCACGACCGCAGGCCAGGTTGAGGCAGTAACCGGTTACCCGTTGGTAGCGACCCTGCCCAAGCAGGCTCTGGCCGATGGAGGAACAACCGTAGCGGATGCGTTGGTGTCAAAACCCCTTTCACGTTACTCCGAAAATATCAGGCGCTTACAAGCGCTGATCAACCGTACCGTCGCCCGACGCGACCCCGCCGGAAGAATGCCGGGGATCGGCATCACCATTCTCGTGACGTCGGCCATGGCTGCCGAGGGAAAAACCACCGTAGCGCTATCACTGGCCCGCTCCTACGCATTGGCTGGACACAGCGTGCTCATTGTGGACGGTGATTTTAGAAAGCCCTCGCTGCATCGACACTTCAGGATGGATCTGTCCAATGGGATCGTCGATTACCTGTCGGGAACCCTCCCTTCTGAGGAATTTTCGAAAGTTGTCGTTCGCGACCCCAAGACATCGCTCGTCGCCGCCCTGGGGGCGAAGCGTTCGGAAGTGCCGACGGACCGGCTTGTCACGAAAAACACCTTTACCCAGCTTCTGGCGGCCGCAAGCAGAAAATACGAGTACGTGATAATCGATTCTCCGCCCGTGGGACCCGTCGTCGACGGTCTGTACATGGCCGAACATGCCGACGCGGTCGTATTTGTCGTCAAGTGGGCCAGCACGCCGCAACGAAGTGTGGTTGAAGCGATCGACGCCGTGAAAGGCGCGTGCCGGTCCGACGCCAGCATTTTCGTGGCGATGAACTCCGATACGTCGAAAGAGAACGAATACCCCAACGGCGACGGATATTATATAGAGTAAACGGCGCCCGCGGACTGACGACTTCAACGTGGGCTGAACGTTCGACTGCGGCGATGCTCGTAAAGACGCACACATCGACGCGTCCAGGCGGTCATTGTACTTCAATCGCGAGCCGCTTTGGCTTGAGCACACAGCAATGAATTGGATCGGCATTCGCCCTGTTATTAGGCGACAGCATTTCTGCTGTCGGCAAGTATCATCTGCGCGGCTTTTTCGGCGATCGCCATCGTTGGAGAATTGGTGTTGCCCGAGACGATCGTTGGCATGATGGAGGCGTCTGCCACGCGCAGATTGCGAAGTCCGCGAAAGCGGAGGCGGGGGTCGACGACGGCGGCTGGGTCATTGCCCATGCGGCAGGTGCCGACGGGGTGGAAGATCGTCGTGCCAATGTCACCCGCGACGCGGCCGATTTCTTCGTCGGAAGAATAGTCCGGGCCGGGCCGGAACTCCTGCGGTCCATATTGTGCAAACGCCGGCTGCGCGGCGATGCGGCGCGCTTGTCGGATCGAATCCACGGCAGTCACGCGATCAGTCTCGGTGCTGAGGTAGTTGGGCCTAATCGCGGGTTGGGTGCGCCATTCCGGCCCGGCAATGTGCGTCGAGCCACGGCTATCCGGACGAAGGTTGCACACCGACGCCGTGATCGCAGGGAAGGCGTGGACTGGATCTCCGAACTTGTCTAGCGACACCGGCTGCACGTGATATTCCAGATCGGGCGTTTCCTTTTCCGGCCGCGATTTCGTGAAGATACCGACTTGGCTCGGCGCCATGGCCATTGGTCCCGAACGCCACATTGCATATTCGAGGCCGATCATCGCCTTTCCAAATAGCGAGCTGGCCTTCTCGTTGAGCGTAGGCACACCAGACACTTTGTAGATCATGCGCAACTGCAGATGATCCTGCAGGTTTTCTCCGATCGCGGGCATGTCCTTCCTGGGACCGATACCGGCGTTCTGCAAATGCACTGCAGGACCGAAGCCGGACAGCTCTAGTATCTTGGGGGAGCCGATGGCCCCTGCTGCCAGCACAACCTCGCCGCGTGCGACAGCAGCCTTTACAGCGCCGCCCTGTTCGTAGGTCACGCCTCGCACCCTGTCGTCGGAAATGTCCAACCGCATCACCTGTGCATTTGTCTCGACACGGAGGTTTGGCCTGCGCATGGCGGGACGCAGAAACGCCTTGGTCGCGTTCCATCGAACGCCTCGACGCTGGTTCACGTCGAAATAACCACCACCTTCGTTGTTACCGGTGTTGAAATCGTCAACACGCGGGATCCCTGCCTGAACCGCCGCATCAAGGAAGGCGTCGAGTACCTTCCAGCGTACCCGGGCTTTCTCGACGCGCCATTCACCGCCGCTTCCATGGAACTCGGAAGCGCCGCCGAAGTGATCTTCCTGGCGCTTGAAAAGAGGGAGCATCTCGTCCCATCCCCAGCCGACGCATCCCGACTGCCGCCAGCCATTGTAGTCGGCGGCCTGGCCGCGCATGTAGATCATCCCGTTGATGGACGAGCAGCCACCGAGCACCTTACCGCGTGGGTAAAGGAGGCTTCTTCCGTTCAATCCCGCCTCTGCCTCGGTGCGAAAGCACCAGTCCGTCTTCTGGTTGGCGATGCAATAGAGATAGCCGACCGGTATATGGATCCAGATGTAACTGTCCTTGCCGCCAGCCTCGAGCAGCAGCACTTTGTTGCGTGGATCCGCGGACAAGCGGTTGGCAAGCACACAGCCGGCCGAGCCGCCGCCGACAACTATGTAATCGAATTCGTCCATCGCTGATCCGCCCAGTCGCGCGGCGAACTCATGCGACGCTGCGCGCCTTCGCTCGCTCCATAGCCGGGACTTGGCTGCGGCCGGCCGCTCAGAACAATTTCGCACGGTTCAGCTATGTGACGCAGCATGACGCAAGCCTTGATGTCGCGCCTTTCCTTCCCTTCGCCGCGACGATATGAGCGACTTCAGGCACTCACGCGACTGTTGTGCAGAGAGAACCCAATTTTGGCGGCCCCCAACAATTTCGACATCATCGTTATCGGTAGCGGGGTGGGAGGCGGCGTCGCTGCCCGTCGCCTTGCGGAGCGCGGCGCGCGAGTGCTCATCGTCGAGCGGGGAGACTACGTGCCCCGCGAGCCGGAAAACTGGAGCGTCAAAACGGTTTTCTTTGATCGCAAGTACAAAGCGCGAGACACATGGATCGACCGCACGGGCAAGCCTTTCGATCCGGGGATGTATTACAATGTTGGCGGCTCGACCAAGTTCTATGGCGGCGCGATGTTCAGGCTCCGCGAACGGGATTTCGAAGATGTCGAGCACAAAGGCGGTGTGTCCCCTGCGTGGCCGTTCCGATATCACGACCTCGCACCGTATTATGACGAAGCGGAGCGAATGTTTCGAATCCACGGCGACGACTCTGCCGACAAGACTTCCCCGCGTGACGGTCGGTCGTTTCCATTTCCCCCGGTAAAGTCCGAGCCCACGGTCGAAGCCATGGCGGAAAGTTTTCGGGGGCAGGGCCTTTCGCCATCATACCTGCCGCTCGCGGTGAACGCAGGAGCGGCAGGAACATGCATCCTGTGCAAGACCTGTGACGGTTTTCCTTGTCAGATCGCGCAGAAGAATGATGCCGAGACTTGTGGCGTCGAGCCTGCGCTAGCCACTGGCCGGGTTGAACTCATGACCCGAACTTTCGCGCGCCGTCTCATTCTGTCGCCTGATGGCAGGACCGTTTCCGGTGTGGAGGTTGAGCACGATGGGGAGATCAAGACGCTCTCTGCTCCGCTATTCGTGGTCGCCTGCAACGCCGTGAACAGCGCGGCTCTGTTGCTGCGTTCGTCATGCGCGGGCGCGCCTGCAGGCGTGGCGAACAAGTCAGGTGTGGTCGGCAGGCACTACATGGTTCACAATCAGACTGCCCTCATGGGCCTTTCGCTGCGCAAGAACCCGACGGTCTTTCAGAAGACTCTGGCTTTGAATGACTGGTATTTCGGCGATGCCGCCTTCCCATGGCCGATGGGCCAGATGCAAATGCTTGGCAAGCTGCAGGGCGGCATGCTGACGGCCAATGTCCGCTATTTGCCGAAATCGCTAGGCGATGCCATGGCAAAGCGGGGCATGGACTGGATCGGTTTGTCGGAAGATCTGCCTGATCCGGACAACCGGGTCACGCTCGACGGTGGAAAAATCAGGCTTTCCGTCACGCTCAACAATATGGACGGCCACCTGGAACTTGTGCGTCGCATGACCAGCGCTTTGAGGGGCGCGGGCTATCCCGTGGTCATCACAAAGTCTCTGGTAGCCCATGCGACCGGGCACCAGTGCGGCACTGTCCGGCTTGGCGACGATCCGGCTTCCTCGGCGCTGGACCCGTTCTGCCGCGCCTGGGACCATCGCAATCTCTTCGTCATCGATGCGTCGTTCTTCCCGTCGTCGGCCGCAGTCAATCCGGCGCTCACGATCGCGGCGCAGGCGCTGCGGGCAAGCGATCATATGCTGTCGACGGACTTGGGGTGACGACGTAAAAATCGGAGAAGACATGGGCTTTCTGACGGACGACATACCGCGCAAGCGCCGATTTCGCGCTGGCATGGTGGGTGGAGGAAAGGGCGCGTTTTTTGCGGCCATCCACAGAGCCGCGATGAGGCTGAGCAATCGTTTCGACATCGTCGCCGGAGCATTCTCATCGGATCCGGCTATATCCCGCGAAGCCGGCGAAGCCCTGGGGGTAGAGCCGGAGCGGACATATCGAAACTTTCGGGAAATGGCCGCAGCCGAAGCAGCGCGCGAGGACAGAATCGATGTAGCGATCGTCGTCACGCCGAACCATCTTCATTTCGAGCCGTGCCGTCTGTTCCTGGAGGCTGGCATCCCTGTGATCTGTGACAAGCCGCTGGTGAACAGCGCGGACGAGGCAAGGGAACTAAAGCGGCTGGCAGAGGCGTCGGATACATTCTTCGCCGTTACCTACACCTATACGGGATATCCAATGGTTCGCGACGCGCGAGAGCGTGTGCGACGTGGTGAACTCGGTACTGTAAAATTCATGTATGTCGAATATCTGCTCGAGTGGCTGGCGGACGATCCGTCCAAACTGGGCAAAGGGGGCGTGTGGCGCGGCGACCCGTCGAAAGCCGGACTGACCGGCGCGCTGGGTGACATCGGCACGCACGCATTCAACATAATCGAATTCATATCCGGTCAGAAATGCATCGCTCTCAGCGCGAAACTGAGCAGCACCGTAAAGGGCTTTGGGCTCGACGATATGGATGTCGTCCAAATGGAGTTCGATCAAGGCGCGGACGGCCTGCTGTGGTCGGGCCTTGCCGCTCCCGGTCACCGTAACGGACTTCGGTTCAAGATCGTTGGAACGAAGGCTAGCATGGAATGGCGGCAGGAAGCGCCGGAGACGCTGCATGTATCGCGGCTTGGCGAAGCGGACCTCATCTACCGCAGAGGCCAGCGCGACATGAGCCCCAATGCGCTGCGCTCGGTCAGCCTTCCGGCAGGCAACCCCGAAGCATATCTGGAAGCGCTCGCGGTACTCTACGGCGACTACGCGACGGCGCTGGAAGCAGGAGCCGACTGGAAGGATATCCAGCATATTCCGCTGACCGGCCTTGAAGACGGTCTGCGGGGTGTCCTTCTGTCCGAGGTCTGCGTGGACTCGTCGTCGAAACGCAGTTGGGTAAGTTTCCCGGCGACTGCGTGAGCGGTCTCTGTGCGGCCAGTCAGACGCGCGGGGACATTTCGTCGCTGTTCAGAAACTGAAGCACTTCGCTGGGGATGGACGGATCTCCGGTATCGAGCGTCGTGACCCGCGAAAGGTTATCTCGCTTAAGCATGCCGTGGGTACGGAAATGCATGGCTACCTTGGTCGCATAGGGTGGCCTCAGCATCGTCGCGGCGATGCCGCTCGTAATCCCGAACATGAAGTTCTTGGCGCTGCGTTGGACCGGCGCATAAATACCGAATGTCATCTCATTTTTTTGCACAGCTTCGAAATCCACTGAAAAAACCCGACCTGCCAGCGGAATCGTGAAGCCATGATATTTGAAAACGTAGTCCGCCTTGCTTGGCCGGTCGAAACTCGGGAAGCGCTCAATATAGTAATGCTGCAGAAAGTCACCGTTCTTGTAGATGCAGTACGCAGAGCGAAGTATCTTGCCCTTGTATATGCTTGAATACTGGTAGCGGTCGTAGATGCCGAGATAGCCGTCGCCATCGGCCTTGTCGTCGACGAGCGCCGCTTCCAGGAATGCCGTCATCTTGGCTGCGTTGCGAAGAGCGTCCATCGCGTAGAAATAGTTGCCCTCCATAAGCATCCGGAATTCCTCCGGTTCGATGGACAGGATCGAGGGGCTGATGCCGAAGTGGTTTGCGATCTGGCGCTGGTTCTGAACGGACGGGAGATGAAGTCCCGAGAGGTATTTGTTGAACTGCTGCCGGTTGATCTTGATCTTGCGGCATATGTTCGAGATCGATCCGTGGCGATCGCACAGGAAACGCAGGTTCGAGCCGAAGTTCTCGGTTTCTTTTGTCATTGGATGCCGGTGCTTGCTGAGCGAGTATGAGGGTCCGGCGGCGAAGATGCGTCACATTGCGCCAGCTATCAAGGGGCTGCGCAATTGTGACGCCGCGTCCACCGAGAGCAATGTCGCGGCACCTGAGCTACGGCGACAGATGCGTGCGTAGCAGCCCAGTCCTTAGGTGCCTGATGATCAAGAATTTGAAGTCTCCCGCCGTACAAGCCTCGTCGTTTCGTGACGAGGAATTGACCCGGGCGGTGCAGGAGCTTCTGGAGGCGGTGGAGACGGGCGGAGACGCGGCCGTACGGAAGCTTGCGGTGCGATTTGACGGCCTTGATCGGGACTCCTATCGGCTGAGCAAGGCGGAGATCGACGCCTGCCTTTCAGGCATCAGCAGGCAGGAACGCGAGGACATCGAATTTGCGCAGGAGCAGGTGCGCAACTTCGCTCTGGTCCAGAAGAATGCTCTGAAGGACATCGAGCATGAAACGCTGCCGGGGGTGATCCTCGGTCATCGAAATCTTCCGGTACAGAACGTCGGCTGCTACGTGCCTGGCGGCAAATATCCGCTGCTCGCTTCGGCGCACATGTCCGTTCTGACCGCCAAGGTGGCGGGCTGCGAGCGGGTCATTACCTGTGCTCCACCATACAAGGGGAAGGTGGCGCCGCTGATCGTGGCGGCTCAGCATTTGGGTGGCGCCGACGAGATCTATGTGCTGGGCGGCGTCCAGGCCATCGCGGCGATGGCTTTCGGAACCGAGACGATCGAGGCGGTCGACATGCTCGCGGGGCCCGGCAACGCCTATGTTGCAGAAGCGAAGCGATTATTGTTCGGAAGGGTAGGGATCGATCTGTTCGCCGGGCCGACGGAAGTGCTCATTCTCGCCGACGATACGGTCGATGGGGAACTCGTCGCGACCGACCTGCTTGGCCAGGCTGAACATGGCATCAATACGCCCGCGATCCTCGTCACGACTTCCGAGCAGCTCGCCCGGGAGACGATGAAGGAGATAGATCGTCTTCTGGCGATCCTGCCCACCGCCGAGATCGCCGGCCAGGCCTGGCGCAACCACGGTGAGATCATACTTTGCGATACCCCCCAGGAAATGCTTGCGGAGGCGAACAGGATCGCCTCCGAGCATGTACAGGTCATGACGGCGCATGACGACTGGTTCTTCGAGAACCTGAAGAATTACGGGGCGTTGTTCCTGGGCGCCCGGACGACCGTTGCCTATGGCGACAAGGTTATCGGCACCAACCACACTCTGCCGACGATGCGCGCAGCGCGCTATACGGGTGGCTTGTGGGTAGGCAAATTCCTCAAGACCTGCACCTATCAGCGCGTCTTGACTGACGAGGCTTCCAAGACCATCGGGGAGTACACGTCGCGCCTTTGCATGATGGAAGGCTTTGCTGGACATGCGGAACAGGCGAATGTCCGCGTGCGGCGCTTCGGAAGACGCAACATCGAATATGCGACCGCCGCGCCGCCGGCGGTGAAAGACGCGCAATTGGAGGCAAGCAAATGAAGCACGACAAAGAGGTCAAGGGGACCGCGGTCGCGCGCGAGCTGACCGGTGGCCAGATCATCGTCGATCACCTCATCCGCGAAGGTGTGACGCATGTGTTTGGAATACCTGGCCATGGCGATACCGCACTGATGGATGCGTTCGTCGACCGCAAGGAGGAGATCAATCTTCTTCCTGCGATGCATGAACAGAACGCCTCGCACATGGCCGACGGTTTCTATCGCGCATCGGGTAAGATCGCGGGTGTCGTTACGTCCATCGGGCCAGGCGCAACCAACACGCTGACCGGTATCGCCACGGCCTTCGCCGATTCCCTTCCACAACTCGTCATCACGGGCGGCGTGCACACATACATGATGGGTCGCGGGGTGCTGCAGGAACTCGACCGGCCGCACTCCGACAATTTTCCGCGGATGGCGGAGCCTGTCGTGAAGCGCTGGTTCAATCCTAGCCATGTCGAGCAGGTTCCCAATATGATGGAACAGGCCTTCAACGCCATGCTCGAGGGGCGCAAAGGTCCTGTCCTTCTGAACGTGCCGCAGGACGTGCAGGCCGAAGCGGTCAGCGTTGAACTCGCTGACGGCAGCAAGCGGCGCACCGCGTCGCGCGCATTCGGCGATCCAGAGTACATCGCCCGTGCTGCTGCGCTTCTGCTGAAGTCGCAGCGCCCCGTTCTTCTGGCAGGTGGCGGTGTCATTCAGGCGGAGGCGACGGAGGAGCTGAAGGCTATCGCGGAATTCCTCGGCGCACCCGTGACGACGTCTTTCATGGGTAAGGGAAGTTTCCCCGAAGACCACGAATTGTTCGCATGCGCCTGCGGTGACCTGGGTTCTATCCCGGGCAACGCGATGACCCGATCGGCGGACGTGCTGCTGTCAATCGGCTGCCGCTTTTCCGATCGCATAACCTCTTCCTACAAGCAGGGCATCACTTTCGACATCCCGAAGACGAAGCTTATCCAGATCGACATCGACGGCTTCGAGATCGGCAAGAACTATCCGGTCGAGGTTGGCATTGTCGGTGACGCCAAGGCCATCCTCGGCGCGTTGCACGCGGAACTGGTGCGGACAGGGAAGCCGCGCAATTACCGCGAGGGTGCCCAATTCAAGGAACTCGAGGCGCTCAAGGTCGAGTGGGAGGAATTCCTTCGTCCGCTGAGGACGGCGAACGTGCAACCCATGACGGCCTCGCAGGTGCTGGTAGAGGCCAGGAAGGCTTTGCCGCGCAACACCGTAGTGGTGACGGATTCCTCAAATCCGCAGAACCAGGTGTTCAACGAATTTCCTGTCTATGGTCCACGCCAGCACATCACGCCGGGTGGTATGTCGGGCATTGGTTTCGCGCTGCCGGCTGCGATCGGCGCGAAACTCGCAAAACCCGACGTGCCGGTCTGCGCGATATTCGGCGATGGCGCGTTCCTGCAGACGGGAACCGAACTCGCCACCGCAGCCATGCTGGGCACACCGGCCATCTTCCTTGTGATCAACAATGGCGGCTGGGGCGCCATCAGGAACCTTCAGTTGAATATGTTTGGCGAGGACCGCGAGATCATCACCAACTTCAAGACGCCTGACGGGAAGAGCTGGATGGCGGATATCGCCGGTGTCGCAAAATCGCTCGGCTGCGAGGGCGAGCGGGTGGTCGATGCCGCCGAGATCGGTCCCGCGATCAAAAGGGCGATGGAATCCGGCAAGCCCTATGTCATCGATGCAATCTGCGCTATCGAACGTCCGTATTCCAACATGCATGTCACCGGCTGGTGGGACATAACGGTTCCCGCCTACCTCGGAGACTTGCGCGCGAAATATGTGAAGGGCAGGGGTTTCTGACCGCTCACGGATTGGATGACGACATGACCACGTACAACAGATCGCGTCCGCTTGCTTTTGACGGTCATTTCGTCAAGGCGCAACTGGTCGAAACTGTGCGGGATCTCCGGGCGACCGGCGTCGTCACCAACCTTTCCAACACACCGTTGTACGTTGGTGGCGAACACATTGGCGTCGTTCCGCCCTGGAAGTCGACAATATTGAGGGACGGCGTCATTGCGCGTGCCGAGCGTGTATCCATCGTTGACGTGCCGGACACGACCAACCTCGGCGGACTCGTCTTTGATGGCTGGGACTGGTTCGGCAACCGCATGGCGGAATTCCCGCGCAAGACGCCGCTTTACATCTCCGCGCATGACCAGGTCGGTAAGGTCATCGTAAATCCGTGGCTGTTTTCAAATAATCCGGAACCCCGGGAAGAGACGCACAGCTACACGATCCAGCTCAATCTCTGGTGGGCGCCGGCCAAAACCGATGCGGTGATTCATAATACGCATCCCTTTCTCGAAATTCACACGCAGATTTCGGGCATGGGGCGTATCCAGATATTCGCCGATCAGGTCGGAAGCAGGCTCTATCGCGAAATCACCACGGCGCCTGGCGATACGCACGATCCCATCGTCAACGTTCATGGCCTTACGAGCTTCACCTATCCATGGCATCGCGGCTGGACCGACACCGACGCGATCTGGATGGCAATCGAACTGCATCCCGACGCCTGACAGCCCTAGCGCCTTCCAGGAGGCGAACTCCACGCTTGAATGCCCTTCCCACGGCCTCACGTGCATCGCGTGCGGGTCGGATGCGCGCGTCATAGACCTTGCCATATCACTGACAGCTGACGGCCGAGCTGAAGAGCATCCCGTGCGTCGTTGCGTCACGTATGCGTGTGAATCGCTTCTACTTGCGCCAGATTTGGGGTTCCTGCGAAATTGTAGCGTCAGGGCTGTCGAATAAGGTTCACGAACACCCAAGAAAAAGCAGTCGACACGATCAATCTGCGGGTGGCGATGGGAGTTATTGATATGAACGTTGTGGCCAACGGAGCCCTCGCGAGGGCTCGTGGTGCAAACAGGAGAGGGAGCACGTCTGCCGTCGCTCTCGAGGGGGCAGATATTCCCGTGGCAATTCTCGGCTTCTTGAAACCCAAAACACCTGCGATGGCAGTCCAGCGCGCGATGTTACTGCTGCTGGTCGTGGCCGTCATCGGCCTTGCGATCGCCAATCCGGTTTTCCGGAGCCCAGCCAACCTCCTTAACATCATCCAGCAGGCGTCGATGGTTGGCGTTATCGCCTGCGGCATGCAGTTGATGATCATTTCTGGCGGTTTCGATCTTTCGGTCGGCGCCACCGCCGCTGCGGCGGGATGTCTTGCAGCTTATGTGTCCCTGCAAATGGGCGTGCCAGTGGGTATCGTTGCCGGGCTGGTTCTTGGCGTTGCGATCGGCTCCGTCAACGGCTCGATCATCTCGAAGATTGGCGTCAATCCGTTTGTCGCGACGTTCGGCACGCAGGCAGTGATAACCGGCGTCATGTTTGCCATGACGAACGCCAGACCGATCGCGCCGCTTCCAGAGGCATGGCGCGAACTTGGCTTCTACAATATCGGCGGCCTGACAACCTCGAGCATGGTCTTCCTCGCAACGATCTTCGCGATGTATCTTCTCCTGCGGTTCACGCTGTTCGGACAGCACATCTACGCCGTTGGCAGCAACAAGATTGCCTCCCGCCGTTCCGGCGTGCGTGTTGATCCGGTCATCATCGCGGTCTATGCGGTGGGCGGCCTGACGGCAGCGATCGCGGGCATCCTTCTTACCTCGATTGCCGGCATCGGAAGCCCGCAAGCTGGAACAACCTGGGCGCTCCTTTCAATCGCGGCCGTGGTGATCGGGGGAACCCCGCTCAGCGGCGGTGCGGGCGGAATCAGCTCGGCGGTGATCGGCATTTTCGCGCTGACCGTGCTGAACAACGCGATGACGCTCTACAGCATATCAGCATTCTGGCAGCCGGCCTTCATGGGCGCGGCGGTTCTCATAGCCGTTGGCTACGAGGCAAGCCGTCGCAGGCGCAAAGCTTAGTTGAAATTGCTCGGGCGGATGGCCTGGCCGCCCTCCGCCCGAGCCGAACGATAGCAGGAGCGCTGGTGCATCTGCTATTCAAACAGGAGGTAGCCTTGTTGTCCTTTAGGAAAATTGCAAGTGCATTTGGAATTGCCGCTCTGACCCTTACGGCCAGCGCGTACCCTGGACTGGCTCAGGACAAGCCGAAACTCGGCGTTCTGATCTACAATGTGGGCCAGGATCCGTGGCTCAGTGTCGCGGTCAAGTCTTTCGAAGAAAAGGGCGCGGAGATGGGCTTCGACGTTACCGTCGTCGACGGCCGTAACGATATCTCCCAGATGAACGCCGCCATCGACCAGTTCCGCATCCAGCAGGTCGACGCGATCATCGTGCAGCCGGCTGATCCGGACAGCCTGGTTGGTACCGTCAAGCAGGCGACAGACGCCGGCATTCCGGTTATCGCCTACAGCCACAAGATCGCCGATGGCTCCGGCGCCAAGGCGAATGTGGGTGCCGACGAAGTCGCCATGGGCAAGGCTCAGGCTGAACTGGTCGTCAAGGCGTTGAACGGCACCGGAAATGTCGCTCTCATGACCGGTATCCTCGGCACGAGCCCGCAGATTGGCCGGACCGAGGGGCAGCGCGCGATCTTCGATGCCACGCCCGGCATCAAGGTGGTCGAGGAACAGGCCAATGACTGGCAGCACGACAAGACGGTCGCGCTCATCCAGGGGTGGCTCAGCAAGTATCCTAAGGGCGAGCTGAACGCCGTCGTGGCTCAAGGTCCCGAACTCGTCGCCGCAGCCGAATACGCCAAGTCGCAGGGTCGTGACGAAGTGCTCTTCGTGGCGCTCGATTATCCGGCCGACGCCCGCCGTGCCATCCAAGAAGGCACGCTCTACGCGACCATAAATCAGAGCCCAGCGACCATGGCCGAGGTGGCACTGAAGACCATCCAGGACATTCTGGCCGGCAAGACGGTTGAAAAGGCGATCCGGATCGACACGCCTGTGATTACGAAGGAAAATGTGGAGCAGGTTCCGGCCGCCTACTAACTTGACGCAATGCGAACGGGTGATGGCGATCGATGCCATCACCCCCCAAAAATTTTGGTGTCGAACATGCTACAAGCACCGTCACATAAGTCCGCGAAAGTTGTCCGCTTGACCCCTCTGCTGAGCACGTCCGGCATTTCCAAGAACTACGATGGCGTACACGCCTTGCAGGACGCGAACTTCCACATCGCTCCGGGCGAGATCGTCGCAATCATGGGCGACAATGGCGCCGGCAAGTCGACCTTCGTGAAGATCCTGTCAGGCGCTCATCCCGCGTCGGCGGGATCGGTCGAGGTCGATGGTCTCGTCACCAGTTTCAAATCACCAAACGACGCACGACGCGCCGGTATCGAGACCGTTTATCAGGATCTTTCGCTTGCCGAGGATCTGGACGTGTTGTCGAACCTTTTTCTCGGCAGGGAAGAATTTCACGTCCGATTTGGCGGACTGAGCATTCTGAACCGGCGGAAGATGGCCGCGCGCGCCGCCGATCTGCTTGGCGAAATCGGTGTGAACGTTCCGGGCGTGCATGATCTTGTCAGTGGATTGTCGGGTGGCCAGCGCCAAGGCGTCGCAATCGCGCGCGCCGCGGGATGGGGATCGCGGCTGATTATCATGGACGAGCCCACCGCCGCGCTCGGGCTGCAGGAAACGGCTCATGTTCACGACATCATCCGTGGCCTGCGTGATCGCGGGGTGGCGGTCCTCCTCGTCAGCCACAACATGAAGCAGGTGCTCGAGCTAAGCGATCGGGTATATGTTTTCAGACGCGGTCGAATAGTCTGCAACCTTACGACCAACAAAACCGGCGCCGACGAAATTATCGGCTTTATTACAGGTGCCCGCGACTAGGTTAGGTTTGCCTCCTTGGTAGGTTATGCTTCTCCCGTGAAGGCCGCACCCACTCGATCCAAATGTGTCATCACGGGAGCACCCTGTTTGAGAGGGCCGCAGGCAAGTTCCGGCTGCACGGTTCGCGCCGCATGTCTTGCGAGCGCGGTTGAACAGTTGCGCCAAAACTGTAGCCCAACGCTATACACGATAGCGGTTGGATTTTAGCCAGCTCGGCGCCTTCCCCAATTCGGGACTGCCAGAACCAGATCGACCTAAACCCACTAGCCGACACACGGAAGTGCGCAACCCGTCCCATGGGGATTTGTACCCCCCGTCAGCTTTATTATTATTTTCAATAACTTGTAGATGGGCGTCTGGCGGGCAGCGCCCGACGAAGATGAGCACTACGAGATGGCCGTAGGTCTCTGAGAATTAAAGGAATTCTATGCTGCTTGCGGCTTTCGGCGCTCATCGGCGGGGTTTGAGTGTCTATTGGCGGATACTTCGGGCTTTCGGCGATCCCGCCAAGGCCATCAAGTCATGATAGCCAAAGATGCCACACTGATCTTGCTCTGCTTGAGGCAAAGGCATCCGACTACATGGAGACCGCTTTCGATCTTCCCCATCTGGGAACGAGCCGCATGTAGATGAGCTCGCTCACCAGTTCCACCATGGTCTGCGCAACGATTATTGCAGGCAGAAGAGGCATCGCTCCTGGCACGGCAAAAGCGAGAGGCAATACGACGAGAGAATTCCGCGTGGCTGCACTGAAGGCAACGGCGCGACCGGCTGGTGCATCAAGGCCGGCAATCCGGCTAGCGATCCACCCTATGACCGGCGCCAGAATGGCGAACGCGATATATACCGGCACCGCACTCAGCGCGCCGTGGAATGCCAGCCCTAGCTGGGGCACGACGGCGGCCACGACGACGAAGAGAACCAGGGCCGTGGCCGGGACCGGCAAGAACCCCAACGCCGCCACCCCCCGCTCGACGAAACTCGATTTCTTCGACAACAGCTCGAGAGAGGCGGCCAACACCAGCGGAATGGCGATGAGCCAGACAAAGGCGTGCAAGAACGGGCCTGTCTGGATCAATCCTTCCGCCGACTCGCCAAAGAAAGCCTGAAGATAGACCGGCAACAGCCCCATCTGCACCAACAGCAAAGCCGGTGTCGATGCCAACAGCAGCTTGGCATCGGCACGTCCCAGGTGGGCGAACGTGACAACATAGTCGATGCAGGGCGTCAGCAGGACGATCAGCACACCGAGCCGGATCATTGGTTCGTTTGGCAGGAACTGGATCAGTCCCCAAACCAATAACGGCACCACCAAAAAGTTGGTCGCCAGCAGCGTCACGATAAAGCGGACACGGAGTAGAGCCCGCCAGAGTTCGGCGATGGGCACTTGCAGGAAAGTCACGAACAACATCGTGGCAAGTGCCGGATTAATCCAGCTCTCGAGAAGCGTGGCGCCAGGGACGATAGCGCCCACAAGCGCAGCGAGGCCAACGGCAGCGAAGTAGATCCAGACTTGGCGGGTTTCGAGGAAGTTGCGCATTAGGCCACTTCCACGGCCGAAAAGGTTGGGCGCCCAGTACACTTGGCGAATAGCTCAATGGCCTGATCGCAGTAGGTGCAGTGGCCACCGCAGCAATCGTGCATGAGGAAGGCAACTAGCTCGGACAGCGCCGGGAAGATAGCGCTGTAAACAATGGATTTACCTTCTCGTCGGCTCTCAACCAGTCCAGCAGCCTCCAGCTCTTTCAGATGGAACGACGCCCGCTGCGGCGATGAACCATTCAGGGCCTCGGCGATGGCCCCCGATGGAAGCCCGTTCGCCCCGGCCGTAACCAACATGCGGATGATGCGCAGGCGGGCTTCCTGCGCGATTGCAGAGAACCCTCTGAGAGCTTGTGATTCATTCATTACAACATTCCTTTTATTATAGGAATGAATGAATCGATTAGCCGAGGCAAGTGCATATCGTGGAAACCGTGTTGCCGCATTGCTGGATGCCGCAAAGCCCAGCCTGCGACACAGCCGCTCCGACATGAGCCGCAATTACGGGGCTGTAGCGGAAAATCGGCGGTTCGCTAGGCCACTTGGTGGCAGGCGGTCATCGGCGGGAATATCGGACTATAGAGTGCAATCGGCAGGTCTGGCGGAGGGAATGGGCCTGATGTCCAACCTTCTCTGGGCGCGCGAGTACGCACGGATCAGCGCCACTCGATGAGCGAGATGGATCGTCGCAGCACAGCGCGTCACCACGATCCTCAGCTTCTCCCCGTCGGCCCAATGCCTCCGCCGCCCCACGCAGGTGATGGCCTCGACTAATTCGTTGGCGTCCGACATCACGCTATACCTATCCCCATCCTCCTCTGCTTATGCCGCTGCCAATTCAATCGAGGCGTTCTTTGATCTGTTCCATTTGCTCGATTTCAGATCGCTGCGCCTCGATGATCTCTTCGCACAGAGCGACCAACTCTGGATCGCTCAGCGCCGCCTCTCGGCACATGAGAATGGCGCCCGAGTGATGTGGGATCATCGAGTCGATGAATTGGCGGTCGTGGATCAGCGCTTGTGAGCGCGTGGCGGCGAAAGACGCAATCGTCAGGGCGATAAACAGGCCGTGGAGAGCGATATTGAGTGCCTTCCTTGGAAACATGCCGGGCATCGTAGCCAGCATGAAGATTCCCATCGGCGCCCACATGGTCACCGCCATATAGAACATGTTGAGGTTGTTCCGGAAATCGTGCAGCCCATCGATCATCGAGAACATCACGACATACATGACCAAGAGGCCGAGAGCCATGTTGATCCAGAACATCAAGTACGGACGGCCGGAGCTTCCGCTGTGCTGAGTATTATCAGAGGACTGCGCCATGACTGCCATTTAACCTTTTCTGCCGACGCTTGGACCGATCCCGCCGTGACGTCTTCCCTTGCAGCAGGCCCGAGCTGCGCCCGGCGAACTAGTATCGGGCACCAGTAGTCACATTACCGGTTGTGCTGGAACAAGTCTTCTCCATCGTCGTTGCCTCGCTATGGAACGACCAGCCGCCAGCGCGAAAGCTGCGTCAGTCTGGCAGAAGCTTTCGAACATCGTTACGCTTCTGGCGGTCGCCATGTTCTTGACCCATGCGGTAGCTGCCCAAGGCCTTCTGCCACACATGCATGTCCATACCGATGCTCCTGCCGGAGCACCGCCTGTCGCGGACGACGCTGCTGCCGAGTCGGAGCAAAGCCACGCACATCCATCGATGGTCAGCGAAAAGCATGGCACAGGGGATGCGACTCCTGCCTGCTGCGGAGAAGCCTGTCTGTCGGCACTGCTGCCAAGCGAGTCTCCGTGCCCGGATTGGCCATGGGGCGCAGGGGCTAAATCTCATGTTCTTGTCTCGCTCCTGAACGGGCTTGGTCCCGACGGGCTACGTCGTCCTCCACGACCGTGATCTGGTCTGATCTGATCGTCTTCCGTCGAGATCACGCCTGACCTGAAACAAGGCATCAGCGTGTCTCCGAACCAGATACGGCTGGGGAAAGCGATCGGTCGATCCGAGGCAGACGCCATGCGTCTCCGACAGCAGTGAGCGTCGGCGCGGCGCTTGCCGCTTCTCAACCCCAAAATTCCGAATTGGAGAATTCAAATGCACCAGATGTCCCCTGAAATGCAGAGCTGCATCGACGAATGCCTGCGCTGTCACAGCGTTTGCCTCAGCACAGCCATGAACCACTGCCTGGAGGCAGGCGGCCAGCACGTCGAGCCAGGTCACTTCCGGCTCATGATTGCCTGCGCCGAGATCTGCCGGACCGCGGCAAGTTTCATGCTGATGGGCACCGACCTTCACAAACGCACCTGCGCAGTCTGCGCAGAAGTCTGCGAGGAGTGCGCCCGGAGCTGTGAACAGATCGGCGACATGCAGGAATGCGTCGATGCATGTCGCCGGTGCGCCGAGAGCTGCCGGAAGATGGCCGCCTGATTCCAACAGAGCCAATTACATCAAAGGAGAACTCTCATGCGTAAAATCGAAGTAGCCACAATGCTTGCTTTCCTACTCGCTGCTCCCGCCGCCCTCGCGCAAGAAGGAGGGATGCACGGCCAGGCAGGCCTGCAGGACCAGACGGCCGATCTGTCGATCCTGCCACAGGGCTGCCGGGATGCTATCCAGCAGTCCGCTATGCCGGACATGATGCAAGGCATGGATATGTCCGGCATGATGGGAAGCATGGAAGGCATGGACGAGGCCCAACGGGCCTCCATGCAGGCCATGATGGAGATGAACGGCCCGATGATGGCCACCCACACCATCAAAGACCCCGATCTCGCCTTCCACTGCGGGATGATCGCGCATCATACGGGCGCCATCGCCATGGCTGAGGTCGAACTCCAATACGGTGATGACGAGCAGTCGAAAGCGCTCGCACAGGAGATCATCGACGCCCAGCGTCAGGAGATCGAGGACATGACCGCCTGGGTCGAGGAGAACGCGGGTCAGCAGTAAGCATGTCGGCCGCCGGAGCTCGAGGCTTCGGCGGCTCCGACAGAAGACTGCCTGGCATTGCGGAAGGCGCTGCCGAGATCGACACTACACATTCGAAGGTACGTCCAGAAACGCTGCGCAGGCAGAACCGGAAGAGCGGAATGTCCTTCGTCACCGTCACGGCAACGGCTTCCGCCTTGCGATTTACTCTTGACCTTCCAGCGATGGGAAGGCGCACGCTGAATAATGACGATTCTCGGGCACTTCCCGGACGAGGTACATGATGGCCAACATGAGCAAAGACCAACACCAGCTCTCCGCGGGTGCCTCAAAGGACAATGACTCACCGAGCAGCGGCGAGCATCACCGGTCGGGACATCATCACGAACACGGCCCCGACCACTCGGGCCACCATCACGGACCGGAGCACCCACACGGCACGGCTGCGGCTCCGGCCGACACAGCGCATCGGGTGAAGGATCCGGTCTGCGGCATGATGGTCGATCCTCACACAACGCAGCACAAGGCAGAGCACGCCGGTCGACCCTATTACTTCTGCTCGGCGGGATGCCGCTCGAAGTTCCTGACCGAACCTGAACGCTACCTCGACCCGGCCGCCGCCGCGGCCAAGGCGGAGCCCGTTCCCGAGGGGACGGTCTACACCTGCCCCATGCATCCGGAGATCCGGCAGATCGGCCCGGGTTCGTGCCCCATCTGCGGAATGGGGCTGGAACCGGTGCTGGTCAGTCTCGAGGCTGAGCCCAACCTTGAACTGATCGACATGCGGCGGCGCTTCTGGATTGGGCTGGCGCTGACGATTCCGGTAATTGTCCTGGAGATGGGCGGTCATTTTCTTGGGCTCAGCCACTATATCGGCCAGCGCACCTCCAATTGGCTGCAACTGATCTTCGCGACGCCCGTCGTCCTTTGGGCGGGATGGCCGTTCTTCGAGCGTGGCTGGCAATCTTTGGTCACGCGCAATCTCAACATGTTCACCCTGATCGCCATGGGCACAGGTGCAGCATGGGTCTACAGCCTGGTGGCGACGCTCGCGCCCGGCATTTTCCCGGATGCTTTCCGCCAACAGGATGGCTCGGTCGCGGTCTACTTCGAGGCTGCGGCGGTCATCACGGTGCTGGTACTGCTCGGGCAGGTGCTGGAGCTGCGCGCCCGCGAGAGCACCAGTGGCGCGATCCGGGCGCTACTCGATCTCGCGCCCAAGACCGCGCGGCTAATTCGTGATAATGGCACCGAGGAAGAGGTTCAACTCGACGGCGTTCATGTCGGCGACCGCCTACGGGTCCGGCCCGGCGAGAAGGTGCCGGTGGACGGCGAAGTCCTGGAAGGCCGCAGCGCCGTCGACGAGTCGATGGTGACCGGCGAGTCCATGCCGGTGACCAAGGAGGTGGGTTCGAGGGCGATTGGCGGCACCATTAACCAGTCCGGCGCGCTGGTGATTGAAGCGCGCAAGGTCGGCCGGGACACCATGCTGTCGCAGATCGTCCAGCTCGTCGCCGAGGCGCAGCGCAGCCGCGCACCCATCCAGCGCCTCGCCGACCAGGTATCGGGCTGGTTCGTGCCGGCAGTGATCCTCGTCGCGGTCCTTGCCTTCATCGCCTGGTCGATCTGGGGCCCGGAGCCGCGCTTCTCCTTCGGTCTTATCGCAGCTGTTTCCGTCCTCATCATCGCCTGTCCCTGCGCTCTCGGCCTTGCGACGCCAATGTCCATCATGGTCGGCGTCGGGCGCGGCGCTCAAAATGGCGTTCTGATCAAGAACGCCGAGGCGCTAGAACATATGGAGAAGGTGAACACGATCATCGTGGACAAGACTGGTACTCTCACGGAGGGCCGACCCGCCGTAACCGCCATCGTTGCGGCGCCGGGCTTCAATGAGGAGGAGGTGCTGCGCCTTGCCGCAAGCGTGGAGCGGGCGAGCGAGCATCCGCTGGCCCTCGCCATTATGCGCGCGGCGGAGGAGCGCGGAATCACAACGGCGCCAGTCGCGGATTTCGACTCGCCCACCGGCAAGGGCGCGCTAGGAGTGGTCGAAGGCAAGCGCATCCCGCTTGGCAATGCAAAGTTCCTTGCCGAACAGGGGGTCGATGTCGCGCCGCTGGCCGACGAGGCGGACAGGCTGCGCGAGGACGGCGCGACCGCAATCTTCATGGGTGTGGACGGACAGGTTGCGGCGATCTTTGCAATCGCCGATCCGGTCAAGGCATCGACGCCGGAGGCGCTGGCTGCGCTGAAAGCACAGGGCATCCGTGTGGTCATGCTCACCGGCGACAACTGGACGACGGCAAAGGCCGTCGCACGTCAACTCGGCATCGACGAGGTGGAGGCGGAGGTCCTGCCCGATCAGAAAAGCGAGGTCGTGCAGCGGCACAAGGCGGCCGGCGAGGTCGTGGCGATGGCCGGCGACGGGGTCAATGATGCGCCGGCGCTGGCAGCCGCGGATGTCGGCATTGCCATGGGCACCGGAACCGATGTGGCGATGGAGAGCGCGGGCGTCACCCTGCTGAAGGGCGATCTTGTCGGCATCGTGCGGGCGCGGCGGCTGTCGCAGGCAGTGATGCGCAACATCCGCCAGAACCTGTTCTTCGCCTTCATCTACAATGCGCTTGGCGTCCCGGTGGCGGCGGGGATCCTCTACCCGTTCTTCGGCATTCTCCTCTCGCCGATCATCGCCGCCGCGGCCATGGCTCTGTCGTCGGTGAGCGTCATCGCAAACGCGTCCCGGCTGCGTGCCACGAAATTGTAGGAGACCGAGGTGAGCAAAGAAGCTGTCCGGCACTACGGCTACGATACGGCTCACGACGCCGTGTTCGTCTCCAGCAAAGTATGCCTTCCTTGCGCTGCCTCAAGTTCGGGGGCAACTGCTTGTGCTAATATCTGCCAGTCATCGCCAACAGGAAGCTCGCCATGCACGAGATGATGTCCCGCGGCATGATGTGGGGTATGGGCTTCTGGGGCCTCCTGCTTCTGGTGCTTGCGCTCCTCACCGTCGCAGCATTGATCAAGTATGTATTCTTCCGCTGAGGTTGTCGGCGGCGTTCGTGAGGACCAAAGATGCAAAATGACCATGCGATCAGCCGGCGTGCCTTCCTGGCGGGTCTTGGCTCGATACCTGTTCTGCTTTCAGTACCGTTGACAGGATATGCCAGAAGCCTGCCACTCGTGACCGTTACCAAGGACCCGAGCTGCGGCTGCTGCACCGGGTGGGCCGAGCATATCGAGGCTGCGGGATTTCCAGTGCGGATCGTTGAAACTCCGAACATGGACGCCTTCAAACAGCGGCTCGGCGTACCCCCGGCGCTTTACTCGTGCCACACGGCCGAAGTGGACGGCTATGTCGTTGAAGGCCACGTTCCAGCTGCAGCGATTCAGCGTCTCCTGACCGAGCGGCCGGCGGCCACGGGCCTCGCGGTTCCCGGAATGCCGGCCGGGTCGCCCGGCATGGACTTCGCGGGCGTGACTGCCGAGCCCTACGAGGTATTTCTGTTCGCTTCAGCCGACCAGAAGATCTTCGGGCGTTTCCGTGGCGCGCAGGAGATCTGAGAAAACGCTGCTCATGATTCATCCGATTGCCACCAGTTCGATCCAGAGTGGGGCCCGCGGGGCAGAACCTGCCCCTGTCAGCAGCTCAGGCTGGCTGAGCTTGGATGCTGGCGGGCGCACGGATGTCATCCGGTGCCTGGCAATCGTCCGGTGCGTGAAGGAAGCCACGCCATGAGCAGGAGCTCGACTGCGGCGTTCTGCTCGAAAAAGGACTGGCTGCGCCAGGTCCTGACCGGACTCCTGCTGCTCGTCTTCAGCGCGTTCGCTGTCCTGGGAACGGCACATGCCAGTTCAAGCACGCACGCCACGCACCAGGATCAGGCCGTTGCCAGCGCGCAGCAGGACGTCTATTCGCCTTCCGACGACCGCAGCGAGGTTGCGGACGAACGATGCTGTCACCCTGAAGCAGCGCCAGATCTGGATTGCGGCCAAGTCTGCACCTTTCTTGCCCTGCTTCCCGATCCAATGCCGGCATTGCCAACGTTGGACGGGGAACCGCCCCTTCGCATTCAACCCAGCGATCTGGGCCGAAATCCTTCAGGCATCCTGAGGCCACCGCGTCTGACCACGATTGCGTAGTGAAGCACGGCCGGGAGCTGTTCGTTCCCGGCTGCTCCAGCAACCGACGATCAGATGAAGCCGGAAAGCGCACGTCCGAGGATGTGAGGCGTTTGTCCGGCGCCAAAGGATGCACAATGATGTACCGAACAATAATTGCCCTTTCCGCCACTCTCCTGATGGGGGTCTCCGGCACTGCTCTGGCCCAGCAGGCAGAGCATGACGGCCACCACCCCGAGACGCCGCAAGCTCAGGAGGAACGGGCTCCTGCTCCCATGTCCCCTTCGGGACAGATGCCTTCGATTCAGGACATGCCGCAGGAGTGCCGGGCCATGATGGAGACCATGCCCCAGGCGTGCATGAGCGCCATGCAGCAGATGATGCAGGCCGGAATGATGCACGGTGAGATGGCCGCACCCAAAGGCGGAGAGCCGGAGACAGCCGATACGGATGTCGCCGACTTCACCCAGGCCTATGTCGATGCGATGGACGAAATGCACGGGCCGATGATGGAGGGCGTCATGGCCGAAGACCCGGACGTCGCCTTCGTCCGGGGCATGATCCCGCACCATCAGGGTGCGATCGACATGGCGAAGATCGTGCAGCAATACGGAGATGACCCGCAAACGAGAGAGTTGGCGGCGCAGATCATCGAAGCACAGGAGCGTGAGATCGCCGAAATGCAGGCATGGCTGGAGGCGAACGCCAGCCAGGAGCCTGCCGGCTTTCTCCAGACGGATGGAACCGTGTACTCCGCCAACGAGGGCGGCAATTCGATCAGCTCCATCGATCTCGGCACCGGTTCTGTCGCGACCGTTCAGATCGGCGTATCGCCACACAATGTCGATCTGACGCCGGACGGGAATCTGCTGCTTGCGGTCGGGAGCCCTGTCTCCGATCACGCTCACGGATCGGCTGACGATGCACATGCCGAGGCCGAAGCGGGCGGAGGGGTTCTGGTGGTGCTCGACCCACAGCAACTATCGCAACCTGTCGCCACTGTGGAGGTCGGGGCGCATCCTGCGCATGTCGTCGCCGATCGCACCGGACGTGCCTATGTTTCCCTGTCCGGCGGGAACGAGATCGTAGTCGTTGATCTCGCAAAGGCTCAGGTCATCGAGCGCATCGCGACCGGAGCCTTTCCGCATGGGCTGCGCCTCAGCCCGGATCAGAGCGAGCTCTATGTCGCCAATGTCGAGGACGGCTCGGTCTCCGTCATAGACACCCAGGACCTGACGGAGCTTGCGCGCATTCCGGTGGGCTCAGCGCCGGTCCAAGTCGGGTTCACCCCCTCGGGCGATCAGGTCTACGTCTCTCTTCGAGACGAGAACCGGGTGGCAGTCATCGACACCGCATCCCGCGAGGTGACGAACAGGATCGACGTCGGGCCGAACCCGATCCAGATGTTCGCCACCTCCGACGGTGCCTACGTCTATGTGGCCAACCAGGGCACCGAGGCGGAGCCGAACGATACGGTTTCCGTGATCGAGACCGCAACTGGCAAAGTGGTCAAGACGATCACCACAGGAGGCGGCGCACACGGCGTCTCGGCATCGGCTGACGGGGCATTCGTGTTCGTGACCAACATTGCCGACGATACCGTGTCGATCATCGACGTGGCGAGCCAGGACGTCGTCAAGACCGTCCCGGTCGGCGACCGCCCGAACGGCATCGTCTACGGCGGATCAAACCAGTAAGCAGTTCGGCGCCGGAGCGGGACAGCTCCGGCGCCCGACTTCGGAGTGCCTTTTATGTCCGCCAACACGGCCACCGCCGGTCAGTGCGAAAGTGCCGGTCTCCTCCGGAGGATACATGGTGGTGGTCAGATGTCGCACAGGCAGTGGACTTGATGAAGCTAACGAGGATCTTCGTCGGAATTGCCGCCGCCATCGTGCTGGTGGCTTTCATCACTCTGTTCACTGACGTCGGTCGGGAACTGGTGGGGTCCAGCAATTCCAATGATGCGCGTCAGGTTGAATTAGGCGCACAGATCTACCGCGACAACTGTGCAGCCTGTCATGGAGCCAGCCTGGAGGGGCAGCCCGACTGGCAAACGCGTCGCGCCGATGGCCGACTGCCAGCGCCGCCACATGACGAAACCGGCCACACATGGCACCATGCGGACGAGGTGCTTTTCCGCATCGTCAAGGATGGTGTCGCCGCCATCGTTCCCGGTTATGACAGCGACATGCCGGCCTATGCCGACGTGCTGACTGATGAGGAAATCCGGGCCGTGCTCGCGTTCATCCAGAGCCAATGGCCTCCGCGAATCCGCGCCAGGCACGACGACATGAACCTCCAGATTCGAGAGTCCCGCTGAGCGTTATAGACAGTCATCGATGAGCAGGGGGCAAGTATGGCGAACTTTGAGGCAGCACGGCATTGGTTGCGAACATCGGAACTGATCTTGTCGCATATGCTGCCCTTTTCGTAAGCGCGTTCACGTCGGCGACCCTCCTGCCAGGATCGTCCGAGGTAGCGCTGCTGACGCTTCTAGCAATGGGGCATGCTAACCTTGTCGCCCTTGTGGGCGTCGCAACGGCAGGCAATGTGCTCGGCTCGTTGGTGAACTGGGCGCTCGGCAGGTTCTTCTCGGAGTTTCGAGACCACCGCTGGTTTCCGATCGGCGACCGATCATTTGGCCGTGCATCGGATTGGTACCGACGTTATGGCGTGTGGTCTCTACTCTTGTCCTGGCTGCCGATCATTGGCGATCCGCTGACCGTCGTGGCTGGAGCACTGCGGGTCGATCTGCTTCGTTTCCTCATACTCGTGTCCATCGGAAAAGCCGCACGTTACGTCTTTGTCGCCGGCGGCTACCATTGGTGGAGTGGCTCTTGAGCGTGTGTGCAGTCGTCGAATGGAGCCGCTGAGGGTGACGGAGATGAAGGGGCGCGGCGGACTCGCTGCCGCGCGCGCTTGAGATCCAGCGCCGCCGTCCAGATAGGCTCGAGGAAGAGTGTCGGACGAGGTTTCGGCATGGAGATATTGCACCACCTGGACCCGTCGCGCCATGCCACCTCGGCCCCCGCCACCGCCGGTTATATACGGCTCCCCCATATTTTGAATGCAGTAGAAGACCTCTCGCACTCGTCGGCTGTGCGCAGCTATCGTCCCAACACCGACTTGATCGTGTGACCGCCGCCATAGATCGCGAGCCAGAGGCCGGCGAAACCGAGCAGGTGCTCCCATGGGATCGGCGCGATTGAGGTGCCGGCGGTGGCGTTGACAACGGGTAGGATCACGCCGTTCCAGCACCAGAGGAACAGCAACATCCACGACATCGCGGGACGCCATCCCCAGGAGAAAACGCTGCCACGCTTGTCCTCCCGGTCCAGCAGGTGGTCGCGCTGCGCGGTCGCCATCGTGAGATAGGCAACCCACTCGGCGCTGCGTTCGCGCTCGATCGCCTGCACCTTGGTGGCCGCTTTCGGATCAGCCTCGATCGCGGTTTTCACGGCTTCTGGCGTCGGCTGTACACCGAAGGATTTTGCGAGGGCCTCAATCACCAGCGCCGAGGCCTCGCCAGCAACGCCCCCGACGTTTGTGCGCAGAATCGAGCCGAGAATGGGCGCGCCAAGGCTGACAAGAACAGGAGCAAGGGAACTAAGCATTTGCGGCCTCCCGGGCATAGGCGGTGGCGCGGTGGGTGTTGATCACCGCGCGGATGATGAGGAAGGCGAGCGCCGCGAATGCGACGAAGGCGATGCCCGCGAGGATCCAATCGCCGAGCTGCGCCCCCTGATCGAGGGAGATCGCGCCGCCGCCACCAGCGCCGGCCGCTGCCCCGGTCTGCTTACCTGCCTGTGAGCGCGCCTTGTCCGCCTCGTCACCCAGTTGCTGCTTGACCAGATCGCTGTTGTCGTTGGCGGCCGTCAGTGCCCAGGCCACGCCCTTGGCTTCGATATCAGCCACACGACGGGCCCAGCCGCGGCCGAAGGTGTTCCAGATCTTCAGCGACCGCATGAAGCTGAGACGGGTGGCGCAGATGCGCTTTACCGTCTCATGGTCCGGCCCGCCGATCGAAGCGAGCAGCCATTTGCGGCCGCGCGAGACGCCGGAGTTCACCGACGCATCGTAGGTGGCAAGATCGACGCCGGTTGCCAGCCTTGGCCCGCCGCTGGGCACCCAATACTGCTCGAAGTAGATCTGCTCGGCTTCGGCTGGGGTGATCTGGCGAACCGGCCGGAGCGGCTTGCCGTGCTGGCGCAGCCAGGCGTGGTACACGGCTTCGGTCACGCCATACATCGTCTTGCCGCCGGGATCGGCGGGGTGGTCGGACCATCCGCCCTCCCACGTCTTGGTCACGTCATGGCAGCGCCGGAACTTGGCTGTGCTCATGGGACGGTTCTCCTCTTGAATGCTGGATACGAAAAACCCGCCTCGAGGGCGGGTGCGGTTGGTCGATCGGATCGGTTGGTGCGGCTACGGAGTGCCGCCGAAGATCTTGAGCTTGATTGCGATGCCCGCGAGCAGCGCCAGCATGATCCCGGTGGTGATCATCCGAACGGAGGTCTGCACCGCCGTCCGCCGCACGAGCCGGATGCATTCAAGCAGCGATCGGATGTCGCGGATGTCGAGGGCCGCCTCCTTGCCCTCGAGCCCGACGTCGGCGAGCGCACGTTTGGCGCCTTCCTCGGCAGCGCGCGCCAGCATCGCCTCGAACTCACCCTCTGGAATGCGAACGAAGCCTTGATCGGAACGGGGTGGTGTCATCATTTCTCCTTTCCCGCTCATCAGCCGACCTTCGCACCCCAGAACGAGGTGTGATCGGCTGCGAAATAGCCATCGGCGACGCGGAACGTGCCCTGCAGCTCGACCGTGTCACCGGCACTGAGCGTCGCCATCGTCTGGAGCCAGAGCGCGGTAGCCTCCGAGAGGTGGGTTCCCGAGATTTCGCCGAAGGAGCCCCTGATCTCGGTGGAGCCGTTGAGAACCAGCCGGCTGCGCATGCGCGCCGTCGTGCTGGAGTTCATTTTGTAGAGGAGCGTGGCGCCGAAGAGGTAGGTGCCGGCAACCGGCGCCACGAAGCAGTTGTTGTCGGCGTCGAAGGCACCCTGGTCGTTGTAGTCGGTGTTGTTGATGCCGATCTTCGTCCAGGTGTCGACGGCGACGTAGTTGTCGTAGTTCGTATAGCCTTTGAAGCGCGGCAGGCGCGGCTGGTCGACCACGCCGTTGGCGTTATCGACAATGAACCCGTCGAAGAAACTACTGCCGTCCGCAGAGACCGCGAGCCGGATCTTGTCGGAGCCGAAGAGCCCAAGCAGCGCTTTCGTGACATAGGCGGTCTGGAGCGTGAGCCCGAGGTCGTCGCCGGCCGATTCCTTGTTCATCGTGTAAAAGAGATCGCCGGTTCCGCCTTCGCCGACGGTCCTGGCTGTCCAGAGCGCGGCGTTGATCTTGGCGGAGAACGGATTAGCCGCGTCCGCCGTGGTGCCGATCCCGAGCAACTCCAGGTTCTGCAGCGCCGTCGGCGTGGTCCCGATCCAGCTCGACCCATCATAGACGAGCAACACGTTCTCGTCTTCGATCCAGGCCCGCCAGCCGGTCCGAGGCGGCAGGCGCAGCCAGGCGCCGTCGGTCCAGAGCGCGACATTCAGGTCCCAGCCGGCCCAGTCGCCCGACGCGCTGGACCCTACGATGTAACGGTCGCCGTCCGCCGGGCTGCCGGGCGGTGCGGTCATGTCGCGATCAAGGACCGAGAGCTGCACGAGCCCGTCGAGGAGCCGCAACGCCTCGTTATGGGTGACGTGCTTCTGGGCCTGCGCCGCCAGGATGTAGGGCAGCAGCAGATGGGTCGTGGCGTCGGACATGAGAGGCTTTCAGAATGTGAGCGTGACGGTCTTCGGTGCACCCCGACCCACAAGCGCCGAGAGCTGGAATATGCGGACGGTGAGTGTTTCGCCGGACCCCAGCAGTGCGCTCCAGTCGGCGGACTGCTGCGCGGCGGTGTAGGTGACGCTCGTCGTGCCGGTACTCAGCACGCGTTTCACCGTCGCGCCGTCGAGGATTTCGACTTCGTATCCTTCCAGTTCCTCGGCGAGCGGCACTTCCAAAGCGCCCCAACTGTCGGCCGCAAGGGCGCGAGACCGGCGCGTCCAGCGGATGGTGAGATCGCCAGGTGCGCGAGCCGTGCGCCACGGCTGCTCGATATGGGCGGCCGAGAACGGGCGAAGACCGGCGCCCTCTGGCGTGAAGCTCTGCGCAATAAAGGTCTCGTCGCTCACGGGCCGGCTTGCCGGGCCGATACGCCAGTTCCACGGAATGCCAAGGTCAGCCTCAGCAATCGGCAGAGTCGCGATGCTCCCGTCGAGTACGACGACCCGAGCGCCAGCGGGCGCCGGATTACCCATAGCGCCCTCAGTGCCGCGCTGGCCGCGCAGGAGCCGCGTCAGGCGATATCGGCCCGGCGCGGTGAGCTCGGCCGATCCCGCCTGTACGATCTCCCAGACGCCCGGTGCGCTCTCGATGGCAATCGCGTTGGCGCCGCCGAACAGTGTCAGGTCAGTGACGCTCTCGAGCGTGCCCGCCAGCAGATCGACCACTAGCGCATTGCCGAGATCGAAGCGCGAGGTTGGCCCCGACCAGAATTCGAACGCCAGGACGCCGATGCGCGCTCGTGTTCCAAAGCTCGTCAGCAGTTCGAAGCCGTCGTTTGAAGGGCTCCGGAAAACGGCCATCTGCCCCGGCCATGGCACCGCATGTGCTGAGGCGAAGGGTCTGTGCGCAGGCTGGTCCTCGGTCAGTTGCGGCAGATCGAGTAACACCGCCTCTGGCGCGCCGAAGACAACGGCCTTGGATAGCCCTGTGGGACGTGGAGCACCGGGCGGCAGATCGTAGGCTTCCCGGTCCTGGCGGAGAGCCTCGATGCTCCGTGACTCCGTGTCAGCGGTCGTGACGAGGCGCAGCGAAACCCCACGCCCGTCATGAACCAGCGTGATGGCGTCGGCCGGATCGAGCGCCAGCCGCGACGGCGGCAGGCGGAAGACGGCGCTCTCGCGGCCGGTCCATGCTTCCATGAGCGCGCGACGGCAGCGCCGCTCGGCCTCCTCGGGCGGCACGGCGAACGGGAAGCTCTCGGAGGCGATGCGGCTCGTATCCACGGTGATGCGCCGGGCCTCGACGAGTGCGGCGTCGTAATCCTCGTCGGCGCGGGCCACCTGCCACTTCAATGCCTGCGGCAGCTCTGTCTCCTGGCCCCGCGTGAGTTCGAGCACGTCGCCTTCGCGCACGGCGACTAGATCGTCCGCCGTCACGTTGGCGACCGCAGCCCGCCCGCGCATCAGGAAGCGGATCACGCCCTGGGTCTCGACGGCATCGAAGCCGAAGTGGCGCGACAGCGTGGTGATCGAGGCGCGCGGGCTTTCGAGCGCGCCGATGGCGTAGCCCTCGATCGCGCCCCAGAGGCCGGAGACGTCGATCCTGTCCTCTGGCATCCCGGCGCGCAGGCAAAGATGGCGGACAAGCGCGGCCAGCGATACAGCCCCGAGACGGCCGGTCAGCCAGTGCCCGAGCCGCCAGTTCGGTCCGTCCGTCCAGACGTCGGTCAGCTCGGGGAAGAACGGATATGGCCGTGCGTCCCACGTCCAGGCGGCGCATTCGGGGACATGCACCATCCGGTCGCCGTAGATCGACGACACCGGGTTGTTCACCCCATCGCTCCAGAACAAATAGGTCGCCTCGAGATAGGCGCGCTGGATGGCGTCGTCGCGCCAGCCCCGCGAGAAATGCGGCACGAAGCTCTCGGAAGACTTCGGGTCGAAGAAAACGTTCGGCTGGTTGGTGCCGCGGTCGATAGCCGGGCAGCCGAGTTCGGTGAAGCGGATGGGCTTCAGCTCCGGCACCCAAACAGTCGAAGTAGCGCTCTCCACCCCACCGGGACGATCGAAGTGCGGGTTGGACCACCAGCTGCGGAGATCCTTGTAGCGGAAGACCCATGGCTTGCCGGCAGCGCCATCGGTGATCGGTGTCCGCACCTGCGAAGACCGATCCAAGTCGGAGGCATAGAACCAGTCGAAGCCTTCGCCGCCCGCGATGTTTGCCTGCAGGTAGGCGCGGTCATAGATCGCGGGCCAGCCGTTCTCCGCGTCGAGATGCTCGAAGCCATCGCGCCAGTCGGACAGCGGCATGTAGTTGTCGATGCCGACGAAGTCGATTTCGGGATCGGCCCAGAGCGGATCGAGGTGGAAATAGACGTCGCCGGAGCCGTCTGCCGGCTGGTGCCCGAAATATTCCGACCAGTCGGCCGCATAGCTGAGCTTCGTTCCGGCCCCGAGGACGGACCGAACGTCGGCCGCCAGATCGCGCAAGGCCAGCACTGCCGGATAAGTGCTGGCGCCCGAGCGGATTGTGGTCAGCCCGTGCATTTCTGTGCCGATCAGGAAGGCGTCGACCCCGCCCGCAGCCGCGCAGAGATGGGCGTAGTGCAGCACCATGCGCCTGAGCCCCCAGTCACCGGCGGCACCGGTCCAGGAGACTGTCTCACCAGAGACGGCGAAGTCGGACGTGTCGGCGCTACCAAAGAAGGCGGCCACATGCGCGGCAGCCGTGGCGGTCTTGTCGACCGATCCAGCAAAACCTGCAGCCGGAGAACAGGTGATGCGGCCGCGCCAAGGGAAGGCCGGCTGGCCTGTTTCGGCGGCGTTGTCGCTGTAAGGGTTCGGCAGCGTATTGCCCGGCGGCACGTCCATCAGCAGGAACGGATAGAAAGTCACCCGCAGCCCACGCGCCTTAATCTCCTTGATTGCCTGCACCACTGCAAAGTCCGCAGGCGTGCCCCCGTATACGGGCCGATCCTTGTCGTCGCGGCTGACAAGATGGGCAGTGGCCCGGCTGACGCCGTTCACGCTCCACGTCTTCGGGCTCGTGGTCTTCTCCGCGTATTCGACGCCGGGCCTTATCTGGCACTCCCCGGCGCGCAGATCGGTGCCGAACCAGGCGACGACCAGGCTGACACTTTCGACCTTCGGCGCCATGGCCTGCAGCCGGTCGAGCGCGACCATCATGTCGGCTGTGTCCGAGAGTGCATTGAGGTTTTCGGGCGTTTGCTCGCCGCTGCTCCCCTTGCGAATGCCCTCGGTGGCGTAGGTGAACTCGCCGGAGGCCGGGATCATCGTGACAGCCTTCGTCAAACCCTCAGCGGTGTCGGGGTCGGCGAGCGGACGGAAGATTTCGAAGGAGAGCTGCGGCAGGCGGTTGCCGTAGTTCCCGAGCGGAAGCTCTTCGAAGACGACGTAGGCGGTACCGCGATAGGCGGGCGTGCGAGCCGCGCCCATCTTGGCCGAAATGAATGGATCGGCCGTCTGTGTCTCGTCACCCGGATACCAGCGCCAGGTGATCCCGGCAGTATCAAGCAGCTTGCCATCGGCCCAGATGCGACCGATCCCGGTGATTGGACCTTCACACACGGCCACGGCGAAGGATGCATAGTAGAGGTACTCGGTGGTCTTGACCTTGCCGCCGCCGCCACCTTTGCCGCCGCCCTGCGTGGTCGTGTTGACCTCTTCGCGGAAATCCGTCGCCCAGATGATGTTGCCGCCCATGCGCATGCGTCCGTAGACGCGTGGAATGACCGCACCTTCCGTGGAAGAGGTGATGCGCAGGCTGTCGAGGCGCGGGCCTTCGATCCGCTGGGTCGGCGCTAGCGAGGAGATGATCCAGCTGTCGACCACCGAACCGATGGCGGAGCCGACGAAGCCGCCGATCGTCGCCGCGCTCACGCCAAGGATGGCCCCGCCGATGCTGCCGCCGATGGCAGCGCCAGCCACGCCGAGAACGAGAGTTGCCATGGTGGATCAGATCTTTTCCGGGAAGAGGAATACGAAGGCGATGCGCCGGTGCCAGGATTGCGTGAGCGGCTCTTCGATTACGCCGAGCCGCTCATAGGCGTGGAGGAAGCTGTTGGGCGCGGTCAGGATCCCGACATGCTTGGCGATGGCGCGGGGCTTCATTCGGAAGAGGACCAGCGCGCCGGGACCGGCATACGAGGGTTCGACCTCGATCATCATGCGCCGTGCGCCCTCGGCGAGAACCTCGCGCGGTCCGGTCTCGCCCCAATCCCGGCTGTAGGGCGGGATCGGGAACGGCTCGGGGCCGATGACTTCGCGCCAGACGCCCCGGGCCAGCCCGAGGCAGTCGCAGCCGACGCCGCGCAGGCTCGCCTGGTCGTGGTAGGGCGTGCCGAGCCAGGCCCGCGCAATGGAGATGACGCGGGTGGGATCGGTCACGGTCCCCTGAGAGACTGCTGGCTCAGATTGATACCGAGAAGTATCACGAGCAGCGCCAAGTCGGCGAAAGCTGGATTTCTTGCTCATAATGAAGATCCTTTTGGCTCGTTCCATGGCGAGCGGAGACACCTGATAACCAGCAAAATTAGTATCATTAATCTAAGATGATGCTGGTTTGGACAAAAAATAGGCATCATATTCCCTCCAGAGACTAGGAGGCTCAATCATGACCACTGCAATCCATCCGGGCGCACTTAGACACTCCCGAGACCGCAAGCGCTGGACTCAGGAACAACTGGCTGAAGCCACCAAGGGCAAGAACAAGGTCAGCCTGCCCACCATCAAGCGCATCGAGAGCACGAAGGACGGCACATATCCCGCCAATGACCGGGTCGCGGAGGGCTTGGCGAAAGCCCTTGGCGTCACCCTTGATGAACTTTCCAAGCCCCCCACGGACGAAGCAGAGCGTGAAGCGTCTCTCCGGCAGTTCGGCTACCGACCTTTGCGCACGATGCTCGATGCAGAGACAGCCATGGCGTTCAACATGGTCCAGCACATCTATGGCATTCCGATCCAATCGCAGATCGTGATGGCGCCGCTGTTTGCCACATTGCTGGCCGAAGGAAGCCTCGCGTGGCGACGTGAGCGGGTCGCAGAGATAGAGGACGCTGCCGAACGGCTTATGGACCTCGGAGGCGGACACTTCTCATTTGCTAATGCCGCCTATCGGTCGTTGGACGGCGCGGCGGAGGAGCGTGACTCCATCGGGAAGCGTGATCTGTTTGGCGAGCACGTCGGTCCTGATGCCTTCGACCTCGGTTTCGATCCATCACAGAATAACCCTTTCGCCGATTTCCTTGACCACTTCGCGAAGCAGGTTGAAGCAAAGACTGTCTCGTTTGAGCGGGGCACCGGCTGGAAGACCAGCGAGGGTATGCCCGAGTATCGGATCGGCGCCGATCTTATTGCCCAACTGACGGGAGGCGACCCTGATGCCGAGTATGCCCTCTTGCGAGGACACGTGCGGCTAAGGGAAATCCCGGCCGACTTGCTCGTTGACGAGAAAGCGGCCGAGCGGATCGCATGGATCGTCGGTCGAATTCCCGACGAAGAACTCGCAAAGCGTAGAACGGAGCGCGATGAGCTTATGTCGCTGCTCGACGACCTCGATGTCCCAAGTTCGGTGGAACCGTCGGACGAAGCGAAGGAGAACGACGATGTATGACCTGCGCTTCACCCATCATGCCGAGACACGGATGCGCCAGCGAGGCTTCCGAAACGCCGACGTCAGTCTGGTTCTCAGTGTGGCGACGCGTGTGGCCGACGATGCTTTCTTTCTCAGCGACAAGGACGCAGTCCGCGAGATTGAGCGACGCCGGCACGAGATCCAGCAACTAGAACGTTTGCGGGGTACCAAGTTAGTTGTCGATGGCGAAGACGTCATCACGCTCTACCACTCGGACCGGAAACCGTCTCAAGCAGACAGCGGGAAGCGCAGGAGGAGATCATGAACTGCGAATCCTCCGCACGAACCGTGCTCGTGTCTTTGCCCATCTCCTTCGTTGAAGCCCTGCTGAACATGCACTCCGCGCTCGATGACGAAATCGCATCCACCCTTGGAGAAAGCGTTCGTCGCACACCTGCTTCTACCACCACGCTGTCCCACCAGCCGATTCTGGATGCCGTCATCTCGGAACGCGGAAAGTACGCCGCCGAGTTCCTTGGGGTTGCTTTTTCCGCGAATACTTTGGCCCAGGTATTTGGGCGGGTCGTTGACATGACGGCATTTGTTGCACCGGAGGCTCTGGTTTCTCTTGCAACGATTCACACCAGAGGACGACGGCTTATCTCGCTGAAGCCAAACGAAATCCATCCTCACAGCCCTCATCTCCCGGTCATGCAGACCAAGTCTGGGTGGTGGATCAGCAAGAACATTAGCCAAGACCAACTGAGACAGGCCCTTCGCACCCACTGCAAGGTGTCCGGCCTGAGCTTCGGGAAAGACCTTAAGTTCCCGCTGCGGTAGCCGTGTCGACAAAGTCGACGTCCGCAACACGGCGGCGTTCTCTTCCAGCATGCTCAGAGAACGCCGCCCTCGTGCCCACCATCCTTCGTGGCATAGCGCAGCACCGCGTCCTGGCCGGGGATGTGCGGGAAGCCTCGGAAGTTGGCGGTGTTGGCGAACTTCGCGCCGCAGGTCTCCATCCGCTTGTCGCAGCCTGCGCGGATCGTGAAGCCGTCGCCCTCGGCGATCGCGCGCACCGGCGCCTCGAGCAGCGTCAGCACCGCGATGCCATCCGTAACGTCATGGCCCAGCACCTCGGTGCGCCGCCCGGCGTTCGCGCCGCTCGTCCAGTCGATGGTGCCAAAGGTGAACCAGCCGGGGGCGAAGCCGCCGAAGCCCGTGGCGGTGAAGGCACGGTCTCGCAGGAGATCGATCACAGCACCTGTGCCCTTGAAGGCGGGATCCTCCAGATCGACGCCGCACCGCGCATCGCCGAGCGCGGCATCGCAGGTCGCCTGGAAGGTCCGCCCGACCGTCTGGCCCAGCACATGAGCGAGCGAGCGTACCTCCGCGACGAAGGCCAGCCGCCCGCGCCGGATCTGGCCGATGGCGCCGCGCCGCATCAGCACGCGCTGGCCCGTGTCAGCCCAGTTCACGCGCCAGACCTCGACCGCCGCATTGTCCCAGCGGCCGTCGAGGATGTCGGTCTCGGTGATCCGGTCCGAGGTCAGCACGCCTTCGGCGTCCTGCGCATCGACCGAGAGGTCCGAACCCGAGCGCACCTCGGACGCTGTCAGCCCGCTCTCGGGCTCGAAATCCGTCCCGTCGAAGCTGAGCGTCCGGTCGTGGTCGGTGAAGCCGAAGGTGACGCCATCGGCGCGCATGATCCGCCAGCACCAGGCGAGCGTCGTCGTGCCATCTTCGAGATGGGCCTGCAGGTCGGGATCAAGGGTTTTCATCGGCGCAGTTCCAGAAGCGGAATGGAGGTGATCGAGCCGAGCCGCTCGAGGTCGAGCGTGACGTCGAGCACGTCGGCATCGAAGCGGACGGGCACGTCGAACTCGAAGCCCGCGGTGATCGCGACGCCAGCGCCCGGCGCGGCGCTGAAGGTGACGACGCCGGTGGCGGTGTCGACCGACCAGCCGGAAGGCTGCTCGACCCCGCCGAGGGCGATGCGCACGGTTCCGGTCACTGGTTTGGCAATGGCGCGCGTCCAGGATTGCGCGCCCGAGGCGTAACGCTTGACCAGTTGGAAGGCGGTCGTCGTGTCGTCGCCGGTGCCGATGGCTTGGTCGGTTGGCGATGGCGTACCCGAGGGCAGGCAGGACTTGTGGTCGCCCCAGTCCTTGAAGCGGAAGCCATGGAGGCGACCGTTGCGCGCTTCGAAGAAGGCCACGACCGCCGCCAGATCGTCCGCGCGGCGGATGCCGTAGGCGACGTCGTAGCGGCGGCGCGAGTTCGCCCAGCTGGCGTTGCGCTCCTCGTCGCCTGAGGCGAGCTCGACGATTTGCGTGCGCCGCTCCGGCCCGCCGCGTGCGCCCCGGCTGATATCGTCGGGAAACCGGACATCATGAAACGCCATCACATGCCCCTCCGGCCGAGCGACACGGCGCGGGCGATGTCGGCAGCGACCTGCGTTCGGGACTGCCGAAAGCTTTCGGCGTCGCGGGCCATGATCGTGATGTTGACGCCGCCCGTCCCGTAGCTCTGTGCCTCGCGCCGCGAGAGCACCCGCTCGCCCCGCTGCAGGATCGCGGGCACCTCATCATGGCGCAGACCAACGGTTCCCCCGGAGTGCATCCGGGGCGCTGCGGCGAAGGCGAGCGCAGGCACCATGCGTGCCGGTCCGGCAGCTCCGACGATGCCGCCCGCGTGCAGCACATTGGCGAACAGGCCACCGGCCTGGCCGAGAATGCCACCAAGTGCATTCGCAATGGGGCCGAGGATGAACCGCCGTGCCGCGAGCTTGGCGAGATCGGCAATGAGCGACGTGACGAGGTCGGTGAAATTGAGCTTGCCCGTTTTCACGAACTCCCCGACGGCGTTCTCCGCCGACTGGAAGGCGCTGACGAGGCTCTGGCCGATACCGCCGCCGATCTCGCGCGCCTTGCTCGCATAGTCGCTCAGCGCCGCGGTTACCGCCTGCCAGCCGGTGACGGCGGCCTCGGTGTCGGGCTTCGCTGCGACGGCCGCCGTTCCGGCGGCAGCACCTGCTTCTGTGGCTGCGCGCCCGGCATCGCCGAGGGCGCTTTCGAACCGTTGGGCTGCATCCGTGGCATCGGTCAGCGCAGAACCGTCGGGTTCACTGGCGCGCGATAGTGCCTGACGTAGCGCTTCGATCGAGCTGAGGGGCGCTACTGCGGCGTTTGCTGCTGCCCTCGCAGAAGCCGCGAGCCGATCTGCCTCTGCGCTCGCCTCCGCAGCCGCGCCAGCCGTTTCGTAGAAGGCAGACCCGGCACTGACGGCCGCTCCATAGACGCCAAGCATGGTGGACTCCATGCCTGGAATACCATCGAGGCCGCGCGCCGCCGCGTGCAGGAAATCCGCCCAGGTCTTCTGGATCTTTTGGAGCGCTGAAAGCCAGCCCGCGCGAATGGAAGCCCACACGGATTGGAGGGAGAGCGAAAGCGACTCTCCGCCCAGCTTGATCCGATCCCAGACCTCCGAGGCGACGTCGCCAAGCAAGGCCATCGCATTGCCGAAACCACCGGCACCTTGGGCAAGTTGGGTGAACTGGTAGATCAGTTCGCCCGCGCCAACGATGAGCGCACCAATGCCGGTGCGGATGAGCGCCCCGCGTAGAACAACGAGAGCGGTTGCGAGGCCCCTCACCGATAGCGCCGCTGCGGCCAATCCCGCAACCCAGCGGCCGCCGAGGAATGCGGCGAAGGTCGCGGCATAGGTGGCCAGGCGACCGATGTTGTCGAAGAGACCGCGGATCGCGATGCCGAGCGGGCCGGTGCGGCTGGCGACCGCCGCCATGGCATTGGCGACGGCTTCCAGCGCTGGAGCCGCGGCGACCGCCAGCTGGTTTGACAGCCCGCGCCAGATCAGCCCGAGCCGTGAAATCGCGTCGTTCGTCCGCTCGATCTGGTCCGCATCCTGCTCCGAGACCACGACCCCGAAAGCGAGCACGTCCTCCGTGGCCTGGCGCAGCGTTGCGGTGTCGATCCGGCTCATGGCGATGGAGCCTTCCTCGCCGAAGAGCTGACCAGCCACGGCGGCACGCTCGGCAGCGGGGACGAACTGCTCGATGGCGGCGTTGATCGCGCCGACGCGCTGATCCAGCGGCAGGGCGATCAGCTCGCCGGCCGAGAGCCCAAGACGGTCCAGTGCGTCGGCAGCCGGGCCGGTTCCGGCGGCCGCCTGGCTGAGACGCCGCGTCAGATCCTTCGTGGCCTGTTCGATGCCGGACATCGAGACGCCTGCCAGCTCGCCCGCGCGCTCCAGCGTCTGGATCGAAGCGACGGTGGTGCCGAGCGACTGCGCGAGCTTCGCCTGCGCATCGACCGTCTGGAGACCAGACCGGATCATTGCCACGCCAGCGGCGGCAGCGGCGGCCACGGCTGCGGCAGCCGCTACAGCCACACGGCGGGAAAACGCCGCGAGCCGGCCGTTCGCCGCTTCCATCTCCCGGCTGAGCCGCCCGAAGCCGCGCGATCCGGCTTCGCCCACGCCTTCCAGCTCGGCGCGCACTTGCCGCCCGCCGACTGCGGCGAGCCGGACGGAGACACGCTTCTCAGCCATTGGGACGTTCCACTTGTTCGTTGAGCTTGACCACCATCACCGCCTCGATGACAGGCAGCAGTTCGGCAATGGCAAGCGGTGGCACGCCGAGCGCGTCGCCGAGCGCCAGCGCGGCCGACATGTCCCAGCCGATCACCGCGCCCGGCAGGACGCGCAGCTGGCCGCCGAGACGCCCGACGAGGTCCCAGACCTGCCAACCCTCTGGAGTTTCCGGACGGTTCAGCCGCGCCGGGCAGTCCGGGCAGGTTTGCGGGCAGGCTTCGCAGTAGCGCTCGCCCCCACCGAAGGACCAATCGGCGAGAGCGCGGAGGCGTTTTTTTCCTGTTCCAGCAGCAAGCCCTTCGAGACATAGGTCAGCTGGAAGGCCTCGAAGATCGGCCAGATGTCGAGCAGCGCGTCGATGCTCTCGGGGCTGGGGTCGATGGCATTGCCATCGGCGTCGCCTACGCCCTCCCAGGCGAGCACCGCCCGGCGCGCTAGCGCTTTGGCGAAGGCGACGGCACGCTCCTCGTCGGAGGCTTCTTCCGAAACCGCCTCAATCACCGGATCGCTGCGCGTCGCCACCATCAGCGCAGTGGTCAGCGGGCGCAACTGCACCCGCACGCCGGGCGCCAGATCATGCCAGCGCGGCGCGTTCGTCAGGTCGAGAGTCAGCATCAATAGGTCTCCACATCGTTCACGAGGGTGGCGGTGCACATCCTGCCGACGGTGCTGTCCCGCGCGGCTTGCCAGTCGAACGTCGCCTGGACGCCCTGCGGACCCGAGATCTCGATCCGTGGGCGCGGCAGGTAGACGGCATGCACGGTGAAGGTGAAGCTCGCACCCGAGGGCAGCACGTAGGCGAATTCCAGCTCGCAGGCTTCGCCATTGATCGCCTGCGTCACCAGCGTCTGATCGGCGAAGCGCACCTCGATAGAGCCGGTCAATGCTGCGATGGACGGGTCCGCGCCGTCGATGCGGCCGTCCGCCCGGATCGTCTCGATCCGATCGAGGTTGTTCGCGTAGGTGATGGCGGCCGAGACGACGTTACCAAGGGCGGAGCCGTTCCTGGTGATCGATCCGTTGAAATGGCCGAAGCGCTTGAGCTCCAGCGCAGCGGGCGTTCCCACGCTGGTACTTGTGCCGACTGTTTCGCCCTGCGCCACCAGCCGCGCTGTCGCGGTCAGCAGGCCCGAGCGCTGCATCTGCCAGGTGATCTGGTCGAGCACGCAGCCGGAATACATCGCATAGCGCGGAACCTCCGGCATGCCGGTTTCGATCGACATGCTGGGCAGCGTCCACGACCCCGACTGGAACTCGTGGCTGTACGGCGCTTCCGCGCCCGTGGTCGTCGGCGCGCCGAAGGCCGCCTTCAGCCAGAAGCCGAAGGCCTCCGCGTCGAGCGGCACGACGACATCGCCGTCGGCCGTCACCGCATCCTTGATCGGCGCCAGCGGATCACGACCGTAGCCCAGCAGTTCCGAGTTCAGCAGCGGTTGCTCTGCGCCGAGCGAGGTGCTGGCGAAGGGCATGCGGGTGAAGCCGCCCACGGGCGGCGTTCCATAGGTCGTCTCGAACGCAAGCGCCATCAGCGCCCGCGCCCCCTGGGCTCGTGCCATGGTGTTCTCCTCGGGTTGTCGGGGTCAGGCCAACTGGTCGGCCGTGGAATAGTGCAGCACCACCGGGATCACGGCGGCCTTCAGGCTGGCCGCGCCCTCGACCGGCAGGTCTACGGGGCGCGGGGCTTCCGCCTCGACCCAGTCGCAGAGCCCGCCAAGCGTGCGGTCGGCGGCGAGCGCCGCGCCAATGCTGGCGGTCAGCCTGTCGAAGTCGGCGTCCCGATCGGCGCCCTGCACGACCGCTTCGATCTCGGCGCGGTGCTGGTAGTGGTAGCGCAGAGGCGAGAGCGTCACCTCCGGCTCGCCCGGTTCGCCGTCCCGCAGGATCAGGAGCCCGGCGGCGGGCACGCGCTCGGGCAGAACCTCGCCGCGCAGGGTTGTGGCAGGCACCGTCAAAAGACGTGCGTGCAGCGCCGCCAGCGTGGCCTCGCGTGTACTGGGCATGATGTCACCGAAGAAAATCCGAATGGCACAGCACCGGGCGTCGTCGCCCGGTCTTGATCGTAGGCCAACGACGGCGGACGTCCGCCGTCGATCAGACCGTGCCCGCTCCTTTGAAATTCTCGCACGAGTCAACGCCCCGAGCGGTCCCGGCCAGGAGGTCGTCGGCCAGCCTCATCAGTTCGTCCAAGCGCGGATCGCTCAACCGATACCGGACGAACCGACCGTCCGGTTCTCCGACAACCAGCCCGCATTCGCTCAGGCACCGCAGGTGGTTTGAGGCGTTCGACTGCGACAGGCCGGTGGCGCCAACGATCTCCCCAACCGAAAGCGGGCCGTCACGCAGAGCGGCCAAAATCGACATGCGCGAGAAGTCAGCCAAGCCGCGGAAAAGCTTCGCCCGCAACTCGACGACTTGAGCATCAGCCTGCTGAAGGATTCCGGTCTCGCTCGACATATCAGTCTGCAATGATATATAGCCTCGTCTGTCCACGGAAGATCGTAATGAGCGAAACGGCCACAATGAGCAACGCTGAGCACGCGCGCTACAGAGTCACCGGCATGGACTGCCCGTCATGCGCCGCGAAGATCGAGAAGGCGGTGCGGTCGGCCGGGGTCGAGGACGTGAAGGTCTCGACTGCCACGCAGATCATGACGGTGCATGTATCCGACCTGAGTTTGCAGCTGCCCGAAGTGGAGCGTGCGGTGTCGGGCATCGGCTACCGACTGGATCGGCTGGGCGGACCCGAAGCTGATCACGAGGGAGACATCGACGATCTTCCGAAGGACTTGAGCCATATCACCCCGGCCTACCGGCGTGCGCTGTGGATCGTGATCGTGCTGAACGTGGGCTACGGCCTCATCGAGATGGTTGGCGGCTTCATTTCCGGATCGCAGGCCCTGAAAGCCGATGCGCTCGATTTCCTCGGCGATGGCCTGATCACCTTCCTTGGGGTTCTGGCGATCGGCTGGAGCCTGGTCTGGCGAGCCCGTTCCGCTCTGATCCAAGGCTTGTTTCTCGGGGCGCTCGGTCTCGGGGTCCTCGCCAACACGGCCTACCGCGTACTGGTTCAGCAGCAGCCTGAAGCTGAACTGATGGGCCTGTTCGCCGTGATCGCGCTCGTGGTCAACGTGGTTGCCGTTCTGCCGTTGCTGCCCCACCGGGCCGGAGATGCCAACGTTCGGGCCGTCTGGCTGTTCTCGCGCAACGACGCCATCGGCAATGCAGCGGTCGTCGTGGCAGCGGGTCTGGTCGCCTGGACTAACACGGCATGGCCCGACCTCGTTGTAGCGGCAGTGATCGCCGGGCTGTTTCTGCAATCCTCGTGGTCGATCATCCGCGACGCGCGGGCCGATTTGCGGGTGGCCACGTGAGGCCACGCCGGTCACCGGGCTTCGGGCGCCGGATCGTGCAGGCGGCATCAGGACCAGAATACGATCTCTCGGCCGCCGAGATAGACGGGGCCTGTCAGGGCTCCAGATCCTTTTTCCGGCGCGTCCGACTATAGTTTCGCCTCCACCCAATTCGCCACGATCAGTCCCGGTACCGCGTCGTGCGCCCGCTCGGCATCCCTCGCCAGATCAAGCCGCTTCGGCAGCTTGACCTGCGGCACCAACAGGAAGATCAGCGCAGTGACCTTTCCGCGCCCGGTCTTCGAGCGCGACACCACCGCCTGACCCTTGGTGTTCAGCCGGCCCTCCGCCACCAGCAGGCTCGGCCCCGTCCGGCGATAGACGAAGCGCAGGCGCAGGCCGCGCCGCCGCTCCCATTCGCCGGGGGTGATCCGCCCGCCGCGCAGGGACTTGCCCGCTGCAGGCAGCGGGATCGCGAGCCAGAACCCGTCTTTCGAGCGGATCAGAGGACCGGTGTCATGCGCGCCTACGATGACCGGGGCCTTCGACCAGACGAGCGCCGCGGCGTCCAGGCTCTCGCCCGACCTCGGGAAGTTCTGGTTGCGGATCGAGTTGGCGAGCCGTGTGCCGAGCCCCGCGCCGGTGATCTGCAACCGCCACGCCGACTTCAGCCCGGTCCCGGCCTCGCGCATCGCGGCCGTCACAGCGCGCTCGCCCGCCGCAACTTCGGCCGCCATCATCGCGACGATGTCGGGATCGATGTCGAGCTTGAGTTTCACGCGGGCCTCAGATCCACGGTCCAGACCAGCCGCTCGCGGTCGCGGACGGGCTCGCCCTGGATGAGGAAGGCGTCGCCATCGATCTCGATACGGTCGCCGGGGCGCGGGGTCGCAACCTCGGCCACGCGCAGGTCGATCCTGGTGGTCTCGGACCAGAGCCGCGCGTCGCCGAAGTCCGTGATCGCGTCAGCGCGCCGGGCGACAACGCGCACCAGCACGGGCGCGCCGCCGTCGGCGATGTAGACCGCGTCCCGGCCGATGTTCGGATCGGCGAAGAGCGCGCCCACGGCAGCGGCGAAGGCGCTCATCAGAAGGCCGCGTTCAGGCGGACCCGTCCGATGGTGTCGCCCGCGCCGCTCGCCACCGCCTCGACGGCCACGCCGATGAGCGTGTTGTCAGTCGCGACGGTCGTGGTGCGCTTGTTGGTGTCGTCCCAATAGACCCTGGCGCCGACGGTCCAGGCCTGCGAGCCGACCTTGGTGATGTCGAAGACGCCGACGAGCGCGGTCTCGACGGGCTCGCCGAGGGCGGCCGCTCCGGCGGCGATGCCGAAGATGGAGCCGACGAGCAGACCATCGCCGGAGGCGACGGCATAGGGCGCGGTCAGGGTGATGGTGTTGCCGGGCTGGACGTAGTTTTTCATGGACGTGATCCTCGTGGAAAGACGAAGGGCGGCCCGTCAGGACCGCCCGCATGTCAGGGTTCGGCATGGGGTGCGGGTTACGCGCCCGGGTTCTTGTAGAGGCCGCGCCAATCGATGGCCTTGGCACCGAAGTCGAGGCGACACTTGATCTCGACCCCGTCGACGTCGAAGCCGTTACGCGTCTCGATGTAGGCGCCCTGCTGACCCTCGAGATAGGCGTACTCGATCGTGTCGATCTGGTTCGGGCTGGCCGCCAGATACCAGGCGGTCTCGCTGGCGGCGTCGAGGCGCGGCTCGCTGATCGGCGCGAGCGTGCGGATCGACTGCGGCACCACGCTGGCAGTTGCGGCGGGCACGAGGTTCTGCGCGACCAGCTGCTCGGCCTTCAGTTCCAGCGAGGCGGGCACGATCAGAAAGGCGGGGCGGACGTTCAGCACCGTCTTCTTGTCGAGGCCAGTCTGCTTGGCCATCGCCGCGCGCGCCGCTCCGACACTGCCGACGTCGAGCGCCGCGCCGGTGCCCGCGAGGTTCTTGTGGGTGGTGTGGAACAGCGCATTGCCGTCGGCCATAGCCGGGTTGGCGGTGATGATCCCCCAGACCACGTCCGACTCCAGCTGGGCGATGGAGTTGCCGTACATCGCCGGGATGCGCGTGAAGGCGTCGAGGTCGTCGTTGATCAGCGTCTGGCGGGTGATCGCGACCACCCGGCCATAGGTCTTGACCTTGTAGCTCTCCTTGCTCTCGCCCAGCGTCCCGCGCTTGAACTCGCCGCTCTCGCCGACCTCCAGAAGCTGCGGCGCTTCGCCGAGCTGGACCCGGTGCATCGCCTTGAAGTCGGTCGCGAGTACCTGGCGGCAGAACAGCATGAAGGTGCGGGGATAGGCCTCATAGGCCTGCCGCAGGGTCTTGTTGGTGACGGCCGACAGGATCTCGGGGAAGTCCGAAGTCGAGTGCAGCGCCCGCGTCGCCACCTCGTCGCGCGACAGGCCCCGGGTGTTCACCCCGGCATTGCCGAGGCTTTCGCGGGCGAGCTCCAGCAGCGTCATGCCGCGGTACTGGCGGGCGGCGTCTTCCAGCTGGAACAGCGTCGGGCTGTAGCGGTGCAGCAGCGCATTCGCCACCGCCTCGCGACGGGTGATCCGCTCGTCCCGGCCGCCGAGCGGGACGGAGACATGGGGGAAGGTCCGGGTCTCGTCGGACTTCGCTGCGACCTCGTCGAGGATCAGGCGGCGGGATTCGTCGACGCTGACGCCGCGCTTGACCAGATCCTCGGCGAAACCGCGCTCGAGGTTCAGGCGGCCCGCGAGATCGTAGATGGTGGAGACGCGGTCGCGCTCGGCCTCGCGGGCGCGGGTGGCGACCGCCTCGGTGTCGGGCGCAGCGGGGGCATCGGTATTCTGAAGCTTCGGCTGGGTGCGGGTTTCCGCTGCGGCGACCTTCGGGTCGGGCGCAGCCGCTTTCGGCTCGGTCATGGTGGTGTCCCCGGTTGCGACCGGCGCGGTCGGCTGGGTGGTGGGGGTTGCGGCGTCGCTTGCCGGGGTTTCGGTCTTGTCCGTCATCGAGATCGGTCCTTTCGTGCTTGAAGGGGCGCCCCGGCGGTGAAGGACGCAGTCGTGAAGGGGATGCTGGGCGCGGAAGCCCGCGGCGGGATCGGCGCCGACCGCGACGGCGGAGACCTCGAACGGCGTCCAGTCCACCGCGCGCCAGAGTTCGCGCGCGGCCTCGGGCTTCGAGACCTCGAAGCGGTGGACCTGATAGCCGATCGAGACCGCCCGGATGTGGCCCGCCTGGATGTCGCGCCAGATCGGCTCGACATCGGCGCGTTCGCTGATCCGCACCAGCGCGATGCCCCGGCCGTTCTCGATACGGGCCGAGCCCGGCACGACCGAGCCGATCACCGCATCGAGTGTGTCGAGCTCGTGCACCTTCAGGAACGGCGCGCCCGCGTTCAGCCGGTCGAGCCGCACATGGGCCGGGTCGAGGCTCAGTTCCTCGTCGTAGGGCTCGCCGAAGAAGGTCGCGCGCCGGACGCGGGCCCCGGCCGACCAGACCACCTCGACGGTGCGGCTGTCGGCATCGGCCGTGTTCGGCGCAAGCTCCGCCGACCGGCGCATGGCCGGCAATTCGATCATCGTGTCCATGAGGTCAGTCCTGTTGGTCGGCCTGCGCCGGGTCATTGTCCGCGTCGGCGGCCGGGTCGTCGGTGTCCGGATCGGTGGTTTGGGCGCTGCCGGTCTTGGTGACGCGGCGCGGGTCGCTGTCGAGCACCAGCCCCAGAGCGTCGAGCTTGGCATTGGTCGCGGCGATCTCGGCCAGCACGGCATCGGGGTTGCGGCCCTGCCGCGCGATCACCTCGGCCAGCGTCATGGTGCCCGAGCGGATCGACAGCAGGTTCGCCATCGCGTCCTTCTGCGGATCGACCGCCTCGAACTTCGGCGGAGACCATTCGACCGGCACGATGGGCGACGGGATCTGGCCCGCCGCCCATGCGGCTTCCGTGAACCAGCGCCACACCGGCGCGCAGAACATCGGGATGAAGAGCTGCCACTGCACCGCGTCGATCTGGCGGCGGAACTCCACGAGCCCCGCCCGGATCGAGGAATAGTTGACCTGGCTGAGATCGCCGGTCAGCAGCTCGTAGGGCACCCGGAACCCGGCCGAGATCGTGTGCAGGCTGGCGCGCTTGTATTCGCCGTAGCCGCCGGTGGCGGAGGGCTGGTTGAAGCGGATGTCCTTGCCGCCTCGGGCATAGGCGATCAGCCCCGGCTCGAACTGCTCGACCCGGTTGCCATCCGCGTCGACCACCGAGGGTGCGATGCCCTGTTGCGCCTCGTCGTCGCCGAAGACGATGGCGGTGACGCAGGCCTCGGTCTTCTTGCGGACCAGTTCGGCCACCTCGTAGTCGTCGAGATCGCGCAGGCTGCGGATCACCGGCGCGCCCCAGGGGACGCCGCGCGCCTGCGTGCGCTGCTTCTCGTAGACATGGGCGATCTCGGTCGCTGGCACCGGGCGGCTCTGCAACCCGTTCTGCAAGGCGCCGTACGCATCGCCCGGATGCTCGGCATGCAGCCAATAGGCCCGGCGCTTGCCGACCGGGTCGAACTCGATGCCCTGCACGAGACGGCCCGCGCCGAGGGCGCCGGACTTGGTGGCGTCGAGGAAGTCGGCCTCGAGCACCTGCAACTGCAGCGGCACGGGCAGGCCGTCGCTCGCGCGCCGGAGGCGGCGGCGCACCAGCACCTCGCCCGCCTCGACCATCTCGCGGCAGATCAGCGTCTGCAGGCCGTAGAAGTCGAGCTGACCATCGGCGTCGCACTCCGCCGTCCAGCGCTCGAAGAGCCCATCGACCTTGCGGTCCAGCGTGTCGTCGCCACTGGCGGCGCGCGGCATGATGCCCGCGCCGATGATGTTGTTGACCAGCACCGCCACGGCCTTGGCCGCATGCGGATTGTTGCGCACCAGATCGCGCATGCGGTCGCGCAAGAGCGCCCCGGCGACGCCGATCTCGGTATCGGCCGAGGATCCGGGCGCGCGCCAGCCATCGGTGCGACGCCCGCGCGCAGCACCGTCATAGCCCCGCGTCAGGGTCTCGAAGGCTTGTCGCGCCATCACGCGACGTGCCGCCATGCGCGGCGCCACCGTGGCGATGGCGTGGTCGAACCAGGTCGCCGACATCACCGATCCCCGCGGCTGAAACCCGCGAGCCCGGCCACAGGCAGCGGACGGCCCACACCCGTGACGGCGCGCTCTATGGTCCGGATGCGGGCGAGCAGATCCTCGGCCGAGCCGTAGTCGACGGATTTGCCATCATAGCTGACCCGGGTCGTGCCGCTGGCATAGGCGCGGCGCAGCGCCGAGAGCTCGGTTTCCGTCCAGTCCGTCATGTTCAGAACCATCCTCCACGTCGCCCGAGCCAGTCGGTGCGGCGTTTGCCCTGCGGGGCCTGTCCCGGCCGGTTGATCTGCCCGGCGGGATCGGTGTCGGTGGGGGCCGCCCCGAGCTGATCCTCGAGGTCACGCCATTTCTCGTCGGGCCAGCGGTCCGCGCCCGCGATCCAGGCGGCGGCGCGGGCATAGACCCGGCAATCCAGCGCCTCGTTGCGCTCGCGGAGCTTCTGCCATTCCAGCCGGGCGAAGCCGCGCTTCGTGCGCACCGTCACCAGCTGTTCGGCCACGAACTGCTTCAGCCATTCGTTCTCGACCCAATGCGGCAGGTGCACCGAACCGGGCGGGAACGCGGCACCGTCGGCCATGTCCTCCTCGGTCGGCCGCGCCAGCCGCAGGAAGCGGTAGGTCTCGGCCTTGAAGGTCGACACTGCCACGGTCCAGAGCCGCGCCCCGCGACGAAGGCGTTTGCCGCCCTCGGTCGCGTCGACGAAGGTCGGGCCCGAGACGGGGCTCGAGCGGTTGAACCCCTCGACGCCCTTGACCGGCGACACCTGCCCAAACCCCTGCGCCCGCGACCAGGAATAGACCGCCGGTGCCTCGTAGCCGGTGTCGATGGCGAGCCGCGCGATCCTGAGATGCGCGCCGCGTTCATGCGGCCAGGACCGGTCGAGCAGCGCGGTCAGCTCCGACCACGCGTCGTGCCGATCGGGCCCGCCCTCGACCACGACGTGATCGACGAGCCAGCTTTCCAGCCCACGACCCCAGGCCCAGACATCGACCTCGATCCGGTCCTTCTGGACGTCCGCTCCTGCAGTCAGGAACAGCCCGCCCGCTGGCACCGTGCCGGATGTCCAGCGCTCGCGCCGGTCATAGAGCCGCTGCCAGTCCGGAGCCTCGCCGGTCTCGACCCATGTCTCGCCGAGGATGGTGTTGCGGAACGCCTTGATCGCCTCGTCCGACCCCTGAGCTGCGTCCCAAGCCCGCACGATCCGCTCCCAGCTCAGCCAGCCGATCGGCGAATAGAGCGCCGAGAGGTGATACCCGACCGTGGTCGGATCGGCGGCAACGGCGGTTGCCCGCCATTCGCCGCCCTCCAGCATGGCCGTCTTGTGGTGCTCCGCGATCGGCCTCTCGCAGCCCTCGCAGTGATACTCCGCCGTCTCCGGGCTGCCCTTCTGCCAGTGCAGCCGCTCGAACTTCAGCCACTGCATCGCGCCGCAATGCGGGCATGGCACGAAGAACCGGCGCTGGTCGCTGGCTTCATATTCCCGTTCGATCCGGCTCAGCCCCCGGATCGTGGGGGTCGAGACCAGGAACACCTTGCGCCGGTGGGCGAAGGTCAGCGATCGCGCCTCGGCCAGCGTGACCGGATCGCCTTCCTCGTCGGCCGAGGCCGGATATGCATCGACCTCGTCGAGGAAGATGTACCGCGCCGGGGTGGAGCGCAGCCCGACCGCCGAGTTCGCGCCGGTCATGATCAGGATGCCGCCCGCGAATTCCTTCGACAGCATGGTGTTACCCGCGTCGCGGGACCGGGCCGGTTTGACCCGCTCCCGCAGTTCAGGGCTCTCGTCGATCAGCGGGTCGATCCGCTGGCGCGAGTTGCGCTTGGCCAGTTCCACCGTCGGCTGGACCGCGAGCATCGGGCCCGGCGCCTGGTGGATGGCGAAGCCGATCCAGTTGTTGCCCGCCTCAGTCGCCCCGACCTGCGCCGCCTTCATGAACACGATCCGCTGCGTGGGATCGCCGGGGCTCAGCCGGTCCATGATCTCGCGCATGTAGGGCGTGCGCACCGTGCGATATCGCCCGGGCTCGGCCGAGGCGCGGCCCGACAGCATCCGGTGCCGGTCCGCCCATTCCGAGACGGTCAGGTCCGGGTCGGGCCGGAGCCCGTTGCCCCAGGCGCGCAGGATCTCGCCCGCGCCGTCGAAATCCGTCAGTGCGTCATCTTCACCGGAAGTCGGGCCGGACCTCGGCGAGTTCGTCGAGGTGGGCGCGTACATGTTTCTCCAGGACCTTCTGCATCGCGGCTGGCTCCACGGTGATCTGCTGGCCCGTCGCGTCGCTGCACGAGGCCGAGAGCTCGGCCGC
>NZ_JAEULZ010000028.1 GCF_016793485.1 Mesorhizobium sp. | reverse complement strand
GCCACCGGGAAGGTCGCGGCGACCGAGCCCACGCTTCTCCTGGTCGTGCTGGGCTTGCTCCAGCACTTTCGAGCGAAAGGCGGCCTCGTCGGCGAGATCACCGTCATGGCCATAGAAGTCGGAGCGGCTCCATTCGGCCATGGGCCGGGTGATACCCCAGCCGCTGACGAGAAAGTGCTGGCCATCCCGGCCGAGAGCCATGGCATAGGCATGCTCGCCGACAAGGGCGACCAGCATGCCGTCGGCGCTGCGGCCGAACGAGGCCCCGGATGGATCCGGAGCCTCGTGCGAAGACCGTGAGCTTTGGAGTATCTGGCTCATGCCGCTGCCCTCCCCTCGACGGCGTCTGCGGCAGCTTCGTCGGCCGTGACCTCATCGAGGATGGCGTTCGGATGGCCGTGTTCCGACAACCACTGCTCTGCGGCGGCGCGACGCGGCGCCAGGTGAACGAGCTCGGCGTGGTCACCAGGGCGATCGAAGACACGCACCGAGCCAACCTCGGGGCGCTCGACAATGGTGAAGCGCAGGCTGGAGCCCAACGAGAAGGTTCGGTGGACCCGGATGGCAATGACACCGCCGGTCCCATAGTCGGCTTCGTGCAGGGTGAAGCTCGCATAGGGATCGAGCGTGCCGATGTCGCGGCCGCCTTGTTTGGGGATGAGGCGGCCCTGGCTGTTGTTGGTCGTCCAGGCGTCGAGCTTCCTGCGGTGCCGCTCCGGCGGCCGCGGCGTTCCGTCGGACCAGGCGACAATGGCGCCGATGGGAGCGTGTTCGAAGATCGTGTGTGCGGACATGCTATCCTCCATGGAGATGCAGAAAACGAAACCGCCGCCGGGCGAACCCGACGGCGGCAGAGCGGTCGAAAGAAGAAGCGAGCCGAGGCGCTACTCGGCGGCGTCGCGATAACCCTCGTCGAACTCGTCGGCCGGATCGCCATCGACCACCTGGCCCTCGTCTTCGACGCTCTCCACGTCGGGCACATCGTCCTCCTCGACCTCGGTGACCGCGCTCCTGGCCAGCCATTCGGCGAGGCCGGCCCCGGCGGGCGCGAAGAGGGCCGCGGGGTGGACGAAATGGCCCTCCTTGAAGTGCTCGACGAGCGCGGCGCGGGTGTCCTTCACCCGCGCACGGGGCAGCACGGGCGTGTCGGCACACGAGCCTTCGAGCGCCGGCCGCGACAGGCAGGAGAGGAAATCCTCCGTGCCCATGTTGGCGAGGAAGCTGTCCGCGCCGATCGCCATGCCGGCGACAAGCGCCACGATGCCCGACTTGCTCATGCCCTCGCGGCACGAGAGCACGTCGATCAGCACGCCGCGGGCGGCGATTCGAAGCGTGTCGGTGTCGAAGGCAAACTTGCCCTCGGCATCGAACAGCGTCGCGGCATGGCGGGGGAAGCGTCGGCCGTAGCCATGATCCCCACCGGCGCCGGAATCGACGCGTACATTCTGGCCAGCGAATGCGAGGACCAGCAGCGCGAGCAGCGTGTCGTCCTCGATCGGCGCCCGCGACAATGCCTCGTGCAGGGCATCGGTACGCAGGTCGCCGATCATCTCGACGCCCTTGCGCGTCACGTCCGGACGAGGCTTGGAGACGGCCAGTATCTCGTCCGCGCCGCCGGCTTCTTCCGCAGCCTTGCCCTTCTTCTTCGCCTCCGGCATGCGGAAGTGGACCGTCTTCACCTTGCCCTCGCGGTCAAGGTACATCGCAGTGTGGTCCGACTTCTTCGGCGTGCCATAGACTTGGCTAGCCTTGGGCGGCAGCTTCACCTCGCCATAATTGCTGACCTCGGCGATAACGCCCTTCTTGGGCAGATTCTGGGTCATCCATTCCTGCTGGGCGCCGAGGAACGCCTCGACGTCGGTGGTGTAGCGGCTGTCCTGGTCGGCCGGCGCGAAGAGGTCCTCGACCCAGGCGATGCCATAGGCCTGGGCCAGATCGTCGCCGAAGCTGGCATCGCGGGCATACATGCGGGTCTTTGCCAGAGCCTGCGCGACGCTCCACCACGAAACCTGCGGATCACCCTTCGACGGCTTGTTGGCCTTCCAGACCTCCTTCTGATCCTCGAGAGAGGCGGCCGCGATGGTGCGGAGCTGCCGCTCGTCGGGCATGTCGCCCTTGGCCATGTAATCCAGCATCGCCGGCAGCACATTGGCGAGCAGGCGCAGCTTCTTGATCTGGCGCACCGACTGGGCGAGCGCGATGCCAATCGCCTCCTCGGTCCAGCCGAGCGCTACGAGACGCTCGATGGCGCGCCACTGGTCGACGGGGTTGAGCTGCTCATGCGCGATCGTCGTGACGAGCGAGCGCATGGCGCCACCATCCTCGGCCCGAGGCACGACCAGAACGGCGATCTCCTCGAGACCGGCGGCGATCGCCTGCTTGACGCGGCGGTGGCCCTCATCGATGACGAAGCCGTTGCCGCCATCGGCCTCGATGGCGACGACAGGCGGCTGCACGATGCCGACAGCCTTGATGGTGGCCAGCAGCAGGGCGTCGGCCTGCGGGCTGGACTTGGAACGACGCGCCTTGTCAGGATTGTCCTTGAGCGAGCGCGGATCGACAAATTTCAGTTCCATGGAAATGCTCCTTTGGGATTGCGGACACGGCCCATCGCCGGTCCTTTCTCGTCTTCTTTCCGAAGACATCCCCCGGCCCGCGGAGCGGGCGGGCCGGTGCAATTGCGCCCAAGCATCCCTGCCCGGCTGGCCGAGCGGGGCTTCTTCAGCCCTGCGCAGGATGACGGGCCGGGGTCGCGACGGGGGCGATTGAGCGTCAGCGTCGGCGGAACGCTCGATCTGCGAGCGGGCTCATCCCCTCTTCATTTCCGCCTTTCCTTCCTCCCCGCGCCGCTCCATGCCGGCTAGGCCGCGGCACGTTCGGCGCCCGCCGCAACATCCTCGGCAAGCGATTTCTCGACCTCACCAAGTTGCCGGCGCTTAGCGGCCAGCTCTTCCGAGAAGGCGAACGTGCCGCCCTCGCGAGAACGGTAGGACGCGAGGCGCCGCTCGGCTTCGGCGAGCCTATGACGCGCGCGGTCCTGTTCGTCCTCGAGGTTGGCCAGGACGTGCTCCAGCTTGGCGATCGCGCCGAGCGGCGTGGTGGTGACGGGCAGTTCGATTTCCGTGCTTGTTCCGGTGCGCACCAACATGGTGACATAGCGATAGCCGTCCTGGCCAAAGCGCTCGCCGGAGTATTCGAGGTCGAAGCCGCCGATCGCGGCGATCGTGCGGGTGCCGGCGTGCTGAAGTTGCACCAGGGTCAGGATCTCGGTCATCAGGACGCGGCCGGCGAGCTTGCGTTCTGTGAAGATTAGTTCGCCCACGCTCATGCTGAACGCCTCGCCGGTCGTTGGAACTAGGCGCGCGAGGTCCTCACCGATCTCGCCGATCCGGCGCGTCGAGTATTCGATATCGCGTTCGGCATCGCGGATCTGCCGACGGATGGCGAACTGGTCGTCCTGGTGCGCGGACCGCAGCCGTTCGAGCCGCGCGATGTCGGCTTCAAGGCCCGCCTTCTGCATCAGGCGTGGATCGCCCGAGGCGATGGCCTTGGCCATGGCGAACTGGTTGGCCTGTCCCTCACCGAGATCCTCGAGCCGACGCACCGAGGTGTCCCCGGAAAGCGCGGCTGCGATGAAGCGGGCCTTGCGCTCGTTGTTTTGCCACATCTGTGCGTCCATCGAGCCTTCGGTGGCATAGGCAAAGATGTCGATAGCGTCGTGCTGGTTGCCTTGCCGGAGAATGCGGCCCTCGCGCTGCTCAATCTGCGACGGCAGCCATGGCACGTCGAGATGGTGCAAGGCTTTGAGCCGGAGCTGCGCATTGACGCCGGTGCCCATCGTGTCGGACGAGCCGATCAGAAAACGGACCTTGCCAGCCCGGACGTCGCCGAACAGACGCTGCTTGGCCTCGGACTTCTTGAAATCCTGCATGAAGGCGATTTCGGAGGCCGGCACGCCGAGACGCACCAGCTCGTCGCGAACCCAGCGATAGGCCGAGAAGCCGCGTGTCTTCTCGACGCTGATCGTCCCGAGATCGGAGAAGATCATCTGCGCGGCGCCGGCGAGCTCGAACGGCTGGCCGTCGGGGCGGACATAGGAACTGTCCGCTGTCTCCTGCCAGATGCGATAGGCATTGCCGACAAGGTCGTTGAGTTTGTTATCGGGCTCGTTGTCACTGTCGGGATCGACCAGGCGCAGGTCGATGGCGGCATGACGCCCGTCGGTGATGACCGAGAGCAGGATATCGTCGCCCGGCTCGGGCGGCCCCTCGCGCTGCTCGATCGCCTTGATGCGGGCATCAAGCAGGGCTTGGTAGCGCTTGAAGGCGGCAGAAGGCTTGGAGGTCCTGATCTGGCGCGCGCCGGTCGCGAGCGCCGGTACCTTCACGTAGTCGAGCAGGTCCTCGGGCATCACCACATCCGCGAACGAGCGGAACATGGCGATGAGTTCGGGGACGTTGACGAAGGTGGCGAAGCGGGTGACGGGCTTGTAGTTGCCGTTGGGCTGCAATTCGAGCTCGGTGGTCACGTCGCCGAAGGTCGAGGCCCAGGCGTCGAACTCGTGGAGGCCCCGCTCGCGTAGAGCGCCGTACCCGAGATAACGCTGCACCGAGAACATCTCGCCCAGCGTGTTGGTGATCGGCGTGCCGGAGGCGAGGACCAACGCGCGCCCCGGGTTCTTCGTCTCGACAAAGCGGGACTTCATGTAGAGGTCCCAGGCGCGCTGCGAGCCGTTCGGATCGATGCCCTTGAGCGTCGACATATTGGTGGCGAAGGAGAGCTTCCTGAACTCCTGCGCTTCGTCGACGATGATCTGGTCGACGCCGATCTCGGAGATCGTCAGCAGGTCGTCCTTGCGCGTGGCCAGGCTTTCGAGCCGCTCCTTCAAGCCCTCCTTCAGTCGCTCGAGACGCTTGCGCGAAACTCGGTCGCCGCTTTCCACCTTGGTGAGAAGCGTCTCGTAGAGCTCCAGCTCGTCCTGGATCATCTGCTGCTCGAAGGCCGAGGGCACGCTGATGAAGCGGAAGGCCGAGTGGGTGATGATGATCGCGTCCCAGGTCGCCGTTGCCGCGCGCGACAGGAAGCGGTGGCGCTTCTCCTTGGCGAAATTGGTCTCGTCGGCGACGAGAATGCGCGCGGTCGGATAGAGCGCGAGGAACTCCCGCGCCGCCTGGGCCAGGCAATGTCCGGGCACGACAAGCATCGCCTTGGCGATTAGTCCCAGCCGCTTCTGTTCCATGACGGCCGCCGCCATGGTCATGGTCTTGCCGGCGCCGACGGCATGGGCGAGGTAGGTTGCACCGGCCGAGATGATGCGCCAGATGCCGCGCTTCTGGTGCCCATAAAGTGAAAAGGCGCCTGAGGCGCCCGGGAGCTGGAGGTGGTCCCCGTTGAAGCGTCGGGGCGCGATATTGTTGAAGCGGTCATTATAGACCCGCGCCAGCCGGTCGGTCCGATCAGGATCCGACCAGATCCAGGTCTGGAACGCCGTTTTGATCTTGGTGAGCTTCTGCTTGGCCGCCTCGGTATCGACGACATTGAGCACGCGTCGCTCGCTGTCGCCGTCCTTGATGGTGTCGAAGATCTGCGGCACGCGGCTGTTGAGTGCGTCCGCGATGAGCTCGCCGGCGTGACGGCGCTCGGTGCCCCATTCGGATGTGCCGGCCGCCATATATGCGAACTGCCTCGCCTCCACCGTCCACGACGCCAGTTCCGGCATGTGATGGATCCTGATCTCGGCGCCCATTGTCTCCTTGACGAAGGCGACGACGTCGGCGGGGGGAATCCAGGGCGCGCCGAGGCGGGCGGTAATGTCGGACGGGCCGAGATCGGCCGGCTGGACCGCGACAAGCGCGCGGACGTTGCGCTCGAAGGCCGGATTGAGCGCCGCGGCGGCTTCGGCGGCCTTGAGCTTGTAGCGGACCTGGCCGGAGAGATAGGCGTGATCGGTTTGCCACGCGCCGGTCTCCGGATCGCGGAAGATGGCGTCGCCCAGATCGGCGATGACGATCTCGGGATCGACATGCAGCAGCTCGGCGATGTGATCGATGTCGACATGCCCGCGCTCGTTGAGCACGACTGCCAGGGCATCGGCGGCCGAGTTGATGATCGGCGCCGAAGGCGGCGCGATGACCCTCTCGGTGAAGATCGGCCCGGGGCGCGCAGTGTCTGTCTCGACGTCATAATCCTCGATCGAGGCGACCAGCCAGCAATCGGGGTCGTCGAGGAACGGGTTGAGGTTCGGCCGGCGATGCGTCTCGCGAACCTCGCCGGTTTCGGGATCCTCGCTGGTCGAGACGATCGTGGTGTTGATCGGACCGAAGGCGCGGACGAAGTTCGACCAGGCGATGCGCAGCTTGACCTGCGCCGGTTTCCAGGGCCTGTTGAGCTCCTGGGCCTTCAGCACCTCGCGGACGGCGTCGCGGATCGGGATCAGCTTGCGGATGATTTGGGCATGCTTGTCGGGAACACCATCGGCGCCGCGCCCCTTGCGCACGGTGATGGTCGCGGGAACGCCGTCGACCATCTGCATCAGCGCCGTGCTTTGCGCGATGAAGTAGCTGCCCTCACGGATCGCCGGGCCGTCGCAATGCTCATCACCGACGCAATCAATCTCCACGTCGAGATCGACGGCTTCGGGCTCGCCGTCATAGATGGCTTCCGGAAGGAGGCTGATCGTATCGCAGAGCAGCTGCTCCAGGTCCACGCCCGGATGTGGCAAGCAGGTGTAAGTTTCACCGAACGGCCCGGACGTCGTGGCGTGCGTGCCGAGTACGAAATCGGGACGTCGGGCGAACCAACGGTTGATGCGGATCGCTCCATCCTCGCCGCTGCCCGGAGAGACCTCGTCAGTGTCGAGCCAGGTGAGAGCGCCTTCAGCCTCGTCGTGCCGCCGCTTCCGGAAGAAGAGAATGTCGACCACCACATCTGTGCCGGCATCCTGCCGGAAACTGCCTTCGGGCAGACGGATGGCGGCGACGAGATCGGCCGACTTCGCGATGTGTTCGCGCGCCGCGCAATCGGCCTTGTCCATGGTGCCAGAACTGGTGACAAACGCCGCGAGGCCGCCCGGCTTCAGCAGGTCGATCGAGCGCGCGATGAAATAGTCGTGGAGCCGAAGCCCCATCGACCGATAGGCGCGGTCCGAGCGCACAGTTCGATCCGAAAACGGCGGATTGCCGATGGCGAGATCGAAGCTCGCCTGCAAGTCGGCGCGCGCGAAGTCGGCGTTGAGGATGCGGGCTCGCGGCTGCAGCAGGCGTGCGATACGCGCGGTCACCGGATCGAGCTCGACGCCGGTGACAAGCGTGTGGTCGCGCAGCTCCGCCGGCATCAGCGCCGGAAACATTCCCGTGCCGATACCGGGTTCGAGCACCCTGCCCCCACGCCAGCCGAGCCGTCGCAGTCCCGCCCACATGGCGCGGACGATGACCTCCGGCGTGAAGTGGGCATACTGGGTGCAGCGGGCGAGCGAGGCGTAGTCGGGGCCCGACACCGCCTCCTCGAGCTCGGCGCCCACCTTATCCCAGCCGGCGCGAAACCCGGCTTCGCCTGGTCGGCGGAACACGGCATTGGCCAGCTCGGAGGCGCCGAAGCCGGTGAAGCGGATCAGCCGCGCTTGCTCTTCGCGCGTCGCCGGCCGATCGGCGGCTTCGATCTCGGCCGCAAGCCGGATGGCATCGAGATTGTCGCGGGCGCGCTGCTTCCAGCCCCGGGCAAGACCGCGATCGGCCTCAACAAGGACGAAGTTGTCGCCAGCCTGCCCGATCCCGGCCGCGCGGCGCGGCGACTGAATAGGCTGGGAGGCCGGCTGCGACACTGGCATGGCAGGCGTTGCGGTCTGCCCGGCGTCGGGATCGGCGGGCCCAAAGTCGCTACCGAAGGCGGTGACACCGAGGCCGAGGCCCGACGAGAGCGTGGTGGTGTTGAAGAGATCGAGGGTGAAGGGATCGTCATTGGACATTGGGAAGTCTCCTTTCGAAGGCGTGCGCGAACCGCCGGCCGAACAGGTCCGGCCGGGCGATCGGCGTCGCGGGTTTGGGAAAGTCAGCGGGTGATCAGCGAGAGAGCGATTTCGGTCTCGGTGAGCTGCACATTGAGGTGGGTGGCACCCATGTTGCGGTCGAAGAGCGGGATCAGCCGCTCGGCCTCGATGAATTCGATGCCGTCATCGGCGCCGAAGTGGCGGCGCTTGTAGTCCCACCAGTCGATATCGCCCTTGGGGTGGCACTGCTCGGCATAGACGACCAGGGCGCGAGTGCCTTCGGCCAGCTTGCCGTTCGACATGATGTAGACGCCCTCGTCGCCGACCAGCCAGAGGCCAGGCTTCTCGCCCTCCCCGGGGCGGGTGCCATAGTAGGGATTGCGGAAGCCGCCATTGGCGGCGGCATCGGCGATGCCGCGGTCGACGACCTTGCGGACGGCAAGAATGGGAAATGTGAACATCGCTCACACCTCACGCCGCTGCGCGGACGGGGAGGTGCCGCAAATGCACCGGCAGCTTGGCGGCGATCTCCTCTTCGGTGAGATCGTCGAGCAGCTTGAGCTCGGTTCGCCCCAAGCCGTAAACGAGGATGGTCCGCTTGCCGCGATGCTCGGGCAAGAAGCGCTCGCCGGCATAGCCACGATACTCATCGTGGGTGGCACTCCAGACATGCTCGAGCCGCTCTTCATGCGTCATGGCCTTGACCGGCCAGGACTCGCGCTCGACGATCGCGTCGCGCATCTCGACCGGCGAACGGGTCTGCGCCAGGTCGCAATAGGCGTGGAAGTATCGGGCCTTGCCGTCGATGCGCAGCATGTAGAAGACGCTGGTGACGCTCCCGGTGAGGAATTCGCGCATGGCGAACATCTCCCCGCGCATCCAGAGCGGCGGCAGGATGTCGAGCATGTAGTCGTGTTCTGCGCGCGCGATCTCGAACCACTCGCCGGCGAACAGCGCGCTGTCGTCACTCTGCCAGCGATCGGGCCGCTGGGCATGGCGGTCGAATAGGCGGAACATCTGCCGGCGGTCGGCGACGCCGAAGTAGATCTTGCGGATGGAAGAATGAAGGGTCATGGGAGGCTCCTTGGTCCCTAGCGGGCCGGAGCGCGGTTCATCCCTTATGGATCACCATCATCTTCAGCCCTTCCGGACCCCTCCCCGCGGCCGCCTCTCCGCCCGGGCGGGTCAAGGGCCGGCGTGAGCCGGGCGCAGCTTCACCCTTGACGCGACCGGCGGGCATGCGGCAGTCGGCCTTCCTCCTTCATCCCTCTCGATTCCTCCCTTTTCTTAAGATCGGCGTTCCAGTCCTCCTCCGCAGGGCGCAGGCGCTCTCCGCCACACCCGACCTCCCCAGCAAGGGCGAGAAGCCTGCCGGCATAAATGTCGCCTTGCTTGTTGTTGTCGGTGGCCGCGACGACCTGGAGACCTGGCGTGCCGACAAGCGCGCGCAGCGCCGCCTCCGTCGCCGGCGACCAGCCTCCGCCCGTGCTCAGGTACAGCGTGTCGGAGCGGAGATCTTCAAGCGCGGCAAGGCTCATGGCGTCGATTGCCGCCTCAGTGACGCAGAGGCGAGGCGCATCGGGGTGGCCGAGCCGGAACAGCAATTTGGCGCCGCCGGTGGCGAAGCCGCGCCAGTCTGGCCCGCGCTCCTCCCAGCCGGTGACAACCCCATCGGCATCGATATGCGCCGCCCACATGCTGCCATGCGGGCCCTCGCGCAGAACGTTGGCCACGATCGCGGCGCGGACGATACGCTCGGGAAGCCGGCGAGCGTTGGTGAGATAGCGCCAGGTCGCCGATCCGCGCCATGGCTTGCGCCGCGCCTGCCAGCGTTCGGCAACGGACAGGTTGAACTCGCGGTCGCGGGACTCGCGGTGCCAGACCGGTTGGGAAGGCACGAAGCCAATGAGACCGGCGACATCATTCATGGCCTCGACGAAAGGCACGCCCTCGAGGTGCTCGACCAGGCGAAAGACATCGCCCTTGCCGTCCGACAACGGATCGAACCAGCCCTTGCCGTCGTGGATGACGATGATGATCGCCGCGTCGCGGCGATACTTCATGGCCTTGCGGGTGCTCTCGTTGACGTCGAGGGCGAAGCCCGCGCGTTCCAGCACGGCGGCGCAGGGCACCTTTTCCTTCAGCTCTTCGAGCTCTGCTTTTTCCATTCTTTCTCGCGCCCTGCGACGCTCCCTTCTTGTTCGATTCCCGCCCCGGATTTTCGGGGCAGGAACCGGAGGCCGCGAAGAGCAAGGCGGGCAAGGGCGCGGACGGCAACCCGGCGTTTTTGCCGGGTTGCACGAGAAGGCCGCGGCGCAGCTTCCCTTGCCGGGCGCAGCGCGCAAGCGGCACAGCAAGTCACCGTCAGGTTCGGCGGCGCTCCTCCTCGGCGACCACTGCGCGCACCACGTCGATATCCATCTCGGCAAGCGGCGCGATCCGGGCGACCTCTGCGGCCACCTTGGCCCAGTGATAGAACGCGGCTCTATCGGCGCGCACCCGGGCGCGGGTAGCGCGCCGCTGCGCCTCGCAATAGGCGTTGACCTCGTCGACCGCGACGAGCGCGCGGGCGTCCGCCTGCCAGCGGCGGCGGATCGCCTGGCTGTGCTCTAAGCATTGCCTGATCTTGGACAGCATGGCTCCCCCTTCCGCCGGATGTCCCCGTGCGTGCGTCAGGGATGGACGCCCGTCAGGGCGAAGACCCGATTTCGGGGCTTCGGCTCCGCCAACAGCCCGGCTCCGCCAGGAGGACGCCCCAATCCTCGCCAGAACGCTGAGGTGACGCTATCATCGCCTCATGTGCAACGCTTATGAGCAACATGTCCGATGGGTGGAATACACCCAGATGATGCAGGACCTGGAACTGGGCATACCGACCCAGCAGACCGAGCTCGACCTGCCGCAATCCGACATGGTGCGGATCAATGACATGGCTCCGGTGATGCGGGCAACGGCGAACGACAGGGAGGTAGAACTGACAGCGATGAATTTCGGCCTCCCCTCGGATCAGCCCAAGAGGGGGCCGGTTTTCAACTACCGTTCGGACGGCCGCCGCTTCGCCAACAGCCGGCGTTGCCTCATCCCCGCGAGCGGTTTCTTTGAATACACCGGGACAAAATATCCCAAGACGCGACACCGCTTCACCCTCAACAGTGCTCCCTTCATGGCCATCGCCGGAATCTGGCGCGAGGCACAGGGCAACCATGCGGCCTCCTTTGCGATGCTGACCACTGCGCCCGGTCCCGACATCGAGCCGTACCACGACCGGCAGGTCGTGGTGCTGCGACCGCAGGACTGGGACGCCTGGCTTCGGCTCAGCAGACCTGAGCCGGAACTGCTCAAACCACTGGAGGGGGGTTCGCTTAGGGTCGAAACGCTCGGAAAGCGTGGGGACGCCAAAGGCGGGGAGGTCGGATGACACTCAGTCCCGCCGAGGTCGTGTCGCGGGTCGCCGCCTTCACCGGCAATGACCTGACCCGGACGCTTGGCACGATCGAGGCATCTGTCCGTGGGGTGGGCGTTGCCGAATGCGCGGCCTTCATCGAGGATGCCGGCGCCGGTCGCGAGGTTTTGGCGGCGGCCGCGGAGATGAAGCGGCTGGCTGGCCAGATCAACGTCACCATCCATGCCCTCGGCATCCTTCTGTGCTTGCCGCATGTGCTGGAGCCGGACGAGCGAGTTGAATACGTTTCGCTCGGCGCGGGCAATACCGGGCGCCGCTTCGACCTCGAGACAAACCTGCGCGTCGCCGAGTTCAAGTTTATCCGCTGGCGCGGGGGTCCTGAGGCCATTCGCCAGAACTCGATCTTCAAGGATTATTTCCTGCTGGCTGATCACGCCACCAGCAAGCGGAAATTCCTCTACCTGCTCGGCACCGACCATGCGCTGGCCTTCCTGAAGGGAGGGCGAGCCTTGAAGAGCGTCCTCAGTCGGAACGAGAAGGTTCGGTCAATCTTCTCCGAGAGGTTCGGGGAGCGATACCGGACGGTCGGTGACTATTTCTCCGATCACGGGACGGCTGTCGCGATCGAAGATGTGTCGCCCTGGCTGTCGGAGCTCGCCGAAGACCTGATCGAGGAACCGCTCGCCGAAGAGATGGCGGACAGGACCGACTAAAGGGCGGCGGCGATTCCTCCGACGGCATTGAGGTAGAGGGTGATCCGGGAGTCCTGCATTCCGACTGGGACCGCCTTCAGGAACGATCCGACATGCCGCACCTCGTTCGGCCCGCGGCCACGACCGGTATTGTGAAAGACGCCGTTCGCCAGAGCCGCGTTCATTGCCGCGAGGGATCGTTGGCTGCGATGGGCGATGTGATTGCGGATCGATATCGCGGCATTGACCGTTGCCTTCTCAAGGTTCGATCGGCCGGTGATGCGCCCGGCATGCGCGGGCGCAAGCCACCGGCCCGCAGCATCCTCAAGCGCCGCGAAATTGCTGAACGTGATGTTGTTCCCGTTCGCGTCGATGAGCGAGACCACGTCGGCTTTCCTGATGTGCTGCGGGATCGCGAGCGTGGCATATCGCGTATAGATCTCGCGCTGCTTTGGGCCGAGATCGGTTTCCAAAGCAGCCCTGAGATGGACGGTGAACCGGGACGCATCGCGATTGACATAGGCGATCAGCAGATCACTGACGAAGCTTTCCCAGAGGACGGCCGCCGCCAGGAATGTATGCTCTACGAGCAAGGTCTTGTTCTTGTCGCCGGTCACGACGGCATCGGCAGCATTGTAGAACGCGACCACATCGGCCAGACCGGCGGCGAAGTCGGCTCTCACATCGTCAGGGTTGGACTTTCGCATTGCAGTCTCTCCGTTTGGGTCGACAATAGCATTTCGCACAAGCCGGGGAGCGAGCCGTGGCCGAAGCCAAGAAATCGACGGAGATAGGGTTGGGGAAAGCCGCGCTCATCTGCAACATGCCGGCCAAGGAGCGGCTTGCCTTTATTGCCGAGGGACTGCCGATCCTGTTCGAGAGCGCCAGGGGTCTCGCGGCGGCGGCGCAGGCGCTGCAAGCCTTTCCTCGGGAGGCCGAGATCCTGGAACGGCAGTGCTCCGAAGAGTGCGCCAAGATGTTGATCCTCGTTGACCTGATCCGCTGCCCGCCGAAGAAAGTCGCAGCGCGGGTCGGCTCGATGATGAAATGGTTCTACGACCATCTTGCGCGGCTGATCTATGCGGAGGCGCAGGATTGGCGGCCGATGACCGCCGCCCAGCTTCAGGAATATATCGACGACCAGCGTCAGTCGCATTACCTCGAAGGCGACTATGGCGAATATGTCATGGAGAACTGGGCGCTGTTTCAGCGTGAAAGCGCCCTCTACGCGGACGTGTTCGCCGACGAGAACGGGACCGGGTCGTGGTACGGGCCGAGCCAGGACCGGGTTCGTTTCGCCGGCTTTCTGCCGAGCTGCTTTCGGGTCGTCGATGCGCTCGAGGCGTTTGGCGTGCTCTCGCGGGAGGGCCTGAAAATCCTCGGTGAGGTCTGGGGCGAGTACGATGTAGCCGGCGAGGTGGAGTGGCGCCTGACCAGGGACCTCTATTCACCGCTGGTTAAGCGGCTGACGCAAGCGGGGCTGATCACGGAGCGGGCGTCTGAGGAGCATGCAAGGGCCATGGGCGATACGTGGCAGCTGCCGATGTACAATATGGACTTTGCCAAGATTTCGGTGTCGCTCGAGACACTGCGGGAACGCCAGGACGCCCTCTATCCCTATGGGGGCTGACGAGGTGCGCCCGGGCGCGCATGCCCGTTGGCGGGTTCGGCTTGCCCGCCACCCAGTTCTTTTTGCGCCAGTTCGCGGAATGCGTCGGGAACCGACTGGCGGCGATCAAGCTGCGCGGTGGCATAGCCGACGGCGTCGCGGCCAAAGCGCTCCCGGACCGCATCGATGGCGCGATCGGCCGACCAGCGGGCGATGCCCTGCCGCGTCCCGGGCCGACGCTTTTCATCCGGCAATCCCAGGGGCAGGTCAAGCTGGATCGCCGGCTGCTGTTTGAGATGGGAGACGGAGACGGCCACCAGGGTGATCACCGTCTCGCGCGGATGGTCGGCGAGCGCGGCGCGCACCAGCTCCTCGGCGATCTCTGCGACCATGGTCGTGGCGGAGATCGGGGCGTCGAGGGTGAGCGAACGGGTGACGGCGTGCATGTCGGCAAATCGCACGCGCACTGTGATTGTGCGACCAGCCAGCGATTTGGCCCGCAGCCGCGAGGCGACGCGATCGGCAAGATGCCTGAGCACGGGCTTGAATACCTGTTCGGTCGCCGGCTTGCGGCCCAGCGCGGATTGGGCTCCGGCGGAACGAGCGCGATGATGGGTGCGGATTTCGCGGGCATCTCGATTCCAGGCGAGCGCCGCGAGCTTTTCGCCGGCGGCCGGACCCAGCAGGCGTTCGAGCGAGTGGCCGGGGGCATTGGCGAGTTGGCCTATGGTGAGAATACCCTGGTCCCGGAGCTTTACCTCGGTGACCGGGCCGACACCCCACATGAGCCCGACCGGCAGCGGATGCAGGAATTCGAGCTCACGTGAAGGATCGACGGCGACCAGGCCATCGGGCTTGGCGACCTGCGAGGCGATCTTGGCGAGATGCTTGGTGCGGGCGACACCGACCGAGATCGGCAGGCCGAGCTGCTCGCGAACGCGCCTGCGGATCTCGGTGGCGATTTCGACGGGGGAGCCGAAGAGGTGGGTGCAACCGGAGACATCGGCAAAAGCCTCGTCGATCGAGATCCGCTCGACCAGAGGCGTGAAGTCGCCGAGGATGGCGATGGCGGCATCGCCGAGCCGCTGATAGTCGGCAAAATGTCCGCCAACGAAGATGAGCTGCGGGCAGAGCTCGCGGGCCGACGGCCGGCCATGCCGCCTTTGACGCCGAAGGCCTTGGCTTCGTAACTCGCCGCCAGAACCACGCCGCCGCCGACGGCAATCGGTTTGCCGCGCAGCTCGGGGTTCAGCAATTGTTCGACGGACGCGTAAAAGGCGTCGAGGTCGGCATGGAGGATGTTTGCGACCAACTCCATCATCGGAAATCCCGCGTCTTTATTTGTATCGGTTCGACCTTGAGGGTCGGATCGACGAGATCGCGTGGGCGGAACCCTTTGGGCAGGCTGCGCGGATCGAGGCCCGGGGCGCCGTGATGGGCCTCGTCGCCGCGCCCATGCGGCAGTGGGAAAGGCACGTCGCGATTGCCGACGCTGGCAAGTTCGGCCGAGAGATCGGTGACGGTATTGGCGACGAGGTGGACGACATCACCCTCCCGCTGAATACGGCCGCGCACGGCGAGCATCGAGGCCGAGAGCATCGTGCGCCGGAATTTCTCGAACACCTTGACCCACACCACGATGTTGGCCGCGCCGGTTTCATCCTCCATGGTGACGAACATCACGCCCTTGGCAGAACCCGGCCGCTGCCGGACGAGAACGAGGCCCGCGGCTTCCAGCCAGCGGCCGTCCCGCGCCTGCATGGCTTCGGCGCAGGTGACGATGCGCCGCCGGCTGAGGCCTTCCCGCAGGAAGCTCAGCGGATGGTCGCGCAGGGTCAGGCCAACATGGCCGTAGTCCTCGACCACTTCCCGGCCGGCCGTCATGGGCCGCAGTGTCAAAGCCGGTTCATGGATTTCCGACACGGTCTTCTGCTCGCGCGCCGATGCGGCGGCAAAGAGCGGCAGCGGTTCGTCACGCAGGCCCTTGAGCGCCCATAGCGCCTCCCGGCGTGCCAAGCCCAGATCGGGACGGAAGGCATCGGCCTCGGCGAGTTGGACAAGCGATGCCGCCGGCACGCCGGCGCGATGCCAAAGATCGTCGATGGAAGCGAAGGTCTCGTCGGCCCGGGCCGCAACGATCGCGGCCGCATCGGCATTGGCCAGTCCCTTGACCAGTCGCAGGCCGAGGCGGACCGCGAAGTGTCCTGTCTCGTCGATCGGCTCCAGCGTGCAGTCCCAGCGGCTAGCATTGATGCAGACAGGCCGGATCTCGACGCCATGGGCCTGGGCGTCTCGCACGATCTGGGCCGGCAGGTAAAAGCCCATGGGCTGGGAATTGAGCAGCGCGCAGCAGAAGACATCGGGATGGTGGCATTTCATCCAGCTCGAGGCATAGGCGATGAGCGCAAAACTGGCGGCATGGCTTTCGGGAAAGCCGTAGCTGCCGAAGCCTTCGAGCTGCTTGAAGGTGGTGGCGGCAAATTCGGGCGTATAGCCATTGGCGATCATGCCGCCAATCAGCTTGTCGCGGAACTTGCTGACGCCGCCGGTGTGCTTGAAGGTCGCCATGGCGCGCCGCAACTGGTCGGCCTCGCCGGCGGAAAAACCGGCGCAGACCATGGCGACCTGCATGGCCTGCTCCTGGAACAGCGGTACACCCAGTGTCTTGCCGAGCACGCGCTCGAGCTCGGGGGTCGGGAACTCGACCGGCTCCTTGCCCTCCCGGCGACGAAGATAGGGGTGGACCATGTCGCCCTGGATCGGGCCGGGGCGGACGATGGCGACCTCGACGACGAGGTCATAGAAGGTGCGCGGCTTGATGCGGGGCAGCATCGACATCTGGGCGCGGCTCTCGATCTGGAAGACCCCGATCGTGTCCGCCTTGCGGATCATGGCGTAGGTCGCCGGGTCTTCGGCAGGGATAGTGGCCAGGTCGAGGGTCATGCCCTTGTGGTCGGCCAAGAGGTCGAAGCTGCGCTTCATGCAGGTGAGCATCCCGAGCGCCAGGACGTCGACCTTCATGAATTTGAGAATGTCGATATCGTCCTTGTCCCACTCGATGACCTGGCGGTCGACCATGCGGGCGGGCTCGATCGGTACCAGGTCGTCGAGCCGGTCATTGGTGAGAACGAAGCCGCCTGGATGTTGCGACAGGTGCCGGGGTGTGCCTTCGAGTTGCTGCGCGAGCTCGAGCGTCAACCGCAGCCGCCGATCGGCCATGTTGAGGTTGAGCTCTCGGGCGCGCGTCTCGTCGATGCCTTCGCCGTGGCCCCAGACCTGGGACGAGAGCAGCTTGGTCATGTCCTCGGGCAGTCCGAGAGCCTTGCCGATATCGCGGACGGCGCCCTTGGTGTGATAGCGCACCACGGTCGAGCAAAGGGCGCTGTGGTCGCGGCCGTAGGTCTCGTAAACCCACTGCATGACGATCTCGCGCCGCTCGTGCTCGAAGTCGACATCGATATCCGGGGGCTCGTTGCGCTCCTGCGAGACAAAGCGCTCGAAGAGGAGATTATTGCGTTCGGGATCGATGCTGGTGATGCCCAGGACATAACAGACGGCTGAGTTGGCGGCCGAGCCTCTGCCCTGGCACAGGATATCCCTGCTGCGCGCGAATTGCACAATGGCGTTCACGGTCAGGAAGTATGGGGCGTATTGGAGGATCTCGATCAGGCGCAGTTCG
>NZ_JAEULZ010000031.1 GCF_016793485.1 Mesorhizobium sp. | reverse complement strand
CCGCCCTACGAGAGGCAACCCCACCCGGCCGGACTACATCCGGCCGACCTCCCCTCAAGGGGGAGGTTAAGTGCCGCCAAAGCCCCCTCTCCGTCCGCTTCCGCTCCAAACCTCTCCCCCGCTTCGCAGGGGCGAGGAAACTGAGCCCTGTCAGCAGACATGTCACAACCGTCAGCTACGATTTGCCCACCGCCACCCACACTCCTAAAATCACCGTGGCGCGGGAATGGAGGAAGAGATGGCTTCACCTTTCATCTGGTACGAACTGATGACCTCGGATGTCGTCGCGGCGGAGACATTCTACCGCAACGTCGTTGGCTGGACGTCCCAGCCCTTCGGCAATGCCGAGATGCCGTACACCATCTTCAACGCAGGCGATCGCGGCGTGGCCGGCCTGATGCTGCTTCCCGAGGAAGCGGCAGCAATGGGCACGCCGCCGAGCTGGATTGGCTACATCTATGCAGCCGACACGGACGCCGCCACGGCGAAAATCGAGAAGGCGGGCGGGACCGTCCATCGCGTCCCGGCCGACATTCCCGACGTCGGCCGTTTCTCGGTCGTGGCAGACGCGCAGGGCGCGGCGTTCATGCTGATGACGCCGATGGGGCCTGACCAGCCGCCCGTCCCGGCCAACACTCCGGGTCACGTTGGCTGGCACGAGCTTTATGCATCCGACTACAAGATCGCCTTCGACTTTTATTCCAGGCAGTTCGGCTGGACGAAGGTGCGCGAGACCGACATGGGCGAGATGGGCGTGTACCTCGTCTTTGACACCGGCGGAGCGGAAGGTAACGGCGGGATGATGAACAGGCCGCCGCACATGCCGGTTTCTTTCTGGCAGTTCTATTTCACTGTGCCAGACATCGCCTCGGCCGCAAAGCGTATCACCGACAATGGCGGAACCATCACTTTCGGCCCGATGGAGGTTCCGGGCGGAATGTGGGTCGTCAACGCGCAGGACCCACAGGGGGCGCATTTCGCGCTGGTTGCTGCTAACAAATAGGAATGTTCAAGAAGATCCTGATCGCCAATCGGGGCGAAATCGCCTGCCGCATCATCCGCACCGCCCGCCGCATGGGGGTGGCGACGGTAGCCGTCTATTCCGATGCGGATGCACGCGCGCTGCATGTCGAGATGGCGGACGAGGCCGTCCATATCGGTTCCTCGCCCGTCGGCGATAGCTACCTGCGCGACGACCGCATCGTCGCCGCGGCCATCAATACGCGCTCCGAAGCCATCCATCCCGGCTACGGTTTCCTTGCCGAAAACCCGGATTTCGCGGACCAGGTCGCGGCGGCGGGCCTTGTCTTCATCGGCCCTTCCGCCGCCGCTATCCGCGCCATGGGCATGAAGGACGCGGCCAAGCGCCTGATGGAACGCGCCGGCGTGCCGGTCGTTCCGGGCTACCACGGCGAGGGCCAGGAACTTGTCTTGCTGGCCGGCAAGGCGCGCGAGATCGGCTATCCGGTGCTGATCAAGGCGCGGGCCGGCGGCGGCGGCCGTGGCATGCGCCAGGTCGACAGTCCCGACGATTTTGCCGATGCCCTCTCATCCGCCCGGCGCGAGGCGAAAGCCGCCTTCGGCGACGACCGCGTGCTGGTCGAAAAATACATCGAAAGCCCGCGCCACATCGAGGTGCAGGTCTTCGGCGACGGATTCGGCAATGTCGTCCACCTGTTCGAGCGCGACTGCTCGGCACAGCGCCGCCACCAGAAGGTGATCGAGGAAGCCCCTGCCCCCGGCATGACCAGCGCCATGCGCGAGGCGATGACGGATGCCGCCGTCAAGGCCGCCAAGACGATCGGTTATTCCGGCGCAGGAACCATCGAATTCATCGTCGATGCATCCAATGGCCTGCGCCCCGACAGGTTCTGGTTCATGGAGATGAACACGCGCCTTCAGGTCGAGCATCCCGTCACCGAGATGGTGACCGGCATCGATCTTGTGGAATGGCAGTTGCGCGTTGCTGCCGGCGAAAAGCTGCCGAGGACACAGGATGAGATCAAGCTGTCGGGGCACTCCTTCGAGGCGCGCATCTATGCCGAGGATGCGTCGCGCGATTTCCTGCCGGCGACCGGCACCCTACATCACCTCGCCTTCCCGCCACCCTCGCCTGCCCTGCGCGTCGAAACCGGCGTCCGTGCCGGAGACACGATCTCGCCGTTCTACGATCCGCTGATCGCCAAGCTGGTCGTTGCAGGCACCGATCGCGCTTTGGCGCTCGAGGCGCTCGCCACCGCGCTGGAAGCGACCGAAATCGCGGGCTCGGTGACGAATGTCGCCTTCCTGCTTCGGCTCGCGCGCGACCCCGACTTTGCCTCCGCGGCATTGGATACCGGGCTGATCGCCCGGAAACAGGCGTCGTTGACCGTGCCAGCGCAGCCCTCCCCCGATGTCCTGTCCGCAGCGTTCGTATCGGCATCCGGGCTGGAAGCCATGCCCCGCGATGACGATCCGTGGTCGTCCCTCGCAGGCTACGCGCACTTCCACCCAGTCGAGCAGCGCACCCATCTTCGGTCCGGCGAAAGCGACATTTCAGCCGTGGTTTCAGCACTGTCTGCCGGACGATGGCTGGTGCGCATCGACGACGACACGTCCGGCGGCGCCATCGATGAAGACCGGCTGCCGCGCACTGCCCGGTGGCCCGGACACCTCGCCGTGTTTTCTGGAGGCGCCACCTTTACGTTCGCCGTTCCAGACCCGTTTGCGCGGGCCGGCGAAACAGCTATCGGCACCGCCGGAATGCGTGCGCCGATGCCGGGGCTGGTCAAGATCGTGCGTGCTTCGAAAGGCGATGCGGTCATCAAGGGCCAGCCGCTGATCGTGCTGGAGGCCATGAAGATGGAGCATACGATCGCCGCCCCGCGCGACGGCGTTGTGTCGGAAATCGCCGTCGAGGGCGCGCAGATTTCGGAAGGGACTGTGCTGGTCAGCTTCGAAGAAGCGCCTGCCTGAAAACAAAGAAGGCCGGGACGACCCGGCCTTCTTGGCGTGTATGCGTCCAGCTTACGGCTTGATCGGCGCGTAGACTCCATCACGCCACTGGTTGATGTCGTAGGTGGCGTTCTTGATATCGCCCTTCTCGTCGAAGGTGATCTCGCCCACGACCGTGTTGACCGGCGTGCCGTCCTTCAGCGCCTCGGCAACCTTCAGCGGATCGTCAGTGCCGGCACGCTCGATGCCCTGCGCGATCGCCTGGATGACGGCATAGGAGAACAGCGTGAAGCCTTCCGGAGCAAAGCCGCCGGCCTTGATCTTCTCGACGGCTTCCTTGGCTTCCGGCTTTGCCTGCGGGTCGGACGGGAAGACGAACAGCGTACCTTCCGCAGCCGGTCCTGCAACCTGCCAGAATTCAGGCGACGCGATGGAGTCCGGCATGATGAGCTGGAACTTGAAGCCCTGCTCCGCGGACTGGCGCAGGATCAGGCCGGCCTCCGGGTGATAGCCGCCGAAATAGACGACGTCGGCGTTCAGGCTCTTCATCTTGGTGACGAGCGCGGTGTAATCCTTCTCGCCGGCATTGAGGCCCTCGTACATGACCTCGTTCAGCCCGGCGGCGTTCATGGTCGCCTTGACCGCGTCCGCGACGCCCTGGCCGTAGGCGCTCTTGTCATGCAGGATGACGACGTTCTTGCCCTTGTACTTTTCGGCGATCCACGGGCCGATGAACGCACCCTGCGCGTCGTCGCGCGTGTAGAGGCGCATGATGGTCGACCAGCCGTTCTTGGCGGCATCGTCGGTCAGCAGCGGGTTGGACGACGCGGGCGACATCATCAGGATGCCGCTTTCCGCATAGACGGCGGACGCCGGAATGCTGGAACCCGAGCAGGCATGGCCGTCGACGAACTTGATGCCTTCGGCGGCGATGCGGTTGGCGACCGACACGGCCTGCTTGGGGTCGCAGACGTCGTCCTGGATGGAGAGCACAACCTTCCGGCCGCCGACGCCGCCGGCCGCGTTGATCGCGTCGGCAGCGGCCTGCGCACCGATCTTGAACTGGTCGCCGATCGTGGCGAGCTGTCCGGTGATCGGGCCAGCAACGGCGATGGTAATGTCTTCCTGCGCGCTGGCTACCTGCGTGCTGATCGCAAGTCCGGCAGCAACGGCCAGAATAGTTCTGAGTTTCATGGGGCGCTCCCTGGCAGTTTGTTGATTATGACGGCGTCACTACCGTGGATGGGAGCGAAATTCCACGCAAAACCCTTGGCTGGCCCAATCGATGCCAGCGGCAGAAGCAGAAAGGCCGCGCCGGATCTTTGTCCGGTCGCGGCCTTTTCGGTTGGTCCGCGCGTCCCCACGCCCGGCCTCGCCTTTTCCCTGTCGTCACAGCAGCGCGGTGTTCCCGCGTCTTGTTATCATCGAAGACCTGACCGTCTTTCGCGGCCTTGGCCCCGTCTTCCCCTAATCAGTGTGCGGTCATCCATTCGCGGGCGTCGCGCAGCGCCTTGGCGATGTCTGCCTTCGACATGTTGCCCGACAGTTCGGAGCGCAGTTCGGCGGCGCGGGACGAACCCTTGATCGCTGCGATGTTGAACCACTTGTGGGCGGCGACCACGTCGGCATCGCAGTCGCGGCCGGTGGCATACATCATGCCCAGTTCGAAAAGGATGTCTGCCTGGGCCGTTGCGCCCATCGTGCCGAAACCCTGCTCAAGCATTTCAAAACGTGCCATTTTCTATCCCCTGTCCCTGTTGTGGAGAGCCGCTCCGTTTGTGTCCCCGGGCTGCTCTTCCGATGTTTTCGAGGATGGCCGCCGACGCTTGAATCCGCCGTTAAATGGTGTGCTTAATTTGCCTCAAACAAAGTTCAAACGAGCGGTAAATGTCGGAAAACGTTAAGGATGGGACTCCTTGGATTCCCGCGGATTTTCAGAAAAAATGCTGAAAATGCAGTGGGTTGATTTCAAGGCTTCGGTAACCACGAAAAAGATCGCGCTTCGGTAAGATGTTGCTCAGTCCGCTTTCGCGACGCGCGTTGCTGGACTACCGTATCGGCGGTGAACCGGGAAGATTTGGCCGGTTTTCGAGGGAGGACACCATGCTTCGCAGATTGGCACTGGTCGCCGCAGCGGTACTTTTATCCGGAGCCGCGGCACTCGCGGACCCAATAGAGGGCAACTGGCGCACGCAGGCGGGCGCAACCGCACAGATCGCCCCATGCGGCGGCAGCTTCTGCATCACGCTTAAGACTGGCAAATTCGCAGGCAAGAGCATCGGCAAGTTCAAGGCCGCCGGCGACAGCAACTATACCGGCAACATAACCGACCCGGAGACAGACAAGACCTACTCCGGCAAGGGGGCGCTTTCGGGCGCCACGCTCAAGATGAGCGGCTGCGTGCTCGGCGGCCTGATCTGCAAGTCGCAGACCTGGACGAAGCTTTAGCCGCTACGCCCGGGCACGCTGGCCGAACAGGACTTTCTGCGCTTCCTTGTCGGTTGCGAGATTGTTGCGGTGGTCCTGTCCCACGACAAGGGCACGTTCGACGGCCGGGCGTGCCACGATCGCATCGAACCAGCGCTTGAGGTTCGGGAAGTCGTCGATCTCCTGTCCCTGGTTCTTGTACGGCTTCACCCATCCGATCGAAGCCATGTCGGCGATGGAATAGTCGCCGGCCAGGAATTCGCGGTCGGCGAGCCGCTTGTTCATGACGCCGTAGAGGCGGTTCACTTCGTTGGTGTAGCGGTCGATAGCATAGGGCAGCTTTTCCGGCGCATATTGCCTGAAGTGATGCGTCTGCCCGGCCATCGGCCCGAGCCCTCCGACCTGCCAGAACAGCCACTGCTCGACCTCGACACGCTCGCGCTCGTCCTCGGGATAGAACCGACCGAACTTGCGGCCGAGATATTGCAGGATGGCTCCGGACTCGAAGACGGAGATCGGACTTCCGCCCGGCCCTTCGGGATCGATGATCGCCGGCATGCGGTTATTCGGCGCGATCGCCAGGAACGATGGCTCGAACTGCTCGCCCTTGCCGATGTTGACGTATTTGACCTCGTAGGGGACGCCCAGTTCCTCGAGCATGATCGTGATTTTCCAGCCGTTCGGCGTCGGCCAGTAGTAAAGTTCGATCGGCGCGGTCTGTCCGGTCATCATAGGTCTCCCATCGTTTCCTTCCGACATAGGCCGGCGGCCCCGAAACACAAGCCGGCCGTTCGTTAAAGCCCCTCAATAAATTTGAACGTCACATGAACGGCCATCTCAGAGCCGGTTCAGGCCCATGCAGGCATTCTCCCAAGCATTGAGGGAGAAATAGAAATGCTTGCCCGCCGCTTCACCATCGTCTGCCTGCTCGTGACGCTCTTCGGAATGGGGTTCGCGATCCTCGTCGCGGAGGCCGGCCGGTCGAAAAATCCATACCAGACAGCCGGCGCGACATCCTGCTTCGTCGGACAGAAGATCTTCTGCCGGCGATAAACCGGAACCGGATTCGAGACAGTCAGCAACCTAAAGCGAACAACGATCATGAACCGCCATCTCAAGGAAATCCTCCGGCTGCTCCCGCGCGCACTGCTGGTGATGCTGGTCATTTCCGCTCCCCTGCTGGCCGTGCCCAGCCTTCAGGCGGCTGACGAGGCGGTGATAGAGGCGCCGACGATGAAGAAGCGCGGTGCCGGCTTCGTCCTGATGGTCAGCCTGCAACGCGGCTCGTGATATGGGCTGCTGCCGAAATTATGGGCAGCATCTCCACACCGTCACAAAGGCCCATTATAGTGGGTCATGGAAAAGCGAATCTATCCTGAACCAATCGAATCCGTCGTCTCGCCAGAGCCTGTGGGACGTAGAAGCTTCACCGACGCGGCCGAGGCCGTTACCGCCTTGCAGGCGCTTTACGAACGCAATACGAAATTCCTGCGTGACTCCTTCTCAGCACTGGCGGAAGGGGCCGATCCCAGCAGAAGATACCGTGCCTTCTACCCTGAAGTCGGTGTGACGACCTCGTCCTACAGCCAGATCGACTCTCGCCAGGCCTACGGCCACATGCCGACACCTGCGCACTATTCGACCACTATCACGCGGCCGGATCTGTTCCGGGAGTATCTGATCGACCAGCTTCGCCTCATCATGCGCAATCATGGCGTGCCGGTAGTCGTATCGGAATCGGAAACGCCGATCCCGTTGCATTTCGCCTTCCTCGAAGGCACTTATGTCAACGGCTCGGCCGCAGAACGCATCCAGCGACCGATCCGCGACCTGTTCGACGTGCCGGACCTTGACGGAACGGACGACCATATCGCCAACGGCACGTTCGAACTGCTGCCGGGCGAACCGCGCCCGCTGGCGCCGTTCACCGCGCAACGCATCGACTATTCGCTGCATCGGTTGACGCACTACAGTGCGACCAGCCCCGACCATTTCCAGAACTTCGTCCTGTTCACCAACTATCAGTTCTACATCGACGAATTCACGCTCTACGCCCGGAAGCTGATGGCCGAAGGCGGCGGCGGATACGAAGCTTTCGTCGAGCCGGGCAACATCGTGACAGCCCCGGGGCAGTCGTCGGCGGACGGTCCTACGCTGGCGAGGCTGCCCCAGATGCCGGCCTACCATCTCAAGAAGAAGGGGCACGAGGGCATAACGATGGTCAACATCGGCGTCGGCCCCTCCAACGCCAAGACCATCACCGACCATGTCGCCGTGCTTCGCCCGCACGCATGGCTGATGCTCGGCCACTGTGCCGGGCTGAGGAATACGCAGGCGCTCGGCGACTATGTGCTGGCCCACGCCTATGTCCGTGAGGACCACGTGCTGGACGACGACCTGCCGGTGTGGATACCCATCCCGGCGCTGGCCGAGGTTCAGGTTGCACTGGAAGAGGCCGTCGCCGAGGTGACCGGGCTGGCCGGCTACGACCTCAAGAGGATTATGCGGACGGGAACCGTCGCGACTATCGACAACCGAAACTGGGAACTGCGCGACCAGCGCGGGCCGGTACAGCGCCTGTCGCAGTCGCGCGCCATCGCGCTTGATATGGAATCGGCGACGATCGCAGCAAATGGCTTCCGCTTCCGCGTGCCCTACGGGACGCTGCTGTGCGTGTCCGACAAGCCCCTGCATGGCGAGTTGAAGCTGCCAGGCATGGCGTCGGATTTCTACAAGCGGCAGGTCGCACAGCACCTGACCATCGGCATCCGCGCACTGGAAAAGCTGGCCGAGATGCCGAAGGAGCGGCTCCATTCACGCAAGCTCAGAAGTTTCGCCGAGACCGGATTCCAGTGAGCCTGCGTAACAAGCACCTTTAATGGGCCGCAATCCACTCGAAGAAGACCGCATGGGCAACAATAGAACACTCCGGCGGCTCGGGCTGATCGCTTTTCTGGCGGCGATACCCATTTCACTTGCGCTTGTGGGCGGCTTCTTTGGTTCGATCCATCCGGCGCTGGATTCACTGGCGCATTTCCGCATCCACCTCGCGGTGGCGCTTATCTGCCTTTCACCCTTCCTGCTGATCTTGCCGGGTTTTAGATGGAACGGGCTGCTTGCTGCCGTTCTCGGCGCGTGGGCGATCATCAGCGTTACAGGAATATACTTCATTCCTGGGCTGGCTCCGGTTCAGGCATCCACGAAAGCCGGTCCCGAAGACGGACCTGTGTATCGGCTGCTGCAGCTCAACCTGCGCTTTAACAATCCGAGTCCCGGCGATGTCCTTTCGCTCGTCGGACGCTTGCGACCTGACGTGGTGACACTGGAAGAAGTGTCACCGATGTGGACGGAAAAGCTGGCGCTGCTCGAAAACGCCTATCCCTTTCGCCTCTTCTGTACGCTTGACGGCTACGCCGGGGGCGTGGCGATCATGTCACTTCGGCCCTTTTCAGAGGGAAGCGAGGGCATGTGCGTCGAGGGAGGGACTTTCGGTACGGCGACCGTGGATTTCGGCGGCTTCATGGTCGATGTCGCGGCAATGCACCTGCACTGGCCCTGGCCGTTCGGCCAGATGAAGCAGATCGCCGATCTTGCGCCCACGCTCGCCAATCTTGGCGACAACGCAATTTTGGCTGGTGATCTCAATGCCACACCATGGAGCGAAGCTTCGGCGCAAGTCGCGCAGGCCGCTGCGATGAAGCAACTTGGTCCAGCCAACCCGACGTGGATTTGGCGGCGGCTGCCGGAATGGCTGCGCTTTGCCGGGCTGCCGATCGACCGCATCTTCGCCAAGGGGGAGATCGTCGTCCATTCGGTGCGGACGCTGGAGCCGGTGGGATCGGATCACCTGCCCGTGCTGGTCGAATTTTCCCCCAAACCGCCCGAGGTCGAGGACGATCCGCTGGCGACGTCGCTGGCGCTGGTGACTCCGTGAACCTCAGTCTTTGATAAGCTGGTCGATCAGGCGCTCGACCGCGCCGCCTTCGCGATGTTCGCGCAGATCGTAGCGACGCTGCCGTGCTTCATGGTCATCCGTGATTTCGGCCATGATCCGCTTTGTCTGCGCGCGCGCTTTGCGGCAACCCCGATCGTCGCCAACGTACACCCGGGAGACGGATTTCTCTATCGCCCTGGCCATCTGCCGCGCGATATCGCCGTGCACCCGCTCGTGACGCCTGACGCCGGACAGGAACCGGTTCCAGCGTCGTTCGAGAGCCGGTGAAAGGCCCTTCGCAGCGGGATAGGTATAAGTTATGTCCACAACGCCATCGACGCTACTCACACGGCAGGCCGACCGCGTTTCGGCCCATTCGATGGTCCATGAAAGCGAGTAGCTCGTCTGAGCGATGGCGCGTGTCAGAAAGCCCTGCCTCGGCCCGCGACGGTCCATATCGTCAAGAAGGGCCGCGCCGGTCTTGCCTGAGATCTCATAGCTTTGCGTACGAGCTGAAACCCGGGTGCCGGCATCGGCCGAGGTTGCGCAGAGAGCCAGGCCGACACAGACGATGCTTGCCCACACAGTGGCGCGCATACCCCATCCCGCGAAGACGGACACGGTCGGCCCCTACATGTTCGGATAGACCGGCCCTTCGCCGCCTTGTGGCGGTACCCAGTTGATGTTCTGGTTCGGATCCTTGATGTCGCAGGTCTTGCAGTGGACGCAGTTCTGCGCGTTGATGACGAAGCGCACGTCCTTGATCGACGGGTCCGCTGCCGAATTGCCGTCGGCATCCACCCACTCGTAGACGCCGGCCGGACAATAGCGCGTCGAGGGTCCTGCGAAGACATCGTGCTCGGAGCGCTCCTGCAACGCCATGTCCTTGACCTGCAGGTGTATCGGCTGGTCTTCCTCGTGATTGGTGTTCGACAGGAACACCGAGGAAAGCTTGTCGAAGGTCAGGACGCCATCCGCCTTGGGATAGTCGATCTTCTTGTGCTTCGATGCTGGATCAAGCGTCGCATAGTCGGCCTTGCCGTGCTTCAGCGTGCCGAAGGGCGAGACGCCGAACAGCGTGTTCAGCCACATGTCGAGAGCGCCGAGCCCGATGCCCAGGACCGTGCCGAAGCGCGACCACAGCGGCTTGACGTTGCGCACCTTCTTGAGGTCCTTGCCGATATCGCTGTCGCGCCAGGCGTCCTCGTAGGCCGTCAGTTCGTCGTTGGCGCGGCCCTCGCCAAGCGCCGCGGCGACGTGATCGGCCGCGAGCATCCCCGACAGGACGGCGTTGTGCGAGCCCTTGATACGCGGAAGGTTGACGAAGCCGGCCGAGCAGCCGATCAGCGCGCCGCCGGGGAAGCAGAGCTTTGGCACCGACTGCCAGCCGCCTTCCGTGATGGCGCGCGCGCCATAGGAAATGCGCTTGCCGCCCTCAAAGATCTCGCGAATCGACGGATGCGTCTTGAAGCGCTGGAATTCCTCGAAGGGAGACAGCCACGGGTTCTTGTAGTTCAGGTGCACGACGAAGCCGACCGCCACCTGATTGTCCTCGAGGTGGTAGAGGAACGAACCGCCGCCGGTCTTGATGCCCAGCGGCCAGCCGAAGGAGTGCTGAACGAGGCCCGGCTTGTGTTTCTCGGGCGCGACCTGCCACAATTCCTTGAGGCCAATGCCGAACTTGCCGGGTTCCCGGCCTTCGGAGAGTTTGAATTTCGAGATCAGTTGCTTGGCAAGGGAGCCCCGCGCGCCTTCGGCGATGAGGACGTACTTGCCCATCAAGGCCATGCCCGGCGCATAGGCCGGACCGTGCGAACCATCACGCTCGACGCCCATGTCGCCGGTGTAGACGCCGGTCACAGCGCCAGCTTCGTTGTAAAGCAGGCCGGCCGCGGCAAAACCCGGATAGATTTCGACGCCCAGCGCTTCGGCCTTGCCGGCCAGCCAGCGGCAGACGTTGCCGAGAGACACGATGTAGTTGCCGTGATTGTTCATCAGCGGCGGCATGAGGAAATTGGGCAGCCGGATCCCGCCGCTATGTCCCAGCACGAGGAAATGGTCCGCCGTCACGGGCGTCTTGAAGGGGTGATCGTCCTCCTCGCGCCAGCCGGGAAGCAGACGGTCCACGCCGATCGGATCGACTACGGCGCCGGAAAGGATATGTGCGCCAACCTCACCACCCTTCTCGAGCACCACCACGGAAAGTTCGGGGTTCACCTGCTTCAGTCTAATCGCGGCGGAAAGGCCCGCTGGCCCGGCACCGACGATGACGACGTCGAACTCCATGCTCTCGCGTTCGATTTCTTCCATTACTCTCCCCGCAATCGGCTTGCTATGGCTGGCTTGGGTACGGCCATTTTGCTGGCTTAGCGGCTCCTTAGCCTATCCAACTGCGACGTGAAACCGTCTGCCGCCGATTTCTCGCCACCGCTTCCGCTCGGCGGACTCGGCCATAGGTTGCAGTTCTACCCACAGTAATTGGCACAGCAGTGCCGGTGGGGGTTGTCAACGCGGCATCGGCAGACGATGGTCCTGCCATGAATTTCCCGACCGAAAAAGACAATGTCGGTCTGCGCGAGTTGCTGGCGTTCTACGCTGAAGCGGGCGTGGACGAGGCGCTGACCGATGAGGCGACGGATCGGTTCGCCGCCTTCGAAACCAGGGCTTCAGCTGCGCCTGCGACCCGGATGGCGGAACGGATACAGCCGTCACAGGCCGATGCTGCGCGCGACCAAAATGCCGGCCGGCAGCCCATCAAGGCGTCGGGCAGTGCACCGGCAGCACAGGTTGCCGTGCCGGATGAGGGTCAGGTCGCGCTGGCGCGGCAGCAAGCCGCAGCCTCCGCTACGCTGGACGAATTGCGCGAGCACATGGCGGCGTTCGAAGGCTGCAACCTCAAATTCACGGCCAAGACTTTGGTTTTTGCTGACGGCAATCCGCAGGCCGACATCATGCTCGTTGGCGAGGCCCCGGGCCGGGACGAGGATCTGGAGGGGCTGCCCTTCGTCGGGCGCTCCGGCCAGTTGCTTGACCGCATCCTCGCAGCGATCGGGTTGGACAGGCAATCCGTCTACATCGCCAATGTCATCCCGTGGCGTCCGCCCGGCAACCGCACGCCGACGCCACAGGAAACCGAAATTTGCCGGCCGTTCATCGAGCGGCAGATCGAATTGGCGAACCCAAAAGTCCTGGTGACGCTGGGCGGCCCCTCGGCAAAGACCCTCCTCAACACGACCGAGGGGGTCATGAGGCTGCGCGGCAACTGGAAGGAGCATGTCACGGCGTCAGGCCTGGCCATTCCCGCCATGCCGACGCTCCACCCGGCCTATTTGCTGCGAAACCCGGCCCACAAGAAATTCGCCTGGCGGGACTTTCTCGAAGTCAAGGCAAGGCTGCGGTCACTCGTCGACGGGTGATCTTGGACGCTATTGCGGCGGAACGTTGTTCTTCGCCCTGCGCCGCTCGATGCCCAGCTGCCGCTCCCGCCAGACGATGAAGATGCCTGCGGCGACCACGATCGCTCCGCCAAGGATAACATAGGGCGTAGGCGGCTCTCCGAATGCGACGTAGCCGACGGCGATCGCCAGGATGATCGAGGTGTATTCGAACGGCGCGACGGTTGATGCCTCGGCGTGGCGATAGGCCTCCGTCATCAGAATCTGAGCGATGCCACCGCAGAAGCCTGCTGAAACCAGGAAAATGGTCTGCCAGGTGTCGATCGCCCGCCAGCCGAACGGCAAGGTGAGCAGTCCAAAGACGCTCGCAGTGATCGAAAACCAGATGACGATGACGGCGCTCTTTTCGGTCTGCACCAGGCTGCGGACCTGAAGCATCGCCACCGCAGCCATCGCGGCGGCGCAGAAGGCAGCAACAACGCCGGCCAGCTCTCCGCTTTCCATGCCGCTCCCGCTGCCAAGCATCGAAAGGTTCGGCCAGGAGACAATGACGACGCCGATGAGCCCCACCACGACGGCGCTCCATCGATAGAAGCGCACGGCTTCGCCGAGGAAGAGCGCGCTGAACATCACTACGAATAGCGGTTGCGCATAGTTGATGGTCACCGCTTCGGGCAATGGCAGGCGCGTCAGTGCGAAGAAGGACAGCCCCATGGCCGAGACGCCGATCACGCCGCGCATCACGTGGCCCATCGGACGCTTGGTATACACCGCCATCCGGAGATCGCCGCGATATGCAAGGTAGATGAGAACAGGCAGGATCGCGAAGAACGAGCGAAAAAAGACGAGCTGACCCGCAGGCAATTGGCCGGCAGCCTTGAGAAAGGCCGACATGCCGACGAAGACCGAGACGGACGCGATCTTCAGCCCGATACCCACAAGCGGGTTCGCATGGCCGTGCAGCGCGTTCAATGTCTGGACGCCATTTTGCGAACTGTCAGCGTGTGAGCCGGCTCGCCGGCAGTTCGATATGACCGATGCCGTCTCAATCTGGTCAGACTTTGCTCTAAACTGGGATGCGACCTGAAATAAACCCTGTGTCGGTTTTGTCGAGTGGTCGCATCGTGTAAAGAGCTGCCTCTTACACGAATACGCTTTGCGTCTGTTGGGGCGCGGGCTCGCAGGACAGATCGAGACATGCGTACAGACACTGGACAGGTTTTCCGCCTCGAGGACTATCGCCCGAGCGACTACCTGATCCCGACAACCAAGCTGACATTCCGGTTGCATCCCGAGGCGACGGTCGTAACTGCGGAACTGGCTATTGTCCGACGTCAGAGGATCGCGCCTGGTACTCCACTCGTCCTCGACGGGGACGGGCTTAGCCTGCAACGTGTCGAGATCAATGGCGTCACGCTTGCCGCTTCAGAATACGAAGCGACACCCGACCGGCTTATCATTTCCCGTCCGCCCGCAGGCAGCGAGTTCCGCCTGGTTCTGGAAACACTGATCTCGCCCTCGACCAATTCGGCGCTCATGGGCCTTTATCGGACGAGCGGTGTCTACTGCACGCAGTGCGAGGCAGAGGGCTTTCGCCGCATTACCTATTTCCTCGACCGGCCAGACGTCCTGTCCGTCTACACCGTCCGCCTGGAGGCTTTGAAAAGCGAGGCTCCTCTTCTGCTGTCGAACGGCAACCGGCAGGAGATCGGGAAGCTGAAGGATGGCTGGCACTACGCCGTCTGGCACGATCCGTTCCCGAAACCTTCCTATCTGTTCGCCGTCGTCGCCGGCGATCTGGGTTTGGTGGCGGATAAGTTCATCACCGCCTCAGGGCGCAAGGTCGAGCTCGGCATCTATGTCGAGCATGGCAAGGAACGGCTTGCGGCCTACGCAATGGATGCGCTGAAGCGGTCGATGAAATGGGACGAGAAGGCGTTCGGCAGGGAATACGACCTCGACATCTTCAACATCGTCGCGGTGTCGGACTTCAATATGGGCGCGATGGAGAACAAGGGTCTCAACATCTTCAACGACAAGTATGTGCTTGCCGACGACGATACCGCCACCGACGCGGATTTCGCCAATATCGAGGCGATCATCGCGCATGAGTATTTCCACAACTGGACGGGCAACCGCATCACCTGTCGAGACTGGTTCCAGCTGTGCCTGAAGGAAGGGCTGACGGTTTATCGCGATCACGAATTTTCCGCCGACCAGCGTTCGCGACCGGTGAAGCGCATCGCCGAGGTGCGTACCTTGCGCGCCCATCAGTTTCCGGAGGACCAGGGACCGCTGGCGCATCCCGTTCGGCCGCGCCGCTACCGGGAGATCAACAATTTCTACACGGCGACCGTCTACGAAAAGGGCTCGGAGGTCGTGCGCATGATCCGGACGATCCTCGGCGCAGAGGTTTTCCGTCGCGGGATGGATCTCTATTTCGAGCGCCATGATGGCGAGGCCGCGACGATCGAGGATTTCATCAAGGTATTCGAGGACGTGTCTGGGCGCGACCTCTCCCAGTTCGCGCTGTGGTATCATCAGGCTGGAACGCCGAATGTCGCGGTATCCACGTCCTATGATGCGGCAGCGCGCGAGTTCGTGGTCGAAATCGAGCAGTCCGTGCCTGCGACGCCGTCGGAAGCGCGCAAAAGGCTGATGCATATTCCGCTCGCGTTCGGCCTAGTCGGTCGGGACGGCAAGGACATCGCGTATGAGGAGCCGGAAGGTGCTTCGGTCGAGAGCGGCGTCATCCATCTGAAAAAGCGCCGCCACGTCATCCGCTTCGGCAACATTGCGCAACGCCCTGCCCTTTCGATCAACCGGGGATTTTCAGCGCCTATCACTTTGTCAGTGGAGCAACGCAAGGAGGATCGCTTCTTCCTGGCGCGACACGATAGCGACGCCTTCTCGCGCTGGCAGGCCTACAATACGCTCCTGACGGACGCGCTCATTTCAGCTTCCCGCAAGGGACTGGGAGGAAAGAAACCCGAGTTCCAGGAGAAGCTGGTGGAACTCGCTGGAGCGATAGCTGGCGACGAGACGCTGGAACATGCTTTCAGGGCGCTCGCGCTGGCGCTGCCCGGCGAAGCCGATATCGCCCGTGAGATCGGAAAGAACATTGATCCCGACGTAATCTTTGCCAGCCGCCAGGCACTGGCCGAGACGATCGCGCGTTCGAACGAAGACGGGTTGCGCAGCCTTTATGGCTCGCTTGCGTTCAAGGGACGATTCAGCCCCGACGCCGCCAGCGCAGGACGACGCGCGCTGCGAAACACACTGCTCGACTACCTGGCCATTCTTCCCAATGGAGCCGAGCTTGCCCATGCGCATTTCGCCAAGGCGACCAATATGACCGATCGGGCCGCCGCCCTCGCCGTGCTGGCGCACCGATATCCGGGCGCGCGAGAAACAATCGACGCGTTGAAGACTTTCGAAAAGCGCTATCGCTCGGACCAGCTCGTTATGGACAAGTGGCTGACGATCCAGGCTACAGCTCCAGGAGCCTCCACGCTAGACAAGGTGCGCGCGCTTACCGGGCATGCCGGCTTCACGATGCATAACCCGAACAGGGTGCGGGCTCTGATTGGCGCTTTTGCTACAGCCAACCAGACCGCCTTCAATCGCCCGGATGGCGCAGGCTACGATTTCTTCGCCCGCGCCGTGCTCGAAATCGACCCGCGCAACCCTCAGCTTGCGGCACGGCTGGCGACAGCGCTTCGCTCCTGGCGTTCGCTGGAGCCCGGCCGGCGGGAGAAGGCGCGTGAGGCATTGCTTCTGATCGCGGGCAAGGATGGGCTTTCATCCGATCTTCGCGACATCGTCGAGCGGACATTGGCTTAAGATTTTCTACAATTTTTAATCTTTTTGCCGTCGGCCACTGGACAAGGCGAATCACCTTTGATTCTTTATGGCAGATTCGGCCGTGCGGTGTTGCCGGATCGTCAACTGGAATGTTTGGGGGATCGGCATGGCCGGAGCGGACGCGTGGGGCGCGCCCGATAGCTCGACTTTTGCCCGGCGCAAGGAAGCGCGGGACAAGGTCAGCGGAAATGCGCGCATCATAGCGGCGCCGGCCTATCGTCGCCTGCTTGCGGCCGAGCCGCTGTTGAAGCGCTCCATCCCCCTGCTGATTCTGGCTTTCCTCGTTGTCGTTGCATCGGTTCGCGTGATGTCGCTGATGACACTACGTGACGATGTCGAGCACGACGCCAAGGCCGTCCTCACCCTGGCCGTCGGAGAACTCGCCAATGCGCTTATGCTGGCCGAAGCCAGCCGCAATGCATCGGATGCGGAATCGCAGCGCCTGATCCAGAAATCGATACAGAGCGGAATGCTTGCGCGCGGCCATGTGCTGGCCGTGACCGATCGCTCCTTCAAAATCGTGGCGACCACGGCGACCGCGTCTGAATGGCGGGGACGGAACCTCGACAGCCTCGTCGTCGGCGGCCAACCGCTTTTCATGTTCGGCGAACGGGCCGGCGTGATGGAGGTTCTGATCGGCGACCGCGTGTGGCTGGCAGCCGTCGATCTGACTGACAGCCGTTCCGGCGCAGCGGTTGCGATGGTGCCGCAGGACAGCGTCCTTGCCGAGTGGCGCAGGGCCGTCTCGATGAACGTCACGCTTTTCGTTGTGACAGCAGGCGTGCTGCTGGTCATCCTCTACGCCTATTTCAGCCAGGCTGCGCGCGCCCAGGCGGCCGACCGCATCTATATCGAAGCGCACCAACGCATCGACCTCGCCCTCGTACGCGGCCGCTGCGGGTTGTGGGACTGGGACATGGTGCGCGGCAAGATGTACTGGTCGCGCTCTATGTACGATATGCTCGGCTACCGCTCATCGGAGACCATGCTCTCGTTCGGGGACGTTTCCGAGATCATCCACAAGGACGACGGCGACCTTTTCGAACTGGCGAAAAAGATCGTGGCGCGCGAGATCGACCATATCGACGAGGTCTTCCGCATGCGCCATGCCGAGGGACATTGGGTCTGGGTTCGCGCCCGCGCCCATGTGATTGATCCGGAAGCGCCCGAAATCCAGCTGATCGGCATCGCGGTCGATGTCACCGAGCAAAGGCATCTGGCGCTCCGGTCCGAAGCAGCCGACATGCGGCTCAGAACCGCCATCGAAAGCATCAATGAATCATTCGTCCTCTGGGATTCCATGCAGCGTTTGGTCATGTGCAATTCGAAGTACCAGCAGGATAACGGTCTCTCCGACCGAGACATCATGCCGGGGACGACGCGTGGCGACGTGGAAACGAAAATGCTCGCCTTCGCCTCCGAGCGACGCCTTGCAAATGCGAATGGGGCGAAGGGCGGGCTCAGCTTCGAGCGCCAGCTTGCCGACGGGCGCTGGCTGCAGGTCAACGAATTGCGGACGCGCGACGGTGGCACGGTGTCCGTCGGCTCCGACATCACCCAGATCAAGCAGCACCAGGAAAAGCTGGTCGACAGCGAACGGCGCCTGATGGCGACGATCCACGACCTCAGCCTCGCGCGGCGTTCCGAGCAGGAGCGTTCGGGCGAGCTCGTCGAGCTGAACCGCAAATACATGCGCGAAACGGAGCGGGCCGAAGCCGCCAACCGCGCCAAATCCGAATTCCTCGCCAACATGTCGCACGAGTTGCGTACGCCGCTCAACGCCATCATCGGGTTCTCCGAGGTGATGGAATCGAAACTGTTCGGCCCGCTCGGCTCGGACCGCTACGAAGAATATGCGCGCGATATCCAGGCAAGCGGCACCTATCTGCTCGGCGTCATCAACGACATCCTCGACATGTCGAAGATCGAGGCAGGCCAGTTCTCAGTCGATCGGGAAGAGATCGACCTCTGCCCGCTGATCCACGAGACAGTGAAGGTGATCTCGCTGCAGGCCGCCAAGAAGGACATCACGATCGAGACGCAGATCGCGGATACGCTGCGGGTCGACGCCGACCGCAGGGCTATCAAGCAGATCGCCATCAACCTCCTGTCAAACGCGGTGAAATTCACCGGCGAAGGCGGTCGTATCTCCGTACGTGCGCGCAATGTCGGCGGGGCGCTGATGCTTACCATCGAGGACAACGGCTGCGGCATCCCGAAAATGGCGCTGGGAAAGCTAGGCCGGCCCTTCGAGCAGGTGCAGAACCAGTTCTCGAAAAACCACACTGGATCCGGGCTCGGGCTGGCGATCTCGCGATCTCTGGCGCAACTCCACGGCGGTGCGCTGAAAATCCGCTCCACCGAAGGGGTCGGCACGATCGTTTCCGTGCGCATCCCGACGCGACGCAGCGAACACCCGCCGAGGAAGGCGGCCGCCTGAGTCTGTCAGGAGTTTCCGGGGAGAAGCCCGTCGAAGTGGCTTCTGACCGCCCTTGACGTATCCTTCAGATGCGCTTCCAGAACGTCGATATCGGGAAGGCCGGTCGCGGAGAGGAGAAGATCTATCAGGCCGGGCGGGCTGTCGTCCTTCTCGAACGATCCCGTCAGGCAGAGGCGGATCATCTGCGTCAGCGACATATAGAGCGTCCAGGCGGCGACAAGTTCCTCCTGCGCCTGCCTGTCCGCGAAGTCCGAGGAAAGATGCGCCAGCGCTGCGCCGGTACCGGTCAGCCTGCGCTCGCTGTCCACCTTCCCGGTCAGAGTCGCCACCTGTGCAATGAATTCCAGATCGATCAAACCACCCGGAAAAAGCTTGATGTCCCAGACATCCCTTGGCGGCTTTTCCGCTTCAATCAGCGCGCGCATTTCGTTCGCCTCTGCTGCGGCCTTGGCCGTATCGCGAGGAAGCTCGAGAACCGCGGTGACTTCGGCCTCGATCTTGGAGGCCAGTTCCACGTCGCCGGCAATGACGCGTGCGCGGGTCAGCGCCATGTGTTCCCACGTCCAGGCCTCGTTGCGTTGGTACTTCCTGAAAGCGTCGACGTGGGTAGCGACCGGGCCCTTGTTGCCCGAGGGGCGCAGGCGCAGATCGAGTTCGTAGAGCACGCCCTCAGCCGTCGGAGCGGAAACAGCAGCGATCAGGCGCTGCGTCATCCTCGTGTAGTAGTGGGATGGTGCGAGCGGCTTTTCCCCGTCGGATTCGTCGGCATCCTCAGCGTGATCGTAGAGCAAGATGAGATCGACGTCAGAACCGGCCGTCAGTTCCCTGCTGCCCAGCTTTCCCATGCCGAGGATCACGACACGTCCGCCGTTGACCAGGCCGTGCCTCGACGCGAATTCCTTCTCCACGGCATGGAGGGTCGCACCGATCGTCAGGTCAGCAAGATCGGAGAAAGCCTTGCCGGCTCGGGCTGCGTCAATCGTTCCAGCCAGCAACCGCACGCCGATCAGGAACTTCTGTTCGGCTCCGAATATCCGCAGGCGGTCGAGCACCTCTTCATATTGTGCCGACGCATCGATGAAGGCGTAGAGGCGACCCGACAGATAGGCGCGATCCGGCAGTTCCGTAAGCATCGCCGGATCGAGCAGTCCGTCGAAGACATGCGGATGGCGCGTGATGATCCCGGCTAGCCTTGGCGCAGCACTCATGATGGTGGCGAGCAATCGCAGCAGGCCGGGGTTGGATTGAAGCAGCGAAAAGAGCTGGATGCCGGCCGGCAGGCCGGCAAGGAACTGGTCGAAGCGCATCAGCGCCTTGTCCGCCTTGCTCGTCTTTCCGAACGCCTCCAGCAGTGCCGGCGTCAGCTCGGTCAAGCGTTCTCGCGCCTCGGCCGACTGCGTCGCGCGGTAGCGACCGAAATGCCAGGTACGGATCACACGGCAGATGTCGCTCGGCCGCTTGAAGCCTAGCCGCGACAGGGTCTCCAGCGTATCGGGGTCATCGACGTCGCCAGTGAAGACCAGGTTGCCGACCCCGGCCGACAATTCCGGGGCAGTTTCGAACAGGGCCGCGTAATGAGCTTCGACGTCTTGAAGGCACTCGCGAAGCGCGGCGGCGAACGTATCCCTGTCGACAAAGCCGGTCATCCGGGCGATCCGCTCCAGCCCTTCATCATCTTCGGGCAGCACATGAGTCTGCTCGTCGGCCACCATCTGGATGGCGTTCTCGACCTTACGCAGGAACCAGTATTGCCGCGTCAGCGCTTCGCATGCTTCCGGCGTGATCCAGCTTCGGCCAGCAAGCTCGGCCAGCATCGGCACCGTGGCCTTGCCCCGCAATTCCGGAAACCGCCCTCCGGCGATCAATTGCTGGGTCTGAACGAAGAACTCGATCTCTCGTATGCCGCCTCGCCCCAGCTTGACGTTGTGGCCGTTGACCGCGATCTCGCCATGTCCGCGATGCGCGTGGATCTGGCGCTTGATCGAATGCACGTCGGCGATGGCAGCGTAGTCTAGATATTTGCGCCATACGTAAGGCTGCAGTTCCTTCAGGAACGCCTGGCCCGCCTGCAGATCGCCCGCGACCGGACGCGCCTTGATCATCGCGGCGCGTTCCCAGTTCTGACCACGTCCCTCGTAGTAGTTGAGCGCCGCCTCGACAGGAATGGCGAGTGGGGTCGCACCGGGATCAGGACGCAGCCTCAGGTCGGTCCTGAAGACATAACCGTCCGATGTGCGGTCCTGCAGAATGCGAACCAGACGCCGCGCCAACCGGACAAACAGGTCGTTTGCCTCGTACGGATCGGTAATCGCCTTGGCGTGCGGATCGAAGAACAGGATGAGGTCGATATCGGACGAGAAGTTCAGCTCATGCGCGCCGAGCTTTCCCATGCCGAGAACGATCAAGCCCGAGCATTTTCCCGGGCTGTGGGGATCGGGCAGTTTCAGCTTTTGCTGCCGGTGTGCATCGAGGAGTAGAAAATCGATCGCGGCGTTTACGCAGGCATCGGCCAAGTCGCTTGAACGTCCGACGGTCGTCGCCGTGTCCGCCTCACCTGACAGATCAGCGAGCGCGATCAGGAAATGCGCTTCCAGCTTCAGCATGCGCAAGGCAGACATCAGACCGGTTTCGCTTGTATCGTCAGCTCTGCCCCGCGTCGCGATTTCTTGCAGCAACTCTGCGAGCCGTTGTTCGATGCTCTGCTCAAACAACCTGTCGAGTATCTCAGGGTAACGACGTGCGCAGTCGTGGAGGAAGCTCGAGAGGTGGAACGCGGCGGCCAGAAAATCCTGTGTCGCGCCATCCTGCGTCAGGTAGCGCGTTAAGCGGGCAATTCCCTGCTCCTCCGCTGCCGAAGCAACCTCGGCAAGCGCTTCGCGTGCCGCCTCCACATCCAGCGGCTCGATCTTCCTGGGCTTGAGCAGCAGTTCGACCTCCTCCGTCCGTGCCGCCGCGACTTTCCTATTCGCTCCTCCGCTTCGGGAAAGTCATCGTCACCGTCAAACCCGGATTCCCAGGCAGCAATTCAAGGCGTCCTCCATGAAACTTCATGACTGCTTTGGCAAGGCTGAGCCCGAGTCCGGAGCCGGGCTGTGTCCGGCTTCGTTCCAGCCTCACGAAGCGTTCGGTGGCGCGGGCGCGGTCGTTCTCATCCGGAATGCCCGGGCCGTTGTCGGCGACCTTGACGCTGATCTCGCCATCCTTTTCGTCGATCGTCACATCGACCTTGGGTTTTTCGGACGACGACGCCGAATATTTGATGGCGTTGTCGACAATATTGGACAGCGCCTGCCCGATCAGTTCGCGGTTGCCGTCGACGACAATGCTGCCTATGGCCGGCGCTTCCAGCGTTACGCCGACTTCCTCGGCGGCCGGCTCGTAAAGCTCAACGACATCATGGACCGTGGCCGCAAGATCGACCTTCGCCAGTGCTTCAGCGGAATAGCCCGCCTCAAGCCGGGAGATCATCAGGATGGCGTTGAAAGTCTTGATCAGGCGATCCGATTCCGCGATCGTCGCCTCCAGCGCCTCGCGATAGCCGGCTTCGCCGGGGTCGCCCGCCAGAGCCGCCTCGGCGCGGTTGCGCAGCCTTGTCAGCGGCGTCTTCAAGTCGTGGGCAATGTTGTCCGAGACCTGCTTCAGCCCCTCGTTCAGGCCGGCGATCCTGGTCAGCATGGTGTTGAGGTTTTCGGAAAGGCGATCGAATTCGTCACCCGCGCCCGTCACCGGCAGGCGGCCGCTCAGGTCGCCGCCCATAATGCGCTTACCGGCCTCCGACACGCTGTCGATGCGCTTCAAGGCCCTGCGACCTACGAAATACCAGATCAACAGGCCGCCCAGCGCCATGATCCCAAGCGCAAACGTCAAGGCGCGCTTGACTACCTTCTGGAAGCGCTCGGGTTCGCCGAGATCACGCCCGACCAGGACGATCATCTGGTTAGGCAGACGCGAGATCAGCGCAATGGCCGCATGGCGCGTTTCGGTGGGCGCAGCAGTCGGCGCTTCCAATTCGCTGATATTGGGCTGGCGTCGTTCATCGGACCCTTCGCCGTAACGCTGGTACATGAAGGGTCGTTCGGTCCAGCCTTCCGTCTCGAGGACGCCCGGCTCCAGACTTTCGACATTCCCGGTGAGGATGCGGCCGTTCGCGTCGGCGATGAGATAGAGGTTGGCTCCGGGTTGGCGAGAGCGCTGTTCAACGACACGCACGAGGAACGGCAGGCCGCCGCGGCGGTAGGCGCGGTCGAGACCCTGCACCTCCTCGTTGATGGTCTCCATCGTCTGCGCCGTCAACATGCTCGCCGACAGCGAGGTCATGTAGAAAACGAGAACGACTGCGCAAAGCGCGAAAAGGACGAAGTAGAGCGCCGACAACCGCGCGGCGGTAGTGCGCATGATCGCCGGCAGACGGGACGCCATCAGGCCGCCTTGAGCATATAGCCCGCGCCGCGAACGGTGTGCAGGATCGGGCTGTCGAAGCCTTTCTCGATCTTGCTTCTCAAGCGCGACACATGGACGTCGATCACGTTGGTTTGCGGGTCGAAGTGGTAGTCCCACACATTTTCGAGCAACATGGTGCGCGTCACGACCTGGCCGGCATGACGCATGAGATATTCGAGCAGGCGGAACTCGCGCGGCTGCAGCGTGATCTCGCGGCCCGCACGCTTGACCGTGTGGGAAAGGCGGTCGAGCTCAAGATCGCCGACGCGGTAGACGGTTTCGACTTCCTTCGATGTAGCCCTTCGGTTCAGCACCTCGATGCGCGCGAGTAATTCAGAAAAAGCGTAGGGCTTGGTCAGGTAGTCGTCGCCGCCGGCACGCAGGCCGGTGACTCGATCGTCGACCTCGCCAAGTGCGGAGAGAATCAGAACCGGGGTCGTATTGCCCCGAGAACGCAGGCCTGCAATAACGGACAGCCCATCGCGCCGCGGCAGCATGCGGTCCACCACCATGACGTCGTAGTCACCGGAATCGGCCAGGGTAAACCCAGCCTCGCCGTCACGCGCAACATGGGCGGTGTGCCCCGCCTCGGAGAGTGCCTTCTCAAGATAGTCGGCAGCCTCGCGGTCGTCCTCGATGATGAGAATCTTCATGGGCGCTCTATACGCTAAAATGTCAGGTATCGGATACGGAGAAGCCCGTTCCGGCAGCAGGCGGCGGACGCCTGCTGCCGCCGAACCTTCCCCGTAAGACTGACTCACCGCGGAAGGAGCGGTTCCAGCAATGGGGCTCGGGGGTTGTGAGCCTGTACGCTGGAAGGGCTTGGGCATGATCCCCAATGCATGGAGCATCCCTTTGACCATGGCTGCCTGTATAGAGGGGCGGAAGGCCATTCCGAGAACGGCCCTCCGCCCACCCCGCCCTTAATCAACCCTTGGCGGTGACCGGAAGGGTTACGAAGCGGCTCGCATTGTCGCGGGTCACCTGCACCAGCACTGCCTTGCGGCCGGCCTTCGCGGCATCTTCCATGGCCTTCTCGATGTCGCTGCCGCCGGCAATCTCCTTCGAGTTGATGGTGGTGATCACGTCACCGGCCTGGAGGCCGCGGTCCGCTGCGTCGCTGTCGGGATCGACATCGGTCACAACGACCCCCTTGCCGTCCTCGGCAGGCGTGATCGTCAGGCCAAGGTCGGCCAACTGGTCGGCCTGAGCGGGCGCCTGCTCATCGCCCTGCAGCGAAGCCTGCTTTTCAGGCGCAGGCAGTTCGCCGAGGTCGACCTTGACGTTTTCGGACTTGCCGTTGCGCCACAGTGTGACGTCGACGGACTTGCCGGGGGCGACGGATCCGATCACGCGGGCAAGTTCCTTCGGAGAGGCGACATCGCTACCGTCAATCGCGACGATCACGTCACCCGCCACGATGCCCGCCTTCTTGGCCGGGCTCTCGTCCTGGGCGTTGGAAACCAGCGCACCCTTTTCGCTGCTGAGGCCAAGCGATTCGGCAATCTCAGGCGTAACCGGCTGGATTTCGACGCCGAGCCAGCCGCGCTGCACCATGCCGTTACGAATGAGATCCTGCGTCACCTGACGCGCGGTCGAGGCAGGGATCGCGAAGGCGATGCCTACATTACCGCCCGACGGCGAGAAGATCGCTGTGTTGATGCCCACGACTTCGCCGTTCAGGTTGAAGGCCGGGCCGCCGGAGTTGCCGCGGTTGACGGCAGCGTCGATCTGCAGGAAGTCGTCATAGGGGCCCGAGCCGATGTCGCGGCCACGAGCCGAGACGATGCCGGCGGTCACGGTGCCGCCAAGGCCAAAGGGGTTGCCGACCGCAACAACCCAGTCGCCGACGCGAACCTTAGCATCGTCGGCAAAATTCACATAGGTGAACTTCTGGCCGTTCGGGTCAACCTTCAGCACGGCAAGATCGGTACGCGGGTCGGTACCGACCAGCTTCGCATCGAGTTCCTTGCCGCTATCGGTGACGATGGTGAACACTGCGCCGCCCTCGACGACGTGGTTGTTGGTGACGACATAGCCGTCATCGGAAATGAAGAAGCCGGAGCCCTGCGAAACCGGGCGCGGACCTTCTTCACGGCGCGGACGGCGCTCGGAACGCTGACCGTCCTGGTCGCCACCCCAGCCGCGGAATTCCTTGAAGAAACGCTTCATCGGGTGATCTTCGGGCAGATTGTCGAAGCCCTGGCCAAACATCTCGGAGCCATTGTCCGACGCGGGCTCGATCTTGGCCTTCACGCGTACGCTGACAACGGCCGGCGACACGCGCTCGACGACGTCGGCGAAGCCGGGCGCTTGGGGAGCTTCGACGCGGACTGCCTCGGCCTGAACCGGGAGAGTGCCGGAGGTGATTGCGCTCAGGCCGGCGGCGCCGATGATTGCAACCGAAGCGGCGGCGGCAAGCAGACGCTTGCGGCTACCGGAAAGGAGCTTGGGGGAGCTGTTCATGTGATTCTATCCTCTTCTCGGGACGCTTGGCCGCATCCTCACGAACAGAGATAGAAACCATCACATTACGGCGCTATTTCCGCGGAGTGAAATTTTCGTAATGTTGAGGGTACTGTCGTCGTGCTCAGCGCCGCAAAATTTCGTCCAATGCGGCGGATTCCCTGGGGGTCAACGCCTCTGGCAATGCCTTTCGCCGACGCGACGCCATCAATGCGACAAAAAATCCTCCCGTCAGCAAAACCACAGCAGGAGTGCTCCACAAAAGAGCATTGCGAACGCTGAATCGCGGTTTCAGCAGGACAAATTCGCCATACCGTGAAACAACGTAGTCTAAAACCTGTTCGTCGCTGTCGCCTGCTTTCAGTCTCTCGCGCACGAGAATACGCAGATCACGAGCAAGTTCGGCGTCAGAGACATCGATCGACTGATTCTGGCAGACCATGCAGCGCAGTTCGGCCGAGAGTGTGCGGGCACGCGCCTCCAGCGCCGGATCGGGCAACGCCTCGCCTGGCAGCAGCGCGAAGGCCGGCCCGTTCCAGACCATGAGTACCAATAGCACAAATAGCAGGGTGGCGAGCAGACCCTTCCTCTTCACGACGTAACGGTCTCCGTTCCTCTCGGGAGTCCTCGCTGGCGTCTGGACGGGGCGCCTACCCTCAGGCGTCTGTCGAACAGCGACACTACGCCACCAAGCATCATCGCCAGTGCGCCACCCCAGATCAGGGTCACCAGCGGCTTCCACCAGATTCGTACGACAAGAGAACCGTCCGAAGTCTCATCCCCGATCGAAACGTAAAGCTGGCTCAGCCCCATCGTCCTAATGCCCGCTTCAGTCGTCGGCATCTGCCTGACGGGATAGAAACGCTTTGACGAAACGATCTCGCCTGCAACCTGCCCACCCGCGCCGAGCAGAGCAAAACGCGCCCGGCTTTCCGTATAGTTTGGTCCCTGCACGGGCTGTATCCCGTCAAACCGTAGCACGTGGCCGGATATCTCAGCGGTCTGGCCCGGCTTCATCGCGAGAATATTTTCGGTTTCGAAGGCCATAACGCCAACAATGCCAAGTGTCGTTAGCCCGAGTCCAAGATGTGCAAGCGCCGTACCGAACATCGACCGGGGCAGGCCAACCAGCCGGCGAAGCATTGTCGAGAAAGGTACGCTGCCGAATCCTGCTTTAAGGGCAAGGTCGGTCAGCGCACCGAGAACCAGCCAGGCCGACAGCCCTACCCCCAACGATGCAAGCACCGCCGTCCTGTCCACGAAAAGCAGTGTAACCAGCACCGCCAGGAACGCGCCGGCAAAGGCGGTCATCAACCGCTGCGCAGCTGCGAAGGCATCGCCACGCTTCCAGGCGAGGAGAGGTCCAAACGGAACCGCCAAGAGCAGCGGGACCATCACCGGCCCGAAGGTCAGGTTGAAGAACGGCTCACCGACGGAAATCTTCTCCCCCCAAAGCGCCTCGACGGCGAGAGGGTAAAGAGTGCCGACAAACACCGTGGCCGTCGCCGTGGTGAGGAAAAGATTATTCAGGACAAGCGCACCTTCCCGCGAGATGGGATGGAATATCCCGCCTGCGGTAAGCGTGGAGGAACGCAGTGCAAAAAGCGCAAGCGAACCGCCGATGAAAACCACGAGGATGCAGAGGATGAAGATGCCGCGGCTCGGATCGGTCGCAAAGGCGTGCACCGAAGTCAGCACTCCGGAGCGGACCAGGAAGGTTCCGAGTAGCGAAAGCGAAAAGGTCAGGATCGCCAGCAGCAGTGTCCATATTTTCAACGCAGAACGCTTTTCCATCACGATCGCCGAATGCAGCAGCGCCGTTCCAGCCAGCCACGGCATGAAGGATGCGTTCTCGACCGGATCCCAGAACCAGAATCCACCCCAGCCAAGTTCGTAATACGCCCAGTAGGAGCCCATGGCGACGCCGCCCGTCAGGAAAGCCCAGGCGGCGAGCGTCCAGGGCCGCACCCATCGTGCCCATGACGCGTCGATGCGACCATCAATCAGCGCCGCGACCGCGAAGGAGAAGCAGACCGAGAAGCCGACATAGCCAAGATAGAGCAGCGGCGGATGGATGGCGAGCCCGATGTCCTGCAGGATCGGGTTTAGGTCCCGGCCTTCTATCGGTGCCGGCGAAAGCCGCACGAACGGGTTCGACGTCACAAGGATGAAAAGTAGAAACGCCGTGCCGATCCACCCCTGCACCGCAAGAACGGTGGCGCGCAGGCTGGCCGGCAGGTTCGCACCGAAGACGGCAACCAGGCTGCCGAACAGAGTGAGGATCAGCGCCCAGAGCAACATGGAGCCCTCGTGGTTACCCCAGGTGCCGGTGATCTTGTAGAGCATCGGTTTCAGCGAGTGGGAGTTCTCCCAGACATTGACCAACGAGAAATCGGAGCGGGCGTAGGAGATCATGAGCACTACAAAGGCAAGCGCAACAAGTGCAAAGCCTGCCATTGTGACGGGACCCGCGACCGCCATCATGCGCTCGTCGCCGACCCTGGCGCCGACGAGCGGTACAATCGACTGGACAAGCGCCAGCGCAAAGGCCAGCACAAGCGCGAAATGTCCGACCTCGACCATCAGCGCCTCGAGATCCGGGCGCCTAGGTTCACTGCGTTTCTTGCTGCCACAGCCCCTTTTCCTTCAGTCCGTCCGCAACTTCCCTTGGCATGTAGGTCTCATCGTGCTTGGCGAGCACGCTATCGGCGCGGAACACGCCATCCGCACCGAAGCTTCCTTCCGTGATGACCCCCTGTTCCTCCCGGAACAGGTCGGGCAGGATGCCCGTGTAGGCAACTTTGACCGAATTCTCCGTATCGGTAACGGAGAACGCGACTTCGGTTCCGCCGTCGCGCACGATGCTGCCTTTCTCGACGAGCCCACCAAGCCGGATACGCTGCCCCGGCTCCAGCGTTGCGGACGCCAGGTCGGCGGGCATGTAGAAATAGGACGCCTTCTGGCCAAGCGCGTAAAACGTAAGCGCAGCAGCAAACCCGAGGAAGCCGAGCGCGCCGCCGATGATGGAAAGCCTTTTCTGCTTGCGCGTCATGGATGTCATTCCGTCGCTTTGACGCCTAGCGCATTTGAGAGCTGGGCAAGCTGGCGTGCTTCGGCGCTGTCCTTTCCGAAAACATCAATGCCGCGCTTCAGCGCGTCGCGGGCTGCGTCGGTCCGTCCGAGGATCTGATAGGATTTGACGAGGCGCGTCCAGCCTTCCAAGTCGCGAGGGTTTTGCCTGAGCTTGTCGTCAAGACTCGCCACCATGGTTTCGATCATGGCGGCGCGATCCTCTGGCGACATCGCAGAGGCGGCGTCGATATCCTGTTGCGTGGGGCCGGGTGCTGGCTCCTTGGCCACGTCGGCAAGTCGCGTCCTGCCTTCTGTAATGGCGTCTGCCACCGCATTTCGCCACGCCGAGTCCGGCGGCAACGTCATCATCATCGCCTGCCAGGCGGCGATCGCCTCTTCGATCTTCCCTTCCTGCGCGAGAGCCGAAGCCAGGAAGAAACCAGCCTTCGGCTGACCCGGCTCCAACTCCAAGGCGCGCGCGAACGCTGCCTGCGCGTCTGCGGTGATCATACCGCCAGCTGCCGCGGCGATTGCCTCGCCAACGCCAGATTCCCTCGCAGCGCTCGCACCATCGAGGCGGATCGCGTTGCGATAGGCCGTCACTGCCTCCTGGTAGCGACCCATCCGCGAATAGATAGGAGCCAGGACATCCCAACCCCTTGCGTCATCGGGGTTCGCTGCAAGATGTGCTTCGGCCCGCGCAACAAGTTCATCAACCGTACTGTCAGCCGGGTTCTTTTCCAGGCGTGCAGACAAGGGCTGCGAGGGCAGCGCGGGCGACCCGACGAATGCATAAATGCCCCAACTCAGCAGCGGAACCACCAGTACTGCGGCCATGCGGAATACACCCATGGCCTTGCTATCCGACAACGCATTTGATCCACTGCGGCTATCCGCCTTGTCGGCCTTCAGGATGCGTCGTGCGATTTCGGCACGTGCCTGCTCGGCCTCGGCCGGCTTGATCAAACCGCGCTCCGTATCGCGCTCAAGCTCGGAGAGCTGATCGCGATAGACCTCTATCTCGTGCGATCCATCTGCCTCGCCGACCGGCTTGCGGCCGGAAAGCGGCAGAAGCACAGCCAAGCTGGCGCCCAAGGTCAGAAAGGCCGCTATCACCCAGAACAACATGGCGTCCACATACCCCTCACCGGGTTGACTGCCAATATCGCGTCCATGCGGCCTATTGTCGAAACTGCCCGTAAGCCTTCAACAAATCGTTAGGTCGAGGCGGTGTCGGCTGATTGTCTCAGGTCAGGGGCGTCCAACTGCCGTCCGGGTTACGGCAGGCTGTGCCGCGCGCATTGCGAGTCTGGCCGCCCACATTCACAGCCTGGGTATATTGCCGGCAGTCCTGGGAGCCAACCCGATAAGGCTGCGATGCCGTCACTGCACCGCTGCCTCGCGAGCCCTGCCAGTCCACGGCCTTGCCGGCCGCAGTATGTTCCAGAGCCCGGTATTCCGCCTGCAGGGCAAGTCTGCGATCGTTTTCGCTGAGGCCTGCGCCCACGGAACCACCGATCAGGCCACCGTCCATCGCCGAGATAATCGTTTCGGGTGCAGCAGGGCCGCCTTGCGAGACCGCAGGCCCGGCTCCGCGCGGGATGCCGCCAACGGTCGAGCAACCAGACAAAGCCAAGCCAATGGCGACAATGGTCACCTGAATTCTCATGCAAGCTACCCGGTTCCGACGACGCCGAAAGACAATGAGACTCAGGCGTTATGGAGGATATTTGGCAGAAATTTGGCCCGTTTACCAGATCGCGTCATCATTGCACGCTTCGCAGTTCGACAACGGCCCGCAGGCCGCCGAGTTCCGAGCCCTGGAGGCTTAGATTGCCGCCATACTCGTTGACCAGTTCGGCGACGATGGCGAGACCAAGCCCGGTCCCGGGTTTCGTTTCGTCCAGCCTCTTCCCGCGCTTCAGCGCCTCGCGCGCTTTGTCTTCGGGGATTCCGGGACCATCGTCTTCGATGGCAATCGTAAACCGTCGCTGCCCGTCGGCTCCCGGGGGCGCAAGTGCTGTGGTCACGGCGACCTGTCCTTTCGCCCATTTCATCGCGTTTTCGAGCAGGTTGCCAATGATCTCTTCAAGATCCTCCCGCTCTCCGGCAAATACGATCTCCTCCGCGGGCAGATTTAGCGCGATCTTCATGCGTCCCAGCTTTTCGATCACTCGCACCAGCCGCTCCACGAGCGGCCTCACCGGCGTTCGGTAAACGACGCTGTCGCGCTGCGCCGCCATGCGGGCGCGCCGCAGATAGTGGTCGAGTTGGTCGCGCATGGCAGTGGCCTGTTCCGCAATCAGCGTACCTCTCGAGCCACCGAGCGCCCTCCCCTCATTGGTCAGCACGGCCAGTGGGGTTTTTAGCGAATGGGCGAGATTACCAACCTGCGTGCGCGAACGCTCGACGATCCGGCGGTTGTTCTCGATCAGCGCATTGGTCTCGTTTGCCAGCGGTTCGATTTCCGCGGGAAAATGCCCGTCCAGCCGCTGCGCATGCCCCTCGCGCACCATCGCAAGCGCATTGCGCACACGGTTGAGCGGCCTGAGTCCCAGCAGGATCGCAAGCGCGTTGATCGCCACCATGCCTAGGCCGAAGATCACCAGGTAGGTGAAGAGCTGTCGCTCGAAAGCGGAGATTTCGTTCTCCAGTTCCGTCCTGTTGCCCATGACCCGAAACCGGGCGATCCGATTTTCCGAATCGAGCACGAACTCGCTTTCAATAACCGTCAGTTCCTCGCCCGCCAGTCCATCGATTTGATAGCTGCGCTGGAATTGCGCATTGAACGGAACTTCGGAGATAGGCGGTGACGGAATCGGCTGCGTCATCGAAGCCGACCGCACCTGCCCGGTCAGATCGCCCGACACCGGCTCGACGGAATAATACCAGCCGGAGCTTGGTTCGGAAAAGCGCAGATCGCCCAAGTTCGGGCTTCCGGTCAACAGTCCGCTGGGCGACACGCCCACGGACCCAATCAGGTTGAACAGATGCGCCGAGAGCAGGCTGTCGAAGCCGCGCTCGCTCGCTTGTCTATAGAGCGTCGAAATCACCGTCGAGATGACGATCAGCGCCAGGATCGCCCAGCCGGTCGAAAAGGCGATGACGCGGAAGGCGAGCGAGCGCGGGCTGAATATCGTGCCTGACGTGCGCTCTTCCATGACGTCCCGGTCAGGCCTCGGGCTCGCGCATGCGATAACCCATGCCGCGAACCGTCTCGATCATGTCGATGCCCATCTTCTTTCGGAGACGCCCGACAAACACTTCGATCGTATTGGAATCGCGGTCGAAATCCTGATCGTATAGATGTTCCACCAGTTCCGTGCGCGACACGACCTCGCCCATATGGTGCATCAGATAGGCGAGCAGGCGGAACTCGTGCGAGGTCAGCTTCAGCGGCGTCCCGTTGACATCCGCCTTGGAGGCTTTGGTGTCCAGCCGAAGCGGACCGCAGGTCAGTTCGGACGAGGCATGGCCGGCCGCACGCCGGATGAGCGCACGCACGCGGGCAAGCACCTCCTCTATATGGAACGGCTTCGTCACATAGTCGTCGGCGCCGGCATCAATGCCGGCGACCTTGTCGCTCCAGCGATCGCGGGCCGTCAGGATCAGCACCGGCATCTTCTTGCCGTCGCGTCGCCAGCGCTCGACCACGCTGATGCCGTCCATCTGCGGCAGGCCGATGTCCAGCACCACCGCGTCATAAGGTTCGGTGTCGCCAAGATAGTGCCCTTCCTCGCCGTCAAAGGCCTTGTCGACCACGTAGCCAGCATCCGTCAAAGCCTCTGCAAGCTGACGGTTGAGATCCTTGTCATCCTCGACGACGAGTATCCGCATTTATGAACCCTTGCTGTCTGGATGCGCTTGTTGGCGATGCTTGGGGCGAAACGTATATATTTATCATGCCCGCCTAGTTGGCGGGCACGACGAACTCCTCGCGGCGCGGCCGGCCGCCGTCCTTTCCAGGGATGAGCACGACGATCACGCAAGCCGGCTGGCCACCCTGCTCGGTCTGTGAGACGTTGGCGAGTTGGCCGCCGTTCTGCGCGGCGATCTGCTGTCCGATCGCATAGCAGTCGGCGGCGTTGCTTGGCCCGGCGTCGAAGCCCAGTATCGCAAGCGCGAACACCCCGGCCGCCCCAAAGCGGAATATGTGGCGAAACGTCATCATGACACGCTTTCTAGCGCATCACCGCTGAACGGGGAATGAACGATTCATACATGTTCCGCCGGTTCCGGAGCTACCCAATCCTGCTGTTTGCGCTCAGCCTGCCAAAAATCGCGACCAGACCGCTGATGGCAGTGATCGCTTGGAGCAGCGTCTCGGTCAGGGCGGTGTTGTCGATGCCGGCTACCGGCAATCCGACGATGCCCGCCGCCGCCATCACGATCGTGACCAGGGAAGCCCAGATGGTGCGCGAAAGATACCACGGTTTGCTTTCGGTCATTTTTTCAACCTCGTCGTTGGAGTTTCATGAAAGAGAAAGGCGTCGCGTGGCCGGGAGGCCCAAGCCTGCGGACAGGCTCAGTTGGCGCACGGTGACATCGATCTCGATTGGCGGGGTGCCGAAATCGGCGGCTATCTCGGCACTGCCGTAGAGAAAGCTCGGGGTCGCCGCCGTCGCGCTACGCACGATCGCACCGCCGGCATGTGCGATCTCGACCTGATATTCCTCGTGCTCCTCTCCGAGCGGGATGTCGCTGGCGATCCAGTTGTCGGCGTCGATGCGGCCGCGCCGGATCCAGGAAAGCGTGACGCCCTCGTCATCGCTTCGGGCTCGAAGATGCACAGGCGCAAGCGGCAGCAGGGCACGCCTGCCTCCGATCTCGGAATGAGCCGAAAAACTTGAATCAGACAGGTCAGCGCCCGCCGGACCGACGCGCCATTTAAGCGAAAGTCCGGCCTCGCCTGGCAGCAGCCCAGCAGCTTGCACCTTGTCGTCGAGTACGAGAAGATGCGTGCCGATCTCGGCACCGGCGGCCGTTGCGTCGTCTGTTCCCAGTTGGCCGCGAAGTAATCCACTCAGCCGCCAAGTATCGGCGGCGATCTCATCGGCAGTCTCGAACTGCACTATCTCCCAAACGCCATTCGCCGCTCGCACCGCAATCGTGTTTGCTCCGTTCAGCAGGAGAGCGCTACTGACACTCGAGAAGGCGCCCGAATTGAGCTCGACCGAAACTGCTATCGAATGGTCGAGCCGGCCCACCACGCCCGGCGCCAGTGCCTCGACAAGCGTGCCTATGTCCGCTGGCCGGGCGAGCGTCGCCCGCTGCACGAATCCACTGTCTTCCGGCGAGGCGAGGACTACCTGGCTTTTCCAGGGCCGTTGCCATGCCGCCACGCGGAAATGCTCTTCGGCGCCTCCTGTCCCAATTCCCAAGGGCAGGTCCGCGAAAACGGCCAGCGGTTGGCCGACGATCATCGGAAGTTCGACGGCCGCACCGGGATTGGCTGAAAGCCAGGCCGTCGGCGCCGTTTGCACAACCTGACGCGCCACGACGCGGCGCACCAGCCCATCTTCGATCTCAGTGACGAGATAGTTAGTATCCAATCCGGGCAGCCGCATCAGCGCACCCGGCAGGATGTCGGCGTTGGGCTGGGCTATGGCAAAGATCACCCGCTCGCGCTCGCTCCAGGCCCGGCGCAGCCAGTCGGCTGCCAACGCTCTGCCCTGCCCGGCCTCAATGATCCCGGCAAAGCCGGTGGCATGCTGGCTACCGACTGGCGCGCCATGCCAAGCATTGCTGACCGAAACGACCTGATAGTCCAGCAGCGGCTCCCGGAAACTCAGGACTGCCTTGGATGGCAATTGATTATCGGGCGATCGCACGCGCTCGATAACCGTGTCGCGGCCGTCTGACACCATCTCTCCGATTTCTATAGAAACGCGACCTGCCCGTCCCTCGAAAACAAGTCCCGACGCCGTTTCCTGAACCGAAAGGCCGAACAGATCGACCAGCGGTTCCAACGCGCCACGTGCGGAACCGGATTCGTCTATGACATAGCCGTGCAGGGTTCCGTCCGCGCTCGTCATATCTGCCAACGGCAAGCCGTGGTCGCGGAGGATGGCGTTGATGGTTTCGCCAACGGTCGGGTTGCCAAGCCTGCCGTTCAGCCAGTGGCCGTAGTGCCAGTTGCCGTGGTCGGCCCAGACTCCAGACTGAAGCGGAAATGCCGGATAGGGCCGCGCATCCCAGGCCCAGACATACAATCGCTCCGGATCAACCATGCGTCTGCCGTCGACCGCCGAAATCGGATTGTCCGTCTCCTCGAAATCGTCACCATCGGGGTTCCAATGCCTGTGATGCGCGGCCAGCAGGCGCTGCTGGGCCAAATCGCTTCGTCCGCCATCGGAGAAGTGCGGCAGCCCACCTTCCGCCGATTTCGGATCACTGAAGACGTTCGGCTGGTTCGGCCCCTTGTCGCTCGCAGGTCCACCCACCTCGGTGAACATGAATGGTTTGCCTTGTGGTACCCAGTCGGTCGCTTGGTCGGCCTCCACACCGCCGACGCGGTTGTAGTGCGGCTGCGACCACCAGCTTTTCAGATCCTTGTAGCGGTAAACCCAGGGCTTGCCGTAAGCGCCGTCGGTAATCGTCACACGCTCACGCGCCCGCCGATCGGCAAAGCTTGGATAATACCAGTCGAAACCCTCGCCGCCGGAAATGCTTTCGCGTAGTCCCACCGGGTCATAAGGGCCTGAAAACCCGTCAGGATTGCCGCCCGAGTAATCTGCGTCGCGCCAGTCGGAGAGCGGCATGTAATTGTCGATGCCGATGGCATTGATGGCGTCATGCGCCCAGAGCGGATCGAGATGGAACCAGACGTCGCCCGAACCGTCCTGCGGATGGTAGCCGAAATACTCGCTCCAGTCAGCGCCGTAGGTGATCTTGGTCGAGCTCCCAAGCATGGTCCGCGCCTCGCCAGCAAGAGTGCAGAGGGCCTCCACGAAGGGAAACGCGTCATCCTCGTCGCGAAGCGTCGTCAGGCCGCGCATTTCGCTGCCGAGCAGGAAGGCGTCGACGCCGCCTGCCGCCTGCGCCAGCTTCGCATGGTGGAGGATGAAACGCCGGTAGCCCCAGTCTCCGGGTGAGCCAGAGAAGTAGATCGCGCCTCCGAAGTTTAAGAATTGACCGGGAAGCGCGCTGCCGCAAAGTTCCTCGATCTGCTCTCGCGCGGTAGCTGTACGGTCGACTGTAGCCGGCATAAGCGGCGCGGGATCGCAGGTGATGCGTCCTCGCCAAGGATAGGCCGGCTGGCTGTCGTTGCCATGGGGGTCAGGCAGTTCGTTGTCTGCCGGAATATCCATCATGACGAACGGATAGAGCGTTACCTTCAGGCCTCGCGACTTGATCTCTGCAATCGCCGCGATCACACTCTGGTCTGATGGCGTTCCGCCATAAGCCGCTCCGCCGTCATGGGTCGAGACGACCATCGCGCCGAAACGAGTGGCTCCCGAGACCTGCCACGCCTGCGAAAAGCCTGATCCGTTCGACGTCGTCACCGCCGGCCTGATCCTGCAATGACCGGCGCGGAGATCATTGCCGAACCAAGCCAGGACCAGCGCGACGTGTTCGAGATTCGGGCAAAGCATCTGCAATTCGTCTAGCGACGCCTCGATATCGCTTGCGGCATGAAGCACATGGCGATTGACCGCCTCGGTTTCGCCCCGCCTGTGCTGCCGCGTCACGAGCGATGGCGAGAGGCCGTATTCAGTCGCGCCGGGAATTAGCGACACCGCCCGGATCATCTTCGGCAATTCGCCGACCGGTCGCAGCACTTCGAACTGGAACTGTGGGATGCGGTTGCCGTAATCGGCTAGCCCCATGCGCTCGATGACCACATAGGCGGTCCCGCGATAGGCGGGCGCGTTGTCGGCACCCTGCTTCGCGCCGATCAGCGGATCGATCGATTGCGCCTCGCCGCCGGAATGTACGCGCAGTTCGAGCGTGTTCCTGTCTACCTCCCGGCCATCCGCCCACACCCGCCTGATACCGGCGATCTCGCCCTCGCATAGCGCGAAGGCGACGCTTGCGAAGTAGCTGTATTCGGTGATTTTCGGCCCGTTCTTGCCCTGCCGGCTGGTAGAGCTTCGCTCCTCGAAATGGGTCGCCCAGATCATCGTCCCGCCTACACGCGCCGTACCGTAGATACGCGGGATCGCAGCACCCTCTTCCGCGGTGAAGGGCCGTGCTCCCGACAACTTCGGCCCATCGATGCGACGCGTGCCGTTGATCAGCGCCTGGTCGATCGAATAGCCGGCCATCGCGCCGGCGGCCGCGCCGATCGCCGTGCCGACAGGCCCGAACAGGCTGCCGATCGCAGCGCCCGCGACCTGAAGCAGGATGGTTGCCATTTTGGCTCCCTCGATTTCAAATGTCTGGAAAGGCGAACACGCCGGCGATGCGCTGCCGCCACTGCGGCACCAGCGCCGACGCCGTCACCGCCGTACCCTCATAGGCATGCACGAAGCGATCCGGCCCGATCAGGATGCCCGCATGCTTGGCCGGCAGGTGCGAACGCCAGCGAAAGAGCAGGAGGTTGCCGGCTCCGAGCCACGCACGCGGCTTTTCCTGAAAATGCCGCCTCGCGGCGTCGAGAAGTCGCTCCTCGCCTGACGCCTCCGCCCAGTCCGGCGCATAGGGACCGGGCAACTCCGGCGGACCGCCATGGACCGACCGCCAGACCCCCATGACCAGTCCGATGCAATCGCAACCTACGCCTTTGCGAGAACCCTGATGCCTGTATGGCGTACCGATCCAGGACAGCGCTTCCGTTACCACCCTATCCGCTACGTTCATGGCACCAGCGGTCCGCCGTCGAACCGCCCTCCATCCACGACATAGCCATAGGCCGCGTCGTTTCCGGGCAGATGCGGAAAGCCACGGAAGTTCAGCGCGTTGGCGAACTTCGACTTGCAGGTCGCGAACCTCTTGTCGCATCCAGCGACTATGGTGAACGTATTGCCCTCTGCCACTTGAGCGCTGGCGCCCGGCTGCAGCACTAGCGTCGTGCCCGTCGCGTCCTTGCGATGCATCTCCACCCGTTCGCGGCGTCCTTCGCGCGCCCCGGACGTCCATGTCAGCACGCCAAGCGTGAACCATCCGGCTGCAAATGTCTCCAGCCCTGTCGCGACCAGCGTCAACGGTGTCTCTACCGTCTCGATCTCCCCCGCTCCCATGAAGGCCGGATCGCCGAGATCGACGCCGCAGCGCGAATCGCCAAGCTCCGCGTCGCATATCCGGCTCACGAAGCGGCCGGAGGGCCGATCCAGCGAATGCGCCAGGCTTTCCAGTTCCGCAACGAACCGCCCATCGGTGCGCGTGATCCTGCCCACCGTCGCCTTGCGCAGAAGCACGAAATCCTCCGGTTGCCTCCAGTTGACCAGAAGCGTTTCGACCGTTGCTCCGTCATAAAGGCCGGCCGCGATGTCCTCGTCTCTGATATCGTCAGATGACAGCGCGCCCTCGACATCGACCGTGTCCACTGCCAGCCCCAGCGTGTCGCGCGCCTCGCTCGCTGCCAGGCCCGTCTGCGGCGCAAAAAGCGTTGCGCCAGCCGTCAGTGGTCGATCGTGGTCCGTATAGCCCGTCACGTGCCCGTCCGTCCGTGTCAGCCGCCAGCAGTGGCAGACAGTCGTGACGGTGCGTCCAAGATGCGCCGCGAGCTCTTCTGGATAGACGCTCATGCCTGCACCTCGATGAGCGGGATGGAAGGGATCTGCCCCGCCTTGAAGGCAGTAAGGCTCACGGCCAGCCGCTCCGTGTCGAAGCGCACAGGAACGTCGAACTCGTACCCGGCCGTCAAGGTGCCGCCGGCGCCTGGAACGCTTCCCGCCTCGAACACCACGTCGCCGGTCTCGAAATCGAAACTCCAGCCGCCGGACGAGATTTCCTCGCCATCGACTGCCACTGTAAGTGTCTCGACTACCGGCCGAGCAATGAAGCGCTCGTACGCATCGTCTCCCTCTCCGTATCTCTTGACCAGCGCAAACCGCGTCCGCACACCATCCCCGGTTCCCAACGCCTGGTCCGTAGCCGACACCGTTTCGTCCGGTCGGCACGATTTCATGTCGAAGGGATCGCGAAAGCGGAACGCATGCAGTGAGCCACGCCGCGCCTCAAAAAAGGCCAGCACATCATGCAGATCCGACAGCGAACGCACGCCCGTCCCCGCATCGAAATGCCGGCGCGACTGCGAGAAGCGCGCGTTGCGTTTCTCCCGCCCTGATGTGAGCGATACGATCTCGTTGCGCCTCTCCGGTCCGCCGGTCGCCCCGAACGCCACGCCGGGCGGAAATCGCACGTCATGAAAGCTTGAAAGCTCAGGCAAGCGTCATCTCCATTGCTAAAATGTCCGCGCGCCGCGCGACACGGCTCTGGCCAGCATCCCTGTCACCTGCGCCTCCGACTTGCGGAACGAAGACGCATCCGGCGTCGTCACGTTGAAGACGACGTTGACGTTCCCGCCGCCTCCCGCCGACGCGACGCCGAGCCGGCCATCAGCGGAACGCTGCAATGGCAGGATGGCCTCCGGCCCTGCCTCGCCCATCACGCCAATGTTGCGGCCGAGCGGAAAATAGCTCGGTGCGGAAACCACGCCGCCCGAGGCGAACGGCACGACGTGTCCCGGCACGCCACCCTTGGCGAACGGCATCAGCCCCGTCAGTCCGCCAAGCAAATTGGAGAACAGCGATCCGGCCAGGGACTGCAGCTGTTTCAGGCCTTGTTCCAGCGCCATCCCTGCGAGGTTCAGCCCGATTCGTCGCAGGATGTCGTCCAGCTCCTTGCCGCTGAACGCCGCGCTTTTCAGCGCGCCAGTCAGTTGCGACCCGAAGCTCGCGGACAGTTTTTCTAGGTTCTGCAGCGCATCCTGGAACGGTTGCGTGTCGGCATTGATCCGGACCGTCACATCCTCAGCCATCGCGCCTGCCTTCCTTTCCTCCCATATCCGGGAACCGCCTCATCAAATCGCTCAGATCGCCGCGCGCGGGTGCCGCGCGCCGATCGCCGCCCAGCACGCTCATTGCTCGCTCCATCTCGCGCGGCGTCATCGACCAGAAATCCCTTGGAGAAAGCCGCAGCAGGCCGAACGCCGCGGCCATCACGGCGTCCCACGGAAATTCGGTTGTGCCGCCCGCTGCGGCATTCAGGGGTTTGGCGGTGCGGCCTCTGGCGCTGCGCCAAACGTCGTCGTCAGCAGTTCGGTGACGATCGCCGCGAAGCCGGCAACGCCGTCGTCGGAATGGATCGCACCAACGTCGTCGTCCGATATGTCCTGCCCCGCGCCGCGTAAGCCCGCGCCGATGATGCGGATCATGTCGAGCGACGACAGCCGCCCGCGCGAAAAGCGCTCGACCAGCGCCCCGAGATCATCGGCCGCATAGGCAGCCTCGAGTTCCGCCAGCGCGCCGAGCGTCAGGCAGAGCCGATAGGTCCGTCCATCGAGGATGGCGTCGATTTCGCCGCGCCGCCTGTTCGCGCTCATGCGGCCACCACGAAGCTCACCGGTCCCGCCGATTCCAGCGCCACCTCGAAGGTCACTTCGCCGTCGTGGCTGCCGGTGTATTCGAGCGCGGTGATCTGGAACGCACCTTCCACAGTGCCGAAATCCGGCACAGCAAACTGCCAGTCGCCGATCGCGCCGGCGAAAAAGCGGGCACGAATCAGCGCATCGGATTCCGCATCCTTGAAGATGCCGGATCCGCTGACGGACGCACGCTGTACGCCGCTGCCGGCAAGCAGTTCGCGCCATCGTCCCGCCGAGTCTGCGTCTGTGATGTCCACAGTCTGGCTGTTGAAGGCGATGCGCTTGGTGCGCAGCCCGGCGACTGTCACGAAACTTCCTTCGCCATCGCTGTCGATCTTGAGCAAGAGGTCCTTGCCCTTCTGTGCGACCATATCCGGTCTCCTTGACTGAATTTTCAGATTTTTCTTCGGGTCGGCTGCCTGATCCGGATGTCAGGCCGGTTCCGTCACAGCACGGAAACGCATCGCTCCATGATGCGCCTCGTTGCGCTCGTCGTAGCGCGCTTCCGAAAACTCCAGGCGCAGGTTCACCAGCACATGACCTTCCAGCGCAAGCGCGCCGTCATGCAGCGTCTCGCGCACCAGATCCATGATCGCCAGGGCTTCCTTTTTGCCCTTGCCCCTCGACCAGACATGCAGCGTGAAGGTCTGCTCCGTGCCGCTCTCTGTTCCGGTGCTCCAGTCATAGACGCTGGTGCGGCCGAAAATGATATAGGGAAAGGCTACATTGGCGGGCGCATGATCGAGGATGCGTGTCCCCACAAGCGCCGCCAGCGCACCGTTCGCGCCAAGTGCCGCGAAGATCGCCTTCTGCAGTTCAGCCGCCGAACTCATCGCCAGCCTCCAGTACGTGCCGCCGCGATTCTTCCGAAAGCAGTGCCAGCGTCGTCTCGTTGCGCCGCGCCCTATGCCGACGCACATCGTCCTCGTCTTCGCCAAGCTGATGCGCCCGTATGCGAAGCGCGCGGACCATGCCGTCCAGGGTCATCTGCATCGTCAGCTTCAAAGGCCCGCCTCCCGAACGCGGCACACGACATAGCGACGGGAATCGTCGGGATCGTGCACCGTCACTATGTCGAAAATCCTGTCTTGCCTGCGCAGACGCATTCCGCTCGACACGTCGCTTCGCCATCTCATCGTGATCCTGTGCGTCACTGTTTCGATTGTCTGGTCGGATCCGAACACGCTGGACGTCGAGACCGGCTCGATCTGCGCGAACACCGTCGCGACCTCCGCCCAGCTTTCCGTGTGCCCGCCCAGCCCGTCCGACACCGTCGTGCAGGCCTGCAGCGAAAGCTCGCGGCGCAGCGAGCCCGGATCGACGAACAGCGTCCGCATCAGAGCCTCCTCGAGCGATGGGATGCGACGATCCGCTCATAGGTGGCCGGATAGGAAACCGGCTGGTCGGCAGGCCCGAAATGCGCCCTGAACTCATACCAGTGCCCGACCAACAGAAGGATCCCGCGCTTCAAGAGGTCCGGCACATCCGTCCCGGCCTCGCCATACCCCGCCGCAAAGTCGATCTCGATGCCGTTGAAAACGCGCAACGGCTCCGGCCTTTTCTCGAAATGCAGCCGCGCTGGCCGCGACAGCGTGTCGAGTTGGTAGTCAGCCGGATCGACCAGTGAGGCCTCACCCGCGGTACCATAGGCTGTCACCGACAGCACCTCGCGCACCGGGTGGATCATGATCAGTGCGCAACCCTGGCTCGGCCAGGCGTCCAGCGCCAGCCGCCAGCTTTGGTCGATCAGCGCAATGCCCGTCGCGCGCTCCAGATCCTCGCGCGCCGCGCGTATAAGCCCGGCCAGCAGCGTGTCCTCGCTGCCATGCGCGATCCTTAAATGCGCCTTCACCTCGGCAAGCGTCACCGGTTCGGCCGCCGGTTCGACGGTTCGATAGAGCGTCATGTTTTTCTCTCAACGCTGGAAGAAGAGTGCGGGCTGCTTGGGCAACGACCCGCAACAGTCGCGATTGGCCCATCCTCTCCCCGGGCAGGGGGAGAGGTGGATCGGTCCAAAGGACCGAGACGAATAGGGGGGTGCTACCCGATGTTGGCGTGCCCCTTCTCCTTTCTCACGCTCAATCAGGATTCGCCGTACTTCAGCAGCTTGATCGCATCGAAGTCCTGCACACCGCCGCCGACGCGCTTGGTCGTATAGAACAGCACGTAGGGCTTGGCGGAATACGGATCGCGCAGCACGCGCACGCCGGTCCGATCGACCACCAGATAGCCGCGCGCGAAATCGCCGAAGGCGATCGGCGTGGCGTTGGTGGCCGCGTCGGGCATGTCCTCCGCCTCCACCAGCGGGAAGCCCATCAGCATGGCGCGGCTGCCAGGCGCCGCCGGCGGCTGCCAGAGATAGTTGCCGTCGGCGTCCTTCAGCTTGCGAATCGAGGCCTGCGTCTTGCGGTTCATGACCCAGCTTGCGTTCTGCCGGTAGCCGGACTTCAGCGCATAGACGAGATCAATCAGGATGTCCGAAGGATCGTCGTCCGGCAGCGCGCCTGCCTCGCCCGTCGCCACGTAACCGATCTGGCCCCACACCCAGCTGGATTCCGCGACCTTGGTATAGTCGAGAAAACCCTTCGGCTTGTTGGTGCCGTTGCCGGTCACGAAGGCCTCGCCCTCCTGTTCGGCAAACGCCGCCTCAACCTCGGACGCGATCCACTGGTCGAGATCTACCACCGTGTCCTCCAGCAGCGAGGCGGTCGCCGCCGGCATGGCGTACAGTTCCGTCGTCGGGAATGAGAGTTCGGCCAGCGTCGCCGTCGTCGTCTGCGTGCGCGACGCCGTTTCGGCTACCCAGCCGACCGCCGGTCCGGTCACCGAAAACGGCTTCTTCAGCACCGCCCCGGACACCTGCCGGACCGTCGCGATCGAGCGGATCGGCGACAGTTCCGCCAGCCGCTTGCTGATTTCCGTCTCGGTCTCGTTCGGCACCAGATAACCGCCGTCCGGGCCGGAGCCGTAGGACATAGCCTTGCTATCCAGCGAACGGATCGCCCGCTCGTCGCCGGAGCGCATATAGGCGTCGAAGGCCTGCTTGTGCTCGGAAGGCAGAGCGCGTCCGCCATTCTCGAGCGCCGGCCGCATGCGCTTCAGCGACAGATTGTCGATCGCCCGCTTCTGCTCGTCCAGCGCCCGCGAGATGCGGTCGACCTTCTCGACCGTCAGCACGTCGGCGCCGCGCGTCTCCAGTTCCGCCAGACGGCGGTCGTTGCTGTCCTTGAAGGTTTCGAAAGTCGTCATGAACTCGTCGAACGCGTCGGCGAGCTCGACATGGCCACCCGCCGATTTCGCCTCGGGCGCGCGGGCAAGGTTCTGTTCCGTCATCTTGTGGTTTCCCATCTTCTGAAATTGGATGTCGCCATCATGCGTGTCGCCTCGCGGATTCGGCCCGCAAGGCTCTCTTCCGGCGCGGCATCCCGCCCGCGCGCCAGGCTTGCGAAACCCTTCGCGATCACTGCGCGGGCCTCGCCTCTCGTCAGCCCCGCATCCCGCGTGAGCCAGCTTTCGAATTCCCTGACGGTCGGCAGCCGCCGCCTGCCCTTCACGCTGTCGATGCGCGCCTCGGGCAGCATCGGGAAGGTTACGACCGAGATTTCCCACAGGTCCGCCTCGATGATCCGGCGCACGCCGCCGGCTGCCTCCTTGCGTGCCTTCACCGCGCGAAAGCCGATCGACAGCCCGTCGAGCGCGCCGCCACGCATCAGGCTCAGCACCTCGCGCGCCCGCGCCACATCCTTCGTCAGCCGTCCGCGCACGAACAGCCCGCGCTCATCCTCGCGGATCTCGGTCCAGGCGCCGATCGGCTCGGCCGGGTCGTGCTGGAAGAGCATGCGTATGCCCGCCGCTCCGCGCGCCTTCAGCGATGCCGCGAACGCGCCCTTCTCCACCACATCCTTGCCGAGATCGACGTGCCCGAACAGGCTGGCATAGCCCGAGAACACGCCGTCCGCCTCTACCTCGTCCAGCCGCAGCCCAACGAACTTCCGTTCGCTCGCCTGTGCCGCGCGTTCAGTCCTCATGCACCTGCCTCCGTCTGTTCCGGAAAATGCCGCTCCATCGCTCGAAGCCGCGCAGCAGCGGACCCAGCGCCCACCAGGCGCACAGGCTCGCAGCAGCCGATCCCATCAGCATGGTCTCGACCGGCCCGATCAGCTTCTCGACGCCAAGCTCGACCGCGATCTTCAGCCCGGCCGTGCCACCGAAGACCAGCCCGCACACTACGCCGACCGCAAACCGCACCGCCGCCTCGCGCCGTCCCTGCGGCAGGATGTATGCGACCGACACGGCCGACCCCGCGACCGCACCAGCCCCTTTGGCCGCCCACAGCCAGGCGTCCTGCGAAACTTCGGACATGTTGTTGGTTTCCTTCCGCAAGCCGCCAGTCCATTTGGTCGACCGAACGGTTACTAGGCTTCACTTGTGATCGGGCATCAAATACACAGGTTTTGAATATTCGATGGGGGCAGGAGCCTGGTTGAACGATTGAGATACTTGGCTTTCCAGCTCATTCCCGAAGGACGCAATGCGATCCAGGTGGCGGCGTTGTCCGTCGTATTGGCTGTTGGCTGGAATATCCCGCTCCCCGGCCTCGACCTCGACCATATTCCTCGGCCCGATTCTGCGCTGGATAGCATCACGTCCCTTTTCTCAATCTTCGCGCTCGACCTGATCCCTCTTTTTACAGTCTTGGCTTATTTGGAGATCGCCAAGCTGGCGATTCCAGGTCTGGACAAGTGGCGGAACGCCTCGACCCAGAATGCGGGGCGCCTGGCCATCATCGTTTTCGCCCTGTCTCTCGTGGTCGCCGCATGGCAAGGCTTCGGCGTACTCGATGCCCTCAGCAGCAGCACAATCGTCAGGAACCACGCAATCGCGTTTGTACCCGTCGGCCTGGCTACCTTTGTCGGCAGCACCGCCTTGATGATCTGGTTGGCGGATAATTTCGGGTCACCAGACCTCGGTGGCGGTTTCTGGCTGTTGATGGCCTTGATGGTTGTTGCCGGTTTTCCCGAAAAGATTTCCTATCTAGTCGAAGTCGGCCAGGTCGGCCAAAACTCGGTAAGGCAGTTGCTGGTTGTCGTCCTGGCGCTGGTAGCTGGGTTGGCCCTTGTCGTCTTCGTCAACAAACTCCTGTCCTGCAATGTGCCTGCCAGCGGTGTGGCGAAAACCTCGATCTTGCTCTGGCCGCCTTATCTTTCCGGCGTGCTAGCCGGACACATCACCTACTTTCTGCCGGAGATGCAGGACTGGCCGTTCGTCGCCGTGTCCTTCATCGAGACTGCGTACGTCGTCCTCGTCACGCTTCTCATCCCCGTCTTCGTTTTTGCTTATGCTGGCAGTTTTCAATGGTCTAAGGTCAATGGATCGGAACGGTGGCCGCTTCCTATTCTGCTGACGGTCTCCGGCGTTCAGACGGTTCTGTTTGCTGGTGCTTGGCTGCTGCCCATCGGCCTCGGAATCCCTCCAATGACAAGCGGTGGCGAGCTGATGGTGGTTGGTACCGTCATGCTCGTGTTGTTCGTCAGCTTACCCCATACCCGACCGCCTCACGCTTCTCGTCGTCCGTGAGGAACCCCGCAGCGCCAACCCGCGCCCAGAGCGCATCCCGATCCGCCGCCAGCCCCTCGATCTGATCGGCGTCGTACCAGAGCTGCAACCCTTCGCCGAAGGCCGGCGAAAGCCAGGCGGAAAGCTCCTTGGCCGTGCGCGCCACCAGCGGCAGCACGGTCATGCGATAGAAGGCGCGGTTTGCTTCCCGGTAGTTGGCATAGGTGTTGTCGCCGGGAATGCCGAGCAGCATGGGCGGAACGCCGAAGGCGAGCGCGATGTCGCGCGCCGCACCGTTCTTCGCCTCCATGAAGTCCATGTCCTTGGGCGTCAGGCCCATCGCCTTCCAATCGAGCCCGCCTTCCAGCAGTAGAGGCCTGCCGGCGCGCGCCGCGCCCGAATAGCCGTCCTCAAGTTCGGCCTTCAGCCGGTCAAACTGCTCGTCGGAAAGATTGCCGCCTTCCTTTGGTGCATAGACCAGCGCACCCGAAGGCCGCGCAGAATTGTCGAGCAGCGCCTTGTTCCAGCGGCCGGCGGCGTTGTGGATGTCGAGCGCCATCAGCGCCGCCTCCAGCGGGGCGAAGCCATAGTGGTCGTCGAGCGGATGGAAGAGCGACAGGTGCAGCGCGGAGCCGGCACCCGTCGGGGACCCGAGAGCAATCCTGCGCTTCGCACTGCCCTCTCGATGCTCCAGCGCGCTCGGCCAACCCGCCGCATCGGTCACGACCATCACCCGGTCGGGTCGCAGCAGGTGTAGTTCTCGCGCCGTCTCACCCGCCTCTACGCGCTCGATATAGGCGTTGCCGGAAAGCAGCAGATGCCCATAGAGCGCCTCCAGGAAACTCGCGCCGCCCTGCCTTTGGTTAGGCCTCTCCAGGAGGTCAAGCAGCGGATGCGCGTCGAGTTCCTCGCCGGCCTCATAGAGCAGCCACGGAACCGTCGCGGCCGCCTCGGTGATGAGCCGCACTGAGCGATGCACGACCGGGTTCCTCATGAACCCCTCGCGCGCCAGCGCGGCGTAGTCGCGTCGCGTCCAGTGCGCCTCGCCCGCCGCATGCAGCGCGACGAAGCCCGTACCGCTCTTCCTTTCGGGCACGACGGTCCCGCCGTCCCTCTTCCAGGGCCAGTTCCAAGCCATTTTTGTTCCTTGATTGAAGGGACTAGGTAAGTAGGGGAACAGGTGAATAGGAGAAGATCGGAGCTGGTTGCCTAATCCCTTTTCTCCCCTACTCACCTACTCCCTTGGAAATCCCTGATCCTCGGCGCCCCGCCCTCGCCCGGCATCAACTCGCCGATCGCCCAGACCAGCGCATCGACGCGGTCCGGCGAGCGGCCGCCCGAAAGCCCGTCGGGTCCGAAGTCGCACATCTCGTCTTCCAGCTCGGCAAACCGCCCTGCGTGCCTCACCCGGCCCTGCGCATAGAGTGCGGCCACAGGCTCGGCACGCAGCCATTTCCCGCGATTGGCACGCACCGCCTTCACCGGTACATCCTTGTCCACGGTACGGATCACCGCTGTCACCATGTCGCCGCCCTGGTTGACCTCCGCTACGATCGCGTCGGCCTCCAGCCGATGGAACAGGCCCACAGCCACCCGCGCCCATTCGGTCGGCTTCGCTCCCCTGACGGTCGCGTCGGCCAGCACCACAGCCCTGCCCTCCGCGTCCAACCCGGCAGCAACGATGCCGCAGGCATCCGACGTCTTGCGCGAGCTCGCCGGTGGATCGACCGCCACCACGATGCGTCGCAATTCGCCTGCATCACTCACAAAAGCCGCCGCCAGCATGTCGCGCGACCACAGTGCGTCTTCGCGATCGTCGATCAGTTCGCCGTCCAGTTCCTGCCGTCCGAGCTTCGTGCCGCCATAGCGCCTCGCCATCGCCTCAAGAAAACCGGCTGCGAGATTGCCGGCATTATCAGCGGTGGCGAGTTTTCGTTTCTCCACGCCCGCATCGGCCAGAAGCCGCTTCATCAGCCGCGTCGGCCTCGGGGTGGTTGTGATGATCTGCATCAGCTTCGGCCCAAGTCGCAGTCCGAACTGCAGCATGTCGAACGTCGCCTCCGCATTCTTCCATTTGCCCAGCTCATCGCACCAGGCCGCATCGAACTGCGGCCCGCGCAGGCTTTCGGGATCCTCCGATGAGAACACGTGCGCCACCCGCCCGTCCGGCCAGACGAGCCGCTTGCGCGAAGGTTCATAGCGCGGCCTGTCGCCGCGCGCCGTGGCAAGGATGCCCGACGGCCCCTCGATCATCACCTCGCGCACGTCGGAGAGCGTTTCGCCCACCAGCGCGATGTTCCCATACGTGTACCTATCCGGCGAAAAAGGCGGCAGTCCGCGCGCCAGGCCGTTTACCCACTCGGCGCCGAGCCGTGTCTTGCCGGAGCCGCGCCCGCCCGTCACCAGCCAGCAGGTTGGTGCGCCGCCTGCGGGATATTGTTGTCCACGCGCATGCCCGATCCATTCGGCCGCAACGGTTGGACCAAGTTCACGCCTTATATTCTCGCGCGACCAGTCTCTCTGCGTAGTCTCGAGCCAGTTCGACAATGCGTCGGTCGATGAGTGCAAGGATTTCGGCGAGTTCGTCATCGCTTCTTTTTTGTTCTGGTTGAATCGCATGGACCATCAGTCCGTCCAGCCGTTCCGCGAGCCGCGCCACGGACAGCAGGTCGTCAATGCGTGCCTTGTCGACATGGCCGATCCGCAATTCCGACAGTATCTTGCGCAGTTCCCCGACCAACTGCGCGGTCATGTCGCCGGGCGAAAGGTTGGCCGCCAGCTCCATCGTGGCCACTTCCCTCGCTACGGAGTCGCCTGTTGCCGCCAGCGCGTTCACCTCGGCGCGGAGCGAGGCTTCGTCACGCAGGTCCTTCTGCGTTACGACGCGCATCATTGATCCCTTCGGCACGTGCAGCTTCGGCCAGTTTTCGCGGCTCGCCCGCTCGCGCACCGTCGTGACATGGCAGTCGGCGATCTTGGCGATCCGCTGAAAGTTCGGCGGCAAAAGGCTGCGCAGCTCGCGCATGCCATCCCACTGCTCCTCGGTGAGGGGCGGATGCATGAAGTCCTCCGATGTCCTGTTTATGCCTTCGCGTGGAATCGTCCCTTCTCCCATGCGGGAAAAGTGATACGGCCCGAAAGCGCCGACACGAATGCCGGTTTAAGGACCGCAGCATCTGCCGCGCCCCATCAACCACCCGCACTTTTCCGACGATAGCGAAACACTACCAAAGGACCGTCACGCCGTCAAGGACTATTTTCCTATTTTTAACGACTGTCGCCCGAATGCCCCTCTGGACGGTTACCGACCGGGCCTATAGTGAACCCCGCATGCAGATCGAACTGAACAGCCTCTACTGGCCGGGCACAAATCCTGAAGTGCCGCGCATCCACCGTGCATGCTTTCAGCATATCGGTGTACCGGTAAAATATACCGAGAAACGCATCCGGCATGGCAGGTGGATGGACCGGGTCATCGCCGAGCGGATGGATCGCGATGGCATAGTGGCTTTTGTCGATATCGACGCCCTCGCCTACTCTCGGGCCGCCGTCGAAAACACATTTCGCTATGTCGAGCAGACGAAGTCGTTCCTCGGGCTCGCCCAATCCTCCAATCACCTCCAGACACGGATGCGGATTTTCGCCGCCCCCTGTTTTCTGGTGATCTCGAAGCATGCTTTCGACGCCCTGGGGCGTCCGAGCATGATGCCTACGAAATTCGGAGACGTTGCGCAGGAACTGAGCACGCGTGCGGACGCCACCGGCTTTCCCTATCGAACGCTATATCCGATAGGCTTTCGCGAAATGCCGCCCCACGGCACGCCCTGGCGGCTGGGCAACTACGGGCATTTTGGAATCGGGACAGAATATGAGGGTGGCTTCTTCCACAATTACTTCGGCCGGGAGGGCAAAATAGACACGATCTCGGAAGTCGCGGCAGCCATCATGGAAGACAGGGCGCAACCCGCCGCTCTGCAGTATGTGAGTCGGGACGACAAATTCTGGACCGAAGTCTCCGAGAAAGCGCCGGCCCCTGAACGGCGACTTCAGAAATGGGCCCGCAAGTTTCGAAGAGTCTTCACCGGATAATTTCGGCCAGCAATGTTCGCTGGGTTTCGAGCGGCGATGCCGGGCCACATCCGCTGTTTGTAGGCCGCCCGGCAGACAATGGACGGTGGGCTTTTGGGCCGACCGCACGATGTCCCTTAGTGCCTAAAATGCCATAACCCGCCGAAATCCGGTCACTAGTTCGGCACCGGGCCTCAAATCTCTTGTCCCTGCGTCAAAAATCGGCCAAGACCATCGCATATTGCTTGCCGCCGACGCCTGAAAGCTGCCTTTCGCCATTGGGTCGGAAAAGCAAGCCACGCTGGACATCCGCATGAACCGCCCGGTACCGCCGCGCAAGACCAGAGGCCCGAAAGCCACGCTCCTGATGGCGATCGATTCGTGGATCGATTCGACGCTGTACGAGGCCGGGTTCAAGGCCAGCGAGATCTGGGAAAACCTCACCATCTTTTTCCGCCGTTTTCGCGTAACCGGCTGGAAACGCTGGTTTTTCGAGCTTGCCGGTGAAGGGTTCACCATGGGCGCGGCCGGCTCCATCGTCATGTTGGCGCTCGCCATGCCGGCCTTCGAGGAAACCGAGGGCAACTGGCGGGCACAGGACGATTTCGCAGTCACCTTCCTTGATCGGCAGGGTAACGAGATTGGCCAGCGCGGCATCATTCAGCGCGAATCCATCCCGGTCGATGAAATGCCCGATCACGTCATCAAGGCTGTCCTCGCCACCGAGGACAGGCGCTTCTTCGAGCACTACGGCATAGACTTCATAGGCCTTGGACGCGCCTTGTCGGAGAACATGCGAGCCAACGGCGTCGTGCAGGGTGGCTCCAGCCTGACGCAACAGCTCGCGAAGAACCTTTTTCTTTCCAATGAGCGCACCTTCGAACGCAAGGTCAAGGAAGCCTTCCTCGCCATCTGGCTGGAGGCAAACCTGACCAAGAAGGAAATTCTTCAGCTCTACCTCGACCGGGCGTATATGGGCGGCGGCACCTTCGGCATCACCGCCGCCGCGGACTTCTATTTCGGGAAATCGGTCAAGGATTTGAACCTCGCAGAGGCCGCCATGCTGGCTGGCCTCTTCAAGGCGCCGGCGAAATACGCGCCTCACGTGAACCTGCCGGCAGCCCGCGCCCGCGCCAACGTGGTCCTGGCCAATCTCGTGCAGGGCGGCTTCATGACCGATGGTCAGGTGCTGCAGGCTCGCCTGCACCCCGCCGAGGTCGTCGACAGGGGACGGCGCCAGACACCCGACTATTTTCTGGACTGGGCGTTCGACGAAGTGGTCCGCCTGACGGCCCGGTCGGGCGTGCGTTCGATGGTGGCGCGCACCACCATCGACATGAACCTCCAGCGTGCAGCCGAAGATGCCGTTGAATACAATCTGCGTCTGTACGGCAGCGAGTATGGCGTGACCGAAGGCGCCGTGGTCGTAATGGAAGCCGGAGGGGCGGTCCGCGCAATGGTCGGTGGCCGCGATTACGGCGAGTCCCAGTTCAACCGGGCCACTCGCGCGCTGCGCCAGACTGGCTCATCATTCAAACCCTACGTCTATGCGGCGGCGATGGAGACAGGCCAGTTCACCCCACAGTCGGTCGTCTCCGACGGGCCCATAAACTGGGGGGGCTGGTCTCCAAAGAACTACACCCGCAGCTACGGCGGCGGCATGGACCTCGCCACCGCCTTCGCTAAATCCATCAACACCGTGCCTGTGCGGCTCGCCAAGGATTACATCACCATTCCGCCTATCAAGGCGCTAGCCGAGGCCATGGGCGTGGAGTCGCCAATATCCGCGCACAAGACGATGGTGTTGGGCACCTCCAGCATGACAGTCATGGATCAGGCAACCGGCTACAGCGTGTTCCAGAACGACGGCATGGCTGGACTGCGCCACGGCATCACGCAGATCCAGTCGCGCGACGGCAAGGTGCTCTATGACTGGGAGAAGAATGGCGACAAGCCCAGGCGCGTCCTGTCGCCGCTTTCCGTCAAGTACATGAACTCCATGATGGCCGAGGTGCCGGAACGCGGCACCGCGCGAAAGGCGGCTCTGCCCACGATCCGCTCGGCTGGTAAGACAGGCACCACCCAGTCCTACCGGGACGCCTGGTATGTCGGCTTCACCGGCAATTACCTTGCCGCTGTCTGGCTGGGCAACGATGACTATTCCGCAACACGCAACATGAGCGGTGGTTCCCTTCCTGCGATGGTTTGGCGCCGTCTGATGGCCTACGCGCACAAAAACGTGGAACTCAAACCTATTCCGGGTCTCGACCAGCCTTTCGTCGACGAACAGGTCATTGCCAAGTTCGAGAAGAAGAAGGAAAAGGAGAAGCAGGAGGCCGACTACAGCGATATCGAGCGCCGGCCGGTCCTCTCGGGCGCGACAACGCGCACGCTCCGCGCCATCGCCGAGATTTTTAGCAACCAGGCAGCGATCGAGGCGCCGCACGAACCGGAAACGCTTTCGTCGCTCTAGATCTTTCGGTGTCGCAAGCTTTCTCTGAAGCCTTGCGCTTCACCTGCCTGACAGGATATCCGAAGTGGCTTAAATCCACCGGCGCGTAATGCTGAAATCGGCCTTCATCACATTGCTGGTGCTATCGATCTCCATCGTGGCTGGCAGCGCAAGCGTCTGGTACGCCCTCAAGGCAAATGAGGGCATTGGTGCGGTTGTGGTCGGACAGTGGACCGCTTTCCCCAATTTGGGTACCACCGAGGCCGATCCGTATTCGAGGGCGCGCGTCGCGCGCGAGGGAACGCTTGCACTCGGACGCGCCGAAGGCTTGTCGTTCTCGGCGACACGGGATATCGGCGGCGACTTGCTTAGGCGGGAGTGCACGTATCTTGTCGAAGGCCCCGTTCCCCCGGCCAGGTTCTGGACACTTTACGTTACTGATCCGTCGGGCGCCGTCGTGAAAGGCAGCGAGTATCGTCCTGCGTCGCTTCACTCGTATCAACTTACTCGACTTTCCGACAATTCGATCGCAATCTCGGCTGGCAGACACCCATCTCCAGGAAATTGGCTTGCCCTTTCCGGAAGCGGCCCCGTGACCTTCGTGCTCAATCTGTTCGACACACCCATTGCATCGGGGACCGGCGCCGCGGACGTCGTGCTTCCCCAAATCGCAAAGGTGGGTTGCGATGCTTAGGTTTTTCTACGCGCTGCTGGTCAGTCTTGTCGGCATAGGTATCGTCCACATAGCAGTTCTACTGTTGTTGCCGAGGTTCTCTGAACGGGACGCATGGTCAAGCCTTGCAGCGGCTTCCGACTTCTACAAGTCTGTCCGCGTTGACGGGAGCGACGATCAGGCTCCGCTCGTCGGCGCCCTCGACCCATTGTTTCGCGCATCTGCCTGCCGCTTTGATCTTGAGGAGGGGCCGGTACAGATCCGCGCGCCGGGCAACGTGCCCTTCTGGTCAGTTTCGATATATAACCGAGCCGGCCAGAACGTTTATTCCTTCAACGACCGTGCCACCGAGCGCGGCACGCTTGATTTCGTCGTGCTGACCCCATCGCAAATGATCGAAGTTCGTAAAGCGCCGCCTGATTCCTATCAGCGCTCGATCTTCGTGCAGGTTCCGATCGGCGAAGGCATTGTGGTGGTGCGCAGCTTCGTGCCGGACCCGACATGGGAAGACACGACATCGGAATTCCTCGCCAAGATGGCTTGCTCGAAAGAGTAATGAGAACGTCCGCAGAGACCAATCAAGTGCCGCTGGTGCGCTGACAAGGCCAGAATTCCTGGCGAGTGTTGTGCAGTCTTAGTGCCTGGGCTTGTCGGACTTTTCGGCGCCCTTGGTCTTGCTCGCGTCAGCGCGCGGTTCGCGTCGTTCATAGCGAACACCTGGAAATATGACGATTGAAGCGGTGGCGCCGGCCGCCATCGGAGGTTTTCTGACGATCGCCACATCTCGCGGCGCGAATGACAGCACGCTGCCCATAACTGCGATTCCCTCTCGGATTAACCCGGAGCAACCACGCAACGCCTCCGACTTCATAAGGCCAGCAGACGGTTAACAGGACTTTAACGCATCGCCGCTATTTTGAATTTTGATCGAACAGAGTCCGTTCGGTGGCGTAAGTGTCAGGCGTTCTCGAGTGTCCTCTTTCGACTTCCTACAGATCACAACCAAGAACGAAGCGAACAGGGCCGACAGGCTGCTTCGCGCAGCGGTTTCCGCATTCTGCTCGCTTCCGCGTCCATCGCGGCGGGAAATTGCCCAGCTCGAGGACCTCGCTCTCTCGCTCTTCGATCAGGTATCGGTAGAGTCGAAGCGCTATGTTGCCGCCGCCCTTTCCGAATGCACATATCCGCCTGCGGCGCTAGTCAGACATTTGTCAGAAGAGAGCGTCGATATCGCGGCGCCATTGCTCATCCGTTCGTCCGCTCTCGGCGACATCGATCTTCTCGCCTTGATCAGCCGTCACGGCCTGGGTCACGCCCATGCCATCAGCCGTCGCCGGAACCTCAATCCAGTCATTGCCAGGCTCGTCTCCGTATTGGAGCGCAAGGTTGTTCGCCCGCCCGAGCTAGCTGCCGAGCCGCACTCCATGCAGCAGGTCATTGCTGGCCCAACAGAAGTGACCGAAAAGATATCGGCAGATCCCGCGCCCGGCCAGGCGGCGGAAGACGCACGTCGGTACCTGCGCTCAGTCATGCGCCCGGCCACCTCCGCAATCTCGCTCGCAACTCCGGCCGGGGCCGCCATGTACGCGCGCTTGCGAGAGGCCGCGCTGAAAGGCCATGCCGCGACTTTCCAGGCAACATTGGCGGAAGCGCTCAGCACGGATGCCACATCGGTTCGCCAGGTTGGTGAAGACCCCTCATACGCTTGGCTACTCGACGCACTTCGCCTTCTGGACATCAGCGACGAAAAGGCATTTCTCGTCACAGCGGCTATCTATCCAGCGCTGTTTGGAAATCTGCAGTCCATACGGCTGTTTCTATTGCGTTACGCAGCAATCAGCCGTGCTGAGGCAAAGGACAGGATAGAGAAATGGCGATCAGGCGATCGGCCTGGTTCATCCTCGCACGACCACCGGGCCGCAGGCTGAGTTCTTATTTGTCCGAAAGGACAATCATGCTTTCAATGCGTGTCTGCCCGGGTTCCACCTCAACGACCCAGATGTCCCGATCGAAACGCCCCTCCTTTTCGAGGAAATTCTCGAGAGCGGTATCGCCATCCAGGTCGTGGCGTAAGAAAAACCGTTCGTCGGGCTTTGCGGCATCGTAACTGGTCTGCGGGGCAGGACCAAAGAGCGTCACGCCACCCAACCGGTCGCGAACGATCAAGAAGACGGCGCCGGCTTCGGTTGCTCCTCGCTTGACAATCGCGGCAAAGCCACCGTCCGCGAAGATTCGCCGAACAAGCGCAGAAACCCAGAAGTCCGTAGTAACGCGCATGGCCAGATCCTATCGGCGTGCCGAAACATCTCCGGGCAGTATCGCCTTACTCGATCAGGCCGATTTCCTTCATTTTGGCAAGCACCGCTGCATCGGCCTCGCCCGTTTCCGGCAATCCGAACAGCGATTGAAACTCCAGAATGGCGGCCTTTGTCTTCGCGCCGACGCGGCCATCGACCTGTATCGATTCATTGCCGAATTCTCTGAGCCCAGACTGGATACTGGCAACGCGCTCGTCACGTTCGGCGGCACCGCTTGTGGCGGGGGCGGCACGTTCGTCGGTCGGAATCTGGCGCGGTGCCGGCGACGGCAGATGCGTCACCGAGCCGATGCCCAGTTGATCGAGAAGCGTTTCGTCCACGGCCCCGGTCACGTCAAGGCCCATCTTGTCCTGATAGGCCTCAATGGCCATCTTGGTGTTGGGGCCGTAAACACCATCAATGTCACCGTCGTAATACCGAAGCTCGCCCAGTATTTTCTGGACGCTTTTCACTGTGGCGTCGCCTTCAACCCGATTCAGTTCGATTTGCGGGCTTTCGATCTCATCTTGCCGCTCGATCCTGATCGTAGTCTCATCCAAGGGTACCATCTTATCCGAACGCACGAAATCGCGGGTGGCAAAGAAAGCTCCGGAATGTGCATACGGTTGGTACCAAAGCGCGTTGGCCGAAACGAAGCTCAGGGCCACGAGAAATGCCGTCGAGCCGCCGACGAGCGTGGGGTTTCGCGCAATGACTCCCAGCAATGCCCCTACCGCGTCGCCAAAGGTAAACTGCGCTGCCTCTTCAGGCGCTCTTGCGGAGTGAGCCATCATAAGCCTTTTCAGGTCTGTTCGCATTCTCGGCATGAATTTCGGCCGGATCAGGAGCCGCTTCCTGCCTTGGTCTGGATACCGGCAGGCTTACCGTCACCCGGGTCCCCCGCCCCGGCTCGCTCTCGATCGACATAGTGCCACTGTGAAGGGCAACCAGACCTTTGACGAGGGAAAGCCCAAGCCCTGCGCCTTCGCAATACCGAGTCAGGTCGCTGCGGATCTGGACGAACGGTTCGCCGATCCGCGCAAGGTCGCCCGCGCCGATCCCGATGCCTGTATCCGATACCCAGAAATGCACGCGCGAACCGACGCGTTTCGCCCCGATCGACACTTTGCCGCCCTCGGGCGTGAACTTGATCGCATTCGAAACCAGGTTGATGAGAATCTGTTTCACCGCCCGCTTGTCAGCGTAGATCTCGCCAATCTCGGCGGCCACGTCGGTCGTCAGGTCAAGCCTCTTCGCGAGCGCCTGCTGGGCGAGCATGGACTGGCACATGTCGACAGCCTGGGCGAAGCGGAACGGCTCAGGATCGGTCACGTAGCCTCCAGCCTCTATTCTGGACATGTCGAGAATGGAGTTCACCACGGAAAGCAGATGGTTGCCGGACTCGCGAACGAGGCTGACATATTCCCTCTGACGGGGGTCGGCGAAGCGACCCACCATGCCGTGAAGCATCATGTCGGAGAAGCCAATGATCGAATTCAATGGTGTTCGCAGTTCGTGGCTGACTGCGGCGAGCACACGCTTGCTTGCGATGCCTATCTTTTCGGTTGCGTCCCCTACGTCAGATAGTCGCTTGGCCGCGCGCGCTTCTCCTTGTCGCAGCAGGACGGTGATCGTGGTGCCGGCAGTCGTCGGGCGCATCATCTCGATTGCAAACCAGCGATAGTCGGCGATCGAGCTTCCCGCCGATCCCGGAACCCTCATCCGCACATCGATTTGGCGGAAGCCTTCCTTCTCTTTCAGATCCGCCAATGCGCAGAGGTAGGTGACCCTGTCGGCAACATGCAGGCGATCCAGGAGGCCCGTCGAAAGAAGCAATTCCGGCGCAAGGCCAAGCATGCGACGAGCCTGCGGTGAAACGTCCCTGACCTCGCCTGAGCGGTCCAGGCGTATCACCACCGCTTCGATGATATCTTCCAGGGATTCGCCTCCCTCATCACCCTGTCTCCGCTCTTCAAGCCAAGCAGCGAAGCGCGGCACGACCAGAGCAAGGTAGCAGACAGGTATGAGCCAGTTCGCAGCCGAAACGTTGGGCATGTCGACCATGAACCGGCTGGACAAAAACACCTGCAACCCCATGGCGACGAACATGGCTCCTACGCCAGTTGCGAGCGCGTTGCGTGTCCTTCCTACCCACCACGCTTCAAATACGAGCGCGACAAGTACAAATGCTGCGGGTGCAGCGGCCCCACCTGACAGCGCAACCATTGCCGCCACGGCGGGGACGCCGCACATCAGCAGAATTGCCTGAGCAAGGGTCGAACGGCCAGTGGCGATGACTCCGGCCGCCGTGGCGAACGAAGCCCCGAAAATCGCCGCTACGACAAGCAATGTTTTGGAAACGCCGACCATGGATGGCAATAGATTGGCGGCCGGGCCTGCAATTAAGAAAGGCGCGAGAAGCGCCAATCCGATCAAGCGTCTCTGTCGCTGCCGTTCGGACTGATCGCGAACGGTCGTCTTGACCAGACGCTCGCAGTACGCGGCGACGGCATCAAGCAGATCCCCGGTCCTGGTCCCAGATAAACGCAACGCAACGTACCCGTAATCGCCCGCTTCGCGAGCCGTTTTTAGTTGAAACCGACCTTCGCATCGGAGGCTTTAAAGAATGAATAAAAGTGGGGCCATCGACGCAAGCCGTTGCCGGTATATGGCCCCTGGAGCGCCAACGCCGTCCGGCGATTGGCTCTATGGTAAACAGAACCTTCCAGATCGATCTTTCCAGAAATGAACCTGTGACGCACAAAATAGCAATATAAACAAAAACTTAGTAGATTTTCCACGGGCTCGACAAGGTAAGAGCGATTGCCTCGAACTTGCCACAAATTCGAATCGCTAAAATTTGAATCAAATTTGCCTTGAATGATAATCTAGCCTGCAAGCCGTTGTTGGTTTCGCCGTGGTAGAAAAATGGCTCGTTGAGTGAGGACTGCGGCGCCGGGAGCTGGCGCCCGACAAAGGGACGGACGATGGGCTTCCTGATCCGTATGGCATTCTGGTTTTCGGTTGTGCTGCTGGTTCTGCCACTCGATCCGGCTGGCGACAACGGACCCGGCGTCAATCCGATCCAGGCATTTTTCGCGGCCAAGGAAGCCGTCGACGATATGGCCGCAATCTGCGAACGAAAGCCGGATGTCTGCGATGTCGGCAAGGCCGCGATGCACACCATCGGCACGCGGGCAAAGGAAAGCGCCCGTCTAGCCTATGAAATGCTTGAGGCCAACGGAACTGCCGAAGACCTGTCCGATGACGGCGTGGGAGCACTGATCAATGCCGAGGCTCTTTCTCCTGCACAGATGGACAAGTCGGCGACGGGAAGTGTACCCGCGTCGGACTGATTTGCTTTTTTGATGACGCCGACTGTCGTCGCGACTATATGCGCCCCATGACGACCATCCAGGCCATTCGGGACGATTTTGCCTTCCTCGACGAATGGGAGGACCGATATCGCTATGTCATCGACCTCGGGGCGGCACTACCTGCCTTTCCGGGCGAGGCACGCCTCGATGTCTACAAGGTGCCGGGTTGCGTCAGTCAGGTCTGGCTGGTGACGAAGGTCGGTAAAGGAGTGGACCCCGTCATCGAGCTTCAGGGTGACTCCGACGCCCACATCGTTCGCGGTCTTGTCGCAATCATGCTTGCGCTCTTTTCCGGCCGGAAGGCGAGCGAAATCATGGGCATCGATGCAGAAGCCGTTCTGAGGGAACTTGGCTTGGACGAACATCTTTCGCCGCAGCGCGCGAACGGCCTGCGGTCCATGGTCAAGCGCATCAGGCGCGATGCAGAGGCGGCGTTGAAACACCCGGCTTGAACACCGGATTTCACGTGATCGTCGGCCGAAAGTTTTCAGTCCCCCAGTGCAAGACTTTCGGCCCATTCGTCACAGCTTTTGGATTGTAGTGACGGCTTAACATTCCAAGGCCAGCCTTCAGCACGACCTTTGCCGACCGCACAGGCCAGCCACGCTCCATTTCGACGGTCTCCATTCCTTTCAGGAAGCAGCAGACGTCGATCAGCACGCCGGATAGTTCCGGCCCCACCGATCGCATCGCCATGTCAACGCGCGTACGAGCCGCTAGCGCAGAGTCCGTCAGGTCGGCAATGCCGCCGGCCCTGCGCCTCGAAGAAACGCTGGCCTCCCAGTTTGCACCGAGCCTCGGCATGATCTGCCCGCGGGTGTAGTCGCTCCGCAAACGCTCGCCGGCCTGGAACTCATCCGAACTGAGGAACGGCTTTCCGTCTCGTCCCTTTCGCCGCATGAGCTGGCCAAGGGGCGATTCCGACCAGTTGATGGCGACTGTGCCGGGCCCTGAAGCTGTCTCAAGGGTGGCGACATCGATGTCGCGATGGTTTTCTGATGCCAGATCCTCTGCTGCAAGAACCAGCTCCCCACTATCTAGTCTCAGTTGCCCCTCCTTGATGATCTGCGCGAGCAGGTTCCTGCTGACCGAAATCGTCCCTCGCTCCCCTCCATCGAGCAACATCTTGTCCGCGGTCTTGGCCTTGACCGGTTTCGCCGTTCCTCGCGACAGGAACCTCAGGATACGTGCTCTATCCGCTTCCATCATATCAACGCTGTTCCCGACCACCAAAAGCCGCCGCCGCGACGCGTTCCGTCATCGCAATGATCCTGTCGAAGTCGCCGTCGTCGCGCAGGTCCTCGATCAGATGGCAGGCGTAAAGCACTGTTGTGCGATCCTTGCCAAACGCCTTGCCAACGTCGGCCATGCTGATCTTCAGGACGACATGCGCGACATACATCGCCACCTGCCTCACCCGTGAAATGCTGAGGCTCGACCGTCCGGGCTTGCGGATATCCCTGCTGGATACGTTGAACAGCGCGGCGGACAGGTCAATCATCGCCTCGCAGAGTTCCATTGCTTGCTCTTCGCGCCTGACAGACTTCACGGCGAAACACGAACCCGTCGGCTCCCGGAGGCGGGTGTCCGCCCACTCAAACTCGTCATATGTCCTGATGGATAGCCGATGCTGCACCTGAGCCCACTCCCTCGAAATATAGGAATGTTTTCTTATATCCGGAACAGCTGCATGTGTGAACAAAAAACGAACAAAAAAATCCCGATGATCAGGCTAACTTTATGAAATCCCTAGCGTAAAAGTTTTCAGACAAATATTTGTGCCGACTTTTCTCCCCCTAGGCCGTGTTGGTTTCATAGTCCTTTGGACATCAAATCCAGAGGTGAAATCGGATGCATCGGCTCAAGGGAGAAGTGGCGGCCTACCTGGCTGCAAAGGACAACCGAACCATAGAATCCAGCCAGATCGCGGCGTTGCAGATTGCCTGCCATATCGACCTGTCGATGGCCCTGGAGTCCGACGCGGCGACGCGGGCACGCATCGTGGTCGATCTCAGACGAAAGATAGAGCGCGAACGCCTGCGGGGAACCAGAGGACACTGGAGCTATGACATCAATCGTCACATCGCCCTCAAGCAGGCACTGGAAAGGCTTACACTGCCTGAGGACCCACTGAGATATTTCGCCGGAAAGAAAAAATTCAACCGTTGCAGAGCATTTCCAAACAAAAAAGCGGCGCCAACAGACGCCGCTTCGCTATTCTACAATAAAACGGAAAAAGCGCTCCTTAACGTGAACGCTTCTTTCGGCCCAAGCCCATCTTCTTCGCAAGTTGCGAGCGGGCTGCCGCATAATTGGGCGCGACCATCGGATAGCTCGGATCGAGGCCCCACTTCTCACGATACTGCTCGGGGGTCAGCTCGTAGTGCGTCATCAGGTGGCGCTTCAGCGACTTGAACTTCTTTCCATCCTCAAGACAGACGATGTAGTCGTCGTGAACGGATCTCTTTGGATTCACAGCGGGTTTCTGCTTTTCGGCCGACGCTGGTTCAGCACCTCCACCTACTCGACCAAGAGCCATGTGCACATCGGCTATCAGCCTCGGCAGGTCCCCGGCAGGAACCGGGTTGTTACTTACATATGCTGCGACAACGTCGGCTGTTAGTCCGATAAGCGTGTCGCCATTCTTCGCGGGATGTTCTGCAGTTCCCATATCTTTCAGGCCCCAACTTAGTAAGTTTCTCTTCTTTCCTTGGTGTTGAACGCCAAGGCTGCGATGCCGATTTGCAAAGGCACCGCGTTATGATTCGTATCGCTCGCACTTATGAAACGGACGGCAGTTCCCCGTCAATTGATATCATCGACAATATTGTAATGAGACTCGCGTCTTTTCTGTATAGGAACGCATTCCTCTTCTTTCTTACTGAATCTTTTGGGAGAGTTCTTTGAAAAGACGATACTTTCACATAGCGGCGCCGGCAGAATTTCTGTAAGCGCGTAAAAACTCCTTTGCGTGGCTTTTGTTCCATAAAAATGTTGTCTGCATGGAAGAACGGGCCGCGTGAGCAGTATGCTTTGCGCCACGCCCGCTTCAGGTCAGTAAGGTGCTATATATCGGCCGTAGACCCAGCCGGTCACGAAGTTGCCGTTCTGCGCCGGATCATGCCAGATTTGACACCAAAGGTAGCGTACGGCCTGCTTTTGTTTCCCCTTGGATTGTCCGGAGATATCGAAAAGGTTCACGCCTCCCGTACATTTTCCGGTCATCTGAAGCACGGCGCCGTTCGGATAAGCAGACTGCTTCTGCGAAGTTCCCGACGGAAACTTGCGAACGTTCAGCGTATCGCCGAACGGAACGCCGGAAACCTGCCACGCGACGAACGCTGCGGCCTTGACCGGGACCGCCATGAAGGCGAGAAGCATGACCATAGAAATCGATACTGTTCTGACGCTGGAAATCATCGGACTGTCTCCACGTTTCACTATGCCTGTATTCAGCACTTATCGACCCGGCCTTGAACTCGTCCTGATCGATGCGTTCATTCGTCATTCAAGAATTTTCCACGGCAAGGCGCAATGACCCTCAATTCCAGATTTCCCGCACTTCAACCGCCCGGAACCAAGGAGTGCCCCGTACCCGATACGCGTCACGGCATCACCCGCACGGACGAATTCGCATGGCTAAGGGCCGAAAACTGGCAAGAAGTGTTCCGGGACCCCTCGGCGCTTGACCCCGCAATCCGGGTCCATCTCGAAGCTGAGAATGCATATCAGGCCGAGATGCTTGCCGACCTCGCCGGTTTGCGCACCAGGCTCTTCCAGGAAATGAAGGGCCGTATCAAGGAGGATGACTCCAGCGTTCCCGCCAAAGATGGGTCCTATGCCTACGGCTCTTCCTACAAGATTGGTGGCCAGCAACCTCGCTTTTTCCGCATTCCCCGCGACGGTGGCCAGCAGGAAATCCTGCTGGACGGAGACCTCGAAGCAGACGGCAAGGCCTATTTCCGCATCGGAGGCGCCGATCACTCAAGCAATCATCGCGGATTGCTTTGGTCCTACGACGACAAGGGGTCGGAGTTTTTCACGTTGCGCGTTCGCGATCTCGAGAGCGGTACGGATCTCGACGACCTCATCCCGGATACGGGCGGTGACGGAGTTTGGAACGCGGGCAACGACGGCTTCGTCTACACGCGCCTCGATGAAAACCACCGTCCTTCTAAGCTTTTCTTCCACAAGCTAGGCACCAATCCCGCAGATGATCGGCTGGTTTTTGAAGAAACCGACCCGGGATACTTCATGGGTGTCGGCGGCTCGCGCAACAACGACTGGATATTTATCTCGATCAACGATCACGAAACCTCTGAATTTCGTCTGCTGCGCACTGACGACCCAATGGGCACGCCGCTGCTCGTGGCCGCGCGCGAAATGGGCCTTCAATATGATCTCGAGGAAGGCGGCCACGTCTTCTTCGTCCTGACGAATGCCGACGGCGCCAAGGACTTCAAGATCATGGTTGCGCCTGTCGCCGACCCTACGCGTCCCAACTGGAAAGAACTCGTACCGCATGAACCCGGGCGACTGATCCTTTCAGTGCTCGCCTTCCGCGATTTCCTGGTGCGCCTCGAACGCAAGGAAGGGCTGCCTAGAATCGTCGTCCGCGAGCGATCGTCAGGCGAGGAACATGTCATTTCGTTCGAAGAGGAAGCCTATTCGCTCGGCCTGATGGGTTCCTATGAATACGATACGGAGGTCGTCCGCTTTTCCTATTCGTCGATGACCACGCCAACAGAGGTCTTTGACTATGACATGCGCACGCGCGAGCGGACGCTGCTGAAGACACAGGAGGTCCCATCCGGTCACGATCCCGAACACTACGTGACACGCCGCCTGATGGCGACTTCGCATGACGGCGAACTCGTGCCTGTTTCCCTGATCCATCACAAGGGCACCCCGCTCGACGGTTCGGCTCCGGCGCTGCTCTATGGCTACGGCTCGTACGGCACCGCAATCCCCGCATCCTTCAACACCAATCTCCTTTCGCTGGTCGATCGTGGATTCATCTACTCCATCGCCCATGTGCGCGGAGGTAAGGACAAGGGCTATTCCTGGTACGAGGACGGCAAGCGGGAGAAGAAGGCAAATACATTCCACGACTTCATCGCGGTGGCTTCGCATCTGGTATCTGCGGGATATACGTCCCACCATCAGATTGTCGCGCAAGGCGGATCCGCTGGCGGGATGCTCATGGGTGCAATCGCAAACATCGCGCCCGAGGCCTTTGGCGGCATCATCGCGGAGGTCCCATTCGTCGACGTGCTGACGACAATGCTCGACGACAGTTTGCCGCTGACTCCGCCCGAATGGCCCGAATGGGGAAACCCCATCGCGTCGGAAAGGGATTACCGGACCATTGCTGCCTACTCGCCCTACGACAACGTCGCCGCACTCGACTACCCACCCATCCTCGCCGTGGCGGGTCTCACGGATCCGCGTGTGACGTATTGGGAACCCGCGAAATGGGTGGCGCGGCTACGCGCCCGCAGCGCAAACGGCAATCCCGTGCTCTTCAAGGTTCACATGGACTCCGGCCATGGCGGCGCCTCCGGCCGCTTCGCGCGGCTCGAGGAGATCGCGCACGTCTACGCCTTTGCACTTAAGGTCGTGGGAAAAACGCATATCGATCCGCTCGGCTAACCGGTCGGCAGCGATATGCCTCTACCCACCCTGGGGCGTTCGTGCAGGGTAGCCGTTCGGGTGTGGCGGAATCGCCTTGAGGTAGGCTGCTATCGCCTCGCGATCTTCTGGCCGCAGCCTGGCCACATTGCGCTGGACGTCCGCCATCGATCCGCCAACGGAGTCGAATTCCGGCGTGAAGCCGGTTTCGAGGTAGGATGCTATGTCTGCTTCAGACCAGGCCCCTATGCCGCCCTCGCCGCCGGTGATGTTCGGAACGATCCCCTCGCCCGCCTCCGCAGCGACCGCGCCAGACAGCCATCGCGTTTTCTCCAGGCCACCGATCATGCCACGCGGCGTGTGGCATTCGCCGCAATGCCCCGGTCCTTCCACCAGATAACGACCGAGCAACTGCTGCTCGGAGGCGTCTGCAGGCATCGCGATCACAGGCTCGTCGCTGAGGTAGAGCAACTTCCACAGACCAAGGCCGCGACGGATGTTGAATGGAAAGGACAGCTCGTGGTCCGGCGCCCTACCCGAAATCGCAGGCAGCGTCCGCATATAGGCGTATAGATCGCCGACATCGGCCGGTTCCATCCGTGCATAGGAAGTGTAGGGAAACGACGGGTAAAGATGGCTTCCATCGGGCGAGACGCCGCGCATCATGGCGTTGGCGAAATCCTGCATCGACCAGCCGCCAATGCCGTCTTCCGGATCGGAAGAGATATTAGGCGCGGTGAACGTCCCGAACGCGGTGACGAGCCTCAACCCGCCCGCCAGTTCGAGACGTGCGTCGCCCTCCGCACCAGGGCGCGCGTGGCAGGACACGCAACCACCCGCCCAGAAGATGCGCTCACCCTTTGCGGCATCGCCGGCGCCCAGTGCTGCGATTGTTCCGGCTTCCAGCCTTCGCGGCTCGGTCAGCAGCCAGAAGGTTGCCAGCCCGAGGGCGCCGCATACAAGCGCGGCGCCCGCAAGCTTTCGACGCCAGCCCAGCGGTCAGCCCTTCTTGACGCGGAACGCCTGATGGCACGAGGCGCAGTTCTGACCTATCGCGCCGACATGCATTTTCAGCGTATCTACGTCAGCCGGCGCCGCCGCGACTGCAGCTGCGGTATCTGCCTTGAACTTGTCTAACGCAGCCTGGAAACCTGCCGCATCTTCCCAGATCTTTGGCGATGCTTCTGAGTCCGCGTCACTGCCTGCGGGCCACAACGCCGGCGAATCCATCTTCACGGCGTCCTCGCTGAGCTTGCCGAGCAAGGCCAGCACTTCGGCGGCATCGTAGGGCTTCTCGCCTTTTACGAACGCACTTAACCCACCCATTGCGGCGCCGTTGGCCTTCATCAGCGCTTCTCGGTCCTTGATGGGATCCGCAAACGCAATGGACGAGCCAAGGGCAAGAGCTGAGATGGCGAATATAAGCTTTCTCATGGTTCTCTCCAGAAATGAAATCAGCTGACAGAAGCTATTCAAAAATTCCGGTCAGGGTGGTCAATCTCTCCTTCACTGTTTCGTGAGCCCGCGAAAGAAAAAGCCCCGGCATGTCCGGGGCTTCGGAACCGTCAACCACGTGCGGCTTCGTACATCTCTAGCACGTGATCCCAATTGATCAGGCTGTCGACGAAGGCTTCGAGGTATTTGGGTCGCGCATTGCGATAATCGATGTAGTAGGAATGTTCCCACACATCGACGCCAAGGATAGGGCGTGCGCCGTGAACCAGCGGGTTCTCGCCATTCGGTGTCTTCGAAATCGACAGCTTGCCGTCCTTGAATGACACCCATGCCCAGCCCGAGCCGAACTGCGTGGTACCGGCGGCGACAAAGTCGGCCTTGAACTTTTCGTAGCCGCCGAGATCGCTGTCGAAAGCCTTCTGCAGTGCACCGGGCAGTTTGTTGCCGCCGCCGCCCTTCTTCATCCACTTCCAGAAGTGGATGTGATTGTAATGCTGGGCGGCGTTGTTGAACAGCGGAGCGTTCTTGCCGAAGGACTGCTTGATGACCTTGGTCAGCGAGAGTCCATCCAGACCGGCTTCGGCCGCCAGCTTGTTGCCATTTTCGACATAGGCTTTGTGATGTTTGTCGTGGTGATATTCCAGTGTCTCTTTCGACATGAAGGGCTGCAAGGCCTCGTAGTCGTAGGGCAATGGGGGCAGTTCAAAAGCCATGGTCGTAACTCCTCTTCGATGGCAGCCCCGCAAATCCAGATCAGGGGGCCTTGAAAATCCTCGCTGCGCCTCAAACGAAGCCAGCAAGTTATCTAGTGCGCTAACCCGCCGGTGTCGAAAGCGCCCACTCCCAATAAAGCTCTCGGGCCTTCTTGGCGACGGGTCCCGGCTGCAAATTTCTGTCTTCGAGGCGGACGATAGGCACAATCTTTGAATGATTGCCTGTCGAGAAGATTTCGTCCGCTTCCAGGAAATCGCGGACGCTCAGGGCCTTTTCCGTCGTCCGGAACCCGTAATCTCCCAACAGCGCGATCGTTCGCCCCCGCGTGATGCCGGAAAGAAAGGTGCCATTCGGCGCAGGCGTCATGACCTGCCCATCCTTGACGAGAAAGATGTTCGAGGCGCCGGTCTCGGCGACATTGCCCAGCATGTCGAGCACGAGCGCATTGTCGAAGCCGCGCATCTTGGCCTCGAGAATCGCACGGCCATTGTTGGGGTAGAGGCAACCCGCCTTCGCATTTGTAGGCATGGTCTCAATGGTCGGGCGGCGAAATGGCGAAACGGTGATCGAGAATCCCGACGGCGGAAGCATCGGAGCCTCGTAAAGGCATAGGCAAAACCGTGTCGAGGCTGGATCGGAAGGCACGCCCATATAGCCGCCATGCTCGGCCCAATACATCGGGCGGATGTAGACTGCAGTCTTTCCGTCAAACTTTCTCAGGCCGTCCCACGTCAGGCCGACGATCTTCTCCACGGTCATGGTGGGCTTTAGACCAAGAGCCATGGCGGATGCGTTGACGCGCTGCGCGTGCAGATCGATATCGGGCGCAACGCCCTCGAACCATCGCGCTCCGTCGAAGACCGACGACGCCAGCCACATCGCATGGCTGCGCGGCCCGATCAGCGCCACGTTGCCTTCGTACCAGTCGCCATCCACATAGGTCCATGTCTGGGTTTGCGCGGCAGCGGCGAGGGTCATGGGAAATATCCGTCAGTTTCCGAGGCGGTAATGACATTATATGAATGCTTTGCGTCAACCATGCATTGCCATGAATCCTTCAGGCCAGCCAGCGAGAACAGGCGATCGGCGCGACAGGCTGTCGCGTGGCCCATCGGCCACATCCCCCGGCAGCCTCATCTTTGCCGTTATTTGCACAAGCTGCAGCCTGATTTGAGGGTGATCTGGAACCGTCCCGCCATCTTGACGGTTTGAGGGATGCGACGGTCCGCCGTGCATCCTGTGATTTCAGAAGAGCAAGAACAAACTATGTCTAACTCCCTTCCGACCGCTGCGCATCTTTCCCGCCGTAACTTTTTGAGTCTCGCCGTTGTCGGCGTTGCGAGCGTAAGCCTGTCGGCCTGCGCGACCGTCGAGCCGGTTGCCTATGTTCAGCCGTCGCCGCCGCAGGACATGGACGATTCTGCTTACGGCAGCTACGCCACGATGTATGGCCCTGTTTATGACGAAGGGTATGAAATACCGGCCGTGCCTATCCAGCGAGTGGACAAGCGTTTCCTGCGGCAGGTCGTGCCCGATCCAACCGGAGAGCGTGCTGGCACGATTGTCGTCGATACCTCACAGCATTTCCTCTATCTCGTGCTCGGAGACGGGCAGGCCATGCGTTACGGCGTCGGCTTGGGCCGCGCCGGCTTTGAATGGTCAGGCCGCGCGATCGTCCAGTGGAAGCAGAAGTGGCCGAAATGGACTCCGCCCGCGGACATGATTGGCCGCCAACCCGAGCTGGCGAAATACAGCGCGGAAAACGGCGGCATGCCGCCCGGCCTGGACAACCCGCTTGGTGCGCGAGCGCTTTACATCTTCCAGAACGGCGAGGACACGCTTTATCGCCTGCACGGCTCACCGGAATGGAACTCGATCGGCAAGTCGGTGTCATCGGGCTGCGTTCGCCTGATGAACCAGGATATCATCGACCTCTACGACCGAGTTTCTGGAAAAGCTCCCATCGTCGTCACAAACGGGCTTGGCTCAGCCTGAGCGCTACCGCTTCAGGCTGCCGAGAATGCCGCGCACGATGGCGCGGCCAAGCGAGCTGCCGACGGAACGCACCACGGACTTGATGGCGGCTTCAGATACGCTCTGGCGATTTGACGCACGAGGAGTACGTTCGCGCGGGGCGGGAGCGGGTTGGCGATCACCGCCACCCTGCCGCTGAGTACCAGCCGAACCGGCATCATCAAAATCCGGCAGCGTCCAGCGTGACCCGCCCTGCGTTTCCGCCGGCTTGGCTTGCTCGGTCTGCCGGGTTTCGGTCCTTTTCTGCAGAATTTCAAAGGCAGACTCCCGATCGATGGCCTGATCGTACTGGCCAGCGACAGGGCTGTCTGCAATCAGCTTCGCCCGCTCCTGCGTAGTGATAGGGCCGATGCGCGAAGCCGGTGGCCGTATCAAGGTCCGCTGGACCATCGAGGGTATACCCTTGGCTTCCAGCGTCGATACCAGCGCTTCGCCTGTTCCGAGCTGGGTTATCGCGGTCGCGCAGTTGAAGTCGGGGTTTGGCCGAAATGTGTCGGCTGCCGTCTTCACGGCCTTCTGCTCGCGCGGCGTATAGGCCCGCAGCGCATGCTGTATGCGGTTACCGAGTTGTGCCAGCACAGACTCCGGCACGTCGAGCGGATTCTGGGTGATGAAATAGACGCCGACGCCTTTCGAGCGGATGAGCCGCACCACCTGCTCCACGCGATCGACAAGCGCGCGAGGCGTCTCGTCAAACAAGAGATGCGCCTCGTCGAAGAAGAAGACGAGTTTTGGCCGATCCGGATCGCCGACCTCCGGCAATTCCTCGAACAACTCAGACAGCAGCCACAAGAGAAAAGTCGCGTAAAGGCGCGGGTTGCGCATCAGCTTGTCGGCCGCGAGCACGTTGATCGCACCTCGTCCGTCCCGCGTCGTGCGCATGATGTCGGAAATTTTCAGCGCCGGCTCGCCAAAGAAGTTCTGGCCGCCTTGCTGTTCCAGCACGAGGAGGTTGCGCTGGATCGCGCCGACGGAAGGTTTCGTCACATTGCCATAGCGGCCGCTGATCTCGTCGGCGCGGCTGGCGATATTGGCGAGCAGCGCCTGCAAATCCTTCATGTCGAGCAGCAGCAGGCCTTCCTCGTCGGCGATCTTGAAGGCGATGTTCATGATGCCTTCCTGCGCGTCGCTGAGGTTCATCAGCCGCGACAACAGAAGTGGCCCCATCTCCGAGATGGTCGCCCGAACCGGATGGCCCTGCTCTCCGAAAAGGTCCCAGAAGATGACGGGGAATTCCTGGAACTCGTAAGGATCGAGCTTCACCTGCTCGGCGCGTTTCAGCAGGAAATCCTTGGGCTCGCCCATCATGGAGATGCCAGACAGGTCGCCCTTGATGTCGGCGCAGAATACGGGGACGCCTTGATTGGAAAAACCTTCGGCGAGCACCTGCAGCGTCACCGTCTTGCCGGTTCCGGTCGCTCCGGTCACCAGGCCATGCCTGTTACCGTATTTCAGCAGCAGTGCTTCCGGTTTCTGGTAGCTGTCATCCGGCTTGCGGCTCGCCCCGAGAAAAATGCTGTCGTCTGCCATCACCTGCCTCTTCATCCCATGGCGGCGCGCGCTGTCGCGTCCCAAACGAACGTATAATTGCGCCGTCAGGCAGCGACAATGGCAAAGCTTGACCCTTGGGGTACAACACGCCAAAAGCCATATGGTCGTGTTGAACAGTGGCGTGTCGAACTGACGACTGTGAGGATGTGCATGAATCTGGCCAGGGTACTCGACGAGATCGAATTCCCAACGGCAAATCGCGATCTGTGGCGGGCGATCGCAGAAAAGACGCTTGCCGGCCAAGCGATTGATTCCGCACTTGTTTCGCATACCGCCGACGACATTCGCATCGACCCGATCCTCGAACGCGACCCGACGGGCTCCTTTCTGCCACGCAAGCTTTCCGAGGGGCGCTGGGCTGTCGTCCAACGTATCGACGACCCTGATCCGGTTCGCGCCAACAGGCAGGCTCTGGAAGACATAGAGCAAGGGGCGACCGGCCTTTCTCTCGTATTCGAAGGCGCTCCGAACGCTTTCGGCTACGGCCTTCCCGCTTCGCCGGAGGCGTTGGAGACCGTTCTCGACGAAATTCCGCTGGCCCGCACCTATGTCCGGATGGATATCCACCCCGCAAGCCGCGCCGTTGCCGACTGGTTTGTTGCTTATCTGACGAGGCGGCGCGCCGATCCGGCGAAACTCAGCCTGTGCTTCGGAATAGACCCCGCCGCAATATTCGCGGGAACGGGACGTCTTTCCATGAGCATCGAGGCGCTGCAGGCTTCAATGCCGCAGTCGCTTGCGCATTTCTTTGCGCTGGGCGTGCCCGGCGTGCTTCTGGAGGCGGATGGTCGTGTCTACCACAACGCCGGGGCCACGGAAGCCCAGGAACTCGGCGCCATGCTCGCGTCAGCGGCGGCTCATCTTCGGCTTTTTGAGGATGCCAGGCAGGCTCTGGTCTATGCCGCACCCCATATTGGATTCGCCGTGAGCGTCGACCAGGACCAGTTCGTGTCGATGGCCAAGATCCGCGCTCTCCGTAAATTGTGGGCGCGGTTGCTTGAGGTCTGCTCCATTCCGCCGTCGCCGGCGACAATCCATGCCGAGACTTCCTGGCGCATGCTTACGGCGGCCGACCCCGAGACCAACGTCCTGCGCTCGACGATCGCCTGTTTCGCCGCGGCCGTCGGCGGTGCGGATTCGATTTCCGTCCTGCCGCACACGCTTTCGCATGGGCTGCCGAACGGCTTTGCCCGTCGGATCGCCCGCAACACCCAGCTTGTCGCTGCATCCGAAAGCCACCTCGACTTCGTCGCCGACCCGTCTTCCGGCTCCGGTTCCATTGAGGCGCTCACCGACGCACTATGCGAGCATGCCTGGGACGAATTCCGCGCCATCGAGCGCGAAGGCGGCATCCTCAGAAGCCTTGCCGACGGCAAGCTGCAGCAGCGGATCGTTGAGTCCCGCGACGAACGTGTCAGGAAGTTCAACGCAGGCGAACGGCACATCGTCGGCACGACGATCTACAGGCGCGATAGCGAGAGGCCCGTGGAGACGCTTACCGCCGAGAAGCGCCCGATGCCGACCGACGGCGCGGTCCATTGCCCGAAGCTCGAAGCCCTGCGCATCGACCAGTTGATCGGAGGCCAGTGATGATCCCCGATTTCAGCCAGATCGCGTGGTGCGACCCGAAATCCGGATCGGGCGCGGTCGAAGGATCTGTCTGGAGAACCCCGGAAGGAATTCCGGTCAAGCGCGCCTACGACGCAAAGGACCTAGGCGGTCTGCCGTTCCTCGACACGTGGCCGGGGATAGCGCCTTATATCCGCGGTCCTTACCCGACCATGTATGTCCGGCAACCCTGGACCGTCCGGCAATATGCAGGCTTCTCGACGGCCGAGGAGTCCAACGCCTTCTATCGCCGCAACGTCGCGGCAGGCCAGAAAGGCCTCTCGGTCGCCTTCGACCTCGCCACCCATCGCGGCTACGACAGCGATCATCCGCGCGTTGCCGGGGATGTGGGCATGGCTGGCGTGGCGATCGATTCCATCCTCGACATGCGCCAACTCTTCGACCAGATCCCGCTTGGCGAGATGACCGTGTCGATGACGATGAACGGCGCGGTGCTGCCAATTCTCGCACTCTACATCGTTGCGGCGGAAGAACAGGGCGTTGCGCAGAAGGACCTTGCCGGCACCATCCAGAACGACATCCTCAAGGAGTTCATGGTCCGAAACACCTACATCTATCCGCCGAAGCCCTCGATGCGGATCGTGTCGGACATCTTCTCCTACACGTCGAGGAACATGCCGAAGTTCAACTCCATCTCGATTTCCGGCTACCATATGCAGGAAGCCGGGGCGACGGCTGACCTCGAGCTCGCCTACACCATCGCCGACGGCATCGACTACGCGCGCGCCGGCATCGCCGGCGGGCTCGACATAGACCGTTTCGCGCCGCGCCTGTCCTTCTTCTGGGCCGTCGGCATGAACTTCTTCATGGAGGTCGCCAAGCTCCGCGCCGCGCGGCTTTTGTGGGCGGCGCTCATCCAGAAGAACTTTGCGCCGAAGGACCCGCGATCGCTCTCGCTACGCACGCATTGCCAGACATCTGGTTGGTCGCTGACGGCGCAGGATCCGTACAACAACATCGTCCGCACCATGATCGAGGCGATGGCTGCCACTCAGGGTCACACGCAATCGCTGCACACCAATGCGTTTGACGAAGCGCTGGCGCTTCCGACCGACCATTCTGCGCGTATCGCACGCAACACACAACTGATCCTGCAGCAGGAGTCCGGGACGACGCGCATCATCGATGCGTGGGGAGGTTCCGCCTATGTCGAACGGCTGACGCATGAGCTTGCGACAAAAGCGATGAGCCATATCGAGGAGGTCGAGGCGCTGGGCGGTATGGCCGCCGCCATCGAAAAGGGCATTCCCAAAGCCCGTATCGAGGAAGCCTCGGCCCGCACCCAGGCCCGCATCGATTCCGGCGAGCAAATCCTTGTCGGCGTCAACGCATGGCGTCCCGAACAGGACATCGAAGTCGACGTTCTCAAGGTCGACAACGCCGAGGTCCGCGCACGCCAGCTTTCAAAGCTGCAGATGCTCAAGGGCACGCGCGATGTTGCGACAGTAGAACAGGCGCTCGACGCCCTGACCGAAGCCTCGAAGGGCAATGGCAACCTGCTGGACTTCGCGGTCCGCGCCGCACGCGCCCACGCGACAGTCGGCGAAATATCCTTCGCGCTGGAAAAGGCATTTGGACGACATGTCGCGACCGTGCAGACGATTTCCGGCGTCTACCGAAAGGAACTCGGCGAAAACCCCCTTGCCGATAGCGTTGCCGCCAAGGCTGAAGAGTTCGAGAACAAGAACGGCTCCAAACCGCGTATCCTTATCGCCAAGATGGGGCAGGATGGTCACGATCGCGGCCAGAAAGTCATCGCCACCGCCTTCGCGGATCTCGGCTTCGACGTGACCGTCGGCGCGATGTTCCAGACGCCAGCCGAGATCGCACATCTGGCTGTCGATCATGACGTGCATATCGTCGGTGCGTCGTCGCTCGCCGCAGGCCATCTGACGCTGATCCCGGAACTGCGCGAGGAACTCGACAGGCTGGGCGCACGCAAGACGATCATCGTCGCCGGCGGGGTTATCCCGCCGCAGGATTTCGAGGCTGTTCGCAGGGCCGGCGCCGAAGAGATTTTCCCGCCGGGAACGGTTATCCCGGAAGCTGCGGACAGGCTTATGGATAAGCTGCTGCTGGTTAAATAGGGCGAGTGATCAGACACCCGGTGTAAGCCCGTTTGCTGCTCAAAGATCGGTGATTTCCCATTCCTTGTCGCCGACCGTCACGACGTCACCGACGCTCTTGCCAAACAAGGCCTGTGCCATCGGCGAGACATGGGAGATGCTGCCCTTGGCGGCGTCCGCCTCGTCCTCACCGACGATCTTCCAGCTTCTTTTGCGGCCGTCCTCGCCCTCGATCGTAATGGTCATCCCGAAACGCACGACCGCAATGTCGGGATCGGGGATCGAGACTTCCGCGTTTTCACGCCTTGAGATCCAGTAACGAAGATCCCGCGACAGCACGGCGATACGCTGGCGATCTGCAGCGGGCTCGGCCTTCGCCAAATCTTCATGCAGGCTCCGGATGGTCTCGTCGATCTGCGTGAGCCCCATTTCGGTAACGAGATTGCGATGCGGGCTGACTGGCCGCTCGCCGAGATCGGCGACCGCATTCTCGTTGTCGTCTTCGCGGGTAAAGGCTCTGCTCATCGCATGAGATCCGGCGTCGGCCTGATTAGGCCTACCGGCGCTCCCCTGCGGCTGGGCACGACCGGCTGCGCCATCTCCGTCAGCTTCGCCGAGAGTTCGACGTCAACCCTCAGCAATCGCGCCAGGACTGCGGCGATCATCGCATCGCCCGCCCGGCCCGCACCATCGTCGCATTTCAGCGCCACGCCCAGCCCGAGTTCCGGAAGCGCCGCACAGAACATTCCCTCAGCGCCGCTTTTGACGAATATCCGCCCCGGAGCAGCCTGCATCAACGGCATGTCCAGCGAGTCCGATCCCGACATGAAGAACGGCTCATTCATGCAGGCCGCCAAAAGACGTCCCGCCGCTTTTGCGCGCAAGGCCGAAAGCCCCTCGCCTGTCGCCATTTTTGCGAAGCCGACGGCAAGGCTTTTCAGGGGAACCGAATGCGTTGGAATGGAACAGCCGTCGATCGCGCTGTTTTCCGCTGAGTGTACGGCGCCCGTCACGTCCTGCATCGCTTCGCGGATCAGGCCCTGCATCGGATGGTCGAAACCGACATAGCCGCGATGGTTCATCCGCAGATGACGACAGGTGCACAGGAAGCCCGAATGTTTCCCGGAGCAGTTGTTGTGCAACTGGGACGGCGTGCCTCCCGAGCGCGCCAGGCTCACCATCGCATCCTGGTTGAATGGCCAGTGCGAACCGCACTCCAGGTCGGCTTCGCCAAGGTCTGCGCGCGACAGCATGGACTCCGCCAAGTCGGCATGGGGAGCTTCTCCACGATGCGACGCGCAGGCGAGCGCAAGCTCCTTGTCTCCAAAGCCTAGAGCATCCGCAGCGCCGCTCTCCATCAGCGGCAACGCCTGGATGGCCTTCACGGCGGAGCGTGGAAAAACCAGTTGCTCGGTATCGCCCAAGGCCAAGGCCACGCCGCCGAAAGCGTCGCAGACCACGACTGCTCCTCTATGCATGCTTTCGACGCGATCGCCGCGCAGCACTTCGACAAGGACTGGATCGGACATAATTCTACCCGAAATGGCGGTTCGCTTTCTGAACCTATATGGAACGAGTTGTAAACACCGGTTTGGATTGATGCGTCTGATCAGGAATCTCGCGCTGACGATCCTGTGTCTGTTCATCATGCCGGCGCTTGCCACGGCAGGCTGGTGGAGCCTTCAGGAGCGTCCGGCCTCTTGGCGGAACGCCGATTGGTCCTCCTCCGGCATCCTGCCGCGAGCGCCGCAGAAGGACGAGGCCGCAATCTATGTGCTGGCCGCACGCACCGGCGGCTTGAAGGGCGCCTTCTCCCTGCATAGCTGGCTGGTCATCAAGAAGCCCGGCGCCAACGGTTACGACCGTTATGACAAGGTGGGCTGGGGAACTCCAATCCGCCACAACGCCTACGCCGCCGACGGCCGCTGGTATTCCAACGCACCCTATATCGTTGCGTCGGTTACCGATGCTGACGCGGCACGCCTCATTCCGAAGCTGGAAGCCGCCATTGCGGATTATCAGTTCTCGAAACGGGGCGACTATCACATCTGGCCGGGGCCGAACTCCAACAGCTTCGTCGCCCATGTGCTGCGGGCCGTCCCCGAACTTGGCGCGAAACTGCCGTCCAACGCTGTCGGCCGCGACTACGCTCCAGGCTTCGTTTCAGTCGACATCGCACCGGACTGGCTCGACCTTCACGTGACATTCGGCGGTCTGGCGGGTTTTGCCGTCGGCCTTCGCAGCGGCATCGAGTTCCATTTCGCAGGTCTCGTCGCGGGCCTCGACATCGCTCACCCGGCAATCAAGGTGCCTGCCTACGGTCCCGTCAGCCTGTTCTAAGTCATGTCCCCGCTATTGATCGAAGGCGTCCATCAGAATCTGCCGCAGGCTTAGATCCGGTTCCCCGTTCGCGACATTCGCGTAGATGACATCGTCAATCGAAAGACTATCGTTCTCTGTGACGAGCTTCAGCCGGTCGGTCCAGTTCGCATCCGGGCTATCGGGAAAGCTGTAGGTCACCTTGACCTCGATCGAACCGGCCCCGTCGGCGACGGCCCCGACCACGCAGTCTTTCGGGACGTCGGGAAACGCCTGATACGGGATGCCGTCGCCGAGCGGTGGTTTTTCGTCCGGATTGGTCTTGCCGATCACATCGCTCCTGGCCTGCGCTGCATCGACCTCTGCAATCAGCGAAGGCGTCAAAAGCGAGCGCGTCGCCGCGTCATCGTTGGCCCCTCGCGCCTTGCAGAAGGCTTCACCGACGGTGCGAGGATCATCCGCCGCAGTTGCAGCGATCGACAATGACACCATCGCAATCAGCGCCACGGTCAGAATTGCCGGACGGTTCATTTCAGTCGCTCCAGTATCGAGACATAGTTCGCGACAGCCGCGCCGCCCATGTTGAAGATGCCGCCGAGCGTCGCTCGGGGAACCTGGATGTCGCCCGCCTCGCCCATCAACTGCATAGCCGTCAGGACATGCATCGACACGCCGGTCGCGCCGATCGGATGCCCCTTGGACTTCAGTCCGCCCGAAGGATTGACCGGCAACCGTCCGCCCATCGCCGTCTGTCCCTCGAGCGCCAGCTTGCCACCCTCACCTCGCCTCGCCAGCCCCATAGCCTCGTACTCGATGAGTTCGGCGATCGTGAAGCAGTCATGCGTCTCGACGAAGGAAAGGTCTCCGAGCGTCGCGCCAGCCTTCGCCAGCGCCCTTCTCCAAGCTTCTCCGCATCCTTCGAACAACAGGATGTCGCGCTTGGACATTGGGAGGAAGTCCTGGACATGCTCGTTGGCTCGAAAGCCGATGGCACGTGGCATCGATGAGCTGATCTCGCCCTCGGCGAGTACCAGCGCGGCCGCACCGTCCGAGACCAGCGAGCAATCGGTGCGCTTCAGCGGTCCAGCCACGAACGGGTTCTTGTCGCTTTCCTGCCGGCAGAATTCGAAACCCAGATCCTTGCGCAATTGCGCATAGGGATTTCCCACGCCGTTTTTGTGGTTCTTGGCGGCGATCGTGGCCAGCGCGTCCGACTGGTCACCATGACGCTGGAAATAGGCCTGAGCGATCTTGCCGAACACGCCCGCGAAGCCTGCGGGTGTGTCCCCATCCTCGGGCAGATAGGAAGCTTTCAGCAGGTTCTTGCCGATCTCCAAAGCGGGGGTCGTCGTCATCTGCTCTGCGCCGACCACCAGAACGATCTTCGCTGCGCCCGAGTCTATAGCGCGGATGCCCTGCCGGACAGCCGCCGAGCCGGTCGCGCATGCGTTCTCGACGCGGGTCGCGGGCTTGAAGCGCAACCGGTCGTCGGCCTGCAGCACAAGGCTTGCCGTAAAGTCCTGGGGCGAGAATCCTGCGTTGAAATGGCCGAGCACGATCTCGTCGACCTCATCGGGACCGATGCCCGCATGGGCGAGCGCTTCACGCGCAATCCCGGTTATCAAGTTTTCCAGCGTCTGGCCTTCCAGCTTCCCGAATCGCGAATGCGCCCAACCGACAATGCAGACGGTCATCTTCTTCTCCCAAGGGCGTCGTTCGACGTCAAAGAATAGATGGACGCCCGCAATGCATTCGTAAAGCGACCGATGGCGCAAAGCCGATATCGGCTGCCGGATTTTTTATTGATTGACCGGTCAATTAAAAATACCGTCCTTGCATGCCTAAGGTCGGAATGGAGCCCTTGCGCCGGCGAGCGCTCATAGACGCCACGATCTCCGCGATCGGCGAGCGGGGCTCGCTCGACGTCACCATGTCGGAGATCGCAGGGCGCGCAGGCGTGTCCTCCGCGCTCGCGCATCACTATTTCGGCGCCAAGGACGAACTCCTCCAAGCCACCATGCGGCACCTGCTCGCTGAACTGAATGCCGATGCAAGGCAGGCGTTGGCGACCGCACGATCGCCCCGCGAGCGCGTCTCTGCCGTCATCGCAATAAACTTCTCCGACAAGCAGTTTCAGCCCGAAACCATCGCGGCGTGGCTTGCTTTCTACGTCGAGGCGCAGAAGTCGCAGGCGTTGCGCCGACTGCTGCGCATCTATGCGCGGCGACTGCACTCCAACCTAATGAGCGGCCTGTCGGCCCTCGTCACGGGCGCCGAAGCCGAACGCGCCGCCGAGGCAATCGCAGCACTGATCGACGGGCTCTATATCCGGCGCGCGCTCAAGGACGGCACGCCCAACGCCGCGAGCGCCATCGCCATTGTTGAAGACTACGTCGCCGGCATGCTTGGCGAACCTCGAAGCCGCGAGTCAAACTGACATGCAACCCGACCACGTTCCCGATCTCGACCACCTGCAACGCGCCTACGCCGAGACGAAAAAAGCGACGGTCGTCACACCGCTCCTCGAAGCGCCGGCGATTGCAGCCCTGAGTGGCGCGGCACACGTGTTCGTGAAATCGGAATCGTTGCAGTGGACCGGCTCCTTCAAGAGTCGCGGAGCCTACTGGCGTCTGAAGACGCTGAGTGCCGACGAGGCCCAGAAGGGCGTGGTCGCCTATTCATCCGGAAACTTCGCGCAGGGCCTCGCGGCGTCAGGGCAGCGGCTCGGCATTCCGGTCACCATGGTGATGCCGATGGACGCGCCGGCCGCAAAGCGCGATGCAACCGCTGGCTATGGTGCCCGCGTCGTCCTGACCGACCACGGCGCTCGCGCTCGTGAGGAAGTCGCTTCCGAGCGAGCCCGCCAGATTGCAGAAGACGAAGGCCTCACCCTGCTGCACCCGTTCGATCATCCCGAGGTGGTGGCCGGCCAGGCCGGCGTCGGGATCGAAGCGCTGGCACAACTGGACGAGCGCGGCGCAAAGGCTGACTTCGTTTTCGTGCCGACTGGTGGCGGCGGGCTCGTTAGCGGTGTCTCGCTCGCTTTCAAATATCTGTCGCCCGCAACGCAAATGGTGGTGGTCGAGCCGGAGCGATTCAACGGCATGGGCGCATCGCTCGAAGCCGGCTCGGCTCAGACCGTGCCCCTGACCACCCCACCTTCCATTTGCGATGGCATGATGGCGCGCCGCCCGGGAGTCGCGACCTTCGCGGCCATGAGCACGATCGGTGCGCTGCCGGTGACCGTTGCGGATGACGCCGTGCGCTCGGCCATGCGCATAGCCTTTGAAAAATTGAAGCTGGTCTTCGAGCCTTCGGCAGCCTCATCCCTCGCCGCCTTGCTCAGCGGCTCCGTCGATGTCCGGGGCAAGGCCGTCCTCGTCGTTGCCACCGGCGGCAATGTCGGGCTTGCCGATTTCATGAGGCACATCGCCGATGCTTGAGGCCGATTACGTCATCATCGGTTCCGGCTCGGCCGGCTCCGCGCTCGCCTACCGCCTGTCCGAGGACGGCAACCACTCCGTCATCGTCATCGAATATGGCGGCACGGACTACGGCCCACTTATCCAGATGCCGTCAGCGCTTTCGATCCCGCTCAACATGCCCTTGTACGACTGGGGTTTCGCCAGCGAGCCGGAACCCCACCTCGGCGGCCGCGTCCTCGCCACGCCGCGCGGCAAGGTTCTCGGCGGGTCGTCCTCGATCAACGGCATGGTCTATGTGCGCGGCCACGCCCGCGACTTCGACCATTGGTCGGAACAGGGTGCTGCCGGCTGGTCCTTCGCCGATGTTCTTCCCTACTTCAAGCGCATGGAACACGCGCATGGCGGTCAGGAAGGCTGGCGCGGCACCGATGGTCCGCTGCACGTCCGTCGTGGATCGCGCCGTAATCCGCTCTACCAGGCGTTCGTCGAGGCCGGACATCAGGCCGGATTCGAACTCACCGACGATTACAACGGCGCGAAGCAGGAAGGCTTCGGGGCCATGGAGCAGACGATCCATCTCGGCCGTCGCTGGTCCGCCGCCAATGCCTATCTTCGTCCCGCGATGAAGCGCAAAAACGTGAGTCTCGTCAGCGGCTTCGCCCGGCGCGTGATCATCGAGAATCAACGCGCCACCGGCGTCGAGATCGAAACTCGCAAAACGATTCAGGTCGTTAAGGCGAAACGTGAGGTGATCGTCGCGGCGTCGTCGATCAACTCTCCCAAGCTGCTTTTGCTGTCCGGCATCGGCCCCGCCGAGGAGCTGAAGCGAAACGGCATCGAAGTCTTGGCCGACAGGCCTGGCGTCGGCCGTAACCTGCAGGATCATCTTGAACTCTACATCCAGCAGGAGTCCACCAAGCCGATCACGCTGAATTCGGTCTTCAATCCATTTTCGAAAGCGCTGATCGGCGCGCAATGGCTGTTCTTCAAGAGCGGGCTCGGCGCGACGAACCACTTCGAAGCCGCCGCCTTCGTGCGCTCCGCGGCAGGCGTCGACTATCCCGACATCCAGTATCACTTCATTCCCGCCGCCGTGCGCTACGATGGCAAGGCCGCCGCCGCCGGCCATGGGTTCCAGGCGCATGTCGGCCCTATGCGCTCGAAGTCGCGCGGCACGGTCACGCTGCGCTCCCCCGATCCCTGGGCAAAGCCGGAGATCCGCTTCAACTACATGTCGCATCCGGACGACTGGCGCGATTTCCGCCATTGCATCCGGCTCACGCGCGAAATCTTCGGGCAGGCTGCGTTCGATCCCTATCGTGGCCGCGAGATTTCGCCCGGCGGCCAGATCCAGAGCGATGCTGAACTGGATGACTTCATCCGCGCCCATGTCGAAAGCGCCTACCATCCCTGCGGCAGTTGCAAGATGGGCAGCGCGTCGGACCCGACCAGCGTGGTCGATCCGGAATGCCGCGTCATCGGCGTGGATGGCCTGCGCGTCGCCGACTCATCGATCTTCCCGCGCGTGACCAACGGCAACCTCAACGGCCCATCCATTATGACCGGCGAGAAAGCCGCGGACCATATCCTCGGTCGCGCGCCGCTGGCGCCGTCCAACCAGGAACCATGGATCAACCCGCGCTGGCGCGAAAGCGATCGCTGATCCGCCAAACATGCTAAGGAAGCGCGACAAGCGCAAAGGATCTGTCCGATGAAAGCCCAGCCCAAGGCATCGCACTACATCAACGGCAGCTTTGTCGACGACGAGCTCGGCAGAGCCTTGCCGGTGATCTATCCGGCGACGGGCGAAACGATCGCAACCATTCACTCCGCCACCGAAAACGTCGTTGAACTCGCCATCGAAGCTGCCCGCGAGGCGCAGCCTGCCTGGGCTCGGCTGAAGCCGGTCGAGCGTGGCCGCATCCTTCGCCGCGCCGCCGACATCTTGCGCGCTCGCAACGACGAACTCGCCCGCCTCGAAACACTCGACACCGGCAAGGCGATACAGGAAACGCTGGTCGCCGACCCAGCATCGGCCGCGGACGCGCTCGAATTCTTCGGCGGCGCGGTCGGCAGCTACAATGGCGACTACATCGATCTCGGCGGCTCCTTCGCCTACACGCGTCGCGAACCGCTCGGGGTCTGTGTCGGCATCGGCGCTTGGAATTATCCCATACAGGGAGCGGGTTGGAAGTCGGCCCCAGCACTTGCCATGGGCAACGCCATGGTCTTCAAGCCCTCCGAGAACACGCCGCTTTCCGCCCTGGCGCTTGCAGAAATCTACACCGAGGCCGGCCTGCCGGACGGCTTGTTCAACGTCGTGCAGGGCTATGGCGATGTCGGCCATGCGCTGGCCAGCCACCCCGTAGTCGCAAAGGTATCGCTCACAGGCTCAGTACCGACCGGCAGAAAAGTACTCGGTCTCGCCGGCTCGTTGATGAAGCACGCCACGATGGAGCTCGGCGGCAAGTCGCCGCTCATCATCTTCGATGACGCCGATCTGGAAAATGCTATCGGCGGCGCGATGCTGGCAAACTTCTATTCCACCGGTCAGGTCTGCTCCAACGGCACGCGCGTCTTCGTACAGGACGGCTTGCACGACCGTTTCCTCGACCGCCTGACCGAACGCACCAAGGCGATCCGCATCGGCGACCCGCTCGATCCCGACACGCAGATGGGGCCGCTGATCAACAAGGCGCAGCACGAGAAAGTGCTGTCCTACATCGAGATCGGAAAGCAGGAAGGTGCGACCTTGCACCATGGTGGCGCGGTGCCGGCATTGCAGGGCTTCGAAGGCGGCTTCTATGTCGAACCGACGATCTTCGCCAACGTGACCGACACCATGCGCATTGCCCGCGAAGAAATCTTCGGACCGGTCATGGCGGTCTTCAGGTTCGACAGTGAAGACGAAGTGGTTGCGCGCGCCAACGATACCGAATTCGGCCTCTCCGCTGGCGTCTTCACGCGCGACCTGCCGCGCGCGCATCGTGTCATCGCCGATCTCCAGGCCGGTTCCTGCTGGATCAACAACTACAACCTCGCTCCCGTCGAGATCCCCTTCGGCGGTTACAAGCAATCCGGCATCGGTCGCGAAAACTCACTCGCCGCACTCGCGCACTATTCCCAGATCAAGTCAGTGTATGTGGAGACTGGCGACGTCGCGAGTCCCTACTAAGGTCGCTATCTAGCTGTCGAGAGAAAGGCCCGGCACAGAAAACTTAGCAATTCGACGAAGTTTTTTCTTGCGCTGTTCGCGCATCATGCAATAGTTAGCAATATGGCTAAGCATGATGTCGATCTCTCGCTGCTTTTCCACGCGCTGGCCGATCCGACGCGTCGTTCGATCCTCGCCCGACTGGCCGAAGGGCCCGCGCGGGTAACGGATTTGGCTGCACCGACTGGCCTGCGCCTGCCCACTGTGATGCGGCACCTCTCCGTACTTCAGGAAGCCGGGCTTATTGCCACGTCAAAGGATGGGCGGATACGAACCTGCGCCATCGTGCCAGACGCGATGCAACCGATGCGGACATGGCTCGATCGGCAGCAGGCCGTTTGGGAATCTCGGCTCGACCGGCTGGACGCCTTTGTGATGAATGTGATGAAGGAGCGCGCGAAATGAAGCCGGGCCGGAAAACCGACGATGGGACAGTTTCGGATCCTACGAGAAAGGGCCGTTTCGCTACGCTCAGATTCGAGCGCGAAGTCGCGGCACCCTTGCCAGTCCTCTGGCAGGCATGGACAGTCCCTGCTGCGCGCGCTGTCTGGGCAGCACCGACGCCCGCCGTCACTGTCGAATTTCTGGAAGCGGACACAAAAGTAGGCGGGCGCGAAGTCTCGCTCTGCAAGGTCGAAGGCGAGCCGGACATTCGCTGCGAAAGTGGGTGGCTGGAACTCCAGCCGGCGGTATGCAGCGTGAATTACGAAGTGATCTCTTCGGAAGGGATAACGCAATCGGCCGCGCTGGTTACGGCTGATTTTTCAGCTGCCGGCGAAGGCAGCCGGATGGCGGTGACAGTACAGCTTTCCTCGCTGGCAGAGGACATGGAGGCTGGTTACCGGCAGGGCTTTGGTGCCGGCCTGGACAATCTCGCCGGCGTGGCAGAGCGGACAATGCTGCTTCAGCGGGTGATAGGAGCGCCTCGAACAGTGGTGTGGAACGCGTGGATGAACCCCAAGACCTTGCCGCAATGGTGGGGACCGGACGGATTTTCCTGCCGCACGAAAAGGATCGACCTGCGGGCCGGAGGCGAATGGGTCTTCGACATGATCGGGCCCGACGGCACGGTCTTCCCGAACCACCACCTCTATGGTGACGTCCGGCCGGAAGAAGGGTTCGGCTACGCGCTTCTTTGGGGCGAGAACGGGCCGAAACATGCCGATGCATGGGCCTCTTTCGAGGAAGAGGACGGGATGACGAAAGTCACGCTGGGCATGGTTTTCAGCACTGCCGCGGAGTTCCAGGATGCAAGGGGTTTTGGCGCCGTGGAACTGGGACAGCAAACCCTCGGCAAACTCGAGCGCTTCATCATCTCCGGCTGAAAAACTGGAATTGCCTCAGCGGCGGGGCTCTGTCCCATCTAGGTACTGCGTCAGCGCACTGACCATGTGATAGAAGATGCTCGCCGGCACCTCGGTGGCGAGCGAGCGGCCGCGCTCGTCGATCCGATCGATCCACAGGCCAGTCGGCGCGGGGTCGATGTGCCAACGAAACAGTCTTCCGACCCGCGCCTCGACCTCAGGCTTCAGGTCGGGCCCGCCAGTGCCGTCAAGCGCGAGAGCAGCCTTGATGGCCTCCGTCTGGGGCCAGCTTCGCGATAGGCGGTCGAGCGGCAGGCCCTGTCGCGAAACAGCTCCGTAGGCCAGTCCAGTCGCGCGATTGAGACCGTTGGCGATGGCCGAGGCGTAGAGCTTACGCGCAAAGACGTTCAGCCCTGTCTCTCCATTCTTCTGTGCATAGTCGACAAGGAGTGACGCCCATTCGAAGTGATGGCCGGGTTCGGTCCATTCACCTGCTTCGCCAGGTTCGGGCTTCCAGTTCTCGTCGAAGAACTCGCCAAGCGTCCAGCTGTCCTTCTCGAAGAAATGCTGCCTGAACAGGTCGATGATGCGACCAGCGCGCTCGAGATGCCGCACGTCTCCGGTCACCGTATGCCACGCAAGAAATGCCTCCAGCAGATGCATATGCGGGTTGGACCTGCGCGTCGTGTCGCCAGCCGGCGTCTCCAGGTAGCCGCCCGCCGCAACATCCTCGAGCCATGTGTCGAGGAATGCGAAGGTCTCGGTGCCCAGTCGCAAGGCGTTGGCGTTGCCACAGAGATGCGCCCAGGCAAGTGCGAGCAGGACACAGGAGTGGTCGTAGGCGTCCTCGACCGGATCGGCCACGCCGCCGTCGACGTTCAGCGTGCGTACCCAACCACCACGTTCGGTACGGCCATTGCGCGCCATGAACGCGAGGCCATCCGAAATCAGATCATCGGCTGGCCCCTTCCAGCCACGCGCCTTGGCGACGGCGAAGGCATAGACCTGCCGCGCCATCGTGCGCATGCGTTTCGGCTTCATGAGCGGAGAACCGTCGAAGCCAAGCGCCTCGTGGAAGCCGCCATGCACATGGTCGACTCCCCTCGTGGACCAAAGCGGCAACGTCTCGTCGAACAGCCAGTGTTGCACGCGCCGTCGCCAGGCACCGCTTTCGATCACCCGATCGGGAGCGGGCGTGAAGCGCGTTTCGAGCCTTCCGCTCTTCTCCAACTGCTCGACGATCTTGCGGACGTTCTGGCTGTGGCTTACCGGGGCGACGAACGTCGCATCCTGCGTCGCGACGACGGCGACGTCTTTCAGACCTATTGCCGAGAGCAGGCTACCCTCGCTACGGAAATAGGAGTTCTCGCAATCGATAGCGACCACGTCGCCAACGATCACGTTGCCATCCTTGTCGGCCGGGCCGACATCGAGCAGCGACTGCCACGAGCCGAGATCGTTCCAGCGAAAACCGGCGGGAACCATGGCGATGCGATCCGCCTTTTCCATCACCGCGTAGTCGATCGAGGTAGAAGGTATTTCCGCATAGAGATCGAGAGGCAGGTAAAGGCCCGAAAGATCTTTGGTAGCAGAGGCGAAGGCCGCTTCGGCGGCACTCCAGATATCAGGCCTGAGCCTGGTGAAAGCATCGCGCATCGCACCCGCGCGAAACAGGAAAATGCCGGTGTTCCAGTAGAAATTTCCAGCTGCGACGTACGCTTCGGCTGTGGCGAGATCCGGTTTCTCCACGAAACGCGATACGTCGCTAACATCGGCGGCCGCTGTTGCCAGTTCGATGTAGCCATATCCCGTCTCCGGCGTGTTCGGCCGGATGCCAAATACGACAATCTGCCCGTCAAGAGCAGCCGGAACGCCTTGCTCGACGGTCTGCCAGAACTGACTGTCGGTCGAGATTTCATGGTCGGAGGGAACGACCAGCATTACCGCATCGCCGTGCGCCGTAAGGGTCTGCAGCGTCGCCACCGCTACCGCCGCGGCCGTGTTCCTGCCTACAGGTTCGAAGATGGCTCCGCCGCCCGCAGCGTCGATCTCAGCGAGGCTCGCATGGACCCGCTGCGCATGTTTCTCCGCAGCGATCAGATAGACCGGTGTCTGCCCCTCGGTTCGGGCGGCCAGCCGCCGGAGCGTCTTGGCGAGCATGGACCCATCGCCGGCCAAGTCGTGGAACTGCTTTGGATTGTCTTCGCGCGACAGAGGCCAGAGCCGCGAACCAACGCCGCCGCTCATGACGAAGCCGACAATTTTTTCAGTCATGCATTGCCTCGGCCAGGTCAGAAAGTCTGGTTATACGCACCGACTTCGGGATTACGGCGCAGCACCGCGTCGATCGCCTCGAACATCTCCCTCCGCCGTACCGAAGAGACGGGGCTTTCAACCACCACCACCAGTTCTGGCTTGTTAGACGATGCCCTGACCAATCCCCACGTCCCGTCCTCGGCGACCACGCGCACCCCGTTCACGGTGACGAGGTCGACGATCTTCTGGCCTGCGAAAAGCTCGCCACGGGATTTGATGTCACGGACCGAGGTAAGAACACGCTCGGCGACATCATACTTCACGTCGTCGGCGCAATGGGGCGACATGGTGGGCGTGCCGAAGGTCTCGGGCAGCGCCGCGTAAAGATCGGCCATCGACTTGCCCGGGTTGCGGTCGAGCATCTGGCACACGGCGATCGCGGTGACGAGACCGTCATCGTAACCGCGTCCGATCGGCGGATTGAAGAAGAAATGGCCGGATTTCTCGAAGCCGGCGATCGCGCCCAGCTCGGCCACGCGCCGTTTGATATGCGAGTGCCCGGTCTTCCAGTAGTCTGTCGTCGCGCCGTTCGCCTTCAGAACGGAATCCGTCTGAAAAAGCCCCGTCGACTTTACATCGACGACAAACTTCGAGCCGGGGTACAGGGAGGAAATGTCCCGCGCCAGCATGGCGCCGACCTTGTCGGCGAAAATCTCGTTGCCGAGATTGTCCACCACGCCGCAGCGGTCTCCATCGCCATCGAAGCCCAGGCCGACATCGGCTCCGGTTTCCAGCACCTTGTCGCGGATCGCATGCAGCATCTTCATGTCTTCGGGATTGGGGTTGTAGCGTGGAAACGTGTTGTCGAGTTCGACGTCCAGCGGAATGACCTCGCAGCCGATACTTTCGAGCGCCTGGGGCGCAAAGGCTCCGGCCGTGCCGTTGCCGCAGGCCGCCACCACACGCAGTTTTCGCGTGATCTTTTTGCCGCCGGTGACGTCGGCCAGATACGTCTCCCGAAAGTCGGCCACGAACTCATAGGCGCCGCCACCGACCAGATCGAAGTCGCCACCCAGAACGATCTGCTTGAGAGAGGACATCTCCTCCGGCCCGAAGGTCAAGGGACGTTGCGCGCCCATCTTGACGCCCGTCCAGCCATTTTCGTTGTGCGACGCCGTCACCATCGCGACCGAAGGCGTGTCGAGCGCGAACTGCGCAAAGTAGGCCATGGGCGACAGCGCCAGACCAATATCCTTCACCCGGGCACCAGCCGCCATTAGTCCCGACACGAGCGCGAGTTTGATTGAAAGCGAATAGCTGCGGAAGTCGTGACCAGTGACGATATCCGGCCCCACCCCCATCCTGCGGATCAACGTTCCAAGCCCCATCCCAAGCGCCTGCACACCGATCAGGTTAAGGTCTGGGGCCTTGTCTGATCCTGGGTGCCCGAACCACCAGCGCGCATCATATTCGCGAAAGCCGCTCGCCTTGATCAGGGCATCGGTTTCGAATCCGAAGCTGTTGGGGGCGGCGTCTTCGACGATCCTGAACGACAACGATGCTCCTCCAAGCTGCGATTGATCTACGTGGAGGCTCCGGAGCCCCGTCCGTCAGCCGTATAAGCGGTGTCGCGGGGACTGAAAACTGAAAAGCGTCAATGACAAGTCAGTGGCTTCAAAATCGCATTCCTGACGCTTGCAGTCTGAAAACCGCGCGGCTATAAGCCCGCGTCTGGTCGCGGAGTGTAGCGCAGTCTGGTAGCGCACGTCGTTCGGGACGACGGGGTCGCAGGTTCAAATCCTGCCACTCCGACCAGTTTTTCCAACCACTTAGCTCAAGCTTCCTCACTTTTAGAGGAGCGATCACTCGTTGCAATCCAGCAACAATCCGCACATGCACGTCTGCTATGCAGAAATGGGTGTTGCATGATGCATCAGCAATCGGATAGGTCAGTATTACTGACGATCTACCTCCTCCCAGAGAGTCAGTGTCGAATGCGGTACACCTCCTCCCGTGCCGTATTTCAGATTAGGCCTGCCGGACCTCCTCCCCCGGCGGGCCTTTTCTCTTTAATGGCTAGAGAACCCTGCCGAGAAAGCAGCCACGCGGCTGCAGGGTCAGCGACATCCCATCGAGGATGCCGCCCCGGCTCTCAAGATCAAACTCCTCAAACACCAGCGTCCCGCCAGGCAGCGCCCAGCGCTTCTCTTCCGCAGAGAAATTGAAGACGCAGATGGACTTCTCGGCATTGGCCTCCCGGAAGAAGGCCAGCACTTGATCGTCGTCGCCGTCAATAAATCGGATCGATCCCCGGCCAAGCGAGAGGTGGGCCTTGCGCAGTGCGAGAACGTCGCGATAACGCGAAAGCACCGAGCTTTTTTCTCCCCATTGCACATTCGCCGAGCGTCCGAGATGCTCGCGCGGGATAGGCAACCACGGTTTGCCCGTCGAAAAGCCGGCGTTTTCCTTCTCTACTTCCCAGACCATGGGTGTCCGGCAGCCATCCCGACCCTTGAAACCCGGCCAGAAACGAATGCCGTACGGATCTCGAAGGTCCTCGAACGCGATGTCGGCTTCCGTCAGCCCCAGTTCCTCACCCTGATAGAGACAGATGGAGCCTCGCAGGCAGGCAAGCACCGTGATCGCGAATTTGGCGACCAAGTCGAAATCTTCGCCGAGCCGGACCCAGCGCGACACGTGCCGCACGACGTCATGATTGGAGAAGGCCCAACATACCCAGCCGTCGGCCACGTTCCTCTCGTAGGCCTCGACGCGATCGCGCACATAGGTCGCCGAGAATTCCTGCCCCAGCATGTCGAATGTGTAGCACATGTTCAGTCGGTCGTTGCCGCCCGTGTAAGCGGCAACCGTCTGCAGCGAACGGCCTTCGTCCCCAACTTCGCCTACGGAAGCGCGCCCCTCATACTGCTCGAGCAGCCCCCGGAAGCGCTTGAGGAAATCAAGGTTCTCGGGCTGCGTCTTGTCGAAGAGGTGCGACTGGTAAAGATATGGATTTGTTTCGGTGATGGTTCCGGCAGCCGCTTCCGCAAGCGGCGGGTTGTTTCTCAGCCAGCGGTCGTGGACGTAGTAGTTGACCGTATCCAGCCGGAAACCGTCCACGCCACGATCAAGCCAGAAGCGCACCGCGTCGAGTAGCGCGTCCTGCATCTCAGCATTGTGAAAATTCAGGTCGGGCTGCGCGGCGAGGAAGTTGTGCAGATAATACTGCCGACGCACCGAATCCCATTCCCAGGATGATCCGCCAAACACCGAAAGCCAGTTATTGGGGGCCGTTCCATCTGGTTTGGCATCGGCCCAGACATACCAATCGGCCTTGGAATTGATCCTATCGGCACGGCTTTCGACAAACCAAGGATGCTTGTCCGACGTGTGCGACAGAACCTGGTCGATGATGACTTTCAGCCCATGCCGGTGCGCTTCCTCGACCAGCGCATCGAAATCCTCCAGTGAGCCGAACATAGGATCGACGGCGCGATAGTCGGATACGTCGTAGCCCATGTCCGCCATGGGCGACTTGAAGAAGGGGGAAAGCCAGATGGCGTCCACACCCAGCGAGGCGATATGGCCGATGCGCTGCGTCACGCCTATGAGGTCGCCGCTGCCGTCGCCGGTCGTATCCTGGAAGGAGCGCGGATAGACCTGATAAAGGGTGCAACCGCGCCACCAGTCGGGATTGCGTTCCGTCTCGCCCATCGGTCACCCCTTTTCGGAGCCGGCTATTCCTCGATCGCTATCGCGACCGTTCGTCCGGCAACGTCCCACGTGGTCCCTGACTGGCCCTTCTCCTCCGGCAGGATCAGTCTCCAATCGAATTCATTGCGCAACGGCAAGGAGAAGGAAACCCCTTCCGTATCGCCATTGACCATGATCGCTATGCGGCCACCGTGCTCGGTACCATTGGCCAGCATCATGCACAGGCGTCGGCGACCCGGATCTTCCCATTGCCCGGTCTGCAGCGGCTGACCCTGTTCCGACAACCACTGGACATCCTCGTCCGTCAGCAGCGCCGTCTCGCCCAGCGCCGGTGCAGTCTTGCGAAGTTCAGCCAACCTGAAAGCGACCGCCTCAAGCACAACGTCTCGCCCCTCCCAGTCCAGCCACGTCAGCTTGTTGTCCTGCGCGTAGGCGTTGTTGTTGCCCTTCTGCGTTCGCCCGAACTCGTCGCCAGCCGTCAGCATGATCGTGCCGCGCGAGACGAAGAGCGTGGCCAGTAATGCCTTGATGTCACGCCGCCGCCGCTCAAGGATATCTTTGTCGGAAGTCTCGCCCTCGACGCCGTTGTTCCAGGAGAAATTCTCGTTGTGGCCGTCCCGATTGTCCTCGCCATTTGCTTCGTTGTGCTTGCGCTCGTAGGCGGTGGTGTCGGCAAGCGTCATCCCATCATGCGCGGCGACGAAATTGACGGTGCGTGTCCGGGCCGCTCCATCACGACCGAAGACGTCCGATGAGCCGGCAAGCCGTGTCGCCAGCGTGCCGATCGTGCTGCCATCGCCGCGCCAGAAGCGCCTGATATCGTCGCGGTAGCGGTCGTTCCACTCCAGAAACCGCTGCGGGAAATTGCCAAGCTGGTAGCCGCCCGGCCCGATGTCCCACGGCTCGGCGATCATCACGCGGTCAGCCAGCACCGGATCGGCGACCATCGCTGCGAAAAGCGGAGCATCAGGCTGGAAGCCGCGTTCCGTATGGCCAAGGATCGTCGCCAGGTCGAAGCGGAAACCATCGACACCAGCGTAATTCACGAAAGCGCGCAGACTGTCGACGACCAATTCCCGGACAATCGGATGTTCGCAAGCAACAGTGTTGCCGGTCCCGGTGTCGTTGATCAGCCTGCCTTCGGCGTCGTGCCGGTAGTAAGCCAGATTGTCGAGCCCACGCAGCGAAACGGTTGGGCCTTCCACGTCGCTCTCGGCCGTATGATTGAAGACGAGATCGAGGATCGTCCCGATGCCTTCTTCACGCAATGCAGCGACCGTATCTCTGAGCTCTGCCCACCCGCCCGGTGCCATTTCGGGGTCCAGCGCCATGAACGAAACCGGATTGTAGCCCCAGGCGTTGCGGAGCCCGAGCGGCTGCAGATGCCGCTCGTTCATGCATGCGGTGATCGGCATGAGTTCGATCGCGCCGACGCCCAGCTTCCTGAGGTGATCGATCAGGGCAGGTTCGCGCAGGGCCGACAGCGTTCCGCGCAGTTCCTCCCTGACATCGGGATGTTTCAGGGTGAAGCTGCGGACATTGAGCTCGTAGACAAGCTGGCCCGGCTTGAAAACGGGCGGCTTGCGCTGGACGACAGAAGGCGTCGTGACGATCGCCTTCGGCATCATGTTCGACGTATCTTCCTGCTGCCAGCGAACGGCAGCCATGATCGCATTGTAACGATATGGATAGTCGATGGTCAGGGCATAGGGATCCATCAACATCTTTGCCGGATCGAACCACAGCCCCCGCTCGGGCGCATATCGCCCGTCAGCTCGGAACCCATATTGCGCGCCGGCCTTCAGGCCCGGCACGAACAGCGAGAAGACGCCATCATCCACGCGCTCCATTTCGAGCCGGTCGATCTCGCTGTAGTTCCACGGCTCGAACAGCGAAACCCACATGCGCTCGGCCGAACCCGACCAGACGGCGAAGCGCACACCGTCGTCGATCACCGTCGCGCCGAAGCGCGGTCCCACAGCCGCCCCCGGCTCTTTTCCCATCAGGTGATGACGCTCGGCTTGTCCCGGCCTGTATGGCTCTTGATGCCGGCGATGTCGTCGGCCGCCGCGATCAGGTCGGCCAGCGCTTCCTGCGTGTCGAGGTCGTGGCGGGCTTTATCGGGCTCGTAGCGCTCGACATAGACGCGCAGCGTCGCGCCGCTGGTCCCGGTGCCAGAGAGGCGGAACACGACGCGCGAGCCTCCCTCGAACATCACGCGGATCCCCTGATGTTCGCTGACCGAGCCGTCAACCGGATCGTGGTAGGCGAAGTCGTCAGCCGCGGCGACCTTCATCCCGCGAACCGAGGTGCCCGGTAGCGAAGCCAGCTTGCCGCGAAGCTCGGCGACAAGCGCGTTGGCGCGGTCGGTCTCGACCTCCTCGTAGTCGTGGCGCGAATAGTAATTGCGGCCGTATTCGGCCCAATGCTTCTCGACGATCTGCCTGGCGCTTTCGCCGCGCGCGGCGATGATGTTGAGCCAGAACAGGACCGCCCACAGGCCGTCCTTCTCGCGCACATGGTTGGAGCCGGTGCCAAAGCTTTCCTCGCCGCATAGCGTGACCTTGCCGGCATCGAGGAGATTGCCGAAGAACTTCCAGCCGGTCGGCGTCTCGTAGAAACCCACACCGAGCTTTTCCGCCACGCGGTCGGCGGCTCCGCTGGTCGGCATGGATCGGGCCACACCAGCGATGCCCTTCTTATAGCCCTTCGCCAGAGTGGCGTTGGCGGCGATGATGGCAAGGCTGTCGGACGGCGTGATAAATATGCCCTTGCCGACGACCATGTTGCGGTCGCCGTCGCCATCGGACGCCGCGCCGAAATCCGGCCCTGATGGGCTCATGACATCGTCGTAAAGCGCCTTGGCGTGGACGAGGTTCGGATCGGGGTGATGGCCTCCGAAATCCTCCAGCGGATGGTAGTTCCGCGCGGTACCGTCGGGAGCGCCGAGGCGTCTTTCCAGGATCTCCTTGGCATAGGGGCCGGTGACGGCATGCATCGCGTCGAACTGAATGCGAAAACCGCCCTTGATCATCGCGCTGATCGCCTCAAAATCGAACAGGCTCTCCATCAGTTCGGCATAGTCCTTGACCGGATCGAACACCTCGACCGTCATGTCACCAGCCTTGGTCGTACCGAGCTTGTCGAGATCGACCGGACCGACATCGGCAATCTTGTACTGGCTGATTTTCTTGGAGATCTCGAAGATTCTGTCGGTGATCTTCTCAGGAGCCGGACCGCCGTTCTCCGAATTGTACTTGATGCCGAAATCCTCGTGCGGCCCGCCGGCATTGTGGCTTGCCGACAGGATAATGCCGCCGAAGGCCTTGTACTTGCGGATCATGTTGGAGGTGGCCGGAGTCGATAGAATACCGCCCTGCCCGACCATCAGTTTGCCGAAGCCGTTGGCTGCCGCCATGCGAATGATGATCTGGATCGCCTCGCGGTTATAGTAGCGGCCGTCGCCGCCCAGAACCAGGGTCTTGCCCTGATAGCCCTCGAGGCTGTCGAAGATCGACTGCACGAAGTTCTCGACATAGTTCGGCTGCTGGAAGACCGGCACCTTCTTGCGCAGGCCGGACGTACCCGGCTTCTGGTCGGAATAGGGCTTGGTCGAGACCGTGCGTATCATATGGTCATGTCCTTCTCGCAACGAGCGAACGGTAGAGGTCGGCATATTTCGCCGCGCTCCGGTCCCAGGAGACGTCGGCCTTCATGCCCTGCCTCTGCATCATGGCCCATGCCGGCTTGTCGGCATAGACCTCGATCGCCCGCTTGACGGCGTGAACCAGCGCGGCGCCGCTTTCAGCGTCAAACTGGAAGCCGGTGGCGACGCCGGCTGCAAGCGCCGCCTCGTTGGCGTCGATGACCGTGTCGGCCAGTCCGCCAGTTCGCGCCACGATCGGCACGCAGCCGTAGCGCAACCCATAAAGCTGCGTCAGCCCACACGGCTCGAAGCGCGAGGGAATGAGGATCGCGTCGCAGCCTGCCTGCATCAGATGCGACAGCCCCTCGTCATAGCCGATGACAGTGCCGACGCGGCCGCTATGCCGAGCAGCAGCCGCAAGCAGCGCGCCTTCGAGCGCGGCGTCCCCGGAACCGAGAACAGCGAGCCGCACGCCCAGTCCGACCAGTTCGTCGAGCACGCCGACGAGAACGTCGAGGCCCTTCTGCCAGGTCAGGCGGCTGATGACGCAGAACAGCGGGCTGTCGTCGTGGACAAGACCGAAACGCTCCTCCACCGCCTTCTTGTTGACCGCGCGGTTCTTCAGCGTCTTTGCCGAATAGCCGGTTTTGAGAAGACCATCGGACGCCGGATTCCAGATATCGACATCGATGCCGTTGACGATGCCCTTGAGGTCGGCGGCGCGCATCGATATCAGTCCGTCCAGACCCATGCCGAATTCAGCTGTGCGGATTTCTTCGGCATAGGTCGGGCTGACCGTGGTGATCGCCCACGCGGATTGCAGTCCGGCCTTCAGATAGCCGACACCGCCATAATATTCGACTCCGTCGAGGCTCATCGCGGTCGCCGGCAAGCCCAGTTCGCCGAAGATCCCGGCGCCGAAGCGGCCCTGAAAGGCAAGGTTGTGCACGGTGATGACGGAAGGCGTATCCTTCGCCACCCCGTAGCGCATGTAGGCAAGCGTCAGTGCAGCCTGCCAGTCATGCGCGTGCACGATATCGGGCCCGTACCCAGAGATCGCGCCTGCAGCGATGTCAGCACCGACATAGCTCAGCGCGGCGAAGCGACGCCAGTTGTCTGGCCAGTCGACACCGGTCGTATCGCCATAGGGCCCGCCGACGCGGTCAAACAGGTGCGGCGCATCGAGAACCAGTAGATCCAGCCCCGCCACGCTCGCCTCGAACACTGTGGCCTCGCCGCTGTGCAAAGTCGGGTAGCGGTGCAGCGGCGCGCTCTTTCCCAACGCCTTAAGCACCGCCGGGTAACCCGGTATCAGAGACCGCGTCGAGACCCCTTGCTTGGCAAGCGCAATCGGCAACGCTCCTGCGACATCCGCAAGTCCGCCGGTCTTGATGAGCGGAAAGATTTCCGGCGTGACGGCAAGAACCTTCATCAGTTCCCGAGCCTGTCGATCATGTCCTGCGTGATCAAGGCTATGCCCTTTTCCGACACACGGAACCGCTTGGCATCGTGCACCGGGTCTTCGCCCACCACCAGACCCTCCGGAATGTGCACACCGTGGTCGATCACGACCTTCTTCAGCCTCGCATTGCGACCGACATGGCAGTCGGGCAACATCACCACCTGGTCGAGCTTAGAATAGGAATTGATGCGCGCGCCCGTGAAGATCAGGCTCCGCTTCAGCGAAGCGCCCGAAACGATGCAGTCGCCGGATATCAGAGAAGATACCGCCATGCCGCGCCTGCCTTCCGTATCATGCACGAACTTCGCCGGCGGCTTCAGTTCAGCATACGTCCAGATCGGCCAGTCGCGATCGTAGAGATCGAGCTCAGGTTCCACGTCCGTCAGATCGATATTGGCTTCCCAATAGGCATCGATCGTGCCGACATCGCGCCAGTAGGCCTCGTTCTCGGCACTCGACCTTACGCACGATTGTGCGAAGCGATGCGCCACCGCCTTACCATGCTGCACGATGTAGGGGATGATGTCCTTGCCAAAATCGCGAGTCGATTCAGGCTCCTTCGCGTCGCGACGCAACTGATCCATGAGGAACTTCGTGCGAAACACGTAGATTCCCATTGATGCCAACGCGAAGTCCGGTTTGTCGGGAATACCCGGTGGATCAGCCGGCTTCTCGATGAAGGAGATGATTTGGTCGCGACCATCGATATGCATCACGCCGAAGCCAGTGGCCTCCATGCGCGGCACCTCCAGGCAACCAACCGTAACGTCCGCGCCCTGGTCAACGTGTTGGCGCAGCATCTGCTCGTAGTCCATCTTGTAGATGTGGTCACCGGCAAGGATCACCATGAACTCGGGGCCGTAGGCCTCGATGATGTCCGCGTTCTGGTAGACAGCATCGGCGGTGCCTTCATACCACTGCGTCTCCGAGACGCGCTGGCTCGCCGGCAGGATATCGAAACTCTCGTTGCGTTCGGGCCGCAGGAAGTTCCAGCCGCGCTGCAGATGCCGGATCAGCGAGTGCGCCTTGTATTGCGTTGCCACGCCAATGCGACGAATACCCGAATTCAGCGCATTCGACAGCGCGAAATCGATGATGCGCGTCTTGCCGCCGAAATAGACCGCAGGCTTTGCGCGCCTGTCAGTCAATTCTTTCAGGCGGCTTCCTCGTCCTCCCGCGAGGACGTAGGCCATGGCGTCGCGCGCCAGCGGTTGTGTGCTCTTGGTATCCGGCATGCTACCCTCCCTACCCCGCGTCCAGTTCGAGCATCACCGTCGCCAGCGGCGGCAGGGTCACCTCGGCGAAGATCGCTCCGCCGTCCTCCCGCCTTGCCTCCACCGCGCCGGCGTTGCCCATGCCCGAGCCGCCATAATCTTTTGCGTCGCTGTTCATAATCTCGCGCCATCTTCCCGTCGCAGGCAAGGGCAGGCGATAGCCTTTTCTCGGCACCGGCGTGAAGTTGGAAACAACCGCGATCGGGTTTCCCTCCGGCGCCATGCGAACCCAGGCATAGACGGATGTTTCCGCTTCGTCGGCCAGCAGCCACGAAAAGCCCTCGGGCTCGCAATCGCGCGCGTGCAACGCGGGACGCGACCGGTAGAGATAATTGAGATCGCGGACCAATGCCTGCACGCCGCGATGGGGTGCATGCTGCAACTCGCCCCAATCGAGCGAACGCGCCTCGCTCCATTCGTTGCGCTGCGCGAATTCCTGCCCCATGAACAGCAGCTTCTTGCCGGGATAGCCCCACATGAACGCATAGTAAGCGCGCAGGTTGGCAAATTTCTGCCAGTCGTCGCCCGCCATCTTGGCCAACAGTGTGCCTTTGCCGTGCACAACCTCATCGTGGCTCAGCGGAAGCACGAAATTCTCACTGAAGGCATACAGCAGGCCAAACGTCAGTTCGTTGTGATGGAACTTGCGATGGACCGGCTCACGCGACAGATACTCCAGCGTGTCGTGCATGAAGCCCATGTTCCACTTGAAGCCGAACCCGAGACCACCTTCGTAAACCGGCTGCGAAACCTTCGGCCATGAAGTCGACTCCTCGGCGATCGTCATCACGCCGGGATGATGGCCGTACAACTCCTTGTTCATGCGCTGCAGGAAGCTCACAGCGTCGAGGTTCTCTCGACCGCCCTCCCGGTTCGGGATCCATTCTCCCTGCTTGCGGGAGTAGTCGAGGTATAGCATCGAGGCCACGGCATCGACGCGCAGTCCGTCGATGTGGAATTTCTCGGCCCAGTAAAGCGCGTTATTGACAAGGAAGGAAACGACTTCGCGGCGGCCGAAATTGTAGATCGCCGTATTCCAGTCCGGATGGAACCCCTGCCGCGGATCGGCGTGCTCATACAGCGCCGTGCCGTCGAAATGTTCCAGCCCGTGAGAATCCACCGGGAAATGCGCGGGCACCCAGTCGAGGATGACGCCTACGCCGGCGCGATGCGCACCGTCGACGAAGCGCGCAAAGCCTTCCGGTTCGCCGAAACGGGCGGTCGGCGCGAACAACCCTGTCGTCTGGTAACCCCAGGACGGATCGAACGGATATTCGGAGATCGGCAGGAACTCGATGTGCGTAAAGCCGGTCTCGACCACATAGGGAATGAGGCGGTCAGCCATTTCGTCCCAGGAAAGGAACGAACCATCCTCGTGGCGTTGCCACGAACCTGCGTGCACTTCGTAGATGGAGATCGGCTCGCGGCGCAGGTTGGCTTTTCGCCAATATGCGCGATGCGCATCGTCGCCCCATTCATGCGACAGCGGCGCAGCCGTGATCGAAGCCGTCGCCGGACGCAGCTCGGACCGGTCCGCGTAGGGATCGGCTTTCAGCGGCATCAGCTTCCCTTGCGCGCCGACGATCTCGAATTTGTACGCCTTGCCGGGGTCGAGGTCCGGGATGAAGATTTCCCATATCCCGGTGTCCTTGCGGTTGCGCATGGAATGCCGGCGACCGTCCCATTCGTTGAACTCGCCTACGACGGAAACCCGCTTGGCGTTCGGCGCCCAGACCGCGAAGTTGAAACCGCTTGCGCCTTCGTGCTCGATCAGATGCGCGCCCAGCTTGTCGAAGAGCCTCAGATGCGAGCCCTCGGCGATGTAGTAGTCGTCCATCGGACCAAGGACGGGACCGAAGGAATAGGGATCCGTCACCCACCAGTCGCCGCCGGGATTGGCCAGATGATAGCGAAGCGGCTGGCGTTCGGCGATATCGACAACGCCCTCGAAGAAACCGCGGTCGTCGCGCCGCTTCAGGACACCGATCTCCCGACCGTCCAGCGCATGCGCCGTTGCCGTCTCTGCATTGGGTACGAAACAGCGAGCCACGAACCCGCCGGCCGCTTCCTGAACGCCCAGTATCGCGAAGGGATCGCCGTGAACGCCCTTGACGACAGCCTCGACATCCCCGGCGGACGCCTCAACAGGCCGGGACTTGGTCGCGGCGGCGCGCGGCTTCTTCATGTATCGGCTGTCCTCCCAGACTGCACTTTCTCGTTCGCCCAGAGTCTTGGCCCTGGCCGTATGCAATCACATCATTGCGCTACGTTCCAGATTTCCTTTGCATATTGCCTGATGGTTCGGTCGGAGGAGAACCAGCCCATCCGCGCGACGTTGCGGACGGCGCGTGCATACCAGTCCGGGCTGTCGCGCCACACCTTGTCGACCTCGCGCTGCGTCGCCGCATAAGCGTCGAAGTCGGCGGCGACCATGAACCAGTCATGCTCGTAGAGTCCGCCCAGAAGGTCGCGATAGCGTCCCGGATCGTCGGGCGAGAAAACGCCCGTGGAGATCATCGAAAGCGCCTGCGACAGGTCGGGCGAGGCATCGATGACAGCGCGTGGATTGTACCCGTTGCCGCGCCGCTCGGCGACCTGGTCGGCCGTCAGTCCGAAGATGAAGATGTTCTCGTCTCCGACATGCTCCTTCATCTCGACGTTGGCGCCGTCGAGCGTGCCGATCGTCAGCGCGCCGTTCAGACCGAACTTCATGTTTCCGGTGCCTGACGCCTCCATGCCGGCCGTCGATATCTGTTCCGACAGGTCGGCTGCCGGCATCATGATCTCGGCGAGGCTGACGTTATAGTTGGGCACGAATACCATCTTGAGCAAGCCGCGGACGGACGGATCGCGATTGATCACCTTCGCCACGTCGTTGGCCAATTTGATGATCAGCTTGGCGTTGTGATAGCTCGGCGCAGCCTTGCCGCCGAAAAACTTCACGCGGGGCATCCAGTCGCGCTCGGGATGCGAGCGGATTTGGTCGTACAGCGCCACGGCTTCGATGATGTTGAGCAACTGGCGCTTGTATTCGTGGATGCGCTTGATCTGGATGTCGAACAGCGCAGACGGATCGACCTTCACCCCAAGGCGGCCGGAGACGTAGTTCGCAAGTCTCTCCTTGTTGGCGCGCTTCACCGCCGCGAACTGTTCCCTGAACCCGGCGTCTTCGGCGAACTTGTCGAGATCCGTCAGTTGCTCCACATCGTCGAGGAACTTGTCGCCGATCGCGTCGCGCACGATGCCGGTCAGGCCGGGATTGCTCTGGATCAGCCAGCGACGCGGCGTAATGCCGTTGGTCTTGTTGTTGATCCGGTCCGGATAGAGCTTGTGAAGGTCTGCGAAGACGGTTTCCTTCATCAGTTCGGTGTGCAGCGCAGACACGCCGTTGATCGAGTGCGATCCGACAAAGGCGAGATTGCCCATGCGAACCCGCCTCTCGCTTCCCTCCTGAATCAGCGAGATGCGGCCGATCTGTTCATCGCTGAAATGGCCGCTGGAGCGCGCCTCCAGAAGCACCTGTGCGTTGATCGCGTAGATGATCTGCAGGTGTCGCGGCAGCAGGCGGTCAAACAGGGCGACCGGCCAGCTCTCCAGCGCTTCGGGCAGGAGCGTATGGTTGGTGTAGGCGAAGGTTCGTTTCGTCGCGTCCCACGCCTGGTCAAAGTCTATGCCATGCTCGTCCATGAAGAGGCGCATGAGTTCTGCGACGGCAACCGCGGGATGCGTGTCGTTCAGATGGATCGCCGCCTGCTCGGGCAGCGACAGCAGGTCACCAAACTGGCTGAGATGACGCTGCGTTATGTCCTGCAGCGAAGCGGTCGAGAAGAAATACTCCTGCCGCAGGCGCAGTTCCTGGCCTGCGGGCGTCGAATCGGCTGGATAGAGGACGCGCGACAGGGCTTCGGCTTTGTTGCTCTCGCGCAGCGCGCCGATATGATCACCGGCGTTGAACGCATCGAGCAGGATGGGGTCTACCGCCATCGACGACCACAGCCGCAGAGTGTTCACGCGCTTGCCGCGCCAGCCGACGACGGGGGTATCGTACGCGACTGCCAGAACCCGCTCGACGGGCTTCCAGACATGCTTCTCCAGCCGGCCGTCCTTCGACGTCACGGATTCCACCTGCCCGCCATAGCCGACCTCGAACGAGCGTTCGCGACGCTCGAACTCCCACGGATTGCCGTGATCGAGCCAGTTCTCGGGAAGCTCCACCTGCCAGCCGTCGGAAATCTCCTGGCGGAACATGCCGTTCTGGTAGCGGATTCCGTAGCCGTGAGCCGGTATGTCGACAGTCGCCATGGACTCCATGAAGCAGGCCGCGAGCCTTCCCAGGCCACCATTGCCGAGCGCGGCGTCAGGCTCGAGGCCAGCCACCACGTCGATCTCGACGCCGAGCGACTTCAGCGCCACGCGCATGTCTTCCCACAGGCCGATATTGGAGAACGCGTCGCGCATCAGGCGCCCGATGAGAAACTCCAACGACAGGTAGTAGACCCGCTTCTCCTTCTGGTCATAGGCTTCCTTGGTCGACCGTATCCACTGGTCGATGACCCGGTCGCGCACAACATTGATCGACGCCGTCAGCCAGTCGTAGGGCGTTGCGACCGTGGTGTCCTTGCCTACCCTGTATTTCAGCGCGCGCAAAATCTCCGGTGCGAGCGTCTCGGGATCGGATGTCGCCAGAATTGTCCGGGAGAGCTTTGGTGTCATCGAGCCAGCCATATCACCTCAACAAAGCATAAACCTCCGCCCGAGAGCGGCAGGCTTGCGGCATCCTCCCAGAAGCAATGCTAGCGATTTCGGGAAGTTTCTCAATCCGCCGGCAGCGTCTCGAAAAATTTTCTTCCGCAATGCAGCATCAGGCAGCGACCGCCAGTTCTGGCGGTTGCTTTGCACCGGTCATGAAGGCCACCGCGTCCGACATAGAGTATTCCTTGGGATCGATGACGGTAAGACGACGACCGAGCCTGTGGATGTGAATTCGGTCGGCGACCTCGAAGACATGCGGCATGTTGTGCGAGATCAGCACGATCGGCAGGCCGCGACTTTTCACATCAAGAATGAGTTCCAGCACGCGGCGCGACTCCTTCACGCCGAGCGCAGCGGTCGGCTCGTCCATGATGACCACCTTGGAGCCAAAGGCTGCCGCGCGGGCCACCGCGACGCCCTGGCGCTGGCCTCCTGAAAGCGTTTCCACGGCCTGGCCGATATTCTGGATCGTCATGAGGCCCAGTTCCGTCAGCTTCTCGCGCGCCCGCTTCTCCATAGCCGGCCGGTCCAGCATGCGCAGCCACTCGCCGACAAACCCCGGTTTGCGGATTTCGCGCCCCAGAAACATGTTGTCTGCGATCGACAGCGCCGGCGAAAGCGCCAGGTTCTGGTAGACCGTCTCGATCCCAGCGTTGCGCGCTTCTATGGGCGACTTGAAGTTCACGACCTGTCCATCGAGCCGTATCTCGCCTTCGTCCGGGAGGATCGCGCCGGATATCGCCTTGATAAGCGACGATTTTCCGGCGCCGTTATCGCCAATGACCGCAAGGATTTCGCCCGGATAGAGATCGAAATCCGCGTTGTTCAGGGCAGTGACGCGGCCATAGCGCTTGACCAGTCCACGGGCGGTGAGAATTGGTTCCTGTGCCATCAGCCCGCAACCTTTCTGATCCACTGGTCGATCGCCACGGCGACGATAATCAGCGCGCCGATGAGCAGGTATGTCCACTGAGGGTCGGTGCCGATCAGCCGAAGGCCGAGCGAGAAAACGCCAACGATCAACGCGCCGAAGATCATGCCGAGGATCGAACCGCGGCCGCCGAACAGTGATATGCCGCCGATCACCACCGCCGTTATCGACTCGATGTTGGCGAACTGGCCGGATGTTGGTGAAACCGAGCCAAGGCGGCCAATCAGCACCCACCCGGCCAGCGCACACACGATGCCTGAGATGACATAGACCTGTACCAGCATACGGGTAACAGGCACGCCTGATAGATCGGCCGCGTCCGGGTCATCGCCGACGGCATAGACATGGCGTCCCCAGGCGGTGTGGTTCAGGACATACCAAAGGAACAGAACCAGCAGGAGCATCACTATGACGCCGTAGGTGAACACAGCGCCGCCAACGCGGAACGTTTCGCCGAACAGCTTCAGCAGTGGAGCCTGCGCGTCGATGTCCTGGGATCGGATCGTCTCGTTGGCCGAATAGAGAAAATTGGCCGCGAGAATGATCTGCCAGGTGCCGAGGGTCACAATGAATGGCGGCAGCTTCATGCGCGCGATAAGCACGCCGTTCAGGTAACCGCACGCGGCACCCACAAGAAAGCCGCAAAGGATCGCGACCGGCGCCGGTAAGCCGTAGCGGAACGTGAACTGGCCCATCACGACCGAAGACAGAACCATGATCGCGCCGACGGACAGATCGATGCCAGCCGTCAGGATGACCAGCGTCTGGGCAGCGCCGATAATGCCGGTGATCGCGACCTGCTGCAGGATCAGCGTCATCGTGAAGGCCGAGAAAAACTTGCCTCCGAGGATGAGGCCGAAGAACACCACGGAGATCACCAGCACGATCAGCGGTACTGCCGCCGGGTTCTTGTGCAGGAAATGCTGAACCTTTTCGACCGGCGACCTGCTGTGCGTATCGAAACTGGCTACCGAGGCATCGCTGCCAGACAGAACCTTTTCGAATTCCTGCGGCCGCCTGGCATCTGCCGAAGCGTCGGTCATCTTGATTCCCTCCCTCGGGATCTGTGTCCCGTTAAACGAAGAGCGGCCGACGCCGCCCTTCGTCCATAAGGATAGTCCGCCCAGTCGGCGTCCAAATCAACCCCAGCAGAGTTCCAGGCCCTTCTTGGTGTCGATCGATTCGACGCCCGCGGCCGGCTTGTCGGTGATCAGGGCCGCGCCTGTGTCGAAGAAGGCCTTGCCTTCGGTGGCAGCAGGCTTCTCGCCACTGTCGGCGAACTTCTTGATCGCCTCGATCCCCATCGAAGCCATCAGCAGCGGGTATTGCTGCGAAGTCGCGCCGATCACGCCCTCAGCGACATTCTTCACGCCCGGGCAACCACCGTCGACCGACACGATAAGCACATTGCCTTCCATGCCGACGGCCTTCAGCGCCTCGTAGGCGCCGGCTGCCGCCGGTTCGTTGATCGTATAGACGACGTTGATGCCGGGATCCTTCTGGAGGCAATTCTCCATCGCCTTGCGGCCACCCTCTTCATTGCCGTTCGTCACGTCATGGCAAACGTTGCGTGGATCGTCCTCGTCGCCGATCTTGTTGACGTCCTTGGTGTCGATGCCGAAGCCGGTCATGAAGCCCTGGTCACGCAAGACGTCGACGGTGGGCTGACTCGGATTCAGGTCCATATAGGCGATTTTCGCGCTACTAGCCGCATCACCCAGCATGGCCTTCGCCCAGGCGCCGATCAGTTCGCCGGCCTTGAAATTGTCGGTAGCGAACGTCGAGTCAGCAGCGTCGATCGGCTCAAGCGGTGTGTCGAGGGCGATCACGAGAATGCCGGCGTCGCGCGCCTTCTTTACCGAGTCGACGATCGCCTTGGAGTCCGAAGGAACGAGCAGGATGCCCTTGGCGCCATCGGCGATGCAGGATTCGATAGCGGCGACCTGGCTTTCGTTGTCGCCGTCGATCTTGCCGGCGTAGGCTTTCAGCGTAACGCCGAGTTCATTCGCCTTGGCGGTGGCGCCTTCCTTCATCTTGACGAAGAAAGGATTGGTGTCGGTCTTGGTGATGAGGCAGGCGCCCACGTCGGCGGCGGACGCCGCGGACGAAAAGGCCATCAGGGCAATCGCTGCCGCCCCGAAAACAGTCGATTTCAACAGAGCAGTGCTGGTCACGGTAATCCTCCCGATTGAAATTCAGATCATCGCGGGTGTCGGCGCTCGCCTCTCCGCAGGACATGCGCAACCTTCCCTGTCGCATGTCTCTTCATCATCAAGCCATCAACCGCGAGACGAGTCAATAAATAAATCACTCTTATTTATTATTGACATTTAGGAACCAGCCGAAGCATGCTCGCTTTCAAAACCTGAGGAGGAAAAGGTGGAGGATCTCCGGGCTCGGCGCGGTTCTGCTGCGACGACAGAAGCCCCTGTCCATCATCGCGGCACCAACCAGAGCGGCATGCGCGACCAGAACGAGCGCTTGGTGCTTTCGCTTGTGCGCCAGAACGGCAGCCTTGCCAAATCCGAGATCGCGCGCATGACGCGGCTGTCGGTCCAGACTGTATCGGTCATCATGCGCGAACTCGAGGACGAGGGACTGCTTCTGCGGCAAGCGCCGCAACGCGGCAAGGTTGGCCAACCGTCCATCCCGATGGCGCTCAACCCAGATGGCGCCTACTTCCTCGGGCTGAAGATCGGCCGCAGGAGTGCTGAACTCGTTCTCATCGACTTCCTCGGTAATGTTCGCAGCATGCTGCAGAACTCCTATCGCTACCCGGCGCCGCGCGAGATTCTCGATTTCGTGGAGGCCGGCATCAAGCGACTTCGCGCCGGGCTGACGTCAGAACAGGACAAGCGCATTGCCGGGCTGGGCATCGCCATGCCCTTCGAACTGTGGAACTGGGCCGACACGGCCGGCGCGCCGCGCGAGATCATGGACCAGTGGCGGCACCGCGACATCCGCGCCGACATCCAGGCGCTATGCAGGTTTCCGGTCTATCTGCAGAACGACGCCACAGCGGCCTGCGGTGCTGAGCTTGTCTTCGGACAGACTGGTAACCTGAGGGATTTCATCTATTTCTACATCGGCGCTTTCGCCGGCGGCGGCGTGGTACTGAGCGGCAGGCTCTATGGCGGTTCGACCGGCAACGCGGGCGCACTGGGATCTATGCCCGTACCCGGCCCCCATGGTCGGCCAACGCAGCTCATCGACGTCGCTTCATTGGCCATGTTGGAAAAAGCACTTAACGCCAAAGGCATCGACGCCACCTATTTGTGGACCACGCCCGACCGCTGGGAACACGACGGGCCGGAGTTCGACGCCTGGTTCGAATCCGCCGGTTCTGCGCTCGCCTATGCGATCGTGGCATCAGCGGCTGTGATCGACTTCGAGGCCGCCGTCATCGACGGCTGGATGCCGACCTTCGCCCGCGCAAGACTTGTGGCATCCGTAAAAAGAGCGCTGACCGGGGTAGACGTCGAGGGCTTGCGGGTCCCGGATATCCATGAAGGTACGGTTGGCGTCCATGCGCGCGCCCTTGGCGGCGCGAGTTTGCCCCTGTCGGAACGCTTCCTTGTCGGGGCGGCGATGCCCGCAGGAGGGCAGTGATGCTGATCGGCATCCCTCCCCTCCTCGGTCCGGACATGCTGTCGGCGCTGCGCGCGATGGGCCATGGCGACGAACTGGCAATTGTCGACGGCAACTACCCGGCTGACGAACACGGACGGCGCGTGCTCAGGGCAGACGGTCATGGCGTCATCGAGGTGATCGATGCGGTGCTCTCCGTGCTGCCGGTGGACGATTTCGTGCCACACGCCCTGTTCTGCGCCTCCGTCGGCGGCGATCCGGAGAAACTGGATCCGATTCACCACGAGATGATCGACCTCTGCGCAAGGAAGGTGCCCGGCATGCCCGTGCTGCCGCTGCCGGGGGAACAGTTTTACGAACGGGTGAAAGCAGCCTACGCGATTGTCGCCACCAGCGAGCCACGCCTCTATGGCAACTTCATCGTCCGTAAAGGCGTGATAAGACCGCACTGATCCAAGCGGCGTGATTCCGGGAGCCTGTACGATGATCATCTGTTGCGGCGAAGCGTTGATCGACATGCTGCCGCGCCGCTCAACCCTCGATGAGCCGGCCTTCGCGCCCTATTCCGGTGGGGCAGTGTTCAACTCGGCCATTGCCTTGGGACGGCTCGGCGTTCCGGTCGAGTTCTTCTCCGGCCTGTCCTCCGACTTGTTCGGCGAACAATTGCGCGAGACGCTGAAGGCCAGCCGGGTCGGCTCGCGCTACGCGCATGTTTCCGACCGCCCAACGACGCTTGCTTTCGTCAAGCTGGTCGATGGCCACGCCAGCTATATGTTCTACGACGAAGGCACGGCAGGGAGAATGCTGTCGGAAGCCGACCTGCCGGTTCTCGACGGCAATGTAGACGCTCTCCTTTTTGGCGGCATCAGCCTCATCTCCGAACCCTGCGGATCGGCTTATGAAGAATTCATGCGGCGAGAGTCGGCGACGCGCGTCACGATGCTCGATCCCAACATCCGTCCGGCCTTCATCGCCGACCGCGGCAAGCACGAAGCACGCGTCGAGCGCATGATCGCGACCGCCGATATTCTTAAGCTCTCCGACGAGGATCTGGCCTGGTTTGGCCGGGCTGGTGCCGCCGAGGAGGTCGTGGCGAACTGGCTCGCCGTTGGACCGAAACTGATCGTGGTGACGCGTGGTGGCAAAGAAATCGTCGCCTACACGAAAAACCACAGGGTGGTCCTGACGCCTCAATCGGTCACCGTTGTCGATACCGTCGGCGCGGGCGACACCTTCAATGCCGGCCTGCTGGCCTCGCTTTTCGAGGGCAGGACGCTGACAAAGACGGGGATCGCAAAGCTTTCCGAAAGCGCAATCCATGCCGCCCTGTCTCTCGGCGCAGCGGCGGCCGCCATCACCGTATCGCGGGCCGGCGCAAATCCACCTTGGCGGCGCGAACTGACGACCTGATAGTCTACAGATTGATCACTTTATGTTTCGGAAGATTCGCCGGCTCTCCAAAACCAAGGAGAAAGCCGTCCAATCCGCCCACTTTACTGAGAATTCCTGGTAACGCAGGTCCCTTGGGTCTCAACGGGCTTGCCGTTCGGTTCGCTTTCTCGCGCGAATCTTGTCTGCTATCAGCGGCTGAATATCCTCCCGCAAGTGAATCGACCGCATGCAGTTCATTGATCTTGGCGCTCAGCGCGAGCGTATTGGCGACCGCCTGAAAGCGGCCATCGACAAGGTAGTCGAAGAAGGACGATACATCCTCGGCCCGCAGGTTGCCGAATTCGAGGCCAAGCTCGCCGAGTATGTCGGCGTCAAGCACTGCGTTGCCTGCGCCAACGGCACCGACGCCCTGCTGCTTCCGCTCTATGCCTCCGGCATCGGTCCGGGCGACGCTGTGTTCGTGCCGAGCTTCACCTTCGCGGCCACCGCTGAAGTCGTGGCACTCGCCAAGGCCGAGCCCGTTTTCGTCGATGTCGATCCCGAGACCTACAACATCGATATCGACAGCCTCGAAGCCGCGATCAAGATGATCAAGTCGGAGGGTCGCTTGAGGCCGAAGGCGATCATCCCGGTCGATCTGTTCGGCCTGGCCGCGGACTACGACGCCGTCATGCGGATCGCCGAGCGCGAGAACCTGCTCGTCATCGAGGACGCCGCACAGGCGATCGGCGGCAGTGCCGGCAACAGGAAGTGCGGCTCGTTCGGCCATGTCGCGGCGACCAGCTTCTACCCGGCCAAGCCGCTCGGCTGCTACGGGGATGGCGGCGCCATGTTCACCAATGACGACGCCCTGGCCGAAAAGCTGCGCTCCTTCGCTTTCCACGGCAAGGGCGAAACGCAGTACGACAACATCCATGTCGGCATCAATTCACGCCTCGACACACTGCAGGCCGCGATCCTTCTCGAAAAGCTCGCCATCCTCGAAGACGAGATGGTCGCCCGGCAGGCTGTCGCCCAGCGATATGCAGAAGGCCTCGGCGATTTCGTCAAGGCGTCAGCCAGTCTTCCTGGCTCCCGTTCCGCCTGGGCGCAATACGCGATCGAGACTCCAGATCGGGATGGGCTCAAGGCGTATCTTCAGAAAAACGGCATTCCGTCGGTAATCTACTATGTAAAGCCGCTGCACAGCCAGGTCGCGTACAACCGCTACCCTGTCGCCCCCGGCGGCCTGCCCGTTTCGGAGGCCCTGCCCTCGCGCATCCTATGCCTGCCGATGCATCCCTATCTGAGCAAGTCCGATCAGGACCGCATCATCTCGACAGTCCGCAATTTCATAGGCAGCAACTCCGCGAAACTTGCCGCCGAGTAACGCCTAGCTGCGCGGCGCCCCAGGCGTAGCGCCCCGCGCTACGAAATCAGGATTTGCGAAGTCGCTCTCGTCAGCCTGATTGCGCTTGCCATAGGGCAGCGGGTTGCCGTCGGTCATGTACGTCATACCTCCCGCCGCGCGCAGGATGGCGTCGCCAGCGGCCGTATCCCACTCCATCGTGCGGCCGTGACGGGGATAGATGTCCGCCTCCCCGCATGCGATCATGCAGAACTTCAGCGAAGAGCCTACCGACAGGATCTCGACTGGTCCGCATTCCTGAATGAAGGCGTCCGTCTGCGCGGTCCGGTGCGACCGGCTAGCGACCACGGTTAAAGGCGATGAGCCGTGACGAACAGAGATTGGGCGGCGTGTGTCGATCTTCCCTTCCGCATCCACATCGAGGATTTCGGCCATCCCCGGGCGCCCGGAGAAGAAGCGTCCACTGTACGGAGCATAGACGACGCCGACCTCTGGATTTCCGTCGCGAACGAGGGCGATGTTCACGGTGAAGTCGCCGCTGCGCTTGATGAATTCCTTGGTGCCGTCCAGCGGGTCGATCAGGAAAAAGGCGTTCCCAAGGTCCGCGGGCAGAATACCGGCCGCAGCTTCCTCCTCGGCAACGCAGGAGATCTCTGGGTAGGCCGTGCGCAAGCCATCGAGGATGATCGCTTCGGCTGCGTGATCGGCATCTGTGACGGGCGACGAGTCCGGCTTCTCGCTGACCTCGCAACCTGCATGGAATATCTCCAGCACCTTCCTGCCCGCCACCAGCGCCAGTTGCTCGAAAAGCCGCTGGATGGCTTGGTCTTTAGATGCCGTCACCTTGTTCGAACTGTTCCTGGGCACTGTCGCGCTCGCGTAGCCAGTTTTCCAGAATGTCTACCATTTCTTCAGGCGCATTGCCGAGAGTCTTCAGGTGGACTTCCGGCTTTTCCGGCGCCTCGTAAGGGGAATCGATTCCGGTGAAATTCTTGAGCTCGCCCGAAAGCGCTCGGGAATAGAGCCCCTTGGGATCGCGCCTCGCGCATTCCTCGAACGGCGTATCGACGAATACTTCGACAAATTCGCCTTTCTCCATCAGGTCCCGCGCCATCTGCCGTTCTGCGCGGAAAGGCGAGATGAAGGAGACAATCACGATCAAGCCGGCATCCGCCATCAATTTGGCTACCTCGGCTACGCGGCGGATATTTTCCGCCCTGTCGGCTTCCGAGAAGCCGAGATCCTTGTTCAACCCATGCCGCACATTGTCGCCGTCGAGGATATAGGTATGGCGACCCGAAGCATGCAGTTTCTTCTCTAGAAGGTTGGCGACAGTCGACTTGCCGGAGCCCGACAATCCGGTGAACCAGAAGACCGCCGGGCGCTGGCCGAGCGCCTGCGAGCGCTCCAGTCTTCCGATGTCGAGCGACTGCCAGTGAATGTTCTGTGACCGCCTGAGGCCGTGCAGGATCATCCCCGCGCCGACGGTCGCGTTTGTGATGCGGTCGATCAGGATAAAGGCGCCGGTGACCCGATTCTCCGCGAAGGGATCGAAGGCGATCGACGTCTGGGTCGACAGGTGGCAGACACCGACCCCGTTCATCTCGAGGATCTTCGCCGGCTCCTCAACAAAGTTGTTTATGTTGAGCTTGTGCCGGAGTTCGGTGACCGTCGCGCTAACCTGCTCTGTTTCTGTTCGCAGGATATACGAATGGCCGGGCTTAAGCGCTGTTTCGTCGAACCAGACGATGTTCGCGGCGAACTGGTCGGCGACCTGCGGGCGAGCCGTCGGCGAGACGAGGATGTTGCCTCGGGAAATCTCGACTTCGCTGTCCAGCACCAATGTGATCGCCTGGCCGCTGACCGCGCTTTCAAGATCGCCGCCTTGCGCGACGATGCGCTTAACGCGTGCCGTTCTGCCTGATTTGGCGACCACGACCTCATCGCCCGCCGCGATAGATCCAGTCGCTATGGTGCCGGCGTAACCGCGAAAATCGAGGTTGGGCCGGTTGACGTACTGCACCGGAAAACGAAACGGGCCTTCTGCAGCGGTGTCGTCCACCGACACCGTTTCGAGATGCTCGATCAGCGTGGGGCCTGCATACCAGTTCAGATTGGCGGAACGCGCGGTGACGTTGTCTCCATAACGCGCGGAAATCGGAATCGGCACAATCGACCTGAAATTGAGGCTTTTGGCGAACTCCTCATAGTCGCGCGCGATCCTGTCAAAGACCTGCGGGTCGAAGCCGACGAGGTCGATCTTGTTCACCGCGACGACCACATGCCTGATCCCGAGCAGCGAAGCGATGATCGAGTGACGACGCGTCTGGGACACCACGCCGTGGCGCGCATCCACCAGCACGATCGCAAGATCGGCCGTCGAGGCGCCGGTCGCCATGTTGCGCGTATACTGTTCGTGGCCGGGCGTATCCGCGACGATGAACTTGCGCTTTGGCGTGGCGAAGAACCGATAGGCCACGTCGATGGTGATGCCCTGTTCGCGCTCAGCCTCCAGCCCATCCACCAGAAGGGCGAAGTCGACATCGTCGCCGGTCGTGCCGTGCTTCTTGGAATCGCGTTCCAGCGCGGCGAGCTGGTCCTCGAAAATCTGCCGCGTGTCGGACAACAGGCGTCCGATCAGTGTCGATTTTCCATCATCGACAGAACCGCAAGTCAGAAAGCGCAGCAGCGACTTGTGTTTCTGGCTTTCGAGATAGTCGTGGACATTTTCAGCTGCCGCCACGATTTCGGCTCTCTGCGGAAGCATGATCAGAAATACCCTTCGCGCTTCTTCTTTTCCATCGACCCGGATTCGTCGCGGTCGATGAGACGGCCCTGGCGCTCGGACGTTTTTGCCGTCAGCATCTCGCCGACGATGGCCTCTAGGCTGTCGGCGTCGGAGTCGATCGCTCCCGTCAGTGGATAGCAACCGAGCGTGCGGAACCGCACCAGCCGGTTCTCCATGACCTCGCCCGGCAACAGCTTCATTCGATCGTCGTCGCGCATGATCAGCATTCCGTCGCGCTCGACCACCGGCCGCTTCTTGGCGAAATACAGCGGCACGATCGGAATGTCCTCCTGCAGAATGTACTGCCAGATATCGAGCTCGGTCCAGTTCGACAGCGGGAAGACACGGATCGACTCGCCAGGCGAAACGCGGGTATTGTAGATCTTCCACATTTCCGGCCGCTGATGCTTTGGGTCCCACGCATGCTGCGCGTTGCGGAAGGAGAACACACGCTCCTTGGCGCGCGACTTCTCCTCGTCGCGACGAGCTCCGCCGAAGGCCGCGTCGAACTGGTATTTGTCAAGCGCCTGCCGCAAACCTACGGTCTTCATGACGTGGGTGTGCACGTTGGAGCCGTGATCGAAGGGATTGATGCCGTCGCGAACGCCATCCTGATTCACATGCACCAGGAGGTCGAAGCCAAGTTTCTTAGCGATCTGGTCCCGAAACTCGATCATCTCGCGGAACTTCCAGGTCGTGTCGACATGCAGGAACGGGAAAGGCGGCTTGGCCGGATAGAAAGCCTTCATCGCAAGGTGCAGGAGCACGGACGAATCCTTGCCCACCGAATAAAGCATCACGGGCCGCGAAAACGACGCGGCAACTTCGCGGAAAATATGGATCGCCTCGGCTTCAAGCCGGTCGAGGTGGGTCAATTTGGCAAGCATGGAGGGCCTTCTTGGCGCTGCAGGGGCAGTCTCCACGTTGACGACTAGCCGAGGCAGAGATTTTCCCGGATAGTCTCACAAGCGACTGATTTCTCAAGCGGATGCAGTCCAAAGATAGCGCACCTGCCACCATGAATTTGCGCCGAGCGGGCTTTCCCTAGAAAGCTTTTCCGCTTGCGTCGCGAAGTCATCGGTATCACCGTGGAGCCTTGGCAGGCGCATTCCGCAACTGCGGTTCACGGTCCGCCGCGTTAACGGGAGCGCCCGCGGTCGTGCGGTCAGAGCCTTGATGAGCCGGTCCGGCAAGTCTCCGAAAAAACTGTTCGTGATGATGAACCGGCTTCTGGCGCATGATGACCGCCGGACCGCCCACTACACTTTCCTCTGCTTTTCGGCAGCGCCAATCGCCGGTTCCATAGCGAGCATCGCGGTCATCGCCGGAGCGGTGGGCGGCATCATCGAGGTTTGCAGGCGCATAATCCCCGTCAGCAGGGATCGCGTGATGATGCTCTTGGCCACCCCGCTTGTCGCCTATTCGCTGACCTACCTCCTCTCGCTCGTCGCCAACCCATATCCTGCATGGAAAGACGCTCTTCCGGTTCTACCTTTCCTGATGTTCCCGTTCCTGTATTCAAGCTGGTGCCTTTCCCGCAAGGAAACCGTCGCCCGGGCCACCGTCTTCGGCAGCGTGGTGGGCTGCTATGGCGCGCTCGTCTTGGCTGCGGTCCAGTTCCACGCCCTTGGCATTCGGGCAGAGGGCGGGGCATCGAACCCGATCGTGTTTGCGACGGTGACCTGCCTCACCGCTAGCATGGCGCTCGCTGGATCGCTTGTTGCCCGCCGTACTTGGGAAATGGCGTTTTTTTTCGGAGCCTATTGCGCCGGCGCCATGGCTATCCTGTATTCGGGAACGCGCATCACCTGGGTCGCGCTCCTCCTGTCGAGCTTGGCAATCCTGTGGATTTTCCGCGACTGTTGGTTACAGAGCCTGTCACGCAGGACCGTTTCGGTTCTGGCGCTTGCGCTGGCAGCCATGGCTCTCGTGGCGGCTTATGCCGCTCCACCGCGTCTCGAAGCGTTGAAGCAAGATTGGCGACAGATACAGGAACTTGGCAACTATGATTCATCGCTCGGCCGTCGGTTGGTCCTGTGGCGCACGGCGATTGACGCGATCCAACGAGCCCCGATCATCGGAACCGGGCCACAATCGACGAAACCGATGACGTGGGAGGCCATGTCGAACGCCGGTCTGAGGGGCGGCTACACCCATTTCCACAATGGCCTTCTCACTGTCATGGTGGAAACGGGTGTTCTTGGCGCCATCTTTCTGTTCCTGGTCTTCGCGTTTGCAGCCGGCATCGCAGTAGGCGCGCTACGGCGAGCCTCGACCGTCGAGACCAGGCTGGGCGCCACGATGCTGGTCGTGGTCGTCATAACCTATCTGACGGGCGGCGCGACGGGCATCCTGCTCGGCCACGACATTCTGGATGCGATGCTGATCGCGTTCCTCGCCGCCGGCGGCTATCTCGCCAGCGGTGCCTCTTTGCTCAATGATGCGATGACTGTGTCATCAGAAGACATCGGGTCGTGGAACGACCGCCCTGAGATCACCCTTCGATAAGGAGGCGCGCCACGACAGGCCCAAGCGACTCCTGCCATGGTCCTGGCTGCCAGCGATAAGCGTCGAAAAGCTTTGCGCAGGAAAGTCGCGAATTTCGCGGACGGGCCGCCTTGGTTGGGAATTCGGCCGTCGTGATCTCCTGCACTGCGGCGAAAGGACCGCCAAGACGCTCGCTCTCAGCGAAAATTTCGCGTGCGAAACCGGCCCAACTCGTGTGGCCTTGCCCAGCGAGATGAAAGACGCCGTATTTCGGTCGCTGCTCACTGACACGCGCAGCAATGCGTAGAATCCCCTTCGCTATGTCGCCCGCGGAAGTCGGATTGCCCCACTGGTCGCCAACCACCCTGACCGTATCCCGCTCGCGGGCGAGGCCGAGCATCGTCTTCACGAAGTTCCGGCCGAACGGGCTGTAGACCCATGCGGTGCGCAGGATGACGTGCCGTGGATTTGCTGCTGCAACCTTGTGCTCGCCGTCGAGCTTGCTGAGTCCGTAAATGCTCAGCGGCCCAGTCGGGTCTGTTTCGATATGATCTCCGGACTGCGTACCGGAAAACACGAAATCCGTCGACAGGTGGATGATGGCTGCGCCGGCTCCCGCCGCTGCCTCGGCAACCAGCCCGGCTCCAATCGCATTTGCCCCGAAGGCCAGTTCGGGCTCGGCTTCCGCTTGTTCGACAGCCGTATAGGCAGCGGAAGACACGACGATATCGGGTTTGGCGGCGCCGATCGCCTCACGGACGCTTTCCGGGTTCAGCAGGTCGAAGTCCGGCCGGCCGACTCGGATGAGTTCCATCCCCTCAATCGTTTCGGCGTGTTGCTCGAGGCTTCTCGCAACCTGGCCCTCTTTTCCCGTGACGAGGATCCTCACGGTGCGGTCCCGTTCGACAGTCCCAACCGCTCGCCGGCGTAGTGCCCGCCCCGGATCGGCTGCCACCACCAGTCATTGTCGATGTACCATCGGATGGTTCGTTCCAGCCCGGTCTCGAACGTCTCCGCCGGCGTCCAGCCCAATTCGCGGCGAATCTTCTCCGCGTCGATCGCATAGCGCCGATCGTGCCCCGGTCGGTCCTGGACGAATGTGATCAGGTCGCTGTAGCTGCCTGCCACTTTCGGTTTCACGCGATCCAGCACATCGCAGATGGTCTTTACGACATCGAGATTGGTGCGCTCCGAATTGCCGCCGATATTGTAGCTTTCTCCGACAACACCCCTCGTCGCGACGATTTCGAGAGCCTTCGCGTGATCTTCCACGAACAGCCAGTCTCGAACATTCGCTCCCGTCCCGTAGACCGGGATGGGCTTTTCATGGAGGGCGTTCAGGATGACTAGCGGGATCAGCTTCTCCGGAAACTGGTATGGGCCGTAGTTGTTGGAGCAATTGGAGAGCACGACGGGAAGTCCATAGGTGGAATGCCACGCACGGACGAGGTGATCGGATGCGGCCTTCGACGCGGCGTAGGGCGACGAAGGCGCATAGGGCGTATCTTCGGTGAAGATTCCTGAATCGAAAGGCAGGTCGCCGAAGACCTCGTCGGTCGACACATGATGAAATCGGAATGCCGTCTTTCTATCCGCGGTGAGACCGCGCCAATACTCCAGCGACGCCGCCAGAAGCTGGAAGGTGCCGACAATGTTCGTGTCGATAAAGGCCGAAGGTCCGTCGATCGAACGGTCCACATGGCTCTCAGCAGCCAGATGGACGATGACGTCGATTTCGTGCTTGCGCAGCAGCGCACCAATCTGCGGCCCGTCGCCGATATCCGCCTGCACAAAGCTGTAGTTCGGATTGTTGCCAATGGAATTAAGTGAAGCAAGATTGCCCGCATAGGTCAGCTTGTCGACATTCAAGACACGGTTTTCCGGCTTGCTGCAAAGCAGGCGGCAGACTGCCGATCCGATGAAGCCGGCGCCGCCGGTAACAAGAAAATTCATGACGCCTCTGGTTGTACGACACGCGAACCAAATCGTTGAAGCAATTTAGCTGAAGACCTCGGCATCGGCGAGCAAGGGAGCCCCGCGATCCTTTGCCGACAGCGTCACCCCGGCTGTTGGGAAGCCCCAGTCTATGCCAAGCGCGGGATCGTCGAAGCGTATGGACCTCTCATGGTCGGGCGCATAGCGGTCCGTGACCTTGTAGATCACCTCCGTGTCTGGAACGAGCGTCACGAAACCATGCGCATAGCCTTTCGGCACCAGGATCTGGTTCCACTTCTCCGCCGAGACTTCCAACGCCAGCCATTTGCCATAGGTTGGAGAACTCGCGCGGATATCGACCGCGACATCCAGAATTGCGCCGCGTACCACCCGGACAAGCTTGTCTTGGGCAAAAGGCGGCAGTTGATAGTGAAGTCCCCGCAGGACGCCGGCTGACTTCGACAGAGACTGATTATCCTGCACGAAGGCGAGTTCTATTCCCTGCTTGGCCAGCAATGCAGCGTTGTAGGTCTCGGAGAAGAAACCACGCTCGTCGCCATGTTTTGCGGGCACGATTTCATAGACGCCGTCCAGCGCGAGCTTGCGGATCTCAACCATTCTGCTCGGCCATTTCCGCGATGCGCCGCTTCAGGTAGCGGGAATATTCGTTGTCGCCCAGCTTCTCGATCCGCTTGTGGGCTCGTTCGGCATCCAGCCAGCCCATCTCGATGCCGATTTCCTCGGGACAGGCAATCTTGATGCCCTGACGATGCTCGATGGTCCGCACGAAGGACGACGCATCGTGCAGACTGTCGTGGGTTCCAGTGTCGAGCCAGGCAAAGCCGCGCCCCAACCTGTGGACGCGCAACCTTCCCCGCTCGAGATAGGCATTGTTGACGGCTGTGATCTCAAGCTCGCCTCGCGCGGAGGGGACGATGGTCGAGGCAATGTTCACCACGTCGTTGTCGTAAAGATAGAGTCCGGTCACCGCCCAGTTCGAGGTCGGCCGCACCGGCTTCTCCTCGATCGTCAGGGCCTGCCCGGTATCTCGGTCGAACGTGACGACGCCGTACCGCTGCGGATGGTCCACCTGATACGCAAAGACCGAAGCTCCCTGCATCTCGGCCACGGCGCTCTGGCATATCTGCGACAGGCCCGCGCCGAAAAAGATATTGTCGCCGAGCACCATCGCAACGGCGGCGTCGCCGATGAAGTCACGGCCAATGATGAAGGCTTCCGCCAAGCCGCGCGGCTGATCCTGTTCGGCGTAGGAGAAGGTCACGCCGAACTCTGATCCGTCACCGAGCAGTTGCTGAAACATCGGCAGGTCGCGCGGCGTCGAAATGACGAGGATTTCCCGGATACCCGCCAGCATCAGCACGCTGAGCGGATAGTAGATCATCGGCTTGTCGTAAATCGGCAGTATCTGCTTCGAGACGGCCAGTGTCAGCGGGTACAGCCTCGTACCGCTGCCGCCGGCAAGGATGATGCCCTTCATCGGCTCGCTATCAAATTCGGTTCAGGCGGAGCGCCAGGGCCGGCTCCGCGTCGGCGACCCTTACTGACGCTTCGGCAGCAGTGCCCAGACAGCGGACACCAGGCACGATGCCAACGCGACTTTGATCAGGTCGGGGACGATGAACGGAACCACGCCGAAGGTCCAGGCGCTCTGGGCGCCGATGATCGTCGCAAGCCATGCAAAGCCAAGCGCGAGCATGATTGCGTCGGCGACCAGCATGACACCGAAAAGCTTCAGCGGGTTGCGTGCAAATCCACGATCAGCAGCCCACCCGACGATCGCGGCCATCACAACGAAGCCGAGGAGATAGCCGCCCGTCGTGCCGAGCATGTAGGCGAGGCCGATGCCCTTCTCGGGCGTTCCCTGGAACACCGGCAGGCCCGCGGCGCCTTGGGCGATGTAGAGAAGGACCGTTGCGACGCCGAGACGCCTGCCGAAAGTAGCTGCGATCAGCATCACGACCAGCGTCTGCATGGACATGTCGACCGGGCCGAGCACCACCTTCGTCTTCGCCGACAGTGTCAGGAGCAAGGTCCCCACGACTGCAAGGAATATCTGTGCGCCAAGGCGCGCCGCGCCCTTTTCCGGAAGCGCGAGATCGACGAGGGGACGGGCGGTGACTGCAAGTGCCATGGTTTTTCCCATTCGGTTCAGGGTCGGCGGCTGGTGCCGTCCTTTTCCCTATATTGGCTTCCGTGATAAGCGGCAACGGTTTCCTCCGACAACCAGACGGATCACCGATGCCCTTGCACTTCAACCTCGACTTCGACGCCTGTTACGGCGAGCCGGTTGGGGTGCTGCCCGGTGTGGCGCGCGTCACTGCCAACAATCCAGGCCCCTTCACCTTCCGGGGAACCAATACCTATCTCGTCGGCAATAAGACGCTTGCCGTGATCGATCCCGGGCCGGAACGCAACGAGCACTTCGATGCCCTTCGCGCCGCAATAGCCGGCCGACCGGTAAGCCACATTTTCGTCAGCCATACGCATCGGGACCATTCGCCTCTTGCTGCGCGGCTGGCCGAAGCGACCGGCGCGAAGGTGCTGGCTCAGGGACCTCACCGCGCGGCGCGGGCGTTTTCGGGCAAATCCTTGCTCGACAGCAGCGCCGATCTGGAATTCTCGCCTGACATCCGCCTGACTGACGGACAGGTCATCGAAGGAGATGGCTGGGCACTGCGCACGGTGCTGACGCCCGGACACGCCGCCAACCACGCCGCGTTCGCGCTGGAAGGGGCTGGCGCGTTGTTTTCAGGCGATCACGTCATGGGCTGGTCGACCACGATCGTCGCGCCCCCTGACGGCTCCATGGCCGACTACATGGCGTCCCTCGACAAGTTGATCGAACGTCGCGACGGGCTTCTCCTGCCCGCCCACGGCGGGCCGATCACTGAGCCGCGCGACTACATGCTCGGGCTGAGGGAGCATCGCCTGGCTCGAGAGCGCGCTATTCTCGACAGGCTGCGCAAGGGCGATAGCACGATCGAAAAGCTCGTCGCGTCGATCTACCGGGATACAGACCCGAAATTATATCCCGCCGCCTCGCTCTCCGTACTCGCGCATCTCGAGGACCTCGTCGAACGCGGGCTGGCCGAAACGGACGGCGCAGTCTCAATCGGGGGGATCTTCAGACCGGTCTAGCGGCTCGACAGGTTCGTCCGGTGGAGGCGATGGCGCTTCGACAGGCGGGGGCGGAGGTGGCGGCTCCGTGGGCTCGACAGGCGTAACCACGGTCAGGTAGGCGACCTCCACGTCAAGCTCTGCCAGGAAGGCGGTGATCCGCGCCGCATTGTCGCCGAAGTCGTGGCCCCAGTAGCGGGTGCTCGAACGCATGTCGACATAGGTCGACGTGCCCTCGTCGATCAGGCGGATGGCCACGTCGGCCGGCATTCCGAGTATGGGCGAGAGCGCCTCAGTTTCAACGGTGATTTCCGTTGCATCGGCTGGAAACTCGCTCTGTCCGACGATGCTCCAGCCACGTCGATCGAACAAATCCTCGATCACTTCCAACACCTGTCCGATCGGCGCTTCGTAACGGCGCCCGGTCGCTTCCGGATAGGCATCCTCCTGCAACTGCCGACGTTCCAGCGTGAACGGCTCGATCTGGTTCATGCCGGTTGTTCGAGCCGCTAACGCGAAGCCCAGTTCCGGCGGATCGTCCGTATCCGTCGAAACGTCGCTCAGCATTGGCAGCGTCACGCCGCGATAAAGCGTGACCGCGAATGGCGCCAGGACGAGAAGTGCAACCAGCATCGCGAAGACCAGGGCACCACCGCCCTTGCCTCCATGGTCCCAGAACAGGAACAGCGCCCGTGTCGCCGCCAGCAACGAAAGCAACGCAAATGCGGCGACGACGCCAAGCACCGGCAACAGGTCCGCGGACGCGAGGTAACCAATCCGATGGCTTGTGCCGGCCACGAGAAAAAGCACCAGGGAGAAGATCGCCAGCCGCCGCGACCAGACGACCGCACTCGATACGCGCCTCTCGTAATATTCGTCCATGCATCCGCCTCGCCGCCGCCGCGAGTTCCATAGAGCGTTTTTGCTATGGGTTGAAGGGCATACGCTTCTTCCGGACGCACCTTCCCCTGCAGCATTGCCCTTGCGGTAGGTTGCTTAGCGCCACATTGCGGCCACTCTCGGCGGCGATTCCTGTTTGTGGAGGGATCATCGATATTGTGAGGTTGTGTATGGAACCCCAGCTTTCTCCTTCGGAAAACGACAACGACGCCACGGCGTCCTCTCCTTCAGCGCCGACAGCCGAGCCGTCCGTAGAGCCCGTTCAGGTCTCCGACGATCATTTCGACGAGGTCGTGCAGGGCGCCCTGGAGGCAGTCTCCGGTGAGCTTCTGTTCAAGGCAAGCGTCATCGAAGCAGGCGAAAAGGTCCATGTCGCCGCCGCAAGCGTTGGCCTTGGCGACGCCAGGCAATTCCTGCTGCTTACCCTGCCGGACGCCGGCGGACAACTGAAGGTGGAGCCTGCGGCGCGCAGCAAGAATCCGCTGGCCGGAATCGCCGAATCCTATGCCGGCCTGATGGACGTGCTTCAGGTCGCCGCCTGAACCGCGTCTTTCAGCCGCCCTTCCGGATCGCCGCCTGCGCCGCTGCCAGGCGAGCGATCGGAACGCGGAACGGCGAGCACGACACGTAGTCGAGCCCCACTTCCTCGCAGAATCCGATCGACGACGGGTTTCCGCCGTGTTCGCCGCAGATGCCGAGCTTGATGTCCGGTCGGGTCGCCCGGCCCTTCTCTGCTGCCATGCGGACGAGTTCGCCGACGCCTTCCCTGTCGAGTGTAACGAACGGATCCTGTTCGATGATGCCCTTCTGGCGATAGGTCGCCAGAAACACCGAGGCGTCATCGCGAGAAATGCCGAAGGTCGTCTGCGTCAGGTCGTTGGTGCCGAAGGAGAAAAACTCCGCCGTTTCCGCGATCACATGTGCCCGGATGGCGGCGCGCGGCAATTCGATCATCGTCCCCGTAAGGTAGTCGATCGTTTCGCCTTGTTCCTTCATCACGTCAGCCGCAACAGCGTCGATGCGCGTCTTGATGAAGTCGAGTTCCTTCTTCAGCCCGACCAGCGGCACCATGACTTCCGGCACGACGGGCTTGCCGGTCGTTCGGCCCGCCTCCACGGCAGCCTCGAAGATGGCGCGCGCCTGCATCTCGGCGATTTCTGGATATGACACCGCGAGCCGGCAACCACGATGCCCGAGCATCGGGTTGAACTCATGCAGCGCCTCGGTCCTGCGGCGCAGCGTGCTGGGGCTGAGGTTCATGACCGCCGCGACCTCGTCGATCTCCTCGTCCGACTTGGGCAGGAACTCATGCAATGGCGGGTCGAGCAGGCGGATGGTGACCGGCAGGCCGGCCATGATCTCGAACAGTTCGACGAAGTCCGAACGCTGCATCGGCAGCAGCTTGGCGAGCGCCGCGCGTCGGCCTGCCTCGGTATCGGAGAGGATCATCTCGCGCATGGCGACGATGCGCTCCCCCTCGAAGAACATGTGCTCGGTGCGGCAAAGCCCGATGCCCTCGGCGCCGAACGACCGCGCCGTGCGCGCATCGGCGGGCGTCTCCGCGTTGGTTCGCACCTTCATGCGGCGGATCTCGTCGGCCCATTTCATCACCGAGGCGAAGTCACCGGAAAGTTCCGGCTGCTGCATTGGAACCGCGCCGTTCAGGACCTGGCCGGTACCGCCGTCCACCGTGATGACGTCCCCCTTGCGAAAAGTTCGGCCCATCGCCGTCAATGTGCCGGCGCGGTAGTCCACCCGAAGCGTTCCCGCGCCCGACACGCAGGGCTTGCCCATGCCGCGCGCCACCACCGCCGCGTGGCTGGTCATGCCGCCGCGTGTGGTCAAAATTCCCTCGGCCGCGTGCATGCCGTGGATATCCTCGGGGCTCGTCTCGACGCGAACGAGGATCACCCGCTTGCCGATCGCCTTCATGTCCTCGGCCTCGTGCGAGGAGAAAGCGATCTCGCCCGTCGCCGCCCCCGGCGACGCCGGCAAGCCCATCGCTATAACATCTCGCGTTGCCTTCGGGTCGATGGTCGGGTGAAGCAACTGGTCGAGCGAGCTCGGATCGACGCGCACCACCGCTTCCTCGCGTGAGATCAGGCCTTCGGAGGCCATGTCGACCGCTATCCGCAGTGCCGCCTTGGCGGTGCGCTTTCCGGATCGCGTCTGCAGCATCCAGAGCTTGCCGCGCTCGATCGTGAACTCCAGGTCCTGCATGTCGCGGTAGTGCTTCTCGAGCTTCTGCGAGATCGCCACGAAGGAGGCGAAGGCCTCCGGCATGATCTTTTCCAGCGACGGCTTGTCGGAGCCCGCATCGATGCGCGCCGCCTCGGTGATGTTCTGCGGCGTGCGGATGCCGGCCACCACGTCTTCGCCCTGCGCGTTGACGAGGAACTCGCCGTAGAGAGTCTTCTCACCCGTCGACGGATTGCGGGTGAAGGCGACGCCGGTCGCCGACGTCTCGCCCATGTTGCCGAACACCATGGCCTGGACGTTGACGGCCGTGCCCCAGTCCTCGGGAATGTCGTGCAGGCGGCGGTAGGTGATTGCGCGCGCGTTCATCCAGCTCGAAAAGACCGCGCCGATAGCGCCCCAGAGCTGTTGCTCGGGCTCCTGCGGAAACGGCGCGCCAGCCTCTTCCTCGACCCTCGCCTTGTAAAGTCCGATGACCGCCTTCCAGTCGTCGGCCGACAGTTCCGTGTCCAGTTCCGCGCCGCGGTTCGCCTTCTCGTCCTCGAGTATCTCCTCGAACACCTCGTGGTCGACTCCGAGCACCACATCCGAGTACATCTGGATGAAGCGGCGATAGCTGTCATAGGCAAAGCGCGCGTCGCCGGATTCCGTCGCCAGCGCCTCGACGGTCGCGTCGTTGAGGCCGAGGTTGAGCACCGTGTCCATCATGCCCGGCATCGACGCGCGAGCGCCCGAACGCACCGAAACGAGCAACAGGCGCGACGCATCGCCGAGGCGGCGGCCCGTCAGCCTTTCCAGATGCGCCAGTGCCTCGCCGACCTGCCCTGCCAGCGTATCGGGATAGGACCGGGAAGCTGCATAGTAGGCGTTGCAGGCCTCGGCGGTTATGGTGAAGCCCGGCGGCACCGGAAGGCCCAGACGACACATCTCGGCGAGATTTGCGCCCTTGCCGCCGAGCAGGTCGCGGTCCCCTGCCCGTCCTTCGGCCTCTCCGTCGCCGAATGTATAGACCCACTTCGTCATTCCCGCTCCTCGCCGAAAGTCGGTGAACCCGCCAATCTCCCGGAGCGCATAAAATGCTGCACTGCGAAACGCAATCCGCAGCCGGCTCTACAATCGATTAGGCTGTCAGGCTTAGCGTCACAAAATTCACCCAGCGGAAAGCTTGCGTGAATTTTCGGGCTGCTTTAGAACATAAAGGGAACATACATGTAAGGAGCGTATCATGCGGCAAACCGGAAAACTCGATTATCTCGAAATGCCCGCGACAGGAGGAACGCTCGACAGCGTCAAAGCCTTCTACAGCGCCGCCTTCGGCTGGAGCTTCACAGACTACGGCCCGACCTACTCTGCTTTCGAGGAAGGGCTGGACGGCGGTTTCCACACCGATGCTGCCGAAGGTCCGTCCCGACCCCTGCCCATTCTCTACTCGGAGGATTTGGAGGCCACTCTAGCCGAGGTGGAGGCCGCGGGCGGCAGCATCGTGAAACCGATCTTTGAATTCCCGGGCGGCCGGCGCTTCCATTTCCGCGATCCGGCCGGCAACGAACTTGCCGTCTGGAGCGAACGGTCGCACGACTGAAATTGCTGCCGCCGGACAATTGACATGGACGCCTCGCGGAATCTGCCCAAGGGCGTCCCGGGCGCGATTGTGCTTTTCAACGACGCTGCTATAAGGCCGCTCGTTTCCAGCCTTTGACGCGATGGGGCGTAGCCAAGCGGTAAGGCAGCGGTTTTTGGTACCGCCATTCCCTGGTTCGAATCCAGGCGCCCCAGCCATGTCACGTCGATGTTCCACTGTGCCTCGTCAGAACCAATAAAATCTTAAGGAACGTTTCGGTATCATTTCCTTACGTGTAGAGGGACGCGACATGCCTCAAGGAATGAACTGGGCGGAGCAACCTGACGGAACCATCCTCTACCGTCCATCTCCGAAACTTCCGACTTACGTTCTAACTAAAGAACAGCATTCGAAGATAAATTCTACGATGTTCTGGCAACTCATTCTTGCCATTATCGCAGCGCTTCCAGTTATTCTTGCAATCATCTCGTGGCTCGATGGAACCCCAAGCAAGGTATTGATTTTATGGGCGGTGATATCTGTTGCCGTTGTCACTCCAATCGGGCTGGCTCTCGATCGACGAACCAAGAAACTGCTAAAGCAAGCGAAATTTTCAGAGATCGAGTGGAAGTACCCTGCGGGCAAAGAGATATTCAAATCGCTTATTCGCGCCCGCCACGACAAGACCTCATGAAGGCGATAAAATCTCTTCTCTGCCTTCGCTATCGTTTTACAACCTGGATAGTAGTTGCTTCGATTGCGCTGGCTGACAACACACCTATTTATCTATCATGCTCCACAAACTCTATCCGCTATGGCTATTCGGCAAATGGGTGACAATCGTCGTTGGCTCTTTCGCTACGTATTCGGTGCTCGGCATGGTTGGTAATGTCTATGCCGCATTGGTGGTTGGCTTATTATTTGTTTTTACCATCGCTTTTCGCACCGGATCACGGCGACCTACTGAGCAGTCTATAGTATGCCGGTAGGGAGTTATTGATGCGGGCTGGCACTTTATTAATTGCCATAGGCGGACTCTTCGCAATAGCACTGCTGCTGCTAATTGGATTACGCGGCGGGAACTCATATGTGATTGCTGCGATGGCACTTGTTATGGTGCTCGCGGCCGTCTCCCACGCATACGGGGCACGCCTCGCAGACCGCGACCACGCCCGAGAACCGGATAGGTTCAAGCCATTCACAGGGACGAGCAACATACCGATCTTTACAGCTTTATGGCGTGCCGCGAAGGCCGGTAACAAGGCTGCAAAGTGGGCTATGGTTGCGGTTTATGGCTGCCCATTCGCCGCACTTTTCATTATCTTTGCGCCGGGAATACTTAGGAAGATCGGGTTCTAGCTCTATTCTCCACGATCCCCTGATCGCCTTGAAGCCGAATATTGTTGGGAATAGATCGACGCGATTTTGAAAGACTGAATGATGTCACTAATTTTGCTTTTCTTGTTGCTCGCAGCCGGTTGCCAGATAATCTTGGTTCTCATTTGTCTGCGAGGCTTTCTCGCATTGGTTCGATGGCAGGCAGGCACCATAGATGGTCCACAGGATGCCATTCGTGCCGCAACGAACCTGCAACCACCCGGCAGTGTAGCAATCATCCTGAGCGCAATGTTCTTTGCGGCGAGCCTCGTTGTTCTGTCGTTTCCCGGCTTCTTATCCGCCGAGCTCTCTGACGGTTTGTTCTTCATATCTGCCGTCGGCTTCGGCAACTTTGCGATGTCTGCCGTGGTGGCGATGGCCGTCACCGGCTTCGGTTCGAAACTCGTTCTAGGGCAACTAGTAGTGAGTCTTGCAGGACTGACTTCGCTCTTCACCAGCTACTATCTTGGGGCCTAGTTATCGTTCAGCCGAGCGATGAACCCCAGATCGCCTTAACCACGCATCCTCGACCACGCGCGCGGCGGCGCGGGCCGATTGTTCGCCGCCGTGAAGCACGCCAAAGTGTGAAAACAATCGCGCCCGATTTCCAGCAACTGCCTGAAATTCCAAACGAAGCAGATTTTCTTTCTCCACACCCCTCCCAACCTCCCGCATACTCCCTGCCATCGCCCTCACGGGAACCTGGTGCGCACCGGGTATCAGGGAGGGCGGCGGTGCCGGATCGGTCAGCGCTGCGGTCGCGCTGGCTGGGTGATGAACCCCCAGGTCCGGGCCCTTGCGGAGACCAGCGGCAACGGCCGTGTCCTCCGTCGGGGCAAGAACACCGGCGGGGCGCGG